>NZ_CP050804.1:0-1200000 GCF_012563545.1 Arcanobacterium buesumense
ATGATTGATACAGACCAAAGGATATCTTTGGAAAACTATGCACAAGGGGAGACAATGTCAGACGGATCATTTGCACAGGATGCTTGGACAGCGGCCATTGAACTTTCTCGAGCTGAAGGACGCCTGTCTGAATCCCAAACTGCATTTGTTCGCCTAGCTACTCCACTTGCAATTGTCGAAGATCGATTCCTTATCGGCGTCGCTACTGAATTTACTCGTAACCTCATTAACACGAATGTTGCACAATCTTTAACGGAACAACTGTCTGCCATCGTTGGCCGGGAACTCACACTTGATATTTCTGTTGATCCAGCTTTATCAGAATCATCAGGCATGGCAACATCGACCTCGTCTACAGCTCCCCGGAAGACACAACCGGAACCGATATTACATTCTGTTCCTCAATCGCCTTCTGTCGATATTTCCCCTGCAGCCCAACCAGTTACACCACCGTCAGCTCCCGAACCAACGGAATTTTTCCCTACTCCGAACTACGATGCAACACCGTCGTCGCCAACTCCTTTACGTCGTCTCGATCCACGAACCCAAGAAACCCGTGATTCTGCGCGCCTGAACCCGCGCTACACATTCGAAACATTCGTGACTGGAGAATCAAACCGTTTTGCACACGCCACTGCGCTTGCCGTCTCGGAATTACCTGGCTCCACATATAATCCACTTTTCCTCTATTCAGATTCTGGAATGGGGAAAACCCACCTTCTGCACTCTATTGGCAATTCAGTCCAAGAAATGTTCCCCACGAAAAAGATTCTCTACGTTTCAGCTGAAGAATTTACCAACGCTTTTATTAACGCCTTGGCCAATGGTCAAATGCATAACTTTAAAGATCAATTTCGCACTGTTGATGTGCTTCTCATTGACGATATTCAATTCCTATCGGGACGTGATCGTTCCCGAACACTTGAAGAGTTTTTCCACACCTTCAACGCGCTCATTAACGCCAATAAACAAATCGTGATTACCTCCGATGTGGCTCCTAACCTTCTTGTCGATTTTGAAGATCGGATGATTTCACGCTTCAAATCAGGAATTACTGCAGCTATTGATTTGCCCAACCTCGAAACGCGTATTGCTATCTTGAACCGAAAAGCCATGGCAGAAGGTCTTGAAGTTCCACGTGATGTTATCGAATTTATTGCATCTCGCATCACCAGCAATGTGCGCGAAATGGAAGGTGCCTTACGCAGAATCCGCGCATTTGCCGATCTGACAAAGCAACAGATCACCCTTGAACTAGCCGAATCACAGCTCAAGGATATGATTTCTGATCCCAGTTCGATTCAAGTGACAGCTGGAATGATTGTGGCCCAAGTGTCGAACTATTTCGGAGTTCCGCTTGCTGATTTGAAATCCCCAACTCGTACTCGCACATTAACATTGCCTCGCCACGTCGCAATGTATTTGTGTCGAGAGCTCACTGATCTTTCTCTACCGAAAATCGCTGAAGAGTTTAACCGGCGCGATCACACTACCGTGATGAATGCAGTGCGAAAAGTTGAAGCACTGATGGCCGAAAAGCAAACAATTTTTACCCAAGTCTCAGAATTAACAACAATTATTAAAAACGCAGCGAAAGACCACGCACAGTTAGCTACCGAATAAATGAACCTAGCTAATAAACACCCGAAGACACACGAAAAAATCTAAGTTCAAAAGATAACGCTTCATAAAAACATCTTCTTGTGTGTTTTCATGTGGATAACTGTGGATAAAACCTGTGAATCTGTGGATAAAAACTACTCTCTTTTGTCTCATCCACATAATCACATGTTTTACTCGCAGAATATTCACGAATAATCCACGGTATGAAATAGCTATTTACCAACGAATAGTCAACTTATCCACAGTATCCACAGAGCCTATTACTACTACTACTTAAAGAGTTAATGACAACAATGGGCCGCCACCGACTGCGAGTAACTATCGAAAAAAAGAAACTGTCCACAAAATAGCATTTAAATTCCAGGCTTTGGCAAGTATCGCGTACAGTAATAAGTAGTAATTATGAGGAAAGTAGGTTGCGGTGAAAATAATCGTCGAACATGACGTCTTCACAGAAGCTGTTACATGGGTTGCACGTACCATTCCAAATCGGCCAGCAATTCCAGTACTTGCCGGTCTGAAAATTCAGTCGTCACAAAACGGTATTGTGTCCCTAGGCTCACGAGATTCTGATATTTCATCTCATGTTGATATTGAAGCAGATGTACTTTCTGCCGGAGAAGTCTTAATCAACGGACGGCTACTTGCTGATATTTGCCGGGCTTTGCCACGTAAACCAATCGAACTAACGCTAGATGGAACAAAGCTTGAGATTGAATGTGGATCTTCGCATTTCTCAATGAAAACCATGGCTAGTGAAGATTACGCAGACAGCACAGATATGCCACCAGTTGTTGGTACTGTTGACGGTTCTCAGTGGCTCGAAGCTATCAGCCAAGTCTCCATCGCTGCCTCAAATGATGATACTTTGCCACTACTTGTCTCCGTATGTCTGGAAATCAACGGCGATTCCATTGCTCTTATGGCAACTGATCGCTACCGCCTAGCTGTGCGAGAACTATCGTGGGCTCCGCAAGACACCACGATGTCGAAGCGAATTTTAGTTCGCGCCTCACGCCTTTTAGACATCGCCAAAGCACTCGGATCAGCAGGGCCAATCGAAATTTCCCTCTCTGATTCACTTATTGGATTTGCTGCTGGTGGAAAACAAAACACCGTCCAACTTATCGACGGCGAATATCCACAAGTTCTTTCCCTTTTCCCATCTGAAACAGCCGGATATATGGTGATGAACCGAGTCGATATGCTTGATGCAATTAAACGCTCACGCCTCGTCGTCGAAAAAAATGCTGCCGTGCGGCTTTCATTTACCGAAGGCGAAGTGACCATCGAAGCAGGCCAAGGCGATCAAGCCCAAGCTTCCGAAGCACTCGCGGCAGAAGTTGTGGGAGAAGATCTCAAGATGGCGTTCAACCCGATCTTCCTTCAAGAAGGATTTGCCGTCATGAACGGCGAAAAGGTCCGGCTATCAGTTACCCATCCAACGAAACCAGCAGTCATGACGGCTGAAAAAGACGGCGAATCTGATGAAGAATTCCGCCTTTTACTCATGCCGGTTCGCACGTTTGGTAATAACTAAGCGCCGTGTATATCTCCGACCTCGCGTTAAACGATTTTCGTTCTTATCGCGACGTTGTTATTTCCTTCAACCCCGGAGTGACCGTATTCATCGGTGAAAACGGGCAAGGAAAAACCAATCTGGTTGAAGCTATTGGCTATTTAGCAACTTTTTCCTCACATCGAGTCAATGGCGATACCAGTTTGGTTCGGCAAGGAGCATCCGCGGCAGTTGTGCGCGCCAAAGTTATGCACGGCCAATCACCAACCACTGTGGAAATCGAAATATTGGCCGGCAGAGCCAACCGGGCACGCATTAACCGAGGCAACGCCAAACCAACCGACGTCCTGGGAATCGTACGAACAGTCATGTTCGCGCCCGAAGATCTTGACCTCATCAAAGGAGATCCAGCCGCTCGTCGTCGATTCCTTGACGAGATCATGATTCAGCTACGTCCACGTATGGCACAAATAAAAGCTGATTATGCCAAAGTTGCCAAACAACGTGCCGCACTCTTAAAGACGTTGTGGAAAACTCGTCGTCGAACCGGAATCGTCGATGACACCACCCTCATTATTTTCAACCAACAGTTGGCCCAACTTGGTGCACGTATCATCGCAGAACGCGCACGTATCATCGCTGCGTTGCGGCCCCACGTCGAATCCTATTATCACGAAGTCTCTGGTGGAAAGGGCGTAGCGCGAATCGATTATGTTGCCAACGTCGACGAACGAACTGGTTGGCAACTCCCAGCCATCACTGCGCTCGAAAGTGATGACACCGGACAACTCGCCACAGATATAGCTACTCACGAAATCGATTTACAAGATGAAGCAGCAACTGAGCAACGTCTGCTAGCTGCGATGGATGAGTGGCGCGATCAAGAAATTGAGCGCGGCGTCAATCTTGTTGGACCACACCGAGATGACCTCGCACTATCACTGGGAACGTTGCCTGCTAAAGGTTTCGCTTCGCATGGTGAATCATGGTCCTATGCGCTCGCGTTAAGACTTGCCTCGTGGCAAGTCTTGCGTGACGATTCATCTGGAAATTGGGCCGACGACGGCGAACCGATTCTTATTCTTGACGACGTTTTTGCTGAACTTGATGCCCGGCGCCGCCAACGGCTCGCCACAATTGTTGGTCAGGGATCTCAAGTATTTGTCACTGCAGCAGTTGGTGATGATC
This sequence comes from Arcanobacterium buesumense, assembly GCF_012563545.1. Taxonomy (NCBI): domain Bacteria; kingdom Bacillati; phylum Actinomycetota; class Actinomycetes; order Actinomycetales; family Actinomycetaceae; genus Arcanobacterium; species Arcanobacterium buesumense. Next base: position 4,331 of record NZ_CP050804.1, read on the forward strand.
TCCCAGAAGAACTCATCGGGCACAAATTCGTTGTCCATAACGGAGTTGTCCATAACGGAACAGTGAAAGAAGTAGCTGATGAGTGAGACAACATCGAGTCGCGTAACTCAAGCACGCCGGGAAGCTGCGCGTAAACACGGCGACATTTTGCCACTACAAATTTTGCACCGAGTCCGCCGTATGGCAGCCGATCAAGGATACGTGCGTCGCCGTAACACTTCTCGAGCAACACTGGCAGCTACTCAGCCAGAACCGATAGGTGACAAGCCATTAGTTCCTAGCCCAGGACAAGATGTTGGCTCGGGGGCACGTCCGTCCTATCGAGATCCACAACCTTTGTTTGTGTTGATAGAAAAAGCTATCGAGGAACGCGGTTGGAAAACTCACGTTGATGTGGCCTCTGTTGTGACGCGGTGGCCGGAGATTGTTGGCCCGGCTGTGGCTGCTAACTGCTCAGTTGTTGATTTCAGTGACGACGGCGTTTTGACCTTACAAGCGAAAACCGTGGCGTGGGAAACTCAGATTAGATCCTTGTTACACCATTTGGATGCTCGACTAGCTCAAGAACTTGGTGAAGGCGTAGTTAAAGAAATTCTACTCAACGGCCCTTATGTTCCTTCCTGGAAACATGGGCGATTATCGGTTCCGGGGCGTGGCCCACGCGATACGTACAGCTAGGTAGCTGACCAAAAACATGGTGCGCCGATAAAAATACAGGATCTCGCACCTAGCGTTGTGTATAAGCATGTTGTGCCGTATATCGAGATTTTATGCACCCGATGTTTTGCCAGTAAAAACGCGCTATAATGAGATAGGTTGGTTTGAGGTAGGTCCCTACCTTTTTAGGGGAGAAATCAAGCAGAGACGTTTTTACGCATGTTCTATGAAGTAGCACACAGTTCACTCGTGTGTGGTACTGGACATGTCATCACGAAGAATGAGGGGAAGTCTACGCGTGTCAGAAGAAAATAAGACCGAGACTACACACCATGCGGGTACGGTAGCTAAAGGTACCGAATACAACGCAGCAAATATTACTGTCCTAGAAGGTCTTGAAGCTGTTCGCAAACGCCCAGGCATGTACATTGGTTCTACTGGTGAACGCGGACTCCACCATCTCGTCTACGAAGTTGTGGACAACTCAGTGGACGAAGCCTTAGCTGGGTACGCATCCGAAATCACCGTCACCCTTCTTGATAATGGTGGCGTCAAAGTTGAAGATGACGGGCGTGGAATTCCAGTAGATATTCACCCAACGGAAGGCGTAGCAGCTGTTCAAGTTGTTATGACTGTACTACACGCTGGCGGTAAATTCGGTAATGGATCCTATGCCGTTTCTGGTGGTCTACACGGTGTGGGTATTTCCGTTGTCAATGCTTTGTCGGTACGGATGGATACTGAAGTTCGACGTGATGGATATGTATGGCGAATCTCGTATGAAAACGGTGTGCCCGTTGCTCCACTGGAAAAAGGTGAACCGACGGATAAGACTGGAACAACCCAAACATTTTGGCCAAATCCAGAAATATTTGAAACAGTTGATTTTGATTTTGATACGTTACGCCAACGTTTCCATCAGATGGCATTCTTAAACAAGAGCCTGAAGATTACCCTTGTTGATGAACGTGAAACAGCAGTGGTTGAGGGCGATGAAGTTACCGGGGAAGATAACGACGTCGAAAAGAAGCACACTTCTGTCACCTACCGTTACGATAACGGCCTTCACGATTACGTTACTTACCTGATCAAAACTAAGAAGGCTGAGCCAGTACACGCCGAACCTATCTATTTCGAAGCTGAAGATACCGAGCGGGTAATCTCCGTCGAAGTAGCAATGCAATGGACTAACGGATACTCGGAATCGCTACACACCTTCGCCAATACGATTAACACCACTGAAGGTGGAACTCACGAAGAAGGCTTCCGCACTGCACTGACCTCAGTCATCAACAAGTATGCGCGCGATAAGAACATTCTTAAAGAAAAAGACGCCAACTTGACTGGTGATGACATCCGTGAAGGGCTCACAGCCGTTATCTCCATTAAACTCGGTGAACCACAGTTCGAAGGTCAAACAAAAACCAAGCTGGGAAACACTGAAGCACGAACCTTCGTCCAGCAGACAACATACGCCCAGCTCACTGACTGGCTCGACATGCATCCTAATGAAGGCAAAGAAATTATTCGCAAAGCCCTTCAAGCACAAAGCGCTCGCCTTGCAGCCCGTAAAGCACGTGAAGCTACCCGGCGTAAGTCCGTCCTTGAATCAGCTGCGATGCCTGGAAAACTTAAGGACTGCACATCGAATAATCCAGAAGAGTGCGAAATCTTCATCGTCGAGGGTGATTCCGCAGGTGGTTCGGCAGTCAACGGACGCGATCCGAACCATCAGGCAATTATGCCGATCCGTGGAAAGATCCTCAACGTTGAAAAAGCTCGCCTCGATCGGGCGCTGTCTTCCGAATCAATCCAAAGCCTTATTACCGCATTTGGTACTGGTGTTGGTGAAGAATTCGATATTAACAAACTGCGCTATCACAAGATCGTCTTCATGGCCGATGCGGACGTGGACGGTCAGCATATCGCTACGTTGCTCTTGACCATGGTGTACCGCTACATGCGGCCACTCATTGAACATGGCTATATTTACCTTGCTATGCCACCGCTTTATCGCATCAAATGGACAAACGCCGATCATGAATACGTTTTCTCCGATAAAGAACGCGATATCAGACTCGAAGAAGGCCTTGCCGCTGGCAAGCGTTTACCTAAAGCTGAAGGCCAAGGAATTCAGCGATACAAAGGTCTTGGTGAAATGAACGATTCAGAGCTTTGGGACACCACCATGAACCCAGAAACTCGCACCCTCAAACGAGTCAGCATTGGCGAAGCAGCCGCAACAGACGAATCTTTCTCCATCCTCATGGGTGAAGACGTGGCCTCACGCCGGTCCTTCATCCAACGCAATGCCCACGACGTCCGCTTCCTCGACATTTAAGAATGGCTGGTTAAGAACAACCCATGACTGAAGAAATAGCAGAATACAACCACGGTCTCATCAAGGACGTCGATCTCCAACGGGAAATGGAAACGTCCTATCTGGACTATGCCATGTCCGTTATCGTCGGCCGTGCACTTCCAGACGTTCGTGACGGTATGAAACCTGTTCACCGACGCGTTATCTACGCTATGTGGGATGGCGGTTACCGGCCAGATTCCTCGTTTTCCAAGTCGGTGAAAATCGTTGGTGATGTGATGGGTAATTTCCACCCACACGGTGATGCCGCGATTTACGAAACTATGGTTCGTATGGTTCAGCCATGGAACCTGCGCTACCCACTGGTTGCTGGCCAAGGAAACTTCGGTACTGCCGGTGATCTTGGCGCCGCAGCTCCGCGTTACACCGAAGCCCGAATGGCACAACTTGCCGTTGAGATGGTCCGTGATATTAACGAAGATACCGTCGATTTCATCCCAAACTTTGATGGCTCTGTTCAAGAACCAACCGTGCTTACCGCCCGTTTCCCAAATCTCCTTGTGAACGGATCAGAGGGTATCGCAGTCGGTATGGCTACCCGTATTCCGCCACACAATTTACGTGAAGTAGCCGAAGGTGTTCAATGGTTCCTCGATCATCCAGAAGCGACCCGCGAAGAACTCCTCGAAGCTCTTATTGAACGAATCAAAGGTCCAGATTTCCCTACCGGGGCAACAATTCTTGGATCTAAAGGCATCGAATCGATGTACCGGACTGGTAACGGTTCAATCACCCAGCGTGCCGTTGTTGAGGTTGATGAAATCAATGGCCGTCAATCTCTTGTTATCACCGATCTGCCATACCAAGTCAACCCAGACCGCTTGTTGGACAAGATGGTTGAAGGTATTAAAGACGGTCGCCTGCCAGGTATCGCCGATATTCGAGATGAAACATCTGGGCGTGCCGGCCAACGCATCGTCGTTGTACTCAAGAAGGACGCCGTCGCTAAGGTTGTGCTCAACAACTTGTATAAGCACACGCAGATGCAAAACAACTTCCCGGCAAATATGTTGGCGTTGGTTGACGGTGTGCCGCGTACTCTTTCACTCGATGGCTTCGTACGTCACTGGGTTGATCATCAGATTGAAGTGATCCGCCGCCGTACCGAATTCCGCTTGCGGAAAGTTCTTGAGCGATTGATGATTTTGGAGGGCCTGGTTAAGGCTCTTGATGCGCTCGACGAAGTAATTGCGTTGATTCGTCGCTCACCAACTGTGGATGAGGCCCGCGAAGGCCTTATGACACTCTTGGATATTAACGAGATTCAAGCAGATCATATTCTCGCTATGCAGTTGCGCCGCCTAGCTGCTCTCGAACGTCAAAAGATTCTCGACGAGCGTGACGAAAAGATGGCAATGCGTGACGACTATCAAGATATTTTGGCTAAGCCAGAACGTCAACGCACTATCGTATCGGACGAACTCGGGGAAATTGTTGCCAAGTTCGGTGATGAACGCCGTACTAAGATCCTCCCATTTGACGGCGAAATGTCCGATGAGGATTTGATTCCAGAAGACGACGTGGTCATCACCATTACCCGCTCTGGTTTCGTCAAGCGCACCAAGGTTAGTGAATACCGCGCCCAACATCGTGGTGGTAAAGGAATCAAGGGAACTTCGTTGCGAGAAGACGATATCGTTGAACATTTCGGTATCACCTCCACCCACGACTGGCAACTATTCTTTACTAACCAGGGCCGGGTGTACCGCATCAAGGGTTACGATTTACCAGAAGGCGCTCGCGATGCTAAGGGACAACATATCGCCAACATGCTGGCATTCCAGCCAGGTGAATCGATTGCCTCGATGGTGTCGATCCGCAGCTATGACCAAGCAGATTACCTTGTGCTCGCTACGGAAGACGGTCTGGTGAAGAAGACCCGTTTGAGTGATTATGATTCGGCACGTACTGGCGGTTTGATTGCCGTTAAGCTACGTGAGCGCGAAGATGGAACCACTGATCGTTTGGTGGCTGCTCGTCTCTTAAATGAGGGCGACGACGTCATCCTCGTCTCACGCGGCGGACAGTCCTTGCGTTTCACGGCCGACGACGAAACCTTACGTCCGATGGGTCGTGCAACATCTGGTGTAACCGGTATGAAGTTCCGCGGTGATGATTGCTTGCTCGCAATGGATGTTGTTGACGAAGGCGCGGAAGTCTTCGTCGTCACTGAAGGTGGCTTTGCTAAGCGTACTGATATTGAACAGTATCGTGTTCAAGGACGTGCGGGTCTTGGTATCAAGGTTGCTAATGTGGTTGAGTCGCGTGGTGACCTCGTCGGAGCGCTTATCACTCATCCAGGTGATGAAGTGATGGTCATTATGGAATCTGGCAAGGTTGTGCGTTCTGCAGTCGAGGAAGTATCGCTGACTGGACGTAACACTCAAGGCGTTAAGTTTGCTACCCCGGATAAGGGTGACAAGATCATCTCCATCGCGCTCAATATGGAAAAAGACGAAGAAGATGAGGATGCGGACGATATCACCGTCGTCGAACCGGAATCTGCTACGGAAGATGACGCACAAGCCGTTACCGAAGTAGAATAAGCCTAATCGTGAAATACTCACACCTGGTCAATGGAGAACAACATGACAACCACAACTGACGAATCGACCTCGCAGCCAACAATGGTGCAAGAAGTCGTACCACATGAAAAGCACGAAGTCGGTATTCGCCGGGTCAAAATGACAATTTCACGGGTTGATCCGTGGTCGGCGCTGAAACTGTCATTCTTAGTGTCGGTAGCAATCGGCGTTATGATCGTGATCGCAACCGCCGTATTGTGGTTTGTGCTCGATTCAATGCACGTGTGGTCCCAGGTTGATGGTCTACTTAAAACATTGAACTCTGAGGCGTTGTTACAACTCGGGCAATTCATGGAGTTTGGCCGTGTTATTTCATTCTCAGTAGTTGTTGGCGTCATTGAAATTGTTCTCATGACTGCTTTTGGGGCGCTTATGGCTTTGATCTATAACGTTGTTGCCATGCTTGTTGGCGGGTTACACGTTACCGTTACGGACGAATAATCCGAGTAGCTCTGATAGAAAATGTGATGTGCATTGCTTGGAGCCGTTGTGGTTTGATTCTGGACTTAAAATTGAGTTAATCTAATTCGGCACGAAGAAATGCATAAGGGCCTATAGCTCAGTCGGTTAGAGCGCTACACTGATAATGTAGAGGTCGATGGTTCGAGTCCATCTAGGCCCACGCTAACGTAAGAAGGAGGAGAAATGAAGAAGTTCGTTCTCGTCACTCTTGCAGTAGTTGGGGGATATGCATTATTCCTCAAAGCATCGGAAACGATGCAAACTCAGGCGATGTGGCAGTCAGTCACAGATCCTGTAGACTAGCTTCGAACAGTAAGTTAGAAACGGGGCTATGGCGCAGCTGGTAGCGCATCTGCTTTGCAAGCAGAGGGTCAGGGGTTCGAGTCCCCTTAGCTCCACAGATAAAATCCCGGTAGGAAACTTCCTACCGGGATTTTTGTTGTATTGATATTCTGCAAATATTGCTAAGGTTTGCTGTTCTTCATGTTGTCTTGATTCTGCTGAAAGCTAGTTTGGACTAATATCTGCTTTCAAGGATGGCGGAGATTGATATGGTAGCTATTAATAGTTTGTGACACTGATTTAATGGAGATGACTTCTTATGACTACCTCGATTGCGCCTTCTGCTTGGCCAGAACTCCGGATTGATGATTGGACTGATACCCGCGATACATTGCATATGTGGACGCAGATTGTTGGCAAGATACGTATGCAGTATGCGCCACTAGTTAATCATTGGTGGCAAGTGACATTGTATGTATCGCCGGTTGGCTTAACAACGTCCTCAATCCCATTCGCGGGAGACGTTTTTGATATCGAGTTTGATTTTATTAATCATGAGTTGAATTTCCGCCGCTCTAATGGGCTACATACGAAGTTTGCGTTGGAAGCGATGACGGTAGCTGATTTTTATGCAAAGGTGCAGCAGTCTATGGCGGACATTGAAGTGCCGATGGATATTAGTGTTCTCCCGAATGAGGTTGATCCGGCAATTCCGTTCCCGGAGGATACTGTTCATAAGAGTTATGACAAGGATGCTGTTCAGCGTTTCTGGTTGCAGCTATCGAAGGCTCATATCGCGTTGGATGATTTCCGTGCTGGGTTCTTAGGCAAGGTAAGTCCGGTGCATTTCTTCTGGGGTTCTTTCGATATGGCATGTACTCGTTTTGTGGATAAGGAAGCTCCTGAGCATCCTGGTGGTATGCCAAATTGTGCTGATTGGGTGATGGTGGAAGGTTATTCGCATCATCTTACGAGTGCTGGTTTTTGGCCTGGGGGTGAGGGTGAAGGCCTGTTCTACTCTTATGCTTATCCTGTTCCAGAGGGTTATGCTCGCCAGAAGATTGAGCCTGCGGAAGCTTATTACAGTGAAGATTTCCATGAGTATGTTTTGCCTTACGAGGCAGTTCGTAAGTCTGATAATCCAGAAGAGATGGTTCGTCAGTTCTTGGAAAGCACGTATGCTTTGGCAGCTGATCTAGATGGTTGGGATCGGGACAAGCTTGACGCTGATCCGCATCGCCTAACCACATACATGAATCGGTAATTGTTTCAGATTGACTCTATCTATTTGGGTTGATTAAGTCTTTCGTAGCGCGTAAAACCGGGGCCTCCATAGTGCATTGCATATGAAGGCCCCGGAATGCGTTACTGTAAAAATGGGTATGAAGTAGTGGCTAGAAAATCGCTAAAAAGCCGATAATTGCCATAATGTTGAAGAAGTCAATAAACATTCCACCAACTACTGGCAGGACGAAGAAGGCTGTTGGGGATGGGCCAAACTTGGCTGTCACAGATTCCATATTAGCCATACCGTTCGGAGTTGCTCCCATTGCGAAACCAATATTTCCTGCTACGAGCACGGCAGCGTCGTATGTGGATCCCATTGCTTTGAAGGTAATAAAGCGTGTGTAAAGTACTGTCAAAATAACCTGAGCAGCCAACAGTACCACCAAGGCAAATGCTAAGGAGCCTAGCTCCCATAATCGTACTGACATGAGAGCCATCGCTAAGAAAACACTTAAGGTGACAGTTCCTAACATGTCGATTTCTTGATGTGGAACAAGCTCTTGAACACCGTTATCTTCTCCACCGGCCCGCGCGAAACGAAAATCGGAATACCAGCGCGCCAAGATACCACAGATCATCGGACCTAAATAGGCAGGGAATTGTGCCATCGAGGTCCATCCGCTGACTAACATATTTAATCCGTCAGTAACATAGCTACCGATAAACATGGCAACGAGTAACGCCATAAAACCAGTTAATACTCGTTCGGCATTTAACGGATGAACCTTTTCGTGGAGGAATGAATCATCAAATGTCGCATTGTCGTGCACATTGACTAGATCATGACGGCGAATAAGTCGTAACGCTACTGGCCCACCAAGTAAAGAACCGGCTACTAAACCGAATGTTGCAGCAGTATAAGCAATAGATTCCGCACCTTGGAATCCAGCTTCTTGAATAAGAGGAGCAATACCAGCAGAAGTACCGTGTCCACCTGTCATCGACGTCGAACCGACCATTAATGCTAAAGGTGCCGGGAGGTCAAGGAAGGGTGCTAAGCCAACAACAACCAGATTTTGGGCGATGACTAAGCCAATCGTTACGAGTAAAAATAGCGCAACTTTTGGACCAGCCTGCCGTAAAATCATTGGGCTTGCACCGAAACCGATCGAGGTGAAGAACAAGATCATGAAAAAGCTTTGAAGCGTGGTATCGAACTGGAAGTTTACGCTTTGAGTGAGGTGGAAAATGAGATTAACGATAGCGAAGAGGAATCCGCCAATCACTGGTGAAGGAATGGCGAAACGTTCGAATAGGGATACTCGCCGTCGAAGAAACCTGCCAAAAAACAGTAGTAGCACGGCGAATCCGATCGTTTGAACCATCGAAAACTCAATCGTCATATATACCTCATGGAAAATAGGGGATAATATCGGCAAGCCAGTAGGCTTGGAAAAAATCACTATGTTGAAAAATTAATAACTGTTGAAAATTACCATATATTATGAGGGTTTTCTATAACGTGTGAAATTCAGAGTCGGTCAGATGTAGATATCGATAATCTGTAATCAACTTCGCGAGTGACGAATTTGGTTGATGATTCGACTAAGATAAAGCTCATGTCTGATGTGTCTTTTCAAACTCTTACGTCAATACCATCACCGCAGTTGCGTGCCGATATGCTTGAGATGTGGCAGCGCAATACTGAGCTGGGTGCGGCGATCGGCGCACGCCCGGGCGATCCACGTAGTAGATATGAGGAGCTTCTTGCTGGGCATGAGCGAGAGATGGCCGAAGGTCGTGGTTGGCTTTATGTGATGTATGAGGCGGGCACGGAGCAACTTCTTGGTTTTGCGTGGTGGATTCTTGGTATTCCGGAAGGAAATCCGGCGCATATTGCGACGATTAAGCGACTACAGGTTAGCCCAGATTTTCATGGGCGCGGTTTGGGGCGCTTGCTGATGGACCATTTACATTCTGACGAGGTGTTGAATGGTTTAGGCGAAGGTGTTGATTTTTTGCATTTACAGTTCCGCGCTGGCCTAGGCTTGGGGCATTTATATGCTCGTTATGGGTATGAGATGAATGTTCGGTGGGATATGATTCGACGCAACGACGACGGATCCTACGATGGTTGGCTGGAAATGGTTCGACGCCGTGATGGCAAGCCGATGCCAGAGCCGCGTTGGTGATTGGCCTAGTTATCTTCTGGAACGGTGAGTTTGACGAGTACGTTTGGTAAGGTGCGCACAAGGTATGCTGTTAAGTCCTCGTCGTGATGTGTCAGTGCTAGGATCATAGATCGTTCGGCAAGCGCGAGAATCATATTGGCTAAATCCGGGCCGGATAAGATGCTGCGTCTGCCGATCTGTGCCAGTTTAGATTCGATACAGGCAGCGAGTTGTTTTTTGAAGGCTTCAGAGCCGGCAAATAGTGGGTTTTCGTTATCGCGAGCTCGCGCGAGATATGTTGAAAACTCGGTGAGAAGAAGATAGAAGTCGCGAGAAATTGGTAGTGCGGCGAGGATTTTTGATGCCAGTAGTTTTGTGCTGGTAAGAGTTTTGTCATCTGATGTTCCGTCAATGAGTGGGATGTCTTCGGTTGCGAAGGCGTCTATTGTGGTGGTGAGGATTCGTCCCCATTGATCGTCTGCTAGGGCTTGGATGAAGTGTTCCATGTCAGTGAAGTTTGAATAGAAAGCTCCGCGGGAAAATCCTGCTTCTTCACAGATATCGCCGACGGAGGTGCCGAGGATTCCTTTTTTAACGAAGAGTAGTGAGCCGGCTTGGAGAAGTTTTGCACGGGTGCGCTGGCGGCGAGCAGATAGCGGCATCGCAGCTAGTTTTTCTATTGTTTCGCGCCTAATCGAGCGGGCAGGGATTGCCATAGATACTCCTTCGTTTTCTGGAAATAGTCTACCCCATCACTGGATACAGGTGTGTATTGATAAATTTGGATACACACGTGTATCGTGTTTTGTGGTTAGGTTATAAGGAGAACAAATATGCTGACACGTCTCAAAGGACCACGGTTAGGAACCGCCATCGTTATTTTGGCAGTTGCGTTAATCCCGTTGCTTTATGCGGGGTTACTGACAATGACTTATCAAAACCCAACGAACCGGCTAGCAGATATGAAAGCTGCTATCGTCAACGAAGATCAGCCTTACACCGGCACTCTCGTGACTGGGAAAACGGAAACATTTTCGTTAGGTTCCGAATTAACTGATGCTCTTGTAAACCCCGAAAGTGGGGAAGACGTCGGCTTTACCTGGAAAGAAATGGACGAAAAAGACGCCAAAGTTCAACTTAACGACGAACGTATCCGCGCAATTCTCTATATTCCACACGATTTTTCCAAGAATGTCGCAAAAATCGGCACTGATATCGGATCATCAGCAACCCAAGAATTACGGTTAGTTACCGACGACGGCGTGAACTACCTATCGGGAACTATGGCGAAAACCGTCTCAGAAGCAATGACGAACCGTATCAACGAACGTGGCTCTACGCGCATCACCGAAAAACTCCTTATCTCCATTGAAAAAGTACGAGAAGGTCTTGTTGACGCATCCAACGGATCATCCACACTCGCCGAAGGAACAACCGCACTTACTGATGGCGTAGCGCAGTTTACTGACGGAATCAATAAATTAGCTAATGGAACTGGAGAATTAACAACCGGAACAGAGCGCCTCGTCGTCGGAATGAATGATCTTCTCAACGGAACTGTACGCCTCGATAACGGATTAACCGAGCTCAATTCGGGTGCTACCCGGGCAACAGACGGATCCCAAAAACTATCCCTAGGTTTGTCCCAACTCGATACCGGATTAAGCCAAGCTGCTACCGGTTCAACTACTGTCCACAACGGAGCTAACGAACTAGCAGCCGGCATGAGTGTCCTGGCCACCAATGCTGATAAACTCGGAACTGGAGTTCATCAACTATCTCAAGGCGCTAACCAACTTCTCCCAGCAATCAACTCCTACACGACTGGTGTTGACCAAGCATACGCCGGAAGCACACAACTACAGCAAGCCGCCGGTGCGCTACCATCAGCACTGAGTAAGCTACAGGCAGGATTAGGAAATCCAGGAGACTTCAATCCACAAAATCCACAATCTGCCACCACATCACTAACAGCAGGAGCAGAAGCACTCCACGCCGGATTAGGGCAATTACATGACGGATTAACCCAAGCTAATGGACAACAACCATCTGTGCAACAAGGTGCAAGCAAACTTGCCGATGCTAGCCAATTCTTGGCAACCTCCCTCGACTCAGTTGATGTTAGTAATGTGCCACAACTCGCTGCTGGTGCGAAGAAACTAGATACCTCACTTAGCCAATACACCGGAGGCGTAGATCAGCTTGCCGCTACATGTTTACCTAAGAATTCCCCACTCTGTCAAGGATTAGCGCAACTTTCTGCATCCTCAAAGCAGCTGCGCGAAGGAAGTAACATGCTTGCAGAGGGCACCGAAACCGTTGCAAATAAAGTTGAGACAATCGCACAATTCAAAGGTGCTATGCACGCTGTTGCTGACGGTGCACAGAACCTGAAAAACGGCGTCGATCAAGTAGCTGCAGGCAGTGAACAGCTCAATCAGGCAAGCGGTCTCTTGACGGCGAACCTCACCAAAGCCAGTACCGGAGTTAATGAATTAGCAACTAAGGTAGGTACATCGTCGTCAACACAGGACGGAACCTTAATGGGGGCAATTAATGATCTTCACAGTGGACTGGGGCAAATTAGTGGTCAGAATTCCACTAACTCAGCTCAACTGCGTGCCGGAGCAGCCAGCCTAGGTAATGGCATCGGAGAACTGAACGGTAAAGTTCCAGAACTCACCGGCGGTATCACTCAGCTTGACGCCGGCGCACAACAACTCGCTGACGGCACCAGCACGCTAAACTCGGGACTTAGCCAATTATCTTCCGGGGCTACTACAGCAGTCAGTTCGTCACAAGAACTAGCCCAAGGAATCGGAGTGCTGAAGGACGGTCTAGGTACAGCAGCGAACGGATCAAGCCAGCTACTTTCTGGCCTACAAACAGCTAACAACGGTGTAGCAACACTCAACACCGGAGCACACCAGCTCAATGACGGCACCCGCACAGCAAACCAAAAAGTTGGTGAACTAAGCCAAGGCGCAACGAAACTTGACCAGGGTGCTCACGAATTACGTGATGGTTTACAAGAAGGTGCTGACAAGATCCCATACCTGAACAATGTTGAACAAAAGAATGTTTCAGCAACCGCTGGGCAGGTAGCTAAAGTAACTCCAATGCGTGAACACGCGGTGGCAAATAATGGTGCCGGTTTCACCCCAATGTTCATGTCACTTGCTTTATGGATCGGCACTATTGCCTTGTTCTTAGTGCTCCCAGCTCTTGACCATGACGAACGCGCTCGGGGCCGGTGGGTACAAGCGGTGACGAAACCAGCCGTAACAGCTACTATTCTGGCTATTATTCAGGCAATCATTATGATGGTAGTTGTTAATGCCATGGGTGAGTTACAGGCAGCGAATATCGTTGGTTTGTGTGCGCTCGCGGTACTGACAAGTATTTGTTTCATGGCGATTAACCAAGCTTGTGTGGCAGCCTTTGCCTTCCGTGGCCGGTTCTTGTCAATCGTGTTGTTGAGTTTGCAGATTACATCTATGGGAGCAACATTCCCGATTGAAACGGCACCGAGGTTCTTCCAGTGGATTCACAACTTCTTACCAATGAGCGATACGCAGTTAGCGTTCCGATCTCTCATTGCTGGTGGCGGTGTTGATGGAATTATTGGCAAGACGGTGGCTGTTTTGATTATGTGGACGGTTATCTCGATAGCTATCAGTTTCTTTGCATCGAAGGTACGTATTGCAAAGAACAGTCCAGTTGTTCTTGATGAAGCATTAGCTCCAACAGCCGGGTGATACACGGGACGATAACAGTCAGTGCCTGGTGTGAGTAAAAAGGTCTCCCGCGACGTCATATTCGCGGGAGACCTTTTAGTTTATGAGGTTATAGAAAGACGTTCACTCGCCATCAAGTGCGGTAGCGTAAGCAACATCGAGTGATTCGATTGCGTCGCGTACTTGCTGAACGGTTGCACGGGCATTGAATTCAACGCCGACGGCGGCGGTGATCTTCTTATTGAGTGCGTGGTAGGTTGCGAACGACTTCTTGCCAAGAATGTTCTTGTCACGGTTCCAGCGAGTATCCCAGATCTTCTTGGTGAGATCAGACTTGACGTAGACGGTTGCGATATCGGTTGGTAAAACGTCTGGGTACTGTGAAACACGGTTGAGGACAGTCTCGAGATCTGCAATCGAATCCTTGAGCTGTGCGTCAGTTGCCGTGATGTTGGTTAGCCGGAGAACTGCACGAGTAATAGCGAAACCGAGTTCTGCGTGGGCAGCTTGAACCTTATTGTTGAGCTTGTTGACAGCCGTATCAATAGTGACGCCGATATTCGTGGCGAGTTCGGCGCGGGTGAGGATGGTTTCAGTATCGAAAGCTGCAATGTTTCCGGTTGAGAGGGCAATCAATTCACTCTTGAGTTCTGCCAAGGTAGCAAAGAGTTGCTTGAATTCTTTACTCCAAGCGACTTCAGGGCGCACCTCGCTGACTGCTTCGTTGATGGTAGTCATCGTTTCCGCAACTTCGGCAGCCTTTTCCTTAGCTTCCTCACGGACATTTTGTACGGAGGAATCATCGGTTGCTGCCATTGCGATATGAGCATTGGTTACTGGAGTGGTAGCGTATGCCGTGGTACCTGCCATTGGAAGGATCAATGAGGCCGATAGTGCTACTGAGATGATGGGCTTGAGCATCTGTATCTCCCTTGATGTGAAAATGCGGCTTCCAGTATTTCGATAATGAAATTCTGGGATGAAAGTATCATATAAAAAAACTGGCCAATAATTGAAGACCATTCTCATTTATCTCATGTTTTTGTCCATATACTGTGCTCTCTTAGTTATGTTTACGTCAATTTGCTAGTAAAGATGAATTAAAGAATGAAAGTCTTACGATTTTAATATCGTTGGTATATCAACGATTTGACGGGGTCGATAAATAAAATAAAAGAAAAACGGTCAAATAGGGGTTTTGCCGTTTGTCATAATCGCTAAGTTATCTGACAATGGAAGTAATCTATTACTTTTGTCCTAGGAGCGCATTTGTATTCAATGGCGATACAGACGGCCACTTTTGTCCCGTCCACAGAGTCCATAGCTGGCTCAACTGTTCTATCTGCACTAGTAGGAATTTTGCCCCTCGTGGCATTCTTCATCATGCTTGGCGTATTTAAGATGAAGACGCACTGGTGTGCTCTCGGCTCGTTAATCATTGCACTCGTTATTGCTGTGCTTGGTTTCCACATGCCGACCGCAATGGCTGCCAATTCTGCTCTTTTCGGTATCGCTTTTGGCATCATGCCAATCCTTTATATCGTTATTGCTGCAGTATGGCTCTATAACCTCACCGTTGATTCGGGTCGTGATGAAGATGTCCGAGCTGTCTTCGCAGCAGTTGGAAAAGGCGACATTCGCATCCAAGCCCTCCTATTAGGTTTCTCTTTTTGTGGTCTTCTCGAAGGGCTTGCTGGGTTTGGTGCGCCCGTTGCTATTGTGGCAGCAATGCTCGTTTCGTTGCGAATCAACCCAATTAAAGCCGCCTTAGTCACTATGGTCGGCAACGCAATTAACGTAGGCTTCGGCGCTATGGCTATCCCGATTACCACCGCCGGTAAAATCGGTGGCGTATCTGGAGGTGCCGTAGCAAACACGGCGTCGTCAATGACCCCATGGATCATTATCATGATCCCATTCTTACTACTACTGATTCTTGACGGTGCTCGCGGCGTTCGTCAGCTTTGGCATCTCGCTTTGCTACAAGGTGTAGTTACCGCCTGCGGTCATTTTGTGGCAGCCCATTTCGTTTCCTACGAATTAACAGCGGTGTTCGCTTCTTTGCTCGGTTTCGCGGTTATTGCTGGCGCGCTTGTTGTTTTGAATCCAACAACCCCAGAAGAGTGGCGTTCTGAAGCCTCTGAAGAAGGTATCCCAAGCGCTGGCCGGATCACACTGGCCCTCATGCCATACTGGCTCGTCGTCGTCATCTTCTCCGTAGCAAAGCTCTGGACTTTCGGCGTCAACATTCCACAAGCCCTAGCCAGTACAACAATTCCAGTGAAGTGGCCAGGGCTCTACGGATCTTTATTGAACTCAGCGGGTGAACCGTCGTCGGGCGCAATCCTCAGTATCCAAACGCTTGCCAGCCCCGGAACCATGATCGTCATGACTGCGCTCATCGTTTCGGTAGTCTACGGAATCTGCTCTTCTAGCCGATTCACATTCAGCTTCGGACGTGGCATTGCTGTTCTCGCCAATACCATTCATTCCTTGCGCTGGTCACTATTGACTATCGCATTGGTCATGGCCCTAGCGTATGTTATGAACTTCTCCGGCCAAACAGCTGCAATTGGTGCCGCCTTGGCAGCAACTGGCTCGGCTTTCGCTTTCCTTTCCCCAATTCTTGGCTGGATCGGAACTGCGGTAACCGGCTCGGCAACATCGGCAAACGCCCTCTTTGCGTCACTGCAGTCTACGGCAGCAACTGGCGCTAACCTTGATCCTCATATTCTTTTATCCGCCAATAGTATTGGTGGTGGCCTAGGTAAGATCGTTTCTCCGCAAAACCTTGCTATTGCTGCGACTGCAATCAATAAGCCGGGATCGGAAGCCGAAATTTTACGCAAGGCAGCCCCGTTCTCTATTGGCCTCCTGTTGGTCTTGTGCTTGCTCACGTTCCTTGCAACTCAAGGTATCGTGCCGATTGTACAGTGACCTCCGTCCACCTTTGATGCATCGATAAGAAAGAAAAGAAATGAAAGTAGCACTATTTGCAACCTGTATTGCGGATGCCATGTTCCCACAGGCACCGCAGGCAACTATGCATCTACTCAAGCGCCTTGGAATCGACGTGGACTTCCCCGAACGTCAAGCTTGCTGTGGTCAGATGCATATCAACACCGGTTATTACCCAGAAGCAATGCCCTTGATTAAGAATCATGTGGAAACTTTTGAACCAGTTCTTGATGGTGAATGGGACGCCATTGTGGTGCCTTCCGGTTCTTGTACTGGGTCAATTCGTGAACAGCAGCAGATGGTTGCCGATAAACTAGGTGATCACTCACTGGGTGTTAAAGCAGCAGCGATTGCCGCAAAGACGTATGAACTTTCAGAGTTCTTAATTGACGTCTTAGGAACTGACGACGTCGGTGCATACTTTGCACACCGCGTCACCTATCATCCAACCTGCCATTCACTACGCGTTGCAAAAGTTGGCGATAAGCCACTCCAGTTGCTACGTAAAGTGGGCGGTATTGATTTAGTTGATCTACCAAGTGCTGAATCATGCTGTGGATTCGGTGGAACCTTCTCACTGAAGAATCATGAAACATCGGCGTCGATGTTAACTGACAAGATGAACAATATTCTCGCCACCAAGGCTGATGTTCTGGTTGCTGGAGATTACTCCTGCTTGATGAATATCGGTGGTGGCCTGTCTCGTAACCGTGCAGGCGTACGGGCAATGCACCTCGCTGAAGTCCTTGCCGGTACCCAAGACGAGCCATGGGTGGCTCCTGAATCAACCACGAAAGCTGGTGTGTAATGGCTACGTTTTTAGGTTTACCTAAGATTTTTTCGAAAGAGGCTGAGCAGTGGGTTCAAGGCGATCCGCTTCCGGACCACACTCTAGAATGGGGATCATCGTTCCCTAAGGGTGCTGCAGTAACGCTGCGTGATAATCAGCTGCGCAAGAATCTGCGTCACGCAACAACTGTTATTCGTAACAAGCGTGCACAGCGTGTTGCGGAAATGCCAGATTGGCAAGCGTTGCGGGATTCGGCTTCGGCTATCAAACACAAGACGATGAGTAATCTTCCAGAACTCCTTGTCCAACTTGAAGAAAACGTTACAAAGCGTGGCGGTATTGTTCACTGGGCTCGAGATAAGAAGGAAGCCAACGAAATTATTCTCGGCATTTTACGGGAAAAGAACGCTACTGAAGTTGTCAAAGTTAAGTCGATGGCAACTCAGGAAATTAACCTGAACGAAGAGTTGGAAAAAGAAGGCATTATTGCCCACGAAACCGACTTGGCGGAAATGATCGTTCAGCTAGGTAAAGACATGCCATCGCATATTGTGGTACCAGCTATTCACCGTAACCGTGCGGAAATTCGAGAAATTTTCAACCGGGAAATGACTGATCTTGACGAGCCAATTGATACTACAGAACCGCGAGTATTGGCAATGGCTGCCCGTGCTCATTTGCGGGAATTGTTCTTAAAGACGAAGGTTGCTATTTCCGGATCAAATATGATGATCGCGGAAACTGGTACGCTTTCCGTTTACGAATCGGAAGGCAACGGCCGGATGTGTCTGACCTTGCCAGAAACTTTGATTTCGTTGGTAGGTATCGAAAAGCTTGTGCCTACCTTTAAGGACGCTGAAGTCTTCTCCCAGCTACTTCCACGTTCGGCAACCGGTGAGCGGATGAATCCGTATACCTCGATGTGGACAGGTGTTACTCCTGGTGATGGACCACAAGAGTTCCATTTGGTTCTCCTTGATAATGGCCGTACTAAGGTGTTGGCTGATGAAGTTGGCCGCCAGGCATTGCACTGCATCCGTTGTGCAGCATGTATGAATGCTTGCCCAGTTTACGAACATGTTGGTGGACACGCATATAACTCCGTTTATCCTGGACCAATCGGAGCTATTTTGACACCGCAGCTGTTAGGGGCAATGGATCATGATGATCCGGCGTCATCGTTGCCATATGCGTCGTCATTGTGCGGTGCCTGCTACGAAGTTTGCCCAGTCAAGATTAATATTCCAGAAGTTCTCGTTGATCTTCGTCATCGTATTACTGAGGCTAACCGTGGCGGAATTCCTGACGTATGGGATATTTCCATGAAGGCTAGCTCGAAGATTATGGGCAATGCGAAGGCTTGGACTGCTGCAACGAAGGGTGTTAAGGCTGGCCGTGTGATTGCCGGTAAGGATCGTAAGATTCATAATGTTCCTATCCCATTAGCAAACCGGTGGACCATGGTACGTGACGTTCCGGCTCCACCAGCGCGGACGTTCCGGGAATGGCTCAAGGAAGAAGAAAAGAACGCAAAGGAGAATGAGAAGTGAGTGCACGTGAAGAAATTTTGCAGCGTATTAAAGATGCGCTTGCTCTCTCCCAGCAGGGACCGGCACCAGAACCGCCACGGGACTACATCCAAGAAGGCGAGTTCCCACCGGGATCCCCAGAGGTTATTGACGATCTGATTGAAAAACTCGTCGATTACACGGCCGTGGTGGAAACCACGAACGAAGCAGGTATTCCGGATGCGATCGATAAGTTCCTTGAGGATGCTAGCTCTGTTGTTGTTCCACACGGTTTACCGGAATCGTGGAAGAAAGCTGCTGGGCGTCACGATCGTAACGTTCAAGAAGATTCTCGTGAAAAGGCACTCGGAAATTACGATTTGGATAAAATCGATGCGGTTGTCACCGCTTCCCGGGTAGCTATTTCGATGTCGGGCACCATTGTGCTGGATGGAGAGCCAGATCAGGGACGCCGAGCGATCACTCTGGTTCCAGATACGCATGTGATTGTGTTGCGGGCGAAGGATGTTTATCCAACAGTTCCACAGGCTGTGTCGATTTTGGATAAAAATCCAACTCGGCCGATCACGTGGATCGCTGGCCCATCAGCTACGTCGGACATCGAGCTTGTTCGTGTTGATGGCGTTCACGGACCACGTAATTTGCGAGTCATTATTGTTACTGACTGAGTCTTACTAGACCACAATCTCTGGCGGGGCACGATGAATCCATCATGCCCCGCCAGATTTTAAATCATTACTTCAGGAGTTTGGTCGACATCGTAATAGGTTAGTGCGTAAGAATCTGGAACGGTCCATGTATCTGGAGAATCGATAAAATTAAGCAACATTCGCCATGCTCCGCCTTCTGATGCTGCTCGTTCATCGCCTAAAGATTTTGAAACCTGTATTTGTTTAAGCGTGCTTGTTAGTACGCGTTCATCAATTTCTGCTTGTAGTTCTTTTTTCATATGAGGGAATAAGTCAGCAAATATTCCACCAAGGCGTACTTCAGGTAGGTCAAAAAGATTTAGGCTTGCGGCAATCGCTTTTCCTAGAATCGTTCCAACGTTACTCATTGCTGTTAAGGCTTGTGGATCTTTTCTATGTAAAGCGGCATATAAGTGGGCTATTGGTGCATCACCAGGAAAGCCAGCTTGTCTCATGATATAGCGGCGTCCAGCGACAGTTTCAAGACAGCCGGTAGAGCCACAAGAGCAAATAACGTCATTTTCAGTGACAGCTATATGTCCAATTTCTCCCGCAAATCCACGAGCACCAGTATAGATAACACCGTCACGGACTATTGCTGATCCGATACCGGAGGAACCGGAAATATATAGAAAGCTATTTTTTGAATCGTTATGACGTCGCAAGTGGATTAGTTCATTAAATCCCTCGAGATTTATAGAGTTTTCAAAATGAACTCTATATGGGTTTGAGTTGGTGAACTCATTAAGCATGTCCGGAAGAGAAATGTTTTTCCATGACATTGAAGGAGCAGAAAATAGTACTCCGTCGTTTTCCGAGACGAGGCCAGGAAATCCGCAAGTTATGCCTACAAGATTCATGTGGCTCGAACGGATTTGTTTTTCATGCTTTTTTAGGCTGTTGACCAAGAGTGGAAAAACGTTTTCCGGTAAGGGCTGGTCAATAAATTCGTGAATATGTTCCGATAAGATTTTTCCGCGTAAATCGACGATACACGTTCGAACGGAAGAGTCTGAAATTTCGGCTCCTATTGCGACGTGGGTGTGTGCGGCTGCGCTTAGAGGTACAGAAGGACGGCCTGCGCTAGTTGTACGCTCTGTTGGTTGTTCGACAAGAATTCCATAGTGAATCAATGTGTCGACGAGACGTGTGACAGTGGACTTATTGAGTTTTGTTGTAGCGGCAAGATCGGCACGAGATAAGGGAGTGTTTGATGTAATAGCCGCTCGAGCTAGGAGCGATAGGTTGTAGTTCCTAACTTTTTCAATGCCAGTACCGACAGGGGAACGCATAGAGTGTGTGAAGTGGTTTATTGTCATATTTTTTAAGCTCTTTTCCAATCTAATTATGCCACCACTATTTAATTGTTACATGATTTTATTTAATGTGATTATGGGTGCTCAGCTGACAAAAATAGCGTAACTGTGGATGAAATATAGCGTGTTTTGTTAAATCGTTGCATTTAATGTGACCCACGTCTATACTATTTATTGCAAGGAGCAACTAATGGAGGTTGTTATGCGTGAGCTAGTTGCAGGTGTTGATTCCTCAACCCAGTCATGTAAGGTCATGATCAGAGATGCACATACTGGCGCACTCGTGCGCTCTGGTGTGGCACATCATCAAACGGGAACAGAGGTATCTCCTGAAGTTTGGGAAAGAGCTTTACATGAAGCGATTTATCAAGCAGGTGGATTAGAAGACGTCAAGTCACTTGCTGTTGCGGGGCAACAGCATGGAATGGTCACTCTTGATGAACATGGTGAAGTGGTGCGAAATGCGATCTTGTGGAACGATACTCGTTCGGCTCAAGATGCGGATGATCTTATTTCTGAATTAGGTGATGGTGACTATTCAGAAGGAAAGAAAAAGTTTGTTGAACGCACGGGGATAGTTCCGGTTGCTTCTTTTACGATAACTAAGTTGCGTTGGTTGGCAAGAGAAGAACCTCAATCGTTAGCCCGAACAAGAGCTGTCTGCTTACCGCATGATTGGCTTACCTGGAAATTACGGAACACGACAGATCTAGACTTGTTAGCAACTGATCGGTCAGATGTTTCAGGTACTGGCTATGCTTCATCTTCGGCAGAGAATTATGATCGTCAGCTCTTAGGTTTAGCCTTAAAATCACAAGAGTCTGCCAACGATCTGATATTGCCAAACATTGGAAAACCCAATGAGATCATCGGAACGATGAGGAATGGCAAAAAGAAAATAAGCTTGGCTGCTGGGTGTGGTGACAATGCTGGAGCCGCACTGGGTCTTTCGATTGGCACTGGAGAAGCAGTGCTTTCAATTGGTACATCAGGAGTAGTGTCTTTAGTAAGCGATAAACCGGTTAAAGATATTACGGGTGCGGTTGCTGGATTTGCTGATGCTTCAGGCAGATATTTGCCACTGGTGGCTACATTGAACGCATCTCGAGTTGTAGATGCATATGCGAATTTATTAGGTGTTAGTCATCGTGAGTTTGATCGATTGGCCTTGAGTGCTCCACCGGGAGCAGAAGGATTAGTTTGTATACCGTATTTAGAAGGAGAGCGGACGCCGAATTTACCTCATGCGAGTGGTGAGCTTTACGGTATAAGGAATAATAATCTTTCACCATCAAATGTTGCTCGCGCAGCTATTGAAGGAATGCTCTGCGGGGTGAGCGAAGGCATCCATGCAATGCGGAGTTTGGGTGTGGATATTTCCCAAGTTACTCTCATTGGTGGTGGGGCAAGATCAGAAGCGGTGCGTCGCATTGCGCCAATTGTTCTTGGAATGCCGGTAAAAGTCCCGGAACGCGGTGAATATGTAGCAGACGGAGCTGCTTTGCAGGCTGCATGGGCATATTTTGGGCAGAAACATCCGCCAGTTTGGACACCACGTCTTTCCTCGGAGTTTTCGGGAACATACCATCCATTCATATTAGAGCGCTATCGCAATATTGCGCTGTCGGTACAAGAAAGAAAGCTGAAATATTTTCATGGTTAAGGAACCAAAATGAAAAATAAAAGAATTCCACAAGAAGTTGGCATTATTGCGGTCGTAATAATTGTTGGTGCGGTGCTGTCATTCGTAGCACCCGCATTCCGTACGGTCGACAATATGATGGTCTTGCTTTTGAACGGAACAGTTGTTTTATTCTTAGCTTTAGGACAATCTTTCGTTCTCTTAACAGGAGGAATCGACTTATCTGTTGGTTCTAATATTGCACTGACTGGAGTTATCGCCGCATTAACTATGCAAGCTGGTGTTCCGTGGTGGGGTGCGGCGATTGTTGCTCTTATAGTGGGGGCAGGAGTGGGCCTCTTTAATGGTGTTTTAGTCCACTGGGGTAATATGCCACCATTCATCGTAACGTTTGCAACATTTGGGATATCTGCATCAATCCCAAAAATTCTTACCAATGGGTCATCTGTGCCGATCGCAGATAAAATGTTTGCATTTTTTGGCCGAGGGTCAATCTTTGGAATCCCAGTTCCGGTAATTTTAGTAGCAATTGCTGCAATCATGCTGGGCCTGTATTTGAAGAAAGCCGCTCAAGGTGTGCATATTTATGCTGTTGGTGGCAATCGTGAAACAGCGAGGTTGTCAGGCATAAACGTTGGGAAAACGACGGTACTTGTATATGTGGTTTCTGGAATTTGTTCGGCTTTTGGTGGAATCATAACTGCATCACGGTTAATGGTCGGTTATCCAACAGCTGGAGCAGGTACGGAACAGTTTTATTCGATTGCATCTGCCGTCGTCGGCGGTGTAAGCCTATTTGGTGGTGTGGGAACGATTTTAGGTGCCGTGTTTGGTGCAATTCTTATTGCGGAAGTTTCCAACGGTATGAATGTTATTGGAGTTAGTGCATACTGGCAACCACTTGTTATTGGAGTAATTATTCTCCTTGGTGTTCTTATAGATTCGAATCGACGAAATATTTCAATTTTTTCACTTTTCAAAAAACGAAAAGGAACTGTTTCCGATGGCATAACTCATTAGAACTCAGGTCAATCAGTCAAACCAAATCAAAACAACGTTGTTTTTACTAAGGAGAAACCAATGAAGCGAAAAGTTATTCTCGCTGTTGTAGCTGCAGGAGCATTATCAATGAGCGCCTGTGGAGCTATCGATACAGGATCAGGAGAGGTAAAACCCGCAAAAGCTGGTGATGAAGCTACTTCCTTACCAGAGAGCTGTACGTCAGATTCGCCAATTTTAGGAGTCTTACTGCCAAATCTAACAAATCCATATTATGTTGCTATGCAGGAAGGATTTGAAGAACAGGGTAAAGAACAAGGCTTTACTGTTGATGTTTCTATCGCCAATGACGATGATTCAAATCAGTTAGCGCAAGCACAGGCTTTACTCCAGAAAAAGCCATGTGCTATTGCATTAAATCCAGTCAATTCAGATCCATCAGCGGCAATCGTCAAACTTGCTAATGACGCAGGTGTTCCTGTGTTTAATGTGAATGTGGGTGTTTCTGAAACTGCTATGAGTAATCAAGATGCTTCAATCGTGCAATATCTTGGTGCTGATAATGCAGGTGGTGGAACAGTTATTGGTGAACAAGTACTCAAAGACTTTGGGGATGATGCTGAGCTGCATGTTGGCTTAGTAACTGCGCCAGATCAAACTATTGTAGTCGAAAGAGATGATGCCTTTAAGAAAGCACTCGAAAAGAACAGTCATGCAACAGTTGATGCGACTGTTGATGGAAAAGTTCAGCTAGATACAGCACTTAATGTGACATCATCTATGCTTCAAGGAAATCCCGACATGAATGTAATTTTTGCTTCTACGGGACCTGCTGCACAGGGGGCACTTGAAGCAGTGAAAGCGTCCGGACGAGATGTTAAAGTCTATGGTTTCTGCGCTTCAGAACTACCACTGACAGAAACATACCCTGGTTGTGTTGCGCAAGAACCAAAGGATTACGGAAAACGTGTTGTTGATCAGATCAAGACGTTTATCAGTGACGGAAAAGTTGATGCTGAAATTTTACGTCCGTTGAAGTTGTTCGTAACCGGAGAAACTCCTGCGCCAGGTGAGGTTGGCTGATCAATATGAGTGAGAAGAAGATGCCCGTTTCTAAAGTTGGATTTCAGGCGGTGAATTTAACAAAACATTTCGCAGGCGTGCCAGCCTTGGCGGGCATCTCCTTCGATCTAAAGCCTGGTGAAATTGTTGGTTTGGTAGGGCATAATGGTGCTGGCAAGTCTACGTTATTGAAAGTTCTGGCAGGAGCTCATAAGTATGACGGAGGCGAGCTTTATCTTGATGGAAAGTCAGTGGTTTTTAATAGTCCCGCTGAAGCTATTAGTCACGGTGTGAGCACTGTCTATCAAGAACTATCGCTGATACCTAATTTAACGGTTCAAGAAAATATTTGGCTTGGAAGGGAACTATCTGGCATAGCTGGGTTACGAAAAGCAGAGATGCGCAAGTTTGCCCAACAAATGTTGGATGAGTTTCACCTAGAAATGGATGTTGATCGTTCGTTAGGTTCTTATCCAGTTGCAGCTCGACAAATGCTAGAAATAGCTATTGCAGCGACCAAAAATACTAAGTATCTGTTACTGGATGAACCTACGACTTCCCTTGAAGGCGAGCAGATCGGTAGGTTACTTGATTACGTCAAAGATATTGCGAAGCGTAAGAATGTTGGCGTATTGCTTGTTGATCATAAGTTAGATGAGTTGTATGAAGTCGCACACCGGATTGTAGCTTTAGTAGATGGCAAAGTAATCCTTGATGCTGACGCTGAATCAATTTCGCATGAAGAAGTAGTTCGGGCGATCGTTGGTGATGATATTGCAGATGCACAAGAAAAAGGTATGGATACTACACGAATAGGGAAAACTAGTGGTGAAGTAATCTTATCTGTTTCAGATGTTCATGGCCCTCATTTGCAGGGTGTCTCATTCGATGCGCGAGAAGGGCAGATCGTTGGGCTATACGGCTTAGTTGGTGCGGGACGTACTGAACTATTGCGCTCGCTTATCGGTGTTGAGCCGGTATATTCGGGTGAAGTTGAACTTTTCCGGGAGCGGTATATTCCTAAAAATCCGGCAGATGCGATGAAATGTGGTTTTGCGTATCTTACTGAGGAACGAAAAATCGATGGCATAGTTCCAGGAATGTCAAGCCCTCAAAATATTGCATTGCCAATTGTAACTCAGTTTTCAACAGGGGGGTGGATCAATAATGCCCGTTTATCAAAAATGACATCAGAATTTTTGAACCGATTACACGTTCGAGGTAATACGCAGGGGCCGATTGTTGCTCTGTCTGGAGGGAACCAACAAAAGGTCTTAATTGCGCGAACATTAGCTCAGCAACCTAAAATTTTGTTATTAGACGAGCCGACAAAAGGTGTAGATATTGGAGTAAAGTCGGAAATCCATTCGCTACTCAAATCAATGGTTGCTGATGAGGGAATGACACTCATCGTATCGTCTTCTGAAGAGGAAGAAATCCTTGAATTAGCAGATGTAGTGACAGTTTTTGCGCACGGTAAAACGGTTGCAAGTGAGATTCCTGTTGAGGACCTAACTGTTGCAAAACTTCGTGAGTTGGCCTGGATTGCAACAACAGAGTCAATAAGTTGATGAAACGCGAGGTCCCTCAGTATCGAGCTAATAGTTGACTCTCATCGTGCTTCGTAGAGTTTCATTTAGTTCTGATCTGGGTTAATGGAGGGGTTGCTATTAGAAAATCTGATAGCAACCCCTCCTTTGGATGGTGTTGAAACTATGCCAAATATGGAAGAATCTGAAATGCTCCGGGTTTGCTTCTTAGGTGTTTATCCTGTTTTCTATTGTTGCTGACATTTTTTGTTGTTGCCAGTATTTGTTCTCGATCTCGACTGGCGTGTGGTAATTAAGTGTTTGGTGTAGGTGCTTAGTGTTTCACTAATTCACCCACTCGAAGGTAGCGATCTCGACCTCGAGAGCATCAGCCCACCGGTGAGTATGGATGATTTCATTCTTGTATGAACCATTAACGTTTTGGGCTAAAGCATTATCGTAGCTATCACCCACGCTTCTAAGTAGATTCCACAATTCCTGTATCTATTAAATGCTGATGATAGGCCAGTGACACATATTATGAACCGTGATCTCAGTGGTGAACCAGCCCAGCAGTTGATTTCGCATTCCAGATTGCTTGCTTGAGTGCCTGTAACAGCAATGCTTTAAGTACGCATAGAATCTGATAACGCTCAACCAGCAATACGACGGGAAACCACGTTAGTAACAAACGCCGCATAAACAAAGCCCCTACTAGTTCGCACATAAGTAATATCAGCAACCCATAGCTGGTTCGGAGCAGTTGCACTAAAATTACGCTGTAGTAGGTCTGGGCGAATATCCACACTCTTGCTCTTTGTCGTAAGTTACCACCCTCTTGCCTTTACGCTTGCCCCTACCCTTGGCAAGAGCCATGATCGGGTTGGGTTTGCTCACGTCCAATAAAGATCCCACGGCGTTTGCGGACATGCCACATTTTCCTTACCCCATAGACCCCGTAGTTTTCAGCGTGAATCTGACTAACAATCTTGGTTCGCTCTTTATCTCGAACGCGGTGAGCTGAAGGCTTACGTGTCTTCGTATCACGGTAACCACGAGAAGACAAAAAGCCCCCTCCCTCACGCTCCCTATTCAACATCCGCAAATGAACTCGACTGTGAAACGATCACGATAGGTATCAATAACCGCGATCATTTCCGACGTTGGGGGCGAGTTCTGAGGCGAAAAAAGCTGACGCGGCTTATCTGAACTCATTCGTGTCACAAAGCTCGTGAACCTCTCGAAGTTGTCTGGAGTTATGCGTTATCAGGTCTTCCTCAGCACGTAAGGCCCGATCAATCTTGCGGGCTTCTTCCAACCATATACGGGCGGTGTGCCAGGAAACCCCAAGCTTTGGAGCCACAACCTGACACGCAGCATTAACCGATAGAACCTCTAGCCAAGGATCCTGTCCTCGATTAACCGGACAACCCTGTCCTTAGCCTCTTGATCAAATTTCTTCTGCCTACCCAAATCCTCCCATCTACTCAAACGGAAGGAAACCTAGACCATTTCAGTTTGACGGATTCCACCCATCCGAAAAGTGCGAAGTCATCAATAGATTTCCATCCTTACCGAGGATAGAAGATTCACTGGAAGGATTTGTACCAGGATATTGATCTTCAAACCCTGAAATACCGGATCCGATGCAATAGAACGTGAATTTCTCTGAAACACACTATCTGCTGAAGACAATCCAAACGGTCTTCCTGCAGACGGGCCAACTATTCCCTTTGAAATCCACTCACCACGATTGGTTTTAGACGGACCCCATTGAGCTAACGGACTATTCAAGGAAACCTGGAAATTATCTTTACTCACAACTCGCAAATATTTATGCGTTTCCGGATTCTGACCGATAGGTTGAGCTGATCCTTGACGTTGCCCGTACTGAACGAGCATATTGCCGTAATCGTCAAACTGGATATCCACATCTTTAAAAACCGGACGATCTTTCAAATTTGGCAATACTGGCATATCAACATGCCTAGATAGACGATAGTTCCATCTGGCTTATGGGCGAATAATTTAAGCTCATTGCCCCCTTGTGGATGATTAGCAACACCCTTACTAGGACGTGGACCACCGAAAATATACGAACCGTCAGGCGCCATTGCGCCAACTAAAATGCGGTACCGGCCTTCGAAATTGTGTATGCGCGCTCCGGATCTGTGTAGGAACCATTCGTTCCAGGGTAGCTTAGCTGACTTGTACCTGCTACCGAAGGATATATTGTTCCGCCGGTATTCTCTGAGACTGCTGTTGGCATTACATATGAACCCCCGTGGGTTGGATGTGATTGCCATTCAGCTTTTATTTCGCCTTTTCGTCCATCAACCGCATGCCAGTAGGCTTCATTTGGCGTTCCATCTGCAACACGATAATGCCACAAAAGCACATTGCCGTCATAATTCGAAGTATCGTTAACACTACCCGTTTCTAGCGCCCACATCTCTGGAGTGCCGTTAGATGAATATGTTGCCAAGCTATTAAAATGGCCTAGTCTGTTAGATATCTGGAAGTTTTGATACCGTTCTCAGTAGGTTTGCCCTTGGTCTCCTCTACGAAATGCCCAAGATAATGAATCGTGAGGAATATCGTAGGTGTTAACTACTCTACCGTCACATACTTCTTGAACCATTCCTTCGACAGCCATCAAAAATAGCGTATTTGGCGCACACTGATCGAAACTATCTAAAGTATTTCCACCCTTACCCCATAAAGCAGTTTTATCTGAAGCAAGAACGGGGAGAATATCATCTGCAAAAGAGTCCAGCAACAAAAGCTCATCATCTTCACTGGCGAAGGTCTTCTTCGGAATCCTGAACAACTTCTTCGGTGTCAGGGGTGATGTTTCGTCAGTCTTATTTAACTCTTCTTCTTGCTCAGGTTTAGTAGATTGAGAATCCTCATTATCGACACTAGGTACCTCTTGAGGCTGATCAACAGTTGGCGCCTCTTCATCTTGAGCCTGACTTGTCGCAACCTCATCACCGTGTTCATCACTATGCTCAATTGAGGCCAAGGCGTCTTGAGTCATCGGAACGATCGTCATGGAACCACTAACCAATAAGGCTAGTCCCATACCTACAAGTCGTTTCCAGCTTAATTCAGCCATCGTCAGTCCATCCAAAACACGTTAAAACATCAAATACGGATAATCTGATGTTATTTTTCAGTCACGACACTTGTGCCGTATTTCGGAAATACTACAGCTTCGGGGGGAGTCAATATATTTTAGAATGTTAGTCCCAAAAAATATTTAAATGAAGCATTGATGCTACAATGGTGAATACTCTTTTCGCGACATACCAGTAAACACACCCAATGCAACCACAAAACGTGATTCGCACTGCATAGTGGCTATGTTTATTTTTCACCCACCACGTATTAGCGGGACTTCTCCACAATCTTCCCTTTACGATTACGGAACAACCTAGCCCACGAATCCGGTTCCGTACGAGGCTTGCGCGGTCCTCGTCGTCGCCAAGGACGAACCGCCGGAACGGACCACCGCACCCGCTTAGACAACGCAATAACGCCGTCAACGCCAAGCAAGAAAACAGCCAACCAGATCCCCAAGTATGTCCACCACTGGGTTGGATCAATCCGCTCACCCAAAACCAACGCCACCACAATAACTAACACTGGCTCCACATAGGACAACAACCCAAAAATCCCATACGGGAGCCACTTAACCGCCAAAACATAAGAGATAACGCCAAAAACTGACAGGGCACCCAAGAACAATAAAACCGCCACGAGCGTCACTGACGAAAACACCGCCTGAATCGAATGACCACTCAACGCAACCCATAATGATATCGGTAACGCCAACGTCATTTCCCACGCAAGCGCCCCAACACCATCAGTCTCAAAATGACGGCGAACCACAAAATATGCCGGATAGCCAAAAGCAATAAAAGACGCGACCGGACCAATACCACCGGAACGCCACGCCTCATACGCCACCGCCATCGTAGCAATAACAGTCGCCACAACCATGAGCCGAGTCATGCGCTCACCGTAGAAAACTTTGCCAATAACCACCATCACCAGTGGCATCAGAAAATAGCCCATACCAACTTCTAGCGTTCGCCCCACCTGCGGCGCCCAACCAAAAAGCCACATTTGTGCAGCTAGCATCGGAGCACAAAAAGCGTAGGCAAGAAGCTTCTTGGGTTCTTCACGCACCCGTCGAACCTCATTAGTGAACCACGAAAAACGATGTGTCATCACCAAAACAATAAGGACACCTGGGACAGTCATAATCATGCGCCAGGCCCATAACTCCACACCGGTGAGCGGGGCAGTAAACGCTGCGAAAAATGAAAACATCGCAAAAGCGACGGAGGACAACAATGAGATGACGACGCCGCGACTAGACATGGGAAACCCCGCAATACAGTGGTGGAAAGGAGAAAATGTGGGCGGGACCCATAAGGTCCCGCCCATCACATTAGCGCGAATTATTCGTAACTACGCCAGTAACTCGCTGTGAGTTTGCACTACTTGCGTCCAGCTTTCGTTGCTACCTTATCAGCTGCTTTCGCAGCAGACTTAGCTGCTCCCTTTCCAGTTGGATGCTTCATCCGAGCCATCCGCTTCTTAGCCTGCTGGATTTCCTCACGCTCGCGCACATGGCGACGCTCAATTGCCAACTGGCGATTGAATCGCTCTTGCTCGCGCTGGTCCAGATAAATAACATCTGAACGCAGATCCTTAACGATAGAGAACATCAACGCAAACACCACGAAAAGGAATGGAGTTGCGGCCACAATCGTCACGCTTTGAATAGAATGTAACGCTTGGTCACCACCGGAAACCAACAAAGTCAAGCCAATCATCGCAGTAACCAGACCCCATGCTCCGGTCAACCATGGCGTAGCGTTCGCCCGGCCACCTTGGGAAAGTGACCCCATCACCGTCGACGCTGAATCAGCTGACGTGATAAAGAATGTGGCAAGCAAAAGCACAGCAACAATACCCATCACGAAACCGCCAGGGAGCGAATGAAGCAAGTTGAACAGTTGCGACTCGGGAACGCCGTCGGCATAAATACTTTGTCCCGCCTGCTCCATCGAAATAGCACTGCCACCAAAAATAGCAAACCATACGGTAGAAAGACCGGCAGGTACGAGCAAAACTCCAGTACAGAACTCACGGATCGTACGCCCACGAGAAATACGGGCAATAAACATACCTACGAATGGTGACCAAGAAACCCACCATGCCCAATAGAAGATCGTCCATGCCGAAATCCAGTCACCGGCAGTGCCGTCTGCAGCCGAAGCGGTTCGACCAGCCATCTCGAAGAACTGGGAAGCGTATGCACCTAGTGAGCCAGGAAGAAGGTTGAGCTGGATGATTGTTGGGCCAAGAACAAACACGAAGATCGCGAGCGCAGCCGCAAAAACCATGTTGACATTCGACAAGATACGAATACCCTTGCCAACACCGGACATCGCCGAAAGTAGGAAAGCGAGGGTGAGGACGACGACGATCGTGATGATCATGCCGGTACCCGGATCCTCGATAAAACCAGAGGCAGTAAGACCTGCTCGGATCTGCAGAGCACCCAAACCTAGGGAACATGCGGTTCCGAAAACGGTCGCGAAAATTGATAGCGAATCAATTGCTTTACCAACAAAACCATTGGCGTGCTTTTCCCCAATAAGCGGGGTGAAGGTGGCGGAGATAAGCTGACGGCGACCTACTCGGTAAGTCGAATAACCGATAGCAAGACCAACAATGGCATACATTGCCCACGGGTGGAGGGTCCAGTGGAACATGGCTGTTGCCATAGCTGTTCCAACTTCGTGAGCATTATGCCCGGGAACGCCGTCACGATAGAACGCGAGTGGTTCCGAAGCTCCGTAGAACATCAAGCCGATACCCATACCGGCAGCGAACATCATTGCGATCCACGAAGAATTGGAGAATTCGGGCTGTTCATCAGCCGCGCCTAATCGGATTGTTCCAAATTTCGACGCCGCGATAATGACGACGAACGCCACGAAAATGGTGGTGAACAAAACGAATGCCCAACCTAGATTATTGAGTACCCAGGAGAAGGCGACGCTAGACGCATTCGAAAAGGTTTCGGGTGCAGCCAAACCCCATACGACCACGCCGAGCACGAGGATCATGGCCGGGATAACCACGGACCACGCGATGGTGGTGTCGTCCGTTTCGGACGCTAATTCGATTGGTTTTTCTTGTATATCTGCAGCATTGATTTCATGCTCAACAGATAGAATTGCAGCTAGTTCCGACGTCGCACTCGACGTTGGATCTATTGGTTTCATATCATTGTTATCTTCACTATCCATATTGCCATTCTTCCGGAGTGCGCCTCCTTTTCCTAAGAATTAAGCCAAAAACGGCGCTTTTTCTGTCGTAACTCACAGATTTACTACCCAAAAAGGACAAACCGTCATTTGCGGTTTGCCCCTTTTAGGTAGTAATTTTCTTGTTAACTGTGCTTCCGTCGGCCAATAATACCCACTCCGCCCGCAAGGGCGAGCACTGTCGCAAAATTCTCGATCGAAGTAACTGGAGTTAGCGGAATAAGTGGCATATTAATCTTTAACTTTCCTTGTGCGTTTTCCAAGTTCTTTTCCTACTCTGACCTCTATGCCTGCGAGCTTCAATTACTACTCAGTTCCACTCAATTTGTTTTGCAGTTCAGCTAGTTTGTTAGCCTTATTCATTTTGATTAGCGCCACTTGAAAGCAACATTCCAATCCAGTCATGATGCTGGATATAACTAGTACATATTCAGTTGATTGTCATTATTTTAACCACTCACATCACAGTTAACGATTCGTTGAGTGTAGGTGTACAGCAAAATCCGAGAATATGGATTGAAATGGTCTAGGTTTCCTTCCGTTTGAGTAGATGGGAGGATTTGGGTAGGCAGAAGAAATTTGATCAAGAGGCTAAGGACAGGGTTGTCCGGTTAATCGAGGACAGGATCCTTGGCTAGAGGTTCTATCGGTTAATGCTGCGTGTCAGGTTGTGGCTCCAAAGCTTGGGGTTTCCTGGCACACCGCCCGTATATGGTTGGAAGAAGCCCGCAAGATTGATCGGGCCTTACGTGCTGAGGAAGACCTGATAACGCATAACTCCAGACAACTTCGAGAGGTTCACGAGCTTTGTGACACGAATGAGTTCAGATAAGCCGCGTCAGCTTTTTTCGCCTCAGAACTCGCCCCCAACGTCGGAAATGATCGCGGTTATTGATACCTATCGTGATCGTTTCACAGTCGAGTTCATTTGCGGATGTTGAATAGGGAGCGTGAGGGAGGGGGCTTTTTGTCTTCTCGTGGTTACCGTGATACGAAGACACGTAAGCCTTCAGCTCACCGCGTTCGAGATAAAGAGCGAACCAAGATTGTTAGTCAGATTCACGCTGAAAACTACGGGGTCTATGGGGTAAGGAAAATGTGGCATGTCCGCAAACGCCGTGGGATCTTTATTGGACGTGAGCAAACCCAACCCGATCATGGCTCTTGCCAAGGGTAGGGGCAAGCGTAAAGGCA
The DNA here is from genome assembly GCF_012563545.1 of Arcanobacterium buesumense. Classification (NCBI taxonomy): domain Bacteria; kingdom Bacillati; phylum Actinomycetota; class Actinomycetes; order Actinomycetales; family Actinomycetaceae; genus Arcanobacterium; species Arcanobacterium buesumense. Next base: position 37,890 of record NZ_CP050804.1, read on the forward strand.
AGAGGGTGGTAACTTACGACAAAGAGCAAGAGTGTGGATATTCGCCCAGACCTACTACAGCGTAATTTTAGTGCAACTGCTCCGAACCAGCTATGGGTTGCTGATATTACTTATGTGCGAACTAGTAGGGGCTTTGTTTATGCGGCGTTTGTTACTAACGTGGTTTCCCGTCGTATTGCTGGTTGAGCGTTATCAGATTCTATGCGTACTTAAAGCATTGCTGTTACAGGCACTCAAGCAAGCAATCTGGAATGCGAAATCAACTGCTGGGCTGGTTCACCACTGAGATCACGGTTCATAATATGTGTCACTGGCCTATCATCAGCATTTAATAGATACAGGAATTGTGGAATCTACTTAGAAGCGTGGGTGATAGCTACGATAATGCTTTAGCCCAAAACGTTAATGGTTCATACAAGAATGAAATCATCCATACTCACCGGTGGGCTGATGCTCTCGAGGTCGAGATCGCTACCTTCGAGTGGGTGAATTAGTGAAACACTAAGCACCTACACCAAACACTTAATTACCACACGCCAGTCGAGATCGAGAACAAATACTGGCAACAACAAAAAATGTCAGCAACAATAGAAAACAGGATAAACACCTAAGAAGCAAACCCGGAGCATTTCAACCAGTGGACTATATCCCACACTCGCAAGTTGGATATATCAATACAATCAATCGAAAGTATTTGACATATACTCTGAAGAAGTGGATCACATTTCCCCTTCAGCCGACGATCAAACCGAAGAAGCACACCGGTACAATGTGCTCTACAGTCAGGAGCGGATCTACGCTCCAACGCAAACAAGCCCACCGGCGTCGGAACATTCGATGACACAAGTACACGCAATTTTCGTGGATATCATGAACTACTGAGCATCAATGACACTGGCATCATGGGTCGAATCATCGTAGACAAAGCAGACCTTGATCTACCCATCTATCACGGTGCAACAACACAAAACTTACTTAAAGGTTCTGCCCATCTTGAAGGCACATCACTACCAATTGGCGGAATAGGCACCCGAACAGTTATTATTGGACATCGCGGTTTAGCTAGTGCCGAAATGTTTACCCACCTTGACCGGCTAGAAGAAGGTGACTTATTTTCCATAAATATTTTAGGAAGAGTGTATTCCTATAAAGTTATCGACATACAAGTCGTTTCCCCAGAAGAATCAGATTCAATCCGTCCGGTAGAAGGAAAAGATCTGGCAACACTCATCACATGCAAACCGCTGGGCATTAACAGCCACCGAATCCTTGTTACTGGTGAACGAGTAGACCCCACTCCGGCAGTTGAAGAGGGCCGAGCAACCAGTGCCTCGTACCTGCCACGATTCCCGTGGTTGCTCCTTGGTGGAGCAGTCCTGATTCTCATGTCGCTAGGAAGCATCACCCACTCAGCTATTGGAATATGGAAAGAAAAAAAGAAACAATAGCGACGAAGAATCGTAGAAATCAACGTAAATAATTAGCCCGATATTGATATTGCCGGTACTTCTCCCATCAAGGCACAGTCAATCCACTGATCGAAAAAATCATGGCACGCATCGGCGTGGTTGCGTGTTTGTGGTGTTAAATCAAGGGTTAAAGTCGGACGCTGGGCAGTGATCGGTTCTGCGTTGCGCCAAGTCGCAATAGCTTCACGATATGCCGAACCGATTGGCTTAATACGGCCATCTGCATCAAATAGTCCAAGAGTATGTTCTATCTCTGGGAAATCCGCCAATGATCGAGATACGTCATGGGAACACCACCAAGTAATCGCATTCAAATTCGGGGCAGTTCCACCACCATGAACACCCATAAGTCGCTCAATATTAGCAGTCAAAAACTGAGCCGAATCGCTAGGATCAACATAGTTTGACGGGGAGCCAATCTCTTGCAACCACACGGGGCGCTGAATATGCCCATAAGCCCGGCCCCAGGCATCCGCCAACTCGCACAAATACCGCGAAAACCACTCTAACTGGCTACTCCCACGTCCAAAACGTGGACCCACCTTACCAAACACCCACGAATGAACAGTAGTAGCATCACCAAAATTAACGGCCGACTCCGGATCGAACGGATGCCCAGTATCAAACCAAATATCGTCGTCATGAGTATGAACATGAGTAGCCTCCGGCCACACGTCACGAGCCACACCTAGCAAACGAGAAAGCCAGTCATGCGCCTGTACAGACGTTATCTTATGCTGCTCTGGATGGCGATCAGCTGCGAACTGAATAAACTCATTACCCAAACTCAAGCCACGCGCCCCAGGAACATCACGCAACCGAGACGCAAGCGCCTCAACAAGAGCCATCTCACCTGAAACCACATCCGGATCAGTAAAAATATTACGCCGATGCCACGAATTCACCCACGACGGCAAATAATCAAAAGACGACAGGTGCCCCTGCAACACATCCACATACGTATCCATACCACGCTCATGAGCAAGCTGGACAACCGTAGCAACGTCGTCGAGAGCCCGCTGGCGAATCAACGTACGGTTTGGTTGCAGCACTGGCCACAACGGAAAAATCCGAACATGATCCACGCCCAGTGACGCGATAGTATCAAAATCAGCCCGCACATGATCCGGATCAAAATCCAGCCAAGAATGAAACCAGCCGATCCGGGGCGTGTAGTTAACGCCAAATTTCATGTCTAATTCCTTTCTGCTGGAGTAATACGCAACGTGGCGATCTGGAACGGAGCAAGATCAAAACTATGCTTCCCCGCATGTGAAGATACCGTTGGTGCATCACCACTAGGGCGATAACACAAGTCAGTGGCCATCACCTGAACATCTGGCCAGGTCAGCGTCACATGCGCCGGGCCGCCAAGCCCCTCATAAAGTCGGACGACGACGTCACCACTCTTATCCGGCGCCATAGCAACCGATTCAACAATTGCGCCCGAAACACTAAACGGTGGCGTAATGTCCACAGGGACTTCACGCAATGGCAAATTCAGTTGCTGACCGTCAGCAATCGCTTGAGCCACCGAAGCCTGCGGGCGAATCCGGAAATTCCACGAGAACCTGCCTTGATCTTGGTTCGGATCAGGATAAACAGCAGACTTAACCAAAGTGGCACGCACAAGGCTCCATGTTCCGCGCCGGCCGGCACTATGCCGGGTAATATCCCACCCATACGTGGCATCATTAGCAATCGACCACGAAGTTTGCTCGTTACCCAGCCGAATCCAACGATGCGTAGAGACTTCAAACTTGGCACTATCCCACGAGGTATTCGTGTGGGTAGGCCGCTCGATATAGCCCATCTGGGTTTCGTACTGAGCCTTGCTGGTGTGGATGTTCACGGGGAAACCGAGTTTAAGAAGCTTTTCATGTTCATGCCAGTTAGCTTCAACATGGACGTCAATATAGTCTGCTCTCGGAGCTAGTCGCCATTCAATACTCATATCAGAATTACTGAATGAGGTGTGAGCACGGGCGCAAGCCACGCCGTCGTCGTCAATTCTGGTCCCATCAAACTCTAGTGGCAGAACCTGTTCGGAGCCTTGATAGAACGGATCAATATCCCACGCGTCCCACATATTCGGAAAGTCTTGGAATACGGAGAATTGGCCAGCTTTTTCTCCGGCTGGAAGGAAAGTGTGCCCGGTGGCGTCAGTGATTTGGGTGCACGCGCCGTCGTTGGCGAAATCGATGGTGAGAACACCATTGTTGATACACAATTCGCCTGCGTGGGCGCGATCACCAACGCCACCGGTGGTTTTGGTCGGTACTGCTGCACCTAACGGGGTAACGCCACGAGAGGAGAAAGAGGTGGCGTTAGCTAAGGCGTGGGCAGTAGGGCGACCCTCAGATAAGTAAGTGAATGCGTTAGCAATGAGTCGTTCGCAGGTTTCTTTAACTGAAGCGTATATGTCAGCGACTTCGCGGTAGACCCAGGCAACAGATGTGCCAGGAAGGATGTCATGGAACTGGCACAGCAAAACATTGCGCCAGAGCGCGCGCAATTCATCATGTGGATAGCTAGCGCCGGCAAGGGCAGCAACAGTACACCACAATTCAGTTTCACGCAGTAGCGCTTCACTACGGCGATTACCTTGTTTCGCAGCGATCTGAGAAGTAAACGTGCCACGATGTAGTTCGAGGTAAAGTTCGCCCACCCATACTGGGGGCTGTGGGAATTCAGCTTCGGCGCGTTCGAAGAAGTCGTGCGGGGATTCGCGTACGACGCGCGGAGCACCGCGGAAATCTTCGAGGCGGTCAAGGCGTTCCATCATTTCGCGGGTGGGGCCGCCACCGCCGTCGCCATATCCGTAGGGGAGGAGGGAGCAGTTTGCCTCGCCTTTATTCTTAAAATTCTCAACCGCATGGCGGATTTGCTCACCAGTGATTTCCGAACCGTACGTATCTGCCGGCGGGAAATGGGTGAAGATTCGTGAACCATCAATACCTTCCCACTGCAATGTGTGATGCGGGAAGACGTTGGTTTGGTTCCACGAAATTTTTTGTGTTAAGAAGCGGGTGATACCAGCTTCGCGAGCTAATTGTGGAAGGGCACCAGAGTATCCGAAAGAATCTGGGAGCCAGATTTCTTGACATTCGTAGTTGAAGGCTTCCCGGAAGAAACTGATTCCTTCTACTAGTTGGCGGGCCATGGCTTCGCCCCCGGGCAGTACGGCATCAGGTTCTACCCACATGGACCCAACGGGAACAATCGAGCCATCGTGTACGCATTTCTTGACGCGTTCAAATAATTCCGGGTCTTCTTCGGCTAGCCAGGCAACGTGTTGGGCGGCGGGGAGGGCGAACACTAGCCCTGTTCCGTCTTCGATGAGGCGGACGACGTTGGCGATCGTGCGGTTTACTTTGCGTTTGGTTTCCCGGATGGGCCACAGCCAAGCAGAATCAATATGTGCGTGGCCTACCGCCGAAAGACGATGAGCACCGGGCAGTGCTGGGCGTGCCAGAATCGGTGCGATTTCGGCGCGTGCGGCAGCCGCTGTGCCCGGAATATTATGAAGATCAAGACGGTCAAGAGCGGAGTTGAGAGCGTAGAGCGTTTCGTAATCATCATTGGTGAACGCAGCCACTCCCTTCGCCTCGAGTAGTTCGGATAGAACAGTGATATCGGTGGTGAGGTTGACGACGTCGGTATGGCGAATAACAACATCTGCTTGAGTGAGCCGGTAGCTATCGTGTTCAGAAGACGTGAGTTTATCGCCGTCGTAAGTAACTTGAAATGGCAGGACTTCAAGTAGTAGCGGGTTAGCGGCCGCTTCGATACTGAAATCAAAAGAGGTGTGTGGGGTTTGGGGGAGTGGAATCCATTGGTTGCGTGGGTTGAGAGCTTTTACGGTATGCCCGTGGCTGTCACGTACAAGCCCTTCGCTTTGGAAGCCAGCAGAGTGGTCTGCCCACCCGAGGTTGATTCGTGCTTCAACAGTATCCCCAGCAGGAATGTTATTGGGGGTGGTTCCGTGGATGTTAAACCAGACGGTTTGCCAGGGTTTTCCCCATGTCTGACCAACGTGTAGTGGGGTGAAGTGAGCCGACGACGACGGGTTTGCCGGTTCGCCGATAACTGTTTGGCCATCTACTGTTTCATCAGGGACGCGCCACGTTTCGATCTGTAACTGTGAAACTGGAGTGTATTGTGCTCGCGCGATTCGCTCGTTCAGTGTGCGCTTGATACGAGTGAGAAGTAGTTCGGCGTCCATGTCGACCTTTCAGTTGAGAGCATCATTGTTCCCGATGTATATTCAGATTAGTGACTAAACCGATTTAGAGCAAGTTTATTTGACCTAATAAGGAAAACGCTGATGTTTAAGCCTGATAATACTATGATAGAGGAAGTCGTAAAACCGTGTTAGAAAGCCAAAAGGTGGGTTATGAGTAGGAAAACAATCAAGGATATTGCCCAAGAAGCTGGAGTCTCTATCACAGCCGTATCCTTCGCCCTCAATAACCGCCCAGGTATCTCTGAACAAACCCGCGAACGCATCCTTGACATCGCAAACAAAATGGATTGGGTTCCTAACTCTCGCGCCCAATCTCTTTCCCTAGCGAAAGCAGACGCCGTAGGACTTTTTATCGCCCGCCAACCAGATTCCTATACAGCTGAGCGATTCTTCTTCAACTTTATTATTGGCTTACAAGAAACCCTCACCGCATACAATTACGATCTCGTATTCCATACCGGGCCGGACCTAGAAGCAGAAATAGCCACATATCGCACGTGGTGGGCACAAGGACGAGTTGACGGCGTCATCGTCGTTGATCCGATTGACGGCGATCCGCGAATCGAGATTCTCAACGAAATTGGGCTACCCGCCGTCGTCGTCGGAAATGATGTCCCAGACACGGCGTCAATTATCGGTGACGAAGCAGCAATCGTGACAACACTTGCCGATCACTTATCCGCCCAAGGCGCTCGAACTATCGGATATGTTACTGGTATACCAAGCCTTATTCACACCCAAGAACGTATCCGAGCCCTCGAAAACTATGCGCAAAAGCATGGCATGACTGCCGTTATTGCAAGTGGAACAAATGCAACCGAAGAAGCAGGTCGCAACGCGATTGCGGAACTCCTGGGGGCGCAAACCGAACCAGATGCCATTATTTTCGACAACGAAATCCTCACCCTTGGTGGTTTCAATGCGTTACGTGATGCCGGAAAAGACGTTGGTGAGGACGTACTGATCTGTTCGTGTGAAGACTCCCCGCTATGCCGAATTGTTACGCCATCAATTACCGTTATCAATCGAGAACCGGCAGGCATTGGACGTCGCGCTGCCACATTGCTACTCGAAGTTCTCAACGGTGCCACCCCACGCACAGAAAAACAAGAACCAGCGCAACTTATTGTTCGCGAATCGACACATAAACATATACCCCAGTAAAACCCTCTAGCTAAAAGGAAGAACGCCATGAGCATCCTTATTGTTGGCGAAGCAGTTATCGACATCATCAAATGCACAGATGGAAGCAGTGAAGAACATCCTGGCGGAAGTCCGGCAAATGTTGCCATCGGCGTGAGTCGGCTTGGTCTTCCTTCCCACCTATTGACGATGATTGGCAAGGATGCCCGCGGAAATACAGTTCGCCAATGGCTAGTAGCCGACGACGTTGCCACCACCGTAGTAGAAACAGAACGCACCGCCACCGCCGTTGCTACCTTAGACGAACACGGTGCTAGTACCTATACCTTCGATATGACGTGGGATTTACACGGATATGAGCCTGATCTTCAGGACGTTGATCATATTCATACCGGTTCTATCGCTGCTTTTATTAACCCGGGCGCCCAAGACGTGGCGCGGATTGTGTCGAGTGCACGGGAGCATGCCACGATTAGTTACGATCCAAATATTCGACCTGCACTCATTGACGATATGGCGACAGTGCGAGAACAAGTGCTGAGCTTGATAGCGCAGGCCGATGTAGTTAAATGTTCCGACGAAGATCTCGGCTATATGTTTGAACGTGAGGCGTTGAGCCAAACTGACGCTATTGAGCTGGCACGTACCTGGATTGAGCAAGGACGCACATCTGGGCATGGGCCACTGTTGGTAGCCGTGACTGCCGGAAAAGATGGTGTTATTGCGGTCAACGCTGCCGGCGAGCATGTTCATGTGCCGGCAGATCCGCAGGTGAAAGTTGTGGATACGGTAGGTGCGGGAGATTCCTTCATGGGCGCACTCGTCTATCAGTTAGCTAACTGTGGGTTGACTGGGAATAGGAATAAAATTGCCGAACTTGATCGAGAAACCATGCGAGAGATTGCAGTATTCGCGGCGCGGGTTGCTGATATTACCGTCTCGCGCGCTGGTGCCAATCCGCCTCGATTCGAAGAACTCTAGCTCTGTGGCCACCGTGGGATGGACCCACGGTGGCCACAGAGTTGAGGTTATAAGACGCTAGTAACAGACGTTAGTGGTAGCTGTTAATGGCTGTTGGGGAGGCCTTAATTTTGATTGGCCTCAGACAAGGCACCAGCAAAGCATGGGGTTAACCCTAATTCCGGCATAAGCACGCACTGAGCGGCATGGTACACGTCTGGTTTTCCTGGCCAGGTAATACCTGATGGGGTATTGGTACGATCAAGTTCGTGAATCCACCGGCCGGGAGACTCAATAAGGTATTCCTTGGCGTAGTCGAGGAATGTATCAAACCATAGCTGCATGTCAGCACGGAGATCACTATCACCTGCATGTTCGGCATAAGTAGCGAAAGCCGCCGCAGCTCCCAAGCCCTCACACACTGTCCAATGCATCCGTTCATGAACCACTGGCTTGCCATCAAAGTCTGTTGTATAAACAATTCCCGGAGCATCATCGGCGTCCCAGCCATCAGCCAACGCCGTCGTAAACAACGAATAAGCAGCTTGCGGAAGGCGCTCAACAAATTCTTGTAACTCAGGAGCAATATCGCCAGCAAGACGATTAATAGCAGCCCAAAAATGCAGAGCTAACCGTGCCCATTCAATACCGTGGCCCGGAGTTAAGCCAAAAGGACGGAACGGATCCGCTGGTTGATCTCGATTAAAATCCGGAAGGAGCTGCCATGATGAATCGAAATGTTCTGGAATACGCCAGCCGATCTTTTCAGCTTCACCCAACACAAAAGAGAGAATCGACGCCGACTTTTCTAGCCAACGTACGTCTGATGTGGCGTCCCAAGCAGCTAACGAAGCTTCCAATGTGTGCATATTAGCGTTAGCACCACGATAGTCTTCAGTTTCAGTAAAATCACGGTTCCACGATTCACGAGCCAACCCATATTCAGGCTCCCAAAAATAGGTTTCGTGCGCAGTTAGCGCAAGATCGTAGAGCTCTCGTGCGCCGGTTAAGCCTGCCTGGATGCCGGAACTGGCAGCGAGCAGAACGAAGGCGTGCGCGTAGGCTGCCTTACGTTCGCCGTCGTCCCCGAGAGGTTCGTTAGTGTCATAACGCAATGTTGTGAAAAAGCCACCGTGCTGTGAGTCGTAAAAATGGTGACGCAAGCAGTCAATGCCGTGCTGGGCGTAGGCACGGGCTGATTCGTCACCCGCTAACGTTGCAAGGCAAAAAACGTGCGTCATTCGGCAATTGATCCATAACTGAAGACCGGTAGCCCGATCAGCTTCGCCATTGGCGTCGAGAGTAGAAAAACCATGCTCACAACGTGATCTGCGAGCGAAATCGACTAATGCATCGAACTCTTGGGCGAGCCAGGCTTGGGTGGTTTCATCGGTGATCATAAGACTTCCTTGTCATATAAACGGTTTTACCGTCAGTAGATAGAACGCGTAGCTGTATTCTATCCGCTAATGAAAGCTTAACAAAAACGGTTTAGTTAAGCTAGGTGGAAAGACTGACTTATCTGATTTTGTGATAGTGTGAATTTGAAATACTGTCAAACTTAAAACGGTGTTGGTGCATGCTTAGACTCTGGGTAACGTTCCGGCATTAGAGGAGAAATATGAAGAAGCTTGTTGCTGGAGCATGTGTGCTAGCGTTTTCCATTGCCGGATTGGCTGGATGTTCTCAAGGCGTGGATAAAGAAGCTGTTAAGGAAAAGTTCTACACCAAATTTATTGAAGAAGTGCCTTCTGGTGAATTGAGTGACGAAAAGATTGAAGAGTTCGGTCATTGTTTAGTTGATGGAATATTTGACGAAATCAGTGACGAGCAAATTCAAGACTTCAGCAAAGCCCTAGATAAGGACAAAATCGAAGCAGGTGATCTTCCAGAAGGCGTGGAAGATACCGTTATGAAGGTTTCTAATGGTTGCGCTCAGAAGATTCTTATGGGAGATAATTAATCCCTCATAATCAGGTGGTAGCGTATTAGCCTGCCAATTAAAACCTAATACCTAATAAAAACTGTGCTGGTGCATGCTTAGACTCTGGGTAAAAGCTCCGGCATTAGAGGAGAAATATGAAGAAGTTTATTGCTGGAGCATGTGTACTAGCATTTTCCATCGCTGGCCTAGCTGGATGTTCCCAAGGCGTCGATCGGCAAGCGTTTAAGGATGAATTCTACAATGAGTCCGTCGCAAACGTTCCAGAAGGCGTTATGGATGATGACCAAGTTGAGAAGTACGGACACTGTTTAGCTGATGGAGTCGGTGATGAACTCAGCGATAAGCAACTTGAAGAATTAGCGAAAATCATTGATAACGGAAAGCTTGAACTAGCCGACCTTCCAGAAGGTGTTGAAGATGTTCTTGTGGAGCACACAACCAAGTGTGCTCAGACTGTTCTTACGGAAGACAAGTAATCCTTAGTGCTTCATTAAAAACTCTGGCTAATGGGTGTGCGCCGAAGCTGAGCTTCGGCACACACCCATTAGCTGCAGATATGCTTAAACAACTAAGTAAACTGAAGAAATAAGCGTCAGAATAATGATGCTTTGATTAAAGACTCTCTGACTGAAATAGGTGATAATTTTTCTGCCTAGTAGAGCACCGATAATAACAAAAGGAATTAAGTAGGGAAGAATGCTTAATATCGGTACGGTGAGAAGCCCCAGTCCGATGGTAAAGGGCAATTTCGTGAGATTTACGAGGAAAAAGAACCATGCCTGAGTTCCCAAAAACTGTGCTATAGGATAACCGGAGGCAAGGAAGTACAAGGACGTCACTGGTCCGCCGGAATTTGCAGTCATTGTGGTGAACCCAGCGAGCGAGCCGTAGAACCAACGGGCGATGGGTGAGGTCATATGGTTAGTAAATTTCTTGGTGTTATAAAAGCTAGATAAGACTGACATAAGTGTTAGTGAGATTAACATAATCCCGATATATTGACGAAGAACGTTTCCCGGGACAACAGTAAGGAAAACTGCTCCTATCGCTACCCCGATCAGCACTCCGGAAATGAGCTTCCGTAATATCACCCAATCGGCATATTTGTACCAGGTTTTGATAGCGAAGACGTCACCAACTAACAGCAGGATCAGTAGGGCTGCTGTTGATTCCTTTGGTGGAAGTATCACTGCAAAAATAACGACTGAAAGTGTGGTTAAGCCAGGTAAAGCTGTTTTTGATAAGCCAACAAAAAAGCTACCAATAATAAGCAAGCATAAGCCGGTTGTAGAAATACTCATGAAAATATAATACTATTTGTATGTAACAAATATTGCATTGTTAGAGTGATAGGGGAACGCTTTTCGCTACTGTATTTTATTCAGTAATTCCAACGAAAGGTGGAAATAGAGTACGCTCTATAGTTAGACTGAAATCGCTGTAATAAGCAATTAGTTCAGATTAATATTCCAACGGAGGGCATTATGTCTGTACAAATATCCGCAACGATGCGGGCCGCTGTTTTACGTGATCCGGCTATTGGGTTACAGGTCGAAACAATTAAAACTCCACGACCACGTGATGGTGAAGTCCTTATTAAGGTGACTGCTTGTGGAATGTGTCATTCAGATCTCCATGTTATTGGTGGAAAGATTGCTTTTCCAATGCCATGTGTCTTGGGACATGAGGTAACGGGGCAGATTGTTGAAGTCGGTCCTGGTAATGATCAGACTGGTCTTCGTGTTGGGCAAAATGTTGCTGGAGCATTTTTGATGCCGTGTGGCAAGTGTGAATATTGCGCACAGGGACGAGATGACTTGTGTGTGTTGTTTTTTGATATGAACCGCATTAAAGGCCAACTTTACGATGGTCAGACACGGCTTTTCGGTCTCGACGATGAACCAATTGCGATGTATTCTATGGGAGCTTTATCTGAGTACTGTGTTATTCCTTCGACCTCGGTGACTGTGCTTGAAGACGGAATGGATATGGTGGCAGGTTCAATTCTGGGGTGTGCAGCACTTACCGGGTATGGGGCAGTGCGTCGTGGCGCAAATCTGCAATATGGCGAAACTATTGCTGTTGTGGCTACTGGGGGTATTGGCTCGAATATCATTCAGGTAGCTAAAGCCTTCGGTGCGGCGCAAATCATTGCGATAGATGTCGATGATGAAAAACTTGAGGCGGCCCGTAAATTAGGTGCGACTGATGTTGTTAATTCGATGAAGCAAGATGTTCGGGAAGAAGTGTTTGCCCTTACCAATGGTCGTGGTGTGGATGTTGCTTTCGAAGCTCTGGGGCGGCCAGAAACATGGAAGTCTGCGCTTGATGCTCTTCGTGATGGTGGGCGTATGGTGCCAATTGGGTTGGGAGCAGGTGTTCAGACTGCTGCGGTGGAGATTAACCGGACGGTTCGGCGTTCGCAATCAATTTTGGGATCGTATGGTGCTCGTACCCGACAGGATTTGCCGACAGTAGTGAAGATGGCTTCACAAGGATACATTGATTACCGGCATATTGTGACCAGAAAGTTCTCATTAGAAGAAGCCGGCGAAGGTTACAAGTTACTTTCGCAGGGTAAGATTCAAGGTCGCGCAGTTGTTGACATGTCTTTGTGATTGCGCAAAGAATATCGGGTTGTGACCCCGTTAAGCAGGCTATGTATTAGCTATGGCGGAGTTTAACTTACATATAACACTTATTCTGCTTAACAATTAGATATTTGTTTGGTTAATGTTATAGACAATATTCGTAAATAAGCATACAATTAATCCTATTAACTCAGTGGCAATGACGCTATGAGGGAAAGTTTGCTTGTGATAAAGCGTGCATAGGAAGATTAGTAATATGGGTAAGAAAACCATTGGAGTGGGCGTAATATCTCTTGGTTGGATGGGACGCTTGCATACACGTAGTTACAAATCTATGGCTGAACGTTATCCAGAGTTGGATGCAGACATTCGACTGGTTTCAATGTGCGACCCAGTAGCGGAAAACAGGGATTTTGCACGTCATTCTCTCGGTTTTGAAAAAGCTGTTGAAGATTATAATGATGTCATTAATGATCCCGAGGTTGATGTAGTCTCAATTTGTTCTCCTAATTATCTACATCATGAAATTGCGTTAGCCGCATGTGCTGCCGGGAAACCGTTTTGGATTGAAAAGCCGATGGGTGTTTCAAGTAAGCAATCTGCGGAAATTGCGCAAGCTGCTCATGAGGCACAGCTCGTTACCTCGGTTGGATTTAATTATCGCCATACTCCTGCAGTGGAAGAGACAAGGAAACTTATTGGCGAAGGTAAGTTAGGCAAAATTACAAATGTGAGATGCTGGCTGATTGCTGACTATGCTTCTGCGCCAGAGGGACCATACACTTGGCGGTATGATCGTGCGCGAGCTGGGGCTGGTGTGATCGGCGATCTTATGAGTCATGGCGCAGATCTTATCCAGTATGTACTGCAAGACCGGATCAGTTATGTTTCGGCCTTGACCGGAACTTTTATTGATAAGCGGCCAATCCCAACTAAAGCAGGTGTAGGGCACTCGGGTTGGGAAGTTTCCGATGAACTCCACGATGTGGAAAATGAAGACTATGTTGCCACGTTAATCAAGACTGATAATGGCGTGGTTGGAACAGTTGAGTCGAGTAGAGTTGCAGTTGGACCACGGGCGGAATATGTTCTTGAAGTTTATGGGACAAATGGTTCTGTTCGCTGGAATTTTGAAACAATGAATGAACTTGAGGTCTGCTTGGGCCGTGAAGATAACGGCGTTCATGGGTATGTTCGCTCATTGGCAAGCCCGCACTATCCTCATTTTTCTCGTTTCCAACCAGGTGCTGGAACATCGATGGGATTCGATGACATGAAGGCGGTTGAGTGTTTTAAGTTTTTAGACGGTGTTTTATCTGGACGACAGATTGGGCCATCAGTTGCTGACGGATGGTCAGCAGCAGAAGTTGATGAAGCAGTTGTACAGTCAGCGGCAGATGGTTGCTGGCATGAAGTTGCACGAGTAGTTGGAAAGACAACATATAGCGGGTGATTTCCCGATATAAAAATACAGTTAAGTGCGGTTATATCGTAGTTGCAATGTGGGAACTAACTGAATTACCGCTTTACCATCACCAAAGGAGATCTGATGGTTAATCAACAAAGAAAACACGTCCCGATACAGGGACTAACTAAAAATGAGTTGCACGGCATGGTCAAGGAGACTCCTCCGTCTGGCAAGCATAGAGGAATAATTGCTATTGCAGGAATTGCAACTTTAGGTTCCTTGCTATTTGGTTATGATACCGGTGTCATCTCGGGTGCGCTTCCATATATGCACATGCCGTCAGGCGCTGGTGGCTTGGGATTGACGACGACGGAAGAAGGCGCAATTGGTGGCATTCTAACAATTGGTGCTGCTTTTGGTGCGTTGTTAGGCGGACGGTTGTCTGACCGTTATGGCCGTCGGTACAACATTATTGTTCTAGCGATTCTCTTTTTCATCGGCGCAATTGGAAACACTTTTGCGCCTAACGTTTGGGTAATGTATCCATTCCGGTTAATTCTTGGTTTAGCAGTTGGTGGAGCTTCGGCTACAGTTCCGGTTTATCTCGCTGAAACTGCTCCTAAGAGAATTAGAGGAACAATTGTTGCCCTCGATCAGTTAATGATTGTTACCGGACAACTTCTTGCATTTTCGATGAATGCTGCCATTAATTCCATGCATGGTGGTCCACAGTTGACTGTGACAGCAGATCCTACCGGACAAATTGCGGCCGGAGCATACACTTGGGAGTCACTCCAGAAAATGATTGAGCAGGTGACACATTCGACTGATATGAATATTATCCGTGACTTCGCCATGCAGTTGACAATTCAAGAGGGCAGTGGAAATGGTGCCGCTTGGCGGTGGATGATTGTTCTATGTTCCGTTCCTGCCGTTTTGCTGTGGCTAGGTATGCATTTTATGCCGGAATCGTCACGGTGGTACGTCTTGCGTACTGATGTATACGCCGCTATTGGTTCGTTGAAGAGAGTTCGTGAAGGTGAATCAGATCGTGCTGTGACTGAAGAAATATACGAGATGGTGGAAAATAGGCAAAAGGATCTTGCTTATTCTCGGGATAAAGGATTACGCGAAGTGTGGCGAACACCATGGTTGCGTAAGTTGTTGCTAGTGGGTATTTTCTTGGCGATAGTCAACCAGACAACGGGTGTTAATACGGTTATGTATTATGCGCCAAAGGTTCTTGGTTACGCTGGAATGGGGACTTCGGCTGCTATTACTGCACAGGTGGCTAATGGTGTGACGTCTGTTATTGGGGCAAGCATTGGTCTTATTTTGATTACTAAATTTACTCGACGCAACATCTTGATTTGGGACGTCAGCTTGGTAGGTGTCTCGTTGTTGACTATCGCGGGAATTTTCCACTTTGCTATCGCTCCTTATATGGATGCTGGTGAGATTCCACCGGCTTGGGCAGCCTATGCAATTCTTGGGACAATGGCATTCTTCATGCTTGTTGTACAGTCTTCTAATGGAACTGTTGTCTGGACGATGTTGGGTGAAATGTTCCCAGCTTCAGTACGTGGAGTTATGAATGGAACTGCAGTTTTCTGTATGTGGATAGTTAACGCAACTATTACATGGACATTCCCAGATATGATGAATAGCTTCGGTGGCGGTATAACATACACAATATATGGTGTTCTTAACCTGATCATTGCAATTGTGCTGTGGAAGATTATGCCAGAGACATCAGGTAAATCACTAGAAGAAATCGAAGTTTACATGGAGGAAAGGTACTCCAAGTAAAAGTACTCCAAGTAAGTAGCGATATATAGTTGTGCCCCTAGTCAAAGGACTAGGGGCACAACTATATGTCTTGAGATCAGTTCTGATGTAACCGGATATATAGATCCAAGAAAGCAAAGACAGATGTTACTAGTGCAGCGGTAATACCTGCGGCACATGCGATGAATGGAGTGCTTGTAGCAGTGCCAAGTACCACTGTAGCGAAGAGCATGATAAGAACGAGAACTGCCGGAATCGTGTTGAGATTAGGGGTATTTTTTAGGGTTGGCTCATCGGTAAAGGGGATCAACTCGATCGAGATGTCAGTTGATTGAATTGGTGTTTGTGTGAATAATGCTGTCATTTCCTTCTCCTGCGTCATTTGCGTCATTGTGAAAACCTGGGCGTTTATTGTGATTGCGACAATATTAGTGATAGTTACATATTGCAGTGTTGCCAATGTGGAACGATGAATCGTTAAATACTGCTTCCTGTCGTCAGATGTACAATTGTCAGGCCTGAATAGTTTTTCTGAAACTTTCCATCCCAGCGCCTCTTTTAGTTTAGTTGACGAGGTTATTGCGTTCAAGAAATAATCATGTTTGTTAGCTCACCCTCCGCATTTGTGACTAACATATTCAGAGGGTGGTTTCTCGGCATAAAAATGGAGGGAGAATCTCAGATTCTCCCTCCATTGGAGCTACTGACGAAACAAATCACCCAACCTATAGGAAAAGCTTCCTAGTGTCCGAGGGGGATGATGTGTATGTAGCTCAGTGTGCTAGAGCACGTAGGGCTTCGAATGACTTACGTGCATCGAGTACCGGACCTTCGCCAGGCGCCGGCTCGCCGTCGATCATAATGTCCTGTTCTAGAACGTAGTAGCCGTCAAACCCAACCTTATCCAGCTCAGCAACAATAGCAGTGAAGTCAATATCTCCTTCGCCGATTGGCGCGAACATACCAGCTTTAACTCCCTGGCCCCAGGTAAGGGTGCCTGGCAGAAGTTGGTCGGTCATGTCTTTGTGAATGTCCTTTGCGTGTACGATCTTGACTCGATCGGCATACTTCTTCACAAGCTCTACAACATCAGCACCGCCACATGCGAGGTGTCCAGTATCAAGGCAAAGACCAACTTGCGAGTTATCTAGAACGCGTTCGACTTCGTCGAGATTTTGTACCATTGTTCCCCAGTGAGGATGCAAAGACGCTGTTACTCCGCGTGCCGCAGCAACTTCGGTAATCCGCGATAGGTTGGTAAATAGGGTGTTCCAGCCGACCTCATCCAACACCGGACGAGAGTCATACCCATCTTGTCCTGAGTCGGCAGCAAGAATCAGATTAGTTCCGCCAGCAACTTCGAAAGCATCTAGTTCCCGCTCTACTGCAGGCATCGGGTCTAGATCAGGATCGTGCATGATTGCCAAAAAGAAAGATCCGACTGGCTCAAGACCGTATCCAGATACTGCTTCTGCTCGTGCTTGTGGCTCTTGTGGGAGCCAACCTTGTGGACCAAACTCGGTGGCAGTTAGACCCATCTCTTTCATTTCCGTAAGTACGCGCTCTGGAGATAGCTGATAACCCCAGTTTGGAACTTCGCATACTCCCCAGCTAATAGGTGCTCCGGCAATTTTCATATCAAATTCTCCTTTGAATTTTGTCAAGGACATGCCTTATATATGGTTTTGGTTGGTATTACAGGTAAACGATTTTTCCTGTTCGAGCAGACTCTTCAGCAGCTTCTGCGATGCGCAGAGCTTTAGCTCCATCTTCAATAGACGTAGCAGGCTTACGATTTTCTGAAATCGCGGCGAAGAACTCGTTCAGTTCGTGAGCATATGCTTCTTCATACCTCTCCAAGAAGAAGTCGAGGTAAACATCCTTAGCGTCAGTATGCTCACCGTTTGACACGCGAACTTGGGTGGAGCGCAAATTGTCTCCGTTGATCGTTGCCTTATCACCGAAAACTTCTAAACGCTGGTCGTATCCAGATGAACAGTGCCGAGAGTTAGTGATTGTTGCTATCGCGCCTTCGGAGTTGGTGAGGGTAATAACTGCTCCGTCGAAATCGCCGGTATCGGCTAGTTCGGGATCCAAGTTTTGTCCCACAGCATAAACTGAAACGATATCTCCTAAGAAGAAACGTGCAGTATCGAAGTCGTGGATAGTCATATCTTTGAAGATGCCACCAGAGACGGCAATGTATTCTTTTGGCGGAGCGGCCGGGTCACGAGAAATGATTGTCACCTGCTCTACCTTGCCGACAACACCGTCTTCAACCATCTTATGCATCCGAGCGAATGTTGGATCGAAGCGACGATTGAAGCCGATCATCGTGGTGTAGTCCAGGCCCTTGAGAGATTCCATAAGTTCTTCAACTTTGGCTGTCTCCATAGCAACTGGCTTTTCACATAGCGCAGGTTTACCTGCTTTGGCAGCTTTGAGAATATGCTCGACGTGGAGTGGTGTTGGCGAACAGATAATTACCGCGTCAACTTCGGAATCAGTAAACACGTCATCTGGATTGAGTGAATAGCGTACGCCATATTTCTCCGCCAGAGGTTTGACGGCAGCTTCCATCGGATCTGCGATAAATGTTAATTCTGCAGTTGGGTGTGCTTCGACAGTACGAGCATGGACTTGAGCAATACGGCCAGCACCAACTAGTCCGATTCGAATCATGATTTTTTCCTAACGTCTTTGTAAGGGATAGAGATTGTAGAAATTACTGTGCTGGAATGAGGATGTCTCGGATGAGAATATCGAGATCATTATCAGCGTTGAGGAATTGTCGTAACGTACGGACTGTTGGACCAAACGTTTCAAATTCTTCGAGTGACATTCCATCCGGCTCATAAGCGCGGTTGAAATCAGGAATTCGGCGTAGCTGCGTGAGGTAGTGCTCGGCTACTTCTTGGCTCATCTTCTCAACTGGTTCGTAGTCAGAATCATTGATGAGCTTTTGCCAGGAGAAAGGTGGGGAGACGACGAGATCGCCACCTTGGAACTCACTCCACTGAAGTACATTACGGAAAGCAGCAACCAGAACGCGCGCGCGATATCCGCGTTCATTGAAGATCTTGTATGCGCGTTTGACAGCAGCGACTCCGGCCCATTCTAGTGCTGAGGGGTCAAGGAAGATCTTGTCTCGCTTAACCACATGCTTGAGCCAATCATCTAGGCGGCCAACCATGATGGTGACCACTGGGCTCATCTGGGATACATCGTGTCCGGCTGCTTCGCGCTTTTCGAGTCCTCGTTGTATTGCCGCGGCGGCTTCAACTGCTTGCGGAACAGAGAAGGAAACTGTGACATTAATAGAGACGCCACGTTCTGTTGCCACCTCGATTGCTTCGATACCAGTTTTTGTTGCTGGAATTTTGACAATAATATTCTTGGCGAGGTTGTGGAACAACTCTGCTTGATCCGCTAGAGCGTGAGCATCGCGATGCAAACGAGGATCTGTTTGCACCGAGAGGCGGCCATCGTGACCGTTGGTCTTCTCGAATGTCGGCTCTAGTAACTTAGCTGCCTCAACTGACATATCCATCACAGCTTGCCAGCCGATCTGAGATTCTCCCCAGGTGGGGTGATCGGCAGCAATTTTCCGAATACGATCAGTCCAAATTTCTGGATGCTTCGCAATGGTTGTGTATGCGATAACAGGGTTACAGGTAGCTCCTACGCCACCGTAGGAAATTGACGTGCGCAGTTCTTCAAGATCAGAAGAATCATTCCACAGAACTGTATCGAAAGCTCTGGTAGCAGTTAATAATGGACCTGGTGTGTATTTAATATCTGACATAGGTTGCTCCTAAACTACTTAACGTAGGTCACGCAAAATGAGTCAACTCATAGTCACCCTCGTTGGTGACATCTCGTGTGAGATATACGTTACTGACATGGAGCGGTTATGTCAAGGCTTTGTTTGGTCATGTCATATTGAATTTATGATAACGGAGCATGTAGGTAGCGGAGAAGTGTGGAAACTTGCCTAGTTTATGGAGTTAACAAGTGGAAATGTCATCTTGTACTGCTGTGAGTCATAAACATGATTTCCGTGCTCAATAACCTTTCCCTGCGTATCGTATGCTGTTCTTTGCATGGTGAATAAGGCAGTGTGAGGCTCTATTTGGAGCATGTCAGCTTCGAGTTTGTTAGCATTCTTTGCACCTAAAGTCTGCGTTGCCGACACTGGGACGATGCCTTTGTGCCCAAAAGATTCGTAAAGCCCACAGCGGGACAGCTCAGTTAGTGAAGGGGCTATGCGGCTTGGGATTGTGTTGTTCAAAATTGCTAACGGATGATCGTCAATCCACCGTAGTCGTTGAATGGTTACTAGTTCCTCGTCTGGTTCGCAGTTAAGGAATTCGACTTCCTCTGGGGTGGCAAGGTGAATCTGGTATTTGAGGACTTCGGTGCGGGTGGCGTGTCCGGCTTTGACAAGATCATCATTGAGAGATGTTAATGCAAGTTGCCGATGGACATGAGAAGGAGTGACTCGTGTTCCAACGCCACGACGGCGAATAAGGAGTCCAGAATCGACCAGCTCTTGAAGTGCGCGGCGCGCTGTTGGGCGGGAGATATTGAGTCTCTTAGCCATCGAGATTTCATCTTCGAGTAGTTGATTGGGGGCAAGAGTCCCGTTTTTAATGAGCTGAGAGATAGGGGTGAGGATCTGTTGATAAAGAGGCTCGGCTGAATTTCTATCAAGTACAATATCTAGACTGTAGGGCGTATCGAGATGCGCATCCTTTGCATTATCTGACATGGGGATCTCCTTGGCTATAAATATATATTATGTAAAGCTTAACCCATTTTATGTAAAATACTGATTTCTAAAGGAAAAATCTATATTTGTAACATTTATGTTAGGATAATGACTTGACATATGCGGTCTTCCTGATTAAAAATGTGAAGTACGTGAGAAAGGAATCCGCAATGGCGCGTGAAATTCAATATCCCGAAGTAATTACCATGGGGCGATCCGGAGTAGATATATATCCTCTTCAGTCCGGGTTGGGATTAGAAGATGTTGAAACATTCGGAAAATTTCTTGGTGGCTCGCCAACAAATGTTGCTGTAGCAGCAGCACGGATGGGGCACACAGCAGCAGTTATTACCGGAGTTGGCGATGATCCCTTTGGGAAATTCGTTCGCAAGGAAATGTGCCGACTAGGGGTATCTGATCAGTTCGTGATTACCACCAAGAACTATAAGACACCAGTGACTTTCTGTGAAATTTTCCCCCCAGATACATTCCCGCTTTATTTTTATCGAGAGCCTTCTGCTCCAGATCTTCAACTGCGTCCTAGTGACGTTCCTATTGATGTAGTTAAACATGCCAAAGTGTTCTTAGTTTCCGGCACTGGGCTATCAGATGAGCCTTCCCGATCTGCCCACTGGGAAGCTTTGCGAGCACGCAAAGATGTTTCTGGCTGGACGGTTGCCGACCTCGACTACCGCCCAATGTTCTGGGAAAGCGAAGAAGTAGCGCAACGAGAGATCGGCTCCTTACTTGAGTACGTCAACGTTGCTGTAGGTAACAAAGAGGAATGTCGAGTAGCCGTTGGGGAAACAGAACCAGACAGGGCAGCCGATGCGCTACTAGAGTGCGGCGTTCAGTTAGCCATTGTTAAGCAAGGACCTAAAGGTACGCTTGCCAAAACCCGAGATTTACGGATTGAAGTTCCAGTAACAAAAGTAGACACACTCAATGGATTAGGTGCCGGGGACGCTTTCGGTGGCGCACTAGTGCACGCGTTGATTTCCGGTTGGGATATTCCTACCGCAATTCATTTCGCCTCAACATCGGGAGCCATCGTCTCTTCACGGTTAGAGTGCTCCACTGCAATGCCTTCAGAAGATGAGGTTCGTAAGCTCATGGTTCAGCGCAGTGAAACGGCACCAATAGTAAAGGAAATATGATGGTTCGGATACAAGATATTCCGGAAATTAGACTCCACTATCCACAAGAAATAGCAAAAAGATTAGCTTCACGTGCGCCGGGAACATTACCTAAAGATGGCCGCAAGATCATGATAATCGCATGTGACCACGCGGCTCGAGGCGCTTTAGGTGCTGGTCGCGATCCGATGTCAATGGCGAATCGAACCGAGCTACTGGAACGATGCGTTGCTGCACTTTCGCGTCCGGGAGTGGATGGTTTTCTGGGAACCGCTGATTTAGTTGAAGATCTAACGCTTTTAGGCGCCCTTGAAAATAAGCTTGTTTTCGGCTCAATGAATCGTACAGGTCTCCAAGGAGCCACCTTTGAAATAGATGATCGATTTGGATGCTATACGCCAGAAGCAATTGCCGAGAGCAATTTAGACGGCGGAAAGACTTTGACAAGAATCTGTTTTGAGGATCCAAGCACCCCACGCACCCTAGCTGCTACCGCACAAGCAATTAACAGCCTATCGATACGGAAGAAAATCGCGATGGTCGAACCATTTATTTCCCGATGGAAAGATGGCAAAATCGTCAACGATTTAACTCCGGACGCTGTTATCAAGTCAATTACTATTGCCTCAGCACTAGGAGAGACGAGTGCATACACCTGGCTCAAACTACCATGTGTTTCAGACATGGAACGGGTTATGGAAAGCACGACGTTGCCATCGCTGATTTTAGGAGGCGAAGTTTCAAAGGATCCGGAAAATACATTGAATAGTTGGGCTAAAGCAGTGGCTTTACCAAATGTGTGCGGTCTGGTTATTGGCCGTTCCCTTCTTTTCCCTCCTGATGGAGATGTTCAAACGGCAGTTGACAATGCAGTGGAGTTACTATGAGCGACAACAATAAATATGTTCTTCCCGCTGGAAGTACGGCGAATGGAAAATTTGATACGTATATTACTCCTGAAAAGGCTGGATGGGAGTTTTCCAGTTTGCGGATCGCCCAGCTTAACCAGGGCGAAACAATGACATATGAAACTGGTGACGAGGAAATCCTTGTTCTTCCATTAGTTGGAAGAGTAGATGTGGAAAGTGGCGAGAAGAAGTATTCGCTAGCTGGACGCGATTCAGTATTTACCGCGGTTACTGACTACATATACATTCCACGTCAGACAACTTTGACGTTGACGGCAACAAAATCTGGCCGCTTTGCACTTCCGGGTGCAAAAGCGACAAAAGATCTACCAATACGATACTGCCCGGCAAGCGAAGTCAATTCAGGCATCAGAGGCGCCGGAGTATGTTCTCGGCAAGTAAATAATTATGCGTTAGGGAACGACGTCGAAACCTCGCATCTTCTTGTTACGGAAGTTCTTACGCCAGGTGGAAATTGGTCTTCCTATCCGCCGCATAAGCACGATGAACATTCAGCTGAAGAACGGATCTTAGAAGAGATCTACTATTTTGAATTACGGCCAGGAGGCCCAGGCCGGGCAACGGACGGCTTTGGCCTTCAGCGGGTGTACTCTTCACCTGGAAAGAATATTGATGTTTGTACGGAAGTTCGTTCGGGTGACACCGTCGTCGTCCCATACGGATATCATGGTCCGTCCGTCGCAGCCCCGGGACATGACATGTACTATCTCAATGTTATGGCCGGGCCTGCAGAAGATTCAGTATGGATGATGACTGACGATCCAGTCCATACTTGGCAACGTCAAGCCTGGGAAGGCGACGACGTCGATCCGCGATTACCATTCATGCCTTTAACAAAGGAGAAGCTATGACGAACACTGTGCGATTAACAGTAGGCCAAGCAACGATCCGATTTTTAGTTAATCAATACGTAGAAGCTGATGGTGTTGAGGAACGTCTCATCGCTGGTGCTTTCGGTATTTTCGGACATGGAAATGTTGCTGGTCTAGGGCAAGCATTATTACAGAACGAAATTGATCCACAACCTGACGGTGGTTCGATGCCATACTACATGCCGCGAAATGAGCAGGGTATGGTCAATGCAGCCGCGGCATATGCCAAAGCGAAGAATCGTACCCAAACGTTGATGTGTACCTCGTCGATTGGCCCTGGTGCACTTAACATGGTCACGGGTGCTGCGTTAGCAACGACAAATCGGCTACCGGTTCTGCTGTTCCCTTCCGATCAGTTTGCTACTCGGGTACCAGACCCAGTTCTACAACAGATCGAAAATGCGCAGACTCTTGATACCTCAGTAAATGATGCATTCCGGCCGGTATCGGTGTTCTTTGATCGGATTAATCGGCCAGAACAGTTGCTTCCATCCTTGATGCAAGCAATGCGTGCCCTGACCGATCCGGCAGATACTGGTGCGGTAACTATCGCGATGCCACAAGATGTTCAAGCTGAAGCGTTTGACTTCCCTAAGGAGGCATTTGCGAAACGTGTCTGGCATATTCGTCGTCCTCCGGCAGAAGTCTCCCAGCTCGAACGGGCTGCTGAATTAATTCGGTGTGCGAAGGCTCCGATGGTGATTGCCGGCGGTGGCGTAATTTATTCGAAGGCTTCCGAAGAATTGCGAGAGTTTGCCCGAGTCACTGGAATTCCGGTAGCAGATACCCAAGCTGGCAAAGGTGCTATTAACTGCGATCATCCGCAAGCCGTTGGTGGTGTTGGGTCAACTGGTGGTGATTCGGCAAATCATTTGGCTGATGAAGCAGATCTCATTATTGGTATCGGTACCCGCTACTCAGATTTCACTACGGCATCGCGAACCCAGTTTAAGAATCCAGACGTTAAGTTTGTAAACATTAATGTCAAACCATTTGATGCGGTGAAGAATGGTGCCGAAATGGTTGTCGCAGATGCTCGTGAAGCATTGCGCGGATTAACTGATCTGTTGAGCGACTATCATGTTTCAGCAGAGTATGAGAAGCGTGTTGCTGACGAACGCCAGGCGTGGCTGAAGATTGTGGATGAGCTATATCATCTGGGGCATGGTCCACTTCCTGCGCAGATTGAGGTATTCGGTGCTCTTAATGAGATGATGAAGGATACTGACGTGCTGATCAATGCTGCCGGTTCGATGCCTGGTGATTTGCAGGCCTTGTGGCAAGCAAAAACCCCATCGCAGTATCACGTCGAATATGCTTTCTCAACGATGGGATATGAGATACCTGCTGGTATGGGTGTCAAGATGGCATGTCCAGATTCTGAAGTTGTTTCCATTGTTGGCGATGGAACTTATCAGATGCTTCCAATGGAATTAGCAACGGTAGCACAAGAAGGCCTGAAGGTCATTTATGTTCTTCTGGAAAATCATGGGTTTGCTTCCATTGGTGCGCTTTCTGAGTCGCGGGGATCGCAACGTTTTGGTACTCGATACCGCATGGGTGGCGGCAATCCGCACAACCAAGAAGGTGAGCTTATCCCGGTTGATATTGCAAAGAATGCAGAGTCTTGGGGTCTCACAGTTCTGCGGGTTTCCTCCATTGATGAATTTAAGGAAGCGTATCGTCAAGCTACGCAGATGACCACTGCAGTAATGATCTATATTGAGACGGATTTGTATGGTCCGAACCCGCCGTCGTCATCCTATTGGGATGTGCCGGTTGCACAAGTGTCACGTCTTGAATCGACTCAGCGAGCTTACCAAGAATACCGCGAAGGAGTGAAGCATCAACGGCACTATTTTTAAGCTTTAGTCACTGATTCTTCTCCTAATAGGTAAGGGGCCCGTGGAAAACCACGAGCCCCTTACCTATTAGCAATAAGAGACTAGGTTAAATGTCCTAACAAGTTACAATATTGTGATATATTTGTATTGAATGTTCGGCAATCAAAGGAGATGTCATGGAAATTATCAAACACTGGATAGACGGAAAGCCATATAGCGCAAACTCAGAGAACTATGCTGAGATAGAAAATCCAGCCACTGGCGAGATAATCCGTTCTGTTGCGTTAGCTACTGAGCAAGATCTTGACTACGCAGTGGAAATCGCGCGAAAAGCACAGAAAAAATGGGCTCAGACATCGCTAGCAAAACGTGTTGAAATCATGTTTAAGATGCGGCAACTTGTATTAGACCACCAAGACGAAATTGCCCGCGCCATCGTCGAAGAACACGGAAAAGATTATTCTGACGCCATAGGTGAGATTCAACGAGGACGCGAAACACTAGACTTCGCTTGTTCAATCAATGCCGCACTCAAAGGAGAATACTCTTTCGACGTCTCACGCGGGGTAGACGTCCACACAATTCACCAACCTGTTGGCGTTGTTGCCGGAATTTGCCCATTTAACTTTCCCGTCATGGTTCCCATGTGGATGCACCCAATCGCCCTAGCAACAGGAAATGCTTTTATCCTCAAACCAGCAACCCCAACACCTACTGCCTCACTCATCATTGCCCGACTTTATCAAGAAGCCGGACTTCCAGACGGACTGTTTAACGTAGTGGCCGGAACGCGCGACCTCGTCACCGACATCCTCAAACACCCCGGAATCGATGCAATCTCCTTCGTTGGATCAACGCCAGTAGCACACATTATTCAAGAAACTGGAACTAAATACGGCAAGCGAGTACAAGCACTCGGCGGAGCCAACAATCATGCAATCGTCCTACCCGATGCAGACTTAGACTTCGTTGCCCAACATATCTCGGCAGCCGCTTTCGGTGCAGCCGGTGAACGATGCATGGCACTTCCGGCAGTTATCGCCGTCGGTGGTATCGGTGACAAGCTTGCGATGAAAGTCAAAGAGCACGCCGAAAAAATTCGAGTCGGCATGGGACTTGACGAAGGTGTACAGATGGGACCAGTCATTAGCAAGGCAGCCAAAGAGCGCATCGTCAAACTCATTACAGACGCAGAAAATCACGGAGCCACGATTGTTCTAGACGGACGAAACATCAACGTTCCCGGATATGAAAACGGACATTTTGTTGGTCCGACGATTATCACCGATGTTACCTACGATATGGCCGTGTATAACGAAGAAATCTTCGGCCCAGTCTTGACCATCAATGACGTCGATAGCTATGAAGAAGCAATCGGAATAGTTAACGCCCAACCATTTGGAAATGGTTCTGCCATATTCACCAACGATGGTGGAATGGCCCGCCGGTTCCAATTAGACGTTGAAGCCGGAATGGTTGGCGTAAATGTTCCAATTCCAACCCCAGTAGCATACTACTCCTTCGGCGGATGGAAAGAATCCCTGCTCGGTGACCACCATATCCACGGCCCAGAAGGAGTTAACTTCTACACCAAGTCGAAAGTAATCACCACTCGCTGGCCATCGGAGCAAACATACTCTGCAACCATGTCATTCCAGCGAGAAGAATAATACCTACTAAAAACACTGGCTAATGGGTGTGCGCCGAAGCTTAGCTTCGGCGCACACAACATTTTCACCACCGATGAGATGTCAGTTACGGATAACCGTTAGCGAGACTTCTTCTGGATCATCAAAAGGGAACATTGGCCGGGCAATATGTGAATGACCTAAACGCGCCAAATTTTGATCCACCCCGCCCGGCGTCAACGCCAAAATCCAACCAGCATGAATATCATGCAAATACGGCTCCAAATAGCCAATCTTCACAATCACAATATCGGTTGTCTCCGGGTCAAGCCCCAATCGAGTAAACTGCTCACGCATCGTGTACTGGTTACGACGAGTTGTGACAATCAACCGCACCCCGCCAACAGCCAAAACCGCAGTAAGTAACCCAGCCGGATCATCTACCACATTCTCCACCACCGCAGTAAGGTCAACCGGTCCAGGCTCACGGGTATCAACCTTACCGCCAACACGCACACTCACCTCATTGCCGATCCCAGCCTCAGCAGCAACCGCCACCGTTTCCGGATCAAAAATAGAGGCAACAATAACGGACACCTTGCCGTCGATAGTCTCCCGGCGGGACAACACCTCAGCCAACGCCACAGTAACATCATCAGCGCCACCAGCCCCCGGATTATCACCCGAATCAGAAATGAAAAACGGTCGCAGATCAGAACCAATAGCCTTATCTAGCGCCACATCGATCTCATCAACAGGCGCCACAAACTCAAACTCATGACGAGCATCCCATGCCGCTTGCGCCAGCCGAGCCACGCCGTCGTCAAGAACATCCTGATCGTCACCATACGCAGCAAAAGCAGCGCAACAACGTGGCTGATCCGCCCACGCAAAACCAATCCAAAAACTTGCGTCGATCACCCCGTCAGTATGATCAGCGAACTCCGCAACCGCGTCATACAACCGCGCCGCTGGTTGCATACGCGTAGATGTCTTCTCCCCAGGCAACAAAATCGGCACATGAACCAACGCCTTCTTCGGCCGGCCCTTCCCAGAACGCACCCGTTCAACCAAGGTTCGTGCTGCGCGCTCGCGAGTCACCCACGCATCCTCATGCGGAGCCATTCGATAACATGTCAACATATCTGTTTGGGTAAACAATGTATGCGAGACATTACCGTGTAAATCCATACACGCCCCAACAAGAATATCGGACCCGATAGCCATGCGGATACCGTTGATGAGGTAGCCCTCGGCGTCGTCGAACCCCGGAACACTCATCGCGCCGTGAATATCAAAGAAAATCGCATCCAACGGGCCAGCTTCCGCTAACCGTTCACAAATCTCCCGGCGCCACGCCAAAAAAGTCGAAGACTCAAGAGGTCCACCTGGTAAGGCGGAGGCGTGCAAAACCGGTACCCATTCCACCCCTTCAGTCCACGGCCGATGCCCGGTAACCTGCCAGTCGTCGCCAGCCAAATGTTGTGGAACGTGACCCATCAGCGGGATGTCAGATTCGGTGATAAATGGGTAACGCTTGAGAAGTTCTTCGCCTCGGCGCACCGTGAAATCAGATTCAACGGATAGGTAGGGAGTAAATGTTGAGGATTCGATGTGAATCCCGCAGATAGCAATACGCATTGTTGTCATCTCCTTTGATTGGAATACGTATGGGTGGGCTGGTTAGGGCTGGTTAGGGGTAGTTTTTGTTTGGCGGGCGAGGATAGCCATGCCGATTAACGGTGCGTCTTTGCCAGAGATTGCGGTATCGACGGTCAGGTTTGCAGTAGACATAGGGAGGCATCGTTGGTAGAGCTCGGAGCGAATTCCGGCTATGAGTGTGCGTGTTTGCGAAAAAGATCCGCCAATAATAATGTGTTGCGGATTGAGGAAGTTTACTAATCCGGATAGTGCTTCGCCGATATATCCGCCGGCATTGCGCACCAGAGGAGCGGCAGTGACGTCTCCGCTTTGGGTGGCTTCAATAAGTTCATTGACGGTGGTGATCGGGGAATCAATTTGTGCAAGGTGGCGTAAGAGTGCAGCGCCGGAGGCGACGGTTTCGAGGCAGCCAGTGTTTCCACAACTGCAGATTGTTGGATTGGGTGATTGGACGCGGGTATGTGTTAGTTCTCCGCCGAATCCTTGATGGCCGCGAAAGACGATACCGTCAGCGATCCAGCTAGCTCCAATACCGGAACCTACTTTGACATAGATAGAAGATTCAGTGGTTTCGCCACGTTTTGTCCATTCGCCGATGGCGCCTGCACGGGCATCGTTTTCAACGATGGTGGGTAGGCCAGTGGCTTTTTTTAACAGTTGGGGAAAGTTCGTTTTGTTCCAGCCGGGCATGCGTGCAGCGCCGACGATGGTTCCATGGATGTCGACTGGGCCAGGAACTGCCACTCCGATAATTGTTGCTCGAGGCAATGTGGGGTTGTCTTGGTGGAGTTTTTTCCATGCGTGATGCAGGAGTGTGATGATAGCTTCTGGGCCGTCGTCGATCGAGAGTGGGAGATCGGCAGTGGCGAGGATTTTTCCGGTAAGTTTGGCGATTCCCACACGCGCGTGATGGGAACCGAGTTCGACGACGTCGGCAACATCGTGGAGCGGAGAAATGCGCAGGAGTGCTGCGCGACGGCCACCTGTGGATGTGGCGAGGCGGTATTCTTCGATGTCGTTTTGTTCGAGGAGGCGCCTTACACTTGCGTGGACTGTTGATCGTGGAAAGTGTGTTTTGTTGATGAGGTCTGTTCGAGATAGGGGCCCGTGGAGTAGTTCGCTCAAGATTGTTGAGTCGGTTGTGTTATTTGCGTCAGATAATGATGCTGAGTAGCTAGCTGTTATTGGTTTTAGTGTGATGCTTTCCAAAACACTCGCCTCGTTTTCTAGCGGTCAATCGTAACGAATACTCTTCGGTGTGTTTCAAGCCTAGCCTAAGTTTCCAAAGTTTGGAATATTTTTGTAAAAAGTCTACGAAGTTAGTAGGCAGATGGTATCGTGTAGATCACAGGCGGTTGGAGAGCCCGCCTACATATTTCTCAATGAGGAGAGACGACTATGCGACCATTATCGAGAGTAGCTAAGGTAGCTGCTTTTGCCAGTGCGATGCTCATGATCGCGTCATGTTCTGGCCAAACCGCTGAAAACAAGCCGGATAACGGCAACACTCAAGCCACTGGAGAAATCCAAGAAGGTGGCGATGTCACAGTAGCTTTACGAACCCCAACCTGGATTTTCCCAATTTCTGCGCCAGGAAAAACTCAAGGTGAAAACGGTATTTTCATCAACATGCTTTACAAGGGCTTTTACGAGTACAAGCTTGATGCAGATAACCAATTCAATCTTGATGACCGTTCTTTGGCTGAAGAACCAAAGGTCTCGGAAGACGGCCTGACATACGAATTGACGATGAAGCCATCGAAGTGGTCTGACGGGCAAGAAGTCACCACTCGTGACGTCGAATTCTGGTGGAATATCCTCAACGCTAACAAAGAAGAATGGTCTGGGTACCGCAAGGGCAACTTCCCAGATAATGTTGCCGAATTCAAGATCATCGACGATCACACTGTTTCTTTCACAACCACCGAAGCCTTCAACCCTGGTTGGTTTGTTGACAACCAGCTAGCTTCGGTTCGTCCACTCCCACAACATGTTTGGGGCAAGACGTCGGAGAGCGGAGAAATCGGTGACTTCGATCGGGATACTGAAGGCGCACAAGCCATCTTCGCCATGCTCACCGAAGCATCGAAAGATCTACAATCGTATGCAACCAATCCGCTATGGAAGGTTGTTAACGGACCATTCCAGCTTGAATCCTTCGTACCAAACGGAGAAGTCAAGCTCGTCGCAAACAAGAACTACACCGGTAGTGATAAGCCAAAGCTGGATTCGGTAACCTTGCGCCCATTCACCTCAGACGACTCCCAGTTCAACGTCCTACGTTCGGGAGGTATCGACTTCGGTTACATCCCAGCAGGATCAATCAACCAACGGACGACGATCGAGTCCCAGGGTTACACAGTTGAACCATGGGCAGGATGGTCAATCACCTACATGCCATTCAACTTTGCTAACCCGAAGTCCGGTCCGATCTTCAAGCAAAAGTACATCCGCCAAGCGATGCAGATGCTGATCGATCAAGAGTCGATTTCCAAAACTGTTTGGGCAGATACTGCAACCCCGACCTGTGGTCCAGTTCCACAAAAGCCTGGAACTGCTGGTTCTATGGAAGGCTGTGCCTACAAGTTTGACCCTGAAGGCGCAAAGAAGCTTCTCGAATCGCACGGTTGGAAGATCAACGCCGGTGATGTGAGCGTTTGTGAAAATCCAGGAACAGGCGACGACCAATGCGGTGAAGGCGTTGACAAGGGTGCAGAGCTGCGCTTCAAGTTAATTTCTCAGTCTGGCTTCCCAGCCACCACCCGGATGATGACAGAAATCAATTCTCGCTTCTCCGAAGTTGGTATCAAGCTCGATATTCAAGAAGTTCCAGATTCAGTAGCAGTTTCACAAAAGTGTAAGCCAGGTGAAGCATGCGATTGGGATCTGTCCTTCTTCGGATCGCAGTCCTCGTGGTACTACCCGGTCTATGCCTCCGGCGATCGGTTGTTCCAAACTGATGCACCAGTCAACCTCGGTTCATACTCCAACCCTGAGGCAGACAAGCTCATTGAAGCAACACTGCGTGCAAAGGACACATCCGCACTCGAAGCCTACAACGACTACCTCGCCGAAGATCTCCCAGTTCTTTGGATGCCAAACCCGGTAGCTCAAATCTCGGCATGGAAGAAGGATCTGGTTGGCGTTGGCCCACAAGATCCAATGCTGAACTTGTATCCACAAGATTGGGCACACACAAAGTAATCAATGCCATCTAAATCCATCAGGTACGTGTTGCACCGTCAGAACGGGTTTCACGTCTGGCGTGCAACACGTACCTGACTATGCTGTGAAGGAGAGGTTATGGTCCGCTACATTTCACGGCGACTGGTGCAATCGCTGGTTGTTGTCGTGCTCGTAACGATCATTACGTTCACAATTTTGCATATGCTACCTGGTGGGGCAGCACGATCTGCGCTCGGACTCCAAGCTACTCAAGAACAGCTCGATGCATATTCGCGCCAAATGGGATACGACCGTCCGCTTTACGAGCAATATTTCACCTATATTAATCAGCTTATTCACGGCGAACTCGGTACCTCTTTCGCTCTGAATATGGATGTTGCTGATGCGATTGCCCAACGACTTCCCAAAACAATGTTGCTGAGCTTCTTTGGACTGGTGCTCGCCGTCGTCATCGCAATCCCGTTGGGCATGCTACAAGCCTGGAAACGAAACCGGTGGCCGGACTACCTGATCACCGCTATCGCGCTACTGATGTATTCCACTCCGTTGTTCTTTATGGGCTTGCTTTTAATCGTTCTTTTCTCTCAAGTATGGGGAGTACTTCCACCAGAAGCACCACAAGGTTTCACGGTTTCGGAAATGCTATCCCAATGGCAAGGACTCATCTTGCCAGCCGTCACACTAGCAATCGTTTCGTTGGCTGCCTACACCCGTTACGTACGTTCATCGATGGTGGACAATCTTGAAGAAAACTATATTCGTACCGCTCGGGCTAAGGGATTATCGGAATCTCGTGTGGTTATCAAACACGCTATGCGCAATTCGCTTTTCCCGGTTATTACCTTGCTCGGTATGTCCCTCCCAGGTTTATTCTCTGGCGGCCTCGTGGTGGAGTCACTGTTTAACTATCCCGGCATGGGGTTGATGTATTGGCAGGCAGCTCAAGGTCGTGACTACCCGATTCTGCTTGCCGTAACCACAATTATTTCTATTGCGACGGTGATCGGTGCGTTATTGGCAGACATCATGTATGCCATCGCTGATCCACGTGTCCGTTACGGAGGAGGTGAAGCCTGATGAGTGGTAAGAATCCGAAAGGCATATTCCGGCAAAGTGTAGAAGTTTTTGTTTCTAACCGGTTAGCTGTTGTTGGGCTATCGATTCTCATTGTGTTTACACTATTTTCGTTCGTCGGCCCCTATATTTGGGTAACGGAACAGCAATATTCGTCGCTTTCAGATGCCTATCTGCCGTTGTCTGCTGAGCATCCACTGGGTACTGACGGTGTAGGTTTCGACGAACTGGGTCGCTTAATGGAAGGTGGTAAAACTTCTATCATTATTGGTTTAGCTGCCGGTATTTTGGCGACGACGATCGGCACAATTTGGGGAGCTATTGCTGGTTTCGTTGGCGGCTGGGTTGATTCAGCAATGATGCGTATCGTTGATGCGATGATGGCAGTGCCAGCTCTCTTCCTCTTCATTCTGATCGCCTCAGTTATCACGCCGAATGTTCCACTTTTGGTGTTAACTATTGGTGCGTTTGCGTGGTTGAATCCGGCCCGTCTGATCCGTGGTGAATCGTTGGCGTTGCGCTCGCGTGAGTATATTACGGCGATGCGTGGCATGGGTGGTTCTCCATTGCGGGCTGTTCGAACTCATATTGTGCGAAACGCTATCGGAACGGTGATTGTTAATGCTACGTTCCAGGTTGCTGACGCTATCTTGTATGTTGCCTACCTGTCCTTCCTCGGACTTGGTGTGCCGCCACCGGCAGCGAACTGGGGAGGCATGCTTTCTACCGGTATGAATGAGGTATACAACGGTCACTGGTGGTTGTTGTATCCGCCAGGAATCATGATTATTTTGCTGGTTGTTGCGTTTAACTTCGTTGGTGATGGGTTACGTGACGCGTTTGAAGTACGTTTGCGAAGCCGTTAGGAGAGATCATGACAAGTAAACCATTGCTCTCGATTGAAGATCTTCATGTGACTATTAAGCTTCGTAAAGGTCAAGTAGAGCCGTTGCGAGGTGTCAACCTGGAGGTTATGCCTGGTGAAACTCTCGGTATTGTGGGTGAATCCGGGTGCGGAAAGACCATGACTGCACTTTCGGTGATGGGCTTGTTACCGCATATGGGTAGTGTTTCTGGTGGGAAATTGACTTTCCAGGGACGTAACTTGCTCGACTTATCCGATAAGGATGCGCGGCGTGTGCGGGGTATGGAAATCGGAATGATTTTCCAAGATCCGCTCACCTCACTTAATCCGACAATGAAAATTGGTGACCAGGTTGCCGAACCGTTACGTGTTCACCGTGGCGTGTCGAAAGCTGAAGGCCGGCAGGCCGCTATTGACGTGTTGCGTAAAGTTGGTATGCCACGACCCGAAGCGATCGTTAATGATTATCCACATCAGCTTTCGGGCGGTATGCGCCAGCGTGTGATGATTGCGATGGCGTTGATTTGTCAGCCTGCATTGTTAATTGCTGATGAGCCGACGACGGCGTTGGACGTCACTATTCAACGTCAGATTCTTGATCTTCTTGACGAGTTGAAGAAAGAGTTTGATACGTCGGTTATTTTAGTGACCCACGATCTTGGTGTGGTTGCTGGGCGTGCTGATCGGGTAGCTGTTATGTATGCCGGGCGGGTAGTTGAAGTGGGAACAACGGATGAAATATTCACTAACCCGCAACATCAATACACACGTTCGTTGATGGCTGCGTTGCCGGAGAATACGAAAGATACTCGCCAGGAGCTGTATGCGATTCCGGGAATGCCGCCGTCGTTACGCGAAGAAATTGTGGGGTGTCCGTTCGCTCCGCGATGCCCGCGCGCACTCGACGTCTGCCACTCCGATACGCCAGAATTAGTTACGGTGACTGATAAAGACGGCCAAGTTCATTCGCATGCGTGTTGGAATCCGGCCGGTCCAGAACTCGAGCGACCGATTTCGATCCGAGAAAAGCGCGATCTGACACAGCGTCCAGTTATTTGTTCGGTTCAAAGCCTTTCGAAGCTGTATCCAGCGATGGGTGGCAAGATTGTTCGACGTCGAATCGGATCTGTACATGCTGTATCTGATGTTTCACTTGATGTTTACGAAGGTGAAACTCTCGGTATTGTGGGCGAATCCGGGTGTGGAAAATCAACGTTGGGTCGGGTCATTACAGCTCTTGAGCCTGCCTCCGAAGGCCATGTGTTGATTGGCGGAAAAGATATTGCGCAAGCTTCGCGACGGGATTTGAAGAAGATACGTCGCGATGTGCAGATGATGTTCCAAGATTCGTTTGCGGCAATGGATCCGCGCATGCGGGTTGACGAAATTTTGACTGAACCGCTCAAGATTCAAAAAATTGGCAACCGTGAAGACCAGCAGGATCGTGCCAATACGTTAGTGGGTAAGATCGGTATCGAACACGGGGCAATGTGGAAGTATCCGCACGAGTTTTCCGGCGGTCAGCTACAGCGTATTGGTTTGGCGCGTTCCTTAGTGCTCGAACCAAAACTGATCGTATGCGACGAACCTGTCTCGGCACTCGACGTATCTGTTCAAGCGCAAGTTTTGAACGTGATGCGCCGATTGCAAGAAGAACAATCATTGACCTATATTTTCATCTCCCACGATCTTTCCGTGGTCAAATATATTTCTGACCGGATCGCAGTGATGTATCTTGGCAAGATTGTTGAGATTGGTCCAGCGGCAGAAATCGTAGATAATCCGCGCCATCCCTACACTCAGGCACTTATTGAAGCGATCCCGGTTGCTGATCCACGGCATAAGCGCAAAGAAATCGTCCACCTGACTGGTGAACCAGCTTCAGCTATCAATCCTCCGGAAGGGTGCCGGTTTAAGAATCGTTGTCCGTTTGCTACTGAGCTGTGTAACACCGAACCTGTTTTGGTCGGTGGAGGACGTCAGGTTGCCTGCCACTATCCGTTGGGATGAGCAGCATGGACACATTCGATAGTTCAGTGCGCATCGGTGTTGATATTGGTGGCACGTCGATGAGTGTGGCTCGTGTGCTTGACTCAGGCGATATTGTTGGTCGCATCGATATCCCTAGTCCGGCACGCGAGTCAGGAGCTCGCGTAGTTGAAGAAATTACACGCATCGTCCGTCACAACTGGCCAGATGCACAATCAGTGGGTATCGGTGCAGCTGGTGTGATTGACGCAGAAGGCACGATCCTTGCAGCATCTGATTCGTTTAACGACTGGGCCGGGTTTGCGTTAGGTCAAGAAACCCAGCACGCTCTCGGCATTCCGGTGAGGGTTGAAAATGATGTCAACGCATTTTTGCTTGGCGAAACATATGCTGGAGTGCTTGCTGGAACGGATACAAGTTTAGGGTTGATGCTTGGCACTGGAGTAGGCGGTGCGATTATGCTTGATGGGCAGATCTGGCACGGCCCGCGCGGCGCAGCTGCCGAAATCGGGCACATGCCAGGTTTTGGTGACCTGCCATGTACATGCGGTGGACGTGGACATATTGAGACAACGTCCTCAGGGCGCGGAATCGCAAACCGCTACACGTTAACTACAGGCCAGCATGTTCAAAGCGCAGGCGAAGTTGCACAAGCCGCACGAAACGGGGATGCTACCGCCGTCAATATTCTGGTTGATGCGGGCCGATACGCCGCCCTAGCGATCATCCAGGCCGCAACAATGCTCGATCTGACTGCGGTTGTTATTGGCGGAGGAGTGACCCGTGACTGGGATTATCTTATGGAAGGAATCACTGAGGTAGCCACGAAATATCCACTTATTTCAGGTGCTCAACTTGATATTCATCGTTCTGTGTTGGGAGCAGATGCGGTCTTGATAGGTGCTGCCCGGAAAGGAGCACAGGCATGTTAAATTTTGACGAGCGAACTGGCTCACGTACCGACGTTGATTATCCGCCAACACCAGTCCCACACTGGTATCGAGACGCCAAAGTTGGAATTATGATCCATTGGGGAATCTATTCGATTCCGGCATGGGCGGTGACCAGCGACGAGCGGTTCAGTGCTGAGGAAGAGTATGCCTTCCATCGATATGCTGAATGGTATGGCAATACGGTTCGGATTCCCGGTTCGCCAACTGCTTTGTTGCATCGTGCCCGTTACGGACAGCGCAGTTATGAAGACTTGCTTGACCTGTGGACGATCAACGATGACGCCGTATCAGACATGATTGATCTGGCAGTTGCCGCAGGCGCACAATACGTTGTTCCAACGACGAAACATCACGACGGGTTATGCTTATGGGACACGCAAACGACGCAGTTTTCAACAGTTCATCGTGGCCCGCATCGTGATCTTATTGCGGAGTTTGCGCAGGCCACCCGGTGTGCCGGATTGCGTCTGGGGCTCTATTTTTCGGGAGCTTTGGATTGGCACGTCAGCGATTTCGGGCCGATTACCTCAGATGAGGAACTTTTCCAATTCCGGCGCAACGACGCTGAATTCGCCCAGTATGCAACTGCTCAAATACGCGAATTGATCAACCAATATTCTCCAGATTATTTATGGAACGACATCGATTGGCCCGACGGTGGAAAAGGCGAGGAACCTTACGGTCTCGCCCAACTTTTCACCTACTATTTATCTCATGTGCCGCACGGGCTGATTAATGACCGCTGGGGCGTGCCCGCTCAAGGTGTCCTCACCCGCGAATACCGAGACGTTGATGCGATGATGGAACGCCCTTGGGAAGCAGTGCGCGGACTGGGAAGATCCTTCGGATACAATGCCGACGAAGACGTCTCACTATCACTGAGTGGACCAGACCTTGTACGTTACCTCGTCGACGTCGTCGCCAAAAACGGAAACCTGTTGATTAATATCGGTCCGCGAGCCGACGGAACCATCCCTGAGGTACAACGGAACTCTTTAGAATATATGGGCCGTTGGTTAAAAATTTATGGTGAAGCAATTTATGATACGCGCCCATGGGGGCCAGGGGTGATAGAGGGCCGATACTATACCCAGCCGGCCTCGGCAAACGGTAGCAACGACGTCGTCTATCTACTCCACGAAACTGGACAAGACATTGTGCTCCCGGAACAATTACGCAACCATAAAATTACTCGGCTCGGTGATCCATCGGAAAACTGGCCGATAACGGTCGCTAAACTAGAGAAGTAGAAAAGCCATAGCTCTTCACTGGTTTCAAAGGAGATAACATGCTTGAAGTTATTGCGTTAAACGCCGAGGACACATTAGCCGCTGCCCGCGGTGGAGCTGATCGCATTGAACTCGTTGGCACAATGGACCAAGACGGTTTATCAGCGACCGTAAAGCAGGTTCAGCACATCCGCGAGGTGAGCGATATTCCGATCCGCGCCATGCTCCGCGACCGGGACGGGTTCACTCCGAAAAACGTAAGTGAACTAGCTTCGGGCGCTCGCGATCTTGTTGACGCCGGGGTAGAAGCGCTCGTCGTCGGATGGGTCCGGGAAGGCGAGTTCGACACCCACACATTGGCCGAGGTGCTCCATGACGTACCAGAATGCGAAATCACGATTCATCGTGCAATCGACAACGTGGCAGACTATGGTGCGGGCTGGAAGAAGATTCTGCAATTGCCACAGGTGACCAGTGTATTAACAGCAGGTTCGGCCACCGGTGTTGATACTGGAATGGAAAATTTATTAACTCAAGCAGTCGATCCGCGAATCGCTGACTTAATGATGATCGGTGGTGGACTGCGCCTTGAACATATTGACCGTCTCAAAGCAGCCGGTATCCGCAAATTCCATGTTGGTTCGCCGGTGCGTGGCGGTAATTTCGCGCAGCCAATAGATGTGCGACTCGTAGAACAGTGGGCGAGTGCGATTAGTTAATCGCTTGTGTTCTACAATAGACCTATGCTAGATACGTCTCCGGCAATCCACGTCGTCACAATTGCCTATAATCCAGGTCCAGAATTAGATGCGATGGTTTCTTCGCTACTGGACGCTGGTCAACATATTGACGATACGCCAGCCGATCTGACAATCCGTTTAACAATAGTGGATAACGGAACTGAACCAGCGCGAGTAGATGCGCTCGCGGAACAATACGGCGATCAACTGCAAATACGAGTTTTGCGTCCAGGAGAAAATATTGGCTATGGCCGGGCCGCTAATTTAGGGCTCGATGGCACAATCGAGCCATGGGTGTGTGTTGCTAACCCGGATACTGTTTTTCAGCCTGGCTCTTTGGCTAGGTTGGTTGCTGCTGGGCAACGCTGGCCACAAGCCGGTATTTTTGGCCCCCAACTATTGGAAAGTAACGGGGATGTTTACCCTTCGGCGCGGGCGTTGCCAAGTATTCGCAACGGGATTGGCCATGCCGTTTTCGCACACATTTGGCCTAAGAATCCGTGGACGCGGGCCTACCATGGCAACACCGATAACGAACATGTAGCTGGGTGGTTATCCGGAGCTTGCCTAGTGATCCGCACCCAGATATGGCGTGAAATTGGTGGGTTTGACCCGCACTATTTCATGTTTTTTGAAGACGTTGATTTAGGTAGGCGCGCAGGTGAAGCCGGATTTGCCAGTGTGTATGTTCCCTCCGCCGTCGTCGTTCATGAACAGGGAGCATCGTGGAAAGCGCGTCCAGCCCGCATGATCCACGCCCACCACAACTCGGCAAAACAGTATTTAACGGATGCATATTCAGCTTGGTACTATGCTCCGTTGCGCGCGATGCTTAGCGCCGGACTCGATGTTCGAGCTTGGTGGCAGACGCGTGGAAGAGATTAAGGCAAGCATAAGCGTGCCGAAAATATGCACAGCGAAACGCATAAGGAAAACACTATGGAACACACAATGCTTGAGCATGAAGTTATTGCACATCGCGGTTTGAACCACCGAGCACCGGAAAATACTCTGGCAGCTTTCCGGTTGGCAGCCGAAAGCGGATGCCGTTGGATCGAAACTGACGTGGATGTAATGGGTGACGGAACGCCGATTATCATTCATGACACTCGGCTAGATCGCACCACCAACCGATCCGGTTATTTCTATGACCTCCAATCCTCAGATCTACCGATCGATGCCGGTTCATGGTTCTCTTCTGAGTATGTGGGTGAACCTGTGCCCACACTGCGGCAACTAGTGGACCTTATGAATGAAACCGGCTTGAACGCCAATATTGAGCTTAAATCGAATGAGCGTGGCAAAGCGATGTCTATGCAGTTGATTGAAAATACCTTAGCTGAGCTGGATCGGTTGGATTCAGATCGAGAGGTAATTATTTCGTCATTTAATCACTTGTTGTTACATCATGTTCACGAACAGCGTCCAGACCTTCCGATCGGTGCACTATTCACAAAAGACAATTTGTGGCCTGACTGGCGTTCGATTCTGGAACTCGTAGGCGCAACCTATATTCATCCTGATGATGCCCACATGCGTCCAGAATATATTGCCGCATTCCGTGAGGCTGGATATGGAGTTAACGTGTGGACAGTCAACAGCAAAGCGCGCGCTAATGAACTGTTTAATTGGGGAGCGAGTGCTGTTTTCACTGATATTGCTGACGAACTTCTATAGGCGTATGCAATAAACGGGGGAATAGCGCAAACTGCATCAAATATGATCGCAGTTTGCGCTATTCCCCGATTTAGTGCTGTTGGTCAGCGGAGCTGGTAGATCTTACTGGCCGTTCTTGGCGTACTTAGCTTCTACAGCGTCCTTCGCTGGACGCCACCACGATTCGTTGGCCTTGTACCATTCGATGGTATCGTGGAGTCCATCAGCGAAGTTCTTGAACGACGGCTGCCAGCCAGTTTCTTCAACGAGCTTAGAGTTGTCGATCGCATAGCGTTGATCGTGGCCAGGACGATCATTGACATGGTCAAAATCGTCAGCTGGACGGCCGAATTCTTCTAAGATCATTTGGGTTACTTGAAGATTATTGAGTTCGCCATCAGCGCCAATCAAGTAGGTTTCCCCGAGGCGTCCCTTATTAATAATGGCCCAGACGGCAGTGTTGTGATCGCGTACGTGAATCCAGTCGCGTACCTGTTCGCCGGTTCCGTAGATACGTGGCCGGATACCATCCATCAGGTTAGTGACAGTTCGAGGGATGAACTTTTCGATGTGCTGGTATGGACCATAATTGTTTGAACAGTTCGAAATGGTTGCTTCGATACCGAAGGAACGTACCCATGCGCGCACGAGGTGATCGGAAGCGGCCTTCGATGAGGAATATGGGCTTGACGGCACATAAGGATCACCAGGGAGGAAACGGCGTGGATCGCCGATCTCTAGATCGCCGTAAACTTCGTCAGTGGAAATGTGATGGAAACGGGTGCCGTGACGGCGCACTGCCTCAAGGAGCTCGAACGTGCCAACGATATTGGAACGAATAAATGGGGATGGATCGTTGAGCGAATTATCGTTATGCGATTCGGCAGCAAAGTTGACGACGACGTCGGCATCCTTCACGAGCGGATCAACAGTATCGCGATCAGCAATATCGCCTTCGATAAGAGTGACGCGATCGAGGCCTGCGATTGACGCTGGGTTTCCAGCATAGGTGAGTTTATCTAGGACGACGACGTCGGCGTCGGGCATGCTTTCAACGGTTTGGTGAACAAAGTTTGCACCAATAAATCCGGCTCCGCCGGTGATAAGTACTTTCATTATTTCTCCTTGATTGTTTTGAACGTGTCAGTCCGTTTTAACGGTGATTTCGGGGAAAGCTTTGATTAAGCCGGAAGTTTTTGCGTCAGATCCTACTTGAAGAATTAGTGCGTTGGCCTTATGTGCCAGTGTTATGCCAGAAGAGTTGCTAATCAGAACATTGAAAACAAAT
Organism: Arcanobacterium buesumense; assembly: GCF_012563545.1. Taxonomy (NCBI): domain Bacteria; kingdom Bacillati; phylum Actinomycetota; class Actinomycetes; order Actinomycetales; family Actinomycetaceae; genus Arcanobacterium; species Arcanobacterium buesumense. The sequence continues at coordinate 79,262 of NZ_CP050804.1, forward strand.
TGGCCTTCGCCAAGATAGAAATTTGGAATCGTAATATCGATAGTTCCGGTAGATGAGAGCGGTGGAAGTTGTTGATCAAGATTGGCACTGTTCATAGTGAAAACCTTCGTGCCGTCGAGAGCTTCCACGATCAATTCGGCCGTGTAATCCTCTAGCGGTACCTGGGTGTCTAGATCTATGGAAATGGTCAGATTGTTACCTGAAAGGAAAAGGTCAACACCGCTAGGGAGTCTCGTAAAACCGCTAGCTCGGACATCAGTAATTTTTAGATTGTGGAGCGCTTCTTCAACTTCGGGTGAAATATTTGTGGATTTAGCCCGATCGACCTGAATCTGTTTTGCGTAAGATTTATGGAGAATGTTCATAGATTCCCGGGTAGGGCCGATCGTGATGAGTTCACCCTTTTGAAGGACAAGAGCACGATCGCACATTTCTACGATTTGGTCTGGTGAATGAGAAACCAAGATAATGGAACGTCCGTCGTCTTGGAACTGTCGGATACGTTCCATACATTTTCGTTGGAAAGGTTCATCTCCTACAGCAAGAACTTCATCAACCAAAAGAATATCGGGGTTTGAATGAACTGCAACTGAGAAAGCTAGGCGAACGTACATGCCAGAGGAGTAAAACTTCACTTGGGTATTGATAAAGTCAGAAATTCCGGAGAAATCAATGATGGAGTCTATCTGGGCATCGATTTCTTCTTCACTCAGTCCCATGATTGAAGCGTTAAGGAAGATATTTTCCATTCCAGTTAGATCGGGATGGAATCCTGCCCCAAGTTCAAGAAGAGCTGCAATGCGGCCGCGAACCTTAACGCTCCCTGAATCGGGGGAAATAATTCCGCCGATTAGTTTAAGGAGAGTTGATTTCCCAGAACCGTTGGCGCCAGTTAGCCCGAGGGATTCGCCGGCTTTTACTGCGAACGATACGTTATCGAGTGCAGTGTAGCGCTCGATGTGTTTACGGTTGCGACCTGCGTTAACGATACGTTCTTTGAGTGATTTATCTTTGCGTAAAACAAATTTTTTAGAGACGCTATCTACTTTGATAACATCTAAAGATTCTGATGGGGGATTAAAATTCATTATAGATCCTGAGCGAAATTACGTTGTGCGCGTGCAAAATAGCGTTGGGCAAGAATGCAGAAAACTATACCAATGCCAAGAACGATAAAGTTTCGAGCTAGTAAATCAGCAGGCAGTTGTGCTCCGTTGTCCATTCCAGCTTTCCATGTACCAGCTTGAAAAGCTGATACTGCCAATGTTATCGGATTCCAACTATAAATAATTGCGATGGTGCTACTTGCAACGTTAGCGACCATCTCATAAGAGTAAACGATCGGGCTTAGCCACATTCCGATGAGCAAGCCAACTTCAACTAGGTATTGAGTATCACGCATGCTGACGTTAACTGCGGATAACCATAATGCGAATGTTACCCCCCAAACAAAAAGAACTAGCGATGCTAGGGGGACATAAAGAATGAATTGTGTGATAGATATTCCACGTATAACTAGTGCCCCCACAATAAGTACAGCCATTTGAGCGCAGAAATTGACAAATGCGGCGCCCGCGCTGGCGAGAGGGAAAATTTCACGAGGGAGGTAAACTTTCTTGATAATTCCTCCGTTTGAAACAATCGACTGGGTGCCCATCGCAACAATTTCGTTAAATAGTGCCCATGCAGTTAATCCTGCAAAAACATAAACACCAAAATCTGGTATTCCGCGTTCTGCACCTAGGATTTTCCCGATCGCGAAATAGTAGATGAACAGTTGCACTAATGGACGGATTAAAGTCCAAGTGAAACCAAGGAAAGAATCCTTGTATTTCGCTTTGAGTTCACGACGGATAAGAAGCATGAGTAAGTTCCGATGGTTCCACACGTCGAGCCAAGAGGGGATTAAGCCGTGAATAAAGCTAGAATTTGGCGAAACTGTGCGCATCTCTTCATTGGCAAGGCGCGTAAACCTTTGCTGAGCGGACAGGCTCGGGTTTCGGTTGGCGTTATGTTCTTGCATTGATATCCAATCGTTTCAGTATTCTTAAATCTATATTAATGCTCAAGTGGCCAAATGGTAGACATGTGAGATAGACATAGTGAAATTTGAGGTATGTGCTCTGAGTAATCAGGGTAATCAAGGTAGCATTGGATATAGGTTATATCTTATTAAATCTAGGGAGATCGTAGTGAATTCACTGTTTGTTATTGGTGAAGATCAGAGTTTTTCACCGCAGTGGTCGACGTATCTGCAAAATGATGCGCGTGTGGAAAAAGCTGTACCTGGGGAGTTTACTAATGTGTTCGACCGCATGTCGTTCCCTGGTGTTGTTGTAGTAATCCCGTGTGTTTCAGCGATTCCGCACGAGCTGATCTCGACAGTTATGGATAATGGCTTGGAACATGTGCGTAACGGAGAGAATGTCGTTTTTTCTGGTAGTGGAGAAGAAGGTCAAGCTTTATCTACAGCTGCCGCCGCATACTTTTTTAATGCAGAGGACGTTCATTATATTGGTGGTCTCGATGGTTCGCTTGATGCGTTAACGATGGCGATGGATGTGATGTTCCGTCTAAATGCTCGGGGAAATTGTGTAAAGCGTTATTGTTTAGAGGGGTTGGAATCCTCTTTCCCTTCAGTCTTGACTTACATGAATGTTCTTTCACGGAATCTTGATCCACAGTTACAGGCATATGAACTTGCTCCTCTTATGTTAGGTGTTTTGTCAGGATCGATGGCTGATATCGATATTTTGGCATTAGATTTGCAAGCATCTCCTGGAGGTGAAAACAATCGCGAACTTAATATTCCTTCTCGTGCGCTGTCTGGGGCGCGGTTGCTTCGCAGGTGGACCAGAGGGATGAAGCGTACTAAAGCAGCAGGTGATATTAATTTCCCTATGAATCGCATTCCTGGAAAACGCTTGCCCGGACTTACCGCCTTTATTGATGAAATGTGGATGAGTACTGAGCTTGATCCGGCCTATATTTCGCTTTTGCGTGAATCTTTTGAAGATGTATCCCCGTATATCAATCCAGACGTTTTATTTGTTTGTTCACTAAAAAACGAAATGTCGTATAGTCGGATGATGCACGTTACCTCTCTTCTCTCTACTGATGTTTATGTATGGGATACAGATGGCAATGCGCTTTTTCTATGTTCTGAGGGGCATCTAACGGAAATCGAAAAACCCCAGAATATTTTTGAACAGATGTCTGTCATTGTTTTTGTTGGGGCCGCGTTACGTGAGGTCATTGGTGTCCGGAAAACACATGCAATGGTCCTTCTCGATATGACAACTACAGATATCTTGGCTCTTATGCGAGAAGATTACAGAAGTTTTACCGAAGGTGTGACCGAAACATCTGTACAAACATGGAATGAAACGATCGAGTACGCAGATCGAATTATAGTTTCGTCGACCCAACAACGTGATCTCTATCTGGGTTATATTGCTGGCCTTAAACGGTTAAATGCAATGGTTTACGACGAAGACCACGCCTACAATTCACTTGTTGCAGTGGAAGACGGAACAACCCAAATCGTCTCGGCCATCAAACATCCACGAAAATCACTTGATAATGTCGATTCCATCCCGCTCTATAAGAAGACTCCATACGGTATGCTCTCAAAGAGAACTGCGCAGGGTGTGGTAAGTGAGTTGGTAAAGAAATCAGGGGACATAGCAGATAGAGCGAAGGGAAGTGACCAGAAATGACAAAAGTTTCAGTAATCCTTGTCAATTATCGCGGCGCCCAAGACACGATCGATGCGGTGAAGTACCTACGTCAAACGTCCTGGCCACAAGATCAACTCGAAATTGTCATCGTCGAGAATAATTCTGGAGATAATTCTCTAGAGAAGTTACATGCAGAGCTCCCAAATGAAGTCATTGTTGATGCTGGGGCGAACCTAGGATTTGCAGGAGGGTGTAACTTAGGAGTGGCATCCTCGACCGGCGACGTTGTTGCTTTTCTGAACAATGATGCTCGGCCTGACGAAAACTGGATTGCGGCAGCAGTCGAACGCATTGAAGCTGATCCGAAGATCGGTTGTGTAGCGTCCAAGGTCTTAAACTGGGAAGGCGATAAGATCGACTATATTGACGGCTCGCTAACGTGGTTTGGAATGGGCTACAAGCGTGAAGCTGGCTGGGATTATACAGGTCAAGGAAGTATCGAAAAAAACGTGCTCTTCGCAACGGGAGCAGCTATGTTCGTGCCGCGTCACGTATATGAAAAGCTGGGTGGCTTCGATGAAAAGTTCTTCATGTTCTATGAGGATGTTGATTTTGGGTGGCGTGTAACCCTTGCGGGATACGACGTGCGTTATGTCCCAACATCGATTGCCTATCATCGCCATCATGTTTCGATGAATAAGTTTGGTAATTATCGTGAGCTTTATTTGCTTGAGCGAAATGCGTTGGCATGTATTTATAAAAATCTTGGACCAGAGCTTCTGCGTACCGTATTCGCTCCCGCAATAGCCCTCGCAAATGAGCGTGGTGCATCGCGTGGTGAAAAAGAAATAGGTGTCGCTAATGCGGATGCGTACGAAGGTACGCAAATTAAGAAAACTGCAGTTACTGGAGCTTACGCGGTTGCTTGGTTTAATCAAAATTTAGAATATTTCGCTGAGAAGCGAAAGGAAATTCAAGCAAATCGAGTGCGCAATGACGAAGAAATACTACCATTGATGCGGGTCGCGCTTGAACCACTTGAGCCGTATTCAGCTTACCTCAATGCCCATAAGCAGTTAGTTGAAAAATTTGCTATTGAGGATAAATTCTTCCATCCTTCGCGTATTTTGGTTGTTACTGGAGATATGCTATCGAAGAAAATGGCTGGGCCAGCTATCCGTGCCTGGGAAATGGCAAAAAGGTTAAGCGAAAAACATCAAGTTAAACTGTGCTCCACTATGGGTGTCGCTGGTGTTGAGTCAGTTGATTTTGATATTCATCTTGGACACGATAAAGAGCTACATGCCCTTGTTGAGTGGGCTGATATTGTTATTTTTCAGGGGTTCTTACTTGAAGTGGCGCCATGGATTATTGATACTGACAAAATATTAATTACTGATATTTATGATCCGATGCACCTGGAGCAACTCGAGCAGGCGAAAGACCAAGGGCCGAAGGGACGAGACGATACTCTATTGGCCAGTACTAATGCGTTGAACCGACAGATTGTCCGAGGCGATAGGTTCTTGTGTGCATCAGAGAAGCAACGGAACTTCTGGCTCGGTCAATTAGCTGCTATGGGCCGGATCAATCGTAATTTTATAGGCGCCGGTAATGGTCCTGAGTCTGTTATTGATATTGTGCCGTTTGGTTTGGATGAAGTACGTCCAGTACAGGATTATCACGCGATCAAGGGCAAGGTTCCGGGAATTTCCCTCGATGATAAAGTAATTTTATGGGGTGGTGGAGTCTATAATTGGTTTGATCCGCTTACACTGATTCGGGCTGTGAACATTTTGATACAAAAGCACGATAATGTTCGAATGTATTTCCTTGGGGTGAAGCATCCTAATCCGGCAGTGCCTAAAATGAAGATGACTCAGCAAGCAATGGATCTTGCTGATGAGCTTGGTCTGACTGGAAAATATGTTTTCTTTAACCATGATTGGGTGGATTATGACTCCCGCCATAATTACCTGTTAGATGCAGACTGTGGAGTTTCCACCCACTTTGAACATATCGAAACCCAATACTCGTTCCGTACTCGTATTTTGGATTATTTATGGGCTGGTTTGCCGATTGTAGCCACTGAAGGAGATTCATTCGGCAATGCTTTGGTTTCAGAGAATATCGGAATTTCGGTTCCACCAGAAGACGTTGATGCTCTGGCTGTTGCATTAGAGAGAGTCCTATTTGAGCCGGGTTTAGCAGAAGAGTTTAAGAAAAATATCGCTCGTTATTCAGTTCGATTCGAGTGGCGAAATGCACTTAAACCATTGCTTGATTTTGTGGACCATGCTCACCGTGCAGATGACCGTAAGACTGTCGAGAGTGATACTATCCGTGCCGATTTGCAGTTTGTGAAAGTGCCGTTTAATTTATCTCGCGATGCGAAACTTGTAGTTGAACACCTTAAAGCTGGTGGTCCAAAGTTATTAGCCGATAAAGTCCGTTCCCGACTGCGTAAGCTCTTTTAGCAGTCTGATATCTTGAGGAAATTCTGAAAATGCGTGAGAATAAACTTCGCCAACTTTGCTCGCGGTTAGATATACGTTCAGTTGGCTTAGTCATCGTAACAATGATTGCCTTCTTTGGAGCTGGCTTGGGTTGGGCAGTAGCTTCCCCGATCGGTGGCTCTCCTGATGACGATTTCCATATGGGGTCGATTTGGTGCCCAAGGCCTATTGGTCAATCGTGCGCGGTCAAGATGATCGATGGTGTTGAGAAGGTTCGAGTTCCAGTCCCTGTCGCTGCTGGAGCTGCATGCCACGCGTTCAAATCGGATAGTTCAGCTGCAGACTGTAATGTTGATATTTCCACCAACGAGTTGATGTGGAGCCACCGCTATGACAATGGTGACTATCCGACTGGTTACTATGCTTTTCAGCACCTTTTTGTTCAGGAGGATGTAGGCAAGTCTATTATTCTTATGCGTACGATTAATCTAGCTATCGCAGTTTTGTTAATGGGACTAATCGGCGTTTTTATTAGATCTGATCAACGTGCGGCGTTCTTGCTTCCAATGATGGTTTGTTGGGTTCCTATGGGGCAATATTTTATCGCATCAATAAATCCCAGTTCTTGGGCAATAGTAGGGCTTTATGGATTTGCGACAGCCATGTTTGGGGCGGCAACTGCTAAAGACTGGCGCCGCTGGGTTCTTTTAGGACTCGGTATTTTTTCTGCAGTTTTATGTTTGTCGTCTCGGAGAGACGTATCTTTTTATCTCTTTGTTGTCGCAGTTGCCTTCGTATTTGCCATCAAGTGGAATAAGAAGAATATTGTGCCTGCTGTAGTGACTGCTTTTATAGGGTTTGTAGGCGCATATTCGATAACCTTAGGTGGGCAGGCTAAGCATGTGACAGCCGGATTCGAGGCTGAGGGAAACCTGTTGCGAACTGCTGTTCACACGATTCTTGATTTCCCACGATATATCGCTGGGATGTTTGGTGTTACCTACGGCCCTGGTTGGTTCGATACGCCTTTAGACGGGCCGGTAACATACACTGCCCTCTTTGTTTTCTCGGGTGCATTAATGGCAGGACTGCGTTCTGGAACATGGCGTAAATGGCTGTCTGCGACAGTTATTCTCGGTGCCATGGGAGGAATACCTTTAGTCTTTATTCTTAAGGGAACATTTATTGGTTTTGGTGACTATCAACCTAGATATATGATTCCACTACTTGGTGTCTTGCTTTTCTTGCTTTTCGTTGTGGGAGCACAGCAAAAACGTATATTCGATCTACCACAGTTGATAATTGTAGGTGTGGCTGTTTCTGTTATTAACAGTATTGCTCTGCATATCGTCATGCAACGCTATATTTCAGGGTTCAAACCTCCTCATCTGTTTAACCTGAATAACAACATGGAGTGGTGGTGGAATATTGCAATTGCTCCGATGACTGTGTGGGTTTTAGCTTCAGTGTCTTTTGCGATTGGGGTAATGGTGGGTGTTGTGTTTATCCATCGCAATTCGTTTAATAGTGACGAGGTGCAGAAAGCTCTGATAATCGAGAGTGATAAAAGCATGAGCTATGGAGATATAACAGGATCTACAACAGCTCCGCAACGTGTTCTTATGTAAACGCGAAAGAAGCGTTTTATCTACTCTTCAGTGATAGCATCTTGAGGAAGCTTGCGATAGCTATACGCGAACACTATAACCATAACTATTAGGGCGCTTGAATACGATGCAGTGCCAACCCAACTTGGTCCATTGATTCCAAACATGCTTATGAACCATTGGGAAAGTGTAACGGTTAAAACTGCAGCGACTGCATTCCCAATGAATGCTCCCTTGTAGTTCCTTACAGTAATCAGCAGATCGTTCATAAACCATACAAAGGCAGTAATTAACGTAAATAATATGGCTGGTTGCAGGATGTAAGTATGCTGGCTAATGTCATTGCCAAATAAGATCGCTAAGAGCCAGTCGCCAAACACTAGCAAAAGAAGGGATAGTATTCCAGTAATGAGGAGGATAAATCCGGTTGTTTTTTTGATGAGTTTCAAGGCGGAGCGCTTGTCTGAATTTAACCGCTTGGCCAGCTCTCGAAGCAGTGGGCTGTAGACGTATGTGGCGCCCATTTGAACGATGAGTACTGGAGACGCTACAGAAGCATAAATTCCTAACGCATCGGTACCTAAGGAAATCTCCAGTTGTTGCCGGGGAATAGTCAGGACAGCGGTGCTCAGCACCTGTGAAATAACAAGCGGAGTTAGTGTAAAGAGTAGTTTTAGCGAGGGCAGGATATCAATAATAGGTGTAATGCCCTCGAACTTTGCCGCTTGAGGCGCATCATAGAAAGCTCCTACCAAGATTTCTGAGGCGGTCATAGCAATGATTGCCCAGATCAATGAATTTGTCGTCCATAGCGCCACACTAAATGATGCCAAATTTGTTATCCCTTGTAGGATATAGGAAATTCCAGAAATGTCCATGCGATAGTTGCGCCAATCAATTGCATGAAATACCTCAATAAAGTTGACTGTCAGAGAATAAATGAGGTACAAGAGGACTGGGATGAGGCTGGCAAAAGACGAGGTAATAATGGCGTAGAGACTACCAACCACAAATGCAAAGAGCGATGTGAGCACACGTAAGCCAACGTAATGATGAGATGAGCGTTCATTTTTTACGTCGGTGATTTGTAATGTGCGAAGGCGATAATCAGCAAACGGAAGGATGAGGTTAGATATTGACATGGAGATAGCTAAACTACCTGCAACATCAAATCCGGTTGAAAGTCGAACAGCAGCAATTGTTATAACGTAATTGCATATTAGTCGAATCATGGATCCAACCGAGTTCCATAGCATATTACTTTTAAGTGTTAGCTGTTTTTTAGTGCTCATATGCACCTCATATATCCTAGTATCTTCTCTATACCATCTTAGTGGTAGGGAGTTAAACACTGAATACTATAACATTAGGAGTATGTATAGGAGATTTTCGTGGACGCCTCTTCCGAAGTGACGTTCTTGATACCATGAATTTAGGTTATTGATATATTTTTGTAGGGAGATTCATTGGTGATTCGAATTTGTCATGTTATCGGCGCAATGGAACGAGCGGGGGCAGAAACATTTTTAATGAATCTGTATAGGTCGATTGATCGGTCTAAAGTGCAGTTTGATTTTCTAGTGCACACTGATCGTGAGGCGGCATATGATGCTGAAATTCTAAAGCTAGGAGGGCGAATCTTCCGGGCGCCGGCTATTACCCCAACGTCGTTAGCTCGTCTATATCCATTTTATAAAAAGTTCTTTGCTGACCATCCAGAAATGATAGTTGTTCATGGACATATTGGATCGGTTGCTGCATTATATTTGAGAGCTGCCCATAAAGCCGGACGGTATGCCATTGCACATTCGCATGCTCAGAACTATCCCTTAGATTTTTCGCAAGCTCTTTTCCGAATACTCGCATTTCCTACCAGGTTTGTGGCTGACTATTATTTGGGTGCGTCCTTTGAAGCTGGTCTTGATCGTTTCGGTGAAAAAATCGTGAATTCTCCACGATTTAAAATCATCTTCAACGGTGTTTCTGTACAGCTATATGCATATAGTGAAGAAAAACGTCGAAAGTTGAGGAAAGAATTAGAGATCAGCTCTGATGAACAGGTTTTGATCCATGTTGCTCGTTTCGATCCAGTGAAGAATCAGACGTTTTTGATCGATGTATTCAATGAATATTATAAATTAAACCCTCAAAGTCGGTTGTTAATGGTTGGAGGTGGTGGTTCGGAAGGGCCAACGTTACGTAATAAAATTGAGAATTATCAATTGACTGATGTAGTTAAGTTTCTTGGAATTCGTTCCGATGTTAATGATCTTCTCCAAGCTGGCGATGTATTTATTATGACTTCTTTTTCAGAGGGTATGCCAGTGGCGATATCGGAGGCTCAAACAGCTGGTCTTCCATGTATTGTCACAACGGGTTTTCCAGAGGCGGCAAACTGGAGCGGAGAAGTTCGCTTTGTTGATCTCAATGCAGGTATTGCGGCGTGGGTAGTTGCTATAAAGAATGCGTTCCAGCGCTCCATGGATCCACATTACATGCGCAGTGCGGGAGTGGAACGAGCTCAAGAAAACGGATTCGATATTACTACTACTGCCCGCTGGTTTGAAGACTTCTATATTGTAGAGGCATCGAAGCGAATCGGTTAGATTTCATTCCACTAGTTTTGGAGCGTAGGGGCCAAAAATAATCGATGATGCTTCATGGTTTTCCCGTTGACCTTCTGGCGGAATAGTCATGTAATCGCCATAACCGCGACTTAAAATTGCATCGTAGTCACGTGGAACCATGACTTCAATATCACCGAAGGGGACACGGCGTGCAGGGAATAGTTCATCGAGGGTTGCTGACCACCGTTGCGGATCGCGAGTGGAGAAATCTCCAAAAAGAGTAGATGAACTATGCTCGAATCGTCGAGCAGCTTTTTCCCACTTCTCAATTAATTTTGCGGGCTTAACGTGAGCTAGTCTTATCGACCAGTGAATAGCATGTAATGCGGCGTTAATTGCTAGTTTTGCCGGTTGCGGCACAGAGAGTATCGCGTTAGGGGTGCCCTGGAGATAGAGTAGCCTTCCCCAAAACCACGTGGCTTTATTTTGCTTAGCGAAATCTTGCGGTGAGTTTGGGATAGGATCGAGCGGAAAAAGATCTATGCCCAGTGGCATACTATAATCACGCTTTGCGGCCAAACCAGGTATGAACTCACTTTCCTTAAAGCCTAGAACGCCAAAAGTTTTTGGGTAATTACTGTCGGTACGTGAGTCGATCAAGACGTATTTTTCGTCCAAAATTTTCGGTGCGTGAGCGAAGAACTTATCATAATCTTCACGCAACATGCATATGTCGACGTCGTCGTCCCAGGGAATGAAACCTTGGTGGCGAATTGCACCAATGGCCGATCCTCCATAAACCACATAGCGTAAATTTAATTCAGCGCACACACGATCAAACTCATACAATACATCAGTCATTGCTAACTGGATTCGTTTTAGGGTTTTCGGACTATAACCGTTAGTCATAAGAATACTTTCTGTATCGAAAAGGGTAAGTCAGTAACTCCAAGTATAGGAAGCTAGTGGAAGATCAAAATAGGAGAGATGGACTTACTTAGCTGCTTCTTCGTAGCTGGCAAGCAGCTTGTCGACGTACTGTGAGGCATACTCGTAGTACGTTAAGAGCCATTCGCCGACGTCGTCTCCATCAGCTTCCTTTAGTAACGCCCATACGTAACAACACCAGCCAGCAAACACCACGTATGCCCAATAGTGTCTTTCTTCTGTTTGATTTGGAGTACGACCAAAATAGTATGTCAATGCCAGTTTTGCTCGTTCGTCGTCAATGTCGTTCGAACAAACAACCATTGTGCCAAAATCAGCTGCTACATCAGACATTCCGGCATACTCCCAATCGATCAAATTCATCTGACCGTCAGGAGTGATCAGGAAGTTCAATGGATAAAAATCGTTATGGCTGGGCACTGTAGGAAAACCGTCTGCATCAGCATACTCTTTGAGTTTCATAACTTTTTTACGCAAGTCCAAGTATCCCTGCGGCATAGAGGGGTCTATCTCGTGCAAAAGTTGCTCAAACTTCATCGCTTCTTGCACAAAGTCAAAATCTCTATCGAGAACAGCACCCGAGGTGTGCAGGTTGCGGATCATTCGCATCGCTTGTTGTAGCTCGTCGTCGTTCGTTACGTCAAGATTACGTATTTCGGGGATGTATCGGGAGATCTTCCATCCCTTGGCGACGTCAGCAGTGATGAAGGTTGAATCAAGTTGAAGATCACGAGCAAGTAAAAGTGCCTGTTTTTCAGCAGTACGATCAATAAGTTTATCCGTTCCAATTCCTGGATGGCGGTAAACGTATTCACTATCGCCAACCGAAAAATGGCATGAGAGATTAGTTAATCCTTGTTTAAGTGGGGAAAAATCTCTGATCTCAGTTTTCATACAACCTAATGCATTGGTGATATTGTCAAAGACTTCTGAATCAACGTTCTCGATAAATAGTGGGTCGAAGTCTTGAAGTTCATCAACTGAATCAAATTCGTTGATAATTCCATCAGGATACTTTCGAATAACCATTGAGAAATCTTTGATGTTCTCAATGAAGAGTGACTCCCATAGTTTAGGCGCTGTTTGTGGGAGGTGGTAGACACGTTCCAGAAGATCGCGGAAAGTTTCAGAAAAAGTAGAATCAAAATAGACATGCCCGAGCATAGTCCAGGCGTTTTCGCCACCAATGGTACATCCAGTTATGCGACCGCCTGGCCCCGTGCTAACACACCATTCATTTGTTGGACCATCAACATAGACTGCAGAATAGTATGCTCGATAAACATAAGGCTCGAAAGGATTCTCAACGAAATAATTGTCCGAGGAACAAATGTAGGTATTGGATAGTTGTTCACGCACTAACCACAGGGAACCATTGTTGTTGCGACTGGAATACTCTTTATTGACAATGATTTTGACACCATATTTTTCGATGAGATAGAAAAAGTATTCTTTTTTATATCCCACAACGACGGTAATGTCGTTAATCCCGGCTTCTTGTAGTTGTTCAATTTGTCGCTCAATAAGGATTTCACCACGCACTCGTAGAGTTCCTTTTGGACGTTCGTAGGATATCGGTGCAAAGCGTGAAGATAGCCCGGCAGCCATAATAATTGCGTTATGAACTCGATACGGGGCGAGGGCGTTGATTCCAGCGGGAGTTACTTTACGTTCTTTAGTATATCCAAGCTTTTCAAGTTCGCGCACTGCAATGTTTACACTACCTAATGAAGCGTTGGTACGTGATTGTAAATCTCTCTGTGAGAGTGCTGTGTCGCTATCGGATAGAACACGGAGGATTTCGAACTGAACCTGAGTTAGTGTATTAGTCATAGGAATTTCTTGTTGTTATGGGCGAACATTAATATGTTCAAATATATATTCTTAAAGGTTGAAAGTGAACGATTGTACTTATTGTGTAAGCGAATACTCAAAATAATCCCGAAAGAACCGCAATAAAATCGGGTCCTATGCCGGACTGGTTGCTATAATCAGCTGTGTTATTACTCAACACGTTAAGGATCGAGGTCTGAAAGAAACGTGGCGGATCCTGAAAAATTAACTATTGAAGAACGGAATATTGTCGGATGGTCAGAGCAACTTGCCCAGGAGAGCTGGCTAATCGTTCCTCTTTATAATGAAGCCAAAGTTATCAAAGGTGTTATGGAAGAAGCTCGCAAGACGTTTCCAAATATCGTGTGTGTTAATGACGGGTCAAATGATGATTCCGCGGAGCAAGCTCGGCTTGCTGGGGTAGATGTTGTTCAACATCCAATCAATCTCGGTCAAGGTGCTGCGTTACGCACTGGTCTTGATTATGCACTGTTGCAGCCGAATGCAAAGTATTTTGTAACTTTTGATTCGGATGGTCAGCATCGGGTCGTTGATGCGCAAAAGATGATCGTTCGACTTGCTACGGAACCTGTTGATGTGGTGATAGGATCTCGTTTTCTCGACGATCGAACTAATGCTGGGTTCCTAAAACGCCTTGTACTCAAAGCGGCGGTCTTGTTTCAGCGAATAACTACTGGAATGCAGTTAACTGATGCGCATAATGGGTTACGTGCATTGAATCGAACTGCTGCAAGACTCATTCGCATCAATCAAAACAGGATGGCGCACGCTTCAGAAATTGTCAGTGAGATTGCAGAGCATAAGTTGCGTTATGTCGAAGAGCCGGTGTTCATTGTTTACACGGATTACTCGCTTTCTAAAGGGCAGTCATTATGGAACTCGGTCAACATTCTTTCGGATTTGATGTTTAGGTGAGAAATGATGGATACTAACCAGATCATTATTAAATCAATTCTGATTATTTCACTTCTCGTAGTTGCGCTCGCGATTGTGATTCCAGGACGCAGTGCGCGCGGTCAAGCAATTAGACATCTTGCTTGGCTTCTCGGGTTAGCTGTGGGAGCTTTTGCAGTGCTATTTCCGCAAAGTACGGATATTGTTGCATCGTGGCTAGGGGTTGGTCGTGGGACTGATCTGGTTCTTTATATGTTTATCGTTTTCTTTATGGGGTTTGCGGTAACTACAAGTGCGCATGCGCGTAAAGCAGAGCGAACCTCAACTGTTCTAGCAAGAAAGATTGCAATTCTTGAAGCCGAGTTAGAGAAAAACGGTCATGTCTTTTTGCGTAGCAAGGATGATGAGGCCGCTTGAATCGAGCTGTTCTGTCTCTGAGTTGGATAAAGCCTCGGTAAGTAACAGTGTATATATTTAGGAATACTGAGGTTTGTGAATAGGGCTCCCATTTCTCACCATCCTAAATGATTAGTTTTATGGGGTAATGCTTGATGTTCCGTTGCTAGGAAACTTTGCAATCTCAGCTATGCAATAGCATTAACCAGTAGCGTAAACCGTATAGTTGCGTGGGTCGAAGTGTAAATATTGTAAGTAGATCTTATGTTTGAATCGAACGGGTCAACATGCCAAGTATCCTCTACTTTTACAATTAAGCTAAGGCGCTAATCTGCTTGAATGGGATATGTAGCATAGTTTCACTGAGTTGTAGATCACTATTCGATGAAAATGAGGAGATAATATGCGAACAAGTTATCGTGTAGTTGCAGGAATGCTTACTGCTTTCTTGAGTCTCAGTTTTTACTAATTCTGCAATTGTAACAGAAATGATTAATAACGCTTATATGAGCCACGATAAGGATTTCTTTTCTGTTCGCGACTCGGCGCTTCATAGCTGACAACAAAAAGATGGACGTTGGTTCTACTACGTCGACAATCGGCCAGTTTCTGGTTGGCTATCTGACAACGGCAATCGTTATTTCCTTGATGATGAAGGTGTTATGGTTACTGGCTGGTTGCAGAATCAACTAGGTGAATATTTTTATTTTGACGCTAACGGCTCAATGGCGACCAACCGGTGGATTCAGACTAACAACCGCTGGTACTATTTAGGCGATTCTGGAGTGATGCTAGTTGACCAGTGCAATTCGCAGATGGTCAATGGTACTACTTTAATTCTTCAGGAATAATGGCGACAGGATGGAACGCGGATGCTACTGGTTCCTACTACTTCTTTAGCACGTTCGGTGCGATGCTTTCGAATCAGTGGATTGCGTCGAACGGACAATGGTACTACCTAGGAAACTCGGGTGCGATGATGCGCAACGCGTGGATTGGTAACTATTATGTTGGTGCCGACGGCATGTGGATACCGCCCACGCCATCTGCTCCATCGATAAGTGACGACAAATATCCATGTCCGGCAGGCGCAACAATTAAAGGGAACCGTTCTGCAAAAGGCGAGTGGATATACCGTGTTCCAACGGGCAGATCTTACACAAGGACTCATGCTGAGGAGTGTTTTGCAACCGAACAAGAAGCGCGGGCGTCAGGTTACCGTCGTGCCGGTGATTAGACATAGTCTAGACACGTTAGGAAGCATCTAATTCTTCGCTGGAATAATATCTTGAGGGGTGCATCTGGTTCAAGACCGGAATGCATCCCTCAACAGTTTTGGTAAGGAAAATGTTGTTTTGCAGAGTTAATTCAACAAAGGGCGATGTGTCCTCATTAAGGTCTGAGGTTTTAGTTTCTTCGCGTGAATCTATAGTTCGCCGTCATGGTGAATGAGGTCTTTACAGGCAGTAGTGTAATTTTTAGCTTGCTCGGGCCATGTTAAATCTTGATAGATTTTTGGTTGTGCTTGAGGCATAGGGTCTTTCAGCAATGAACGCGTCGCGGAGACCATTGATTTAGTTGTTTTTTCTTCCGAAATAACTACAGGAGCCTGCTTTTCAGCGAGCATACGTGCGCCAGGGACCGGGAATGTCACCACACGGCCGCCTTCAGCTATGGCTTCAACAAGGGTCGTTTGGAAACCTTCAGATAACACGGTTGGATTGACGAGTGTCGCTCCAGCAAGACGCTCACGTACTTCGCCTGGAGTTACCCGACCAGGTGCAGTAACGATCCCGTTAAGGCCAAGAGCAGATATTTTTTCGCGCGCCGCACTTAACTGTGCGCCGTCACCTAATAGCTCGCCATCGACGTCGTAACCTTCCTTACGCAATTGGGCAACCACATCAAGAAACGTATCCCAACCTTTGCCTTCAACCATCCGACCGACAAAAACCAGATGGTTCGGACGATCCTGGTGTGCGGAGCGAGGCTTAGGTGGAGTAATAGCGTTGTAGAAGACTTCTGCGTGACGTCCGCTAAGCTTTTCCACAAACGTGGTGACGGCTTCTGAAACTCCGAAAACTTTTGTAGCGTTTCGCAGAATGTAGCGTCCCATCGTCAGATCAACAACCCGGGAGCCCAGCCAGACGATGGGGTTTTTGGTTGCCACGAAGCCGCTGCCATGTTCGGTGTGGATTACCGGAATCCCAGCTTTTTGTGCGGCGCGTAGCCCAACGAATGACATGGGGAAGAAGCGAGTGTGGATAGAAACGACGTCGATCCGGTTCTCGATTAGAAACTGAGAGATATCACGAGTAGCACCAAAACCGGGAACTGTAATGACATCAGCTATCGGCAGGTGAGCCTTACGGGTAATGACCTCAACGCCGTCATCTGACCGAGTTCCGGGAGTGTTTGAAATATTGAGTACCCAAACCTTGTGCCCGAGCTGAACTAGTTCGTGCGCGAGATTTTGGACATGGTACTCAACTCCACCGACTTTTGGCGGATAGTTGTTGACGATCATCGCGATTTTCATAATGTTATAGCTTGTTCATTTGGTTAGGTGTTGATATTGCATTAGCGGGTAATGATAACGGTAGAGTAATGGGATTCTTCCGTAATGGAACCGAAAAATAATGTACATATTGGCGTACGTAGGGGAATATCGCAGGATGTAGGGTGTCTTTAATAAATTGTTGTTCTTTGGCGGGCGTATCAGGGATATCGTCGTCGCTAGAATACTTGAACGTAACTCCTAATGTGAACTGCAAGTTAGCGTTTATGGTTTGTACAGTGACATCTGCCGTAAAAAGCAGGAGGTGGACGTCCATTTGTGGCACAGAAGAACTGATGGATATGGAAGTATTCACAGTCTGTTCTGCTGGAGGTGGAGCAACCTTATACTCTGAGTTACGATTCCCGGAAAAATCTAGAACTGAAATATCGTGCAATGCGTAAGTGGCCATTGTACTAATTTACCTAAACTGTAAAAGATGTTGTTTCAATAGTGTGTTTTGAAGAAGGCCAAGCGATCTCATCTGGCCCCCAGCTGGAGTCGTTCCCGTCCATGCTTGTATGGAACGTGCGTGTATTGTTAGAGCGGCTGTCTTCGCTGTTAATGGTATCGACATTAAACGTTATGTGTGCGCCAACTGCAATAGCGTATTCGATAAGCGTGGAAAGCGTGGGGTTACGGTTTTCCTGTTCGATTTTCGAAATGGATTGCCGGGAAACACCAAGCTCACGGGCAACATCGTCCTGGGTTAAATGTGATGCTTTTCTGATGGAGGTAAGTTTTCGGATGAGCTCTCTACGAGATTCCTCCATTTCTAGCGCACTGCACATATGTGGATCGGTAAGATCTATACCTAATGTTTCGTAGATGTTCATGGCTCCTCCTTTCTCATATTCTGTACTACATGACAAGTATGTGCAACTTTAAGGTTGCGTGTAGTACTGGCTGTGCCAATCATACGCTCGATCAAGAGCGTTTTTCGCGTGCTGATCTTGCTCTGCTAAGCCTTGCTGATTAGCTAATTTTGGTTCACAAAGAAGCAGCAGCAGAATGTGAGGGGCTAGGGGCTCGCAAAAATAGATCCGTAAGCGTTTTCCGGGGAATAGCTTTGTGCTGCCCTCGAATTGATTTTCCAACCGGATTTCTAATATTTTTCGGTCGGTTATTTCTAAAACATCCACATCGCCAATGCGGTGGCCGGCTCCATCGTGGTGGACGGGCGTCAACTGTCCGAGTTTAGCTTCAGTGAGTACAGTGACTAGGATAGCTTGAAGTTGCATTTTCTTCACTCGCGGAAGACTGTTAAGTAAGTCTTGGATTTCCTGAGAGAAATCGCCATAATGTCCGCGATAAAATTTGTATTCAGGTGCCCCATCACCACAAGCTCGGCCTGGAGGCCATGAACAAACACGGAAAACGGGTTCAATCGTCACGGCTAGTCTTAATCTGCTAACACTACCGACGCGGCTACCGCCCAGCGCTCTTTCCACTCGCCAATAGGTTCAACACCGATAGCAGTTAACGCATCGTGGCCGAGAGCCGAGTAGGAAGGACGCTTTGCCGGACGATCGAACGCAGCCGCCGTCGTTTCCAAAACCATCTCGGGATCCTTGCCAATTGAACGCATGATCTCTTTAGTGAAAAGATTCCACGAGGTTTCACCCTGTGAGGTGCCGTGATAGATGCCAGATGGCGCCTTAGCGTCCACCAAGCGAACAATAAGATCGGCTAAATCAACAGTCCACGTTGGCTGGCCAACCTCATCAGTGACAACCTTTAACGTGTCATGAGTCTGTGAAAGCTTTGCCATTGTTTTCGGAAAACAGTTGCCGTACTTGCCATATAGCCATGCAGTCCGGACAATCAAATAATCATCAGTGTAAGCTTGCACCGCCCATTCGCCGGCTACCTTGGTACGCCCATAGGCAGACATTGGATCGACCGGATCGTTTTCGCCCCACGGGGTAGAACCATCCCCGCGGAAGACGTAATCGGTAGAGATTTGTACTAACCGGGCACCGATTTGGGCACATCTGCGCGCTAGATTCGCCGGGCCGGTAGCGTTGACTCGGAACGCGGTGCCTTCATTTTCTTCTGCCGGATCCACAGCGGTGAAAGCAGCACAGTTAACGACGACGTCGACGTCGGTAACAACGGTATTCACCGAATCAACATCGGTAATATCAATATCGCCAAGATCAACGGCTAGCACCTCATGGCCGTCACGCTTAATCCGTGCTACCAGGTCAGTTCCAAGCATGCCTTTAGCGCCAACAACCATCCAAGCCATGGGTGTATCTCCTTTGCCGTGTTTTAGATATCGTACCCAATTCTACACGCACGTTTGGCTTTTAAGCTGTTCACCACTGCCAGGTGGCGTACACTTTTCTCAGAAGTAAACGTATCTTTCTAGGAGCCATTATGCTGATTGAACCACTTGCTATTGAAGGCGCATACCGCATTACCCCGAAGCAATTCCCGGATTCGCGCGGACTATTCCTTGAAGCGTTCAAACAAAAGACGTTTGTTGAAACTGTGGGCCGGGAACTTGAGGTTCAGCAGGTGAATACATCAGTGTCAAAAGCTGGCACGATTCGCGGTATTCATTTTGCCGATGTTCCACCGTCACAAGCTAAATATGTGATGTGTCCACAAGGGGCGTTACTTGATTTCGTGATTGATATTCGAGTTGGTTCGCCAACATTTGGCCAGTACGATTCAGTGCTACTTGACGACGTTGATCGGCGGGCTATCTTCATTTCGGAAGGCTTGGGTCACGCGTTTATTGCGTTAGAGGACAATACGGTTGCAACATACTTGTGTTCTGCGCCGTATGCGCCAGGCCGGGAGCACGGGGTTAACCCGCTATGTGAAACAGTTGGTATCGCATGGCCAACCGTTGATCGGGCGGGGCGTCCGATGGAGTTGCTTCTTTCGGAAAAAGATACCGATGCGCCAGGCTTGTTGCAGGCAAAAGAGCAAGGCTTGTTGCCATCATATGAGGAAGCGTTAGCATTCGTTAATTCGCTAAAGAAGTAACGATTTCTTGGTGGATCTTGTCAAGTACGGTGACTAGATCCACCAAGGTTTCTGTATCGTTAAAAGCAGTAGACATAACGGCAAGCACATACGTACCGTCATCGCTTTCTACTATTCCAGCATCGTTAAAGGCAAGATAGTCGCTCATGCTAATCCAACCGGATTTTGAGTAGGTTCGATACTTTTGATCAAATGCTTGGTGAATAAACGAGTTGTATGGCGAGACGAAATAACATTGACGTTATCGGCAAAAATAGCGAAAACATCATCACCGTAGCGGTCCCGCAATCCTGTATAAGAATCGTTGTCAGAAATATCGATTGCATTGTGCATCAGGGCCGTATCTGATTCATTTACCTCGTCTGGTAAGAATTTATTGACGGCGACGACGTAGGGTCCTTTAATCGTGCTGGCACCATAAAACTCTGCATCAGGCTGATAGGAAATTCCGTAGCCTGATGCTATGTCAATCATGACAAAGCCAACCGATAATTCTTTTTCTTCAATATTAGAAAGAACCGCATTGAGTTCAGCGAGGGTGGGTTCCGAAAGGGATATGTTTTCGGGGAACACCTCAAGTTCAGGCGATGTGCTGATAGCAATATTAGTGATGGGGAGTTTAGTGAAGAATCGAAAGTCTCTGTAGGTAACTTATCACTAGGTGTATCTGAAGCAGTTTGAGAGTAACTTGTCTCATCGTCGCTAGTGGTACATGCGCCTAATGTAAATGCACTCATGCTAAGCACGCAGACAAGAATGCACTTTTTATCACAGTAACTACCCTAACCATCATTTAACTAGATTAAGCAATTTTGTGCCTGTTCGTGACATTGCATTAATTAGGGATTTTCCCCATACGTCGCCGCAGACCATCACGAATGCCAGCGGTAATCATCCGAGCACGTTGGCGTCGGTGGTCGTTGGTTAAAATAGTAAAAACTGCAAATCGGCTAATCCAATATCCATAACGTATCCGCCATAAAAATGGTAAGTCATGGTTACGCATAAGCTCGAATGTATTGCGTGTTAGATAATAGTTCCGGATAGGAGAGTGAGTGTGGACAGTGCGTTTGCGCCCAGCAACTTTTATTCGCCCATCTCCTAACGAATGGGTTAACCGGACATGTGGAATGGCGAGTAGTCGATATCCTAAAGATCTGGCATGCATAGACCATGCCAGATCTACGTGATCAATAAAATAATCTGCTGGCATCAAACCGACATGACGTATAACATCAGCAGGAATCAAACATCCTGATGCTAATAAAAAGGCCGCTTCGATTGGTTTATCGTCAGGTAACGTAGATGGTCGTTTCGGACCCCAACGGTGATCAGTATAAACTAGAGGTTCCTCCCCATCGAATGGCACCGGACCTACAGCTCCAATTCCCGGGCCAAGGAAAGCAGCTAAGGTAGCCACCATCGTCGGCCCAGGTATTGAATCTTGATCCGATAAAATTACTGCATCAGCTCCATGATCTAATGCGTAATCGATGCCAATATTCTGTGCGCCGGCAATGCCAACGTTGCGTCCCAAGGCAATAAGAGTAGCACCTATGTCAGTGCATAGCGATGCTAGAGTGCTACTATCTCCTTCTGAATTATCAACAACTACAATCTCTGTGCATTGCGCTCTAAAACTATGTAATAGAGCAGAAATATCACCAGGATGATACGTGACGATAACAGCAAAAATATGCTTCAATTGTCCTTACGCTTCCTTACCGCGTGCCAGGATTCGCATCAAATATTCGCCATAACCAGACTTGCGTAATGGTTCAGCGCGCTCTGCTAATTCATCGTCAGTTAAGAAGCCCATCCGCCACGCAACTTCTTCTGGACAACCAATCTTCAGTCCTTGACGTGCCTCAACAGTGCGCACAAACGATGTGGCGTCAGCAAGTGAATCAAATGTTCCAGTATCAAGCCACGCCGTGCCACGAGGAAGAACTTCAACTGTGAGTTTTCCTTCGCGTAAATAATGCTTATTAATATCAGTGATTTCGTATTCACCGCGTGGGGATGGCTTCAAATTCTTAGCGATTTCGACGACGTCGTTATCGTAGAAGTACAAGCCTGGAACTGCATAATTTGATTTTGGTTGAGCTGGTTTTTCTTCAATCGATAGAGCTCGGAATTGATGATCAAACTCCACCACACCGTAACGCTCTGGATCATCAACATGGTAGGCGAATACTGCACCACCCGTTGGGTTGACGTGACGGCGTAACCGGGTGCCCATGCCAGGACCGTAGAAAATATTATCGCCTAGGACAAGAGATGCGGCTTCGTTGCCAATAAAATCTTCACCGAGGACGAAAGCTTGTGCCAAGCCATTGGGTTGTTGTTGTTGGACATAGGAAAGATTAACGCCTAGCTGTGACCCGTCACCAAGAAGGCGCTGGAATCCTTCTGCATCATGTGGTGTGGTGATGACGAGGATATCTTGAATACCGGCCAGCATCAGCGTGGTCATGGGATAGTACACCATTGGTTTGTCATAGACGGGCACAAGTTGTTTAGAAATTCCTTGCGTAATAGGGTGCAGTCGTGTTCCTGAGCCACCTGCCAGAATAATGCCACGCATAAATATCACCTTTCGTTACCGGATCGGTATAGAAGCCGTTCGATTATGCTTTCTATTATTCCGTATTTTCAGGTTTATTGGGTGACTTCTGTGAAGGGAACTGAATAAGTTCACGCCATTGGGAGGAGGCTGCCAAAACAGTGGCAATCAAAATAACTAGGCAGCCGATAACATCAAAAATAGATGGGAGGACTGCCATCAACGGGATAGCAAAGATAATTGCCCATGCTGAATAAGATATATTCAGTGCCATTGCGCGAGCTGCGCCAATAGTGTTGATAGCGCGATAATAGAATAAATAAGAGGCGGTTCCAGCTAACGCAGCCAGTACGATAATAGCGCTCGCGGGAGTGGAGACGACGGCGGAAAGCGCAGATAAATTACCAGATACAGGGATAACAATAAGTAAAAAGGCGAGACCAGATGTGCTTTGACGAAGATGCAAAGCTACATGGTTATCAACCGCATCATCACGCATACCCCACGCAAGGATAACTGCTTCGGAGCCCCAGCCCACAATGCATAAGACAGCTCCTAAAATACCAAGAGGTATTGATCCGGTTGTGGAATCAAGAGATGAAGAACCGAGGATAATAATGGCTATCAAAGCTACTGTGAGTGCCATTAGTTGGCGCACCCGCATTCGCTCTTTGAGGAATACTGTGGCCAAAAAAGTGCCAAGAGCCGGATAAAACGTCGATAAGATAGCGGTGTAGCCCGAACCAATATTGTTAATCGCAAGCGCATAACCACTCATGCCGATCGGACCGCCGAGGAGTGCGGCTCCGATAACTGCCTTACCGGCACGAGTATGGAGGGCTTGACGGGTATCGGTTAGCCGACCTTTGCTTGCCATCAATACCAGCATCAATATGGCGCAGAAAGAATCGTGTAGGGCGGCAGTTAGTAATGGACTGTTGGCATGGGAAAAGGTGGCCATACCGAGTGTGATGCCAAGGATGACTGTGTCAAGTCCCCATAGCATTCCAGAAAAAATACCCCAACGCATAGTGTTTACTATAGGAGGAAAAGTTTGTGTGGGGGATACCTTTTTCGTCTGTCGAGACTGAATGCACTAAAAGCTAGCGCATAATCGTATGGAGAATTCCGATAAACCGAAATTACGTGATGCGAGTGCGGGGCGGAGTCACAAGTGGCTCCGCCCCGCACAACAGTTAGTGTTGATTACTTATCCTCGAGATTCTCTTCAATCTTTTCTGCGACGTCGAGTGGAGTCACGGTTTCTTTGACATCTTCGACCGTTTGGGCAACATCGTCTTTAACTTCTTCAACAGTCTGGACAACATCTTCCTTGACTTCTTCAACAGTCTCTTGTGCCGGGGTAGCAAGATCTTCCCAGTAGGCGTCTGCCCATGGATCCTCAACTGGCTTTGAACGGGCCCACAGCATGTAGGCAGCGCCGAGCGCAGAACCCACTAGGACAGTTAAGCCGAGTGCTTTCTTGCAACGCCCCTTCTTTTCACTCTTTTTTGCGAGTTTCATAGCTTTCTTTTCTGCCTTTTTAGCAAGCTTATTAGCCTTTTTCAGTTCTCTCTTGGAAAGCTGAGCAACTTGTGCGGTGCGTTCATCGGCGCTAGCCTTAATTTCGGCTAGGGCTGCATCGGCTGCTTTTTTGGCACGTGGCAGGTAGTCATCTTTGACTCGATCTGCACTTTCGACGACGAATGCTTGGGCATCATCGACGTAAGGCTTGGCTTTAGTGACAGCGTCTTCAATGTATGGCTTAGCCTTGGTTACGGCATCTTCAACGTAGGGACGGGTGCGCTCATAAGCATCATGAGCTGCTTCGTTAGCCTTCGCAACTGCTTGTTGGGCAACTGGAACGAGTTTTTCAGCAGCTTCTTCGAGCCGTGGTTCTGCCCAGGTCCGAGACGTTTGGTACGCATCGGAAACTTTGGCAAAGAAAGATCCGGTTGCGTGAGCGGCCTGATCCTTGAGCTTTGCAACTTCATTTGCTGCCTTATCTGCGGCAGTCTCGCGCTTAAAGAAAGACATTGCACCACCTCCAGGTTTTCTTCGCTACATCTTTTTGCAGCGAGCCTTCTTCCCTTCCATTGTTTCACGAAAACGTAAGGTGGTGCACACGAATAACCTATTTTGCTAGGTTATGTTCGCGCTGAACCGAATTGCCGACGACGATATGGCGTGAATTTCGCTCTTAGCCTCTGTCTTTGGTGTCGATAGTGGTGTGCATGAGGAAGGTATGGGAGGATAAGGATTATGAAAGCACTAATGACAACATCTGTTGGTAATATTTCCATCGAACTTTTTCCAGAACACGCACCGCAAACGGTAGCTAACTTTACCGAGCTAGCCACCGGCAAGCGCGAATGGACTGATCCAGCTACTGGCGAAAAGAGTACTGAGCCACTCTATAACGGCACCATTTTCCACCGTGTTATTGACGGTTTTATGATCCAGGGTGGTGATCCGCTCGGTACTGGTACTGGCGGTCCAGGTTACATGTTTGATGACGAAATCTCAGCCGAAATCGATTTTACTGAACCATACGTTTTAGCAATGGCTAATGCTGGCAAGCGGATGGGCAAAGGAACAAACGGTTCGCAGTTTTTCATCACTGTTGCTCCTACGACCTGGCTCCAAGGAGCCCATACGATTTTCGGCAAAGTCATTGATGATGAGTCCAAGGCAGTTGTCGATAAGATTGCTACCACTGAAACCGGTCCGATGGACCGACCAATTGAACCGATCATGATTGAGTCAATTACCATTACTGAGTAATTGTGTGAGCCATGTTGATTTTTCCTGCCGCGCCATACAAGGCGTGGCAGGAATACTTTTACCGATGTGAGGATTTATGGCAAAGTTAAATATTCCCCCAGTAACAGCAGTGATGAGCGGGCTATGTATTCTTGCAACGTTACTATCGTACGTTTTCCCATACATTCTCTTTGACTATGCCTTCGTCCCATTTTTAGCATTCATTGAGCCTTGGCGGTTTCTAACTGGAGCTTTCTTGCACGGAGGTCTGATGCATATCGGCTTCAACGTTATGTCACTTATCATTCTTGGTGCAGAACTTGAACCAGCACTTCGATCATGGCGATTCGCTATTTTATATTTGGCCAGTGCAATTGGCGGGAATGGTGCAGTATATGCCTGGGCATTGTGGACCAATGAATGGAATGTTGCTGCTGTAGGTGCCTCGGGGGCAATTTTTGGATTATTTGGTGCGTTGGTTGTGCTTACTCGTGCGGTGCGAGCTGATCCACGTGGAATTATCGGTGTGCTCGTTATCAACGCCATTGTCGCATTCACTGCTCCACAAATATCGTGGCAAGCCCATCTAGGCGGTTTCTTAACCGGACTGATACTGACTGGCATATGGTGGACACTGTATCGTCGTCGGCAAAAATCGTCACGTAGCGGATGGTGAAAGAATGAGGCTCGCGCATATTGCGCGAGCCTCATTCGTAGATAACTGGGTTACTTCCAACCCATCGTCATCAAGAAGCCGGCCAGCATAAAACCGATACCAACAAATAAATTTCCATTACCGAAGCCAGGAATTGGCGCCTGGCCCTGGGAAACATACGCAATGACAATAATCAGCAAACCAATTATCGCTAAGGTCACCATTAATGGTGCCCACCAGCGTGGTGAGCGTGATATTTGCGGAGCAGGACGATCCTGCTTATTGCGTGCTGCAGCGATACGTCGCTCTTCAACCTTCTTACGTTTCTTAGATTCAGGCATTATTTTCCTCGCTAAAAGTGAAACTTCCGATATAAGACTATCGGTATTAACGCGTTCACGGTAGTTTAGACTCACAACTACCCGTATAGTGGGCAAGATGGAAAGACTGCGAAAGGGAAATCTGTGACGCAAGAGCTCAACCCGCGGCATGCGCATGAGCCGGTACGACGCCGCTCTGCATTACCGCGCGAAGCCCGGGTAAAATCAGGGGAAAGTGACGATCTTTTCATCACTCACGAAACTTTACAACACACGGCAATTGATCAAGAACCGGTTATGGTACAGCCAGCGACTCCTAAAAAAAGAAAACGTAAAACTTCTTCGATTATTATCGGAATCATAGGTGAAATACTTATCACATTTGGTTTGATCGTTGCTGGATTTATTGCTTGGCAACTGTGGTGGACATCAGTGCTCGCCAACCAAGTACAAAGTGAATGGCTCGATGAGTTCGCACAGCAAACAGGCAAAGCTCCAGCGGTGATTGCTGAACCAGTCAAGCAGGATCCACCACCGTTTACTCTCAATCCGAGACATGGCGAACTATTTGGAGTTATCCACTTCCCATCATTTGGAAAAGCCGCCACTCGAACGATGACTGAGGGAACCACTAATTGGGATATTCTCGATCACGGTGGTTTTGGTCATTATGAAGGAACTGCTTGGCCAGGTGAAGTTGGAAACTTCGCGTTGGCAGCTCACCGCAGAGGCAATGGTGACGCCCTGATGTTTGTTGAAGAATTCAAACCAGGTGATCCAATCATCGTCGAAACTGCGGATGCTTACTATGTCTATCGGATGACCGACCATGAACTCGTTACCCCGGATAAAACTCGAGTTATTCAACCAGATCCTTATAAAGCGCGAGAAGCTGAAGAAAATGGCACACAAGTGACCGAAGGGCCAACTAAACGACTGATTACGTTAACAACCTGCCATCCACAATACAGCTCAACACATCGCTGGATTGTTCACGGAGAATTTGACTACTGGATTAGCCGTTCGGAAGGTATGCCGAAAGAGCTTATTGAAATGAATGAGAAAGAAGGCTGATAATGTACGGTGCTTTATGGAGAATACTGCCCGGACCGAAATGGTTCAAGGCTATCGAAATGCTTGCGCTCTTTGCAGGTCTTGTCTTTATCTTGTTTCAATATGTCTATCCGTGGGTTTATTACAATAGCAACTGGTTTGGCACAACGGTTGGATAATATTGACATCTCCTGTGTATGAGTGTGGTCCCCGAGGAATCCTCGGGGACCACACTCATACACAGGACGACACCGGAAGTTATGGCTGATCGTCGCTGTTAGCTGGCGGCACCGGAGGTGGTGTTGGCGCAGTATCAGGATTGGTTGTATTGGAGTTATTTGAACCGGGCTGGCTGGGTGCTGGTGTTGGCGCTGGTGGCGGCGCTACTGGCTTCTTAGCTACCCAAAGCGTGACCTTGGTGTTGTAAGGCACTTTGCCTGGTGTTGGGTCCATACGGGAGATGGTGCCTTCATCAAAGGCTTGATTTTCTTCCGTATCGATCGTAATTGATGAAATCTTTAGTGTTTCATTCAAATACTGTTCGGCAGCTTCACGGGTTTGTCCGATGATACGAGAGGTCACTGATTGATCAATAACAATCTCACCTGAAGCAATCACGATATTAACTGAAGTACCGCGCTCGACTTGCTGGCCAGCAGCTGGCAAAGTATCAGTGACAACGTCTTTTGCATGTCCGGGAACATCCTTGACATCTACTCGGCCCACTTTAAGCCCAAGTTTTTCCAGCTCGCGCTTAGCTGCATCCTGATTAAAGTTCCCGGTTGCAAGGTCTGGAATCGTGACTGATCCGGCGCCCGAAGAAAACGAGACAGTAACCGAAGAGCCTTTCTTAACTTCTGTGCCAAAAGCTGGATCCGAAGAAACGAACTTACCTTCTGGAATATCTTTGTCTTCTTGGGGCTCACCTAAAACAAAAACTAAACCAATATCTTCAATTCGTTGCCGGGCTGAGACTTGATTTGTTCCTTCTAAATCCGGAACAATCACGACATCGGCTTTTTCAATATCCTCAGTTTTTCCACTTGACAGTAACGCCCAACCTAACCCAGTTACGGCTAAGATAAGCAAAATAACACCAAGAACAATAAGCACGGTATTATTTTTTTTCTCTGTGGCCACAGCCGGTGAGATACCGGTTTCGGTTAATGAAGGCTGAACAATAGTCGGTGAACCAGCAGGTGCTGGTGGTGTTTGTTGTAAAACCTGGGTATTCCAAGTTGCAGACGCTGGTGCGGTTACCTGACTACCACGTAACGCGAGGAGTAGATCGGAGCGCATATCAATAGCTCGTTGATAACGATCTTCACGTTTCTTTGCGAGTGCTTTCATCACAACACGATCAATATTCTCCGGAATATCAGGAGCAATTGTCATTGGTGAGGCTGGAAGTTCTGAGACATGCTGATAGGCGACAGCAACTGCCGAATCACCCCGGAACGGTGGCCGGCCGGTAAGAAGCTCATAAAGCAAGCAGCCAGTGGAGTACAAGTCAGAGCGTGAATCAACAACTTCACCGCGGGCTTGTTCTGGAGATAAGTATTGAGCCGTGCCAACAACAGAATTGGTTTGCGTCATTGTGGCAGACGAATCGGCCAATGCTCGCGCGATACCAAAGTCCATCACTTTAACTTTGCCATCGTTGGTGAGCATAATATTGCCCGGCTTAATATCCCGATGAACAATGCCCTCTCGATGGGAATACTCTAGCGCAGACAAAATGCCAACGGCGATTTGCACAGCCTCGTTAATTGGCAACGCGTCACCGTTTTTCAACAGCTCGGAAACGGTACGACCTTTAACATATTCCATCACAATATACGGCAACGAGATGTCAGTGCCATTATCTGATGTCATATGTTCTTCACCAGTATCGTAAACAGCAACGATAGACGGGTGGTTGAGTGCAGCAGCACTTTGCGCTTCGCGCCGGAACCGAGCCACAAAAGTTTGGTCGGTAACATGATCAGAACGTAAGACTTTAATTGCAACAGTGCGCGAAAGTCTCGTGTCATAACCGATATGGACTTGTGCCATACCGCCTCGACCGATGAGGTCGCCGACTTCATATCGCCCACCCAGCATACGTGGGATGTTTGTCATTCTTGCATTCCTTCCGGGATCACACAGCTGTTTTCTAGTCTGCCCTATCTTGAGGTGAAAGTGTGGGTAGGTATGGTTGCGATTCAGTCACGATTGACCACCGCATTAAATACTTCTTTAGCAATTGGTGCGGCTACCTTAGCGCCACTCTGTCCGCTTTCGACAAGGACTGCTAGTGCAACTTTTGGTGATTCTGTTGCGTCAAAACCAATAAACCACGCATGTGCTTCGCCGTCCGAACCAATTTCTGCCGTACCGGTTTTCCCAGCAATCTGCACATTGCTAAGACCGGCATTAGCGCCAGTTCCATTATTAACAACGCCAATCATCATCGAGCGCAAAATATCGGCAGTCGTTGAAGATATTGGAGTGGAGAATTGTGTCGGTTGAGTTTCAGAAAGAACTCCAAGATCAGCCGTCATCGTTTGATCAACAAGGTAGGGCTTCATGAGGGTTCCATGATTAGCTACAGCGGCCGATACCATAGCCATTTGTAGTGGAGAAACATTGACGTCGCGCTGGCCAAAAGAGTCCATGGCCAATGCGGCTGTATCATCTGGATAAGGAAACTTCGAAGGCGTTACCGCAAGAGGCACTGTTAAGTCTTGATTAAATCCAAAAGCAGTAGCCATTGCCACCATTTTTTCTGCTCCCACTTGCGTGCCACCGATAGCAAATGGCGTATTACAAGATTCGGCAACAGCCGTAGCAAAAGGAACTTGGCCAGAGCCGTCGCCACATTGTTGCTTGTAGGGATTAAAAATTTCGTGGGTGGTACCCGGTGGAGTAAATGAGGCGGGAGCATCAACAAGAGAATCTGCAGTCAATCCAAGATTTTCGATCATGGCAGCAGCAGTCACAATTTTAAACACAGATCCTGGTGGATAAAGATCGCCACCTAACGCCCGATTAATCAACGGACGACGTGGATCATTATTGAGGTTGTTCCAAGAATCGTTGGCACTGGCCCCATCGCGGGCAGCTAATAGGTTCGGATCATAAGTTGGTTTAGATACTAACGCCAAAATTTTTCCGGTTGCCGGTTCGATAGCGACGACGGCGCCACGCTGATCACCTAACGCATCCCAGGCAGCTTGCTGGACTTGTGGATCGATAGTGAGAGAAACAGCCCCACCTTGCGGTTGCCGGCCAGTAATTAACTGTTCGATACGCTGCGTGAATAAAGTTGAGTCAGAACCGCCCAAGACAGAATTTTCTTCACGTTCTAAACCAGTCATCGAATTAAACGTCGTCGAAAAATATCCCGTGATAGCTGCATAAAGTTCTGGCTGATGATACGTACGTAAAAACTTATATTCATCGTTGTATGCTTCGGAGGTTACAACGGGTTGACCAGCAACAATAATCGGGCCTCGATCAGTACCGTATTCGCGCCAGAGAGTGCGCACATTACGCGCATCAGCATTCAATGACGGCGCAGCAAAAAACTGAATATACGTCACCGCAGACATGAGCGTAACAAACATGACGATAATAATTGCAGACAATTTCTTTATCGCAAGATTCACGGCAAGTCCTCACTTTCAATCTGCGGGACGGTAGTTGTTGCTAACGAATCTTCTGGCGACGAATGTGTGGCAGGTTCGTCGTCTGATGTTAAGCTTGCGGGTAATTCACCTGTGCTGATGGTAGATAACGGAACCGACGCCGGAGTGTATGGCCGGCGCGCAGAATCAGACATGCGAAGTAAAATGCCGATAATAATGAAATTAGTTAGCAGTGCCGAACCACCTTTAGCTAAGAACGGCATAGCCAGACCGGTCAACGGTATAACGCGAGTAATTCCACCAACTACCACAAAACACTGTAATGCAATAGTGAATCCAAGGCCCGCAGCCAAAAGTTTGCCGAAGCCATCTCGTAGTGCGATGCCAATTTTCATTGCGCGGGTAACAATAACAACATATAACGACAAAATACCAAGCAAACCAACCAGACCAAGCTCTTCGCCCAGCGACGCAATAATAAAATCCGAATTAGCAGCAAACGAATTTGCTGGGCTACCTTCGCCAAGGCCCGTTCCAAACAATCCACCGGACGCCATACCAAACCAGCCCTGCACCAGCTGATAAGAACCAAACTCGGCGTTATAGACGTCGTTATCAAGTGCGTGAAGCCAAATTGTAAAACGTGCTTGGATATGAGGCATCACTTGGACGATAACGTAGACGCCTAGGGCCGATAGGGCACCACCGATCACAATCCATGAGGTCCGTTCGGTTGCCACATACAACATGGCAACAAACAAGCCAAAAAATAA
The DNA here is from genome assembly GCF_012563545.1 of Arcanobacterium buesumense. NCBI lineage: Bacteria > Bacillati > Actinomycetota > Actinomycetes > Actinomycetales > Actinomycetaceae > Arcanobacterium > Arcanobacterium buesumense. Next base: position 110,980 of record NZ_CP050804.1, read on the forward strand.
CAACGCGGTACCAAAATCACGTTCCAGCGCCAAAATTGCCATGCAGGTTAACCAAGCGATCATGATAGGCAACGAATGGCGTAATCGTGGAAAGTGAATCCCTAAAAACTTCGGTCCGGCCAGCGAAAGGTTATCTCGCTGGGTCACCAAATACCCAGCAAAAAATATCGTTAAGAAAATCTTGGCCAATTCGGCAGGCTGATAGGAAAATCCGGCGATATTAATCCACAGTTGAGCGCCGTAGACTTTCACCCCAAGCCCAGGAATAAGCGGCAAGATTAACAAGACAAGGCCCGCGATAAGCGAGGAATAAGTAAAGCGGCGCAACCACCGATGATCATGCAAGGAAGCAACCGTAGCCACCATCAATACCAAGGCCACCAGCGCTAAAATGAGCTGTCCGCCAGTTTCAGGACTCCCGCCGCGGGCCACCAGCTGAAAATCGATCCGGTAAATCATAGCCAGCCCCACCCCGGTTAATACGGTTGCTGCGGGAAATAAAATTGGGTCAGCATACGGGGCAAGACGTCGGATAATGAGGTGGCATCCGAGAAGAAAAGCGCCGCCAATGCCAGCTAGCCACTGAAAATTCGGCGGTAAAGAAGTATCGGGATGTGCCGAATTAACACCGTAGTAGACCAGTATCCAGGCACCTAAAATAATCACGTAGGACAAAAAGAGTAGCCATAATTCTTGATAACGCCCAGACTTTGCTGGTCGGGTACTCACGATGCTCATTGTGTATCACCTGAGGACTGCTGGTCTTTTTCCTCGGGGATCTTTGAACCCGGATCAGGAATCTTAGTGGGCGAAAGTGGATCTGGCAGGATGCGTTGTGCCGCTAAATCTTTGACAACCTTGCGGGCTTCGGACAGCGAACTACGTGCAATGGGAGTATCTAAACGTTGTTGTGCTACCGGGGTTAAATTGGTGACGTTGATACCGGTCTCCTCAAACAGATGTGATAATTCAACAGGCCCTAAAGTTTGCGGAATTCCTTTGAAAATAGCGACTTTACCATCTTCAATGCCAACGTAGTAGCGGGTTTGCGTCCACATATATCCGCCACCTAAAATACCAGCGAACGCCAAAATTGCCATAGCGCCAGCAGCTACGCGAGCAATCCAGCGGTGTGGTGGTTTTTCGACGTCGTTCGCAATAGGTTCTACTGGGCGAATAGATGCAGTTAACGCAGCAAGCTGGCCGGCCGCCGAATTGCCAGCCCGCGTGGGGCGCTGGCGGTCAACAGCGGCTGCTCCGACAATAATTGGGCCACGATCATAAGATGAGCTTGTGCCCGGACCGTCAACAACATCGGCCAACACAATCGTGACATTGTCCGGCGCGCCGCCGGCTAAGGCTAGTTCAATTAAGCGTTCACCGCATTCATCAAGATTTGAATATGACTGTAGGGTCAGTTCGATGGTTTCATCAGAGACAACGTCGAATAAACCGTCAGACGTTAATAACCAGCGGTCACCAGGCAGAGCTTCACGTACTGAAGCATCAACATCAACGGGATCATCGCTGGCGCCAACATTGCGCATAATGACATGCCGTTTAGGGTGGTGGAGGGCTTCTTCAGCAGTTAATTCACCGTGGTCAACGAGATACTGAACAAGGGTGTGGTCTCGGGTAATTTGAGTGAGCTTATTATTGCGCAATAAATAGGCGCGCGAATCGCCAACATGAACCATGCCGAGTTTGTTGGCAGTACGCAAAATAGCTGTACAGGTTGTTCCTAGGCCGGCAAGTTGTGGAATGTCGTCAACGAGGTGGAGGAGTTGTTCTTGGGAATAGTTGAGTTGTTCTTTGAGTAGCGCAATAAGATCCTCAGCTTGATGAGAATCATCGATTTTTGCCATATTTCCGACGACGACGGAGGAAGCCACATCGCCGCCAGCTGCACCACCCATACCGTCTGCTAACACCAATAGATGTGACGAGGCATAGCCGGCATCTTGGTTTGATTTACGAACCAGGCCGACATCGCTGAGCGCAGCATACTCAAAATGAATCATTAGCGTAACTCCATTGTGGTTTTGCCAATCACCACCGGTGTGCCAATTTCAAGTTGGACGGGGGAGACTATTTTTTGTGTTCCTACCCAAGTGCCATTTGTTGAATTGAGATCTTCGATCACCCACTGGTTACCTTCACTATAGAAGCGAGCATGGCGTGATGAGGCGTATCCGTCGTCAAGAACAAGGGCGCAGTCGGGGGAACGGCCAACGGTGATTGCCGATGCTCCCAGTGGAATAGCGGTACCGGTTAACGGGCCACGAACCACAACCAAATGCCGTGGAGTGGAAGGGGAAGAATCAGCACGTGGTGGACGGCTAGTGGTGATCTTGCGGCTACGTTCACGGATTGTTGTTCCGAAAATATCGTTGCGGATCGTCACCAACATAAAAATGATGAGAAGCCAAATAATGGCCAAAAATCCGAATCGTAAAAGGGTAACAACTAAGGCGCTCATTGTGGCTCCGGAGAAGTCCAAAACATAATACGTGTGCGGCCAATTGTAATCGTATTACCGTCAACTAAAGTTGCCGCAGAAATACGGTGGCCTTCCACAAAACTTCCGTTTGTGGAGTTTAAATCGGTAGCAATAACGCCCGACGGTGTTACTCGCAGCTCTAGGTGCTTGCGGGAAACGCCAGAATCATCGAGTTGAATATCGGCTACGGATCCGCGTCCGATCACTGTTACTGCGCCGGTTAAAATATAGCGTTCGCCATCGACGTCGATAATCGGATTTTGTGGTGAAGCATCGGCGGTTGTGGCTGGGGCAACCGGGCCACGCCGAGTGGAACATGTTACGTCAATTTTGCCACGTGATTGGGAGGCGGCTTCAGTGAACTCGATGGTCACCGGGCCTAAAAACACGTAAGCCTGTTCGCTTGCGTATTGCGTAGCGATAGCGACTAGTTCCTCACGTAACGAGTCTTCGTCCCATTCGGAAATCTTGGCGAAATCATGATCGGAGAGGGTGAGGGTGAACTCATTAGGGGACACCGTTCGGTCCCGGGAGACTTCGGCAGCCCGATCATCCATAGCTCGCTTGATTGCCGACGCTAACTCTACTGGTTTCACATCGGATTTAAACGCGCGCGAAAAAACGTTCTCAACGGCGTTCTCTACGCTCTTTTCGAACTTATCTAACGCACCCATACGCCAGCTCCTCGATTCATTTACCTATACTCACCATCATCACAACATCTATGTGAAGTGTGAATACACGACACTGCCTTAACTTTACGTCCTTTCCTACCCGGGTATCCACTAGCGCAAGTAAATAGCGAACAAGAGGTCAGTGTTTGGTGTGCGGAATCACTAACACTCGTGGTGGCGCGTTTGCGTTTGGTAAGGAAACGAATGTAAACTGACAAAGTTCTAGCTCGAGTGGCGGAATAGGCAGACGCGCACGGTTCAGGTCCGTGTGCCCGTGAGGGCGTGGGGGTTCAACTCCCCCCTCGAGCACTTGCATCCCCCCAGCACATCATGTGCTGGGGGGATTTGCGTTACGTATGACGTTTAGCCTAGTTAAAGGGTGTAGATGTTATTGATTATTCAGGTGTTCCATGAAAGAGGTCTAATCACTTTATCGGTTGTTTTAAGTTTAACCTAATTGCATGGTAGACATTCTTCTCTTTAAGTGTGGATTCAGGTGTTTTACTGTGTTAAGAATATGCGTTAAATTGATAATGTCTTATTTAAAATTGACTTGTGAAAAACACCACTAACTAATTTTTTGGCGGAAATGAGACACGGTTTTGATCGGGAATTACCGGTTGTGGATGTGGTTGAAGTTCGAAGAACAGGGACGAAAGTCTGTGATCTTGCGGGAAAGTTTAATCTGCCTGGAAAATCTTTATAGCTAAAAATTCTATATAACAATATTCTCAAAAATGCAAGTAGTCCGAAATGTCGGGGGGGGGGTAGGTATAAGGAGATTGTCTGATGTAGGCTGGCTACGTAATTAAAAATTGCTGGAGGTGACTATCGTCCAGTAATAGCCAACGACTAGGTTTGTGGTTCTACATTACGTGTGGTGTACATAATGCTCTTTGCTGCAGTAGAGTAAATCCACCGTTTTTGGGAATATTTCCTGGTTCTTTATCTCATGACTTTTAGTATTTCAGACACTGAGAGCTAGGAAGGAATGCACATGCAGAGAAAAAAGAGTGGACGCATTAGTGTGAGCTCACTTGTCTGTTCTCTAGTTTTAGCGCTGATTCCACTTATTGGTGTTCAGAATCTAGCTCAAGCAGAGTCTGAGGGTGGTGAGAATTCAGATATTGCCAGTACTGCAACGGTTACTGATACGCCGAAGACAGGCGCTGATTCTCCGACTCCAGCTATAGACGATAGTGAAACGTTGAAAGAGTCAGATGAACCCGAGCAAGCTGATGCTGAATCGCCAGAACTGAATGCGGTTGATGACGAAGATTTCTTCGGGCCAGAACCGCTATTAGCTGTGCGTGCTGCTGTTAATGATCCACTTCTCAACGCAGCTCATGTCTGTAACGATGGTGATTTCTTCACGCTCGGCTCCCGAGGCGAGGTGCGTTACATTAAATACGATCCAGTATCAAAAACCTCGAAAGTTGTTCAGACCATGGATATTCCGTTCGGAACGTTCAATTGGAGCAATAATAACGATGGTGGAATCCCTTCGCCTTCGGGAGCAAATTATCGCCCGAAATTCCCAGGAGGTGATGACGCCTACTTCGATGGCTTGGCAGTAAGTGGCGAAAGAATCTTTGCGCTTAGCCAGGAAGACAACAAAAGCGCTGATAAGAACGGCGTCTACGATAGAGGCGTCGTTATATATGAGTATGAAACCGGGCCGAAGCAGTGGTATGTCCATACCAGAAATGGGCGAGTTGAAAACTCGTGGGGCACGCAAACTTGGGATGGCGAAACCATTTATAAGGATCGTGTTCCGCAGGGATCACATGGCATTAATTCATCTCCGATCAAACCAACTTTTTCGCCAGGATACGGGGATACCGACGAAACTAACACCTTTTCTAAGGCTACTACGAATTTTCTTGCTGGAGCCCTCTACCCCGATGGGACCTATGTGTTCGGTGGAACAACTGGGAAAAGGAATGAAAAAGACAATACCACTGAGTTTAAAACATTCGCCCGGAAGCCAGACGGTACCATCGTATATCTAGGCCACACCAAGATATCTGCAAGCCACGATAATATGACTGGTGATTATGTTGTAGGTGAAAACGGTGATCTCTATATTGCGACCGTATCCCAAACAATTTCACTCTTTGGTCAGCCTGGTACTTACGAGGTGAGTCTAACCCGCGTAGCTGCTTCAGATATCCGTTCTAGCATTGATAATCCAGTAGCAACGTGGAATCCCGCTAAAAATAACTGGTATAGCTCCGGTAACAGGATTTTTAACCATTCACAGAATAATAGGCTGGGCACAACTCCTCGAGAAATAACGAGTGATCCCGTTTTTTCAAACATAACATTCAAAGACACCACGGCGTTCAAAAAGTTCACTATGGGAGGCTTGAGCGTTTCGTCGACCGGCAAGGTAGTAGTGAGTGTATACGGTACGGAAATAGTTAACTACCAAACTAAAAATACCTATACTCGATTCTATCAATTCGATCCCAAAACCGCTGATTCCCAAAACTTTGTTGCTACGGACGCACTATTCGATAACGATAATTACACTCCGATAAATATGTGGCAGATTGACGCTGGAAGCTCGAATAAGGGTGTTACAGACATGACTGGCTGCCCTATTCCTCTGCCAAGAGTGTCGTTCAAGGTGGACAAAGACATCAGCGGTGAACGCTATTCACCTGCGGATCAGTTTGAATTTAGTGCAGCTTTGAGTACGGGTGAAGAGTTTACTGGCGCCACTACTGGTACAACAACAGGTTCTCGCGAAGTTATCGCGGAACAAAAAGCACCAGTTGGTTCCGTTTTGACGCTAACTGAACGGTTTACCCAAGGTGCAGTGGTAGAAAATTACACGACCACTCTTACGTGTCGCGATGAAGCTGGCAAGACACATAACCCGAAGGCCGGAACGACAAACGAATACGAACTTACCGATGCTATTACCGGTGTGTTGACGTGTACCTTCGTTAACACAGCTAAACCTAAGCCTACCTATGAGTTCAAGATTCATAAAGTTCTGCAGACCGATAATGGTAATATCGCGGGAAATAATGTCGAGTTCGGACTCTACCGGGATAATAACGGCACTCGGGGTGCCTTAATCGAAAAGAAGGTAACTAACGCTCAGGGTCATACCTCGTGGACGGGGCTGTTAGCCGGGCAGTATTGGCTGGTTGAAACCCGTGCTCCGCAAGGATATCTGCCTGTGGCAGATAAGAAATACTTAGTCGATAAAGACACCGTTGTGAACGGCGTCTATACGGCTCCCGATATCGTCAATCTTCCTAATACACCTGGAATTTTGACTATCGAAAAAGTCGACTCCAGTGATGTCACTAGCCACTTGGCTGGTTCGGAGTGGAGTTTAGAAAAGTTTGCTGGTAACAGCTGGCAACCATATCTCACGATAGTTGACGACGTGTCGGCAGCTATCGGCGCGAACACCGTCGATCGCGATAACCGTGCCGGATATCTAAAGGTAGAGAAGCTACCGTTAGGTCAGTACCGTCTGACTGAAACACGCTCACCGGCGGGATATACGTTGCCGGTAGATGCGCAACGGATAAAAGAATTTACTGTTACCACTCAAGATTTTCGGTTTGAATACCAGATTCAAAACGAAAGATTCGTCGGTCCGACTCTTCCACTGACTGGCGGTCTGGGAAGAGATCTATTCCTCTTCGGGGGATATGGCGTGCTCATTGTAGCCGCAACCGTCATGTTGGTGTTTGGGTATAGACGTACAAAAACAAACTAAAACCAACAATAACCATTAGATACACACCGAATTTATTTAGGAGTTCATGTGAAGAAAAATAACGGAGTGAAGCGCCGGGGAGCAATCGTATCCCTCGCTTTAGCACTCGTCGCACCGTTTGCATTGATCGGAGGTACTGCTTCTGCAGTCCCCGGTGCTGGTGCGGCGCCCGAAGTTGGCAACATCGATACAACGAAACAAGGTAGCCTTACTGTCCACAAGTATGAAGCACCAGCATGGGATGCGGCTACCTATCCAAAAGATGGTACTGAACTTACAGCACCAGCTGGCGCTAAGCCACTTGCTGACGTAACCTTCTCAGTAAAGAAGATCAACAATATTGATCTCACTAAAAATGAAGACTGGGCTAAGTTAAAGCCTCTCCAAGCAGCCCCAACTCAAGCCGACGTCGCTGGAGTTGATGCTACAACGATGACCACCGCTAAAGATGGAATCGCAAAGTTTACTAACCTAGCACCTGGCGCTTACCTCGTTGAAGAAACTGCTGCTCCGGAGAATGTCACCAAGAAGGTTGCTCCATTCATCGTAACCGTTCCTTTCCCGGCAACGAATGAAAACTTTGCCAAGTCTGAAAAGGGCTGGATCTACGACGTTCACGTCTACCCGAAGAATGAAATCACAAACAAGCCTTCCAAGATCGTTGCTACTGATACGCCAACCACCAATGTCGGTTCCGATATTAAGTGGAAACTCACCGTTCCAGTTCCTCAGATCACCAAGAACTTCACCAAGTTCGTAGTCACTGATCAACTCGATGCTGCAGTTAAGCACTCAGCTAATAAGTTGCCTTCAGTTACCGTTGACGGTGCTGTACTTGATCCAGCAAAGTACACCGTTACCGGTGGAACAAAGGGTGGCCTTTTGACATTTGATTTCGCCAACGCATTTAATGAATTGAATGCTGCTAAGGGTAAGAACATCGTTATCACCTTCTACACCACCGTTGAGAGTGCTCCTACCGATAATATCGTTCCAAACAACCTGTTCCAGTTGACCTATAATGATGGTGACGGCAATGACAAGGTCACGCCACCGCCAGTCGATGCGGAGAAGCCAAAGGCTTACTTTGGTGATTTCAAGATCAAGAAGGTCTCATCCATTGGTGAGAAGCTCCCACTCAAGGATGCTGAGTTCACCGTTTATGCCTCCGAAGTTGATGCAACTAATAACGCTCACCCAATCGAAACTGTAGCTTCGGATGAAAACGGTATTGTCAACTTCTCAAGCTTGTACCGCGGCGCGGCTGCTGATGCAACCAAGGAATACTGGGTTAAAGAAACCAAGGCTCCTGCTGGTTACAAGTTGAATGAAACCGTTACCAAGATCACCATTACCGCCGATACCGGTAAGAACGATCCTGACACCACAATCGAGAACATTCCATACCAGCCAGGCGATGTCCCAGATCTTCCATTGACTGGTGCAGCTGGCAAGGTTCTTTTGATCTTCGCTGGTCTCGCAATCTTGTCCATCTCGGTAGGTACTGCATTCGTTACTCGCCGTCGCAAGACAAACATCTGAAAATACTAGCCATTAACTCTTAGTGGCTCCTTCAATCAAGCCTCCAAGATGTGCATACGTACTTCTTGGAGGCTTGATATGTAGCTCATCTTTAAAAGGACAGTAAACCCATGCGTCGTGTATATATAGGTAGAATAATCTCAAGTATTCTCGCAATCATTGGATTGGCAGTTTTACTTTATCCAAGTGCTGCTGCATGGACTAACCAGTACCATCAATCCAAACTTGTTGGCCTTGTTCACGAACAAGTAAAACACGTAGAACCAGCCGCACATGAACAAATAGAACAAGCACGGCAATACAACGAAGCATTAACATCAGGTGCTCGACTCGCTCCCAATACGAACATTCCACTTGGCGATATTCGACAAACCGAATCAGCTTTAGGGCTTCCAGATTATTTTGATATTCTCAACATTCAAAACTCTGGCATCATGGGAAGAATACTTGTTCCAGCTGCTGATGTAGATATTCCCATCTACCATGGAACCGATGAAAGTACCCTACTTAAAGGTGCCGGCCACCTCCAAGGCACATCCTTCCCCGTAGGTGGCGTAGGAACCCGTTCGGTGATCACGGCACATCGCGGACTCGCCTCCGCAACAATGTTCACCAATCTTGATCGAGTTGAGCTAGGTGACGAATTCACCCTCAACATCTTCGACGAAGTTCTCGTCTACCGCGTTATAGACGTCAAAGTCGTTGCCCCAGAAGATAGTGAACAAATCAAAGCAGACCCCGATCGTGACCTTGCAACACTCGTAACCTGTACGCCACTAGGAATTAACTCCCATCGTATCCTCGTTACCGGCGAACGCATCATACCAACCCCAATCGAGAACATCGAAGAAGCCTCCCAAGACTCATCTCTACCACGATTCCCGTGGTTCGCCGTCTTTTACACAATCTTCTTCATCGTCGCACTAGCCATCATCATTCACTCAATTCGCAAAATTCGTCAACTAAAAAGTGACGAAGCCACAAGTGAACGCCACGAAACCACTGATCCAAACCAATCTGGAACATCCAACGATCACGAACGATCCGACTCAACAAAGTCGCAGAGCCTATAAAACTATTCCCCGCGCAGATGGCGTGGAATATTACTCGCCTCATCTGGATTCCGGTGCCGAATCCAATGCCGATATTCTCGACCCGCCTGCGCTACCCCCTTAATATTCGCTTCAGAAACAATATGAGAATCAACAGAATGTTGTTGCGAAACATCGTCGTCAGTAATAAGGCGAGAACGAGAGCGTAACCAGCGCAACCGGGCCGAATATTGGCGTAAATCATAAGCATTACGAGGAAGTTGCCAATTAAAACGCCGCGCTAATAATCCAAAAATAGCGCACATAATAATCGCTGAGCCCATTCCAGCTTGATACATACCATTATATTGGAAAATAACCATCTGTGTCGCAGCTAATACCGAAAACGTCGCATATAGCGGACTACCACCAAAAATAGCTGGAGTACGGTTAACCATAACGTCACGCAACAAGCCACCCATAGTAGCCGTCACTACGCCTAAGAAAATAGAAGGAACCCAATCCAGCCCTGCACTCAACCCCTTCGATGCACCCGTAGCCGACCAACACCCCAACGCCAGCACATCAGCCAATGACAACATTCGTCGTGACCACTTGCCCTCAAAGGGAAATAAATAAGACAAAATCGAAGCAGCAAAAGCCCCGCCCAAATACCACGGATCAGTCAATGCCACCGGAAAACCAACCCCAAGCATGACATCACGAGTGATACCACCGCCCAATGCAGTTCCGGTACCCAGAACAAGAAAGCCGATCAGGTCATATCTCAGCACACGCGCCAAAGCAGACCCAATCAGTGCGTTAGCAATCACTCCAACAATGTCAACAAGACGAAAAAGGCTCTCTGGATCCATGACCTCATCCCAAGACGTAAAATAAAAATTTCAACAAATTCCCACTGGATTAATCCTCAATCCAAGTCGCCAGCAGTTTAAGCACTTTTTCTGCATCAGCATCGTTACGCAGTGAAAAAACAATCAGATCGAATGTTTGCTCGCGCTGATAAATCCACCGCTCCACCGCATTGAGTGCAATCCGTGTAGCGTCGGTTAATGGGAACCCGCCATTGCCAGTAGAAATACCAGGAAAAGCAATAGAACGAATATCGCCCTTAGCGTGAGCGAGCTCCATACAATTCCAGTAAGCTTTAAACAGCACATCCCGATCACGTTCAGTGACTGTTCCATGCTTAATTGCCGGGCCAGTAGTATGAATGACATACTTAGCAGGAAGACGATAACCGCGTGTAATAATCGCATCAGCAGGTTTCAAACCATGCCCACCATTAAGTTCACGCACCAAATTTGTGTCGGTACGCATCCATGGGCCGGCTTGTTCGTGAAGCGTAGAGTCTAAACAGTCATGAAGCGGAATCGGGCAACCATTAAGATCAGGCACAGCCGGATTAACTACAGCATCAACAACAAGTTGACGCATATCGCCACGATACAAAACGGTACACGGAGCAGGGCCGTAATCACAATATGGAAGCATATCAGATACACGCCGTAAATTAGATGCTTCAACTCGGCCATGCTTACCAACTTGACGGTAGAGCAAAGTATTAATTGCCCGAGAAGAAATAGGGTCTAATGGTTTAGCCTCACGTACCGCGAGTTCGGCTTGTAGCCAGCGAAAGAGACCTTCATCGGTGGATAGATGTGCTAATGAAGATGTGCCGGTGTAGTGTTTTTCGGTAATTCCAGCCAGTGCAGTCATGAGTAGGTCATAATCCGCCCGAGTATCATTTTTTGGCTCAGGAAAAGGTTCGTCTAGATGAATATCTTGCCGATAATCTGATAGTAGTAGCATTGTTTACCTTTCTCGTTACCTTAAGGATACCCGTGTTCGCGATCAAGAGCATGTGAGATAAACTTAGACTATGACTTTTTCACAACAGCAGTCTTTGGTTTCGGAATTTCCCGATATTGATCGTTCTTTTTTACTTAACGACGAATCTTCACCGCAACAAGCAACCGTTTTTCGCCTTCCGGAAGGGGCAAAAGAAACGCAGCTTGAAAGTCAGGTCGGGCACCCGTCGTCGGCATATGATCTGGTGATCGCAACTGATGGTGCTTGCTCTGGAAACCCGGGGCCAGGCGGGTGGGCTTTTGTCGATCAAACTTGTGGCTATGCAGTTTCTGGCGGAGCTAAACAAACGACGAATAATATTATGGAATTAACAGCAATGCTGCATGCGTTGCGATATGCCGGGGCCGAGCCCAATCTGCTACTTCGAGTGGATTCAAAGTACGTCATCGATTCAATGACGAAATGGGCAGTGGGCTGGCGTAAGCGTGGTTGGCGCAAAGCTGATGGAAAACCTGTTCTTAATCGAGAACTTATCGAAGAAATACTGAATTTGTATGAGGGGCGCACTGGGCGAACCGACGTCGAGTGGGTTCGCGGCCACAATGGTGATCCCGGTAATGATCTGGCAGATCGGTTGGCTGTGGAACAGACAGAAAAATACCGTTAATGCAGGGGAAAAGTGGTCCGAAAAAGCGTTGGAAGATGACGATAGGGTGAAAATATGACAGCACATGTAATGCACGCACCGCGATTAGCGAAAAAACCGATTACGCGTTCATTCCACGGTGATGATGTGGTTGATAATTATGAGTGGATTCGGGAAGAAAGCCCTGAAGTTCGGGCGCATATCGAGGCAGAAAACGCGTGGGCTGATGCGCGTACCGCGCATTTAGCTAGTTTGCGGGAAACATTGGTGAGTGAATTTGCCAGTCACACCAAGGAAGATGACGTCTCGGTACCCGTGCGCGATGGAGACTACTGGTATTGGCGTCGGACTTTTGCCGGAAAATCCTATGCGGCAGCTTATCGGTGCCCAGCGGCTAGTGAAGGTAATGGGAGTGCTGATATTCCGGATGTTAGCAACGTCGATGCACAGTTGCTCTACGATGCCAACGTGCTTGCAGAAGGTAGTGAGTTTTTCAGCATTGGGTTAGCATCTGTATCGCCAGACGGCCGATTGTTGGCTCTAGGCGTTGATACGGCCGGAAATGAAGAGTTTAGTGTGCGTCTGTCAGTTATCGATGAAAACCGCACTATCGATGAATCGTTAACCGGGATCGGTTATGGTTTAGCCTGGTCTGCGGATTCTACTCGTGTTTTCTACACTCGTAACAATGAGGCGTGGCGTTCTTATCAAGTGTGGATGCATACTGTGGGTAGTAGCGCCGATGATGACGTATTACTTTATCAGGATGATGACGAGCTCTTCGAGGTAGGCATTGATCAATCACGCGATGGGCGATGGCTTATTGTTCAATCCGAATCTAGGCTAACTTCTGAAGTACGCCTCTTTGCTACGCATGATCCGGCAGAAAATTTTGTTGTGTGCCCACGGCAAACTGGTATGTATTACACGGTTGAGCCTGCAGGTGCTTGTCTGCTTATTATTCATAATCGGGATAATGTGGATTTTGACTTAGCGGTGGCGTCACTGGGGAGTACTACGCCAGATTCGTGGCAACCTATTTATTGTGCTCAACCTGGGCAGCGTTTGAATGAAGTAGTGGCATTAAAGGATTTCGCTGTTGTTAATATGCGAGATGGTGGTGCGATGCAACTGCGGGCTTTTGCTCGTGTTGGTGAGGGTGCGCATGCGGATTCGTGGCAGCCTGGCGTTATCATCCCAACGGAAGAGCTGGCCACGATCACATTTTATGGAAATGATGTGTGGTCGGCTCGGGAAATTGGATTTAGTGTTGAATCGGTGTTGACACCAGAAACATTCCAACGGTGGAGTCTTGATTCTGGCCAGGTAACTACTGTTAAGCGCACTGAGGTGCCACATTATCGCCGCGATGATTATGTGCAATATCGGCAATGGGTGCCGGCAACTGATGGAGAACTCATCCCGATGACTATCGTTCATCGTGCTGATGTTGTACAAGATGGAACTCATCCGGGCATTATCTACGGGTATGGGTCGTATGAAATATCAATAGATCCGTGGTTTAGTCCAACACTGTTATCTGCCCTAGATCGCGGTGTTGTATACGCGGTTGCCCACGTTCGTGGTGGCGGTGAAATGGGTCGGGCTTGGTATGACAACGGAAAAATGCTCACTAAGCGCAATACTTTTACTGATTTTGTTACGTGTGCTCGGTGGTTAGTGGATAACGGACTCGTTGCCCACGATCGGCTTGCTGCTGAAGGTGGCTCGGCAGGCGGTCTTCTGATGGGCGCGGTTGCGAATTTAGCTCCGGAGGTTTTCCGTGTTGTTCACGCGATAGTGCCATTTGTTGATGCGTTGACCACGATCCTTAAACCAGAAATGCCGCTAACCGTAGGTGAGTGGGAAGAGTGGGGGAATCCGATTGAAAGCGCTGACGTGTATCGGTATATGAAGTCCTATTCGCCGTATGAAAACGTAACCTCTGTGGAGTATCCGGCAATAATGGCCTCAACATCTTTGAATGATATTCGGGTCAGCTATATTGAACCAACGAAATGGATTCAAGTATTGCGTGACACTGTCACAAATGATGAACATGAACGGCCTATTATTCAGCGCACTGAAATGGTGGCTGGGCACGGTGGCGGATCTGGACGCTACAAGAAATGGCATCAGCGTGCTGAGCAGTTAGCCTTTATCTTTGACCAAATTGGGGTGCGTTAGTTCGTAGTTGCTTGGCACGGGCACTTAAGATAGTGCGCGTGCCAAGCAGTAGTTTTCGCACGGATCTCACACGGTTGCGGCTAGTGCTTTACTCCAGGAACCAAAGTGCTGCCGGATCGCTGCCCCGGATGGTAAAGAAGGCGAAGCGTCTTTAGCAAATTCGGAATATCCGGCAAAGGATGGTCGCACACCGCGGTTGCGGGTATCGGCTATGTAGCGTTTCATAGCATCTTGATAATCTTGCGGTGAGTACTTCACCCCGCCGCGCACTCGTCCCGAGCGGGGCACTAGTCCAATGGCTCTTAATGCTTCATTCCAGTAGCCATCAAAGCGTTTAATAATGGTTTGGCTAGTTGGCGGCCAAGCAAATGTGCGTGTTTGCAGGTCTTGGGGAATTGAGTCAATAAATTCATCGCGCAACCGGTCATAATCGTTAGCGGTGAGGATCGAATGTGGATCGTCGACAGCAAGCGCTTTGCCGGCAGCAATCTGGCCAATAATCGTGGTGATCAGCGGTTCGCCAAAACCGTCAATATCGTTACGAACGATCTTCATGTCATCGCTATGCAGGATTGAAGTGTCGCCAGCTTCGAGATTGTAACGTCGCGCCAGCATGGCATAAAGAGCACTTCTGAGGGTGGGATGGGAAAAATACTGAGTTGTGCAACGATCAATAGAAACATATCCGCTTTCTTGTAGCGCGATACATGCTACCTTTGCTGCGGCTTTAGCAACATCGGATAATTCGGCGTGGAAGGAGACAGCTTGGTCGTCTGGGTCGCCACACAAATCTGAAATTCCTCGGATTGATACAAATGGGATACCCCATGCGTGAGCTACTTGGGCGCCAGCATGTGATTCCATATCCGCCGATAGGCCGGCAGGGAAAGCCTGCCGAGTGTCAGCAACATTAGCTTCGGTGACGAATGCGTCAGACGATAACATTTGGCCAATGCGAATCGGTGGCGTATTTTCATCGTGAGTAGCGACTGCTTTTTTAATTGCAGAAATCATGCGTTCATCGCCGTGGAATATGGCGGGTTGTCCCGGAACTTGACCGCGAACATAACCAAAGGCGCGTCCATCTGCACCACCGTTGATATATTCACTACCGACGATTACTTGTCCAACTCGCGAATCGCGTGCTAGGCCACCGGCTGATCCAATTGAGACGATTACTTTGGGTTTGTAATTAGCTAATGCCCATCCAAGTGCGCTTGCGCAGGCAGTCATGCCAACTTTAGTAATCATGGCTACTAAGCACATCTGTCCTTTTGACGCTTGATAGGCGGTTCCTATCGGGCTGGGGAGTGCTTTGACATTGCAGTTACGAATGAGGTCAAGGAATGGTGCCATTTCTTCATCCATAGCGGAAATGACGAGAGCATCAATGGTTTTCATGACGTGACTGCTTCCCATGTGGCACGCTGGTCGAGCATGGCTTTAACGGCGATTTGGGCGGCTTGCAGATCGTGGCAGGCTCCCCAACCGCATTGGATTTCATTGGCGGCTGGCACACTGGTAGCGGCCAGAATATCAGTGAATGTGGTTTCAATAAGTTCTAAAGTGTTGGCGATATCTGGTTCGCTGGCACGGATAAGGTAGAACCCGGTTTGGCATCCCATAGGGGAGAAGTCGACGACGTCATCGGCGTGATCGCGAACGTATTCGGCAAAGGAATGTTCGATGGAGTGGATAGCTGGCATGTCTAGGTGTGCTTGATTGGGTTGAGTGAAGCGCACATCGTATTTTGTGAGAGTGTCGCCATGGGGAAGGTGTTTCACATCAGCGATACGGACGTAGGGTGCGCTGACGTACCGGTGGTCGAGATTGAACGATTCGACGTTCATTTTAGGCATGGGGATTCCTTTTGTGTGGCCAGTTTTATACGGTATTCATTATACGGTGTCCAACTCAGACATGATAATGCTTTTTATTTTCTTTGCAAGGGGCTCGGTGGTGTGGTTATTAACGCATTGCGACGACGGCGTTGCCCGGCTGTGCTTTTTAGTATGAGGTGGTGTTAGTCATTGGGTGGTGGGCTGTCTCAAATGGCGTATTCCAGTTACGATTCATACGTGTCAGGTCCTTGATATGCCGATGATTGCACAAGTGATTATTGAGCGTGAGAAAAGGTGCCAAGCCACACCATCTAGTGGTTGAGCAATTTTTTATCACTAGGTGTAGTGTTAGGTAATGTATTTGGAAGTTTTGATTGAGGAGAAAAATATGTCCATCACCCTCTATACCAAGCCGGCTTGTGTTCAGTGCACTGCGACGAAGCGAGCTTTGCTGAAGAATGGACTTTCATTCTCTGAAATTGACCTCACCCAAGATCCGCAGGCGTTAGAAACTGTGAAGGCGTTGGGCTACCAGCAAGCACCAGTTGTCTTTGCAGATGGCGATCACTGGTCAGGTTACCGTCCAGATCTTATTAAGCGTTTAGCGGGGGTAGCTAACCCAGTTGCATTGCGCGCCTAATGCGCGTTGTAAGACTGTACTGATGGTTTATCTTGTTTATTTTTCGTCAACTACGGAAAACACGAAACGTTTTGTTGAAAAATTAGGATTTCGTGCTGATCGCATTCCGCTTATGCCACACGATGAGCCACTAGTCGTTGATGAAGATTATGTGCTGATTGTGCCGACGTATGGCGGTGGTAATCACCGAGGAGCAGTTCCAAAACAAGTTATTAAGTTTTTGAACGATGAGCGTAACCGAGCACATATTCGTGGTGTTATCTCAGGCGGAAACACTAATTTTGGGGAAGCCTACGGGCTAGCTGGCGATATTATTGCAGCCAAAACTCATGTACCGCATATGTATCGGTACGAACTGCTGGGAACTCCGGTAGATGTTGATAACGTGCGTAAAGGACTAACTCAATGGTGGAACGAATCATGACTGATACCGGTGAAGAATTCACTGCGGAAAATCTGGATTATCATGCGCTCAATGCGCAATTGAATCTCTATGATGCCCAGGGGCACATCCAGTTTGATGCAGATCGAGAAGCCACTCGCCAATACTTCTTACAGCACGTCAATCGAAATACGGTATTTTTTCACTCACTTGAAGAAAAACTCACGTATCTGATTGATGAGGGCTATTACGAACCAGAAGTTTTCGATGCTTACGATTCGGAATTCGTTAAAAATTTATATAAGCATGCTTACGCATACAAATTCCGTTTTTCTACTTTTTTAGGTGCGTTTAAGTATTACACTTCTTATACCCTTAAGACGTTTGATGGCACTCGTTATTTGGAGCGTTTCGAAGATCGTGTGGTGATGGTTGGCTTAACCTTAGCTGCCGGTGATACTACTCTTGCCACTCGTATTGTTGATGAGATTCTCAGTGGCCGATTCCAGCCAGCAACTCCAACTTTTCTTAACGCTGGTAAAAAAGCACGAGGTGAGCTTGTCTCATGCTTCTTACTGCGTATGGAAGATAATATGGAGTCTATTTCCCGCGGTATTAATTCGGCTTTGCAATTATCGAAACGCGGTGGCGGAGTTGCCCTCAATTTATCAAACCTCCGCGAACTAGGCGCGCCGATTAAACGTATCGAAAATCAATCATCAGGCGTGAATCCGGTGATGAAACTTCTGGAAGATGCCTTTTCTTATGCTAACCAGCTAGGTGCACGACAGGGTGCTGGTGCGGTCTATCTTCATGCCCATCATCCAGATATTATGCGTTTTCTCGATACCAAGCGGGAAAACGCCGATGAGAAGATTCGTATTAAAACTCTTTCTCTCGGCGTCGTCATCCCTGATATTACTTTTGAGTTGGCGAAGCAGAATGCTGATATGTATCTTTTTTCGCCTTACGACGTCGAACGTGTTTACGGAGTGCCGTTTACGGAAATCTCGGTGACGGAAAAATACGAAGAAATGGTTAACGATAAACGGATTCGTAAGTCAAAGATTAACGCCCGCCAATTCTTCCAAACACTTGCCGAAATCCAGTTTGAATCAGGATATCCGTATATTGTTTTTGAAGACACGGTGAATAAAGCCAATCCGATCGATGGCCGTATCACGATGTCGAATCTATGTTCTGAAATTCTACAAGTCTCGGAACCTTCCACTTACAATCCAGATTTATCTTATGCTCATGTTGGAAAAGATATTTCGTGTAATCTTGGCTCACTTAATATTGCCAAAACGATGGACGGGCCAGACTTTGGGAACAGTATTGAAACAGCAATTCGTGCACTGACTGCAGTATCTGACCAAACTGATATTGCTTCAGTTCCGTCAATTGCGCGCGGTAATGACATGTCACATGCTATTGGTCTTGGCCAAATGAACCTTCACGGTTATCTTGGCCGGGAAAAGCTTTTCTATGGGTCGCCCGAAGCTCTTGATTTTACAAATATTTACTTCTATACCGTGGCTTACCATGCAATCCGGGCATCTATGAATATTGCGCGTGAACGTGGGCAAAAGTTTGAAGGATTCGAACGCTCTGCGTATGCTGACGGATCTTATTTCAGTAAATATATCGAACAAGAATGGCTACCTGAAACAGATCGAGTTCGAGAACTATTTGCCAATATTTCTATCCCAAATCAAGATGATTGGCGCCAGTTACGCGACGACGTCGCAAAGTATGGCATGTACAATCAAAACCTTCAAGCAGTACCGCCAACCGGGTCTATCTCATATATCAATCACTCAACTTCCTCGATTCATCCTATCGTGTCAAAGATTGAGATTCGTAAAGAAGGAAAGATCGGCCGGGTCTACTATCCGGCTGCATACCTGACTAACGAGAATCTTGAATATTTCCAAGATGCATACGAAATAGGTCCGCAAGCCATTATTGATACTTATGCGGCCGCCACGCAACATGTTGACCAAGGCTTGTCACTAACGTTGTTCTATCCAGATACCGTTACCACACGTGACGTCAACAAATCCTACATTTATGCATGGCGCAAAGGTATTAAGTCACTGTACTACATGCGAATTCGCCAAGCAGCGTTAGATGGAACAGAAGTTGATGGCTGCGTATCGTGCATGCTCTAAACTGGTAGCGGGTTGTTGTTTATTTGCTGAATAACAACCCGCTACGCCAGGCCACCCACTCCAATGGACCACGGGAAAACTGCGATTTCCACACAGACGCAACGAACATCGTCGTCAACGACACAACAAAAAATCCAGTGAGCGAAAGCGACTGTTCCAAATCTGGGAAGAAATAAATAGCAACAACATGGCCACAGTAGCTCGTTAACGGTATCGATCCCATCGCGATCAACGGATATATCACATAATGTGCGGTAGAACCTGCCATCAAACACACTCCTAAAAGTGCAATAGCAAAACCGCCCGAACCAATCGTCTCCAAAATAGTTGCGCTATGCGGCTCAGCTGAAACAAACTCACCAAATGACGGGAAAACCCATCCGAGCGGCCCTTCGAGCGATCGCGGTGCGGCGTCACGCGCTAAAAGCGACGTTAGTGGATCCCACGGCATGTGTTGTGGCCAAGTATTTTCCCCGCCAGTGGCAATGTAGGACAGTCCATATCCCCCGACCATCAACACTAGACCGCCAGCAATAAGCCGCAACTGACGAGCCTGAGACAACATGTCACTGCGCCCGATCGCCAAACCAGCGATCACAAAAACTCCATACTGCAAGCCCGGATAAGTTCCGGTAATCATTACTGTCATAAAAGCTGAGTTAGGATCTGATCCCACAAACAATCCCCCAGCAGCCATTGCTGACTTGGCAAGAATAAGAAAAAGAGGGCCAGCAATAGCCCCAACACCGGCAATCCAAACCAGAGTGCGTACCGGCAAATGGGTGAACGGCAACGCTAACAACAACCAAAAACCATAAAATCCCAAGATAACAACTACCGGTGTTCCCAATGAGCTTAACAATCCACCAGCTAAAAATAACACCAGTGCTCGCCCTACAATACGTAACTGGGCTTTTCGCATCCGGTCACCTTCATAGGGTTCTTGACGTCCGGTCATCAAGGCTACTGACACGCCGGCCAACAATGCAAATACGATTGCAGAACGACCATCAGGAACCTGATTCAACCAGCCATCAAAAAACCCAGCTGGTTCATAGGCCGTCATATGCGCCCAAAACATGCCGAGAATTGCTAATGATCGCGCCAGATCAAGACCGATAATTCGGGTCAAGGTAGGCGATGGTACCGGGTACGAAGTCGGGTGCGTCGTCGTCATACGTCACATGTTAAACGCCCAGCGATGGCGTTGGAAGTACCAAGGTCCCATGAGATGATGGAGGTGAAACATCCAACGGAGGTAACAATGATTGAAAAAATTAAACTCGTCGAATCAGTGCACGCCATTAACTGGAACAAAATTGAGGACGAAAAAGACCAAGAAGTCTGGGATCGTCTTACTGGAAACTTCTGGCTGCCAGAGAAAATTCCGCTGTCGAACGATATTCAATCATGGAACACGCTCAAGCCGCACGAGCAGCTCATGACCACTCGCGTCTTCACTGGCCTGACTCTTTTGGATACTATTCAAGGAACTGTTGGTGCGATCTCGCTGATTCCAGACGCCGTCACGCCACACGAAGAAGCGGTCTACACCAATATTGCTTTCATGGAATCAGTCCATGCCAAGTCCTATTCCTCAATATTCTCCACCCTCATCTCATCCCAAGAAATCGAAGAGACTTTCCGCTGGTCTGAAGAAAATCCTTACCTGCAAAAGAAAGCAAAAATCGTACTCGACTACTACCGCGGCGACGATCCAGAAAAGCGAAAGGTTGCTTCCACAATGCTGGAATCCTTCCTTTTCTACTCCGGTTTCTATGCGCCGATGTACTGGAGTTCGCACGCCAAGCTCACCAACACGGCAGACCTTATCCGCCTTATTATTCGCGACGAAGCAGTCCACGGCTACTACATCGGATACAAGTACCAGCAGGCGGTGAAGAAGTCTTCGCCTGAGCGCCAAGCAGAGCTCATGGACTACACCTATTCCTTGCTCGAAGACTTGTACGAGAATGAAGAAGGCTATACGGAGTCGCTCTATGATGAGATGGGCTTGACTGAAGACGTCAAAATGTTCTTACGCTACAACGCCAATAAGGCGTTGATGAACTTGGGTTACGAAGCGCTCTTCCCAGCTGATCAAACAGCAGTTAACCCGGCTATTTTGGCTGCCCTTTCACCAAACGCGGACGAAAACCACGATTTCTTCTCCGGATCTGGTTCCTCCTACGTTATCGGAACAGCAGAAGCTACTGAAGACGACGACTGGGACTTCTGAGCCTAGTTGCTGGCATCAAATCTCGGGAAACGGTACACCGCTCTCAGGAGCGCTAGTGGAGAGTTTCCCGAGATTTTGTGTAGGTAGTAAAGTCGAGCTAGGTATGAAGTGAAAGGGTTAAGCATGAATATTTTGGTTGTTTGCACAGGTAATATTTGCCGATCCCCTATGGGAGAGATTGTTCTGCAATCGCAACTTGACGAAGCCGGCATCGCTGGGAATGTTACGTCTGCTGGTGTCTCTACTGAAGAAACTGGGAACCCGATTGATCGACGCGCTCAAGCTGTGTTACGAGAACATGGTTATGATATTCCACGCGATCACTATGCTCATCAGGCTACCCCGGCAGAACTTTTGCAGGCGGATTTGGTTTTAGCGATGACGACGGGACATGCGCGCTCGTTACGGCGCATGATGATCAATGCTGGGCTTGGTGAAGAACACATTTCCCGAATCCACTTGTGGCGCGAATTTGATGGAACTGTGCAGCCAGCTGATGCAGGCGCTTTTGGTTCAGGTGGCCCGTTGGAGGGCAAAGAAAAAGTTAAACCTGGGCGTGGCTCAGATTTCTACACCTCCGATGGTGAACTCGACGTCCTCGATCCTTGGTATGGCGACGCCTCCGGCTTCTACGACACGCTAGCGATGATCGAAGCTGGCGCTCGCGGGATTGTGGAATGGATACGGGAGTAGCCAGAGTCTAGTGCAGTGTGCTTTTCGGCGTCAGCGTGCTTTTATGTGGCATCCTTGCGCCGATACCACACGAACTGGTGGTGGGGTGAAAACGATCTAGGATGGCAGAGAGCGCAACTGAGGGGGCGGTTTGGGCGGCGGAACCGCTCAACATGATGCCCCGCCGGGCACACTCCAACCCAAGCTCCCGGAATATGTGGCGCATTGCGCAGTCTCACCTGTCCAGAACCACCAATCCGCACACATGTTTCTTGCCAAAGCCGATCGTGACCATGACCCGGACCAACAAGTACATGAGCGATCTCGTGAAGAATAGTGTCACGCACGGCGTCGGCATCTGAGGCTTGAGTCAGTGCACGCGATAACGTGATCTGTTTACGATCAAAATGCGCTGCGCCGGCACGCCGCTTCGCGCGGTCAAAGGCGAAGGACCACTCAGTTAGCCCATGAAACGCCATGAGTTCTTGGGCCAGTGCCCGCGCCTGCTCAATATCCATCCCTCTATCGTAGCGTTGTTGCCGGCCGGCACAATGCTAGAATGTCGGTATGGTTTTTCATATCGTTGTGCCCGAAGACTGGAAGCAAGCTTGCGGCCGCGGAACATATACGCAATCAACACGAGACTGCGATGTTGACGCGGTGGGTTTCATACATGCCAGCACATCGTTGGAGCAAGCTACCGCCGTCGCAAAATTTTTGTATGCAGACCGGGCGGACGCGTTCGTCGTCGCCATTGACGACGAGGAGGTGCGTAACGCAGGTTTCGAGATTCGTTTTGAACTAGGGGACCTGCAGAACCCGCAATCGGAAAAATTTCCGCATATTTACGGTGGCCCGCTTCCTATCAGTCTGCTCAATCCAATGATCGACGTCGACGGTGAACCACGAATTTGCCGTGAGGATATGCCAGAAGTTGCCCAGTTACGTCAGGCCGGTTGGCAGGTTGGTTCGACGTCGTGGGGTGCGCGCCTGAATCTTGGCGACGGCGCCGATTTATCCTCCTATCGAGACCACGTTGACGCTGTGATCCAGGCCGGATTTGAAATGCGGGAGCTGACTGGTGGCGATATGGCTGAACTTTCTGCGCTTGACCGGTTGGTTGCACCGGATTTTCCGTCCACTCCAGCTTCACACCACGAACCTTTGCCGCACAACTTTGGTGAGAAGGTGGCTGACCAAAGCGCTCGCGTCTGGGGTGCGTTTCAGGGAGATCGGATGGTTGGCTTCACTATTCTTTTTGATGCTGGACAGTGGTGGGAAGTAGACCGTACCAGTGTGCATCCAGATTTTCGACGTCGAGGCCTTGCCAAAGCGATGAAGGCGGCCTCCGTGCTGGAAACCTATGAACGTGGGGTACGCCAATGGGGAACCGGCGGGGCGAGCGTGAACCAGGCGTCACTACGGATGAACCAAGCACTTGGGTTTGAGCTCGAACCGTTGTGGCTGACGCTGTATCCACCAGTGACTGTGGGGCGGCTGCTTATACGATGACTGGGCTAGTGTGCCGGAAAATATGTCGGAGCTAGTCGTTATAATTGCGGTATGTCTGGAACAGATCTGATTTTACAAATGAGCCGTGCCGCACTACCTGCGAATCGCAACATTGATATCGCGCGGCGTATTAGTGCGGCAACCATGATGGGATTCTTATTTGGCGCGGTTGTTGGAATGCTGCTGTTTATTGATGAGGTTCCGGTAGAGCGGATGTTCTTTGTTCTTATTCCGGCCGTTATCCTCGGCGTCGTTGTGTATCTTTGTTGGCGTATCTGGCAGCCGCCACTTATTGAACCAACGCCAGTAGTTGCGCGTGTTTTAGGAACAACCGAATCGAATTATATTCGAGAGGTTCGCAGTGGCGGCCATCGCGGAATTCTTGTTCCAGTTGTGGCCATGCCGGTTGACGGGGGAACGCCCTTTAGATCGATGGTGACAGTTCAGGCGCAACGTGGGCACGACGTCGTCGAACCACCTGCCGGAACGTTACTTTCACTATTCCAAACTGAACCTGGAATCGGGGAGCTGATTAACGGGGAAGAAACTGCGGAACAGCGTGCATTGATAGAAAAACTCACCAAGCGTCCACGAATACTCTCCAACCGTGCCGAAATCCTGCCCATCCGGCGCGGTCCGCTAGAACGCACCCCACGTACAGCCGCCATCCAATGGTGGGCAAGTGCTGGGATCGCCACGTTTGCTGCTATGTTGTTCGTCGGATCGTTGCGTGGGTAATGCTCACACCACGCGAGTGAAGAATTCCTTCGCGCGCGCACTTTGCGGACGATCAAAAACATCTTCTGGCGTGCCAGCTTCGATGATCTTACCGTCGTCCATCACAATAACCTGATCGGAAACTTCGCGGGCGAAGCCCATCTCATGTGTCACCACAACCATCGTCATACCCTCGTGCGCCAAATCCTGCATCACTGCAAGCACTTCACCAACAAGCTCTGGATCTAGTGCCGAGGTCGGCTCATCAAACAACATTAATTCCGGTTCCATCGCCAACGCGCGTGCAATCGCCACCCGCTGCTGCTGGCCACCGGAAAGCTCAGCCGGATAGTGTTCCATTCGGTCAGCTAATCCAACTCGGTCTAGCAACTTCTCGGCCTGAGTACGTGCCTGTGCAACCGGCTTACCCAACACGTGAACCGGTGCTTCCATCACGTTCTCCAACGCCGTCTTATGCGGGAAAAGATTGAACCGTTGGAATACCATCCCGATTTTAGCGCGCTGCGCAGCGGCCTGCTTAGCGGTCAGCTCATACAGCTTGCCATCTTTTTCCCGGTAACCCATCAGCATGTCGTCAACATAAATCGATCCAGCCTGAATAGCCTCCAAAAGATTAATGCACCGAAGCATAGTAGATTTACCCGAACCAGACGGACCCAAAATTGACGTCACCGTTCCCGGCTGCACATCGAACGATACGCCCTTCAACACATGCAGATCGCCAAAAAACTTATGGACGTCGGTGACGCGCACCTTCGGCTTTGTTTCAAACACAGTAGTCATCATTAATCTCCTAAATCACGGAGTGTATTCGGCGAACGGATCATCCGTCGTTGTCTGTGAAGCATTGATCGCTGCTTGGCGACTTGCCCGAGTTTTCTTTGTCCCGCGTGCGTTTGCAGTGGACGACTCATTCGACGTACCACGCCCGTAAAACTTCTCCACATAATACTGGCCTACCATCAAAACAGACGTGACTGATAGGTACCAGATAGCGGCAACCAGCAAGAACGGAATTGGCTGGAAGGAAGAAAAACCACTCGCATTCGTCACATGAGTTAATTCAAGTGACAGTGGAACTGCCGTCACCAACGACGTCGTCTTCAACATTGAAATAGTTTCGTTGCCCGTTGGCGGAACAATAACGCGCATCGCCTGCGGCAAAATAATCCGCCACATGATCATGCCACTACTCATTCCAAGCGCTTTCGCGGCCTCTTCTTGGCCAGGATCTACAGAATTCAATCCGGATCGGACGATCTCTGCTAGGTATGCGCCTTCGTTAATGCCCAGCCCTAGCACAGCAAACAAGAACATTGTGTACTGGCGTTCGGCGAAAATATTATTCGGTGCGAAGGAGAAGAAATCAACCACGCCTGGAATTCCAACCGTAATAGTTGGAAAGAGGGTGCCGATCAGTCCCCAGAAAATCAACTGGGTGTAAATCGGGGTACCTCGGAAGAACCAAATATAGACGGTCGCCACTGAACGTAAGACTGGGTTATCCGACCGTCGCATGATCGCCATCGTCACTGCCAGGAGAATACCTAAAGACATCGCGGCCACAGTGAGTGCTAGCGTCCAAGCTACACCCTTGATGATCTGAATCTTGAACAGATTGCCCCACACAACACTCCACTGGAATTGTGGATTAGTGACAAGCTGGTTAATGATCGCGTACGTGATAATGGCGACGATTGCCGCCGAAATCCACCGTCCCCAATGGCGAACGGGGACAGCATGGATGAGTTTCGGGGTCTCGTGTGACGGCATGATTCGTCCTAGCTAGTGATATTTACTTGGCTGGGTTGAGGGTCACGGAGGTGGCAACGCCATCCTTGATTCCCCATGTTTCAAAAATCTTGGCAAGATCGCCAGTATCGATGAGGTGCTGCAAGGCTTTGCCAACGGCTTCAGTCGTTGGGTCACCCTTTGGTGTTGCGATTGCCAGACCGACAACGTCGAGTGGCTTACCGACCTTTTCAATCTGTTGGTTGGTCTGCAAGATGGCAAAATCAACAACTGGGGTGTCAGCAAACATAGCATCGAGCTGGCCTTGGGCAAGTTCGAGACTGATCCGTGGTTGTTCAGATTGCCGTTGGATTTGAATAGGCTTGTCTTTGCAGTCAGCTGTGTTCATGTCAGTTAAGTATTCATCCATGGCTGTGCCGGTTTGAACACCTACTACTTTGCCGCATACATCTGCTGGATCAAAGTTCTTCGGGTTGCCTGCTGGGACTGCCCACTGCAGGCCGGCTTCATAATATTGCGTTAAGTCAACAGCTTCTTGCCGCTCCGGGTTTACTGAAATAGCGGCAATGCCTGCTTCATACGTGTTTCCAATACCGGGGATGACAGCAGCAAATTCGGCGTTCTCCATAGTAACGTTAAGACCGAAGACTTTGCCAAGTGCGTTAGCTAAGTCAACATCGAATCCTTGCATGGTTTTGCCGTCTTGTCCATAAAATTCAGCAGGAGCGTAGAAAGCGTTGGTGCCGATGGTAAGTTTTCCATCCTTGGTGACGGATTCTGGCAATAGGGCGGCAATCTCGTCTACCTTTTCGATTGCGGAAACATCAGTAGCGCGCACATCGCCATTAGTAGCTACGGCGTCGGTGGCATCGGTGGATGATGTTCCAGCGTCGGAGCCACAAGCGCCCAGGGTAAGTAGTAGTGCAGCGGCGGCTGCGGTAATCTTCAGGGTTTTCATGGTTTCTCCTCGCGGATGGATTTTCGGGTTGGCATTGCGCCAATAATGAAAGTATATACATAACTCCGTATACTTATACAGTATTCTGTGAGTAAGATAGGGCACATTCTACGATTGTGTATGGAAAGATGTGCAGTAAAAGGGGCAATAGCGCAAACCTCGTCGTATATGAACGAGGTTTGCGCTATTGCCCCATTCGGTGCTGAAGAAAATGAGGAAGGAGTGAGTTTAGATGGGGTGTAGGTCGGCCTTGGTGGGATATGGGTGAATTCGGACAGGGTGCAGGCTGGAGTGACAGCCCAGCTAGTCCAGCTACCCGAGCAGTTTTCGGATTCGCTGCACGGACACCTTGCCATGAGTTCCTAACTGCTGGGCAAAAAGCGAAACACGCAGTTCCTCAATCATCCAGCGAGCCTTCACTAAAGCCGCGGCACGCTGCGGATCATAGCTTCCCATTGCCTGCCGTTCCTTATCAACTTCATCGCTAATTTCGCCAACCTGCCACGCCAGCGAATCATCAGCCGGATTCGTTGGTGCCTTCTCTAACCGAATTCGCGCGGCATTGAGGTAGCGCGGAAGATGCGCGAGGTACTCGCTTGGAGTTCTTCGAATAAAACCATCAGAAACGAGGCGGGTTACATAGTCACGAACGTCAGTTACCGTATTGATCAGTGCCAGCGAGGATGTGGTGCGCAATAAGCTATCAACCTCCCCGTATGCCTCCAAGACCCGAACCACGATCTGTGCGATCCGATAGATTTCATCTTCGAATCGGTCACGTAACCACGTACGTAGTGACTCATAGTCGCTACGATGACGGAGCGTACCTAGTGGTTTCTTATTTTCGTGAGCCCACTGGTCAGCCAGATTACGAATAGCAGCAACATGAAGATCAGTGATGAGCGCGCTGGTAGTGGGGTAGGTGGATGCCGCCATCGCTAAAGATTCGCGCCCGGTCCATCGGCTGGTGATACGTGCTTCTGGTAGGGCAAGCTCAGTAGTGAGGAGTCGGATAATCCCATGCCGGTGGTCGCGTACCTGTTCTGCCGGCTCAGCTAGTACTCGCAGTTCTACGCTAAAGCCGCTTTTCCCTGGCGTTTCAACTAAAGCGGGATAGCCGCGAATCGTCAGGCCATGAGCGCCAGTGGTTTCAATGCTAGCGGGAATTTCGTCACCATCAAGTTTCGGCCAGGTGGTGAGATGACGTTGAGTAAACGCTTCAGTTATCCCTGGTTCGGTTAACTCTGCTTCAAGAGCCTGAGAGACAGCTTTTTTGACGACGTGTTCGACGGCGGTGCGCGTTTGCGGAGCAAGCGAGCGTTGTAAATATTCGACGGAGTTTCCTTCATCCAACACTGCGCCACGTTCGGAGCGCACCCGGAAGTTAATAGTCAAATGTCCAGGCAATACGACATCCGCCCAGGAATCGTCTTCGATCTCGATTCCGCGCAGGTCGCGTACCGCCATAGTAAATGCGTCTTGGAAACTCATTGCACCGGTTTGGCCGTGCGCCACGCTTTCCCAGTCGGGAAGTTCGCTGCGAATTTGCCGAGCAACATCGGGTGCCGGCACGAGGTGACGCCGAATCCGTTTAGGAAGTGCCCGAATAGTAGCAATAACGAGTTCGTCGAGCATACCGGGAACAAGCCAATCGAAGCCATCATCGGTGAGTTGAGGAAGCAAAGTTACCGGTATGTCAATCGTGAGTCCGTCGGCATGTGAACCGGGCACAAAGGTATAGTCAATTGGCAACGTGACATCGCCTTGTACCCATTCAGTAGGGAAGTCGTCATCGGATGCATCGGTTTCGCCAAGCAAAAACTCGCGCGTGAAGGTGAGCAGGTCCGGACGGTTATGCCGTTCCTTCTTCCACCAGGAATCGAAGTGGCGTGCTGAGACGATGGACTCGGGGATGCGTTCGTCGAAAAATACGTATTGGGCATCCTCATCAGCTACAAGAGCGTGACTTCGCAACCGTTCTTCAACTTCGCGGGCGTCGTCGAGCGCGGCCTTGTTGTCTTTAATAAACCGGTGATGTGTGCGCCATTGGCCTTCCACAAGTGCGTGCCGGATAAACATCTCACGGGCAAGTTCACGTGCGGACGGTGTGCCAACGGAAGATAGTAACACTTGCCGATCGGCAGTAACGGTCAATCCGTAGAGTAGGACTTTTTCGTGTACTTTCGCCGCTCCGTCGCGGGTGGACCAGAACGGGTCGGAGTAGGTGCGTTTGATCAGATGTGCGCCCACCCGCTCGATCCAGGCTGGATCAATTTTGGCTACGGTGCGTGCAAAAAGCCGTGATGTTTCAACCAGTTCAGCGGCCATCACCCAGTCCGGAGTGCGCCGAGCAAGCCCAGATCCAGGCCAGGTGACGAAGTGGGTGCCACGCGCACCAAGATAGTCACGTTTGCGTTGATCGTAGGAGCCGACGTTAGAAAGCAAGCCTACAAGGAGGGAGCGGTGGATCGCATCAGCCGCCGGCGCATCAGCCGAAGCACCCACAGCTTTGACCGCATGGATGACATCGCGATGTTGGCTGACGTCGTTATGTTTGTCGCGTGCTTGCTGGATTTGCGCAGGGGTTGGCAGGGCAATGTTTTTCAGCGTGATGCCTAGCGGTTTGGCCAGTTCGCGCAACTGGGCGACGACGTCTTGCCACTCGCGGAACCGCAACCAGTTCACATACTCAGCTCGGCACATGCGCCGGAATGCGGAACCAGACAGGTCGCGTTGCTGGGTACGTAAATACCGCCACAGATTCAAGTAGGCTAAGAAGTCCGAGCTGGGTTCGGTAAAGCGGGCGTGAAGCTGATCGGCTTGCGCCTTATATTCGGCAGGGCGCTCGCGGACATCTTGGACGGACATGGCGGCAACCAACACAAGTACTTCGGTGGCGGCGCCATTATCTACCGCGGCAAGGAGCATTCGCCCCAGTCGCGGATCGATTGGTAATCGAGCAAGTTTGCGCCCAATTTTAGTCAGCACGGGAGTTCGGGTATCGGGTTCGAGGGCGCCGATTTCTTCCAATAGTTGGATGCCGGCGCGTACGGCTTTCAGGTCCGGCGGATCGATGAAAGGGAAGTCGGCAACCGTGCCTAATCCGAGCGATGCCATCTGTAAAATGACTGCCGCTAGCGAGGTGCGCTGGATTTCTGGCTCAGTAAATTCTGGCCGGGAGGTGAAGTCTTCTTCAGAATAAAGCCGGATAGCAATACCGTCAGCCACGCGACCAGAACGGCCCGAGCGTTGATTAGCAGAGGCTTGCGAAATTGGCTCAATGGGCAGGCGTTGGACTTTGGTGCGTGGCGAATAGCGTGAAATTCGTGCGGTTCCGGGGTCAATGACATAGCGGATTCCGGGCACGGTCAACGATGTTTCGGCAATGTTGGTGGCCAGCACGATGCGCCGATAGTTGTGTGGTTGGAAGATGCGTTGTTGTTCGGCCGCTGATAGTCGAGCGTATAGTGGCATGATTTCGACGGCTCCAGGTACGGAGGAGTGGCCGCCTGGTTCAATGAATCGGTTGCCGAGTTCGTCTTTGAACGCTTTGAATGTTTCGCGGATTTCGCCTTCGCCGGAGAGGAAGACGAGGATATCGCCAGGTCCTTCGTTCATGAGTTCGTCGGCGGCATCGATAATTCCGGTGATTTGGTCGTGGGCTTCTTCGCGACTGAGGTATTCGGCGTTTTCGCCGCTTGGCAGTGTCTCGGTTTCGCCGTCGAGCGGACGGTATCGAATGTCGACGGGGAAGGTACGTCCAGAGACTTCGATAACTGGGGCGACGACGTCGTCACCTCCGTTGTGAATAAACCGCCCGAAGTGTTGTGCGAACCGTTGGGAATCGATGGTTGCGGAGGTGATGATGAGTTTGAGATCGGGGCGTTTGGGGAGGAGTTGGGCGAGGTAGCCCATAAGGAAATCAATGTTGAGGGAGCGTTCGTGGGCTTCGTCGATGATGATGGTGTCGTAGCGGCGCAGCATCGGGTCGGATTGGATTTCGGCGAGCAGAATGCCGTCTGTCATGAGTTTAACGAGCGTGGTGGGGGAGACTTCTTCGGTGAAGCGTACGTGGTATCCGATTGGTCCGCCGAGTTCGACGTCGAGTTCGTCGCAGATTCGCTGAGCCACTGCGCGGGCGGCGATTCGTCGGGGCTGGGTGTGGCCAATCATTCCACTGATTCCGCGCCCGAGTTCGAGGCACATTTTAGGAAGCTGAGTGGTTTTTCCGGAACCGGTTTCGCCAGCGATAATCACGACTTGGTTAGCTGCGATGGCCGCCATGATATCGGCGCGCCGGGCTGAGACGGGAAGCTGTTCCGGATAACTGATGTCTGGGACGCTGGCTTTGCGGGCAGCGAGTTGTTCGGGGGTGAAGGGGCGTGGACCGCGTTGGGATTGTGCGTGGCGTCGAGGCCGACGGTGCTTGGCTGAATGGCATTTTTCGGTAGACATCGTGTTCTATTTTCTCACGTTCTTGGCAACTTGTCAGGGCTGTTAGTGTAGCGGATGTGGGCAAGGTGACGTGGCGAAGATGTGCTTGGGGGTGCGTGCTGGGAGGTGCTGGTTCTGTAGTGGTTTACACTTATGGATGCACGTGTTTTATGGAGGGTTGAATGAAATTTATTTGGGCGTTCATTTCACTGCTTATTGCCGGAGTGGCGTTGGTGTCACTGCGCCCCGATATGTTTCCGTATGTTAGTGATTTTGTTTTAATCACACCGATTGCGCAGATTATGTCGATGCGGTTTTGGATTGGTGCAGTACTGATTTTTAGTGCCGTGGTTTTAGCCGTGTTTGCGTTGGTACGATACAAGTTGCTGAACATGGGCCGGATTGCGGGATTGTTAGCATTGGTGTTATTTGTGGGAAGTTTTGGTCAATTTGGCGTCTTGATAGCACGCGGCGTGGCTCACCCAAGTCAATTGGCTCCGGATCGTGGAGTATCGTTTACTTCGCCAGGAAATGGTGAAATCACTGTGTTGTCGTATAACACGCTAGGTGGGAAGACGACGACTGAGCAGATCGTGCAACTGGTAGAAGATAACGGTGTTGATGTGGTTGTTTTGCCGGAGACAGGGCATAAACGTGGTCAGGATATTGTTCGCCGTCTTGCCGAACATGGCATGAGTTTCCAGCAGTTTGATACACATACATCGGAGTATGATCCAGAATTTCGCTCCACACTTCTTCTTGTTTCGACAGCGCTTGGTGAATACGAGCAAACTAATGATGCGCCGGTTGATTCAGCGGCAGTTTCGGCTCGTCCGGTTGATGGCAATGGTCCAGAATTGATCGGAGTGCATCCCATTGCGCCACTGCCTGCCTTGATGGATCAGTGGCGGGCTGAAACTTACGCGGTGTATTCGCAGTGCGACAAGACGAATTTTATTATGGCGGGCGATTTTAATTCCACGATTGATCATCAGTTAGCACACGGCTTTTCTTGTGGTGATGGGGCACGCGATGCAGGTTCGGGTGCGGTTGGTACCTGGCCATTGACTACCCCAGCATTATTATCTGCACCAATAGATCGAGTTCTTCATGACGGGCAACATTTTCAGGGCACAGATGCGGCGGTTGTGCAGGTTGGAGAATCAGATCACCGCGGACTTTTGGTTCGGCTCGGGCCGACGAAGTAGACTAATAGCAGGCACGACGGTTGTTTTGCTAGATAATTTGGAATAGAAAGAAGGACTATTATGCGATTAATGCGAACATTAATCATCGCTGGTGGCGCTTACGTGTTGGGTGCTAAGGCTGGCCATGAGCGTTATGAACAGATCGTAGACGTGGCTTCGAAGCTATGGAACTCTTCGCCGCTTGGTAGTTTTTCTGCTCCGAACCGAGACACAGTCAACGAAATCGTTGTTGAAGACGATAATCTTTAATAATTAAGCCGATGGCGACGAGCCAGAGTATCTAGCTCGTAGCCATCTTTACCGCGGATGATTGGTACGCCATCGTCCGCGGTATCTTTATCATCGCGGTCCTTACGATAGGCTTCGGGTGATCCGTGAGAAAGCACGTGCTCAACAGGGTTGAGTTCACGCAACGCGATTCCCCGTACCCGTGACGGGTGTTCACGGGCAAGTTCGTCATAAATGTGCGGATCGTTTTGTCCGTCGTCGCCAACTAAAAACCATTCAATATTTGGGAACATAATCAGCAGGTTACGTAGCTGGTTTTTCTTATGTTCTTGGCCAGAACGGAATAGGCCGGTAGGGGTGGGGCCCCAGTCCGTCAGGAGCATGGGACCGATCGGCAAGTCATTGAGCTGGATAAAGTTAAGAAATGTGGAATAGGTATTCCACGCACCGGTCGATAGATAGAAAACGGGTGCATCAGGAGTGTTTGCAAGAAGTGTTTGGTAGAACTTGCTCATACCGGGAACAGCTTGGCGGGTATTGGTGTGTTTAACAAAGGAGTTCCAGGTGGCGAGCATGGCTCGGGGAAGCCAAGTGACAACGATGGTGTCATCAATATCAGATATGAGTCCAAGCTTGGTATGGGGAGAGACGATCATCAGTGGAGCATTGACTGGCTCGCCGGCAACCGGAGTAATCAGTGCTTTGTGCCAGCCTGGTTGTAGTCCATGATTGTTGACGATGATATCCAAGTAACCACTTCGATCCGTTCGAGTGTGGATCGTTTGATCACCAATAGTAACAGTAACGGGTAAGAATCCGACTTGCGTGGTGAAGAACTGCCGCCAACCACGTTCTGCTTCAGCTGCTTTTTCCTGAGCTAACGTAGCAATTTCTTGGACAAGATTTCCGGCATATTTATGGGTCAAATTAGGTAAAAAGGGCAATGTGAAAGGTTTTTTCTCCGCTTGTGGGTCAGCCATGACTGCACGGGCAAGTACCCGAACTGCGCTAGTGGATCCATATCCGGTATAGCCAATGATTTGCGGAAGCCACCCAGCATGGCGACGTTTGACGATGCCACGGCGGTTAATCGTGTCTTCGATTGTGCGTGCAATATGTGCTAAACCCATAGGGGTAGTCTATCGAAACTTCGCTTGGTCATGTAGTACTCGGTTTGCAACTATGCGAACTGACTACGCCAGCAACAACAACCCACAAACTAGCCGCAATCAGCAATGCGCTCAGCGGAGAATCTGGCGTGTTGAGCAGGTAGCCCAACTGCAATCCACAAATCGTTCCAACAGCGCCAAAACTGTACGACCAACTCATGATGCGCGCGAACTGGCTTCCGCGGAAGAACACCTGGCGGTGCGTCTCGAGAATAATCACACGAGCCTTGTTGAAAAGCACATTGAAGAAAATAAACCCGATCGCGGTATAGAAATGAGCATTGCCACTCGTCATAAGAACGACGGCGATCACAATGTTCGTTGCCGAAAGACCAGCAGTCACCTGCAAGGCACGCTTCGTTGGAATCGCCTTAGAAATACGTCGTCCAACAAGCGGGCCGACAGTTGCTGCGCTACCGAAAGCAATCAACACCCACCCCATAGCCACCTGTGCCGAGCGATCACTCAAGTTCGCTGCCCACAAGAACACCAGCGAGCCAGTCAACGCTCCGATAACTTGTAAAACAAACGACAGTAACGGAGAAGCCGGGCCAGAACGGAACAAATCAAAGAAGAACTGACGTATCGGCAGGCGTGCACCGGTTGCGGAGAACTCTTCGTCGTCGGCATCAATCAACGCTGGCATAGCGTAAGTGTGCCGGGCCCACATTCGGAAACTGGCACCGGCAAGCGACAACACCGCGTTAGCAATAAAGAGAACCTGCACGGAAAGAACGGACACCCATGCGCCGGCCGGGCTGGCAACAACCAAGCCGATAAAGCCGAGCCAAGCGTAC
This sequence comes from Arcanobacterium buesumense, assembly GCF_012563545.1. Taxonomy (NCBI): domain Bacteria; kingdom Bacillati; phylum Actinomycetota; class Actinomycetes; order Actinomycetales; family Actinomycetaceae; genus Arcanobacterium; species Arcanobacterium buesumense. Next base: position 145,882 of record NZ_CP050804.1, read on the forward strand.
AGTGCGGCGTTAAACGACAGTGCGTGCTCTTCGGACTGTTGGGCGAACGCCGCGCCGTAAAACTCTTCGGCGATATCAGATACCGGTGCAAGGAAAAGATCGATCGCAATATATCCGATCAACAGCCACGTTCCAGGTATGCCGGTAAACATCAGTGCGACGACGGCGACAACCGACAGTAGAGCTTCAATGAAGTCAACGGTAATCAGCGTCGTATCCGGAGAATATTTCTTGAGGATATGCGCATAGAGTGGAAAAGCAAAAACACATAACTGTTCAGCGGAAGAAATCAGCACGAACGTGCCCACACTGACCTGGCCGGCAGCGGTGAGCGCGTTCCAGCCACCTTCAATGAGGCGATTACCTAAAACTGTGAGGATCAGGCCAACAACCATCACCCTGCGCACGCGGCGCAACGTTTGGAAAGACATGAGTACCTTTCTGGTGTAAAAACTAGTATTTAGGCATGCTCCCCGTGGGCAAAAACCGTCGATTCATAAGTATAGAGATCCCCACGATATGTGTGAATACCCCATTCAACAATATCTCCCGTTTCATCAAATGCGGTGCGGTTGATCGTCAATACTGGTTGGCGGGTGGGGATAGTGAGGAGTTTTGCGTGCCGGCGGGAAGGCTTTTCTGCCGTAACCGCTTGAGTAGTAGAAGCAATAATTGTCCCAGATTCGCGCAGCAATTCATACAATCCGCGTTGTTCCAGATCACCATAGCTGGGTGCAAGGTCAGCACGGATCCAGTTGTAGAGCACTGCGATTGGCTCCCCGTCACGATACCGTAACCGTTCGAGCTCAAGAATAGGGGTACCCGCGACGCAATCAAGACGCTGCGCCATCCGCGCAGTTGCCGGAACGACGTTATAGGCCAAAATATGGGTTGTTGGATGTTGGCCTCGCCGGCGTAGTTCCTCATTAAGAGAAGAAAGTTTGAGAAGCCGGTGGCGAGGCTTGGGCGCTACAATAGTGCCCTTGCCCCGCCGCCGGATCAGCAGCCCTTGCTCCACTAAGGTTTGCATGGCACGCCGGGCAGTTGGCCGAGAGACTTTAAGCCGATGCGCCATCGAAATCTCGTTTTCGATCACCGTGCCGGCAGTTAAATCACCAGCAATAATCGCGCGTTCGATCGGTTCCGATATCTGCACATGAAGTGGAATATCTGAAGTCCGATTGAGTTCGATCCGAGGTGTGTATGGGTGGAGCATAATGATTGGCTAGGATTCTAGCGCAGCAGCAACAACAGCCTTGGCTTCGTGTTGAACCCGTGCCAGGTGTTCATCACCATGGAATGATTCGGCATAAATCTTGTAAACGTCCTCAGTTCCCGACGGGCGTGCCGCAAACCAAGCATTCTCAGTTGTTACCTTCAAACCGCCAATCTTTGCTCCATTTCCGGGTGCCTCAACCAAACGCGCCGTGATCGTTTCTCCGGCAAGCTCAGTAGCAGTTACGTCAGCTGGAGCCAACGCAGCCAACTTAGCTTTTTCTGCCTTCGTTGCCGCCGCATCAATTCGGGCATACGACGACGCGCCAAACTCAGCCACCAGTTCGCGATGCAACTGCGAGGGGGTCTTTCCTGTGACGGCAGTGATCTCGGCCGCCAACAGATCCATAATCAGACCGTCCTTATCAGTGGTCCACACGGTACCGTTCTTCCGCAAGAACGACGCACCAGCAGATTCTTCACCGCCAAACCCGATCTTCCCAGAAATCAACCCCGGCACAAACCATTTGAAACCGACCGGAACTTCAACCAGTTCGCGTCCAATACTGCCCACAACACGATCGATTAACGACGACGACACAAGAGTCTTACCAACGCCAGCACCTGCTGGCCACTGTGGACGATGCGTGAACAAATAGTTGATAGCAACAGCCAAATAATGGTTCGGGTTCATCAACCCAGCATCCGGGGTGACAATACCGTGGCGATCTGAATCAGCATCGTTACCGGTAGCAATATCGAACGGTGAGCTACCAGAAGCGTCCGGCTTCATACGCTCTAGCAGCGAAGCCATCGCATACGGAGACGAACAATCCATGCGGATCTTGCCGTCCCAATCGAGAGTCATAAAACGCCACGTTGGATCCACGGTTGGATTCACAACTGTGAGGTCTAGGCCGTAACGTTCGCCGATCGCACCCCAGTATTCGGCCGATGCGCCACCCATCGGGTCGGCACCGATGCGCACGCCGGCATCCCGGATCACTTCAAGATCAATTATGGACTGCAAATCGTCAACGTAAGCAGAGAGGTAATCATGACCACGGGTTGTTTCAGCTGCCATGGCTGCTTCATAGCTGACGCGTGGAACATTGCGCCAGCCCTGACGCAGAATCTCATTCGCCCGGGCAGCGATGGCTACAGTAGCATCCGAATCAGCCGGACCACCGTGAGGCGGATTGTATTTGAAACCACCATCGCGTGGCGGATTATGTGACGGGGTGACGACGATGCCATCTGCTAACCCTGGACCAGAAGTGCGAACACCATCAAGAGTATTGGCGCCGTTCGCCGTCAAAATAGCTAACGAAACCGCCGGGGTTGGGGTCCACGAACGGCGTGCATCAATGCGCACTTCAACACTGTTAGCAGCTAATACTTCCAGTGCAGTTCGTTCGGCTGGTTCTGATAGGGCGTGTGTATCACGGCCAATGTAGAGCGGGCCGTCAATACCGTGCGCGTGACGGTATTCCACGATTGCCTGAGTGGTTGCCACAATATGGGCTTCGTTGAAAGCCCCATCAAAAGCAGAGCCACGATGTCCCGATGTACCAAACACAACCTGCTGTGCTGGGTTTTCTGGATCAGGTTCAATGTCATAGTAGGCGCTGATGAGAGCATCAACGTCAACGAGGTCAGATAATTGGGCTGGAGTTCCTGCGCGTTCGTTCATGACACTAGTCTACTAAATGTAATTGCGTTTCGTTGCAATCTGCAACGCAATCCATCCCAAAGGAACACGACCCCAGAAGGTAAACAATCGATACAGTACAGCAGTGGATAACGCTACCGAATACGGAATACCAGTCAGCACTAGACCACCAGTAAGAGCAGCTTCCACCGGCCCGATACCACCCGGAGACGGAACCAAGGAACCAACCGAATTAGAAACCAGATAGGTGACAGCTAAAGTAACTAACGGTAACTGATAGCCAAAGGACCCCAAGGCAAAACCGAAACAAGCAACGAATGCTACCGTCATAATCATCGACCCTAAAAACCCGAACGCCAACCGGCGCGGATGGGTTCCTAGCCACACCAGACGCGGCCAAATCTGTTCTACAGTAGGCTGAATTTTCGCAAAAATCCACGAACGCAACGGGCGGATAACGAAAATAGCACCAATAGCAACCAATGCCAACACAATACTGATTACGATTGACTGCGAAGGCATAGATAATGCCCCGAGTTCACCAGTTACGAGCGTCAACACAATCAAAGAGAAAACCGTGGTAATAAACTGTGCAAGTTGAACAACTGTTACAGTCGCCAATGCCGGTGCCGTATCCACATTCTTTTTCTGCAAGAAACGCAAATTCAACGCAGCCGGTCCAATACCAGCCGGGGCAACAAGAGTAACAAGAGAAGCAACAACCTGAATCAACACAGATTGACCTAACGGAATATGCTCTTGAGTGTAGGCCTTCAACGTAATAGCCGCTCCGAGATAGGTTAATAACCCGGCACCAAATGACAGCATCATCCACATTGGATTTGCGGCTTGAATAGCCAACGACAAGTCGGTGAAATTGACCGAGGCAGCCAAAAAATAAATCGCGAATACGCCAAGAGAAACAGTAATAATCGTCTTAGGCGAAAAGCGATTCAACTCCACCGGCTCCATCGAACCCGTATCCGGTAGCCGATCCTCTAAAGCTTGACGAATCCGCCCAATATCTTTCGATTTAGGGAAATCTTCCCGCGTCCGAGCCGGCATGATTGTTTTTTGCAACAGTGGAACAACCGACATAACACGTTCGAAAGGCATCGCACGGGTAAACGAATCAACAGCCCGGTCTATCCCCACAACTCCTGCAAGCATCGTTAAACCCTGAGCCAAATCCACAAAACGGACCGTTTCAGAAGTCAACAGAGAACCATCTTGCCAGTTTGTAATATGTAACCCGTCAGCAGTTAACCGCACACAACCGGCATGAATATCGCCATGAGATATCCCGCGTACATGCGCCTGCTGTAAATGTTGCCAAAAAGAATCAAGAGCCTCGTCAGTGATAGTTCGGCCATCGACGTCGTCAAGAAGTGGCGAATGGGAAACCCGGTAAACTACGCACACAGTGGAATCAGCGTGCGCATCACCAACAAAAAGCCGTGGCGAAACCTTCGCCTTTTCCGTCGCCAACTGCATGAGCACATGCTGTTGAGCAGCATCGTGTAACGTGCGCGACCCTTCCCGATAGGTAATTTTCAAACGCAACTGACGCCACAAATCCGCCATCGCCCCTACAATAAGACGATCTTCATCCAAGACATGCACATGGTAGACAAGATCTTGACGGTCACGAACCAGATATGTGCGCGAAACTGATACAGGCCGAAACATCGGATAGCTAGACCGAGCATGATAAGCCATTTCGCGGGCATTAACCCCCGATGCTGGACCAATCGTTGACGGTAGTGATTGAGTAAAAGCCGCGGACGGCACAAGCGCGTTATCCGCATTTTGCCACATCCGAGCCAAGCGTCGAATCGCTCCCGAATCAGTGTAACCAAGAGGGGCATAGCTCAGAACAGACCAGGCAACAACCTCATCACAGATTTCACTATCACAACGAATAATTTCCTGCGGATCAACACCCGCCCGCTTTATCAAATCAACAAAACGCGCCCCCGTCACCCGACGAGGAAACGTGCCAATAATGAATCGAACCAGTAAAGCAATCCCAACACCAAGTAAAACGGTAGCCACCGTACTTGGTAAATTCTGCCTGCCCTGCAACACAAGTAAAAAAGCCAACGCAACCGTCAAAATCCAGCCCCAGCGCACCAACCGAGACCCGCGGAACGTACCGGCAATAGTGAGCAACGCAGAAATGGCAGCCAAATAAGGAGTGGAGTCAGTGAACATGTGTAGTGGTGATACAACACTTGCGGAACGAGCATGAACAATCTGTTGGGCAATCATGCCCGTCATTGTCGTTAACGCAACCGTCACAATAGTCGCCAGCACGGCAGTGACAACGGTGCGCCACCGTCGTCGAAAAATTATCGTACCTACCACAGCCACCGGCACGAAGAATGAAACAAGGCCTTCCAAAATATTGATCGGAACGAAAAATATTTGTTCCACGAAACTTGAGGTAGCAGCACGCACATCACTAGTTACCCCAAGAACAGTCAGGCGAGCATACATGGATAACACAACAACAATGCCGATACTGGCAAACGCCCCGAGTGCGCCAATAAGATCAGCAGGCTGGCGCATCCAACGTTGCGGTGCGTCAACTAAAAGCACGCGCGTGGATGGATCGTCAGTCACCTCGGCCGTTGTTTGTGTTGTTTTCACGTTTCGATCTTACCGTGAACAATAACGCAAGGCAGATTATTGCGCGTTGCGTAACCGTAAGGAATTAGCTACCACGATCACTGACGAACTTGCCATTGCGATCGCCGCCAGTCCGGGTGCGATTATTCCGAAAACGGCTAGCGGGATAGCAATCAGGTTGTAGCCGAAGGCCCAGGCTAGGTTTTCTTTAATGATGCGTAGCGTCTTGTGGCCAATGCGCAGCATCTTTGGAATGACGTTGATACGTGATTCGACGATAGTGACGTCAGCACTTGCTTGGGCCACATCGGTTCCCGATCCCATGGCGATGGACAGGTCAGCTGCGGCGAGGGCGGCGGCATCGTTGATACCGTCGCCTACCATCGCAACTTTCTTGCCTTGGGCGTGAAGCTGAGTGATGATGGCGTATTTGTCTTCCGGTAACACGTTGGCATGAACGGTGGTGATTCCGAGCTGGTTGGCGATGGTGGTGGCACTGGCAAGATTATCGCCGGTGATCATCATTGGTTCGATGCCTTGTTCGTGCAACCAGGTAAGTGCTTCGATGGCGTCGGTGCGGATGGTGTCACTTAAGACAGCGTAGCCATAGAACTCATTGTGGCTACCGCAGGCGACGATCGTGCCCGGCTCGTCTAGGGGTGGAACCGGCACTTGATTTTCGCGCAGCCACGCAAAACTTCCGGCGTAGATCTGTTCGCCATTTAAGCGGGCGCTGAGGCCCCGGCCGGCTTCTTCACGAACATCGGTGACGGTGGCCGGTTCGACGCCGCGTTGTTGTGCGCCGGATACGAGTGCGCGCGCCAGGGGATGGTTCGAGTGGGCTTCGATGCCAGCAAGGATGGCGAGGGTATCGGTTGTGGTGTGGTTGACGACGTCGACGATGGCCAGTTCGCCGGTGGTGAGGGTTCCGGTTTTATCGAGTGCGATAGCGTCTAACGAGTGAGCGTTTTCCAAGGCTTCAGGGCCGGAAATGAGGACGCCATGCTGGGAGAGACGGCCAGAGCCGACCAGCAACGCGGTGGGGGTTGCTAAACCTAAGGCGCAAGGACAGGCGACGACAAGCACGGTGATGGCTGACGATAACGCCATATCGAGAGAGTTGTCGAAGACGAAGATGCGCACCAGCAAGGTGGCGAGTGCAATAAGGAGTACCCCGGGTACGAAAACGGAGGCGATTTGGTCCGCCAGGCGCTGGATAGGAGCTTTACCTACCTGTGCTTGTTCGAGGAGTTTGCCCATCTGTGCCAGCGTGGTATCGGAACCGACGCGGGTTGCTCGGATGCGTAACGATCCGTTGGTCAGGATGGTTGCGCCGATAACGGGATCGCCGTCGCGCACGTCAATCGGGGTGGATTCGCCGGTGATCAGGGAGGCGTCAACTGCACTTGTTCCGGAAACAACGATTCCGTCGGTTGGGATTTTTTGGCCAGTATGTACGGCGAAGATATCGCCGACGGCTAGCTCGGCTGCGGGGATGGTTTCATCAGCTTCACTGCCGTCGGCTCGTTGGACGAGCTGAGCTGAGGGTGCGCCGGTTGAGAGCAATAGCCGTAACGCGTCACCAGCTCGCCGCCGAGAACGTGATTCGAGCCAGCGTCCCAACAGAAGGAAGGTGACGATCATGGCTGCTGATTCGACATAGATATGTGTGTGGCCGTGCGCGTCGAGGCTGAGTAGTCCGCTCATTGACATGGTGTAGCCGATCTCGCCAGCACCGCCGAAGAATAGTGCCCATAGTGACCAGCCCATGGACGTGAGTACGCCTATGGAGACCAAGGTATCCATAGTTGATGCCCCGTGCCGGCCAGCAGCGAATGCGGCTTTATGGAAGGGCCATCCGCCCCAGAAAGCCACCGGGATTCCCAGTGTAGTGATAACCCATTGCCACCCAGCGAACTGCCAGGCGGGAATCATCGATAAGAAAATAATAGGAATACTCAAGATTGCCGACACGATAAATCGACGACGTAAGTCAGCACTTCGGGCAATAGAATCTGAATTATCTGGTACCTGATCGTGGATGATACTAGCACCGTATCCAGCCTTTTCTACTGTGGCAATAAGATCTGCTTCAGTAAGGTGTGGTGGATATTCGACGTGTGCACGTTCCGTTGCCAGATTAACGACGGCGTTGACGCCGTCGACTTTATTCAGTTTCTTTTCTACTCGTGCTGAGCATGACGCGCAGGTCATGCCGGTAATCTTGAGATCAATATTCACTTAGTGACAATGCTTTCTACAGTGTAATTGCCGGCTTCGCTGACGGCTTCGCGGATATCGTCGTCGGAAATTGGTGATGTGGAATCAAAGGTGACAACGGAGGTGGCTCCCGCGTTGAGCTGCACATCAATATTGGATACGCCAGTTAGTTCGGAAAGTTCATCAGTGACGTGCTGTGCGCAATGGCCACAGGTGAGTCCGGAAACGTGAAGAGTTGTTGATGACATGGGAAGTCCTTTCATTTTTAACTATTTCGCCCCGCCACTAATGATGACACAAGTAGCAGGGCGAAAGGAAGAGGGAGTGCTTAGGCTAGTTTTGGGTAGCTGAAATATTGGCAGTGAGATCAGTATTAGACGTAGCCTTCTGAGTTGCTCCGGCACCGAAAACACTGGTGGGAGTGGAGACCGAAAGAACCTTGGCACTGAGCCATTCGGGAACTTCATGACCGCTCTTTTCGACGATCGCTAATTCACTAAGCCACTGGTCTTGAGGTACTTGGTCAGCGTATGGAGGCTGGACTTTAGCGTTGAGCGAAACAGTTCCTTGGCCTTCTTTAACAGCATGAAGCACGATCGTGAAGAAAGGACCTTCGCCAGAAGCAATTCGCAGTTTCTTTAATTGGCGCAAATAATGCAGGATTGCTGTGGGGATCACTTTTAGGCGGGCGCCTTGGTCTTCCCCAAGTTTCGCGTTCGCTTCATAGACGACGTGGTCGCCAATTATTTGAACTTGTAAGGATACTTCAGTCCACGACGGCGGAGTGGTTTGGCCAAGGAGGTTAAAGACTTCTTGGACGAGTGCATTTTGATCTGTGATATTAAATGGTTCAGTGCGAGTTGCAGTGACTGCCGGACGGTCTGCAACTGACCAAGAAACCGGGGTGGCTTCTTGCTTTCCTTTATTTTCCAAGTGTTCCGGTGCCGCAAGTGCAGTGTAGGTGGCACCTGCCCAGCGTTGGAAATTGACCTGTGAACAGTAAGGGGCATCGGTGAGGAGTGAAACGATATGGAATTTTATCTCCCCATCCGAGGTGGACACTGCACGTAAAATACGCACTGGAATCCCCGATAGTTGGGCAACTGCTAACTGCGTGAAAACTCGAAGTGAATCATCATAAGCGATACGTTTTGCCCATAGTCCATTATTGAGTTGTTCGAAGCCTTCTTCATTGTCTGGAGCAAAAGGTGCAACAAGGGTGAGGGCAACGGGTTGCCCATCGACTACCTCAACATCACAAGGAATTTCACCCCAGTCGCGCTGGACAACAGCACCGGCATACGGAGAAGGGACCCCGGCAACAAATGATCCGGTTTCAATATTTTCCCAACCGAAAGCAATGCCGTGGTAGACCCCGCGCAAAACAGGTTCGGATTCACCAGGGAAGAATCGCCATAAGCGTGAACCAGCAGTTAACCGGCAGGGATCAAGGAGGAGGAGATCTGTGCGAACGCCGCCGCCTTCAGCAACACCAGTGCCATCATAAGGGGCAAAATCAATGACGCCACCACGAAATGCTTGCGGATGAAGAGGGCCTACAGCTTGGCGAGCATGGGTAAATGCATCAGCTGGTATATGGAGAACATCAAGAGGAGCATCATCGCTAAATGGCGAATCAGGGAAGCGTAGATGCAATAAATCTAGCAGTGCGCTTACGTCCGTCACCTCAGCGACCTCAGCGGCATCTACGGCAAAACCGGCAACAAGATCATAGCCGTGGTCAAGAAATGATTGAGCTTGGCTGTCTGAAACAGCGACAAGATATGTGGTAGTCACGTCGTACCCCTTCGTTGGTTTGTCTGATACCAACGATACCGGGCTAGTTCCTAAAGCGGTAATTCGCTAGTGTGCTAGGTGATATTACAGTTCGTGACGTTTGCGTGCCCGCAACCGTACGACAGTCCATCCCACAAGTGCAAGAACAACGATAACCGCCATAATCTTCGATGCTAGGCCAACGTATTGTTCAACTAATGACCAGTTTTCGCCCAACATGAAACCTGCTCCGATAAGGGCAGTATTCCAGATCAACGACCCGCATGTGGTGAGCACGATGAATAGTGGAATATTCATTTTGATGACACCTGCGGGTAATGAAATGAGGGAACGGAAAATAGGAAGCATCCGTCCGAAAAATACTGCCGGGCGTTCGTATTTTTCAAAAAATGCTTCGGTTTTATCGACGTCGGACTCTTTAGTTAATGGTAACCAGTTCAAAAACGCGCGGGTGCGCTCGCGGCCAAATAAATAGGCGATACCGTAAAGAATCAGTGCCCCAGCCAGCGATCCAATGGTGGACCAAAAAAGTGCCCCAAGAAACGTCAACGAACCGCCTTTTGAAGCAGTAAATCCAGCAAGAGGCAGAACAACTTCAGAGGGAATAGGTGGGAAAATATTTTCAATCGCAATGATTAAAGCGACGCCTAATCCGCCTAACTTATTCATCAGTTCAACTGTCCAACCAGCAATTCCAGATAAGTCTTGGGAGTCGCTTGCTTGTACCGCGGCAATGAATAACGACGATGAATACACAGAAGTTGTTAGCATGAGGTCTAGTATGTCATCGCTTGACGCCGGGCACGATAAGATCGAGAGCGGTGTTGACCACGGATATGAGTATTCCGCCAGCTAGTGCCCAAGCGAAACTTTCGATAGCGATACCTACTCCTAGTTGGGCAGAAATCCATGCCGTGAGAGCTAACATAAAGGCATTGATGACGACGAAGATCAGGCCGAGCGTCAGAATGTATAGTGGCAGGGATAAAAGTTTGACAACTGGACGAATAAAGGTATTAACAACTGCCAAAATTGCCCCAGCAATGCACACAGTTATTGCGGTGCGCAGGCGCGGATCTAGGGTGGAAAGTTGATCAAAATTTACTTCGCGGAGAGTGATTCCGCTGAGCATCAATGTTGTTACCCATAACGCTATTCCATTACATACGACTCGAATTAGAAACTTCATAGTTTCAGCTTATCAGGTGAGGATTTGCCAGGTGGCGATCACCCTAGGAGCGTCACAGTAACCGCGATAGATGCGATAATCTCGCCTATTCCAAGTATTTTTGCACTGACCCACCCGTGACGTTCACCCCAGGTGGGTACTGCCCAGGCGCGAATAGTTAATACGAGCCATACGAGTGTGTGCCAGGTGGATAGTTGTTCGTCGTCGGCAAACCAGAAACCGGTTGATGCGAGAGCCGATAAGCTGGTGAATAAGAGGTGCCAGATAACTGATAGTACTAGCCAAGAACGGTTGGCTCGCTGACGAATATTTGTTTTCACATAGAACACTGTTCCCAAAAAATACCCGAATACCAGTGTGGTCATCAGCCACATGTGATGCGGTGTTACTGGCGGATCGCCGGCCATACTTACCTGGTAGGAAACGGGAAGAAGTAACGATGCTGCTAACACTGTTACTGTGTCGTTGAGCATTGACCGGTCAGCACGGATAGCAGATTGCCAGAATGTGATGACAATTAACGGCAGAAAAATGGGAACCCAGACAAGCAGGTGTGGGGCAGTGAGGGCAAGGCTGACGCCTAGGATCAGACACGGAATTGTGTAGCTAATAACTGGAGGTAGAAATCGTTTTTTCCGTCTCGAACGCAGCCATAATCCAATGGCGAAAAAGTCAAAATATCCAAGCCACCATAAAGCGAGGAGGAGGACGTGACGCCAATTAAAACCACCAGCAACAATACCAAGGATCGGCGGAATAATGATCATGGCCCAAGCGCCATGATAATGAGGGATCCAACGCGCGGAGGATCTTGGGCGCATAATTAGAACTTCCGGAGGTTTTCCCGGCTGAGAGCAAAACCGTGACCGGTGAACTCAGACCAACACGTAATGCCACTCGATTCAACCGTGCACACATAACCGTGGTTAGCCAAGACAGTTCCGTAATCGTACTGGGTTTCTGCATCGACACGTGACAGGCATGTACTCAACGGTTCGTTCATTGCCGGGTCAATCCGCACTGTTGCGGGTTGACCACTACAACCGGACGGAGCTTGCCACGAATAATTATTGATTGTGCATGCAACACCGTCGGATTCAATCGAACAATGAATGTTTTCTAGTCCTGTTGTAAAGCGTCCGGTAGGTGTTTGTGCTCCTTGGGGTACGGGGCGTTGCCGAGTGATCCAGCTGGCGTCTTTCACGAGAGCGTTAATTTGTGGTGGGGCTTGTGGATCAACTAAGGCGTGTTGTACGGCTAATAAATGCGGGATGTGATCCCGGCAGGTGCGGTCCAGGGTGGCCAGCGCATCCGTCACTAGTTTTTGTGCTGTCTCATCCCATTGTTGGGATGATGTTGCGGCTAATACGAAATCAAAAATAGGCACAGCATCGGCCATCGGATCGCTACATGAGGAGGTTGTTACGGCATTGTTCATTTGTTCGCCGTCGAGCGGACTGGCTGCCGGATCAGGTTTGCTTTCGGGTGGGATTGTTTGTGGCTCAGCTTGTTGCGAAGGCGCGGAAGCGGTGGGCGGGTTAGACGTTTCGGCAACATTCCGGCCTTGCCCGATAACAAACATAAAGAGCAAAATAATAGCGACGACGACTAGGGCGCCTAGGCTTGCTAAAAAGAAATAGAACGGGCCTTTAGCAATCGGTAATGATGATTGTTCAGGGGCGTTGGCTGAATCGAACTGGTCGAGGTTGATCGACATATACTCCCCTTATCTCACCAATGTGTTGTGTTTTCACGGCACACTTTACCTGATAAGGAGACACTACGGTATCGTGGAACTAAAAGGTGAGTGCGAAGTAAAGGAGCTGGAATGATTTTTTCCCCTCACGCGCGAACGATTATTGTGCCGTTATTAGGTACGACGCCGGCAATGCTGGTGCAAGAAGCACATGATGCGCAAGAAGCCGGAGCTAATGTGGTTGAATGGCGCGTTGATATGCTCTTCGGTGATCATCCTAATTTTTCGTTTTCTCATCTTGGTTCAGAGATTATTCCACAGTTACTTCAGGCAACGAGCTTGCCGATTCTCCTTACTATTCGCACTGCGAAGCAGGGTGGAGAAATCAAGGTAAGTGATGGCCGTTACCGGCTACTTTTGGCAGAAATGCTTGACACCTTATTGCAATTAGGTGTGCCAGGTGAACGTATTGCGGTTGATATTGAATACTGGCATCGTGCGGCTCCGGACATAGCACGACGTGCCCAAGACTTAGGTTTTACTGTTGTGGTTTCAGATCATAATTGGATCGCTACTCCGGATACCGAAATTTTACACATAATGTTTGACGATATTTTGGCTATTGAAGGAGTGGTGGCCAAGCTGGCTGTTACGGCGCAGACTCCGGATGACGTTGAACGGCTTTTGCAAGCAACTCGGAACGTCACGCAAGAAACGGGCCGGATGGTGATTGCCGTGTCAATGGGGGAATTGGGCCGGCGGGCCCGTATTGAAGGCTGGAAGTATGGGTCAGTTGCAACATTCGCAGCTGTTTCCCGGCCCTCAGCTCCAGGGCAGCCGCATATTTCTGAGTTGTTAAATAATAGCGGTCAAGATACGGATAACTAGATATTTAGTCAGGGCAAACCTTATGGAGGGCAAACCTTATGGAGGGCAAACCTTATGGGAGGTTGGATCAGTAATGATCCAACCTCCCATAAGGTTTATGTCAAAGTTTTAGTTATTTGGTGTTACTGGTGGCTGTGAAGACCACGGGAATACGATCCACTTATCGGTTGGTTTCCATGAGAAATCAGGGTCAATTACCGAGCGTGGCTTATTGTAAATGACGGCGGAACGTACATCGGCTTCGAGCTCGGTGAGCATATCAACTGCCATTTTTAAGGTACGGCCGGAATCAGCAACGTCGTCAACAATGAGGAGTTTTTTGCCTTTAATTGATTCGGTATCAAGGAGCGGTTCGAGGAGAACAGGATCAGGCAATGTTTCTTCGATATCGGTGTAGAATTCGATATTCATTGCATCTGAAAGTTTAGTGCCTAGAGCATATGCGAGCGCACCAGCAGGCAAAAGCCCGCCGCGAGCAATAGCGATAATGACTTCTGGGCGGAAGCCTGAATCGGCGATGGTTTGAGCCAGTTCGCGCATTGCAACGCCAAACTGATCCCAAAGGAGAACTTCTTTTCCGGTCAAATCGGTGGTATCTGCATGGTATGCCATGGAACGATATTACCCCCTTGGTGCATTGTTGGCTTGCTAGGTTCGTATGATGAGAGGCGTTTCCCGGATTGTGGATACGTCGCCTAGCTGTTGAGGGTGGGGAAATGCGGGAAATAATGTTGGGATTGATAGAAAGCGAGACATTCGCCACGATTCTTTATAACTAAGGCCCCCCTAAGTTATAGTTTGAATGTTGTGTTAAGCGGGTGTCGCTTACTGCATGTTGTTATCAGACAAAATACTGTCCACGTTACTGAAAGAGTTTTCCATGAAGATTCGTTCCGCATTTAAAGCCGGATTTACCGCACTTGTTGCCGGTGCATTCATGTTGTCAGGATGTTCATCCGCGACTGAAGAAAAAGCCGATAAGCAGCTTACTGTGTTTGCAACAACCGGTTATATTGCTGACGCTGTCGCAAACATTGCGCCAGATGCCAAGGTTATTACAATGGTTGGTCCAGGTGGCGATCCGCACACATACCAGCCAACCACTAAGGACATCGAAGAGCTACAAAACGCTGATGTTGTACTCTGGAGTGGCTTGCACCTCGAAGCACAAATGCTCGATAAGCTCCAGTCTCTCGGAGATAAGCAGGTCGCCGTCGGTGAAACCCTTGATGAAAAGTACTTGTTGCCATGGCCAGAAACTGATGCCGATGGCCACGAGCTTCACGATCCACACATCTGGAACGATCCAGAAGCATGGTCGTTAGCGGTTCAAGCTGCTGCCGATAAGATCGCAGAAATCGATCCAGACCACGCTGATATGTACCAAGAGAACGTCACCAAGTACCGGGAAGAAATCAAGACAACAGTTGAAGAAGCAAAGAAGCTCCTCGATAAAGTAGCTGAACCACGCATCCTCATTTCCGGACACGACGCATTCAATTACTTCGGCCGAACCTTCAACCTTGAAGTTCATGCCACCGACTTCGTTTCTTCCGAAGCAAAGCTTTCCACTCAAGAAATCTCGGAACTTGCGCAACTCATTTCTGATAAGAAGGTTCCGGTCATCTTCCTCGATAACCTTGCAAACCCACAAGCAATCAAGGCTTTGCAAGAAGCTGTTCACGCTAACGGCTGGGATGTGAAGATTTCGGATGAAGAACTCTTCGCTGATTCTCTCGGCGCCGAAAAGGGTGTTGATACCTACTTAGGAACCCTTATGCATAACGCAAAGGCTGTTTCAGAGGCACTGTCGAAGTGAATCACGCACTAACAACTAACACACCGGCATGTTCGACGTCTAACATGTCGGTGTGTTACCGCGTTGATCCAGTTTTATTCGGCGTCGACTTCACTGTTCCAGAAGGTGTGGTGATGGGAATTGTCGGGCCAAACGGTGCCGGTAAATCTACCCTCATTAAAGCCATGCTTGGATTAGTGAAGCCATTAACGGGTTCCGCTCAATTCTTTGGCCAGCCCCTAGCGCGTGTGCGAGACAGAGTCGGATATATGCCGCAAAGTGTCTCAGTGGATTGGGATTTCCCAACTACTGTTATTGACGTTGTTACTATGGGTACTTACGGTAAGCTCGGCTGGCTCCGTCGGCCCGGACGTAAAGAACGCGCCCAAGCGCTCCAAGCCCTTGAAAATACGGGTATTGCAGAACTCGCCAATCGTCAGATTGGGGAGCTTTCTGGTGGCCAGCGGCAACGCGTATTCTTAGCTCGGGCACTAGTTCAACAGCCCGATATCTATTTCATGGATGAGCCCTTTCAAGGCGTCGATGCGAAAAGCCAGCGCGCTATCGTTGATGTTTTGCACCAATTGCGCTCAGAAGGAAAAACAGTGGTCATCGTTCATCATGATCTGAACACTGTGGCTGACTATTGTGACCACGTCACGTTACTCAATCGCCATATTGTTGCTTCCGGTCCATGTGAACAGACTCTGACCGATAGCAATATCCGTACCACCTACCAGGTGGCGGATAACGACGAATGGGCAAATTTCTCATGACTCTTGCGGAATTCTTTTCTGATCACACGTTTCGAATGGTTTTCTTCGGCACAATGATTATCGGATTTGTTGCGGGAGCTCTCGGTTCGTTTGCCTATTTGCGTAAACAATCAATGATCTCTGACGTCATATCCCATTCGGCGCTACCGGGAACTTTAGCAGCATTCTTAGTCTCCGTCGTCATCTTGCATACTGATGGTCGAAATATGCTCGCACTGATTATTGGCGCGATTATTGTTGGTACATCTGCCGTACTGTTCACACAATGGATTGTCCGCAACTCTAAAGTGCACGTAGATTCAGCAATGGCAGTGACATTATCGTTGTTCTTCGGTGCTGGCATGTTGCTTATGCGCATAGTTGCTGATGGTGCATTCCCCGGTAAAGGCGGGATCCAAGATTACCTATTCGGCAACGCGTCAACAATTACTCGCGAAGATCTCTACACCTCGTTAGCAGTTGGCGGAATCGCATTAGCAATCCTTGCGATTTGTTGGAAAGAATTCGCTATCCGTACTTTTGATCCAGTCCATGCAGCCATGATGGGAGTACGTGGCAAGCTTATCGATACGTTAATGTTTGCCACCATTGTGATTGCGTCAGTGATTGGTGTGCGAGCAGTTGGCTTGGTAGTGATGATTGCCTTTGTGATCACCCCACCAGCAGCTGCCCGCCAATGGACTACCCGGTTGGGATCCATGGTGATGCTTTCAGCTATTATTGGTGCGGTTGGTTCCGGAATTGGAGCTTATCTCGCAGTATCTCTTGGAAAAGTGCCAACCGGACCGATGATTGTTTTAGTGTTATTCGCAATTTTCGTGGTGTCATTAATATTTTCCCCACGGCGTTCACTAATTATGCAAGCACTTGCTCGGCAGCGTGCCCGTCGCGATCTGAAAAACTACTTATTAGGACGTCACGTATGAGCTTCGTCGTTGGCACTAGCCTTCTCGCTATCGTTACTGCACTCGTTTGCGCGCTACCGGGATCATTCATTGTTTTGCGGCAGAGCTCGATGCTTGTGGATGCCATGAGTCACGCTATTTTGCCCGGAATTGTTGTCGGTTATTATGTGACGAATGATTTCGATTCACCGTTGTTAATTGTAGGTGCGGCCGTTGCCGGTCTAGTTGTTGTCCTGGGTAACGATTGGCTAATGCGTTCCGGATTTGTTTCTGGTGATGCTCCGCAGGGGTTAATTTTCCCAATGCTTTTTTCAGTTGGCGTTATCCTGATTTCGCTCAACTTTGGCAACCTTCACTTAGATACCCACGTGGTGCTATCTGGAGATTTGAACCTAGCTGCTTGGCATCAGCTGACCATTGGCGGGGTGTCTATCGGCCCTAAATATTTATATGTGTTGCTCATTGTGTTCGTGCTGAACGCAGTTGTTCTTTGGTTCATGTATCCCCGGTTGAAAATCACCAGTTTCGATCCATCTTTCGCCAGCACGATCGGTATTCGTGCCCGGTGGGTGGACACGATATTCATGTTCCTTGTTGCCGTCACAGTTACTGCGGCTTTTAATGCGGCTGGCGCAGTCCTAATCATTGCATTAATGATTGCACCTGCTGCGACTGCTCGCCTCGTGAGTAATTCCATGAAACATATGCTCATTGGGACGATGGTGATTGCGGTTGCCGGCGCAATAGTTGGGTTCTGGATTGCCTACGTGTTACATGCGCCAACCTCAGCAGCTATGGCAGTGTGTTATGGATTGGCTTTTGCCACCGTGCTTATCGTTGGTAAAGCTGGACAGTTTGTGCACCAAGCTCAGCGGGTAGATTAAACTGGGCTGACCCAAATTGCCCGTAACGCGCCACTTCCTAATAAAACTGGGGAAGCCCCGTCGACGGCGATTTCGATTGATTCAGAATAAGGGGCCGGTGGTTTGGCATCGATAACGGCACCGTAAGTAATATTGTGACTTTCAAAGAAGCGGAGCAGTTCGGGGTCATTATCGGCAATACGTTCCACATGGAACCGTCCACCACCATCAATCGAACTCAGGAGAACTGCTTGGGGACGCACAATAGTGCCATCAGCTGCAGGAATAGGATCGCCGTGCGGGTCGCGTTTCGGATTACCAAGACGGTGTGCCATGCGTTCAACTAACACGTCCGACACTGCATGTTCTAATACTTCAGCTTCGGTATGAACCTCGTCCCAGGCATAACCGAGGACGTTAACTAAGAATGTCTCGATCAGCCGGTGGCGGCGTACCATAGCAACAGCTAATGCCTGACCTTTTTTAGTTAAGTGCACAGCTCCATAGGGAGCATGATTGACAAGGCCTTGGTCTTTGAGCTTGCGAATAGCATCGGATGCGGTAGAGATTTTAACCCCGGTACGAGCAGCTAAAAGAGATGCTGTAACTGGTTCGTCAGACCATTCACCCAATGACCATATTGCTTTAACATAATTTTGAGTGCTCTCAGATAATGCAGAAACCGCCATGTCTGCATAGTAACATGACTCCTATGTTGCCGGAAAACAAGAATATGTGTTGGCTAGTTTTCCACAGGCAGGCCAAAACAATGGCACAATAGAAGTATGCTTTTATCTGATCGCGATATTGCCCATTATGTTCGTGCTGGCCGGATCGAACTTGATCCGTGGGATCCAGCTATGATTCAGCCTTCAAGTGTGGATGTTCATTTAGATCGTCTGTTTCGACTTTTTGACAACCATAAATATGACGTGATCGATCCTGCTGTGGAGCAGCCGGATCTGACGCGGCTTGTTGAAGTTGATAATGACGGAGCTTTTATTTTGCACCCGGGTGAGTTTGTTTTAGGCGCAACCTTTGAACATATTTCCTTGGGCGACGACGTTGCTGCTCGGTTGGAGGGTAAGTCCAGTTTAGGCCGGCTGGGTTTGCTTACTCATTCCACGGCGGGTTTCATTGATCCGGGGTTTTCTGGGCATGTCACTTTGGAGTTATCAAATACGTCGACGATGCCGATTAAGCTTTATCCAGGAATGAAGATTGGGCAACTGTGTTTCTTTCAGCTGTCATCTCCAGCAGTTGAGCCGTATGGAGTTGGATCCAATCAGTCGCGGTATCAAGGCCAACATGGGCCAACTGCTTCACGCTCATATATGAATTTTCAGCGAATTGACGTGTCCCGTTAGCTCGGTTATGAGAGACGATAGGATCAACACGAATATGGTCGACGCTTATGCCCGAGTTTTCGTGACACGGTAAACTGGATTTGTGTGTCTGCTAGAGCTCGTGGCAGGCCAGTGAGGAAGGGAAATGATGAACCTCGGATACCGACTTATGGGTTTAGCGACCGGCGCTGTGGCTGGAATGGTTGCTCGGCAAGTTGTGACAATTGTATGGGAAAAAGGTTTTGGTAAGCCTACCCCGCAAGGTGATGAGACTGATGTTGATCTACCATTGGCGCAGATTGCGATATTTGCAGCTGTTACTGCTGGTGTCACTGCCTATGTGAATGAGGCAATGGGGCGCAAGACAGCGCAATGGTATGGCAAAGAAGACTAAAACGATTATCACCTACCAGTCGTCGTCGATGCTCTAGGCAATGGTAGGATTGTCAGTGTCACAGGGGAGCGCGAGTGCGCTGAGAGTGTGGAGAATATGCCACAGACCCTCATACCTGATCCGGGTTATACCGGCGTAGGAAGTTGAGTTCTCTCGTTGTTGGCATGGCTGCATACCGGTAGCTATACACAACAGGCCCTTCATAACGTAGTGATGGAGGATATGATGATTAATCGAAAAATAACTCTTGCGGTGCTCAGCGCTGGTGTATTGGCACTCAGTGCATGTACTTCAAGTGTGCCAAGCCAAAAGAATGCTGAGGAATCGAACCAGGGAAGCACTCAGAGCCTGGCTATTGTCAAGGTTGTCACTAATGGGTCATTCACCCTTCCAGATGAAGTGTTGGCTGATTTCACCAAGGAAACTGGAATGAAGGTTGAGCTGCTCGACGGTGAAGAGTCTGGCACGCTTGATTCGAAACTTATTTTAACCAAGGCTAATCCGGTTGGTGATGTGGTTGTTGGATTGACTGCCAACAATATTATCCAGGTTGCCGAAGCTGGTGTTTTTGACACCTCTGCGAAGGTTTCCGGCCCGGCAGGTGCAGAAAAGTATGCTGTTTCCGGTGCTGAGGGTGCTATTGCTTTTGATCGCTCCGATGCCTGCTTCAACTACGATATTGCTTATTTCAAGGACAAGGGTTTAACTCCACCAGCTGGCTTGGAAGATTTAGTGAAGCCAGAGTACAAGAATCTTACTGTTATTCAAGATCCGTCCAAGTCGGATACGGGCTTTGCTCTTCTTGCTTCCACTATTTCGCACTTTGGTGAAGATGGATATGTTGATTATTGGAAGCAGCTATTGGCAAATGGCACTAAGGTTGACGCTGGTTGGAAAGATGCCTATCAGGTTGATTTCACAGCTGGTGAAGGAAAGGGTGCTTACCCAATCGTGATGTCTTATGCATCCTCACCATTCTGGACAATCAACGAAGCCGGAGATGCTTCCAGCACGGCTAATGTTGCTGGTGGTTGCTACCCAGTTGTGGAATATGCTGGAGTGCTCAAGGGTGCTGCAAACGTTGAAGGTGCTCAAAAGTTCTTAGAGTGGCTGAGCACACCACAGATGCAGACTGTGATTGCTAAGGAAAACGTGACTTACCCGATCGATGAGTCAGCTGAGCTACCTAAGGGTATGGCTGAGTTTGCGCCACGTCCGGATGCTGTGAAGCCGTTGGATGCGAAGAAGATTGCTGAATCGAAGGAACTGTGGATTACCTCGGTGACAGAGTTGTTCTAGTTTCTTGCCGTTCTAGTTCATGATCGAACATGATGACAAAACTTTTAGTACAGCGCCCGCTTTTGTGGTGGGCGCTGTGCGCTAGTATCCCAGCTATATTTCTTGCTCTGTTCTTTTTTGCTCCCGTGGCAGATTTGTTGAGTCTGGGAGTTGCAGAGCTGATAGATAGTTGGCACAGTGGCGGGTTTACTGGGCTGCTCGGACAGTTTTCTAAGGCGCGCGTGGGGAGCGCGGTGGCAACCACTCTTGGTTTGGCGTTTGCTGGTACCGTGCTGTCAGTTGCGGTTGGGGTACCAGCTGCTTATGTTTTATATCGCACACGTTTTCCTGGGCAAAATGTGTTACGTTTTTTGATTGTTTTTCCGTTCGTTCTGCCAACAATTGCGGTTGCTACGGCGTTTCGTTCCCTGTACGACGACGGTGGACTGCTTGGTTTCCTCGGGCTTGCCGGTTCGCCGGTGCTTATTGTGCTAGCAATGATGTTTTTCAACATTTCAGTCATTGTGCGCACTGTGGGTGCCGCATGGAGTTCCCTGAATCCGAACTATGAAGCAGCGGCGCGGACTTTGGGAGCATCGCCTTTGCGAGCCTTTACCTCTGTGACGTGGCCGCAGCTAGCTCCAGCAGTGTATTCGGCATCAACTCTTGTATTCCTCTATTGTTCTACCTCCTACAGTTTGGTAATGATTTTAGGAACGACGCGCACTCGTACGTTGGAAACTGAAATCTATCGGCAAACCGTGCAATTCCTCAATCTTGGCACGGCTGCATTATTGTCCCTAGTCCAAGCAATCATCGTGGTTATGGCGTTGATTGTCTCTCAATGGGTGAGTAAACGAGCAACGGCGTCTGACGCAAACTCACGTTTTGTGCGCACGCCACCACGTATTACCCGTGTTCAACGTCCAATGGTAGTAGTGGTTGTCGTTATTGTCGTCGTATTAATTGTGCTTCCGATTCTCCAGGTCATTATTCGTTCATTGCGACGTAATGGTGAGTTCACGTTCGCCAATTTCACTGACCTTTTCCGTCCGGGTGCTGCGCGTTCGGTAGATTTTGCGATCGCGTCAACCATCTGGCAGTCACTATCAGCGGCTATTTATGCCACGGTGATCGCCGTTGTTATCGGAGTTACGGTATCGCTTCTTGTTACTCGTAAACTCCGGATTCGGCGGCATATATGGCGACGAATCACTGGATTTTATGATGCGTTGTTTATCTTCCCAGTGGGAATTTCTTCAGTGACATTGGGCTTTGGCATGCTTGTGTCCCTGGGGGGATCTTTGCGGTTCGTTGCTGATTCACCACTGTTGCTACCACTTACGCAAGCACTCGTCGCATTACCGATTCTGATTCGGACGATTGTTCCTATGCTCGATGGTGTTAATCGAAACCTTTACGGGCCAGCCCTTACCCTGGGAGCTTCTCGTTTCCGAGCATTTTTCACAGTTGAAGGGCCAGTTCTTGTCCGGGCGCTTGGGGTTGCTGCCGGTTTTGCGTTTGCGATTAGTATTGGGGAATTTTCGGCTACCTCATTTCTGGTGTTGCAACGCGAACCGACTTTGCCGGTCATGATTTATCAGCTTGTTGGCCGGGCGGGTGCCGCAGACCAGGGCATGGCCTACGCTGGAACAGTCATTTTGTGTGCAATCACGGCATTGGTGATGGTGATTGTGGAGATGTTAAGCAAGCCGGGCAGTTCGCGTATCCGGAGCAGTAAGCGTACCCCGGAGGAATGACGGAGAAAACAACATGAGTATGATTGAGGTATTGCACGTTAGCTTGACCTATCCTGATGGTTTTCATGCGTTACGGGATGTCAGTGTGCGGGTTGCACACGGTGAAATTGTTGCGTTGCTCGGAGCTTCGGGCTCGGGTAAATCTACGCTGTTGCGTGCGATTGCCGGGCTCGAACCAATCGACGGTGGTCGTATTATGGTAGGCGGACATGATATGGATGGCGTGCCGCCGCATCGCCGGAATATTGGCATGGTTTTCCAAGACGGGCAGTTGTTTCCGCATCGTAACGTGGCACGCAATGTTGGGTACGGTTTAGAAATGGCCGGAGTTAAGCGTAGTGAACGTGAAATACGGGTGTCCCAGATGCTCGACGTCGTCGGCTTGTCCGGGTTTGAAAAACGAGAGGTGGGCACGCTTTCCGGTGGTCAAGCCCAGCGGGTAGCCTTAGCGCGCTCGCTAGCCCCGCGGCCTCATGTTCTTTTGTTGGACGAACCGCTTTCTGCACTTGACCAAGAATTGCGGGAAAGGTTGGCGGTAGACGTGCGCCAGATTCTGAAGAAAGCCCAGATGACGGCCGTGTTTGTTACTCACGATCCAAATGAAGCCGCTACGGTTGCTGACCGTGTATTGCGCATGGCAGATGGCAAAATGAAAGAAAAAGAATAATCGATTAGGAAATCTGCCAGCAGCGTGCCGCAAACTCAG
The DNA here is from genome assembly GCF_012563545.1 of Arcanobacterium buesumense. NCBI lineage: Bacteria > Bacillati > Actinomycetota > Actinomycetes > Actinomycetales > Actinomycetaceae > Arcanobacterium > Arcanobacterium buesumense. Next base: position 169,016 of record NZ_CP050804.1, read on the forward strand.
CTAGCGGTTCGCGGATTCCTGCTGCTACCTCAGCTGGAGTTTGCGCATCGGGCTGATCGGACCAGATTGAGAAGAATGCACCTACTAGCTGGTGTGGGTATCTGCCATTTTCCGGACGGATTTCTTGAACCGGAGAAGCTGAACCGTCCGCTGGTAGCTGCGGGAAAAGACCTGGATGCCAGTTCGCAGCCGCTATCCGCTCCGAGGTTGGATAACGATACCCAGCGTTTTGTCCTAAAACATAATAAAACAGTGAATCATTGAAATTAACGATCCGATAATTGGCGGCCAAAGCAGCTGAAACTGGGCGCATATCCGCATGCCAGTTGGTCCACCACGTCAACACGATCTCCGGATCGAGTTGGACAATGTTTCCCCGAAGCATTCCATCATTCCACACCCGGGGAATAAAACCGCGGGTCTTGAGATGAGTAGCAATCTGATTAACAAAATCTGTTAATAGATCGAAACCATTCGCATCTACACCGAACTTACGTTGGGCAGTTTGGGCCAACACGGGGTATTCGGAAATGCGCGCAAAATCAACAAACTCATCGCCCCCAAGATGCCAAGATCGGCATTCTTTGAAAAGATCAGCAAAATCATCGATCAGTGCACGTGCAAAATCAACTGCTTGAGGTAACGCAATATTAAGAGCATGGCCAGTATCTGGAATTGCTAACGGTTCGGCTCCAGGCGCTAGATGTGCGGGTGGAAGTTGTAATTCTGGAAAGGCGGACAATGCTTTTCTTAAATGTCCAGGCATATCCAACGAAGGAATAATCTCCACATACAGATCACGTGCCAGAGCGAGAATCTCGCGAGCTTCGGCACGCGTAATATGATGCTCGGAAACGATCTGTGGAAAAGCTTGAGATTCTAACCGGAACCCCTCATTTTCCGAAAAATGCCACTGGATAACACTAAGCCCAAGTGAGGCAGCTTCCCGGATACGATCTTTCATCCACTGGGCATCAAAATACTTACGAGCCGCATCAATATGCAAGCCGCGTTCAGCTACCAATGGTGACAGCCGAATTGTGCCACACGGGACACAGCCGTGTTCATCAAGCAAAGATAATAGGTGGCGCGTTGCGCGGAAAATTCCTACCGGAGCTGATACGGTGATAATGATTGTTGTTTCCGAGACGTCAATCATCGCATCTTCTGGATTATTAACCGATTGGGTAGCAACCTGCATAATAATCCGAAGCTCAGTATCCGCAGCATCGTCAATATTCGTAGCCAGTCCGCGTTCATCGAAATCAGCTATTAATCGCTGTGCTTCATGACGGGACATGGCATCGGAAACGATGGCAACCGTCGTCGTCGGAATCCACCCGCAACGCGCCTTAACCATTACTGCTTCACGCCACCTTCCTCGACGCCCTTAAAGAACTGCTTTTGCAATGTGGCGAACAGGATAATAATCGGTACCAATGCAATCATCGTGCCAGCCGCAATAACACGCGGATTAGCGGCAAAGTTAGAATTCAAATACTGCATACCAACAGTCAACGTGTACTTTGCTGGATCGGACAAGACCACCAACGGCCACAAGAAGTCATCCCATGCACCAATGAATGCGAACAAGGCGATAACTGAAACCATACCACGAATATTTGGCCAAACAATATGACGTAACCGTTGGTACGTGTTAGCGCCATCGATCGTTGCCGCATCCAACACATCCGGCGGGATCATGCGGCATGCCGCGGCAATCAACAACACGTTAATCGCCGAAATTGCACCGGGTAAGAACACACCCCAAAGCGTGTTTGCCAACCCTAACGACTTGACGGTTAAATACTGGCTTGTCAAAGTAACTTCGCCTGGCAGAAGCAGGGTAGAGAAGAAAATCGCCATGATGATTCCCTTGCCCTTAAACTTCAAACACCCCAGCGCATAGCCACCCAAGGTTGCAAAAATAATATTCGAAACAACTGTTCCTACACCGACAAGCAATGAATGCCAAGCGTAGCTAAGAACTGGGATAGTACGGAATACTTCGGCGTAATTCGACAGTGTTGGCTCTTGCGGAATAATCGTTGGTGGGAAATCGTAAATATTTTCGGAGGCTCCCTTAAATGAGGTAGATAACTGCCACAAGAATGGGAAAACCATTAATGCCAATACAGCAAACAACAGAACATACTTGCCGATCAGACCAGCCAACGACGGCTTCATGATGTCCGAGGAGCCGCGAGTGCGGAAGGCGCGATCATGGCGGACGAAATCAGTGGACGTGCTCATGCGGAGATTCCTTCCTTAACTGCGTTAGCTGCTGGCGCGGCAGCGGTTTGCTTGGCAAGTTTAAGAGTAGCTTTGTGGGCTTTACGAGTGCGGCGAGCTGCAAGGGCATCACGGAGCATATCGCCATTGTTAGAAATACCTACGATAAGAAGTGGGATTAATGTTAGGAGGAACAGGACAAGGGAGATAGCTGATGCATAACCGACCTGGCCGTTGAGGCCTTTACCGCTTGCCTGGATCAACATAACAACGCTCATTGCGCGCCCGCCGGGGCCACCTGAGCCATTGGATAAGACGTAGAGTTCAGTAAAGATACGCATAGCAGCAACGCAAATTAATACTGACACTAACAACATTGGGCCGCGCACGCCAGGAACTGTTACAGACCAGAACCGACGCCATTTGCCGGCGCCGTCAAGGGCGGCTGCTTCGTGTAGATCTCGGCCAACATTACCTAATGCGGCGAGGTAGACAACCATGTAGTATCCCAGGCCCTTCCACACGGTCAAGCCAATAGCACAACCGATTAAGAGCCAGCGATCAGACAAAAACTCTACTGGACGGTCAATCAAACCAAAGAATTTCAATGCTTCATTAATGGTGCCGTTGCCAGAGAAGAGGAACTCCCACACAATCGCCACCACAACTGCTGAGGCGATAACAGGGAAGTAGAATGTGGTACGGAAAAACCCGATACCAGGAATTTTATTGTGCACTAACAGCGCCAAGAGGAGTGGCAGGAATGTTAGTAGCGGTACACAGACGACGACGTAGACCAGCGATGTTGTCAACGCATAGATAAAACGTTCGTCGCTAAAAAGTGCATAGAAGTTTTGTAACCCAACAAACTTTGCTGGACGAAGAGGACGAGCGTCAGTAAACGCTAGTGCCACCGTGTTAAGGAATGGCCAGAGTGCAAATACAAGCACCCAGATCACTCCCGGGAGTGTCAATAGATACGGGGTATACCATTTTTGTCGTTTCATTCGCTCATCCCCTTCGTCTTAGTCATTAATGGTTACTTCTCAACGGCCTGCTGAGCGTGCTCAACAGACTTATCGAGAGCTTCCTTAGCGGTGATTTCGCCCTTCACAGCGAGTGCGATTTGCTGCTTGGCGAATGTTTCCATTTCGGTGGTGAACTTCGGGTCACCGGTCATCTTGGCTTTATCCATTTGCTTAGCGGCAAGATCGGTAGCGACCTTCTGCTGTTCGTGCTCAGCTTCAATAGCGAAGGTTGATGGATCTGCATTTGCGGCAATTGTTCCAGGGAAGAAACCAACTGCGAGCTTGACGAACTCGATCTGATTTTCGGTGTTGGTAACAAACTCAGCAAACTTGAGGGCAAGCTCAGGGTTCTTGGAATTCTTAGCAACTGAAATACCCTGAACGAACAATGGTGGGTTACCGAAACCGGCGGTTACTTGCATGTTTGGAAGCAAGGTTGGAGCGTTAACGGCAACGTCCTTGTCAATATAGTTCGGGCCAGCGGTAGTCCAGGCGGCAGTGCCCTTGTTGAAGTTGTTCACGTTTGCGTTGGCGGTACCGGCATTCTGGAGAGCTTCAGGGGAGATTGCGCCCTTCTTGTAGAGGTCAATATAGGTGTTGACGATCTCTTCAGCTTCTGGAGTGTTGAATGCGAACTTGCCATCCTTGACGATGTCTAGCTTGCCACCAGCATCTGACACCATGATCTGAAGACCCTTCGGGCTGGGGAGATCTGAGATGGTTTGGATGCCATCTTGGCCAAGCTTTTCAGCTACGGCCCACAGATCCTTGTAAGTCTTTGGAGCTTCGGATACGCCAGCTTTCTGGAGAAGCTCGGTGTTCCAGTAGTTTAGTTCAGTACCCAAGTACCATGGGAAACCGAAAGAGCCTTCAATACCATCAAAGGTGTAGGCTTCCACGCCACCAGGGACGTATTCGTTGATAATCTTGGACTCTTTATTCAAATCTACCAGCTGATCTACCGAAGCTAGAGCGTAGGCATATTCTGGTGGAAGGTTGATAACATCTGGTAGTTCACCAGACTCAGCTTGCTGGAGAACTTTATCCTCGTAGCCGTCACCTGGCTGATCGATCCACTTGACCTTAGCGCCGGGGTTGGCTTTTTCGAAATCAGCAACAAGCTTTTCGAAGTAGGGGGTGAACTTATCATTTTTGAGTGACCACGTTTGGAATGTGATTTCTCCGGTGGCACCTTCTTCTCCGCTGCTACCCTTGGCGTCGGTGGAGGCACTGCCACCGGTGCAGGCGCTGAGCAGAAGTGCGGTTGCGGCTAAGAAGCCGATGGAAGCGGAACGGATCTTCATCGATGTTCTCCTTGATGTAATGGTTACTGGCGGTTCTTCATTGAAATGCCGATTACCGTTTTGGTTGAGTATGGGAGATTCACTGAGTTTTTTGTGTATCTCTCATCACAACTAAACCGGTAAAGTAAGTCTAGTGTATCACCCAAGTCCGTCATTGAAAAGCGAAAAGGAAAGTACGCTAGTGCACTTATAGTTTTCCGAAAGCTCGACGAATCGCACTATCACTCGAAAACGGCATCAGCGCTCGCTTATTAATCTGCCGTCTAACGTGCAGATGGAGAAAAATGGCGGAACATGACTTACCACGCATGTTCCGCCTTAGGTTTATAAATTCGGGTTATATTTCAACGAATTAGGTTGCCATTTACTCTCTGAAGCAATAGAGATGCTCTGTGCAATTTGACCTTCTGCGCGAAGCTCCAATAAGCGTGGCACAACCCGATCGCGTAACGCCCACGGATCAATCGTATTAACGTAAATTTTTGTACCGCCCTCAAAGCCGGCTAATGTTGACACCCGCCACTTAATTAATACCTTCCACGGCATATTGACATCAGCATCCATAGGCTTGCAATGCCATTCTTCATTTGTTGGCACACCAGGTCCAGTTGCCGCATGCATTGCATGAATTAAGTCGCTCATAGCACGACGTTCGTCATCAGTGTGCTCCCATGGCTGGGATGCTGGCGATTTTGACCAAATTTCTAATGTCGGATAGCGGTGACCGAATCCGGCAATCGCAATCGCATGCTTATTTTCCGCCAAAATAAGATTATGGTAACCGGCATAATTGACGGCCGCTTCGTTGTATAAATTCGGATTTTGCCGAACCCGTTCAACTTCAATTTTGCCATTTACTGAACGCTGATCAATAGCCACAAGTTGTTTGTGGAGATGATCAAAAGATGCCCCTGCAGGTTTTAACCAGTTCTGGAAAACCTGCACGTAGCGGACATAGCGATTTTGTTGATAGAGATCGTGCATCGCGTCAACTGTCAGGCGAATAAACCACTCATGTTCTTGCGGAGTTAAGGTTCCTGCCGATGCTAATTGTGACGTGTCAGTAGCGTCTGGCACAAAATGATGACGGGCAACGATCAGATCGTGGCCACCACCAAACAACGGATATGCCAACTCGGTAATGTCTTGTTCTGTCAGTGCGGCAAATTCGTTGTCAGTATAGGTGTTGCGGAGTTTTAACCGCAGCACCTTCATAACATGGGAACGTCCAGCCGGATCTGCCATATATGCTTCAAGGCGCCCGCGAGCGCTCGCTGGTAGCCGATAGTCATAGTTTTTGGCCCAATAATCAAACGAGAGAATTTCAAAAAGGTTAGGGATACGCCGGAATTCCCATTCGCGAGTGAGCATATCGACGTCGGTTCCACGATAGACGACGGCATCATCACCCTTGCGGACAATGCGGGATTTTTCTGGCGGGGTCTCAAGGACTCGTTGAGTGCAAAAGGCACACGTATGGCCAATTCGGTTAGGGTCTATGGGGCGCACGTCGTCGTGAACAATGTCAATAGGGCGATCAGCTCGTCCTGGAATTGTCCACACTTCTGTTCCCGAAAACGGGTTAATTTGTTTAATAGTGCCGTCTGCCATTTTTGTGATCGGTGGCGGGAAAGAATACGTATCAACCATGTTTTTAGTCTATACGTGTGAGAGTGCACGTGGCTACAGCTTTCTTTTTATTTCACTGCCTGATAGACCTTGAATTGTGAGTAAAAATGTAGAGAAAGTGCGCCTGCCGCGCGAAATTTGGGTGATTGTTGCTGCCTCGGTAGCTATTTCCTTAGGGTATGGAATTGTGGCTCCAGTGTTGCCTCGGTTTGCTATTCATTTTGGGGTGACGACGACGGCGGCCACTTTCGTCGTATCGGCTTTTGCGTTTACTCGTCTCATTTTTGCTCCGGCTGCTGGCCGGCTATCTGGACGGCTAGGCGAGCGACGAATGTATCTACTAGGAATCTTTATTGTTGCGTTATCCTCGGCGGCTAGTTCGATTTCTCAGCAGTATTGGCATTTGCTCGTATTGCGAGGCGTGGGTGGATTTGGCTCGATAATGTTTTCGGTTGCTGCGATGTCACTCATTATTCAGCTAGCGCCACCGCATGCACGTGGCCGGGCCTCAGCAGCTTTCGGCGGTGGATACCTGATTGGTAATATTGCTGGCCCGGCAGTAGGCGCCCTGATTGCCCCATTAGGGTATCGGTGGCCATTTTTGATATATGCAGTGATGTTATTGATTGCCATGTGGATTGTGGCTTATGAAATTCCAGCCGACGGGCATCGTCGTCGAAAATTCCGTCAAGTCTGGTTAGCAAAAAGTGATGCCGACGCAGCTAACCAAGAAACGACACCACCAGTTAGCGATACGAAACCATCGGCCAAAGACGTCACTCATCCAGAACGATCGATGATGACCGTTAAAGAAGCCTTCCAAAATCGTCGTTTCCCACTGGTTCTATTGACCACATTCGTTCAAGGATGGGCCAATATGGGAATGCGGGTGGCTGTTGTGCCACTGCTTGCTGGCACGATTATGTATGGTCCTTCCTGGCTGCCGGCAGGGCAGTGGCTGGCTGGCGGGGCAATGACAGCATTCGCTTTGGGCAATGTTGTTTCTCTTCTGCGTGCTGGCCGGTGGGCCGATATCTATGGCCGCAGGGTCGTTGTGCTATGGGGGCTTATCGTATCGGGTGTCTTCACTATTGCGTTAGGATTTTCGGCATCTAGCGTATCGTTACTTTTGTGGTGTTTCTTTGGCGGGTTAGGTGCTGGCTTTATTCAGCCAGCGCAACAAGGCGCAATTGCCGACGTGGTTGGAGACCGGCAGGGTGGACGTGTCGTATCTTTTTTCCAACAGTTTAATGATTTCGGGACGATCCTAGGCCCGATTATTGCCGGCTTGATTATTGACTATTCGGGATATGTTGCCGCCTATATCGTTGGTGGAAGTGTTTTGCTTCTTGCTGCGCTAGCCTGGATTTTCTTCGATAAAGCCGAAAATGAACCAGGTGTGAATAAACAACGGTCTTAAGCCTTACCAGAACTTAACGAGTAAAAAGTAGTAGATAACATGCTAAGGAGTGCTCTTCGCGCTAGTTTCGCCGTCGTCGACTATCCTTGAAAGTATGTTGCTCGATAAAAATAACTCTCAACTAACCGAACGTTTCGATACTTTCATCGCTGAAAGTCCATATGGGAATGTGCTCCAAAGTAGGCCTTGGGCATACGTTAAGGCAGGCTGGGATAGTCATTATTTTTACCATGAAACTAATGGTGAAATTGATGCAACTCTCTCGGTGCTGTCGGTGATGGATTCACGTTTTGGTGCACGGCTATACTATGCTCCCCGTGGCCCAGTGTGCGATATGAATCGCCTTGATATTGTCACTGAGCTTATTGACGAAGCAGAAGAATACGCGCGTGAAAATAATGGCTTTTTATTACGTATCGATCCCAATATTGGTGATGACGAAAAATTACGACACACGTATGCGCAAGCCGGATATCCATTCCACCGAGATCCGGGCAATACTACCCAGCCGTTGATGAGTTTGATCCTTGATATTAATGGTCGTACTCCCGAGCAACTGCTTGCTGATATGTCTAAAAATACGCGCAAGAATATTCGTAAGTCGTACCGGTTAGGGGTGACGAATCGGGTTGGAAATCGGGAAGATTTGCCGGAGTTTTATCGCTTGTTTGAGATGATGAATAAACATCATGGAATTTCTTATCGCCCGTATGAGTATTTCGAGCGTCTCTACGATGCTTTCTCTGATCGTGTGCGATTAAGTTTTTCCATGTACGAGGGCCAAGCGATCACGACGTCGTTCCTTGTTACTTTTGGCCGGACAGCGCATGCACTCTATGGTGCTGATAGCCATGAATTCCAACTTGGCCAATCCTATCAGATCAATTATGAAGAGATTGCTTATGCTGCTGAGCAGAGCTGTGACTACTACGATATGGGCGGTATTTTCCATATTGATGAGGACAACGGTCTTTATCATTTCAAGCGCAAGTTTACTGAAGATAATATCGTGCACTGGATCGGCAATATTGATCGAGTTATCGACGCAGAAAAATATGAGTTGTTCCATGAACTCACAGGCCGGAAGGAAAACTGATGGTTGTTGTGCCGTTAGTTTTAGGGACAGACGAGAATTCTTATACCCAGGCACGTGCGTTTCATGAAGCCTATGGCCGCCAAGCAATCGTGTGTGGCGCTGGTGTTTTAGCACCATTTTATCGTTCGCAGATTGCTGAAGTTCATACGGCAACGGGTTTTTCTAACGATGTGCGGGTCTTTGCTGAACTCCTTAACGATGTGTGGGCGCGGCGTGCTCAAGACGTAGATTCTTTTTTGATGATTGCGCCGACAGAAGAGTATCTCCATATTTTGTATCGGTCGTTAGAATTATTGGATTTTACGCCAATTTTGCCTTATCCAGAGCCAGAATTGGGCACTGCTTTGATGGATAAAAGTTATTTCTATCAGCGCATGGAAAAGTTGGGTATCACTGTTCCGCAAACTTTAGTTGCTACTGTGGATCACATCGAGGATCGGGTTTTTGCGGGCGAGCAATTTATTAAAGCAGATGACTACGAGACGTTTGATTTATTTGATTTTCCGGAAAAGCATAAGGGATTTCATGCGCAAAATGCCGATGAAGCGATTTCTTATTTACGGGCTGTTTTTGCGTCAGGTTTTACTGGAGACATGCTTGTTCAGACTTATATCTCTGGTGACAATACTCAGGAGTTTTCAGTAAATGGCTATCGGGCACGTGATGGACGCACAGTTTTCGTGCAGGCACGTAGTGTCTTGACAGATATGCGTCCGATGTGGGTAGGCAATCACTTATTGTTGACTGATACTGATCGTTCCGATTTACAAGATTTATGTCAACGTGCGGTTGATGGGCTAGGGTATGTCGGATTCTTCAATATTGATTTTAAGGTTGATAGGGATTCTAATGTGCCATATATGCTGGAGATGAATACACGTCTTGGCCGGAGCTCGTATTACGGTTTACTTAATGGAGTTAACTTTATCGAGCATGCTCTGCGTGATGTTAATGGTGAGCCATTCCCAGATATTATTCGTCGACCGTTTTCATGGATTACTGCTCATCGCTCCCAAGTAGCGAATCAGTTAACTGGTGAAGCATTGGAATATTTCATGGAGCCAGAACGTTACATAAATACTGGAAACGCTCTTGACTATGCAGCTGATGATGATCCAGTGCGTCGTGAACGGATATTTACGTTACGAGAAAACATTGGCCGAAATCTTGGCTGGTGATGTGCTACGAGTGCAATAGTTTTGTGAACTACCTGACACATTGGCTATGTTGTGATTAGTATGTGACGCATATAAAATGCGTCCTGAATGAAAGGAAGAATGATGACGCAATACGCAGGTCAGTTCGACGATAAAGGTAAGACTCCTTACGTGGTAGATATTGAGAGTGCTACGTTAGAAAATACGACATTCCGCACAACGATGTGGACGGGTAGCAAGCTTCAGCTCACAGTGATGGAAATTCCAGTTGGTGAATCTATTGGTTTGGAAGTTCATCACGGTATTGATCAGTTCTTGCGGATTGAAGCTGGGCGCGGATTATGCCAGATGGGCCCTGCCGAAGATAATCTCGATTTTGAAGTTGAAGTTTCTGATGACGATGCTATTTTCGTACCAGCCGATATGTGGCACAACGTTACCAATATCGGTGACGAGCCGTTAAAGCTCTACACGATTTACGCTGGACCAGACCACGTTGCTGGTACTGTGCATCCAACAAAGGATGATGCAGAAGCTGATCCAAACGAGCACTGATAACGAATGACTGGTAAGTAGCTAATCTTGTGTGATACGCGTACTTCATAGGAGAGCGGAGCATGACAGCTAGAGAATAGAAGTTGTGCTTGGTGAGTTATCTTGAAGGTTGGGGTTAGGAGTTGTTCTCTCCTAACCCCAACCTTATTTTATTTGTGAGCTTTATGGGGCAAGAACGCTATCTAGGTAAGAGAAGATCAGTGCCATCACTTGTGCAGTTTGTTTAATGTCAGCCGCTCCAGCATGTCCTCCTTCGGTGTTTTCGTGATAGTAGGCGGTAAAACCGTGATCACGAAGTTTTTGATAAAACTTTCGAGCATGACCAGGGTGTACACGATCGTCACGTGTGGATGTGGTGATGAGAATTGGCGGATAAGGGCCTGATTTAACGTTATGATATGGCGAATAGTTGCGTAGATAATTCCAATCATCCGTATCAGGATTGCCGTATTCTTCCATCCATGATGCGCCAGCAAGAAGATGAGAGAAGCGTTTCATGTCCAGAAGTGGTACCCGGCAGACAATAGCGCCAAAATGCTGTGGGTATGTGGTGTACATATTTCCCATCAGCATCCCGCCATTAGATCCGCCAGTAGCTGCTAGTTGGGGCACTGTAGTGATGCCAGTTGAAACAAGGTCAGCTGCTACTGCTGCATGATCTTCGTAGGCCTTATGTCGATTTTCCCGGAGGGCTGCTTGATGCCATCGAGGGCCAAACTCTCCGCCTCCGCGGATATTGGAAAGGGCGTAGACATAGCCTTTTTCAAGCCACATTTTGCCATAAGTGGAAATGTATGAAGGAAGTCGAGATACCTCAAAACCGCCATAACCATCGAGCAGGGTACGAGCAGGGCGTTTGCCTTCAAGAACTTCTTCAGGGCCAACTACGAAGTATGGGATTTTAGTGCCATCTTGCGAAGTGGCCCAGCGTTGAAGCACTGTGAGCCCGGAAGTGTTAAAGCGATGTGGGCTTTGGCGTAGCTGGTGAAGTGATAAACCTTCGGAAGATACGTGGCCGTGAAAAAGGGTAGTTGGGTGCAGGAACCCGGAAGACGTAACCCAGACTTCGTCTGATGTGTGTGCGTCAACTGCAGCGATGCTGACAGTGGAAAATGGTGGAATATCAGGGTGTAATTCGGTCACGGCCCAGTCTCCTCCACTATTTGAGGCAAACCAGAATCGTTGCTGGACATTATCGAGGGAAGTGAAAACGATACCAGAGGAAACTGCTGTCATTGACAAAAGAGACGACGTTTCACTCGGACAGTATAGAACCTCGACGTCTTGACTTGTTGGCTTGTTGAGGGCGGTATGAGTGGGGATAGCAAGTAATGATCCGGCGCTGTAAATTGTGTCATTAAGTTCCCATGGGTAGCGCAAATCAATAATTGTCCAATCGCGCAGTGTGCTCACTATTGCAGATTCGGGAATGTGAAATTCTGCTAAGACATCATCTTTTTTACCTTGGCGAACCGTATCGATATTCACGTTCCATAAACGATCTGTGCGGAAGTCAGTGGCTCGACGGGCGATAAGTTTCTCGTGTCCGGGAGTGTGATCATAATATGCTCCAACAATGACATCGTTATATTCACCGCGTACAAATTCAACAGCTTCGGACAGGTCTTGCCCACGTGACCACAGTCGTGCTGATAAAGGGTATCCGGAGGCAGTAAGGGAATCAGGTCCGAAATCGGCACTAATGACAACAGTATTCCGATCGACCCAGCTCATTGCTCCTTTAGAATTTGGCTTAATGAACGCGTCAGGGCCCGTAACGAAAGAACGAGTTATTAAATCAAATTCACGAATAACGTTGGTGTCTGATCCACCCGGGTGCAATGAGATTAATGCTCGGTCATAGGTAGGGAAAAGAAGTTGAGCGCCACCAAATACCCATGACTGATCCTCATTTTTTCCCAGCTCATCAATATCAAGAAGAACTTCCCATTCGGGTTCGGTTTCTGGCGAAACATAGGCAAGGTAGGAATCGAATGAAGTACGCCGCCATAGCCCACGAGGATGATCGCCGTCGGTATAGAAGTTATAAGCATATTCACCACGTTTGTTGGCGAGGATAAGCTGATCCTTTGACGATAAGAGAGTGTCTAGTTGCTCTTGGCGTTTGGTGAACTCCGGACCGCTGAAATGGGTAACAGTTTCAGTAGAAACTTCTTTGGCCCATGCCATATTAGCCTCTGAAAGTTCTTCCAAATATTGGTACTTATCCTTCATCTTTTCCCTTCCCTATCGGTAATTGTTATCCTACCTGCCACCTCCGACATACTTTGATGTCACGGTGTCTAGTGGAGCACAGAATTACGCCGAATGAAATAGATACACATATCTTTCCTCGTCGTTCCTAATTGGAAAATATAAGAAAATAACGGAACGAAACTTCATTTCAACGTAACTGGGAATAAAATGCAACATGATGAAGTTGAGCTAAGTGGACTCAAGAATGAGTTAGTCGACTGGACATAAGTTCATTACTGATGCAAACTTGAGATGTAGAAGTTTTTAATGGCGCTAAGCGCCCAAGAAAAGGAGGCAAGTCCATGGCACGTGCAGTGGGTATTGACTTAGGAACCACAAATTCGGTAGTTACCGTCCTTGAAGGTGGCGAACCAACTGTTATCGCCAATGCTGAAGGTATGCGTACTACGCCATCAGTCGTAGGTTTTTCTAAGACTGGCGAAGTTCTTGTTGGAGAAATTGCTAAGCGTCAAGCAGTGAATAATGTGGAACGTACCGTTTCTTCAGTGAAGCGTCACATGGGTGAAGAGTGGTCGATCGATATTGACGATAAGACCTACACTCCACAACAAATCTCTGCTTTCATTTTGCAGAAGTTAAAGAAGGATGCCGAATCTTATCTCGGCGATACGGTTACTGATGCAGTTATTACTGTCCCAGCCTATTTCAATGATGCTCAGCGTCAAGCTACTAAGGACGCGGGACAAATTGCTGGTCTTAACGTTCAGCGTATCGTTAATGAGCCAACTGCAGCTGCTTTGGCATACGGTCTGGAAAAAGGTAAGGAAGATGAACTCATCCTCGTCTTCGATCTTGGCGGCGGTACATTTGACGTTTCGCTCCTTGAAGTAGGTAAGGATGACGATGATTTCTCCACCATTCAGGTTCGTGCAACATCAGGTGATAACAAGCTTGGTGGTGACGATTGGGATCAGCGCATTATCGATTGGCTAGTAACTCAGGTAAAGAATAACCATGGCGTAGATCTTTCCAAGGATAAAGTTGCATTGCAGCGGTTGAAGGAAGCTGCTGAACAAGCTAAGAAGGAACTGTCTTCGGCAACTTCAACCAATATCAACTTGCAGTACCTCTCAATGTCGGAAAACGGCCCGCTTCACCTTGATGAACGGCTTACCCGAGCAGCTTTCGAAGAGATGACAAAGGATCTGCTTGAGCGTACCAAGGCGCCATTCAAGAAAGTTATTGAAGATGCAGACGTGAAGATCTCTGAAATTGATCACGTTGTGCTCGTTGGCGGTTCAACACGTATGCCAGCAGTCACTGAAGTTGTCAAGGAACTTACTGGTGGTAAGGAGCCGAATAAGGGAGTAAACCCAGATGAGGTTGTTGCTGTTGGCGCAGCGCTCCAGGCAGGCGTGCTTTCCGGTGATCGCACTGACGTGTTGCTTATTGATGTCACCCCGCTATCGTTGGGTATTGAAACCCTCGGCGGGCGGATGGCTACGATGATTGAGCGTAATACTGCTATTCCTACGAAGAGTTCGCAGGTGTTCTCCACAGCTGAAGATAATCAGCCATCAGTATTGATTCAGGTTTACCAAGGTGAACGTCCGTTTGCTCGGGACAACAAGTTACTTGGCACCTTCGAATTAGGCGGAATTGCGCCGGCTCCACGAGGACGCCCGCAAATCGATGTAACTTTCGATATTGACGCCAACGGTATTGTTCACGTATCCGCGAAGGATCTTGGCACCGGTAAGGAACAATCAGTGACTATTACTGGAGGTTCTGCGCTCTCGAAGGAAGATATTGATCGTATGGTCAAGGAAGCTGAAGAGCATGCGGCTGAAGATGCCAAGCGTAAGGAAGAAGCTGATACCCGTAACACTGCTGAACAGCAGGTTTACAGCATTGAATCAGTTTTGAAGGATAATGCCGATAAGCTTGATGATTCTGTCACCACTGAAGTTCAAAGTGCAGTAGATGCGCTCAAGGAAGCTCTCAAGGGTGAAGATGTTGAAGCTATTAAGTCTGCTTCTGAAGATCTCAACACTAAGGCCCAGAAGATTGGCGAAGCGCTCTATGCCAAGGCTCAAGAAGAGCAGGCTGCCGGTGCTGCCGCCGCCGATGAGGCTCCAAAGGCTGACGATGATGTTATTGACGCCGAAATCGTAGATGATAACGACGCTAAGTGATCATTGGTTCCGGGGGCCGCGAGTACATCCGCGGCCCCCGGCCGTCACATAAAGTGTTATGAGAGAGGAAAGATCATGGTAGATGAACCAATGAACACCGCCCCTGAGCCAGAAGCGAATTCGACACCCGAGGTTGTGTCGCATGAGGCACAAGGTCAGCAAAACTTATCGGCAGATGAGACGTCTACTGCAGAAATGACTTCAGGCGTGAGTGCTGCCGACGATGGTGAACCTGAAATTTCGCAAGCTGATCAGGGGTTAATTAAAGTTGCAGAATTAGAAGAGCAACTTGCGCGCCGTAACGCGGATCTATATAACTTACGCCAAGAATATAACGGGTATGTGAAACGCTCGAAAGCTGAAGGATTAGTCCAGTACGATGCAGGAATCAATAAGGTTTTAGAGCTTCTCTTACCAGTTCTTGATGATATTGCCTTAGCACGTCAGCATGGAGATCTGGAAGGCCCGACTGGCGCAATCATGGAGAAACTTGAAGGTAGTCTCCGCACTAATTTCAAGATGGAACGTTTTGGGGCTGAAGGTGACCTTTTTGATCCCAATATGCATGAAGCCTTAATGGCTTCGACTTCGCCGGAGGCAACAGAAGAGCATATTGGCCAGCTTATCCAACCAGGATACAAAGTTGGCGATAAAGTCATACGGCCAGCACGAGTTGGCGTGATCAAACCAGAATGAGAATAATTTAGCGATACAACACCAGTGAGGAGGTGAAGCTAGTGGCAAGCCAAGATTGGATGAATAAGGACTTTTATGCATCTCTAGGGGTGCCAAAAACTGCATCCGCTGAAGAAATTAAAAGTGCTTACCGTAAACTTGCACGTAAATATCATCCGGATCGTAATCCAGGGGATACCGCAGCTGAAGCAAAGTTTAAGGACGTTTCTGAGGCATATAGTGTTCTCAAGGATGAACAAGAGCGTAAACAATATGATGCTATCCGCTCGATGTCAGGCGGTGCTCGCTTCACGCCTGGCAGTGGTGGCGGATTTGAAGATATTTTCTCCGGAGTTTTTGGCCAAGGTGGTACTAGCCGAGGTACGTACTCAACCATGGGGGACACCCCAGGGTTGGATGACATATTAAAAAATATGTTCGGGCAAGGAGCTCCGCAAGCAGACGGTACTGCAGGATTTAGCGGTTTTAGCGGTTTTGGCCGGCGCCCTTCTCGGGGAAGTGACGTGAAAGCGTCAACAAAACTCACATTCCGGCAGGCAGTTGATGGTGCAACAATCACCCTGAACATCAATGGAAAACCAGTTACTGCACGGATTCCTAAAGGAGTTGCCACCGGGCAAAAAATTCGTCTTAAAGGCAAGGGAAATCCGGGAAGTAATGGTGGGGAACACGGCGATCTGCTAGTAAGCGTCACTGTGGAAAAACATCCAGTTTATGAACTTCGTGGGCACGATGTTCATGTTGAAGTCCCGGTGTCCTTTGATGAAGCTGCGCTAGGAGCAATTGTTGATGTGCCTGTATTAGATGGCACAACAGTTAAAGTGAAAATACCAGCGGGTTCGTCCTCTGGTAAGACTTTGCGCATCCGAAACAAAGGACTCAAAGGGGCTAATGGTGCCGAAGGTGACATGTATGTGCATCTAACCATTTCCGTTCCTGCTGATTTATCAGATGAGGCGCGTCAGGCGATTGAAGATTATCGTCAAGCGATGCTGGATACTGACCCGCGGGCAGAATTTACTAAGATGGCTCATATCTAATGTAGTCTTACCCGTCGCACGCAGCGGCGGGTAAGATAATAAAAGGGAGGTGACACAATGGCAAAGGTAGCTAATAGTGCGCCAATTCTTACCGTATCCGTAGCCGCAGAACTAGCTGGAATGCATGCACAAACAGTACGGCAGTATGATCGGCTCGGGCTTGTTGTTGCCAAACGGACTCGTGGTGGTGGCCGGAGATATTCGCTGAATGATGTTGAGCGTCTGACTGAAATTCAACGGCTTTCTCAAGAAGAAGGCATCAATCTAGCTGGTATTGCGCGAATATTTGAACTACGTGATGAGTTAGCAAAACTTGCTAGTGCCAAATCGGCAATTGAACAGCAATTGATTGATTTACGCAACGAACATACGTTGATACAAGAACAAATTCGCACCCAGCGTGAACGCCAAGAACGAGTTTTTGCAGTTAATTCTTCGGGGCAAGTTGAAGCTTCTGGATCAATTGAGACGCTCCGGAGAACTCTCCGTGCTGCCCGTGAAGACGAACGCCATCGCAGCGCTCACACGGTTCAAGAAGTTCATGCCCATGATCGTGGTACTGCAGTTGTTCCAAGCAGTCAGCAACTTGATTGGTTACTAGAGTTGCTTGAACAACACATGTACGACCGGTTATCTCATCGGCAACTCAAACTTGTTGGGACTTCGTCAGTTACAAATGAAGACGACGATGCTGAAATTCTGGATGTGAATGAGATTATTCTGTGACAACTTTTAATGCAGCTGTCCTGGCGTTGCTTGATGCCAGTGTACGTCCGTGCCTTTTAGTTACGGTTAGAGCTACTCACATGCGTACTCATGCCGGGCAAATAAGTTTACCTGGCGGTGGAAAGAATAACGGGGAAACTCCAACTGAAACTGCCTTACGAGAAACCTGGGAAGAAGTGGGAATATTGCCTGCAGATATTGAGATCCGAGGCCAGCTTTCCGCTTTTATTGCACCCCGTACGGGCCACAAAGTTATTCCCATCATTGGCCAACTTGATAAGCCTCATTCTCACTACTCATTGCAATTAAACCCTAGTGAAGTAGCTAGTGCGCATTGGATCGCGCTAGCTGACCTAGCTGATCGTGAGAATCGCGGAACCTGGCAACGAGTTGAACGTACCGGACCTGGATTTCAACTTGATGAGCTAATGATCTGGGGTTTTACAGCCCAAATCATTGACCGGCTTCTTGCTGAAGTTGGAGCAGCACAACCCTGGGATGTCAGTCGGATTCTGGCGATTCCACAACGGTTCGACTTTCCGTAATGGAACGCAACACCTCATCGACATAGGAACGGAAAAGATCTGGATCAGTGTTGTGCCATCGTCGCTCGACGACGTCGAACGGATAAACAACCACCGTATTTTCCCCATGAACCCCGATCAACACTAGCGTGGATTGGTGACCGTCAGTCACGCTAGCCCACTGCATGCCAGTAGCTTGTTGTATATGAAAGCCCAAGGCTACTGCCAGAACGTCTAATGACTCAGACAGATCTTGACCTGATTTTTCTGTATCTGCAATCTGAATCGCACGTAACTCAGTAGCACGTACATCAATGCTATCTACTGAATCAAGAAGATTTTGGCGTTCAGCCAGTTCACCGGCATTGAGAATGCGCTGTTGCTCGGCGTCAGATAATTGACGGACGTGAATTTCAGACATGACATGATTTTATCCTATTGATAGATAAAAGAAACAGACATATCAATAGGCTATAGATCCCGGAGCGTTCAAAGTTTTTATGGTAGCAGTAAACATTTAATTAATAACGCGCTAGTATTTAAAAGTAAAAGTCTAAGAAGACGAAGTTGTTTTCTTAGCACGGTTATTTTTACTACAACTATGGGGTTGTGGTTTTATGACGAAGAAAGGTGAGCACGTGCGACTTTCGCGTTCACAAAAACTGGCTGCTATTTTTACAGCGCCCATTCTTTCCTTGCCGCTAACAGTGCTTCCAGCACAAGCAGCACCAGATAATAGCAACGTCGTCATCAACGAAGTATATGTTGATGGCACCGATAAAAGAGGCGAATTCCGGGATTATGTAGAGCTCTATAATCCCACTGATGCACCTATCGATCTCGGTAATTATGTGTTACAGGGATTTGCAAACTCTGGTAACAAATCAGGTGGTAAAACCGAATTGGCCGGAGAAATTCCAGCTAAAGGGTACTTCCTCGTTACTGCTGCTAAAGGAAAACCGGCCACTGAGCTAAACGCTGATCAGCAAACTGGAAAATTCAATATGAGTGCTTCAGATAAAGGAGCCTCTATTGGATTATTTACCCAAGATAGCGTGCCTGACAAACTTACTGCCGGAGCAGCCGCAGTCGACCTCGTAGGATGGGGTACAAAAGCTATTGGTGAAACCGAAGCGATTCAGGAAATTGCGAGAGGTTCTCAATCCTTCCAGCGTGCCAAAGCTGGGGTAGATACCGATAATAACTCAAAAGATTTTACTATCGTCGAAGCAACCCCAATGAGCACCAAGGGGGACGCAAAAGTTACGGCTCCGAGTGAGCCAGACCCAGCACCTGGCCAGCCAGACCCTGCACCTGGCCAGCCAGACCCTGCACCTGACCAGCCAAGCGAACCAGGTGAATCCCCAGCTCCTGATCCAGACCCACAAAAAATTCTCACCATTGCCGAGATTCAAGGTGAAGGTACAGATACCCCGCATGAAAAGGAAATCGTCACAACTCGTGGCGTGATTACTGCTGTCTATCCATACGGTGGATTCCAAGGTTTCTATATGCAAACCCCTGGAAGTGGCGGCTCCAAAGACGCAACTCCACAAGCATCCGATGGTATCTTCGTCTACGTCGGCAACTTCAACAACCTCAAGAACAACACCGGTGGAAAACCGGCAAAGCTTGAAATAGGAAATTATGTTGAAGTAACTGGACGCGCCAGTGAACGCTTCGGCTTAACCCAAATTAGCGTTTACAAAGAAGACCAGGGAACCGTTACTGATCAACCCAAAGACGAAACCATCCTCGCCCCACAACCAGTGGAAATTGAGAGCGTTCCAGACGATCCAGCAGAACGCGAAAAGCTCGAAAGCATGCTGGTGAAAATCACTGGCAAATACACAATTTCGGCAAACTATTACACTAACCGTCACGGTCGTCTTGATTTAGCGCCAGGTGAAGAACCATTCCGAATCCCATCAGATGCAACCGCAGATAAAGACCAGTGGCCAATACTCACTGAAAAGATTAACCGGGAACGCATTGCTCTTGACGACGGCGCCTCTATGGACTACACCGACCCCGGGAAAAAGGATAACCCGTGGCCAAACTACAAGTACCCCGTGCCATATCTTGACGTTAATAAACCGTTACGAGTAGGCACAGTTATCACTTTGCCACAGCCAATGATCCTCGATTATCGTGCAAACTCTGTAGGATATAAAAAGTACGAAGACCGATGGAATCTTCAGCCGACACGTCCGCTCACCGATGCTAAGGATCTGACAAACAACGAATGGACAAAATGGGTAGAGTTCACCTCAACTCGTCAACCAGCTCCACAATTCGATCAAGGTAATGTCACTATCACATCCTTCAACGTGCTTAACTACTTCACCACCCTTGGAAAAGACACACCAGGATGTAAACCATACGCAGCATACGATGGGACAGGTCTGACCAATCGACGTTGCGACCCACGTGGTGCATTTTCGGACGAGGCTTTCCAGATGCAACAGTCTAAGATCGTTAAAGCTATTAACGAACTAAACTCCAGCGTCGTCGGTCTTGAAGAAATCGAAAACTCCATCAAGTTTGGCGACAACCGCGATGCTGCGATCGCCAACCTCGTTACCGAACTGAACAAAGACGCCGGAAGCGAAAAGTGGGCCTACGTCCCATCACCAGCAGCGGAAAAACTACCTGACCTTGATGCACAAGATGTTATCCGCCTAGCCTTCATCTACCAGAAAGATACCATCAAGCCAGTTGGTGATTCACATGTCCTATACAACGGAACCCAATGGGCTTATGCACGGCAACCATTAGCGCAAAAATTCCAAGCCATTAAAGATGGGGCAGATGAAGGTAAGCCGTTCGTCGTCGTCATCAACCATCTCAAATCAAAGGGATCAGACAAAGACACTGTGCCAAACGATGGCTACCAAGGTAATAACAACAATATGCGTGTCAACCAAGTCACCGAAATGGCCCAATGGGTAGCACAAAACTTTGCTGACGATCCAGTATTTGTTATCGGTGACCTTAACTCCTACACTCGCGAAGACCCACTCGTGAAACTGGAAAAGGACTTTGGCTACACGTCTATCGCTGAAAAGATGGGTGTCAAGAACCACTCCTACCAATTCGGCGGTCTCGTTGGATCACTCGATCATGCGCTCGGCAATGCCAAGGCAATGGAGATGGTCAAAGCTGCTGACGTATGGAACGTCAACGCGATGGAACCAGTAGCATTTGAATATGCCCGCTGGAACTACAACATCAATTACAAAAACCTCTTTGACGGAGAATCGCCATACCGTTCCTCCGATCACGATCCGATCAAGGTTGCCATCGAGACTCGGGATTCCGTGCCGTGGACTGAGCTGACTCCAGCCAACCCGGTTGAGCCAGAACAGCCAGAGGCGACTGTAGTTGAGCCGAAGGCTTCGGTAGTTATCCCTGAGGCTTCCGATCCGGCAGCCTGTAAGACTCTCCCATTCGTAACGGTTGAACCTATGAAAGGCGTGACCTACAAGGTAACTGTTGACGGTAAGGAGATTGAGCCGGTTGCTGACAATGCAAACAAGTATGAATACCCGTACGGTAAGACCGTGAAAGTTGTCGCAACGGTTAAGGACGGCTTCAAGCTTGCTGATGGGGCAAAGACTGAATGGTCTTGGACCGCACCAAGCCGCGAAGAACTCAAATGCGAAGTGCCATGGACTGAGCTGACGCCAGCCAACCCAGTTGAGCCAGCACCAACACCGCAAGATCCGACACCAGTCCCACAAAAGCCACAAACCGAAAAGCAGAACAACAACTCTGCAACAACCGGACTGGCAAAGACCGGTATTGACAACAGTGGCCTAGTTGGACTAGCAGCTATCGCACTCATTGCTGGCGGAGCACTCATCGCTCGCCGTCGTCAAGCATGATGCCACACAAGATGTAACGTCTAACGTACTAACGACACAGCCAAAGGGCCCTAGCACACCGCTAGGGCCCTTTGCGATAGATCAACTAAACTCACCACTGTGCAATATCAGCTACCTGAGCTCCTGACACTGCGATAAAATCCGCCGGTACAATCCCCACCGACAAGGTACGCTTACCACCAGAAATAAGGATTTCATCCGCCATCAGCGCACACTCATCAAGAAAAATAGGGAACTGATGCTTTTGACCAAGCGGTGAAATACCACCAGTAACATAACCAGTGACCTTCTCCGCCTTACGCGGATCCATCATAGCCACCGACTTCACCCCGGCAGCTTTAGCCACCGACTTCAAGTTCAGCCGTGCGCTCGCCGGAACAATAGCCACAAAAACATCCCGACCCGATTCCACCATCAGCGTCTTAAAAACCGAATCAGGGTCACATCCGAGTATCTCTGCAGTATCACGCGCATAGCCGTGATCCATCGTCGTCGAATGCTCGTATTCATATAACCGAAACGAAACACTAGCCGATTCAAGCACCTGTAGCGCTGGCGTTCCAGAATGATGAGACTTGTGTTGTCCTGTTTTCTTCTTATCAGCCATGACACAATAAAACCATGAATAACCACGATCGTTTCTATCTACGCCCTGCCGCGCGTGTCGACGCTGAAGCCATCTACCAACTTCACACTGACATCCTGCGCGAAACCACCCCACAAAACATCCACCCCCACGACACCTACGACCACCTCGTCGAACTCCTGACCGATCCGGGCGCAAGTAGCATCTGGGTCGGCGAATGCAACAATGAAATTGTGGGATATGTACGCTCTGACGCCCTAGGCGCCGGCCGGAAACGAATGCTCGCACTAACGTGGCTTGGTGTACGAAGCGCTGATCGTCGTCGAGGATACGGCACCAAACTACTAACCGCCGCAATCGGAGACATGCCCGCATACGCCTTCACACCAAGCGCCCAAGTCACCCCGTTTCTCAACAAAAACGGCTTCGAGTCAATCAAAAACGACGACGAAACCCGCGCAATAATTCACGAACTACACCTGGCAGACACCGCTGAACCGCACTGCCACGTCATGACATTTTGGCGATGAAGTAAGCATTAAAATATTAATGCACAACAATTAAACGCATAGCGAGTAGAAAAATGAGCGGCCACGAAACCACCGTCGGCATCCCCACACAACACGCCGAAAAAGAGTCAAGCACTCCAGGAAAAGGCAGATTTGCACCATCGCCTACCGGAGACTTCCATCTTGGAAATCTGCGAACGGCCCTGCTTGCATGGGCCTTCGCGCGACACACCGGTCGAGATTTTCATATGCGCATCGAAGACCTTGACGACCGTTCCCGACCCCAATATATTCACCGTCAACTAGGAGACCTAGAAACACTTGGAATAGACTGGGACGGCCCAGAAATACGCCAAAGCCAACGGCTAGATCGATACGAAGAAATATATGCCGACCTACGTAAATCCGGCGCCTTGTACGAATGCTATTGCACGCGAAAAGAACTAGCAACACTCGCTTCCGCGCCTCACCAACCACCAGGATCTTATGCGGGTACATGCCGGAATTTGAGCGACGATGAGCGAGTGGCAGGGCGGGAGAAAATGCGCGTCGCCAACCGGAAAGCCGCATTCCGATTGCGCACAACAAACACCGAAATATGCCTCGAAGATCGCCAACTAGGTGTCTATCAAGCAATGATCGATGATTTTGTTATCCGGCGGGGCGATGGGGTCTTTTCGTACAACTTCGTTTCTGTTGTAGACGATGGAGAATTTGGGGTAACCCAGATTGTGCGCGGTGATGACTTACTCTCCTCAACACCTCGGCAAATATATCTCCAGCAACAGCTCGGTTATGCCACGCCAGAATATGCTCATGTCCCATTAGTGCTTAATACGGCAGGAGCTAGATTAGCAAAACGGGACGGGGCAGTGACGTTAAGTGAGCTTACTGAATTGGGATGGTCTGTTGGCGACATCATTGACCTCATTGCCAGTTCATTGGGGATGGGATGTGCGGCCTTATTGGGTGAGGCAGAGGTTACTTCACCGGCTGAGGAAGGTGTTGCTTCACTTGGTGAGGAAGGTGTTGTTTCACCCGGTATAGGAGGCACTGCGAACGGCTGTAAACAGACCGTTGACCTGCACGATGGTGGACACTGCCGATCTGATATTCGTACAGCTAGAGAATTTTTGACTGTATTCGACCCGAAACTTTTGCCACGCACGCCGTGGTATGTCGATGTTGCCAGGCTGGCTGAAGGGCCACAGGTCTGGTTTAGTGCATAAACATTGTAAAAATGGGGGCCTAGCGGTGCTTTATTGGCGGTGTGTCCTTTCGGTGGTGTGACTGCGCTTTGGCGAAAAGTGCAGTGAGAGTTGCCCGTGTGGCGGACCGCGCGGTGGTTCTTCAGCGACTTATCCATAGGTCCCCTGTTTTTCTTTCCGTTGGTGTGCTGTTTCTTGCTTCCGTCGTCCGCTGTCTCTTCCGCTCGGAATTCTGTGTAGATGAGGCGGAAAATGGTGGTATCAGCTCTTAAATACGAGTTCTCGAGACACTCGAGTGGAGGTGTCATGGGCAAATAAAGTGGGGGATGATGAGCACAGATGCTCATCATCCCCCACTGCTAAGGGTTGTGACAACATCGCGTGTTGCCACAACCCTTATAATCTAGATTTATTCGTTGCCGATTTTCGAATCTATGACATCCCGAACCTGAGAAATCTTATCTGCGTGATCGTCCCCAGTAGCCTTTTTCGCTGCTTCTTCAGCCTTATCCAGAGCCATATCTGAGATATCTTCGGCCTTTTCACTTTTAAGTATGTCTTTGTTATCGTTGAGTGCTTCTTTTGCCTTATCAAAAAGTGACATAAAAGCTCCTTTCCTTGGTTGTACCGGAGAAGACGAGCAAGAAGGATCAAGTCGATAAACAATAAGTCGTTGACCTGCTCAAAACCGGTACTATTCCCAAGGCTAACGAAAAACTAGTGAGATTGCGTATCCTCAACTGTTTTTCTGCTGTTTTATTCTGTTAGCGAACTCATGGGTGAATAAGCTGGATTTTTCCACTTGTGTAACCGGTGTTGAAGGAGATATCTAACCCACCTTTTTGTATTGTCCCATCGGCTCCAAACGTCTTCATAGGTCAAACGAATTGTGAGGTATCCGCGAATAAGCGCGCTATTACTGCGGTTTCTGTCTGTTTGATAGTTTATTGCAGAAGTGTGGTGTGCCCGGCTATCACATTCAATGATTAGCCGGGGTTTGACGAGTAGGTCTACTCTGCCAACGTTGTCAATCTGTGCTTGGGCCACGACTTTGAATCGTAAAGATTGAATATAGTTGCGCACCCGAGTTTCACTTCCGGATTGGCTATTAGAGATTAGGCGCGCGAGTATTTTTTGGGCGCGGGTTCGTGAAACGTTTTCCAACAGTTCCTTTGCTTGGTCACGGCGAATATAGCCTTTGTTAAGTGCTGATTCGAAAACGATTAATGCGACTTCAGTTGATTCATACGCGGCAACGTGAATGAGTGCAGTATCTAGTGGAACTATTCCGCAGGGGAGTTTAGTTTTCAGCGATCTACGAGTGGCTCCGAGAGTGAATGAGCACCGCACGAAATCTGGTACTGCTACTTGAAGTTTGTCGTGATGAGGTGTCCAAAGTCCATATAGTTTGCACGCGGATAATCCGGTTAGTGCGCCACGCCGCCGAACTGCGTTGACTAGATCTGGATGTGCGTCGGGCAGTGCATACCAGCCACGCCGAATGCGGTTTAGAGACCCATTGCGCATTGCCTTTTCGCGTTTTCTTCGTTTCTGCAAGCCAAGAAGCCACAAATCTCGGGTGCGGAAAACTCCGAGTCTTTTGGGTGATGGCTGCTGATAGATATTCATAGGAACAGTATGGCAACTTAAGCGAGCTCCCTGAGGATTGCTGAAAAATCTGTGGATAAGCCCCTTTTGCTGGCATATTGTGGACAACTTTGGGTAGGTGCGGCAAATAATTGGCCATCTGAGTCGGATACAGTTGTTTCCTCTGTCTGTAAAACTCGGTTATTTGGGCAGATGGTCAATATTGGAAAGCATTGCTTCATATAACCGAGTTTTCGGGACGGGGTAGGACGGGGTGGGATGTGATGGGGATGGATAGTGGTTGGAACGAGGCCGGGAAGGATAGCAGTATGGGCAGAGGGTCCAAGGTGACCACTGGCATGCCAGTTGAGTACATCTTCATCCCCCAGCTCCAGTATCACAGTCCCAGTTCCCAGCCTCAGCGTCCCCAGAATCACTATTAGGCTGATTAAAGTCTTGTCAATTAAGATTGAGTGGAATAGACTCAACTTTAGATACGTTTAACTAAGTAGCAGATGGCTGACTAGGTAATGAAGCCGTAGTGTGAAGGAGTTTTATGATGGATAAATTAACAACAAAGTCGCAAGAGGCATTAGCTGATGCGATTGATATGGCAACGCGGGCGGGTAATCCGCATGTTGAGCCAGCCCATTTACTTGTTGCGTTACTCAAGCAAAGTGGCGGTGTTGCTACTGCGTTACTTGATGCGGTCGGTGTTGATACCCGTCAAATCATTGAGCGCGCTCAAGCCCAAATAGCAAGTTTCCCTGGCGTGCAAGGTCAAACGGCAGCACAGCCACAGACCTCCCGTAATTTGTCACTAGTTTTATCTGACGCGGGCAAAGAGGCCACTGCCTTAGGTGATGCCTATATTTCGACTGAGCATTTGTTGCTTGCTATTTCAGCGAATCAGAGTTCTGCGGGTGATATTTTACGGTCGGCTAATGCCGGTCGGGAACAGTTGATAGCGGTACTACCAAATGTGCGCGGTTCAGCTAAAGTGACTTCACCTGATCCAGAGGGGACATTCAAGGCGCTCGAAAAGTACGGGACGGATCTAACTCAGATGGCTCGTGAGGGCAAGTTGGACCCGGTTATCGGCCGTGATACGGAGATTCGCCGAGTTGTCCAGGTACTTTCTCGACGCACTAAGAATAACCCGGTGCTGATTGGTGAACCTGGAGTCGGCAAGACCGCTGTTGTAGAAGGACTTGCTCAGCGCATTGTTGATAGCGATGTTCCTGATTCGCTTCGCGGTAAGCGACTTATTTCCTTGGATATTGCCGGTATGTTGGCGGGTGCCAAGTACCGTGGTGAGTTCGAGGAGCGCTTCAAGGCTGTTTTGCAGGAGATTAAGGAGTCCGATGGCGAAGTTGTCACCTTTATTGACGAGCTACACACGGTAGTTGGTGCAGGTAGTGGTGGCGACGGCGCGATGGATGCGGGCAATATGCTCAAGCCGATGCTGGCTCGTGGTGAGTTGCGTTTAGTTGGTGCGACAACACTTGATGAGTATCGGGAACATGTGGAGAAAGATCCAGCTTTAGAGCGTCGTTTCCAACAGGTGTATGTCGGTGAGCCGAGTGTGGAGGATACGATTGCGATTTTGCGCGGTATTGCTCCAAAGTACGAGGCTCATCATAAGGTGACCATTTCGGATGGGGCATTAGTTGCGGCAGCTACACTCTCGGATCGCTACATTTCTGGACGCCAATTACCAGATAAGGCGATTGATTTGGTCGACGAGGCGGCTTCCCGGTTGCGAATGGAGCTGGATTCGTCACCAGAAGAGATTGATGTTTTGCGTCGTCAGGTTGACCGGTTGAAGATGGAGAAGTCGTATCTTGAGGAGACTGATTCGGATGATGATGCCTCGGCAGTTGATCGGCTGGAGAAGCTGAACGCGGAGTTGGCTGATAAGTCTGAGGAATTGGCGTCGCTTAACGCCCGCTGGGAGGCGGAGAAGGCTGGTCGGAATAAGGTTGGCGATTTGCGTGTCCGCCTTGATGAATTGCGAACGGAATTAGAAAAGGCAATTCGTGAGGGGCGTTATGAGGATGCTGGCCGGATTCAGAACGGTGATATTCCACAGATTGAGGCTCAGATTCAGGCTGATGAATCGCAGAAAGCCAGAGTTGTTGACGAGGCTCCGATGATTGCGGAGAAAGTTGATGCCGATGGTATTGCTGACGTGGTTTCATCTTGGACGGGGATTCCGGTGGGTCGCTTGATGCAAGGCGAGATGGAGAAGTTGCTGACGATGGAAGATGAGATTGCTAAGCGTCTGATTGGTCAGCGTTCTGCAGTTGCTTCGGTGTCGGATGCTGTACGGCGCTCGCGGGCGGGAGTTGCTGATCCGCAGCGGCCAACGGGTTCGTTCCTGTTCTTGGGACCGACTGGTGTGGGAAAGACTGAGCTGGCTAAGTCGCTTGCTGAGTTCCTTTTCGACGATGAGCGGGCTATGGTTCGCATTGATATGTCGGAGTATTCGGAGAAGCATTCTGTTGCTCGGTTGATTGGTGCTCCTCCGGGATATGTTGGCTATGAAGAGGGCGGTCAGTTGACTGAAGCGGTTCGTCGCCGGCCGTATGGCGTCGTGCTCCTTGATGAGGTAGAGAAAGCTCATCCGGAAGTTTTCGATATTTTATTGCAGGTTCTCGACGACGGTCGATTGACCGATGGTCAAGGGCGTACGGTTGATTTCCGTAATACGATCTTGATTTTGACGTCGAATCTTGGTTCGCAGTTCCTGATCGATAGTGAGCTGGATATGTCGGCGAAGCATAAGGCTGTGATGGATGCTGTGCGTGCACATTTCAAGCCGGAGTTTTTGAACCGGCTGGATGATGTGATTATTTTCGATCCGCTTTCGGTTGAAGATATTAGTCATATCGTTGACTTGCATGTGGCTCAGATGGCGCAGTGGTTGAGCTCGCGACGGATTTCCTTGGAAGTTATGGATGATGCGAAGTCGGTTTTGACGTTGGAAGGTTATGATCCGGCGTATGGTGCACGTCCGTTGTGTCGGTTGATTCAGCGCGAAATTGGTGACCAGTTAGCTCGAATGCTTTTGTCGGGTGAGGTTAGCGATGGTCAAACTGTTGTGGTGGAGAGTGCTGAGCTTGATACCTCAATGTTTGATGAGGATTCTGATGCTCAGCAGATGGCCAGTGGGCGTTTGCCAGAGCATGGCCACAATCTCAAGCTTTCGGTGAAGAAGGAGGCTATGTGACGTTATTTATGGGAACTGTCCCAATGGGTGGACACCTGTAGGAATTGAGGTGTTCCGCCGGGTAAGCTCCTTTCTATGACAGAACACGAAAAAGCGGGCGAACAATCGGTGGGGGTTAACCAGACCCCTGCCGATTCAGCTATACCAACGAAACATATTCAGCTTAAACGTGGATTAACATCTGCTCAAGTGTCGATGATCGGGCTTTCCGGTGCACTTGGTACTGGCCTGTTTTTGGGGTCGGGATCGGTGATTGGCTATGGTGGCCCATCTACAGTTATTGCCTATTTGGCAGCTGGTTTTTTGGCGCTTGCGGTTGTGTGGGCGTTGGCGGAAATGGTATCCGTCCATCCGGTTCCGGGTGGTCATGGTGCGGTAGCCGCATCTTACCTAGGTCCTTATGGTGGATATGTGACGCGTTGGAACTTTGCGGTCACAATGTTGATCGCAGTGGGTGCTGAGGTTACTGCAACGGCAACATATTTACAGTTCTGGTTCCCGAGTCTGCCACTGTGGGTGGGCACGGTTTTGTGTTCGCTCTTTATTGTGGCGTTGAATTTGTTCTCAGTGCATCTGTATGGTTCGAGTGAGTACTGGTTCTCGATGATTAAGGTCATCGCTATCGTTACCTTCATTGCGCTCGGTTTGGCCCTGGTTCTTGGGCTGTTCCCAGGGGTGGAAGCAATCGGTACTGGTAATTTGACCGAGCACGGCGGGTTCTTCCCTAAAGGAATTTCGGGCCTTTTGGCGGCTATCTGTTTAGCTGTCTTCTCCTTCGGCGGTATCGAAAACGTCTCGGTTGGTGCAGCGGAATCCGAGCATCCGGAGCGTGACGTTCCACGTGCTGCACACACCATGATTTGGCGTCTGTTGTTGTTCTACGTGCTCGCCATTCTTGTGGTTCTCATGTTGCAACCATGGACGGAAACTGCTGGCTCACACGGCACGATTGACGAATCGCCATTCGTGCGGGCGCTCGATATTACGGGTGTTTCGGGTGCGGCGCATATTATGAATGCGATTTTGATTGTGGCTGCGCTTTCGGCAGCAAACGGCTGTTTGTACTCCTCAAGCCGCATGATCCATTCGCTGGCTAATGACCGTCAAGCCCCGAGCTGGGCTGCGGTGACGGCGAGTAATGGTTCGCCGCGTCGTGCAGTATTGATTGCGATGGTTGGCATGGTGTTAGCGTCCGTGCTGGCAATCGCTAGCCCAGCTAATGCGTTCTTGTGGCTCTACGGTTGTGCAACGATCGGTATTTTGGTCACCTGGGTGATGACCATGCTGACCCACATGGCGTTCCGTGCCAAGCGTAAAGCGGCCGGGTTGCCGTTGCCGGAGCATCGGTTGTGGGCGGCACAGATTGTTGCTCCGTTGTCAATAGTCGCCTCGGTTGCGATTTTCATCGGCTTGTACTGGCTGCTGCCAGTGGCCTGGTACGCCGGCATTCCATACATTTGTATCTTGACACTCTCCTACTTGGCGGTGCGTAGTGTGCATTCGATGCACATGCGCGATTTATTAGAAGAAAACCTTCGCAGCTAAATAGCTGAATGCAAATGTGGGGTTACATGCGCGATGTAACCCCACATTTATGTGCCACTTTTAGATAGTAGTTTTACCCTTGACGACGACGTCGGGAAACTCCTGCAGCGAGAGCGCCAAGACCGATCAACGTTCCCGCACCAAGTAAAACCTCTCCTGAGGCAACACCAGTTTGGGCGAGTTGAGCCGAAGCGTTGTGTTGAGCTCTGGCTGGCGTCTCCTGGTGAGCTATGGGCTTGTGCTCGATGGGTTGCGGGGTCGTTGGGATCTGCCCTGTCGGTAGACATTGTTCACTTTCGGTTTTCACTAAATTAGAGTGCACGATGCGTTGCGTATCTAGCTCGCGGGTAATCTTGTTCAACTCGCCAGCAGAATCACCAATGCGGTCCCGCAATTGTTCGAGATCTGCAATCTGGTGACGAAGCGAATCTAGTTCCGCTAGTGCATCATCGTGAGCTTTACGCACATTGTTTAATTCGAGGCGGACGTTATCTAGGTCTGCACGGGCCGTGCCGTGTGTCTCACGCAGTTTTTCAATATGTTGCGTTTTTGCGACGACGTCTCGCTCTTGTGCTTCTTTAGCTGACAATGCTGAATTGTAGGTAGGTTGAAGGCTATCGAGGTTTTCTTGCTCAGTGCTCAGGCGTGCTTTAAGAGGAGCTAGCGCTTGCTTGGCTGCTTCCAATTCTTGTTCACGGGCTGGGGTGTTATTGGCGATTGGATCTGCCAATGTTGCCAGCTCTCGTTCGAGTGCTTCTTTGTTCTTGGTGAGCGCGTCGATGGTAGAACGCTGGTCGTGAATTGCTTGCTCGGCTTGAGTAGCATCGCGGATCGCTGTTTGTAGTTCTTGTTCGACGACGAGGACTTGGCCAGCAACGTTACGAATTTCTTCTTCAAGTTCGGCTAGATCACTGCGAATTTTGGTAACTAGATTATTGAGGTTAGTAATATTGTCTTCTTGGAGCATACGCTTTCGTTGTTGGCGCTGCCGCTGAGCAGTAAGCTCGGCTACTTCTCGAGCGTTTTCTTGGCTTGGAGAAAGTTCTGCAATCTTATCGTCAAGCTTCTTAATTTCGGCGTCGGTCATATTCTTCAACGCCATTTCCTCGTCTTGTTGCGCCACTACATCTTCGAGATCCTTAGTTGTGTCACGAGACTTTTCAACCTTTTCGTCACTGACTTTCCGTAATAAGTTTAGGTGTTCTGTGGCTTTATCTCGTCCAGCTTGTGCTTTAGCGAGCCGGTCATTGAGTTCGTCAAGAGTCTGTGGTGCGGTTGCGAGCTGTTCAGTGACCTTCTTTAGCTCCTGTTCGGTTTGAGCGCTCTTGCGGGCTTGTTCGGCAACTGCGTCGCCATAGCGTTCTTTTTCTTCCTGCAATGCTTTTTCAGCGCTGGCAACGTTCGATTGTGCTTGACGAACCAGCTCGTTGGCTTGTGCAACTTTAGCGCGAGCTTTTTCTTGTGCGGTGGCAATAGGATCGAGTTTGCGCTGTGCATTAGCCAGTTCTTGGGTAGCGGCCGCTAATGCTTTGGCGTGCTCAGCAATTTCGTTATCTAGTCGCGCAATAGCAGAAGTGAGTTCCTCGATCCGCGCAGTTGCGCGTTCAATCTGCTGGTGAGCTGTAGAAATCTCAGCCCGCTTATTCTTCGTTGCTGTTTCTAGGTCAGCTAGCTTAGCTGTAGCGTTTTGCCGAGCATCTTGTTCACTGCGTAGCTGTTGAACCAACGCGCCGTGGCGTGCCTTGAGACTCTGCAGGCTTTGCTCATGTGAGACGACGTCTTTACGAGCCTGAATGCACTGAGTAGACAGTTCATGGGACGACTCAGCAAATGCTGTTCCGACGGGTTGAGTGATCGTGGTTCCGGCAATAATCAGACCCAGAACCGATTGTGTTGCATAGTGTTTAAAAATCATGGATTGAATGATAAAGAAAATATTTGCGCCTTTTCAAACTCTCATGTGGCGTTTCCGAATAATGTTTTCTTTATCGCAAAAATGGTATTTCAGATTATTTTTGCGCTGCAGCGAGCATAACGGTAAGGCGTGGCTGGATCTTTCCAGCCACGCCTTCGTTGTCGAGAACCGAGAGCTTACCGTTCGCGATTTCCAGCAATAAACTCTTCGAGGTGCTCGCGAGCGACCGAGTCACGCAACTGCTCCTTCGGTGACTTCATCAGGTAGGACGAAGCAGAGAGCAGGTTGCCGGAGATGCCACGATCGAGCGCGATCTTGCAGGCGCGCAGTGCGTCGATGACGATACCTGCAGAGTTTGGTGAATCCCAAACTTCGAGCTTGTACTCGATCTGGATGGGAACTTCACCGAAGGTGGTTCCTTCAACGCGAACGAATGCGAACTTGCGATCTTCGAGCCATGGCACGTAGTCAGATGGGCCGACGTGGATGTTGTGATCGTCAACTGGGCCGGTCATATTCGAGATGACGGCGTTGGTCTTGGAGATCTTCTTCGACTCTAGACGGTTGCGCTGCAGCATGTTCTTGAAGTCCATGTTGCCGCCCACGTTGAGCTGGTAGGTGCGGTCGATACGAACGCCACGCGATTCCATCAATGCGACGAGGTCGCGGTGGGAGATGGTTGCACCGAACTGGGACTTGATGTCGTCACCGATGATTGGCAATCCGGCGTCTTCGAACTTCTTGGTCCACTCTTCGGTGGAAGCAATGAACACCGGCAGGCAGTTAACGAATCCGCAGCCGGCGTCGATAGCGCACTGAGCGTAGAAGCGGTCTGCTTCTTCGGAGCCAACTGGCAGGTAGGAGATAAGCACATCGACTTTGGCGCCCTTGAGTTCAGCTACCACATCTACTTCTGGCGCGTCGGATTCGGTGATGGTTTCGCGGTAGTAGTCGCCGAGACCATCGAGGGTGTGGCCACGAAGGACTTTCACACCGGTTTCTGGAACGTCAGCGAACTTCATCGTGTTGTTTTGCGAGGAGAAGATGGCTTCGGAGATATCCTTGCCAACTTTTTCGCTATCAACATCGAAAGCTGCCACGAATTCGACGTCACCTACGTGGTATCCGCCGAAATTCACGTGCATTAATCCTGGGATTGGGGTGTTAGGGTCTGCATCTTTGTAAAACTCAACTCCTTGAACGAGTGAGCTGGCGCAGTTGCCGACTCCAACGATGCCTACGCGGATCTTGGACATATTTTCTCCTTCGGGCAACTCGCATATCGAGCTCACCAATTGTCAGGACATTATTGTAAGGACAATTAGAAGTATTCCTTGTTTCCGGATCGAATGCAAGCACTTATCCGTCTGAGCGTAAAATGTGGAAAATTCACAAAATGTGGAAAACTAGAACTATGTATGACGATTACTTAGGTTCTGACCATTTCTCCTTCGAGCGAGCATACATGACTCTTGCCCGCGCAACGACGAGCTCAGGCATAGAAATTCATGGAATAGCAGGCGATCCAGATACAGTTTTTTCCTTAGCTTCCGTCACCAAACCCATCGCCTCATGGGCGGTACTGGTCGCCGCCGAACGCGGCTTAATTTCCCTAGATGATCCGGCTGGCCCTCCTGGATCGACGTTTCGCCATCTTCTCGCCCACGCCTCCGGGCTACCTTCGGAGCCGGGCGAGGCGCTCACAGCCCCTGCCCGCCGGCGCATCTACTCCAACCACGGCTTCGATGTTTTAGGCAACGAGTTAGCGAATCGCGTTGGAATGAGCATCCAGGACTGGATAAGCCACGCCGTGCTTGAACCGTTGGGAATGGATGAGACAACAATCCCCGGATCGATCGCTTATTCCGGGCGCTCTTCGCTAGATTCCCTAGCGCGCTTCGCCATCGAAGTTCTCCACCCTACCCTGATCTCTGCCCAGCTCGCCGCCGCCGTCGCCACTCCACAATTCCCTGGACTGCCAGGCATTCTCCCCGGTTACGGCCGGCAAAAAGACAACCTGTGGGGTTTGGGTTTCGAGATTCGTGGCGAAAAGTCACCTCACTGGACCGGATCTGATTTTCCGACGACGACGTTTGGGCACTTCGGCCAGTCAGGTTCCTTTATATGGATAGATCCCAGTATTGGAAAAGCCGGCATATTCCTCGGCGCGCGCATGTTCGGCGCCGACCATGCCCATATCTGGCCCGAGCTAACCAATCAGATGCGGGCAGCTTAACGGGGTTTACGCGAACTCAACAATAACGGGAACGTGATCGGATGCGCCCTTGCCTTTGCGCTCATCACGATCAATCGAACCAGCAATCGCGTGGTCTGCGAGCGCTTCCGATGCCCACACATAGTCGATGCGCAGTCCTTCATTCTTGGGGAACCGCAGTTTTTGGTAGTCCCAGAACGTGTAGTTGGTAGCAAAATCGCGGGATACTTCGCGCATTCCGGCGTCGGCAAATGCATGGAATGCGGCGCGTTCGGCGTCGGTCATATAAATGTCGTCCTCCATCGCGGACGGATCCCACACGTCGTCGTCGGTAGGAATAACATTCCAATCGCCAACGAGCGCCAGATCGACACCCTGCCGGGTCTGATCTTGGGCGAAGTCACGCAAGGCGCGCAAAAACTCCAGCTTATAGAAATAGTGCGGATCGCCAACCGCGCGGCCATTAGGAACATAAAGTGACCACACATCGATCCCGCCCACGCTCGCGCCGATCGCACGCGCCTCTACCGGGCCGTTGATAAATGTGGAACCGTCGTCGGGAATACCCTTGGTGAACCCAGGCTGCCCGGGAAACTCGTAGCGCACATCGGATAAACCCACGCGGGAAATAATCGCCACGCCGTTCCATTGGTTAAGCCCATGGGCGGCGATCTCGTAACCGGCTGCCTCAATCTCGGCTGCCGGGAATTGCTCGGGTTTGCACTTGATTTCCTGCAACGCCAACACGTCTAAATCGTGACGTTCTAGGACGTTTAGGATGCGCTCGGCGCGGGCGCGGGCAGAGTTAATATTCCACGTTGCGATCTTCATGAGACCAGTCTACGGGGCAGGCGGTAGTCTTGTCGTATGGGACGAGCGTTGATTACCGGAGCAAGTGCAGGGCTAGGGCTCGCCTTTGCTCGCCAGCTAGCTAGTGATGGGCACGACGTCGTGCTGGTTGCGCGCAACCAGGAACGATTGGACGACGTCGGTGGCCAGATTCGAGAAACCTACGGCGTTGAGGTTGAAGTTATTGCCGCCGATCTTGGTGATGTGGCGGATACCCAGCGAGTGGCGCAGCGGCTGGGGGCAAGCGATGCGCCGATTAGTTTGCTGGTCAATAATGCTGGTTTCGGGCTGGGTCAGGATTTTGTGGGTGGATCCATTGCACGCGAACTTGATGGCTTGAATGTGATGGTTCGCGCAGTGATGATGCTCAGCCACGCGGCTGCCGAGGCGATGGTAGCGCGCGGGCGAGGCACGATTATTAATGTGGCCTCGATGACCTCGCTGACCGTGCAAGGCACATATTCAGCGCACAAGGCATGGGTGCGGACGTTCAGTGAGGGGCTGGCGGTAGAACTGGCTGGTACCGGGGTAGGGGTGACGGTGGTTAATCCGGGCCTGATTCGCACCGAGTTCCATGAGCGTTCCCACGTAGATTCGTCGCAGTGGCCGGCAGTGGTTTTTGCTAGCCCCGAGCAAGTGGTGCGGGCTGCGTTGGCGGCTGCCCGGGCGGGGCGGGTTGAAGTGACGCCGAGTGCACTCTACAAATTGGCGAGCGTGGTGGTGCGTCATGCCCCGCGCAGACTCGTGCGCAAGTTCGCCGGTCCGGGGCTTTCTGGGCGGGGGTAAAGCCTGAGATATTAGCTTGATATTGGCTTATGGAAAGCCGAAACGCGGGTGTTCAGCAAAGTGTGTGGGAAGTGAATATTATGCTTCAAATAGCGTATGGATGCTGATCAATATCATGTGTACATACGCTCTCTCAAAGACTGTCGTTCGTTTAAGATGAAAGGAAAGATAGGCTTTGACAAACCGGGAGCTAGCGTCGTTAACAATTCTTGCACTATTAATGCTTTTAGTTATTGTCGAAGCAATTAGAAAACCCAGCTTCCGGAAGGGCATTTGGAATCTATTTAAAGCCTTTTCGTGGAAATTGCAGGTAGCGTTGTTGTGCTACTTTCTATGTGCGGTGCTATCGATGTGGATTGCTTGGCAAATTGGTCTGTGGAAAGTTGAATTCATCAAAGAGTCTCTGCTGATGATTCTAGTTGGTGGAATTCCACTGCTCTATTTCAAACCGGTAGAGATGATCAGTGGTTTCGAATTGCTTAAAGCTATTTCGCAGAATGCTGTCGGTTTCACAGTAATTGTTTCTGCCTATTTCAACCTGGTTTCATTCCCGTATGTAGTTGAAGTTTTTATGCAGGTCGTTGTGTTTCTGTTGGGTGCTTCAAGTGCAGTCATCGAGCGAAAGAAATTAGGTTCCTTCACAAATCATTTCTTGCAAGGCGCTCTGATTCTTTATGGCTTTATATTTATTTTGTTGGTTTCTTTTAAGGTGTACAGTCATGCAGATTCAATTTATTGGTCGAAAGAAATAAATATTTTTATCCTTTCCGGTTTCTATCTCTTTTCAATGTTCCCATTCGCATATTTACTTGCGTTATATTCTGCGTTGGAACTCATCATTTCTCGGTTGAAAATGCGCAACGAATCTCTACGCGTGGGAGTTAAGGTGGCGGCAATTGTGGGTACAAGAGGAAGTTTGAAACTTGCTAAGTTATTTTGCTATCCCTGGCTAAATAAAATGGCTGAAGCTGAGAATTATAGAAACGCGTCGATCGTTATGCGTAGTTACCGAAAAGCTTTGCAGTAAACAGGGAATGATGAAGGTAGAGCAGATTTAGGTGGTGTTGCTAGGAAGATGTTTGGGAACATCCATCTGCTAACGTGGTCTTATAGTGCATAACTAGATGATTTTTGTGGTGAAGTATGGCGAAGAAATTAATTCACGTGGTCGGCGCTGTGTTTGTGCGTGATGACAAGATTATGGCTGCGCAGCGCGGCTCAGGGCGAGCTCTAGAAGGATATTGGGAATTTCCCGGTGGAAAGATCGAGCCAGGAGAGAGCCCGCAGCAAACACTTGCTCGTGAGCTGCGTGAAGAATTGCTTACTGACGCCGAAGTAGGTGAATTCATTGCCCGATCAGAGTATGAATACGATTTTGGAATCGTTTGGCTAGATGCTTACTTTGCAACTATTATAGGCAGCGAACCAACCCTGACTGAGCATCAAGAAATTCGCTGGCTGGGTGCAGAAGAACTATTCAGTGTGCAGTGGGCGCCGGCTGATATTCCGATTATTGAGAGTATTCGTTCACAGATAATCTAAATCGTTGCTGAGCATCCATTAAGATTTGAGGTTTAAGATCATGGGGAAACAGCGGTTAACTATTTATATGTTTCGCGAAAATGTTCAAGACATTGAAGATATATTCGACTTAGAGAGAAAGAGTCAAATAGGAATAGAGGTTTTTAAAATTCCAACAAATAATGCTTTTGGCTCAGACGGGTGCTTGTTTTATAAAAAACAGGAGGACAATACTCCAGCGTGGCTAAGCTATGTGATTCCTATCTTGGCAGAGGATCTTCCTGAAATGAAAACCAAAAGTATTTCTGCGTTGTTAGTAACCAGAGTGAAGGAACGAATTTTTGCAATCGCATTCGGATATGGGCGTTCTCTAATAGATCTGCAGAAAATTGAGTTTAATTTTGGTTTGCGTGTTGCCCTCAATTTAATTGATCCAAAACAAATTCGAAGTGTAGACACGAAGTTATTCGACGATTTGGTTCTTTCTGCAAAAATGCAAGTAAGCAGAGACGCTGGACTTGCATCGTTTAATGTAGACACGCAGCGGGATATTTTGAAATCGGTAGCAGGAAAGATCGATGGAAATGATTTTTTTAACACTATTTCCGGTAGTGATTCAGTGGTGCTCAATGCTGATATTGGTGCACTCAAAGTGCCGAGACTATTAGAACAGCTCCTCGAAGCGTATCAGTCCGAGGCGTATAAGAAAAATTTTGGTTGGGTTGATCATTTAGCGCTCGTACGGGATGAAAAAACCATTAACCTGCTCGATAACAAGTTAGTGGGCGAGTTAAGGTCAGGAGTGCTGGGCTCGACCCATTTAGCTTTACCAGATGTGCTGGATTTGGAGGATATCGACGCCTACAAGATTCAAGGAACTCGCGGAGTCGAGTACCCGGAGCTTGATTTGGATAGTTATTTAAAAGAGTTGGGAGACGCGCTTGACCAACTATCCTTAGAGAAGCTTAAAAGGTTTCATGTTTCAGTAAGATTTTCAAGAACTCAAGCATACGACCGACGTGGAACATTATACAGGTGCCTGGTTTCGGAGCAGAGACTGGAGCAGGGTGGGCGGCTCTATGTTTTGATTGAGGGACGTTGGTTCGAGGTTGACAAACTTTTGGTTGAAGAGGTCGATTCTTATTTAGAAGAAAGAATAACGTTTGACGCAAAGGGCTTTCCGGATGCAAAAGTTGGAGAAAAAGAGACGAATTATAATCAACGTTTGGTTAGAGAATCAGGCGGAGGATTACTTCTATTGGATGCTAAAGTATTTAGGCCACAAGGCGCGAGAACAGGTATCGAATTTTGTGATGTTTTATCCAAAGAAGGAGAGATTATCCACGTTAAACGAAAGTCGCGTTCATCGACTTTGAGTCACTTGTTTGCTCAGGGTACTGTTTCAGCAAAGACATTTCTGGGTGATCAGAGTTTCCGATCTGAGTTAAGAGACTATATTCGTGATCAAGTAAAAGTTGGGCACAGTGATGATTGGTCACAGGTGTTACCTGATATGAACGAATCTGTAGTGCCGAATAGATACTGTATCAGATATTTAATTATTGCGAAATCAAGTCGAACAGGCATGGACTGGTTGCCGTTCTTTAGTAAAATAACCCTTATTCAGAATACTAAAGAATTGCTACAGATGGGATACAAGGTCACTGTCGGTAGAGTTTCGGTAAGTGATTAGATGCTTGACATTGTGAAATGTAATCTAAGCAAGAGTTCAGGGAAGAGAATATGGGAAATAATCACTCATATGGTTTAGATTGGATCGATGAGGATGCGCTATTCGAAGTGACAAAAAAGACTTTTGATAAGGTCTTGAATCCTCAGCGGAAGCAGCCGCTTCCTCCAGATCCATTTACCATTATTGCACATGCGACAGTGATGGGTGGGAGCCTTACAGAGGCTCTAATGTTCGAAAAAGAGCGATCGCTCAATAAGACACTGTCAGATAACGTGGGATATTGGCATCAACGCGTTCTTGGCCTATCTCCAAATTGGCAGGAGACAGGTTCGTCTGGTGGCAATATAGATTTGAAGACCAATCCTGGATTTCTTCCTCCTTCTATAGGAAGACCTGTATATGCCGAAGTTAAGAATCGTTTTAACACTATCAAAGGTTCGGATCAGAAAAATCTGTGGGATGATCTTGAGCGTCATGTAAAAGCAAATGGAGCTGTCGGCTACGTTTTCCAGATAATTCCCAAAAAAGCTGAGAGGTATGATCAACCGTGGAAAGTGGCTGGCAGGCCAGTTCGGGAAGACATTCGACATTGTGACGGCGTGACTGCCTATGAGTTGGTATATGGGGAGCCGGAAGCGCTGTTCCAACTGTATCGTGCACTTCCTTTGATATTTAGAGATATTATCGGTAGCGATAGTCTTGTTGAGGGAGAGATTGCTGAGCTGTTTTTTAGATCACTACCTAGTGCGGAATGACACCTTGTTTATGGTAACCTTTACATAGGCAAAGGTTACCATAAGAGGTGTGTAGTGGAGAAAGTACAGATTGGTGTTGCTGCTCAAGAGCTTGGTGTGTCAGTAGATACAATTCGGAGATGGGCGAAACAAGGGCTAATAAAAGCTTCGCGAGGAGCGCGAGGTGATCGCCTTTTTAATGTCGATGAGATTGCTCGACTGCGCTGTAAACTCAATGGTGAGGGGTCACAGCGTACGTTTGAAGTTTTATCACGCGGCGAAATTTTCGAAGATGCTTCTTGTATTGATCTATTTGCGGGTGCTGGGGGAACTGCGCTTGGTTTCCATAATGCTGGATTGAATCATGTCTTCTTGAATGAGTTTAACAAAGAGGCCGTTTCTACTTTACGTAGTAATAGTGAAAAATTTGGCCTTAATTGGGATATATCCGATAAAGATGTACATGAAGTAGATTTCTCTACGATGAGTGCGCGAGTCATTCAAGCTGGATTTCCTTGCCAAGCTTTCTCTTACGCGGGGAAGTCTAAAGGATTCGCGGACACTCGAGGGACGTTATTTTTTGAGTTTGCAAGAGCGGTTCGCGATATACAGCCCGATATTGCAATTGGTGAAAACGTTCGTGGACTAGTGAACCATGATGGTGGAAGAACATTAGTCACGATGTTAAACACGTTCGATGAGCTTGGGTATGACATTAATTTCAGAATTTTGCGAGCACAGTACTTAGATGTTCCTCAAAAGAGGGAAAGACTGTTTTTGTTCGCAGTGAAGAGGGGAAAGAATCTCCCAATTGTGTTCCCGAAAGAGCAAGACTATATTATCACTCTGCGGGAAGCTCTCGAAGGAGTTCCGGATTCACCAGGTCAAAAGTATACTGCGAAAAAAGAAAAAGTAATGCGCCTGATTCCTGAAGGCGGTAATTGGCGCGATCTTCCCGATGAAATCCAAAAAGAGTATATGGGGGCTTCTTATTATCTTGGTGGAGGAAAGACGGGAATGGCTCGCCGTATGTCATGGAATGAACCTGCGCTAACTCTTACTTGTAATCCAGCTCAGAAACAGACTGAGCGGTGCCATCCGGAAGAGACACGTCCCTTTACGGTGCGAGAGTATGCTAGAATCCAAACTTTTCCTGATGAATGGGAGTTTAATGGGAGTGTAGCTGCACAATATAAGCAGATTGGAAACGCTGTCCCTGTGAATTTGGGTTACCACATGGGATTATGCGTCTTAGCTTCCCTTGGATTGATTCCGATCGATGAGACAATGGAAGTAGTTGAACCGTTACGTTTCCCTTATGGTGACTTAAGGAATTAAGATGTAATGCTATGTTCAGTAATGATCCGCAAAAGAGTGCATTAGCTGAGTTGCTTCGGCCTATCATCGCCAAGGTAGCTCCCGAGTCGATGCCATCATCTGCCCAGTACGATCCAGCCGGAATCACACAGCAAGCCCGCGAGCTGCGCGCCCTGCTTCTCAGCTATGACGGCGCGATCCTGGCTGGCCACGTCATGCTCGACCTGCTTGAAGAAAACGGCTACGGCCCGCTCGACGTCGAAATCCTTACGGTAGCACCCGAAAATCTAGCGCTCGCGCTCGCGATCCAACACGCAGCCGCCTCACGCGGGCTCGCCTACGACGTCGTCGTCACCGAAAACGGCGAACTCCTCGGCCCGGAGGCAAGCGGACGCACCGCCGTTGCGATCACACTTTTCGACGACGAAACCGCAACCGAACCAGGTATCCCGGTAGAAACACGGGCCGCACTCATCGGAACCGGACTCGCCGCATACCTTCCCTCAACCCTACAAAGTGGAGACCACCGTGAGTGAAACCCCAACCCAGCCAACCCCCGACGCAACCAACGACGAAGCCTTCGAATTTTGGGGAAACGGCGAAAAACCAGGTGGAATCACCGGGGTTGGCCCGTGGGAAGGCCCGCTCCCAGACGATCCGCGCTACGATCCAGAACTCCTCGCAAACGGAGACAAACGCAACGTCGTCGACAAATACCGCTACTGGAGCGTCGAAGCAATCCGCGAGGACCTCGCACGCCACTCCACCAAACTCCACATCGCCATCGAAAACCTCGAACACGACCTCAACATCGGATCCATCGTGCGCACCGGCAACGCCTTCAACGTCAGCGGCGTCCATATTGTTGGCCGCAAACGCTGGAACCGACGCGGCGCACTCGTTACTGATCGCTACCTCAACGTCCATCACCACGCAGACGTCGAAAGCCTAAAACAGTGGGCGCGGGACAACGATTATGTGCTCGTTGCAGTAGACAATATGGAAGGTTCAACGCCGATCGCCACCACTCCGCTACCTGAAAATGCACTCCTGATCTTCGGGCAAGAATCCAACGGGCTGAGCGCCGAACTGCTCGCCGCTGCAGATTGCGCCGTCTATATTCCGCAGTTTGGCTCCACGCGGTCCATGAATGTTGCGGCGGCGGCGGCAATTGCCATGCATATGTGGATTATGCAGCACGGGCCGGATGCGACTCCAGTGCCAGAAAGCCGGCCTGTACTTTAACGACTGTACATTCAGTTTGCATATTCGACAGGTAATCGCCGAAATTCCGGTTGCCGGTGCAAAAATGCAAACTGTATGCACAAAGGCTGCTATTGACGCCTTAGGATATCTAATAATTTCTGCTGAGTTTGCGGCCAGTCGTACCAAATTTGTTGATATGACAGGCGAACAACACGATAGCCAGAATGCTGAGCAGCAAGATCTCGTCGATGATCGTTTTCAAATGTACTTTCGGAAACGTGGTATTGACGGCCGTCGCATTCAATTATTGTTCGCCGATTAACTAGTAAGTCGACGAATCCCACATCAGGAATGTATGCCTGTGGAGTCAGTGAATAGTGGTGTTTTTCTAGGAAAAGTCTAACTCGCGTTTCACTTCCTGACTGTGCAGTGGGCGAGAATCGCAGAAGTTTGTTGCGAGTTCTGGCAGGTAGTTGTGCAATAAGACCCGAAACCGCATCAACAGACAGAAGCCGGTTATTGACTGCGGATTCGGCAATGATGAGAGAGGTCTCGGGCGAACAGCAGCGGAACACCGCGGAGATGATATCAGGGAGATCGAGCCGAACTTGATCCGTGGCGAAGGATTGTCGGTGACACAGTGCATGCGCTGGTGATTTTATGTTTCCACGCCGAGGATGATAAGCAATGTGTAGGCTCTTGGACGCTATCGGTGGTATCCACAGGGGAAATAGGCGACACGCGGAAATGCATGTGATTCTGCCCCCGGTTGCGATAGCACGAACTTCGCTTTGATCTGCACTATGGTCTGCGAACCAACCGCGAGCAAATCGCGAGAGTGCACCAGCGCCGACCAAACGGTCAATTGCCCGGCGAGAGTAGCCAGCAGCTCTTAATTGTTGATAGGTAAAGATCCCACCCATTCATCAATTGTCTAAAAATTCCAGTTGTTGCGCGGTAAGTTTTCCACAAGGTTCAGTCTGTAGGAGCTTGTAATCGGTCAAGTGAGCATAGAGTTTGCATTTTTGCACGGACTGGAGGAATTCTGACGATTATCTGTCAGATATGCAAACTGAATGCACGGTAGCCGAGATGCCGAAGTGTAGGTCGATAACACTGGTACGGAAACCAGTATAAAACTGAGCTAAAAATGCCATAGTGCACACTATTTCACGAACAGGACTGAGGGCTTAACAAATGAGCATAAATAGTGCGATAATGAAAGAGTTATAACCACTACAAGAGGAGTATTTCCCGTGGCAATCGCAACCCCAGAGGTTTACAACGAAATGCTTGACCGCGCTAAGGCCGGCAAGTTCGCATACCCAGCAATTAACGTTACATCTTCACAGACCTTGACCGCTGCAATCCAAGGTTTTGCTGAGGCAGAGTCCGATGGCATCATCCAGGTTTCCGTCGGCGGTGCAGAATACTGGTCCGGCACCACTGTTAAGGATCGCGTCGCTGGTTCCCTC
Organism: Arcanobacterium buesumense; assembly: GCF_012563545.1. Classification (NCBI taxonomy): domain Bacteria; kingdom Bacillati; phylum Actinomycetota; class Actinomycetes; order Actinomycetales; family Actinomycetaceae; genus Arcanobacterium; species Arcanobacterium buesumense. Next base: position 213,100 of record NZ_CP050804.1, read on the forward strand.
GGCATGGCTGCATACGCACGCGAGATCGCAAAGAACTACGATGTTACCATCGCACTTCACACCGATCACTGTGCAAAGCAGAACATCGATTCATGGATCCGTCCAATCATGGAGCTCGAAGCTGAAGAAGTCAAGGCTGGCCGCCTGCCATTCTTCCAGTCCCACATGTGGGACGGTTCAGCTGTTCCACTCGAAGAGAACCTAGAAATCGCTAAAGAACTCCTTGAGCTTTCTGTTAAGGCAAACACCATTCTTGAAGTAGAAATCGGTGTTGTTGGCGGCGAAGAAGACGGCGTCGTTGGCGAAATCAACGAAAAGCTCTACACCACCGCAGAAGATGGCCTCAAGACCATCGAAGCTCTTGGCCTTGGTGAAAAAGGTCGCTACATTACCGCTCTTACCTTCGGAAACGTCCACGGCGTTTACAAGCCAGGTCACGTCAAGCTTCGCCCAGAAATCCTCGGCGAAATTCAGGCCGAAGTTGGCGCCAAGGTTGGCAAGGAATCCCCATTCGATCTCGTTATGCACGGCGGCTCTGGCTCAACTGCTGAAGAAATCGCAACCGCTGTTCGCAACGGTGTTATCAAGATGAATGTTGATACTGACACCCAGTATGCCTTCACCCGTCCAGTAGCTGACTGGATGTTGAAGAACTACGATGGTGTTCTTAAGATTGACGGCGAAGTTGGCAACAAGAAGCAGTACGATCCACGCTCGTGGGGTAAGGCTGCTGAAGCTGGCATGGCTGCTCGCGTTGTTGAAGCATGTGAGCGCCTTGGTTCCGTCGGAACAAAGATGCGCTGATTCTTATCACGCACACGCCTAGCGTACTGCGTTAAGTGCGCTAACAAGCTTAAAGAAGGCGGGTATTCAACCGAATACCCGCCTTCGCTTAATCGTTGGTATATCAAGCGAAGACCGATCCTGCAGGTGGTGAACGGTTGCAGGAGTATCGGATGAACGAATAAAATATCCGAAGTATCAAAATGGAAACAAGGGTGTTTCCCAACTAGTGTCAAGCTTACGGCTTGGGGAGGCTGGGCCATGGAGGCTCTCATCGTTGATGAGCTAACAAAAATTCTTCCTACACAACGTCCTTGCTCAGGTGAACTTTCACGCACGCGGTTGAGTAATGAACTATTTCAGTTTCAGATCGCATGGAATGAGTCTCCGCAAGGAATCACCCGAATAACTGCACCGATCACAATTTCGGCTGGGGAGGGTGCGACCGTCCAGTGTGAAGAAGCGATGCTCGTTCCGGTTTCTACCCCATATTTCACGGGAGACGACGACGGATATCTTATTTCCGCTCCAGCGCTAGTATCAGATGTTTTGCGCCCATTATCGATGAATAAGCACAGTGACGAGGATGAGGTAACAACATGGTTATGTCTCGCTCCGCAACGTCACCAGGGATGGAATAGCGTATGGGTGACAGTGCTAAATCCTGGGGAACAAATTAATGTCACGGTAGCGGGAATAGCATTGCCTGCAATCAAGGTGACAACCATTCCGGCAACAATTCCAGAACCGGATATCGTCAATACCCGTTGGTTCCATTGCGACTCGTTAGCTCATGTGGCAGGGGTGCCGGTATGGAGTGAAGACCATTGGCAAGTGATTGAAAACCAAATGATTGCAGCCCGGCGAATGCATGTCAATTGTTTGCTCATGCCATTGTGGACCCCGCCGTTGGACACTGCCCCGGGTCAGCGTCGCATGCCTACCCAGTTACTAGACATCACCCGCGAGGGTGATGGTAGATATTCATTCGATACATCGCGGGCAGTGCGTTGGCTCAACCTTGTGAAGAAACATGGTTTTAGCGCTATTGAAATCCCTCATATTTTTACTCAATGGGGAGCACAAGCGTGTGCCCAATTCTATATTCGGGACGGCCACGATGTTCACCCTACATTCGGCTGGGAAACACCTGCTACCGCGCCGGAATATCGCACATTTCTTGAGCAACTGATTCCGTTCGTTCGCCACTTCCTCGGCGAACACATGGAGCCATCCTCGCTCTACTTCCATATCTCTGATGAGCCAGCTGAAGACAATGTGGACACCTATGTAGCAGCTAGAGCCCAAGTACTTGATCTTCTTGACGGATGCCAAGTCATTGATGCGCTATCCGACGTGGCTTATCACGAACTGGTAGATACCGCCGTCGTCGCCACCGATGCGATTGATAAGTTTCGTGCCAACAACATCGAACCAGAATGGGTGTACTACTGTGTTTGCCAAGAAACACGGCTTGCTAATCAATTTATCGCCCAGCGCCCTAACCGCCACCGCCACATCGGTTTTCAACTGTATAAGGCAGGAACTCGCGGATTCTTACAGTGGGGATACAATTTTTACAATATGCAATTGTCTACCGGATACGTAGACCCATTCTGGGAAAATGATGCGGGTGGTGGATTCATTTCCGGTGATCCATTCATTGTTTACCCGGGGCCAGAAGGACAGGTGTGGGAAAGTATTCGCCACCGTATGGTCGGTGCTGGCTTCCAAGATTTAGCCGTCTGCCAATATGCTGAGAAACTTATTGGTCGCGATGCGGTACTCGATATTATCGATCCAGATCATGATGTGGATTATGCGCACGGATGGGTTCCGGAACGCGAGCTGATCCGTCGTCGTGAACGTCTCAACTTAGCGATAAAAACTCACCTACAAGAACAAGCGAAGGAACTATGAGCACGCAACAGCATATCCAAGAGATTTCCGCCTCCACTGGTATCCTAGTTCCTCCACGAACCTGGCGCCCAGCCACGGATTATCTGCATCACCTCTCATTGAACGGCGAATGGCAGTTTCGTCTCCATCCAAGTGCCCAGATAGATGAATCTCTCCCGTGGGAAACTATTACGCTTCCATGTCATTGGGTTTTCAGCTCCGAACGTGACGCGCAGAGACATCTGCTGTGGACTCGGGGCAAGCCGATCTACACCAATATGCAATTCCCGTTCGCACTTAACCCGCCACATGTGCCACAAAACAATCCAACGGGTGAGCATCGGCGCACCTTTGAAGTCTCAGCCCAAGTTCTCCAAGAGATCGCTTCTGGCGGGCGGGCGATTATTCGATTCCTTGGTGCTGAGTCCATTGCACAAGTCCGGGTTAATGGTGTTCCGGTCGCTATCCTGCGCGGCTCAAGGCTCATGCATGAAGTCGATATTTCTTCGGTAATCCGGGAAGGTACAAATACGATTTCGGTGATTGTTAGCCAATGGTCGGCGATGAGTTATGTTGAAGACCAAGATCAATGGTGGCTGGCCGGCATCTTCCGAGACGTTGATTTTTATGTTGAACGTGCAAGAAGTTTCCGGGATGTTCGTGTTCATGGAGATTATGATCCGCACACTGGCGCTTGCACTTTGCATATTCGCGTTGATTGCGACGACGACGGCTACACTTGCCGAATAGGGGAGCGCGAGTATGTGCTACGTTCTGGACGGTGGGAGAGCGTCGTCGTCGAATCTGCTTTGCCGTGGAGTCCAGATGCTCCACACCTGTATCCCATTACGCTCACAAATGCGGTAGATGAACGCACGATTCGGGTGGGATTCCGACGTGTCGAGGTGTTCCACGGGGATCGACCGCGGATTTTGCTCAATGGTAAGAAGCTAGAGCTACGTGGTGTTAACCGCCATGAAACTCATCCAGATAAGGGGCGCACCTTCGATCCAGACCAGCTCCGCCGTGACTTGACCATGATGAAACGTCACAATATCAACGCTATTCGGACTGCGCATTATTCACATGACCCGCGGTTCTACGATTTGGCAGACGAATTTGGTTTCTGGGTAGTATGCGAAGTCGATTTAGAAAGCCACGGATTTGTTTTCGGCGACTGGGTAGGCAACCCGACGGATTCTCCGCAGTGGCGTGCGGTGTATGAAGATCGCGCATTGCGTACGGTGTCTCGTGACTACAATCATCCGTCAATTATTATCTGGTCGCTGGGTAATGAGTCCGGATATGGGGAAAATTTGGCTCGTTCGGCGGCTCTGATTCGCCGGGAAGATCCGTCTCGGCCGATCCATTATGAAGGAGATTACGATGGGCGGATTACTGATATTCATTCCCGCATGTATTTGCCGTTAGAGCAGATTCATGCCATCTGTTCGGCAGACGGCGACGTGCCGATTTCCGATGTTGCAGTTTGGGGGCATGTGCGCCAGTTCCCGTTGATTAATTGCGAATATGCTCATGCGATGGGCAATGGGCCGGGTGCGTTGATTGACTATGACGAGTGTATCGACACATATGAACAGTATCATGGCGGTTTTGTGTGGGAGTGGCGCGATCATGGGCTTCGCACGTGGGATAACGGCCAGGAATACTTTGGTTATGGTGGAGATTTCGGCGAGCGTACGCACGATTCAAATTTTGTGATGGACGGTTTGGTTCGTTCTGACGACGTTCCCTCACCGGCGTTGGCTGAGCTTAAGGCTGTGTATGCTCCGGTGAAGTTGGTGGCTAGGGCAGAAGTCGGGCGGTTGATTGTCGAAGTCCGGAATCGTTTCCATGCACAGCGGTCTAGTATTCTCACCACGCGCGTCTATGTTGGTGATACTTGTTTGGGTGTGTTAGAGCATGATGTGGCGCCGGGGGAGCGGGAAACAATTGTGTGGGAGAACGCCTCGGTTTCGCCTGATGTTGTGATTGATCTTGTCTCGTGTCGCAACGAGGTTGCGGTTCCAGGGAACTCGTGGGAGGAAGAAGGCTGGGAGGTGAGCCGTGTCCAGATTCGCCCGCAGGTACGGCCGTTGAGCTATCCGACTGATGGATCGGTTACGCCGGCTTCGCAGCCGTTAGTATCGTTCGACGGTGATCGGCTAAGTCGTATCCTTGATCTTCCGGTGTCTGATATTCGGCCGTCGTTGTGGCGGGCGCCAACGGATAATGACGAGTCGCGTGGATTTGGGTCATTTAGTTTGGCAAGTCCGGGTAACACGTGGGGTGCTGGTTTAGAAGGTGCGCCGTCGTCAGCTGATGTGTGGCGTGCTTCCGGGCTAGACAAAATGGTATGTCACGAGTGGCAGACGGACTTTTCGGGCGATGAATATTGTGGATGTTTTGTGCGCGAAGAAGTATGGGCGAGCGATCAGTCCCCTTCGCGGGTGAACGTGGCCTGGCATTGGGAATGGGGTGTTTTCGACGACGAACCAGGTGTTCGACTTTCGGTGGATGTCATGCCGTCGGCCGGGTGGAAAGGTACGTGGCCACGAACGGGTATTCACCTTGCGATTCCGCGTCCACAACATGTGTCTTGGTTGGGGTATGGGCCGGGTGAGGCGTATGTGGATTCTCGCCAAGCGGTGACACTGGGACATTTTGATGCTGATCCGCAAGATCTGGAATTCGAATATGCGGTACCGCAGGAAAACGGGACTCGGATTGGTATGCGTGAGCTGACCTTAAATTATGACTCGTACACCGTCAGCCTTAATGCGCATCCGCATATTAGTTTGCCGGAGTATTCGGATTACTATCCATCGTTTAGTGTGCATAAGTATGACGAATTTGAGTTAACCGCGGCCCGCCATCCTTATGAGTTGGCGACAACTGAGGAGTTCTGGCATCTCTATATCGATGGCGGTCAGCATGGCTTAGGTTCTCGAACATGTGGTCCAGATGTCTATCCGCGTTCTGCGTGGACGCCACGGGCCGTGACGATCACCGTGGATATGAAGCGGGGATGATCGTCGTCGAAGGAGAAAAATACTACGACAAATCGCCTATTAATGTTACCGAGTTCACTTTTGTGTGAACAGCGGTATAGTGGAATGGCAGACAGATTATTCATTCTGAACTCAAAGGGGAGATAAATTATGACAACACTGTCGCGTCGCAGCAAAGTCGCTGCTGTTTTGGCTACAACATCGCTTGCAGTCGCAGGTCTTGCGGGCTGTTCGTCAGATTCGGATGCTAAGGCACCGTCGGCGGCTGATGAAAAGTCGGACGTCAAGATTGAATATGTTCACCGTCTTCCAGACGGAGAAGGCATGGTCAAAGTCCAAGAGATCGTAGATCGATGGAATAAAGACCATCCAGATATGATGGTTAAGGCAACTAAGTTCGATGGTAAAGCCTCTGATCTTTTCCAGAAGCTTCAAAAGGATGTCGCAACAGACACTGCTCCATGTCTCGCACAGCTTGGCTACTCTGAAGTTCCAGAAGCCTTTGTTAAGGGCATGGTAGAGGACGTTACCAAGCAGGCTGAAAAGTACAAGGATAATTTCTCGGGTGCTTATGGCCAGATGTCCGCTGGTGGAAAGGTTGTAGGCCTACCACAAGATACTGGCCCGCTTGTCTACTTCTACGACAAGGCAGAGTTTGATGCTCTTGGGCTGTCAGTTCCAACAACACTTGATGAGCTGAAGGAGACTGCTAAGAAGGCGGCGGAGCAAGGCAAGTTCATTCTTAACTTCGAGCCAGATGAAGCTGCTCACTGGCTATCGGCACAGGCCGCTGCAGTTGGCGATCCATGGTTCACCACTGAGGGTGATAAGTGGAAGATCAACACTCAAAACAAGGGCTCTGAGGTCGTTGCTAACTTCTGGCAAGAGCTCATTGATGCACAGGCAGTAAGCACAATTAACCGCTGGGATGACGCCTACACCAAGGCGCTAACTGACAAGAAGATCATTGGAAACATTGGTGCTGCTTGGGAAGCAGGCTTCATGCTTGATCCAGTTGTTCCAGAAGATGCTGAAGGCACTTGGCGAGTTGCTCTACTTCCAGACTTCGGTGAAGGTGTGAAGACTGGTCCAGATGGCGGCTCGGGTGTTGCTGTTATGAAGGGCTGCAAGTTCGTAGATGAGGCCATGGAGTTTAATAACTGGTTCAATACCCAGACCACGGACCTTGCAACACAGGGTCTTGTTGTCGCAGCTAAGGGTGATGTGACAACCCCAGAAAAGATCAAGCGCCAGTTTGGTGGACAGGATGTTTTCGCTGAGCTCGCTAAGGCTAACGAAGGTCTGAACCCTGATTTCCAGTACATTCCAGGCTACTCTGCGGTTGGCCAGAAGATGGTAGATACCGCAGCAAATGTGATTGATTCTAAGGGCAAGATTGCTGATATTTTTGCAGCTGCGCAAGAAGAGGCAATGAACACTCTGAAGAATCTCAAACTACCAGTTGTCGAGTAACGAGTAATCCGCCGCCGAAAGAGACGAGATTTTAAGGGACATAAAGAATATATTGAGGCGCAATTATGACAAGTGCATTAACAATCGATAGTTCGAGAAGACAGCATAGACGTACACGAGAACGTCATGAAGCACGAACCGGATGGATTTTTATGCTTCCGTTTGTGACGGGTTTTATATTGGTTTTTCTCTTGCCTATTGGCGCCTCAATATACTCGTCGTTCTTTCAAGAAGTCTCTGACGGCGGCGGACTCTACGGCGGAAGCGAGCTCGTTAAAGAGTTCGTTGGTTTAGAAAATTACTACAACACGGTAACAAGTAGTAGTTTCTGGATGGGAATCTTGCGGGTTATTCTCTATACCCTCGTCCAGGTTCCTGTCATGATTCTACTTGGATTGGCGCTGGCGCTTGTTCTTGATTCATTGCTGGTGCGATACGTTGCGATCTATCGGCTCGGCTACTTTTTACCGTTTGCTATCCCCGGTATCGTGGCTGCAATCATTTGGCTTTACATCTATACGCCAGAAATTTCGCCACTTATTGCGATCTTGAATTGGTTGGGGCTAGATGTAGACCTTATGAGTAAGAATCTTATTTTCTTCTCAATGGCGAATATGACGACGTGGACGTACACCGGCTATAACATGTTGATTTTCTTGGCGGCGCTACAAGCAATCCCAACTGAGCTTGAAGAAGCTGCTCGACTTGATGGCGCTACTGGGTTCCAAGTAGTGACAAAAGTTAAGATTCCAATGGTACGTGGAGCAGTACTTCTGTCGGTCCTTCTGTCAATTGTTGGCACGATTCAGTTGTTCAATGAGCCCACTGTTCTTTCTACTGTGAATCGGTGGATGGGCGCTGACTATACCCCGATGATGATGGCTTATAACACGATGATTGGCCAGTTCACCCCGTCTGGTGATGGCCCTGCTGCGGCAATATCGATTGTCATGGCAGTGATTGCGGGTGCATTGGCTGTGGTCTATGCGTTGATTGAGCGGAAGGTGAATGACTGATGGCAAGAATCATGACAAAGAAGCTGAGCGATGGTACTGAATACACTCCGTCGCGCGAGGGAATTCCGGCTCGTTCAATTGCGCCATCTGCAGTAGCTCGGTGGATCACTCGAGCAGTTCTACTGCTTGCTTTGGTGTACTTCCTGTTCCCGGTTTACTGGGTTATCGTTGCCTCGACCAAGACAAATTCTCAGTTGGTATCGACGAACGGGTTATGGTTTGACGATTTCAACTTGTTGAAAAACCATGACACGCTTATGGTCTGGACGCGTGGAATGTTTTGGCGGTGGGTATTTAATTCTCTGCTGTATTCAACTGTTGCCGGTGTTGTGGGAACGTTGATTTCGGTGATGGCCGGATATGCGACTGCTAAGTTCAAGTTTCCTGGCAAGGGAATAACGATGGGTGTGATCATGTCTGGTCTGTTGATGCCAGCTGCGCTCCTGACTATTCCGCTCTACATTATTTTCCACCACATGGGAATCACAAATACTATGTGGTCCATTATCATTCCGGCCTGTGTGAGCCCGTTCGGGGTATTCCTCGGCCGAGTCTATGCTCAAACATCTGTGCCAACTGAACTCATCGAGGCGGCAAGAATCGATGGAGCTAGCGAAGCTCGCATCTTCTTCACCATGGTATTGCGTTTGTTGGCGCCGGCTATGGTCACAATCTTCTTGTTCATCTTTGTGGGGACGTGGAACAACTTCCTTTTGCCATTGATGATGGTGACAGCCGATGAAATTAAACCAGTAACTCTTGGTCTGTATGGCATGATGAGCTATTTCGCTCCAGAAAAGGGAGCGGTCATGTTGGGAGCCCTGCTGGGTGTTCTCCCGTTGATTGTCTTGTTCCTTGCACTGCAAAAGTACTGGCAGTCTGGCCTTGCGGCTGGTTCTGTTAAAGGCTGAGTAGTCGAATATAAAGTGGTGGCCACGAACGCTACAGCGTTCGTGGCCACCACTTTATTGATTGACGCCACCTTTTATTGGTTAACGTTTAGCTATCGCGAACTTCCAGGTAGCTGGTGATTGCAGAGGCTAGTCCAGCAACGATCGCAAACCGGGAGTGCGCGAAGCGTTTACCTTTGGCACGACGGCGTTCGCCGCGTCGGAATATTGCTCGTTCAGTTAGAACCGATAACCATATTGAGCCAGCCAGTATCGCTCCTAAGGTGACGAATACGGGTGCTGTCATCTCTAGTTGTTCGGAGTTTTCTTCGGCGTCGGTTGCGACATCAGAAGTAGCTGTTTCCGTCGCCCGCGAACACATCTTGAGCTTGTGTTGGTCAAGCTGTGACGAGGCAACAATGCCGGCCGGCACAATGGTTGCCACGGATTTCACGAAGAATCGTGCCACCCGGGAACGAATCATATCCGGGCAGGCATAGTAAACGGTGACTCCAAGGCCGACTGCAAGTGCGTCTCGAGTTATGTGTGGATTAGCGGAGTTCGTCATCGGTAGGTTCTCCGAGATTACCAGTTTCCGGCATCGGGGTTGTATCCGGTGCTGGAGCACTTTGTGTGAAGTGGTCTTCGGTTGCTCCGGGATGTGATTGCATAGGAGGAATCGGCTGTGCTGATGGTGTTGCTGGTGCCGATGGTTGGGTATGCGAGGTGTTCTGAGTTGGAATTGTTGGTTGCTCAGATGGCATTGGGGTGCGGGTTACTGATCCAGGATCGTAATGCGGGGTGAAGCCATAGCCCGGAAATGGCATATCGGTTTGTTCTGGTTCTTTCTTGCGAACCATGAAGAACACTAAGATTGCAATGAGTGCGACGATGCCAAGTCCGATAGCAATCCACGCCCAAATTGGCACGCCATGAGAGGCGTTGGCTGGCGCGAAAAGGTCAGTGAAATCCGCATTTCCGCTCTTTTCGCCTTCAACGTAGATACCGTTGGCGATGATGGGTTCAAGGTTTTCGTAGATTGCCCGGTTGCCATCGATTGTTGCCCCATCAGCCTTGAGGATGTTACCAGGGGTTGCGACGACGATTCGCACTTCAACAAAGTCCATCAGCATTTGTGCTTCGGCTGGGATCTCGCCATTGGTGCCTTCGCGCATGTCGAGAATGAATGTTGAATCGGTTTCTTTGATTTTGTCGCCATCAATGATGGAATCGGGGGTGACAAAGCTGATTCGGCACCCGAGGCCTCCTTCAGATGGTACTTCGGAGACATTAAGTTGTTGTAGAGCCTTATCGATTTCGTCACCGGGGAGTTCAGAAAACTCTGGGTTGTTGCGCATTTCGGCAATGACTTGGTTGGCAAAGTCGTCACATGAAGAAATGTTTTGTTCGCCTAGGATTCCATATTGATCGTGGAATTCCATTGCGATGGTTGCGGTTCCATCTTCGTGGATACCTGCTCCGGCATCCAGATGGCAGGCGCCAAGGGAAAGGGTAACGACGGCGGTCATTGCGTAGGCTGATAGTTTACGTGGCAGTCTCATAATGGCCTTTCAAGTTTTGATTAGCGTATTGTCAAAAGTCTATTATATGAATAGTTAAATAGTGACCCCAGAGGAAGGTCATGTTGATTATTCTCTGGGGTCACTATGTGTTGAAGCGATTGATTATTGAAGATATGGTTCTTCGTCCTGATTATTGTCTTGTTTTTCTGGGTTGGTTGGCGATTGTGGATTGGGTTGTGGGATTGGTGCCAGAGTAGCGTTCCTTCGGCGAACGAAGAACATCTGGATGAGGCCAATCAAGCCACCAACTATGCCTCCAATAATGACACTTGACAAGAAAGACGATGAGCGTGATTTTTGTGCACTGTCTTTTTACGTTGTTGCTCCGGTGCTTGTAGAAGCCTTCGGGTCTTCTTTTAAGCCTTCTACAAAAACTCCATTAGCTATGGAGCTAAAAGATGTGAAAGTGGCAAGATTGCCATGTATCTCAGCTCCCTCGGCTTTAATGATATCGTCTGGCATAGTAATGGTCAGTGAGAACGTTCCTGCACTATCAAGCATTTGAGTCTGATCGGGTTGTATATCCTCGATGGCATCGATTTTGAGAATATAGGTATCATCGGTTTCTAATAAGTTTTTACCCTTGATGAAGCTTCCATCGGACGCGCTAGAAAAGCGACATTCCGCATTTCCTGCAGTGCTGGTGTCTTCAACTTGAATATCATCATTGCTTTGGTTGGCCTGAACTCTTACTGTGGTGAGCAGGTCGTCACAAGTTTCCCCGCCTCCTAATGTGGCCAGTATGCCTTCGTCGTCGTTAATGTAAATTACCGAACTGATATTACCGCTAGGATTAACGTCTATATCGAGGCTTGAATGGCAGGCGCTGAGTGATAATGCGGCTGCTGTGGCAAGCATAAATGAGCTAATTTTTTTGTTGTAAAGCCATAGGAATTCCTTTTAACGTTTTCATAGGTGATTTTAGACAATATTGGCAATTGTGGCAATAGTGGCGAGTGGGTATTGAAATATTAGTGTGTTGAGGTGGGGTTGGTGTGTCGATACATTATTAACTGTTGATAGTGCGTTGCGTCACTCATCATCTTTTAGCGAACAATAGTAGATCGGCCTTATTTCGAGAAAATGGCGGGAGAGTGGTCTTTCAGTTTGTGCTCTTTGTTTAATCAGTAATACTCGGGTCCGATAGTCCCAGTAATAATCGCACTATCCCGGTAGCATGGTTATTGGCATAAAAACCAAACGTCGTCGTCAACTCTAGGAGGAAAAAGGATGACTGGCATGTACACTATTGAGGCTGTCCGCGAAGGTGCGCCATCGATTGCCCCGGCCGATTTGGTCGAATGGGTTACCGAGGTAGCTAACCTGACCGAGCCAAAGAATATCGAGTGGGTAGATGGATCTCAGGAAGAATGGGATCGCCTCACTTCGATGATGGTTGAATCCGGAATGTTCACTCGCTTGAACCCAGAAAAGCGCCCGAACTCCTTCCTCGCTCGTTCGCTTCCATCGGACGTGGCTCGCGTTGAGTCCCGTACCTTCATCTGTTCTGAGAAGGAAGAAGATGCTGGCCCAACCAACCACTGGGCAGATCCAAAGAAAATGAAGGAAACCCTCATTGGAGAGAAGGGTGTCTTCCGTGGCGCAATGCATGGTCGTACCATGTACGTCATTCCATTCTCGATGGGTCCATTGGGTGGCCCAATCTCCCAGCTCGGCATCGAGCTCACTGACTCCCCATACGTTGTTGTTAACATGCGTATCATGACCCGCATGGGCATCAAGGCTCTCGAGCTAATCGCTGAAGGTAAGCAGTGGGTTCCAGCAGTTCACTCTGTTGGTTCACCTTTGGAAGAGGGTCAGGAAGATACCACATGGCCATGCAACGATGAGAAGTACATTACCCACTTCCCAGAGACCAATGAAATCTGGTCCTTCGGTTCTGGTTACGGCGGCAACGCACTTCTTGGTAAGAAGTGTTTCGCACTCCGTATTGCTTCAACGATGGCTCGTCGGGACACCTGGATGGCAGAGCACATGCTCATCCTGCGTCTAACTGATGAGAAGACTGGTCGCCAGTTCCACGTTACCGGTGCATTCCCAAGCGCTACCGGCAAGACCAACCTTGCTATGTTGCAGCCAACCATTGAGGGCTACAAGGTTGAGACCGTTGGTGACGACATTGCATGGATGCGTCCTGGTGAAGATGGCCGCTTGCGCGCTATCAACCCAGAAGCTGGCTTCTTCGGTGTTGCTCCAGGAACCTCGTACAAGACCAACCCAATGGCTATGGAAACCATGCGGGCCAACACCATTTTCACCAACGTCGCATTGACCGACGACGGCGATGTATGGTGGGAAGGTATCGACGGCGAGACCCCAGATCACTTGATCGACTGGCATGGTAATGACTGGACTCCAGAGTCTGGCGAGCTAGCTGCTCACCCGAACTCACGTTTCACCACTCCAGCATCCCAGTGCCCAATTATTTGCCCTGATTGGGAAGCTCCAGAAGGTGTTGCTATTGACGCAATTCTCTTCGGTGGCCGTCGTGCAACCAACGTTCCACTCGTTGCTGAGCAGTACACCCCAGCTCACGGTGTCTTCATTGGTGCTTCGGTTGCTTCAGAAGCTACCGCAGCAGCTCTTGATGTCAAGGCTGGCGCTCTACGTCACGATCCATTCGCAATGCTCCCATTCTGTGGCTACAACATGGCTGATTACTGGGGCCACTGGCTTGAAATGCAAGAAGAGCTCGGTGACAAGTTCCCGAAGATCTACCAGGTCAACTGGTTCCGCAAGGACGCTGAGGGCAACTACATTTGGCCAGGATTCGGCGACAACTCCCGTGTTCTCGACTGGATCGTTCGCCGCGTAGCTGGTGAAGTTGAGGCTATCGAAGGTATGACTGGTCTTTACCCGAAGCGTGAAGACTTCAACCTTGAAGGCTCCGGTGTTTCTGAAGCTGACTGGGAGACGATGTACACCCTCGATCCAGAAGCTTGGGAAGCTGAAACAGTCGAGACTGAAGAGTACTTCGCCAAGTTCGGCGACAAGGTTCCAGCAGCTGTTCGTGCAGAACTTGATGCTCTTCGTGAGCGCATTGCTGTAGCTAAGGCCTGAATTCTCTCGTTCTAGCTAGAGATCTGAGTGTGGCTCGGAGATATTTCTCCGGGCCACACTCATTTTTTGTATATGCACGTGATCTGGGGTTCTTTTAGGCTCCAGCGTGGCAAGATTCAGTCAAGAGAAGGTAAAATGAAATAAGTGTTCAGTCCAATGGAGGAGGAACCATGGTCGCATTTGCAGGTGGAGTTTCAATCCCCGGTTGGTCGCGTATTTATGCTGGAAAAGTACGCGATATGTATATTCCTATTGATCAGCAGTGGCATGCTGGGACTGAAACCATGCTTGTGGTTGCTTCAGACCGTATCTCAATTCGTGATCGGGTTGTGCCTACGATTATCCCAGATAAAGGGGAGATGCTGACCAAACTCACTTTATGGTGGTTTGACCAGCTGAAAGATATCGTTGCTACGCATGTTACGCCGGCCCAGGTGCCAGCTGAGGTGGCGGGCCGGGCAATGATTGTTCGGCGGTTGCGAATGTATCCCGTTGAATGTGCGGTTGCGGGATATTTAACCGACACGATGCTTGCGGAATATCATACGAACGGAACCGTTAACGGGATAAGGTTACCGGCTGGCTTGCAAGAAGGCGATCAATTACCTCGGCCACTATTCTTACCGGCGCGTAAAGGTGCAGTTGAGGCAGATGATGTTGATATTACCTTTGAAGAATTTGCCTACATCGTAGGTTTAGATGTTGCGCGCACTATTCGCTCAATTTCACTTGATACTTATGAACGGGGCCATGAGATTTGTGCACAAGCTGGAATTATTTTAGCTTCATGCAAACTAGAATTTGGCAGTTCAGCTGATGCTGGTGACGATTCCGTTGTTCTTGCAGATGAAGTCTTAACCCCCGATTCGGCAACTTTGTGGCTCACTGATGATTATGCGCCGGGACGGGCGCAGACAGCTATGGGTAAACAGTTTGTGCGCCGTTGGCTACTCAACACTGGTTGGGATCGAGATTCTGGTAATCCGCCACCGCCACTGCCACAACATTTAGTCAATGCTACGCAGGAAAGATATCGCACAGTGGTTCGTATGCTCACCGGAACAGATTAACTCGATTCACCTCACCGGTGTGTGCCATATGGTGTGCCATATGGTGAGATGAATATCTGAACAATACTCTCCAGTCTTTTCACATGTGCCCTTCAGGGTTTAATCTGTCCATGAGAAGAAAACGTGAAGGAGCATAATATGCACGCAGATATTGAAAAGGTTTATCAAGAATCTCTTCAACGTAACCCCACCCAGCCTGAATTTCAGCAAGCAGTTCGAGAAGTCATCGATTCGGTTGAACCGCTTATAATAGCGCGCAAAGATTACCAAGATGCAGAAATTCTTGCCCGAGTAATTGAACCAGAACGCCAGATTATGTTCCGTGTGGCGTGGGAAGACGATCAACGTCATGTCCGAGTTAATCGAGGATACCGTATCCAATTCAATTCAGCACTCGGCCCCTACAAGGGTGGTTTGCGGTTCCATAAATCGGTGACGTTGTCTGTTGTGAAGTTCCTGGGTTTTGAACAGATTTTCAAGAATGCGTTAACTGGCCAGGGCATCGGCGGTGGCAAAGGTGGATCGGATTTTGACCCACACGGCAAGTCGGACAGTGAAGTCATGCGCTTTTGTCAGGCATTCATGACTGAACTTTCGCGTCACATTGGGGCAGATGTTGATGTTCCAGCAGGTGATATCGGTGTAGGAGCACGTGAAATTGGGTATTTGTTTGGCCAATACAAACGCCTTTCGAACCGCAATGAAGCAGGTGTGCTCACTGGTAAGGGCTTAAATTGGGGCGGTTCGTTGGCACGTACTGAAGCAACTGGCTATGGTCTGGTGACTTTTGCACAGGCCATGCTCGGCGAGCAGGGCCTTGATATGGAGGGGATGAAAGTACTCGTCTCCGGATCAGGGAATGTGGCAACGTACGCGATTGAAAAAGCTCAGTCGTTAGGGGCCAAGCCGATTTCTATTTCGGATTCCTCGGGCGCAGTTTACGATCCAGACGGGATCGACGTTGAGCTTCTCAAGCAGGTTAAGCAGGTGGAGCGGGGTCGAGTATCAGATTATGCTCAACGACGCCCTAACGCGCAATTCCGGGCCGGAGAACGGGTCTGGGGGATTGCCGGTGACATCGCACTTCCATGTGCAACCCAAAATGAAATGAATGAAGCTGAAGTGGCTACGTTAGTAAAGAACGGCGTCAAGCTTATTGCCGAAGGGGCAAATATGCCGTTGACCCCGCAAGCAATCGAAGCCGCCCAAGCGTCACATATTCTTTACGCGCCCGGCAAGGCATCAAATGCTGGTGGTGTGGCCACATCGGCGTTGGAGATGCAGCAGAATGCTGGATTAACACAGTGGCCGTTTGTGAAGGTAGAAAATCGACTTGATAAGATCATGCTCGATATTCACCGTGAGTGCCTAGAAACCGCGCACGAGTTCGGTAAACCAGGGGATTACTTGGTAGGAGCGAATATCGCAGGCTTTAGGAAAGTGGCTGATGCGATGCTTGACCAAGGCATTATCTAATAGTTCAATGTGATCGATGACGGCCGGGGGTGTTTATTCATGCCCGGCCGTTTTATTTTTAGCTTGAGCGGTATCGGTATCGGATCGTCGTTAAGATAACGGATATGAAACGAAAAGTGAATCCAGCTGAGGGATTGGCGTTGGTGCGCCAATATGTTTACGAAGGGGAACTACCAACGCCACAGTTACGCACAGCAGTGCGGTTTGCTTTGGAGGAGTTCGCTAGTCGGCATCCGGGTAGGTCGGTAGAAATACGTATTCCGTGGATTGGTGCGGTGCAAGCAGTTGCTGGGCCAGTCCATACTCGTGGAACTCCACCAAACGTTGTGGAAATGGATGGGCCGACGTGGTTGAACATTGTTACTGGGCAACCTGCTGGAGGAGTTGTTCAGGCCAGTGGTGCTCGTGCAGATGTGATGCAGTATCTACCGTTATTTGGTCCAGGACAATTAGGGCAGGAACATAGTGAATAGTTGTTAGTGATATGACGACGATGATGGCTCCAGTTGCAAGAAACTCAGCTCACCGATGAGATGAGCGCAGAAATGATCCAGCCAGGCACTACGGCCCGGCTGGATCAGAATTCTGGCTGGATTCACTTATGCAGTGGCGTCCAATCATCTTCATCCCAATCGGCTGCTGGGGGCACCTCATACGAATCGTAATCAGGCCAGTCGCCATCCGAGGCATCGGTGGCGTTATCAGCAGACGAAGCGTTAGATTTTGCAACGAGTTCTCTTTCGAGTGCTGCATAATCCGTTTCCGGGCTGAAATACTTTAGATCGCGTGCAACTTTACGTTGTTTGGCTCTTTGACGGCCGCGTCCCATAGGGATCCGACCCCCCTCAACTCGTCTTGGGGCGACGCGGAGTGGCCCCATCATGTACATAATTGTTCTCGTTGATCTACTCTACAACGAATCGATACTTAAACTCTACGTGGGCGGGAATTTTTTACGATATTACTGTTGTGAAATGCATTTTGGCAATCGAATAATTCGGCGATGTGACCTATTGATAATAATTCCTACATCTCAGGTAGTGCGGCTTATCGAATAAATCAACTCTAGGTCGTACATATCTGCGCAAATATTCATTTTATAATGGAAATGGACAATTTTTTAATTCACGTATTTTACGGGGCAAATAGTTGTATGACATTGCACTGTAATGCGAAAGGAAAGATACAATGACTGAATTTGATACTGAGCTTATGACCCCTGCCGAAGTTGCTGCCCTTTTCCGAGTTGACCCAAAGACAGTAGCTCGTTGGTCAGATTCCGGAAAGATTCCATCAATTCGTACTCTCGGTGGGCACCGTCGTTTCCGTCGTTCAGACATTGTTGCTATCCTAGAAAACAACACCACTGAAATTGATTAATCTTTAGTGTTTCCTCCGATAATAGTTGTGTGGCCGAAGATCTGAGATCTTCGGCCACACAACTATTATCGACACGATGGTTAATCGGTGAATGCCATGATTTTTATCGTGACTATTTCATGGCTTTACGTACAATCAGAGCACCAAGTCCTAGAGCAACGCCAGCGATAATGCCGATCGCTTTCATGTCTCCGCTAGCTGCATCATGCGCAAGCGCCTGGGCCTTGGCTTTGATAGAATCAACTTTCGCCAGCATTGCTGTTTTAAGATCCTCTTTCAAAACCTCAGGGTCTAATTTAGCTGCCAAGTCATTAACTGTTGCTGTTAGTTCCTCACGGACCCGTTCAATATCGCGTTGGATTTCTTCGGCTGAGCGGGTGTCTTCGATCCCTACTGGGGCTTCATAATCCGCAGCTGTTTTTGATTGCGCTGCTACTCGGGCAGATTCGTTAATGCTACTCACTTGTCAAATCCCTTCTTGATTGCTTCAACGTTTTTAGCAAGCCCATCTTTAGGAGCGATTTTGGCCTGCGAAGCCTTCGTTAGAGACCTCTTACCAAGAAGAGCCAAGATGAGAATGACGAGGAGAATAATGCCGGCGGTGATCAGGTACCCTGCCCAGACCGGAACGAGTTCCGCAAAAGCCCAAGCAATACCTGCAAATAAAAAGCCGAGCATGTAGAGGGCCAAGACGCCAGCGATAGCAAAAAGTACGCCTCCTGCGCCGAGCTGTTTGACTTTAGTTTTCGCCTGTAGGCCAGTGTATTTAATTTCATCACGGACAAGAGCGGAAAATTGACTGGTTATTTTGGCGACCAGCTCACCAATGGAACTACCAGCGTGCGAGGTTGAGGATTTTATGCCATCAAGCTTCTTCGCTGGATCGGTATGTTCAGTAGCCACGAACTACTCCTTCACGGGCTATACCAGCCCCTGGGTAGATTAAGATTATGTCCCTATTCTGTCACGAATTAGCTCAAAAGTTCGACTCCCTAGGGTAAAACTCCCCACAATCACGCACGTTTATCGCCTTGAGCGAGAAAGAATCTTGCGGAAAATCGCCCGAATAGGACCGAGGAGAATTTCACCTTCAGGCATTTTTGAAAGCTTTAAAAGTACGACGAAGATACTGGACATGACGAACGTAACGACGATAATCGAGACTATGGCTAATGAGAAAGAACTTGCTACCGCGTCATATCCGAAACCTAACATGATGGCGTATCCAACCAGGCTCACGATGATTCCCAATCCGCCAAGTTGGAGATGGGTACGGATGATTCGTCGCGTATCAAGTCCGCCAAGACGGCGACGAAGAACCCACGCGTGAATACCAATGAAAATAACATTTTCAAAGGAAGAGACTAAACACAAGCCGACAACCGTCCACTGTGGCGGTAGGAAAACGGTTTGTAGATATAAAATCGGAGTCAAAATATGGAGTGGTAAGACGGTTAAAAACGCTGTTTTCGTATCTTCGAAAGCATAAAAAACTTTCATCAATACTGCGTCAGCTGAACCGAAAACTAGTCCGAGAGTCAGGGCTGCCAAAACCCAGGCTAACGCCCATGCTTCTTGCGAGGTCGACGTCGGCGTCACAACTTTTGCTACCGGAACAGCAAGAACGAAAATAAGCGCAGAGGCTAAAACGTTAAAAACACCAATAGTTCGAATAGATATAGAAACGTCGGAGCGCACCGCTGCAAAATCGTTACGTGCGGCGGCTCGGGACATGCGGGGGAAGACTGCAGTGATAATCGAAATAGCTACGAGTGAAGATGGCAGCGAGTAAAGTGCATAGGCGATGGTATACATAAAATTGCCCGCTACCAGCGTTGTGTCTTGTCCAGCGTCGATCGCGCGTTGGGTTGCACCAGCAGCGATATTAAGCAAAATCATAATGGGAACCATGCCGGTGAACATCAGAGCCAAGACCCAGCTCCCGGCCCGGCCCACGGCACCAAGGCCTGAATTGCGCCATTGGAAATCAGGTCGATAGCGAATGCCTAGGCGATAAAGCGGGACAAATAAGATTAATGCTTGAACAACAATGCCTAAAGTGGATACGCCAGCCAAGATCATGGTGGGGGCGCCGGCCCAATCGGCTGCTGATGATGGGTTCGTTGAATCCTCCGGACCAAACAGAGCGAGCATCGTGATTAAGCCGCCAATAGCGACGACGTTATTAAGCGCCGGTGACCACATATATGGCCCAAACTTTTCGTATGCATTAAGGATCTGTCCCAGCACTGCATAAAGCCCGTAAAAGAATATTTGTGGCAAGCACCAAAAAGAGAAAATAACCGTTAACTGATACCACTCAGATGACATTGTTGAGGCGTAAAAATTAACGATCAGTGGTGCTGCTGCCGTAATGACAAGCGTCATTGCGCCGAGCGTGACAAAAGAAAAAGTTAAAAGTTTATTGATGAAAATAGCACCGTCAGTCCGCGATTTCTCAGTTGCCCGCACGATAGCAGGTACGAGGACGGCGTTGACTAGGCCGCCGGCAATAATGCCGTACAGCAAATTTGGCACATTGTTGGCAATATCGAAAGAATTAGCAACCGGCGTTGAGACACCAACAACAGCGCCGAGTAAAATCGGCGAACGAACCATTCCGAGTGCGCGGGAAATGAGCGTACCCAAAAACATAATGAGTGACGAACGCGCAGCCGACGTCTTCGGTGCGTGAGACTCAGTGTTAGCCTGTGGAGGCGTTGACGGCTCGGTGCTTGTGTGTGGTGCCGTTAGCGTACGTATGGACCGCGTCCCAGATACTGGAGTAGATCCTTGTCCGTGCCGAGGATTGAAGCGGTTTCGAGAACGAAAGTGCATGAAACTAGTGTACCGATCTTTACGATGAAGGGGAGATATGAAAAGTCCCCTTGCAATAACGGCAAGGGGACTTTTCAGAGCGACCCTGACGGGACTTGAACCCGCGACCTCCGCCGTGACAGGGCGGCGCGCTAACCAACTGCGCTACAGGGCCAGAGAAACATCTGGCGATGCTTTGACCGAAAATCCCCTGCCGTGGCAGGGGATTTATCTGGTGGCTCCGACCGGCGTCGATCCGGTGACCTTTCGATTTTCAGTCGAACGCTCTACCAACTGAGCTACAGAGCCAAGATAAGAAAACACCCGGTTTCCCGGGAGTTCCTTAGCGACCCTGACGGGACTTGAACCCGCGACCTCCGCCGTGACAGGGCGGCGCGCTAACCAACTGCGCTACAGGGCCTTACGGCCGATATCTTGCGATATCTTAACTTCCTGACGGAAGTAGTACCCCCAACCGGATTCGAACCGGTGCTACCGCCGTGAAAGGGCGGGGTCCTGGGCCGCTAGACGATGGGGGCGAAACCCTAAGGTCTCTCGTTCCGAACACTTGCGTGTCAGTGGAACCCCTATAGCTTAGCCAGATTTCGGGTCAGAATGCAAAACGAATGAGGTGTGTTGCCTGTCACTGTTCGCTAGAAGCCTGTTTTTCGTTGATAGTACGCGGGTTTAGCATAAGCTAGGAACATGACTGTATCGATTATTTCCCAGATCGCGCCGTATTTTTTCTCCCCCTTGGCGCAAGACCCGCCGGATACTCCAGCTGCCGAAAAAGCCGAAGCAGTTGTGGAAGCAACGGTTGACGTTTTAAGCGTGCTCATTTCGGGTGCTATCGGCGCTCTCATAGGAGCTTTCACCACAATCGTCGTCATGTCGATCAGCCACGTCTTCGCCAAACGTTACAAGTATTACGCACCCGTTCACAGCACGATACGTAAACCATTAGGATTGACACTCATCACCTTAGGCGCCTGGATCGGCTTCGATCTAGCAACAAAAAATCTTGACGATGCCACCGCACCCGAATGGTTACCGTTATTCGATCACGGATTCTTAATCCTCTTTATTGCCGTATCGGCAGCAACCATCGTGGCCTTAACCAACGGCCTCGTGAAATCGGTCTACCTTCGGATGGAGTTTTCCTCCGAAGAACGAGCCAGCCGAATCGAAACTCAAGTACAAGTCATTCACCGCGTCGTCGGCGCAATCATCTGGGTTTTAGCCTTCGGTGCAATATTACTCACATTCCCGGCTGCAAGAACTGCAGGAACGTCCCTTCTCGCATCGGCCGGCTTGCTCTCCGTCGTCGCCGGTCTAGCCGCTCAATCGGTACTCGGTAACGTCTTCGCCGGTCTGCAACTGGCTTTCTCCGACTCAATGCGCGTAGGCGATATCGTCGTCTTCAACGGGTCAATGGCAACAGTCGAAGAAATCACCCTGACATACATCGTCCTCGCCGTGTGGGATGGCCGACGCATTATGGTGCCATCAACCAAAATGACTGCCGAACCATTCGAAAACTGGACCCGGCGATCCCCAGAAATGATGGGCGTCGTCGAATGGGAAGTAGATTGGAATATCCCCGTCAAACAAGCCCGCAAACAGCTTGACTACCTCCTCCACGCCACCGACCTCTGGGACGGTCGCACAGGCGTCCTCCAAGTAGCTGAAGCAGTCGACGGCACAATCCTTATGCGTGCCGTCGTTTCGGCCGCCAACGCCGGAGCCATGATTGACTTGCGCCACTACCTGCGCGAAGCAATGGTTCAATGGATTCAAGACGAAGCCCCGCAAGCCATTCCGCACTATCGCAGAATCGTCGACGAAGCTCCCGATTTTAAGACCGTAACTGACGCCACGGCAGCCCTAGTCAATAAACGCGTAGCTGTAAAAGCGCCAGTGTATACGCCAGACCCCGCAGTTGTAGAAACCGCCTCAACCGTTGTCATATCTCAAGCCGAAGTGGAAAGCTTTTCCCGGACGCCGCTTGCCCAACGGGTAGGAGATGACGACTTCCAGGTACACACAACCTCCGCTGAGTTCGCCGTCGTGCCCGACGACGATGATGACGGTCCCGCTGGCTACCAATCAGCGATTTTCCACGGTTCAGAAGAAGCCGAAAAACGCGCTGAACAATATGCCGGGCCAGGTCAAGACGTCTATGAAGAACGCAACAGAAAACTGGAACAGACCGACGATATGAAAAAATTAGCCGATAGTGGCGAACAAAAAATCGACGAAGAAGAGGAAGGAAAATAACCATGGGATACGCCGACCAAACTCCACAGCCAACAGACGACATCAACTACAAGCTCAACAAAACCCCACAAGAGTGGCGCAACCTACTAACCGATATGGAGTTCTTCGTACTACGTGAAGCTGGGACCGAACGGCCCGGAACCGGCGAATTGCTCTACGAAAATCGCCCCGGAACTTACCACTGTAAGGCCTGCGACGCCCAACTCTTTAGCGCCGACAAAAAATTTGACTCCCACTGCGGTTGGCCGTCATTCTACGATCCAGATGAAAAAGGCGCCGTGGTCTACATCGAAGATCGCTCTCTTGCTCCGCGAATTCGCACCGAAGTGCGCTGCGCAACATGTGGATCCCACCTCGGTCACGTCTTCAACGACTCACCACAAACACCAACCGGTTTGCGCTACTGCATGAACTCCGTCGCACTGCGATTCGTACCAGGAGAAGACCACAACGAATGACACTTCGGTGCTTGACGCTCAACATTGAGCATGGACGATCCGCCAACAGTGAATCTCATGCTTTTAACAAAGCATTAGACGAGCTACAAGAGCTGGCACCGGACATTCTTATGCTTCAAGAGGTCGATGGGCGGCGCCGAGTGCAATTAACCACTCGGAATGCCACACGAGTTAGTCAAGCAGAACAAATAGCGCAAAAACTCGGCATGCACTATGTTTACGCTCCTTCCGCATTCGGATATGGCGTAGCAATACTTAGCACAATGTCGATCATGGCAGCGCGCTTTTTGCGCCTGCCACCAGTTGTGCTACCACTTCAGCGGCCAGCGGGCGCGCAACTAGTGCGCGCCCGCTGGCCGGAACCACGTACGGCGCTCTATGCCTATCTGAACCATCCACACAAGCCGCTTATCGTGGCTACTACCCACCTTGATATTGACCAAAATGCCGCCCCGCATCAACTTGATATTGTTGCTCGCGGATATGAAAAAGTTGCCCAATATTGGCAAATACCTGGTGCGGCCACATCCTCATCGCTTCTATTAGCTGGTGATCTTAACCTGCGGCCAGCAGCCGTATCTAAAGTTCTGGAACAGATCCCAAGCAAATATTCAATTCCACGCGTCCCTCTGGCGGCAGGGTTGACCTATCCGCGCCGCAATCCGAAGTGGCAAATTGATCACATGTTGGGCTACCGACTCACATCAAGTAGCTCTAGAGTCATTTCTACAGCAATATCTGATCATGTTGGACTGCTAGCGCATATTGATATTTCGTGAAAGGGTATTTGTGATACGGAGTGAAAAAACTAGTGAAACTTGGCCGTTAGCGCCATTCATTTTACTTCTCACGGCGGCTATTCAATACAGTGGCGCAACGATTGCGGTTGGTCTATTTTCATCCGTTGCGGTTATTGCTGTTGCGTGGGCGCGCGGATTCTTTGCCTCTCTTATGCTCGTTGCTTGGCGTCGCCCATCTCTTAACCTCACCACTCCACAAGGTCGGCATGCTTTTGTTTTATCGTCAATCTACGGGCTATCCATAGTGTCAACTAATGTTATTTTTTATTTAGCCATTGCCCGAATTCCCCTTGGGACGACAGTAGCTTTAGAATTTTTAGGGCCAGTTATTCTTGCCGCCATTGTCGGTAAAGGGTGGCGCATTCGGCTAGGGATAATTCTTGCTTTGAGTGGAGTTTTTCTTATCTCCTGGATTGGGGTAGATATACATGCTCCGGGAGTAAGCACGGGAATAGTGATCGCATTAATCGCTGGATTATGCTGGGCTATTTAATTTATATGTATGTTGGGCGGCGGATTGCAGTAACTGGAAATGGTCTGGATTCGTTGGCCGTTGGGATGCTGACGGGATCTTTGCTGTGGTTGCCAATCGCTGGTATGTCTTTGGGGCCAATTTTTTCTAACCAACGGATATTCTGGTTAGTGATGCTAGTGGCGCTTTTATCTTCGGTCACGCCATATGCTATGGATACGGTGATTATGAGACGCATTAACGCCTCAACATTTGCTCTGTTGAACTCTCTTCTACCAGCTACTTCATTTGTTGTTGGGCTTGTTATCTTGCATCAGGTTCCGACGATTGGGGAACTTGCTGGGCTGGTGCTTATTACTGCTGCTGTTGGTTTGGTAGGAATGCGTCCCAATGCAAAATAATGCCTGAGGTAGCTCAAAATAGGGTTTTAGAATGTGGGCGCAATAAATCTATTAACAGGGTGTAGCAACCAACAGGGTGGGGCAACCTGGCAGTGGGGCAACGGAATTTTAGACAAGGAAAAATCGCTGGTTATGAAAGAATTCGTAACCAGCGATACTAGTAGGCCCCGTGGGACTCGAACCCACAACCTACGGATTAAAAGTCCGCAGCTCTAACCAGTTGAGCTAGAGGCCCCCGCTTGAAACAAGCGTGATTTCGCCGGGTTGGCGACGAAACTTTTACTAGTATAGCTCCTAAAGTGTGTTGTGTAAAAATCAAACGACATCTGAATTCAGGTGAGGAAATTGTGGGAAATGCAGATAATTCTGAGAGTTTATGTGCCATAAAGACATTTTCTTCCGTTGTGATGTGTGTGACAATGTGGTGAGATGGTAGTCAGTAATATGAATACTAGGAGCTTTAAAAAATATTTTGTGACAGTCGACACTAGCCTGAGGAGGTTTGTCTCATGAATGCAGTATTTCGCCGGCCAGCACAACTTCGCCCAGAGCAGTTAGAAGTTATTGATGGTGACGTCAACATCGAAGCGCGTTCAGAATTAGCGTACACAACTGCACATGCCTTAATTCCACATGGTGGAGAAGTAGATAATGAAGTCATTGCACGCTTACGCGCATTAATAGCAGAAGAAGGTGTTGATGTTATTGCCGAATCGTGGGTTGATTCACCAGAAACATCATTGCCTGGAATCTTATGGCGGGGGTATCTGTTACGCGAATGGATACGACGATTCTCAGAAGATGTTCACCAGCGTTTTATAGCTGCTCAAAAAGCCGGGGCGTCTCAAGAAAATGTGCTTGAGCCAGAAAACGTCATGAAATTGTGGGACAGCGTTTTTGGTGGTTCTTTTGCTGGTGATTTCATTGATGTTATACGCCAGTCTGCTCGACTAACTGATTTCTTGGCGAGTGTAGAACCTGTGTGGATTGACGAGGATGATCATCCACTGGCTACATTGGTTACGCGACGGGCAACTGGTATGGCACGGACGTCCCAAGAGTTCCGTGAAGCGGGGGAGAAAATATTCCGTGAAGGTGTTGTTCCGCCTAGTGGTAGTGACGTGCAATCCAAGTAGTGCCGTTTAATTCAAGCTGCTATCAATGAACGAGGTGTATGAGCACCTACGTTCATTGTGGCCTACATGAGCAATCTTCCTGCATCAACAATTTATCTTGTCTCAGTTTGCCGGTGCTTGCGTTATTCGCAAGCACCGGCAACTTTTGTGCTGTTTCAAAGAGGGAATGCGGCAAGGGACATTTTGAGATGATGTGCTGTCACAAAAACTCGTTAATATGCAACGGTAGGTGATATCGAAGCGTATCTGCTCTTAATGGCGAGTTTTAGTGACAGTGGGGAAATTAGGTAGATATGAGCCGGAAGGCAATGATAATTGGGTAATTGGCAATCGGGTAATAGTTTCTATAGGGGGCATTCAACGAGGATATGTCTGTGGCATTAGGGGTTCATGTCAACAAAAACGTGGGTGGCTAACCGTAACGGTTAGCCACCCACGAAGTAAGTATCATATAGCTACATGATACTTATTATGCTTCTTCCCGAGCGCGCCGATTAAAGGCAATACCAGGGCCCAAAAGCAACAAGGCAAAAGCTCCAAGAGCTGTAGCGTCTATTCCAGTGTGGGCAAGTTGTTGCTCACTTGCAGTGGTTTTTACTACAGGTTCTTGAGGTGTTTGAGCTGCTGGGCCTAGTGGTAGCGCTGGGATTGTGGTGGTTGCCGGTGCTAGCTTTAGCGCCGGAATAACCTCTACTGCTGGAGTTAGCGGAATCAAATCGGTTGGCGCATTCTTGGCGGTTAGCTGCAGTTGGATCGACATTGACTTCATCGGTGGCACCTGGCGTAGAACTGTAGCTGGTGCGGGAAGCTGCATGTCAATCGTAACGGTGATCTGGCTCCGGTTGGCTACTGCTTCGGACGCCGCGTATGAGAGCACTGATTCATCTAGCGCGATTGTCCAGCCTTTAGCACTTTCCTGATCGTAGCTGAGGGTAATATCTGTTGCTCCAGGGAAGAGCGTGTGGACATCGAAGCTTTGAGTCTTGCCATCTATTGTTACCTCTTTGGCAAGCTCGATTTGGTTGATCGGGTCGCAGGCGTCGCCGATGCCGTCGCCGTCAGTATCGAGCTGGTCTTCGTTAGCTACATCAGGACAGTTATCAACATCTTGGGCGATAAGGTCGCCATCTTCGGTTACGGTCACCGTGATGGTCGTGGTTGCACTTTGCTGATCGGCGTCGGTCACGGTCACTGAAACCTGGTATTCGCCAGCGGAGCCGAAGGCGAAGCTGGTTGTTGGTTCAGTTGTTGTTTGGGTTGCGGCTGGGTCGTTTCCGAAGTGCCATTCGTAGCGAACGATGTCACTGTTGGGTGACAGTGATCCATCGGCGCTGAACTCTATGGCGTTGCCGATTTTTTGGGTCGGTACTTGACCAAGTTTGGCTGTGGGGGCTTCCAAAATAAGTGGACGTAGGTCGCCAAGTAGTTGGATGCGCCCGCCGGTTCGAGTGAAGAGCATCGTCAATGGTTTGGCACGCTCGGTGTCCAGGTCAATGAGATTGAATTCGACGGTGTTGGCCGCAAAAGCACTCAAAAGTAATTGTTCGACGGATTGTGAGACGCTCTCGGTATTTTGGTCAGTTTCAGCATCCCCAATAACGACGACGATCTTGCGGGCTTGGGCGCGCCATGGCGACGATTGTGTTACCTGTGTGAGTGTGGTGAATAGGTCTGTCGCGTTTTCTTCAGTTGTTGTGTTGAGGTCGTCAAGTGCGCTGAGCACGTGGGCGAGGGGACCAAAATCAGAGTGTGCTGCTGGACCAGCCGGTGGTGTTGGTTCGGTATCTTCCGGGGTATCACTGGGCAGGTCAGGGACTGTTGCGTCAGGTAGGTCAGTAACAGTTGTGTCAGGTAGGTCAGGGACTGTTACATCAGGAACTATGTCTGGTGCGGATTCGCTGTCACCATTGTTTTCTACCGGGGTGAGGTTTTCTTCCTCAGCTAGGTCAGCAGGAGTATCTTGGGCTAGTTCTGGCCGAATGTAGGATCGCAGGCTGAAGCGAGCATCTTGGTTTGCGTTGGTTGATGCGTCGTGTGTTTCTTGCGCGATTCGCTTGATCTGCTTTTTAATCTCCCCGATTTTTTCTTGGGTTTTAGGTGAGGATTCGACGAGGAACGTCACGTCAATTGGTCGGGCGAAGCTAGGTTTTGTGCGGGCAGAATCAGGCACGCCAACGACGTTGTAGACGAGTTTGCCGATTTCTTCATGTCCGGTGATGTTGGGATGGTAGAACATGAGTGTTGTGCCTGACCATTCGGAGACGAGTTTTCCGTTTTCGTCAATGTACCCGTTGGTTTCGGCGAGTTCGTTAAACCATCGTTGTGGATTTGTTCCCCAGAAGTACGGGTCAGGTTCGTGGCCGGCAAATGCGGTATGTGTGGGAACAAAGGTGACCTGTGGATGGGTCGGGTCGGTGTTCCATTTTTTGGTCAGCTCTGTTTGCAGCTCGACGGCTTTGAGTCCGAACTTGCGCACTTCTCGGGCAGCATCGAAGCTACCCCAGGCGAATGATGTGTCGGTTGAGAGGTAGGGGTAGCCAACCATCACGATTTGTGCGTCAGGTGCGAGGCGCTCGGCGAGTTTTTCGAGGATGTGTTCGACGTTGGCGAATGTTTCATCGATTTTGGATTCAGCCACATTCATCGCAGTTTTGCATTTGCTGGCTGAGGAGAGGACTCCGGCGAAACAGCCGGTAATAATGTTTTGGAATTCGATATCGTTACCGCCGATGGTGAAGAGGACAATATCGGTATCGACGGGGACTTTAGGGATTTGGTTTGTTAGCACGCCGTCAGTGATTTGCCCTGATTCGGCGAGATTATGAACGGTGGTATGTACGCCGTTTTCATTGAGTTTATTGGCATAAATATGACCCCAGTTACGCATCGACCGATACGATTCTTCGGGGCCATAGTAGAGACCGATACCGTTTCCGGCGGTGTATGAATCACCTATGAGTGTAAGGGTGAGGTATTTTTCATCCTGTTGGGTTGTTTGGTCGGCAAGGGCAGGTGCGGCCGTGAAAAGAAAAGTCGTTAAAGCGACGAATCCGGCAAGTAACTTCGTTGTCAGAGTTCTCATGCCCTTAATAATAAGTGATAGACACTGCTATGGGAATGTTTTTTCCGGAATTTCCGATAACTTCTTGGGAAGATATTGTGAGCCACTTGGTAGGCTCGCCGGCTGTTTTCTTGGTAGCGCACCATAGTTGCGGGGCAGCGCAAGAGTTATCTGCCACCCAGCCGTCTTGCTCGGCAGTCGTTGTTAGCTCAGTTAGTTTTTCGACGTCGATGCTTCCGGTGCTTTGGTAGCGCACCTCATAGGGGCGAGATTTGCCAAGGAAACCAGCCGAAGGGGTGTGCCAGACTGTGTCGGTTTCAATTCCGAGTTGGTCTGGGTGGGCGACCTTTTCGTTCATGAGAGAAGCAAGAGCTGGCGGTGTTCCCCAATAGTTTAGATGCTGCCCCCAGCGCCAGATGCCACCACCGGCGATTGTGACGAGGACAAGAAAAACAATGAGCACAATAACTACTCGGTTCGACAAAAGAGAAGCGTGAGCAGACGTCGGGGTGGTCATGATGTCTCCTTTGAACAATAGCCGATGATAGTAACTATAAAGGTTGGGTAGCTAAATCGAAAGATTTAGCTACCCAACCTTGAGGTTTGAAGAGTGTTAGATGAAAATGACGTGAATGATTGTATAGAACAATGCCGACACAATTGCGGCGGCGGGCATTGTTAGGAACCATGCGCCGACGATAGACTTTGTCACGGACCAGCGAACCGCAGAAAGGCGTTTTGTAGCACCAGCACCCATAATCGCTGACGTGATTGTGTGGGTAGTTGAGATCGGTGCGTGATAAGCAAATGCGGTGACGTAGAGAACCGATGAGGCGACAGTTTCCGCGACGAATCCTTGCGATGGATCAAGATCAATAATCTTAGACCCCAAGGTCTTCATGATACGCCAGCCACCAGAATAGGTGCCCAAAGAAATGGCAGTTGCAGCGCCAAGCTTGACCCACAAAGGCACCTCATGGCCTTCATGATATCCGCCAGCTACTAGCGCTAACACAACAACACCCATCGTTTTCTGAGCGTCTTGCAGGCCGTGGCCGAGTGCAGTCGCAGCTGCCGAAATCGTTTGGGCATAGCGGAAGCGTCGCATGGTTGGCCGGTATGCGAAATTCGCAAAAACCCGGATAACTACAGACATCAGCGCGTAGGCCAAAATGAAACCAACAAACGGCGAGATGAACATAGGAAGTACAACTTTTTCACCGATAACGGACCAGTGGACAGTAATCGAAGCCGCAATGCCGGCTCCAGCCAATCCACCAATAAGCGCGTGGGAAGATGAGGAAGGTAAACCCAGCCACCAGGTAATGAGGTTCCAAATAACCGCGCCAATTAGTCCGGAAAGAACAACAAATAATGCCACCATTTGATCCGGAACATCTTGAATATCAACGATTCCAGAACCGATGGTTTCGGCGACGCCAGTACCCAGTAAGGCACCGACGAAGTTCATAATCGCGGCCATAATAAGTGCCGTGCGTGGTGCGAGTGCGCGGGTTGCAACCGATGTTGCGATCGCGTTCGCAGCGTCGTGGAAACCGTTGGTGAAATCAAAAGCGAACGCAATGATGATCACCATGGCCACGAGGAGCAAGATTGGATCGAGCATCAGGACTCCTTGATCGCAATACCTTCAATTGAGACAGCGAGAGTTTCAAAGCTGTCGATTGCTGCTTCAAGGGCGTCAACAACGAACTTGATCTTGATGACCTCTAAAGCGTTGGCGTCGTCGTCGGCAAAAATCTCGCGCATAAGTTTGCGGTAGATAATATCGCCTTGGTTCTCCAACTGGTTGATTTCCAACGCATACTTCTTGGTATGTTCGCCCATGGATGCGATGAGTTTCATTGCATCGTTTGTCAGCGCAGCACACTTGGCAATAATGTCAATCATTTCCAGTGCTTTAGCTGGAAGCTCGTCAACCCGGTAAAGAACCATGTTGTCGCCAGCTTCGTCGATAAGATCGACGATGTCATCGACGATCGATACTAGGGCGTAGACGTCTTCGCGGTCATACGGAAGAACGAAACTATGCGCAACCTTCTGTAGGACGTCATGGGTGCCGTCGTCAGCAAGGTTTTCGATTTCGTGGAGTTTCTTGTTCAATTCTTTACGAGTTGAACGATCGGCACTACCCATCTGCACCAATATTTCGGCTGCAGATACGATGTGGCTAGCTTGTTTTGCAAACATTTCTAGCACGGCTTTACCCGGTGCGAATTTACTTAGACTCACAATGCCCTCAGAACACTAAGTGAACAGTTGTCACCTTCACCTTACGTTGCTGAGCTCGAACGCGCTTGTTAAATTCAAAATTTGCGTGGATCGAGTCGTATACTTCACAAGGCCTTTTGTCGCTAACAGAACTTCGGCGCTACTACTTTTCGGTGATAAATCACAGATATTACATGCTGGACAGGTTGAGTATGTAGATAGTCAAGAGGGTAAGATAGTGATGTTTTATATCGATAAATGATGCTGAAAGAGAAGAGGTGTAGGTAATGGCCGGTTATGAGACGATTCAGGTGATGACTGCTTGGTTGGGGAGTGTAAATGATTGGCTCTACACCTGGGTAATGATATTTGCCTTGGTAGGTACTGGTTTGTATTTGACGGTCCGAACCCGTGGCATGCAAGTGCGGCATTTTGCCGGCATGGCTCTTTATCTTGGAAAATCTCGACGTGGGGCGCACGGCGGTATTTCCTCTTTCCAAGCGTTTGCGATGGGTATGTCAACCCGAATTGGGATAGGGAATATTACCGGCATTGCGCTAGCGATGATTTTAGGCGGGCCAGGTTCGTTATTCTGGATGTGGTTGGTTGCTCTTGTTGGTATGGCAACTGCTTTTTCTGAGGCGACCTTGGCTCAGATTTTTAAATTCCGCCACCGAGATGGTTCATTCCGTGGCGGTCCGGCGTCCTATATTATGGATGGCCTGAAATCTCGCCCATTAGCTGTCATTTTCGCTTCGGCGATGGTTTTTTGTATGTTTGTGGCGATGCCGATGGTGCAAGCTAATACGATCGCCCAAGTTATTTCCGAGGCGCATGGGGTAGCTCCATGGAAGATTGGCGTGGTGATCGCCGGGCTAACCGCACTTGTTCTCTTTGGTGGTGTGCGGCGAGTTGCGCAGGCAACGGAAGTTATTTCACCCGTGATGGCATTGTTCTATATCGGTGTTGCAATCATTATCATTATCCTCAATTTTGCTGAAGTGCCACGTTTTTTCGCAGATGTTTTCGCTTCAGCTTTTGGCCTTCGTGAGGCATTTGTAGGAACTGGCTCAGCCTTTGTTGCTGCGTTTCTTAACGGTACTCGGCGTGGGTTGTTTTCTAACGAGGCGGGTATGGGCACCTCACCAAATGCTGCTGCCACCGCAACGGTAGCCCATCCGGTCCAGCAGGGTCTTATCCAAGCCTTTGGAGTGTTCTTGGATACGGTTGTTATCTGTACTGCCACTGGATTTGTCATCTCGACTACTGGAGCTCTCGATTACTCTGCGATCACCCCGGATGATGCTGCGCATATAACGACTGATGCTATTACTGCAACATTAGGTAGTTGGATGGCGTGGCCTATTTCAATCATGATCTTCTTCTTTGGTTTTTCTTCAATTTTGGGTGCTTATGCGTACGGGGAAGCTAATTTAGTCTTTTTGAAGAAATCTCGGCCATTGGAACTAATATCGCGAGCCGTCCTCGTTATTTTCAGCTTCGTTGGCTCAGTCATGGCGTTGACGTTCGTATGGACTGTCATGGACACGGCAATGTTTGTGGTGACATTGCTGAATTTGATTGCGATTATTGCTCTTTCGCCGTGGATTGTAGCCCTGCTTCGTGATTATGAAAAGCAGAGTGCTCGCGGGCAGACACCGATATTTCGAGCAGATCAGGCAGATTTACCTGGGGAAATTCCCACTGATGTTTGGTGAGCCTAGCAATTAGGGAAGTAACGAGCGTAAAGAACAAAGAGCAACAAAGAGCAAAGATAACGCAACAGGGGTCGCAGCCATCCGCCGCGACCCCTGCCGAAGTCTAGGACACCGGATCCGAGAGCGCCTGTCGGCGCGAAGGCCGCTCGTAGCGGCAAATATTTGGAGCCCGGGGCTTTCACAACCCGGTGTCTTGACTAAAACTATAGACGCTCTCATCGTTATTTTCTAGTCTTAAAAGTGCACGTTTTCCATCAGTGATGAACGCTTGTGCGGGCACGTGTTTGAGCGGTGCAGCCTTGTGACCGAGTTTCCTCACGATAGGGCAATAACACCCGCCACAACTGTAAATCCGATTGCTATTACACATCTCGTAGCTTTCTTATGAAACAATGTTTATTGTGAATACGAGTGAACTGCAACCACCTATTGATAACCCGGACGATACATCTGAGTTGGCACACGTCCCGTCAGCCCAGCTATTAACCGCAGCGTGGGAAAAAAGAGCTGGCTATGCCCGGGCATTAATTGGCATTTATGGCGCAACCTCATTGGCAGTAGGTGCTGTTTTTGGTCCGTATGCAATCGCGCTCGCGGTTGCAATCTTGGGTGCCATTCTTATTAGTGGCTGGCCAAATCTTCTTTATCTACCTAACCGCACTATCCCGCGCACTATGTTGACCTTGTTGGCGATAGCGCTTTTGGTGACCGCGTTATTTGGCACGGTGGAGCATACAGCTATTGTGATGGCTGGCAGTGTGATTGCGGCATTTATAGCGGAAATGTTTCGTACTGATGGGCGCAAGCAGTTAATTGAACAGCTGTCGGGCGGTTTTGCTGGGGCTGTGGTTTTAGTAGCGGGTTCATTATGGATTCATACGATGCGTCATGCTCAAGGCAAAGATGTGGTGATTGTTGCTGCGGTGTCTTTAGCAATTGTGGCATTAATGCACGCATTTGATTCGTGGGCTGCGCGGGTTGCTGGGTTTATTAATGGCATTGCGTTCGCGCTAGGGTTTGGTTATTTAACGGAGTTATCTTTTGAGCCTTCATTATTGATTGGAGTCTCGACGGCGGGTGCGTATTTGCTTACTGCACGGGCAGTGGCAGATTTGCCCCGTCCTTCGCCAGCTATTAACGGTGCCTCTCGGGCAATGATTCCGTTGTTAATTGTGGGGCTTTTTAGTTATTTGGCTATCCATCTCTAGGCAGGTTGGGTGGTTGTCGTTTAGCCTTAGACTATGGCTATTCGACTTCCTGAAAATTTAGTTCCTGAAAATACTGCACTTGCGTGGCTGATCGATTCGTGGGTTGGTGGTGGGATTCTCGAGTATGAGAATGTAGAGCCGGCAGCATATATTCACGAGGTGCGTTTTGATGCTTCCGATGGCGGACCATATCTGAAAGTTACCTCGAAGGTATGGCTAGCGAATGAACCGGCTGGCATTGTTGATAAGGAGCTTTCTGGCCAGACAACCTATAACCAGTTGTCTAAGCGTGAGTTGTGGATTCAACATACGGGTTTTATTCGCGTGAATCCGCAAAGTAGTAAGCGCGCCGATGGCTCGATGGAGCTGGAAGCAATGTTAGCCTCCCCGGTTGGTGTTTCACATGCGTGGGTTGGTTTGATTAATGGCCCGCGGTTGCAGATGGTAACTGATTCGGTGATGCGCTCCGGTTCGGGGGCACAGATCGATGCGGCTAAATTGATGGCTGGTTCAGTTGCTTCGGATTTGTTTTATGCAGTTGATATGGCGGCTTTCGGAGCGGATATGCGTTCATATATGGCAGGTAGATTGTCGCGGATGTTCGATGAATCAGTCGATCCAGTTAGTGACGACGGGGAGCGCGCGTGAATATTGGCGACGCCGGCGTGGTTCGATCGCATTATGGCAGTCCGTTTGCTGAAGAACGACGGTTGCGTTCCGGAGATGCTTTCACATTACTGGCTAGGGACGTGATCAGAGTTTCGGGGGCTGACCGGGGGAAGTTACTCCATCTGATTTCCTCGCAAAACTTTGAGGATTTAGCCGTTGGTGATTCTTCAGAGATGTTAGTTCTTGATGCCCAAGGCCACGTTGTTCACGGTAGTGACGTGGTGGTGGCTGAGGATGCTATCTGGTTGATCACTGAGCAGGGACGTGGTGCTGCGCTGATTGAGCACCTTAAGCGCATGACATTCATGATGCGGGTGGAGACGGTTGCAGTAGACTCGATGGCCTTTGGTTTGATGGTTACCGCCGCACAATTGCCTGATGCATTTACTCACATTGCTACGGTTGTGTGGCAGGATCCGTGGCCTACCACAGCTCCTGGAGGAGCCCATTACGGAGTGAAGGATGCTGATCATCCAGCTTTCAATAGCCGGCGCTGCGTCGTCGTCGTTCCACGTGGTGAAACTGAGCATGCGATTGAAACGTTACTAAATGCGGGGCTTTCCGCAGCAGGTACTCAAGCGTGGGAAGCTGCGCGTGTGATGGATTGGCGGCCGTCATTATCCGGCGAAGGTAGTTATTCGACATTGCCGAATGAAGTGGATTGGTTACGCACAGCTGTACATACTGAAAAAGGCTGCTATCCGGGCCAGGAAACGGTGGCGAAGTTGATTAATCTGGGCAAGCCTCCTCGTCGTTTAACGTTTTTATATTTGGAAGGCGACGAAGAACTGCCAGAACCGGGCACGCCGGTAACAGTGGGTGGTAAGCCTGCAGGGATAGTGACATCGGTGGCGCGTTCGGTTGATGATGGGCCGGTTGCGTTGGCATTGCTTAAACGCTCGGTGCCACTCGACGTTGTGGTTGAGGTTGGTGATTTTGTTGCATCTCAGGTGGCGGTTGTCAGCCGGGAGGGGAAGTCTTCAGTCTCACCAAGTGAGCGGCCAGGAGCAGGATTGAGTGCTCGGCGATTGGCTAGTTCGCCATCGGCTGTAGAAAATAAATCAGTGAAAGGACGCTGATGCGTGCGGTTATCCAGCGCGTTACGCGAGCAAGCGTGACGGTTCAGGGGCAGATTGTTGGCCAGATTGATACCGGGTTGGCGGTGTTGGTGGGAATTACTTACGACGACGAGCCAGAGCAGGTTGCGAAGTTGGCACGCAAAATTACGCAGTTGAAAATTTTGCGCGATAGTTCTGGGTCGGATGAGCCAAAGCAGCGAGTTGATGTTGTTCAGGCCGGTGCTAGTGTTTTACTCGTTTCACAGTTTACTTTGTATGCTAACGCGAATAAAGGGACAAAGCCGTCGTGGACGCATGCGGCACCGGGGAAGATTGCTCAACCATTATTTGACACGCTTGTGGCAGAAGTTGCCAAGTATGGAATTGCTGTACAAACTGGGCAATTTGGGGCAATGATGGATGTTGAGATCCATAATGATGGCCCGTTTACGATCATCCTCGATATTTAATTGTCATGCCTGTGGCGAACGCATTACCGCAAGAATGAATTTTCTGGCTAAAGTAGGGGTCAGTTACACAATTTTGAAGGAGAAACCACATTGTTTGAAAGGTTCACTGACCGCGCACGCCGAGTGATCGTGTTGGCGCAAGAAGAAGCACGCAACCTCAAGCATAATTATCTTGGTACTGAGCATATTTTGCTTGGCTTGATAAAAGAAGGCGAAGGTGTGGCAGCCAAGGCGCTCGAAGCGCTGGATGTTTCCTTCGATGCTGTGCGTGAGCAGGTTGTAGAAATTATTGGTGAAGGCCAAGAGCAACCTTCTGGCCATATTCCGTTTACTCCGCGAGCGAAGAAAGTTTTAGAGTATGCGATGCGGGAGGGCCTGCAATTAGGTCATTCATATATTGGTACTGAGCATTTGCTACTTGGTTTATGCCGGGAGCAAGAAGGTGTTGCTGCCCAGGTTCTAGTCAAGCTAGATGCTGATTTGCCGAAAGTTCGCCAACAAGTTACTCAGCTTTTGAGCGGGTATCAAGGTGGCAAGGAAGCTGTTGGCGTTGGTGGCGGTGGCCCTCGTGAAGGCGTTAAAGCTGGATCAACTATATTGGATCAGTTTGGCCGTAATCTCACGCAGTCAGCGCGTGATAATAAGTTGGATCCGGTTATTGGCCGGCATAACGAAACACAGCGCGTGATGCAGGTTTTATCTCGCCGTAATAAGAATAATCCGGTTCTTATTGGAGAACCTGGTGTGGGTAAAACTGCAGTCGTTGAAGGTCTAGCTCAAGCTATTGCGCATGGTGATGTTCCGGAGACGTTGAAAGACAAGCAACTGTATTCACTCGATATGGGATCGCTGGTGGCCGGTTCGCGTTACCGTGGCGATTTCGAAGAGCGCATGAAGAAGATCTTGAAAGAGATTAATACTCGTGGCGATATTGTCTTGTTTATCGATGAGATTCACACGTTGGTAGGCGCCGGTGCTGCGGAAGGTGCTCTTGATGCAGCTTCGTTGCTCAAACCGATGATGGCTCGTGGTGAACTACAGGTTATTGGTGCAACTACGCTTGATGAGTATCGTAAGCATATTGAAAAGGATGCGGCGTTAGAACGCCGTTTCCAACCAATACAAGTAGAGCAGCCGTCCGTGAAGGAAACGATTGCGATTCTGGAAGGCTTGCGGGATCGTTATGAAGCCTTCCATCGGGTGACTATTACTGATGAGGCGCTTGAGGCAGCTGCTACGATGGCTGATCGCTATATTAACGATCGTTTCTTGCCGGATAAGGCGATTGATTTGATCGATGAAGCTGGTGCTCGGTTGGCTATTCGAAAGATGACCGCGCCACCAGAGTTACGTGAACTTGATGAGGAAATTGCGGAAGTTAAGCGGCAGAAGGAAGCTGCTATTGACGGCCAAGATTTCGAAAAAGCGGCTTCGCTGCGAGATCAGGAACAACAATTGACGCAAAAGCGAGACGAGCGTGATAAGGCGTGGCGCGAAGGCGATCTTGATGTTGTTGCAGTGGTTGATGAGGATCTTATTTCGGAAGTTCTTTCGATGGCTACTGGTATTCCGGTCTTTAAGCTCACTGAGGCTGAGTCGGCTAAGTTACTGCGGATGGAAGACGAACTCCATAAGCGCGTTATTGGCCAAGATGCAGCTGTGAAGGCGTTGGCTCAAGCGATTCGTCGTACCCGTGCCGGGTTGAAGGATCCAAATCGTCCTGGCGGTTCGTTTATTTTCGCTGGTCCGACTGGTGTTGGTAAGACGGAACTTGCTAAGGCTTTGGCTGAGTTCTTGTTTGGTGACGAAGATGCCTTGATTACCTTGGATATGTCTGAATTCCAAGAGAAGCATACGGTTTCGCGGTTGTTTGGTGCCCCTCCGGGCTATGTCGGTTATGACGAGGGTGGCCAATTGACGGAAAAGGTTCGGCGTAAGCCTTTCTCGGTTGTGTTGTTTGACGAAGTTGAGAAGGCGCATCAGGATTTGTTCAATTCTTTGTTGCAGATTCTCGAAGAGGGCCGATTGACTGATTCGCAAGGCCGCGTTGTTGACTTTAAGAACACAGTGATTATCATGACCACGAATTTGGGTACCAAAGACATCGCCAAGGGTGTTGCTACTGGTTTCCAAATCGATGGTGACCAAACAACGTCCTATGAACGGATGAAGTTGCGGGTTAATGATGAGCTAAAGAATCATTTCCGTCCAGAGTTTTTGAACCGTGTGGATGACATTATTGTCTTCCCGCAGTTGCAGAAGCCTGAGATCTTGCAGATTGTTGATTTGATGATTGGTAAGCTCGATGTTCGGTTGGCAGATCAGGGCATGAGCATTGTGCTCAGCGAGAAGGCAAAGAATCTGTTAGCTGAGCGTGGGTATGATCCAGTTCTTGGTGCTCGTCCATTACGCCGGGCAATTCAGCGAGACATTGAAGATGAGTTGTCAGAGAAACTGCTATTTGGCGAGTTTTCTAGTGGACAGACGATCGTCGTCGATGTTGATGAGGAAAATATCCCGATGTCGTTTACGTTTACTGGACAGGATTCGGACTATCGATTGCCTGAGGGGGTTAAGCCGGCTGCCGATAAGGAAGTAATCAATGGGCTTGCTCAACCTGCATCTCTAAATCCGGATTCAAATTCGACGCAACCTGGAACTGAATCGAAGCCGGCAGCGTTTCCAGAGGTTGATAGTTAATTTTTACACATAGAACGAGTCCAATTTAATTGGAATTTATGTGCTGAGAGTGGGATAGTTAAAAGACTATCCCACTCTTGGTTTCGGATGGGTAGCTCCAAGATGGTGAAGGTAAAACGTTTGGCGAAAAATACTGGCCGTAGATATCTGTTGTTCCCAAAGCATGGCAGATTATCGAACGAAAAATCGACACGGTTAGCAAACCGGAGAACATGGCTAGGGTGCTGGCTTACGTTAGCTGTGCTTTCAACTGTTTTTACTATTGTTCCGACTACGCTACCTTCTGCGTATGCGCTTTATGGGGACGGCGGTTCGTCTGCTGAACACAATTCGCCATATGTAGGAATGATTGATTGGGTAGACTGGTCTCAGCCTGCGAGCGAAGAAGATGCACAAACATTAGAGGCATCTGGAACCGGTGTGTTTAACAATGATCGCGGGACGGTTAATTGGTCGCGCCAAGATGCTGGAACTATTCGTGGTAAAGGAATCCACACTCCAAAAAAGGATGGTTCTGTTGGCTATCAAGTGCGTAGCAAAACCGAAATGGGTGCATCTACTATCGAAACCACTTGTACGTTGCAAAACTTTTATGAAGATGCAGATAAACGTAAGGCTAGCAATAATGCTTGGTTGAATATTCATATTCCGGGCGCCTATACAAAAGACGGTTGGGATGATGTTTACAGTAGTTTCAACGAAAAACAAAAAGTCGGATTGCCGGTGGGAATTGGACGTACTGCAAATTCGCGTGCCCGTTTCGATATTTCGTGTTATGCGCAAATACGGCGTCCGCAAATCGGGTCTGGTAGCGAAGAGCTTGTTGATTTACCGATTAAAGGTCTTGTTTTTGCTGATGCGGAGTCGATGAGTTTACGCGAGTATTCTTATATAACTCCGGCAAAGATTGATTCAAATAAACCGGTTACGTGGCATTTGCTTGAGCAGCATAAGGCCGACGGAGATACCACAACTACCGCTATCGATACGAGCGAACAAGATCAGTTATATCAGTACTCCGGTCTCAAAGATCGTTTAGATACAGCTCACCCGCTCAAATTTAGCGTTGCCGATTATGAAACCAAGGCCGATTTTTCTCAAGTGACAACGTTCTATGCTTCCAATGCTAATGGTGCCTACATTGATTTACGTGGCCGGCCAGGTAATATATTGCCCAATTTGCAATATTTAGGTAATTATCTAGCGATTGGCGTGGTTATTGGTGCGGATCTTGGCGATGGTCCGGAAAGCTATGGGCAAGCTGGGGCGATAGTCCAGCCGGAGGTGACCGATAATATTATTACCGGTTCAACTACAGCTTCGGATCAACCTACTGCAACTGTTAAAGAGGCTGGTCCGCCTTTCCTTGGTTCTCGAGGCCCTGATCTTGATACTCAGTTTGTGCGTGGCAAAGATGGTAAATCGAAAGCTCGATGGAATCCGCTGATTGGCGACGATCGGAATAATTCGACGTCGTCGGCGAACCAGTTTAATGATGAAGACGCTTTTGATCAACCGTTATTGGTTTCTGCTCAACCGGGTAAGGTTGAGCAGATCGTTGCGTGCGTTCCGGCGCAAAAAGGAACGACGACGGTTTCTGGTTGGCTTGACTGGAATGCTAACGGTACTTTTGAAGACACTGAGCGTGCCAACGGTGAATGTCGCGGTAAGCAAGCATCATTGGTGTGGGACGTGAAAGAGCAGATGCTTCCAGCTGCTGATAAGCCTAATGCTGCACCGAGCTTATTGCGGTTAATTGCTACAACTGAATCGCCAGAATCGTTTACGTTTAATTCGATGGTTATTGGTGGCGAAGTTGAAGACCATGCGGTGACTTTGGTGCGTCCGAATCTTACGGTCACTAAGCATATTGTTGGTAGCGATGGTGTAGTAAATCCTGCGGGAGTTCTTGCTGGTTTTCCTTTTACCGCAACCGGATCAGGCCTGACAGTTGCGACTCCAGAGCAGACTACGAAAAATGATGGAAATGTTTCCTGGCCGTTGATTTTTGATCAGCCTGCAACAGGCAAACGTCCTCTCC
Organism: Arcanobacterium buesumense; assembly: GCF_012563545.1. Lineage (NCBI taxonomy): Bacteria > Bacillati > Actinomycetota > Actinomycetes > Actinomycetales > Actinomycetaceae > Arcanobacterium > Arcanobacterium buesumense. The sequence continues at coordinate 254,280 of NZ_CP050804.1, forward strand.
TAATACCGGACGGAATTCAGGGAGATGTAGCAGATGTAACAGTTCATGAAGGTTCTACGCCCGGTTATACGCCATATTCGGTTCAAAAATGTTCGTCTGCAGTTAAGCCAGACTGGGTTGAGCAAGTTGTTAATAATCGACAAGAACAAGTTTATGCGTGGCCGGCGGTTCAAGAATACGATGTGGTATTAAAAGACGGTTCATTCACGTTGCCGATGACTCCAACATCAATGGTGTCATGCGCGGTTAATAATCAGCCGTATGGCCAGATAGCTGTAACTCCGACTGTGGAATCGACTGAGCTTGAGCCTGGCGTAGTTATTGATCCACAGCTTGAGTTTCAGGGAAAGTACACCTGTACTGCGCCGCAAGCTGGACCGCTTTCCGGGGGTGGAACAGTTACGGGTACGTGGGGTCCAATTAAAGCTCATGAAGTGTGGACTTCTCAGGCTGATAAGGATCGTATCATAGCGGGTTCTTCGTGTACGATTCAACAAGATAGCCCAACCAAGATGCCAGTTGCTGGTAACGCGCAGTATATCTGGAAAGATCGTGTTGACTACCAGGTTGATGGTACTGAAGGTGCAACTATTGTTGCTCAAGCAGGAGCGGTGGGCGAAACTATCCACAAGGTTACTGTTGTTAATACAGTTGAACGTGTTAAGGCGACGGACGTGCGGTGGACGAAAGTTGATGAGGGTAATCGTTCATTGACAGGAGCAGTTTTTGAACTGCGATCTTCGGTAGATCCCACGCAATCGATTCAGAATATTTCCGATTGTACAAGTGAACCATGCACTGGTCCTGATAAAGATCCTCAAGCTGGCGTCTATAAGCTGACGGATATTTTGTTGGGATCATACCAGTTAACTGAGACTGAAGCTCCAGCTGGTTTCACAAAGCTTGAAGCGCCGATTACTTTCACGGTAGCGGCGAAGGATCTTGCTAATGGCAAGGATTTGGGCTCAATCAAAAATACGAAGATTACTGCTTCTTTCTTGCCTAGTTTGCCTATGAGTGGTGGAATGAGCACAGTAATCTTTACTATGTTTGGGCTCGGTACGGTGGCATTAGCTGTCCTATTAGGAGTTATAGCGTTTCGAAAGAAGGTGCGTAGCTCATAGGGTGGATAACGAATATTTTAACGAAATAAGATAAACGCAATATACAAATAACAACAGATAAGGTGAACATGAAGAAGATGAATATTCGCAAAAAGCTCCTCGCTTTTGCGGTAGGAACACTTACGCTTGCAGGGTTGGTGAGTGTAACGCCAGTAGCTTTTGGCGCGGAAGGCAATATTGATACCACGCAAAAGGGCAGTATTACAATCCACAAGCTACAAAATCCTGATGATGGTAAGCATGGAGATGGTACCCTCCAAGACAGCATCGCTAATGAACCTGTTGCGGGAGTTACGTTCTCATATGCGAAAGTTACTGATATCGATCTGACGAAGTCGGCAGGCTGGCAAAAGCTTAAAGAGTTAAAGGTTGATTCTTCCGGAAATGTTAGTTCCGAGAACCAGGATCAATACACGCTTTCGCAGGAGGCTGATACTGCCCCTACAAATGCTTCTGGAGAAACCAAGATTAGTGATTTAGAGCTGGGTGTATACCTGATAAAAGAGAAGACTGGGCCAGACAATATTGTTAAACGCTCTGCGCCATTTTTAGTCACTGTTCCTTACCCAGGAGCAGACACAAAAGGTGGGTGGCTGTACGATGTGCATGTTTACCCAAAGAACACGGTGATCAACCCTTCGGAAATGCCTGTTAAAATCGTAAAGAATTCAGAAGAAGTTCATTTCCCTGGAGATACTATTACCTGGGCTATTACTCAAGTAGTTCCTGGTTTAAGTACCACTGAGCATTTCACCGTTTTTGATATCGTCGATGAACTTCCACAAGGGGTTAATGCTGTTGATGAATCGAACGTTAAGGTTACTGTCGAACAAAATGGTGTTTCGAAGAATATTTCGCCAAATATAACAGTCGAAAACCAAAAGGTAACTGTGTCGTTCTCCTCAGTTGCTCAACAACTCCTGCGTGGAGATAAAATTACTGTTGAAATTACTGCAGTAGTGTCCGAGAATGTCATGGCAAATCTCTCGAATCAGTCACATACTAAGATTCGAGTAGGTGACGATCAAGGTAGCGAAAGCCCAGAAAAAGACTTACCTTCGAAGCCGAATGATCTTGGGCCGAACCCTGTGCCAACTGAAACTAAATTTGCTCCAGTGACAATCACAAAAGTCAACAAAGCCAAACAGAAGCTAGATAGTGCTCAATTTGAAATCTATCCGGCAGGCGAGAATGATCAATGTGTAGCACCGCAGTCTGAAAATGCTAAGCGAACTTTAATCACTGGTGGCAAACCAGGACATAAAGAAGCTGAAGCTGGTGTCGCTGCGATTATGGTTGTTCCTGGAAAATACTGTCTCTTCGAAAAAGAAGCTCCTATCGGTTACACGATTGATCCTGAGTGGGCTGACGCAAAAATTGTTACTGTCGCCGATGATGGATTAAGCACAACGGTTACTAACTTGAGCAATGAGGATGCTGAGGGCAATTCTTTACTACCTAAGCTACCACTGACAGGTGCTGCTGGCTTCATTCTTTTAACTTTCGCAGGTATCGCTATCCTTGCAACCGCGGCGGGCACTGGCTTTGTTGCTGTTGGACGCAAGAAGCGTGAGCGTGAAGCGTAAGTAGATATATCCTCTTCATGTTGTTCTTATATGGTGGCGCACAGTATGGTGTTGATACTGTGCGCCACCATAGTTGTTTGAGATCAAGAAGGTCTGCGTGAGTATCCAGAGTTCACTGCCATCGGCCGCAAAGCCAGCGAAACGTGTGAGGGGTTTTCGTCCGAGCATTATGGGGTTATTAACTGCTGTTTTGCTGATACTTGGGACAACAGTTTTTCTCTATCCGTATGCCGCCCAGTGGGTAAGTCAAGCAAGGCAATCAGCGATCGTTAGCGCGTATGAAAAAGTTGTGGACAAGGTTGAACCTGATGAAGCAACTCAAATCAAGGAAGCTCGCAAGTACAACGAGTATCTAGCTAAAGAACAACTGGTTGATATTGAAGGGCGAATACCGACGGTTCGAGAATCTGCTATCACTCCAGAAAACCTCGGTTTAGCTCCATATAAGGAACAACTTCTGGCGGATAATACTGGATTGATGGCGCGTATTCGGGTGCCTTCGGCTGATATTGATTTACCGGTCTACCATGGCACATCAGATGTGACGCTATTGCGCGGTGCGGGGCATCTTCAAGGTACCGCCTTGCCGATAGGGGGTGAAGGAACGCGGACAGTTATTACGGCACATCGCGGGTTGGCAGATTCAGCAATGTTTACCTATCTTGACCGTGCAGATATTGGAGACACGTTCAGTGTTGAAGTTTTCGGTGAGTTGCTGGTTTACAAGATCAATGACATTAAGGTGGTTCCGCCAGAAGAAACTGAAACTATTAGGCCGGTGCCTGGCAAGGACCTCGCGACGTTAATTACCTGTACGCCATTAGGGATTAATACGCATCGTATCGTCGTGACTGGAGAGCGAATTCTCCCTACTCCGGCAAGTGATTTAGACACTTTGGGGGTCGAATCTGATCTTCCGCGTTTCCCGTGGTGGGTTATCGTCTGGTTTGTTGTCTTTTCGTTCTCTTTATGGTTTGTCTGGTTTACTCGGCGCGAGAACGACGACGATGAGCCCAACGCTTAGTCCAATGTTAAAGAGTTCTGGTTTTTAATAAGTAAAAATTTGCATTTGCCCATTGTTAGGCGTATGCTCAACACATGATGAATCTCAATCGTAACTGGTGGTGGCTCGCTTAGCAGCGGGCTATGTGGTTACGATTTATTCCTGGTTCGCTGACTTCTTCGAAGTGGCGGACCATTTTTTATGAGAGCTCCACAGTTGAAGAAGTTTGTTAGACATTTTCAACGAAAGGTAGCTTTATGTCTCGTCCAACTCTTATTGACGCATATTTTGGTCAATTCGGTGGTCAGTATGTTCCTGATCAACTTCTTCCGGTACTCGATCAATTAGAGCGCGCGTATGTAGATGCCCTTGCAGATCCTAGTTTTTATCGAGAACTGGATGAATTGCGAGAAAACTATTTAGGACGTCCCACGCCAATTACCGAATGTGCAAACCTATCACGCTATGTGGAGGGGAAATCTGGTTGTAACGTGCGAATTTTTCTTAAACGTGAAGATCTCGTTCACGGAGGCGCGCATAAGGGAAACCAAGTATTAGCTCAAGCTCTTATTGCCAAGCACCTCGGAAAAACGCGCTTGGTAGCAGAAACTGGAGCTGGTCAGCACGGTACTGCGACAGCTATGATCGCAGCCCTCATGGGGATGGAATGTACGATCTATATGGGTGCTAAGGATGTGGCTCGCCAGCAACCGAATGTATTACGCATGCGCATGATGGGGGCTAATGTTGTGCCTGTGCGTGGAGATGCCGGATCGATGTCGAACGCGATTGATGTTGCTCTCCAAGATTGGGTAGACAATATGGATACCACGCATTATCTTCTTGGCTCAGCCTGTGGTCCGCATCCATTCCCCACGTTAGTCAAGGAGTTTCAAGCAGTCATTTCCCGTGAGTCGCGTGCGCAAATGATGAAGCGAATCGGCCGACTCCCGGACGTCGTCGTTGCGGCTGTCGGTGGTGGTTCGAACGCGATTGGTGCTTTTGCTGATTATCTGACGGACAAACCTGGTAATAAAGAGGTGGCATTAGTAGGTGTGGAACCAGCCGGAGAAGGTTTGGATTCAGGCAAACATGGTGCGCCGCTCGAACGCGGCCGGATTGGTATTTTGCATGGCAGTAAATCGTATGTGTTATTAGGTGAATCTGGTGTAGTGGAAAATTCTTACTCGATTTCCGCCGGTTTAGATTATCCTGGCGTTGGTCCAGAGCACGCCTATTTAATGGACAGTGGACGGGCACAATATGTTGGAATTACTGATGTTGAAGCACTTCAAGCATTCCGATTGTTGTCTCGGTATGAAGGGATTATCCCAGCATTAGAATCAGCTCATGCGTTTGCATACGCTTTGAAGCTTGCTCAATCGGATGAAAACATGTCGGTAGATGGCGGAGAACTAGCTATTTTGGTTAATCTTTCCGGACGCGGCGACAAAGACGTCGAGTACGTTCACAATATTCTTGGCGATCTATTGTATGACGATCCGTTAGCTAGCCCGGTTACTGACCCGCAAGTGGCCAAAGTGCTGGCCCAAATGACGGCAGAATCGAACGCTCGAGAAGGTATCTGATAGTTTAAAGAACCATTGCGGCAATCCATCCAGCAATCAATAAGGGGATATTGAAGTGGAGGAAGGTTGGAATAACCGAGTCTCTAATGTGATCGTGTTGGCCGTCAGCATTCAGCCCAGATGTGGGCCCGAGTGTTGAATCGGATGCGGGGGAGCCAGCGTCACCTAGGGCGCCAGCGGTGCCAATGATGGCAACGGTGGCAAGCGGGGAGAATCCGAGTGCGCTACATAGCGGGACATAGATTGTGGTGATAATCGGAAGCGTAGAAAATGAAGAACCGATTCCTAGCGTGACGATTAAACCGACGATGAGCATGGCTAGAGCTGCTAGGGCTTTGTTGCCAGCGACGAGTTCGCTCGCTGAAGATACGAGGGATTCAACGTGCCCAGTTGCGTTCATGACGGAGGCGAATCCTTGGGCAGAAATCATGGTGAAACCAATAATCGCCATCATTTTCATGCCGTTTGTGAAGGCTTGGTCAGCTTGGCGCAGTTTGAGAGTTCCGGTAAAAAGAAAGACGCTTAATCCTAATAGTGAGCCGAGGAGGAGAGCGTCGGCTTGATACCCAAGGGTGTTAAGCAGCAGCTGAGTGCCAAAGGTGACGAGTACAGCAAGCACGGCAACAACCGTATTTTTTGTTGGTACCTGAGTTACTGGCGTCGTCGTCGACGACGAAGAAACGTCACTGGAGCTATAAATGCGCGGATTGCGATACGAAACTGTGATCGCAATCAAAACTCCTATCAGCATACCTGTTGCTGGGATAGCCATTGCGTGCATGACGTTAATGCCGGAAATATCTAGGCCAGCATCGGCAATATTCCCCAGCAAGATGTCATTGAGGAAGACCGAACCGAAGCCCAGCGGAATAAACATGTAGGTTGTGACCAGTCCGAAGGTGATGATTGAGGCGACCACTCGCCGGTCTAGTTGTAGCCGATTAAATACTGGAAGTAGTGGTGGAATTAAGATCGGAATGAAAGCTATGTGAACTGGGATGAGGTTTTGGCTAAAAATAGCCATGAGTAAAATACCACCCAGTAGACCGTATTTAACAGTCGCTGTTGATTTGGCGCGTGCATTATTTCCGGTTCGGGATATGAGCCAGGAAGCGAGCAAATCGGGCAGTCCTGATTGTGCAACCGCCATAGCAAAGGCGCCGAGAAGCCCGTAGGAAAGGGCAATTTTCGCGCCAGCTCCTAATCCGTCTTGGAAAGCAAGCATTGTTCCATCAAGGCCTAGGCCAGCCGAAAAACCACCTACGAGGGCGCCGATGAAAAGTGCAATAACTACATGCACGCGTACTAGGGCTAGTACGAGCATGGAAATCACAGCGAGTAATACAGCATTCATGAGGCTACTCTAACTATCCGAGATATATTTTCGTACCAATCTCGAAAACTTCTCACGATGTGGGAAATAATAACTTAGGAAAGTCGCTTTTGCTGGAAAGTTTCTTCTCAAGTTTTTACCGTATTCCTTTATATCGCTTATCTTCTACAGGTAAGACTGGTAATCTTGATATTAAGTTTATATTCTAGCTTCCACTTACTAGGAGAATTTTATGAAGAACCCGATGAAACGGGCTGTTTTATGTGCACTTGCAACAGTCTCGTTAGTTGTGGCGCCGCTGTCTGCTTGGGCAGCAGAAGAAGTTGGTGAAAAGCCTGCACAACCAACTGAGTCTGTACAAGATCCTGCAGAAGCAAACCCGAGCGAAGCCGACAATGTTGTCACGCTCAACCTTTTTAACCTCACTGATATTCATGGGCATATTGAGCCGGTGGAAAAATATAAGAATCCGGGTGTTTATGCGGAATCTGGTTTGGCGGCAGTTAAGTGTTATATTGATGCGGCTAAGAAAGAGAACCCGAACACTCAGTTCACTTTGCTAGGTGATAACATCGGCGCTTCGCCATTCACCTCTGGTTCGGCGATGGATAACCCAACCATCGAAGCATTGAATGCTATGAATGTTTTTGCCTCCACGATCGGCAACCACGAATTCGATAAAGGTATTCCGGCACTGAAATCGCGTTTTGCTGGCACTGATGGTTTTGTCAAGATTGAATTCCCATACTTGGGTGCCAATGTTGATGGATTAGATGAGTTGGGCGACTACAAGATTTGGAAATCGCCATCTGGCGTGAAGGTTGGTTTTATTGGAGCTATCGAGAATGATGTTGCTACCAAGCTTCCAGCTGGAACCGTTGACTCGCTGACGTTCAACGAAGCTGCACCTGTGATCAATCGAATCGCAGACCAGCTCAAAGACGGCGATGAGGCTAATGGTGAAGCCGATATTGTTGTGGCTATGTATGACAATGATGTCAAGCTTTCTTACCCGAAGATGAATGCCAATGTTGACGTTATTATGGGTGGAGATACCCACGTTCCATACTTCGGCTTGGATATGGTTCCAGCTGAAGACGGTCATTTGATTACCGCAACAGCTTCTGGTTCTTTCACTGATAACTTGTCTAACGTTGTCGTTCAGTACGATAAGACAACAAAGAAGGTTGTGAAATCTTATGCCGAGAAAATCACTGCTTCTCAGGTTGTTGCCTGCGGTCAAGACACAGTGGTGAAAGCGATTGTTGACAAGGCAGCAAATAATGCGAAGGCGGAGAAGAGTAAGGTTGTTTCGAAAGGCACCGGTAATTTCTACCGGGGTATCCACACAACTGATCCAAATAAGAATCCGGCGTCAGGCTCGAATCGTGGAGTGGAATCGACAATTGGTGGTCTGATAGCTGATGCTATGAAGGATTCCTTCCAAACTCTTGATAAGAAGCCAATTGATATCGGCATTATCAACGCTGGTGGCATTCGTGCGGATCTGACGCCGAAGGAAGGCGAAGTAACTATTGGTGATGTATTCGCATTCATGCCCTTCTCGAACGAGGTTGGCTATGTGACGTTGACTGGTGATCAGTTCAAGACGTTGCTAGAAGAGCAGTGGAAGACGTTGAGCAAGGACTCGACTCGACCAATGCTTAAATTAGGCTTATCGAAGAACGTTACCTACACCTTTGATCCATCTCGCCCAATGGGGGATCGTATTACCTCCATTATGGTTGACGGGAAGCCGATCGATCCTACAGCTAAGTACACGGTTGGCTCGGTAACCTTCTTGCTCACCGGTGGCGATTCGTTCAATATTCTCGCTGATCCGGCAGTGAAGGCAACATACACTGTTATTCCAGATGGTTTGGACCGCGACTGGATGAAAACTTATCTAGAAAAGAATCCAACAGTTCAACCACGTGATTACACCTCGTCTATCGGCGTTACTATCACTGATGTGACCACCAAGGATGGTAACGTCAGTGCGAAGCTTTCCTTGCGTGGCTTGTCGTTTACGCAACCGACAGAAGCGCAGGTTAAGAAAGTGACTGTGGAATTTGGCGGTCAAACTTTCACGGCTGATGTGGATAATACGGTTGTAGATATTAAGGCAGTTACTGAAGAAGCTGTCGTGGTTGCTGATGGAGCTGGATTTACTCAGCCATTCGCTATTCAAGCGAATGTCCAGTGCCCAGACGGAGCGAAGAGCGTACGGCTTCCGATTGTGGTGAAGAACGAAGCTGGCAAGGAGCTAGTTAAAGCAGCTCAAGATGTGAGTGTTGAGGTGGCATGTCCGAAGCCTGCTGATCCGAAGCCGCAGCCATCTGATCCGAAGCCGCAGCCATCTGATCCTCAAATAGTTGATCCGCAGCCGCAGAGTCCTTCGCACGAAGCAGGGGATAAAGTGGATACTCCAAAGCTGGCAAAGACTGGCGCAACCGTCGGTGTTCTTGCTGGATTAGCAGTTCTTGGTGTTCTTGGTGGAGCGGTGCTGTTGCGGTATCGCAAAGAAAAAGAAGAAGACTAAGAAAAATTAGCTATGAGTCTCAGTGAGGGGACAGGTCACTTTTGGGATCTGTCCCCTCAACCGGTTCTCGCCGGGAAACGATGGAACTGAAAGAAAGTTTCCGACAAGTCGGGTCTTTTAGAATGATGGTCGCGACTAAAGTCCTAAGAATAGTGGCTTGCATCGCATAAAAGTTCTCAGGCGTGGGACTAAGGTGGTAGATTTATCGAGGACTACAGCGGCTGTGTCCGGCCGTTTTCATTTGACCCACTGGAGGGCTACTACATATGACGAAGTATGTTTACAATTTCACCGAAGGCGATAAGGATCAGAAGGATCTCCTCGGAGGAAAAGGTGCAAACCTTGCAGAAATGACAAAACTAGGGTTGCCAGTGCCACCCGGCTTCACCATCACCACTGATACGTGCCGCTACTATTTGGCACAAAACAATGTTCCAGCAGAACTTGATGGGCAAGTAACCGAAGCTATCGCCGGCGTCGAAGAAATCATGGGGAAGAAACTGGGCGATCCACGTGACCCGCTGCTCATGTCAGTACGTTCCGGTGCAAAATTCTCCATGCCGGGCATGATGGAAACCGTGCTAAACATCGGCCTGAATGACCAATCAGTAGAAGGCCTAGCTACTGTTGGAAATGAACGTTTCGCATGGGACTCTTACCGTCGTTTGATTCAAATGTTTGGCAAGACGGTTATGGATATCGACGGTGATCTCTTCGCCGACGCACTCCATGGTCTCCAAGATCGAAAAGGATACACTGGCGATCTAGACATGACCACCGAGGATCTTAAAGAACTCGTTACCATCTTTAAGGAAATTTTCAAGAAAGAAACCGGCCAAGACTTCCCGCAAGATCCACGCCAGCAGCTCAATCTTGCCGTCGTCGCTGTTTTCAATTCTTGGAACACTGACCGAGCCCGCATTTATCGCCGTCGCGAACATATTCCAAATGATCTAGGCACCGCTGTTAATGTCCAAACTATGGTCTTCGGAAACATGGGCGAAGGCTCAGGTACCGGTGTCTGCTTTACTCGCGATCCTTCCACCGGTGATTCTGGAGTATATGGTGACTACCTAGAAAACGCCCAAGGTGAGGATGTTGTGGCCGGCATTCGCAACACTCTCTCGTTAGCTGATTTAGAGCGCCTCGATAAGAAGTCTTACGATGAGCTTGTTGCCATTATGAAGAAGCTCGAAAACCACTACCGCGACCTATGCGATATTGAATTTACCATTCAGCAAGGCAAGCTTTGGATGCTCCAGACCCGCGTTGGTAAACGAACTGCCGCTGCCGCATTCCGTATTGCCAAACAGCTTGTTGAAGAAGGGTTGATTACCGCTGATGAAGCAGTAACTCGAGTAACCGGTGAGCAACTAACGTCACTGCTCTTCCCACAGTTCGACAAGAAGGCACCAAAGACCCTTCTCACCCGTGGAATGGCAGCCTCTCCAGGTGCTGCAGTAGGCGAAATTGTCCTTAACAATGAACAGGCCAAGACGCGAGTAGCTGCTGGTGCATCAGTTATTCTCGTGCGTCGGGAAACCAACCCAGATGACCTCGAAGGGATGGTGGCAGCTTCTGGCGTACTAACTGCACGTGGCGGTAAGACATCGCACGCCGCCGTCGTTGCCCGTGGAATGGGCCGTTGCTGCGTGGTTGGCGCCGATGAACTTCTCGTTGAAGAAGTTGCAGGCACTGTGTCCATTAAGGGCACCGACAAGGTCTTCAAGGCTGGCGATGTAATTTCCATCGACGGCACCACCGGTGAAGTTTTTGACGGTTCTGTTGCCGTGACAAACTCGCCAGTTATGACTTATATTGCACAGGGACTTGATGAGGCACTCAAGGTTGCTGAAGACGAAGATACTAAGGACTTGGTCCGCGCAGTAGACCTTATCCTGACCCGCGCAGACAACGCTCGCAAGCTCCTCGTTCGTGCTAACGCTGACACTCCAGAAGACGCTCAGCGCGCTCGCGAATTTGGCGCTCAAGGTATCGGCCTGTGCCGTACCGAGCACATGTTCCTCGGCGATCGCCGTAAGCTCATTGAAACTGTCATTTTGGCGAAGACCGATGAAGCCAAGCAGGCCGCATTCGATGCGTTATTGCCACTACAAAAGGGTGACTTCTTAGGAATCTTCGAGGCAATGGACGGCATGCCGGTCACAGTTCGTCTCATCGATCCACCACTTCACGAGTTCCTCCCAGATATGACAGCATTGTCAGTCGAGCTTGCCGTCAAGGCAGCTAAGGGCGAAGAAATTACTGAAGAAGAACAAGTTCTGCTTGCCGCGGTGAAGGCTAACCATGAGCAAAACCCGATGCTTGGACTGCGTGGTGTGCGTCTTGGATTGAAGCTCCCAGGCTTGATCATTATGCAGGTTCGGGCAATTGCCGAAGCAGCTGCTGAATTGAAGAAGGCCGGCAAGGATCCACGTCCAGAAATTATGGTTCCGCTTATTGGTTCTTCGCGTGAAATGCAGATTGTTCGCGATATGGCTGAAGAAGTCTTGGCAGAGGTTTCCGCAGAGCATGGCATCGAGTTAGACTTGCCGATTGGTAACATGATTGAGTTGCCGCGTGCAGCTATGTCTGCCGATACAATTGCCCGTGAATCGGACTTCTTCTCCTTTGGAACTAACGATTTGACTCAGACGACGTGGGGTTTCTCGCGTGATGACGTCGAATCGACCTTCTTCAATGAGTACTTCGATTATGGTGTCTTTGGTATCTCGCCGTTCGAGTCCATTGATGTTCACGGCGTGGGTGCGGTTGTTGAGATGGGTGTTGCTCGCGGTCGGGCAACTAAGCCTGGTTTGAAGATGGGCGTATGTGGGGAACACGGTGGCGATCCGGCATCGATTCACTTCTTCGCAGAAATCGGCTTAAACTATGTTTCTTGCTCCCCATTCCGGGTACCAGTTGCTCGTCTTGAGGCCGGCCGGGCAGCGATTTCTAACGAATCGCCGCGGGTAGCTGGCGGAGCTGCGAACCATACTGCATAACATGGCGTAACTGCCGATATTACTCATAGTGCTGGCGCATACCTTCTGGTGTGCGCCAGCACTTGTGTCTGTTCAGATCAGGTGGTGAAGATTCTTACAGTCAGTCATCGAAGGGTTTGTGGGACCGGGAAGTGAGGAGGATCGACGTAGGATAGTAAGTCGAGTAAATCGGAGGTGGGAAGTGGAAAAAGTGCCGCACGGACGCATCTTAGGATTAGATGGTTTACGTGCTATTGCTGCTTTTATCGTTGTGGTTTACCACCTCATTCCGGGGGTAGCCGATGTTGGATATATCGGCGTCGATATGTTCTTCGTTATCTCTGGTTTTCTGATTTCGTCATTATTGATGAAGGAGCATGAAGCCCAGGGTTCTATTTCGATCGGTCGGTTTTGGGTTCGGCGTATTCGTCGCTTAGTGCCTGCAGTGCTTGTGGCCACTATGGGGGCTTTAGCGTTGGCGCGGCTCTTTGGTGGGGATACCCTTACCCAGCTGCGGTGGCAGGCGTTGGGTGCGGTTACCGGTTCATATAATTGGCTACAGATTGTTCATTCGTCATCTTATTTTGATCAGCAGTCGCCGCTGTTGCTTAATAACATGTGGTCGTTGGCCGTTGAGCAGCAGTTTTATATTTTTTGGCCGCCGGTTTTGATTCTACTTTTACTTTTTGCGCCGACGGCGGTGCGTAGCCTAGTGGCTATTGGCCTAGCTATTTTTTCGATAGCAATACATGCGTTGACTGTGGGCACTGATCCGACGAGTGCATACGTTTCTACCATCACTCATTCTTTTGGATTGATGATGGGGGCGGGGTTGGCATTGAACTTGCCAGGTCTGTTAGCTGGCAAGCGTCGGGAGACAACTCCGCTGTGGGGATATGCTTCGTGGATGGCGTTGATTGCGCTCCTAGTTTTGAGTTTTGTGCTTCCTGATGGTTGGGGTATGTATCCGTGGGGGATGGTGTTATTTTCGATTCTCTCCGTGATCATTATTCGAGGTATTTTGCCAGATGTTCCAGGGTTTGGCACTCGATCTTTGCAGGCGATTTTGGAATATCGGCCGATTGTGTGGCTGGGCCATCGTTCTTATGGCATCTATCTGTGGCACTGGCCGTTGCATGTGATCAGCTTTTATCATTCGCCTTTTGGGGCTCGGCCGACGGCGATCGTCGTCCTACTCGTAAGTATCGTTTTTGCTGATATTTCCTTCCGCTATATCGAAACTCCAATTCGTCAACTAGGTTTCTTTGCTTGGTTAGCTAGTTGGCGTGGCACTAAGTCGCACGGCCTGGTGTGGGTAATAGGTTTGATTCTTTTGCTGATTTTAAGCGTTACTGCGTTGGCTACTGAACGTGACGTGTCTTCTGGAGAGAGTATTATTCGTGATGTTCAGACCCAGGTGATTCGGGATGCAGAAAAGCAGGAGCAGGAACAGTCTGAAAGTGATACGCAGGCTGATCAGGAGGAAGAAAAGCCAGAACCGGCCGTATCTCTTCCGGAGGTAGTTGGCGATAACATCACAATTATTGGTGATTCGGTTACGGTGGCATCACAAGCGGCGTTGGTGGAGGTGTTGCCGGGTGCAATTATTGACGGTGCGGTTTCTCGTTCGATAGCTGATTTTGCGCAAATTGCCTCGCAATATGAGCACAATGGTCAGTTGCGCCCGTATGTTGTAGTTGCGCTGGGAACTAATGCAGTGATCACTGCTGATGACGGCGCTGAAATTATGCGTATTGTGGGGGAGAATAGGCGAGTTGTTTTTGTGACTGCTAGTGCGCCCGAATATGCAACATGGGTGCCTATTGCTAATGCCACGATGCGAGATCTGGCCGCTCAATATCCGGACAAAGTGGTGATTGCGGATTGGCAAAAAATTGCCTTAGAACATCCAGAAAAACTCGCTGGTGATCGCATTCACCCCGATAATGAGGGAGCAAAATTATTTGCGGATGCAGTTTTTCAGGCTTTACACAGTTTTCATGCGTAAAATAGAACAGGTATAGGGATAGTTACTTTATCGGGGTATGATAGAGGGCGCGGAGACGTCGATCATTCGATACTATGAGAGCTAGTGGCAGATCAGAAGGGACATTAGGAGCATGGCAGTGTTTGCACTACATAACGGTAGACTTGTCGAAGCTCCGGAGTATGCGCAGTCTTCAGCCGATTTTGCACGCGATATTCTTCGTGCAGTTCAATCCCAGACTCTGGCATTGATCCAGCGGCCGTTGTTTCCAATCGGATATGTAACGAATCAAGATTCGCGTGAACCGCAACAGTCGTTGGTGACGATGGATTCTGACAAGCGAGTCGTTACTATCGAAGTTTTTCATACACTGAATGCGCAAGCTCTTGTGCAAGCAACTGCACGCGCTGGGAGATTTAGTGCTCTTAATCGGCAGCAATTAACCGATATTTATCCTGGCACAGAACAAGATTTTGCGCATAGGTGGGGACTATTTTTAGATAGTACAACGCCCACGCCGCATAAAGCCTCACGACTATACATTTTCTGCCTCGAGATTGATGATCAAGCGCGTAATTCTCTTAGTGGGGTTGATATCGATGTTAAATTGATCCTTCCTCATGATGGTGCTGAAGGTACGCTCGTTGAGGTTGTTGACGTGGATCGCTACGTACCTTGTTTGCTAAATAAACCTGTAGCTCCATGGATGATTGGTTCGAAAGCTAGTGAGGAAGGCTCTGAAGATGAGCTTCTGGATCAGTCTTTATGGAATATTCAAGGGTGGGCACAGCGTCCAGATATTCCCTCATTGCCTTATCATCAGGCAGTTGCCCAGACCTCGCCAAAAGTTGTCATGCCACAAGATGCCCCGGACTTTGTGGCAATATCAGCTGATCGAGCGGATGATTCCGAGGAAAGCACTACACCTGCTCCGCGTGCAGATACGGCAATTATGCTTGCTGAACTATCCAATCCACCGCGGCGCTTGAGCAGGCGAGCACGCCGTCTGGCAAACAATCAATCAGCTACATCAGATACGTCTGCAGATGCTCCCTCTCAAAGTGAAACGTCAGCTATTCCTTCGTTTTCTGAGCCTACTTTGCCAAATTCAAAATCTGGCACGGTGCTTTACGAGCAACTGCTTGAGCGCTCTAAGCGTGCTGAACAACGTTTATGGGATCAGTCTGCTCCAAAAATGCATGCCGAAACAACCATCTATTCAGAAGGCGAATCTGCAACTGAGGCTGAACGTGCGGTGGCGGAAGCAGCCGAGCATGATCGTACGAAGCTTGCTGATTGGATATCTCATCAGCGAGCTGCGTATAACAAATCTAGTATCCGTAGATCACGCAGATCTCGTCGTCACTAAAGACGCGCGTAATGTGCAATCCATGTGCACACTTGTGCGTAGGCTTCAGCGCGAACTTCAGCGCGAGAGAACATGACGTCGTGGATGGCGCCGTTAAGTTTTACTAACGTTGTGTGATTTGATAAGTG
This sequence comes from Arcanobacterium buesumense, assembly GCF_012563545.1. Taxonomy (NCBI): domain Bacteria; kingdom Bacillati; phylum Actinomycetota; class Actinomycetes; order Actinomycetales; family Actinomycetaceae; genus Arcanobacterium; species Arcanobacterium buesumense. Next base: position 269,925 of record NZ_CP050804.1, read on the forward strand.
CGCTGCACGTTGCCGAATAAGATCTACATCTAGCACACCATCAACGCTACGTTGGCTTGCGTTCCACGTATTCGTAATCTCTGAGCGCGCCGATGTGAGTACCAAAACTGGTAGATCCATCTGCAAGCCTTTGGCTACCTGAGCGTGGCCGTGAAGAACTGCGGAAAGCCACCCTGCGCGAATTGGAAATGACGGGAAGTGGCGGAATCGCGCATCAGGTTTCCAGCCTCCTTCAAAGAACGGATCACCAGGCTGATGAACTGGCATCGGTCCATCTTCGTCTTTCCAACCAGTAAGCACGCGTTGGTAGAACCCGTTGTCTGACGTAGAAATGATTTTCGTTGGTGAAATCCGAGCAATTGCATCGATAGCTGGACGTCCCAGATAGTGAGCGAAGAAAGAATCTTGATATTCCAACCAAGGAGAGTTGAGAATAAGGCCAGCTAACTGGGTAGTGTTGCGGGCTGCCCAGAGGGATGTTGTTAAACCGCCAGTCGAGTGACCGTACAATATCACAGGAAAATCTTGACCGTGCTGCGCCGTGATAATATCGATGGCTGCTTGGATTTCTTCGTCGTAATTTTTCAAATCGCTGGTGTAACCCCACATCTGGCCTTCACGATGGGAACGACCATAGCGACGTAAATCCAGTCCATAAAACCGGCCACCATAATCAGTAATTGCCTGAGCGAATTCAGTTTGATAGAAGTAATCGTTCCACCCATGAACTGCAAGTAGTGCAAAATGTGGCTGTGCACTATCAGTAGGTGCGCTCTGGCTGGCGTCAGCTGGCAGGTGGCGCACAAGTGTAGCCACAACTGGACCTTGGTCATCAGGTTCAAGGTTAATCGTTGTGTAAGAGAAATCGTTTCCAAGAAAGTCGGGGTACCACGTTGTCATGTTTTAAGATTAACGATCTGCGAGGTGTCGCACAAGGCGGGAACTGATAGCGAAATACGGCAAAAAACCTGTGTGTAATTCGTCAGACAATTGGGTTAACGTGTAAAATTTATTCCGTTACACACTAAAGCATGAAAACATAGGGGTTTCCATGGGCTTTCTTCAGCGCAACGGCTTCCATAGTAAACAGCAAATTGCTGCGTTTTTGACAGTTGTATTTTCGGGGCAAATTGTTTATTCCGCCTTTGAATCGTTCAAAATACCGTTTTATCAACGCCTTGTTGAATATTATGGCTTGACTGATACGCAATTTGGTTTGCTCTTCACCATGTTAGGTGTAGCAGTATTCTTTTATATTCCTGCCGGTTGGGTGAATAACCGATTTAATACCCGCACAATTTTAATGTGGGGTTTAGCGTATCGATGTGTTACGGCGCTTTTCATGATTATCGTCAAGCCGGCTTTCATAGTAATGTTAGGGATCACTTTTAGCTGGGGAATTATTGACGCTATTTTCTGGCCGGCAGTAGTTAAAGGTGTGGTGCTCTTTTCTTCGAAGGAAAATAAGGGATTTGCACTCGGAACGTTGACTGCTTTCCGTGCCGGTGGAGAGGCGACCTTAAACGGCATTCTCATTGGTGTCATGGCAATTGCAAATGGGTCTATGTTGGCCTTCCGTGGCGGGATGATTGCCTATGCGCTTCTTGCGCTTCCTCTTATTTTCTTTATTTATCGTTTCGTTCCAGCTGATCCGCAAGAAGACGGCGATGTTTCTGCCGATGCTGGAGTGGTGGAATCTACCAGTAAAGAAGCCCTAGCTGGTTTAATTCAGACGTTGAAGATTCCTCGTGTTTGGTTGGCAGGTTTTGCCGGTATGAATGTCTATTGGGTGTATACGACGTTAATTTACACGACTCCATATTTTGTGCGGGTTTATGGGATGGATCCGGAATTTGCGGCGTTATATGCTACAGTTAATGCGATTTTCTTGGGGTTAGGTGGCGGTTTAGCGGGTGGCTTAGTGGCTGATAAGGTCTTTAAGTCTTCTGCTAAGACGCTGGGAGCAACGTTATTTGGCGGAGCAATTTTCTTAAGTATTTTGGCTTTCTTACCAGCCCAGAAGCACAATGTTTATGTAGCTTTTGCTCTGATTTCAGTTTTTGTCTTCTTAACGATGATGGCCAAAGGGATTCAGCAGGCTCCTGTTGCTGAATTAAACTTGCCAAATTCTATTGTTGGTTCGGCAATGTCGGTGAATTCCTTCTTGGCGTTTGCGTGTATCTTATGGGCGCCTACACTCAATGGGGCCATTCTCGATGCCTATAAGGATGATCCAGCTACCGGCTTTAGTATTATTTTCATTTTGGTTGCGATTATTGGAATGATTGGCGCTGGTCTTTCATGGTGGTTGGCGGTATTGAATACGCGGCATGAGCGTGCAGCGATGAGACTGGATAATGATCTGCAGTGAAGCAGATCTATGTCGATTCTTCAGCTCAAGTTGCATGAGGTGTGCGAGGTGTCTGCCATTTTATGGTGGACGCCTCTGGCGTATATACCCAAAGGCAGTGCAGTGTAGCGATAAAAGAAGATGCCGGAAATGGGAAATAAGTGACTGATGTGACAAGTGTTAAACGTGTTAATCACGTGAATTTTGTTTTACGTGTTTCTTTTTAGTGCAATTTGTTATACGGTCGTTATGTAGCAGTATCAAGCTGGCGGCATAAATCAAGTCGACACGCGGTAGATATCGAAGCAAGTGGAGGTTTTTGTGAAGAAACGTGCCTATAGTATCGCAGGCGCTATTAGTGCTGCGATGCTCGTCATGTCATCGCAGGTGGCGATTGCAGCGCCAGTGACGGATGATGATGTCACGCAATCTCGATCAGCTGAAGAGACAGCAAAAATGTCAATTGCTGATGCAGAACTTGAGCTAGCAAAATTGTCTGGCGAATCTACAAAACTTGAAATGCAGGCTGCTCAAGCAAAGGCAGAGAGTTTAAAAGCTCAAGGTGAGCTAGCGGATTCTATCGCGCAAGCGATACGTACGCAGGAGCAAGCTAATAAGGCGCAAGAAGATGTTGATCGTGCTCGACAGCAGCTTGGCTCGGTGTCTCAAGCTGTCTACCGTGATTCCGCCGCTCAGATTACGTCATCGTTCTATCTCCTCGGTGCCGAAAGCTTCCGGGCAGCTGATCAAAAGACCCGCGCTTTCGATGCGGTCGCAACCCAAGCAGATTCCAAAGTAAAGCACTTCACTGCACTTGAAGAAGTGGCCCGTGTTCTCCAGGGGCAAGCCGATAAAGCAGCAGATGAGCAACGCGACATAGCTGATGAAGCTGCGCAAGCGGAAAAGAAAGCTGAAGAACTTTCTCAACAGGCTCAACAACAAGTAGATATTGCAAAAGATCGGCGAGCTGCACTCGTTACCGTTCTAGCTCACCAGCGTGGCACAACTGAGGCTCTTGAAGCTCAACGTTTAGCAGATATCGAAGCCGATCGGGCAAAACGCTCCCAAGCGGCCGCAGCGGCCCTCATTGCCAGTGCAAATGCTGACCGTTTTGACCAAGCTGTTGAAATGGCACGACAGACCACTCAAGAAGCAAATGCGACAGTTGCGAAAGTGCGAGCAAATCTTGAGGCAGCAGAAAAGTCTGGAAATCAAGAAGCGATCCGTCAAGCCCGCGAAGCTCTAGCGAAAGCTGAGCAATCAAGCCAAGCAGTCGCGGCGAACCAGCGAGCAGTTGAAGAGCGTGCAGCAGCCGAACGCGCGGCAGCTGAACGCGCTGAAGCAGAACGTCGTGCCGAAGAGGCCCGCAAGGCAGAAGAAGCAGCGCAAGCTCGTGCTGAAGCAGAACGCAAAGCTCAAGAAGAGCAAGCCGCCCGAGATCGCGCAGCCGCTGAGCAAGCAGCAGCTCAGGCTCAGCAAACACCTTCGTATTCTGCGCCAGTGGCACCCGCGCCACAACCTTCAGGGAATGCTTCCGGTCAAGCTTTAGTGAATTTTGCTCGGAACTATATTGGAGTTCCGTACGTATGGGGAGCAGAGACTCCAGCAGGTTGGGACTGTTCTGGATTCTTGAAGTACATTTTTAATCAGCATGGGATTTCGGTACCGCGTACTTCTGGTGGATATATCTCGTACGGATACCGGCAAGTTTCAGCTGCTGAGGCGCTACCAGGAGATGTACTCTGGTGGCCAGGGCACGTTGGTATGTATACCGGCAATGGAATGCATATTGCCGCCTATAATCCGGCTATGGGAACTCAAGAAGGTCCAATTTACGGTAGTCCAGTCTACTTGCGCGTAGTTGGAGACTGAGGAGCACTGATATAAAAGGTGTGGGCTGACTCGAAGGTCAGCCCACACCTTTTATATCAGTACTATATCTCAGTGGGTGTGAATATAGTATCCGGTGTCCTCAGCGCGTTTAAATGAAGCGCGGATTTCTTCTTCCGCAGCTTCACGGCCAACCCAGTGTGCACCTTCAACTGATTTTCCTGGCTCGAGATCCTTGTACACTTCGAAGAAGTGTTGGATTTCTAGACGATGGAACTCTGAGACATCTTCGATCTCGGTACGCCATGAAGCGCGCTGATCAGCGGCTGGGACGCATAGAACTTTATCGTCGCCACCGGCTTCATCAGACATGCGGAACATGCCCAAGGCGCGGCAACGAATAACACAACCAGGGAAAGTAGGCTCGTCAAGAAGAACGAGGGCATCTAAAGGATCGCCATCTTCACCGAGCGTGTTATCAATAAAACCGTAATCATCGGGGTAGCGGGTAGATGTGAAGAGCATGCGATCAAGGCGGATACGACCCGTTTCATGATCGACTTCGTACTTATTACGATTGCCCTTCGGAATCTCGATGGTGACATCAAACTCCATAGGTGGCTCCTTTGAGGTGTCAATTATTCTGCTTTTAATGATTGTAGCCGGTGTTTGGCTTCAGCGTGTGGGAGACTTGTAAGGTGAAGAAAGTAAAGATCGGAATTTGCGTATGTTTGGCCGCCGTTGGTAGCTATGTCGTTGCCGACGCGTGGGATGTTGTCCCCGGACTTTTTACTACTAAACCGCCACTTACTGAGCCTTTGCCATATCCAAATTTGACTGAGTGGGAATTCACTGAAAAACAAATTCCACAGTTCGACACACCTGGCAAGCTCGATGATGCACATGTGCGCACAATTATTGATGAATTTCGCACAGATGCGCGAGTAAGTGGGAGTGTTTCCGTCGTCGTCGCTGATCCAACTACAAACACAACGCTTGCCGCGTTCAACGAACAAACCCCAATCCGTCCCGCGTCAACAATGAAATATCTCACGGCAGTGGCGGCATTAAGTAAGCTTGGGCCAAATGCCACTCTTGATACGACAGTTCAGCAAGACGGTTCAACTCTCTACTTGACTGGCGGTGGTGATGTCACACTTGCTGCCGATGCGGGCGATAACCAGGAGATTATTGGCCGAGCTGGATTGGCGGACTTAGCATCGCAAGTTGCGGAAAAACTCGCCGCCGCTAATACGTCCACGGTGAGCGTCTACGTCGATTCTTCACGCTATGCAGAGCCAACTTTCCATCCCACCGTCGTTGCAGAAGGTAATACAGAATTTGTTATGCCGCTGCGTCCTATCGCTGTTAATCGAGGTAAAGTAACTCCGGATAAATGGTCTCGTTTTGTTTCTGACCCAGATATTGACGCTGGGCAGATATTTGCTGATCATCTAGCATCTCATGGTATTTCGGTTAGTTTTGAAGGCCGTGGCCACGCGCCGGCTCAATCACATGAGATCGGGCGCTCACACAGTGCGCCGATTCGTGAACTCGTTGAGATGCTGATGGTGGAGTCAGATAATACGATCGCGGAAGTTTTAGGCCATGAGGTGGCTATTGCGAGCGATAAGCCAGCGGACTTTGCGGGGGCAAGTGCAGCGGTGACGGAAGTTTTAGTATCTGAAGGTTTTCCAACCGGTGGAATGCTGATAGATGATAATTCTGGACTGTCGGAAAATAATCGAATATCTGCATCTTTGCTGGCTGAGATTCTGCACCGTGCGTGGGATTGTGACAAGTGCCCGATTAATGCTATTGGTGCCGCGTTGCCGGTTGGGAGCTTAGATGGAACGCTTCATAATCGCTTTTTAGATTCAGTTGCGCGGGGTCGAGTTAGGGCGAAAACCGGTACGTTGTCGACGACGACGGCATTGGCGGGTTTCGTGACAGCACGTAGTGGGCAACCATTAATATTCAGCTTTATTGTTAGTGATCATGAAGAAAACACGCAGTTAGAGATTCGTGCAGCAATGGATGACGCGTTAGCAAAAATCGTTGACGCAATGTAGTTAGCCTGACTGTGTACTGCATACTGTGGTGGAGGTACGTTATAGAGTGGGGCCAAAGAAAGGCTGAGGTATGAGCAGAAGTATAACAGTGTTATCGCGTCTTTTTACCGGCGGTGGGCCGGATTGGAAGCGTGAACAGGCTCAGCAATTCGTGGCCCAGTTATCTGCTGGATCCGAGTTAGCGCCAAAGATTGTTGAGGAGACCAGTGGCCTTCAGGTGCCAGATATACCGGTACGAGTTGTTGATCGGGGATGTTGGGCAAAAGTCGCTGTGACATCTATTGAAGCGATGCTTGGCATAAAACGAGACGATAGTAGCAGTAGAAATTCCCAGATTGCTTTTGCGGCATCTGTGCTATCAATGAAAGTTTTAGGGCAGTGGGATCCTTATTCGTCACGCAAATGCGTCTATCTTGTTGCTCCTAATATTGCAGATTTCCAACAGCAATGCGGATTGGATAAAGCGGATTTATCAGTGTGGGTGGCTGTCCATGAGCTTACTCATGTCGCCCAATTTTCCGCAGCTCATTGGTTAGCTGACTATATCGCACATAGAGCACAGGTGCTCTTTGCTGGCGATGAAGATGCTGATGATGAGCAGGTTCTTGATGAGATTACTGCGGTGATGTCTTTACTAGAAGGGCATGCCACATACGTGATGAATCAGGTTCCGCTTTCCGCGATACCCTCACGAGCACAGATGATTGCAGCTATGGTTAACCGGCGGGCTAGCAGTGGCATAATTATGCGGTGGATGAGCAACTTGACGGGCTTGGCGAAGAAAAAACAACAATATGTGCAGGGGCATGAATTTGTGAGTGCAGTTATCGATTCGGTTGGATTGGAAAAATTCAACATGATTTGGCAAGATCCTCGGTTTGTTCCAACAATCGATGAGCTTGCTCATCCGCATCAGTGGATTGGGCGGGTTGTCGGATGAGTGGCCCGCATCATCTAGTGAATACCACCCGCATAGCAGTGCGTGAGGCTCTGACAGAGCATCCGGCTGGTGTTCCGGTCATTGTGGGGGTTTCTGGTGGCTCTGACTCGATGGCCTTAGCTGCTACTGTTGCTTTTGTTGCTCCTAAGCTTGGAATTCCAGTTCATGCGGTGTGCGTGGATCACAGACTACGTCCGGAGTCTGCTGCAGAAGCACGTTTTGTGGTTGACGAATTGCGTTCTCGTGGCGTGATAGTGCATGTTGCGCGGGTAGCGGTTAGTGGAGAGTTGGGGCCAGAAGGTAATGCTCGGGTGGCTCGCTATGATGCTATTGCTGGCTATGCTCGAGAACTTGGTACTGCTCGTCAGCCAGCTTCGGTACTGCTAGGCCATACGCTTAACGATCAGGCAGAGACGGTGTTACTGGGATTTTCGCGCGGTTCTGGTGCGAAGTCGATTGCGGGGATGCCGGCGCGGGGCCACCTGCCTTTGCATTCTGATGTGCCGATGTTACGGCCCTTGTTAGGATTTAACCGCCAGGAATTACGCGTAGTATGCCGTGAAACTAAGGTTGAGTGGATAGAAGATCCCAGCAATGATATCGATGGTCCGTGGCGCTGTGCGGATGGTTCAGCGTTACGTCGTTCGGCAGTCCGTCACAATCTTTTGCCACTGATGGAAGATATTTTAGGGCCAGGGACAATCGCGGCTATTAGCCGAACCGCGGGTTTGCTTCAAGATGATAATCAAGCTTTGGAGTTTTATGCCCGTGCAGAATTTGATCGAGTAGTTCTCTCTCGAAATCCGCTGAGGATTGATTGTTTGTCCTTGGCTCCGGTACCACAAGCGGTTCGACGGCGAGTATTAAAATACGCCATTGAAGAAAGTGGCGTACGTAGTGGTGAACTGGTGTACTGGCATATTGCAAGACTTGATAAACTCGTAACAGATCGGAAGAACAACAGTGGGCTTGATCTGCCTGGGTTGCGTGTCACTCGAGAATCTCACCAGTTGAGGTTTGAGTCTGGCGCACAATCACGGCATCATCCACACGGCACATCTAATCCGGTGACGCAAGCACCGATGGAGGATACATGAGCAACCCTGAAAAGGAAACACCGCAGTCGGGAAATCGTCGCAAGTTAGAAGAATTTAATTCAACTGGGCGGCGGAATCGACGTGGAAGGTTCGCTAAATTATCGGGTCCAGATAAGCAGAAGGATCCGAAAAATTGGCGTACCCGGTGGGAGGAAGCCAAACGACTTGCAGAGAGTGCGGATAAAAAACCGAACAACAAACAGGGCTCTAAAGAGGGATCTAAAAAGCGCCCTAAGCGATCGATTTTTGGTTCCCTCATGATCATCTTCGTATTGGTGTCAGGTTTGATCTGGTTTTTTGCGCCGGGTGGATTCACCACTATTAAGACTTCTGAAGGTGTTGCTATTTTAGAAAATAGCGAGCTGGATAAAGAACGCATCCAGGTAACTGATGGCATCCAAGTTGTTCAGATATGGCTGGACCAGGAGTTTATTCCGCATGATCTTGAGGGGAAGAAGGGTTCTCCAACGAAGAAAGTGCAATTCCAGTTTGTCAATGCGCAAGCGGAAAATGTACAAGATCTAGTTGCTAAAGCTGAAGCGAAAAATGGTTACAATTCGGTTGTTCCGCAGCAGTCCTTCCTCGGATCGCTATTTTCGTTAATGTTGCCATTGCTTATCTTGTTTGGCTTACTTATGTGGATGCTACCTAAGATTCAGCAAGGAAGCATGGGTGCTTTTGGGCGCGTGAAAAAGGATGGTATGGAAGAGGACCGTCCTGATGTTACTTTCGCTGATGTTGCTGGTGCTGATGAAGCAGTTGAAGAACTCAAAGAGATTGAAGAATTTATCGATCATCCAGATAAGTTCCGTAAAATGGGAGCAAAGATTCCGCGCGGAGTTTTGCTCTATGGCCCTCCCGGAACCGGAAAAACATTGCTTGCTAAAGCGGTAGCAGGAGAAGCCGGAGTGCCTTTCTTCCATATCTCCGCGTCAGAGTTCGTTGAGATGTTTGTTGGCGTGGGTGCTTCTCGAGTGCGTGATCTTTTCACTAAGGCAAAGAAGTTGGCGCCATCGATTATTTTCGTCGATGAAATTGACGCGGTTGGACGTAATCGCGGCCAAGGTATGGGTGGCGGAAACGATGAACGCGAACAAACCCTCAATCAGCTTTTGGTGGAAATGGACGGCTTTGATGAGCGTGCGAACGTGATTGTTATTGCTGCTACAAATCGTCCCGATGTTTTGGATCCGGCACTTTTACGGCCAGGGCGTTTTGACCGGCAGATTACGGTGGCTGCCCCTGATTTGAAGGGACGTACCGAAATTTTGAAAGTTCATGCCAAAGATAAGCCTCTAGCAGATGATATCGAATTAGAGTCGATTGCTCGGCGGACGCCCGGCTTCGCCGGTGCTGAACTGGCTAATCTTCTAAATGAAGCTGCACTACTTGCTACCCGGCGGGAGCATGATCGAATCGAAGAAGAAGATCTCGATGAAGCAATTGATCGTGTTATTGCTGGACCACAGCGGCGCACTCAGGTCATGAACGCTGAAGAAAAGCGGATGACTGCCTATCATGAAGGTGGTCACGCAGTAGCAGCTGCTGCTTTGAATCACACTGATCCAGTAACAAAGGTTACTATTTTGCCGCGTGGTCGTGCCTTGGGATACACCATGGTGATGCCGACTGAAGATAAGTATTCGGTCTCGCGCAATGAACTTCTTGACCAATTGGTGTATGCCATGGGCGGGCGAGTTGCTGAAGAAATCGTATTCCATGATCCATCTACTGGAGCTTCAAACGATATTCAAAAGGCTACCGATATAGCCCGCAAGATGGTGATGGAATATGGAATGTCCGCCAAGGTTGGTTCGGTGCGGCTTGTGCCGAACGAATCTGATCCAATGACTCGTCTTGGAGGTGGCGGACAACGCGAATACTCTGAAGAGATGGCTCGTGTTATTGATGAAGAAGTTCGTCTCCTGCTAGACACCGCTCATCAAGAAGCATGGGAGCTGATGATGCAAAATCGTCACGTTCTTGATGCGCTTGCTGCAGTGCTTCTAGAAAAAGAAACAATCTTAGAAAAAGAACTTGCTGAGTTATTTACCCAGATTGTTAAAGCTCCACAACGGCAACAGTGGCTTTCTGCTGAAACACGGCCGGTATCAGATTTACCACCAGTGCCTTTCCCGCAGCAATCTGCCAATGCTGGTCAAGAAGCTGAGATTGATGAACAATCCCATGAGAACAGAGAATAACCATGAGTAAACCAGCGGTACATATCGGTCGTTATGATGAGCAAGAAGTTGTTGACGCTATTGAGCAACTTCTTATCGCAGTAGGTGAAGATCCACAACGCGATGGTCTTATTGATACCCCAGAGCGGATGGGACGAGCCTATAAAGAAATATTTGCTGGACTGGGACAGGATCCGGCAGACGTTTTGAATACGACCTTCGATATCCACCATGAAGAACTTGTTGTGGTGCGAGATATTTCGCTGTATTCGATGTGCGAACACCATTTGTTACCCTTTCACGGAGTAGCGCATATCGGTTACATTCCCGGCGCAGATGGACTTGTTACCGGGTTGTCAAAACTTGCTCGGTTAGTTGAGGGATATGCTAGGCGTCCACAAGTCCAAGAGCGGCTTACATCCCAAATCGCTGACGCGATTATGGAGCGGTTGCGTGCGCAAGGTGCGATCGTCGTCGTCGAAGCCGAACATATGTGTATGTCAATGCGCGGAGTGCGCAAACCTGGCTCACGCACAATGACATCGGCAGTGCGTGGCGTCTTGCGGTCATCTGCAACTCGAGCAGAGGCGATGAGCCTCATTATGGTTAAATAAGGAGCGCGGTTTATGCATCTTATGGGGATCATTAATGTCACCCCAGATTCCTTCTCTGACGGTGGGAAATGGGCTAACGCTCAACAGGCTATCGCCCACGGCATTGACCTGATGGATCAAGGTGCAACAATTTTAGATATCGGTGGTGAATCCACTCGTCCCGGCGCTCAAGCCCTGACATGGGACGAAGAATGGGCACGCATTGAAAACGTTGTTAGCGAGTTAGCTCGTCAAGGAGAATCGCGAGGTGTTGTCATTTCAATTGACACCTACCACTCTCAAACAGCTCGGCGCGCTGTAGCTAGCGGTGCTGGCATCATTAATGACGTCACTGGTGGGGCAGATCCAGATATGTTTGCAACAGTCAGTGAATTAGGGTGTGATTACATCCTGCAGCATTCGCGTGGCAACTCTCAGACGATGAATGCCTTAGCGACCTATCACAATATTGTGGACGATGTTTGTGCAGAACTGCGTGAACGTCGGGATTTAGCTGTGGCTGCGGGGATTTCTCCAGAGCGCATCATTATTGATCCAGGTCTTGGTTTTGCAAAGATGGGCGATAATGATTGGGATATCCTGGCTGGGATTGATCAGTTCAACGCCTTAGGTCACCGAGTATTAGTTGGCGCTTCACGCAAACGTTTCATTGGCCGGCTGGTCGGGGATGACAGCGCTGATCGAGACGTTTCCACAGGTGTTATTTCAGGATATTTAGCTCAACACGGTGTATGGGCTGCACGTGTGCATAACGTTCGCTCCTCAGTAGCGGTTCTTGCTACGCTAGAAAAACTTCATCAGCATACTAACGTGCGGTAAAACAACGAGGGAGGTGCGCAGTGGCTCTCAATGATTCGATTCGACTTACTGGGATTCGCGCGTATGGAACGCATGGCGTATTAGATTACGAACACAGTCAGCCGCAGGAATTCGTCGTCGATGTTGATCTGTTGGTTGATACCGATCGTGCAGCTCAAACTGATGATATTGCTGATACGATCAGTTACGCCGATGTGGCCGATAAAGTTGTGGCGCAGATCCAAGGCGAACATTGCAATCTGATTGAAACACTGGCCCATCGTATTCTCACTGCGATTATGGATGCGCGGATTGTTAGCGCTGAAGTAGTTGTTCATAAACCACAAGCACCGATTCCACATCAATTCGGTGATGTTTCGGTGTCGATTATGCGTGAAGGTCCGCTTTTTAGTGAACAGCCACGCAAATATGTGATTGCTATTGGTTCGAATTTAGATAATCCAGAAGAACACGTTCGCCGAGCAATTGCAGAACTGTCGGATTTTGGTGAGTGGGTTGATGATGTGTCTTCGTTGTATCGCAGTGAGCCACAATTAGCACCGGGTCAAGAAACACAACCGGATTATATTAATGCGGTTGTGTCGATTACGTCTTCCACTCCGCCAATGGCGATGCTCAATTTTTTGAATATGGTAGAAGAAGCTCACGGTAGGGAACGCAGTGAACGCTGGGGTGCACGTACGTTAGATTTGGACATTATTGATGTTTCTGGTGTTACCTCAGATTATTCAGTTTTGACCTTGCCGCATCCACGGGCCCATCAACGTCGATTCGTTCTTGAACCGTGGCTAGAGATTGATCCAGATGCCCACCTCAACGGTGTTAGTGTGCGGGGACTTTTAGATAAAGTGCTCGATCAACGCGTGATTAAAGTTGGGTTTGGCGATGGAAGCTGACAAGCGCAATGAGTTAGAGCCAACCTCGTGGCTATGGTTAGCTACGGTTGTTATCGTGAGTGCGGCGGTGTCATTCTTTGCCACAGACGCGTGGTTGGGATATGGGAACTTGCCACCGCTTTTCCCGGTGTTTACTTTCCTTGTTCCTCTCCTAGTTACTATTTTCATGCTGTGGCAGGGCTGGCGGGTGCGTTCGTATCGTAAAGGCAACCGGATGCTCAGCATGCTTAGCGCCGCGCGGATCTGGCTGCTTTCCCAGGCCGTGTCGCGTACTGGAGCGATAACATCAGGTTTGTGTGCCGGGGTAGTAGTGAGCTATCTGCGCTATTCACATTCGGACGTTATGATCGATCAAGCGATTATCGTCAGTAGTGCGGGTGTGGCTTCGATGCTCATGATGGTTGCCGGGATGATTGCCGAAACATGGTGTAAGAATGATGACGACGATGAGCCGGTACCACCAGCAGCGGCAGCATAAGTTTTATCTCTTTTAACGAGAAAACCTATTATAGGATGTGGGTATGCGTAATCGTTTATTAGCAGGCACTGAATTTCAGTCGGTAGATCCGGCCTTCGTCAAAGTAACATTTATCCGCCATATTCTTTGGTGGATATTAGTAGGCATCAGCGTAGGTGCGGCCTTTTATTTCTTTGTCGATGATGTTTCTAGCTGGTTCGGTATTATTAGTTTAATCGTGGTTGGTGGTATTGCGATAGGCGCTATTTGGGACGTGTGGCTTGCGGTTCGCCGGGCTCAAGCATTGGGATATGTGGAGCTTGAAGAGGAGCTCTTGATACGCAAAGGGATCATGTTCCAAGAAGTCACGATGGTTCCCTATGGCCGGATGCAACAAGTAAATCTCGCTACCGGACCGTTATTGAATGCTTACGGTTTAGCATCTGTAGAATTGATTACCGCGTCAGCCGGATCAGATGCGTCCATTCCGGGTTTACCGCTTGCTGAAGCTGAACGGTTACGGGAAAAGCTGACGCGGATGGGCCAAGCGAAACTGGAAGGCTTGTAATCCATGGCAGGCAAGCAAGCTTTAGGTGAAAAAAGTGTACCGGCAGGTGCCTGGCGAAAATTCCACAAGGTGACGCCACTGGCAGACGCCGGAAGTTTTTGGCTCGCGCTTATTGCGGGTGCGTTCTATATTGTTACCCAATGGATTGAAGATGCGTTCAATAATATTGGGTTATATATCGAGCTTATTACCCCCTTCCGGCTGGCTGTTGGCATTGGTATCTTACTTGGCGTCACATTGATTTTCCTTGGCATCGGCACAATCATGTGGCGATATAAGTCGTATGCGATTGTGCCGAGCGGAATCCACTATCGCAACGGTGTGTTTATCAAGCAATATCAGCATGTGCGCTGGGATCGGATCCAGTCAGTTGAGATAGAACAGAAGCTTTTCGCCCGTATTTTTGGTTTCGGTGCAGTCAAGATTGATGCGGCTGGTTTTAATGAAGATCCAGTGGAGCTCGGATTGCTTCGCCGTGACAAATGCGAAAGACTGCGCCAAGAAATTCTGACCGGCTTGGCTGATGCGCGAACAGGCAAGGATATCACCACCCAAGACGTATCCCAAGCGTCGGTAGTAACACCTGTTGATGAGCATCAGGTCTATCAGCTTTCTACTAAGCGGCTTGTGGGATCGACTGTTCTTACTGGCCATGCTTGGTTTGCCTTTGCTGGTTTGATTTTGGCTGCTGTTTGGCAGTTTGTTTTTGACAGTGGTTTCTCCATTGGTTTTCTTTTGGTTATTTTGGGTTCCGTGGTTAACTCGATCCAATATGTTTCGAAGTCGTACGGCACTACATTATTTGTTGCTGAAACTGGGCTGAAATCTCGGCGCGGGCTAACAAAACTGGTAACTCGATCGTTACCGCCTACTCGAATCCATGCGGTGAGTATTAACCAGCCGTTACTTTGGCGACGTTTTGACTGGTGGCAGATTCGCGTCACGATCGCTGGTGAATCTATATCGGATGCGGTGGAAAATGGGAATATGTTCGTACCATGTGCGAGCAAGGAAGAGGTCATGCGGATTTTGGCCACTATTTTCCCGACACTCGGGACTGATAATGACGCATTGTTGTTGCATGAGCTGTTGTATCGCCGCGGTGAGAACCGCTATGTTCGCACTCCTCCGAAGCGGGCGCAATGGATTGATCCGATAGCTGCAAGAGTAGGTGGATACTATGCTAATGTCGATGTTTTTGCGATTCGGTGCGGTAGGTTCTGGCGCCAAGTACAATTGATTTTCCAAGACCACACTCAGTCAGTTGCCATTTCTCAAGGCCCACTGCAACGCATTTTGGGACTGTCATCGCTTAATATTCATCTTCTTGCTGGACCTTGTGATGGAGTGGTGAAGAACTTTGGGCTTGACGATATGCATCAATTATTACGCGAACAAAACCAGTTAACGAAGCAAGCCCGCACTATTGAAGTCAGTGAGAACATTGAAGAATGGAAGACACGGCTAGGGCTGACCACACAAACCCGGGAGCATACTCATGGAGAATAAAACTGGCCGATTAGGCGTAGGTATTATTTCAGCAGGGAAAGTTGGAGCTGCCCTTGGTGCGGCATTGCGCGGTGCCGGGCATCAGATTATCGGTGCTTATGCAACATCCGAAGCAAGCATTGATCGGTTAGAGACGCTGCTTCCAGGTGTTCCGGCGCTTGATGTTCGCACCATTGTGGAACGCAGCGAGGTTGTTTTGTTGGCTGTTCCCGACGACGAACTTGCCGGCATCATTTCCGGTTTAGCGAAAAGTGGCTCTTGGCATTCTGGGCAATTACTGATCCATGTGGCAGGCCGTTTCGGCACCCAAATTTTGGCGCCGGCGCTAGCCCAAGGCGCACTCGGTATCGCGATTCATCCAGCTATGACGTTCACCGGCACAACGTTGGATGTGACACGATTGCGTGGATGTCCATTCGCGGTAACAGCTCCGAGGATGCTTCAACCTATTGGGTTGGCGTTGGTAGGTGATATGGGTGGCGAAGGCTTTATCGTTGCGGAAGGCGATAGGCCGTTGTATCACGCAGCCCTTGCGCATGGAGCGAACCATGTTGTGACGGTTATTGCTCAAGCTACCCGGTTGCTTAATAGTATCGGATTAGATGCGGAGTATATGCGTCCGTTACTTACTGCCGCTGTTGAAGGCGCAATTAGTTCGGGAGAAGCATTACAAACTGGGCCGGTTGTGCGTGGCGATGCTGGAACAGTGGCCGAACATATCGTCACATTGACAACTGTTGGCGAAGAAGATCCGGAACTGGCTGATGTAGCACCAGCTTATCGGGCACTTGCTCACGCAACTGCGGAGCGTGCGTTGGCTCGCAGAGTTATTACTCAAGATGCGTTTGATGCGATTGAGAGTAAACTCTAATCCGGCAATAGTTACTACAGCGTAGGAAAGATCGCACGGTAGATCGGAGAAACGATGATTATCGCTACCACCCCAGCAGAACTTCTTGCTGCCCTCAAACCATTGACTGGACGTATCGGGTTAGTGATGACGATGGGTGCGCTTCATGAGGGACATTTGTCATTAGTTGAGGCGGCTCGTCAAGAGTCTGATCACGTCGTCGTCTCTATATATGTCAATCCGCTTCAATTTGGTCCGGGGGAAGACTTCGATGCTTACCCGCGTGATCTGGAAGGTGACGTGGCAAAGTTAGAAGGTGTCGACGTCGTCTTTGCACCCACTGACGAAGCTATGTATCCGCGCACTCCGCTGGTACGTATCGATCCGGGCCCAGTTTCCACAATTTTGGAAGGTAAGACGCGCCCGACTCATTTTGCTGGTGTGCTTCAAGTTGTGCACAAGGTCTTTAATCTCGTCCGTCCGCACGCTGCATGGTTCGGGCAGAAAGATGCTCAGCAGTTGGCACTTATCCGCACGATGGTTGCGGATTTGAATATGCCGTTGGAGATCAAATCGGGGCCGATTAAGCGTGAGCCGTCTGGTTTGGCGATGTCTTCCCGAAACAGCTACCTTTCAGATATTGAAAAGGAGCAGGCGTTGGGGTTGTCGCAAGCTCTTGCGGCCGGTAAACGGGTAGCAGATAACGGTGGTAGCCCAATGCAGACTTTGGCAGCTGCCCGAGAATCGTTAGCTCATGCTCCGGGAGTAAAGATGGATTATCTCGAGCTTGTTGATCGTGATACGTTCATGGAACTAACTGGCAGTGGTAAGGGGTTGCTTGTTACTGCCGCATGGGTGGGTACTACCCGGCTCATTGACAACTTGGAGGTTCTCATTGGCTAAGACACGTCTGCGTAAGATGGTGACTGGAAAGATCCATCGTGCAACGGTGACCGGCGCTGAGTTGCATTACGTTGGATCGGTTACTATCGATGCTGATCTGCTTGACGCGGCTGACATCTTGCCCGGTGAAGCGGTTGATATTGTTGATGTTAATAATGGTAATCGGCTTACCACGTACACGATTCCAGGCGAGCGCGGCAAGGGAGAGGTTATCCTGAATGGAGCCGCTGCTCATTTAGTGTCAGTAGGGGATCTCGTTATTATCATGTGCTATTCGTTGCTTGACGACGAAACTGCGCGCACTATTGAACCACATGTAGTGTTTGTCGATAGTGAAAATAAGCCGATTGAGATCGGCACTGAACCAGGCCAAGTCCCGCCAGGAACGCCCGGGCTCTACTCCTCAGGCGTGCCGTTTGACCAGGTGCGTTAATTCGCGCTCCATCTCACGTCCGATTCGCTGAATAAGCTCACGTTTTCCTTGTAATCTTAAAGGGTGAATATGAACGAAAATAATACTCCATCTGTTGCTGACGATACCTCGGATCAGATCCAGGTTCGTAAAGATAAGCGTTTGCGTCTTTTGGCGGAAGGGCGGGAAGCCTACGCCGCTGAGTTGCCTATTACGTCATCGATTTTGCAGGTTCGCGAAAGTTATGTTGTTGCGGAGGTGGATGCGGAAGGTAACGTCGTCGCGCCATCTGATCACAACGCACGGTTATTGACTCCCGGTGAAGAAACTGACGATATGGTTGGTCTTGCTGGCCGAGTCATGTTTATGCGACCATCGGGCAAGATTGCGTTCACTGTTTTGCAAGACGGTGCGGGCAACCGGCTTCAGGTTATTTTTTCGCTTGCCAATGTTGGTAAGGAGGCCTTTGATGCGTTGAAGGCCGACGTCGATCTCGGAGATTTTGTTTTCGTTCATGGGCACGTTGGAACATCGAAGCGTGGTGAGCTGTCGATTTTCGCACACGAGTGGCAGATGGCGTCAAAGGCTATTCGCCCACTGCCTAAGACGTTTACTACTGCCGACGGCGTGGAGATGGTATTGAGTGAAGAGTCGCGGGTGCGTGCTCGTCACCTTGATTTGATTACTCGCCAGAGCGCTCGCGATATGGTGCGGATTCGTGCGAAGGTTATGCGGTCATTGCGTAAAACTTTCGAAGAAGGCGATTATATCGAGCTGGAAACGCCTATTTTGCAGGCTTTACATGGTGGGGCGGCAGCTCGTCCGTTCATGACGCACATTAACGCCTATGATCAAGATCTTTATTTGCGTATTGCTACTGAATTGTACTTAAAGCGTGCAGTTGTTGGTGGTGTTGATCGGGTTTATGAAATTGGAAAGAACTTCCGTAATGAGGGTGCGGATTCGTCCCATTCTCCAGAATTTACTGCGCTAGAAGCATACGCGGCCTATGGTACATATGACACGATGGCTCGGTTGACTCAAGATTTGGTGCAGAACGCGGCTCGTGATGTTTTCGGTTCGACGACGGTGACGTTGGTTGATGGTACCGAGTATGACTTGGGAGGCGAATGGGATTCCATTACGCTTTATGAATCACTTTCTGAAGCTGTTGGCGAAGAAATTACGGTGGATACTCCGCGCGAGCGTCTTGTAGAACTTGCTGAACAACATGGAATCAAGGTTAAGGATTATGCTGTTGCTGGCAAGATCGCGGAAGATATCTGGGAAGAGCTTGTTGGCGATAAGCTGTGGGCTCCAACGTTCGTGCGTGACTTCCCAGAAGATACCTCACCATTGACCCGTAATCACCGCACTAAGCCTGGTTTAACGGAGAAGTGGGATCTGTATATTCGTGGTGTAGAAACAGCTACTGCTTATAGCGAGTTGGCTGATCCGGTTATTCAGCGCGAGCGTCTGACCCAACAGTCACTTGATGCTGCCAACGGTGATCCGGAAGCTATGCAGCTCGATGAAGACTTTATTGAAGCTATGGAGCAGGGTTTCCCACCGGCTGGTGGTATGGGCATGGGTATTGACCGTTTACTCATGGCTTTGACCGGTCTTGGTATCCGAGAAACTATTCTTTTCCCGTTTGTTAAGCCGCGTAGTTGATCACAAGCTAGAAGTGTGGCCCGGAGATTGATTTCCGGGCCACACCTACATTCAGATCAGAATTTAGTTGTCAATTTTTTCGACGTCTTCATCAATCCAATCGAAAGTGCGGGTTACGGCCTTCTTCCATAGACGCATCTGACGCTCACGCTCAGCAACTGGCATCTTAGGCGTGAAGCGCTTGCCTTCCTTCCAGTTGGCGATAACGTCGTCTTCACCATTCCAGAAACCAACTGCGATACCAGCTGCGTAAGCGGCACCAAGCGCAGTTGTTTCGGCAACTTCAGGTACCACAACGTCAACTCCAAGCAGGTCTGCCTGGAATTGCATAAGGGTATTGTTTGCTGTCATACCGCCGTCGACACGTAGCTCAGTGAGGTCAGCAGCGGAATCAGCATTCATTGCCTCGAGCACTTCAGCTGTTTGGAAGGCAGTAGCCTCCAGGACTGCGCGAGCCAAGTGTCCCTTGTTGTTGAATCGGGTCAAACCAACGATTGCACCGCGCGCGTCGTCCTTCCAGTAGGGGGCAAATAGGCCAGAGAAGGCTGGAACGAAGTAAACACCGCCGTTGTCTTCAACGGTTTGAGCAAGAGCTTCGATTTCTGGTGCCGTATTGATGATACCGAGGTTGTCTCGCAGCCACTGAACGAGAGAACCAGTGACGGCGATTGAACCTTCAAGAGCATACACTGGCTTTTGGTCACCAATCTTGTAGCATACGGTAGTGAGCAAACCGTTTTCGGAGGTAACTGCTTCATGTCCAGTGTTGATAAGCATGAAGCAGCCAGTTCCGTAAGTATTCTTTGCCATGCCCTTTTGGAAGCAGGCCTGGCCAAAGGTTGCTGCCTGTTGATCGCCCAGAATTCCAGAAATTGGCGTATCGATAAGGAGGGAGTTCTTTGCGCCATGACCATAAACTTCGGACGAGGAACGAATCTCTGGCAACATGGACATTGGAATACCCATATCCTTACAGATTCCCTCATCCCAGGTCAGTTTGCGAACATCCATCAGCATGGTACGTGACGCGTTAGTGACATCGGTGGCATGAACGCCGCCATTGACGCCACCAGTAAGGTTCCATAAAACCCAGCAGTCGGTGTTGCCAAACAGGAGATCGCCGGCTTCAGCCTTTTCCCGAGCGCCTTCGACATTGTCCAAAATCCACTTAATCTTCGGCCCAGAGAAGTAGGTTGCTAGGGGAAGACCACAGATATCCTTGTACTTGTCTGGGCCTTCGTCGCCAGCGAGTTCCCGGACGATAGCGTCGGTACGGGTGTCTTGCCAGACGATTGCGTTATAAATCGGTTCGCCAGTGTTCTTATCCCACACCACCGCAGTTTCGCGCTGGTTCGTGATACCTACTGCCGCGATTTCGTGGCGGTTAATATCTGCCTTGGAAAGAGCTTGACCAATAACTTCACGAATGTTGTCGCGAATTTCAATAGGATCGTGTTCTACGAGGCCAGCCTTGGGGAAGATCTGCTCGTGCTCTTTTTGGCCAACCGAAACAATTTCTCCAGAATGGTTAAAAATAATAGCGCGAGAAGATGTCGTGCCTTGGTCGATTGCGATAACATACTTTTTCTCAAACATTGTATTCCTTAAGTGTTAGAGCTGTTGGGCAACGTAGTCGTCCCCCAACAGCATTGATGATTTATAGACCGGCGAGGTTAAGTGCGTTGGCGCCGAAGAGGACACCAGCTAAGACGCCACCGATGATTGGGCCAACAACTGGGACCCAAGCATACTGCCAGTCAGAGCCGCCTTTGCCTTTAATCGGCAAAATCGCGTGCATAATACGTGGGCCCAAATCACGAGCCGGGTTGATAGCGTATCCAGTAGGACCACCAAGAGATGCACCGATAGAAACAATAACGATGGCGACGGCGAGCGGACCGAGTGCTGTTTGTGTTGTTCCGTTGATAATTACCCACACTACGAGGACGAATGTGCCAATAATTTCGGTGATGAGATTGGACGTGTAGTTGCGAATTTCCGGGCCAGTGGCGAATGTGCCAAGAATTTCTGCTTGGTTCTCATGGACAGTGTAGTGGTCCTTGTACGTGAGCCATGCTAGGGTTGCGCCGATCATTGCGCCAACCATTTGTCCAAGAATGTAGGCGGTGATTGTGGAAGCGTCTACTGGGATGCCGGGCATGAACTCTTCAGCGCCGGAAGCGGCAATACCGAGAGTAACTGCCGGATTGAGGTGACCGCCAGTTTTCCAGGCGCCGTAAACGCCGATCATAACTGCGAAACCCCAGCCAAAGTTAATCATTAGCCAGCCGGTTCCTTTACCTTTTGATTTGGTAAGCAAGTTCGTGGCAACAACGCCAACGCCCAGCAAAATCAATAGGGCAGTACCTAATGTCTCTGAAATAAAAATGTCATAGAAGGACATAATTTCCTACCTTTCTTCGTCCGCGCCATTGCGGAGAGTGCGATGACACATGCGGATATGTAATCCAGCACACACCCCTACTCTTCCATAAAAGAGGTAGATACGTAAAGTGGAATATGTGGGTGCACGGATGTGCAGAAAAGAAATTAGAAAACGGGCATTATTGCGCGATTTTGTGGGGGAAAGATTCCTTCACGTGCGTGATGTTAGCGCTGTCGGGTTTGTAAAGTGGATGCTTCGTGGCCTTAGAGAGACCAGCGTTGAGCGGCTAACATTTGCGTCAGCACTTCTTGAGCTTCAGTATACGAAACTTTGCGAGCCCCTTTGGCCTCTAAATCACGATACATTTGCGGTTCATGGAAAAAATGAGCAATACCTCGCCGAAGGAGGTTAGGTAAAGGTTTGCGAGCTTCGTCAAGATCACGCATTAACCGGAACCAAAACGTTTGCACCCGGGGGCGTGCAATACACAAGGCGTCAGCTAAAATACCTTCTTTTTGTAAATCGTCAACAATCTCAGCAGCAAAAATACCTTCAGCTAACACGTGACGGCGGCCATCCATACTCAACGTCCGTTCGCTGACCCGAGAATTAGAAGGCATATCGTAAATTGGAACGGTTGTCTCACCTTTTGTGCACAACTCCACCAACGCATTAACTGCACCTTCACGATCCCAGGTGGCAGGTGAATCCCAATCAACCATGCCATGCCGGCGTGGCAAACCCGGACGATCACCGTCGTAATAAAAATCGTCCAAAGATACAACTGGCAACCCGGTACGTGACGTAAAACGAGTCTTACCACTGCCAGAGGGGCCAGTTACCAAAATAACCTTCGCATGAGGTACACGCTGAGCGCTTTCTGGAAGGTCAAATAAGCCATCGTTACTAAGTGGGGTGGACATGCAATCCAGTTTACAACCAACTGCACCCCGTCTTTGGACGAGGTGCAGTGGCGTTATCAACAATGATGCAAATACTTACTTGGCAAAGACATTTCCTAAACCAAGTGCGTGATGGATAATCTGGACTGGGTGAACAACCTTAGCCCCAGTTCCGTGCGCGATCTGCCACCGGCAGGTATCTGTTTCACACGCTGCAAGCTTCGGATTAGTATCCTTGACCATGTCAAACAACGGCTGACCAACGCGCTGGGCAATATCGTACTTTTCTTTCTTCAACCCGTAGGTGCCAGCAATACCACAGCATGGCTGCCCAGACTCGATAACATGGACACCCGGAATAGTCTCCATCATCCGAATAGCTGGCATACCAATACCCTGTGACTTAACCTGGCACGGCTGATGATACGGAATAGTAAGATCCCAGTGCTTCAAATCGTCAACCGGGAAATCGCCGTCGTCAATCAACTCAAGTAAAAACTCTGATAGCTCAACCACGCGCGAACCCACATCAGTGAGAACGGGATCGTCAATCCCCAGAATTTCATGAGCCTCATGACGTAACATGCCGGCACACGAACCAGATGAACCGATAATAGGAAGGTCCTGACCAGCGTCAGCAAGCTGACGAGCCAAGCGTTTAACTTGCGATTCAGCTCGATCAAACAAACCATTAGACTGGTGGGCCAAACCACAACAACCTTGCTTTGGTACCAAAACCTCAAAACCCAGGTATTCCAAAACCTCTACAGTTGCCTTAGAGGTTTCCACCTCAAAGTAGCCGCCAGCACAACCATGGAAGAAGACCACCGGGCCACGTGGCGCCACATAATCTGCACCCAGTTTCGCATCACGGGCACGCTTATGCTTCTTATACCAGCCACGGAAGGTTTGCATCCGCGCCTTTGGCACTGGAGCATCACGGTGAACACCAATAACTTTTTCAACCACGGTACGAATCGGCTTATTAGCTAAAACTGCATTAGCTATCGGAGCGACAGGAGAAAGAAGCATTCCTTCGAGCATCGTTTCTGGAATGATGCGGTCACGAAGCGGCATATGATCAGCCTTCATCACCGCACGTGCTTGAGCATTGATCTCTGCGATCTTTACACCTTGTGGGCAAGACGTGGTACAAATACCGCACCCGGAACAATAATCGAGGGACACATCTACCGACGCGCCTTCACGGAAGCGTTCTGCTTGAGGGCCCACAAACTTCGGGCCAGTAAATAAATCAGTAGCACGGACAACCGGGCACTGTGACTCGCAAATCGTACACTTAACGCACGAATCGAGAGACATACGGGCCAATGAAGCCTTAGCATAATCCAGACTCATCGGTTTTCTCCTTCGCTCATTGCGGCATGGGCAGCAACCCAGGCTGAACCCAATGCAATTCCTTCTCCTGATTTTTCATGAGGAGCATGTGCGCCCCCAATAATAGATCCCGCTAAATACATATTGTTGAAGACGATATTGCCTTCAGCGTCAAGCGGATGCATCTTCTCATCTACGGCGATACCTGACGAGAAGATATCTGGCATGGTATTAACCGGAAGATCGAAGGCCCGTTCAAAAATATCACCCTCTGGAGTACGTGTGAGGGAGCCAGATTCAAACCCGCCACCGGCGTGGATAACTGCATCAACCTTAGTGAGCGTAACTCGCCCAGCACGTTGAATACGAACTGCGCTGATGCGAGCATGATCATGTTCGCAGCCGATAACTTGGGCGTTATTCGATAGATCGATCCGCGAAGCTTTTGCGGCAGCAACGAGTGCGTCATTGATTCGTCTTCCGGGTACTGACGGTGGCGGCACCGGAACTTCACTTATACGCACACCTAACTGTTCAACAATATGTGCGTAGGTGGTTGGATGAAGACCGATCATAGCTGGTACAAGAAGGATCTCATCTGGTTGAGCCTGACCACGCAATGCGGCAACGAACGCGGATTGACCAGCCGGAGTATCAAGGAATCGAGCGATATTTGTCCCAGCTGAATCTGCCTCATGGGAGCGAATATCTAAGCTGATTGTTATTGCGCGAGCCGAGACGTCGATAAGCGGCGAGCGGGAAAGATTATCAGCAATTAATTGGGCTGGGAAATCCTTAAACTGTTTAATTCCGACGACGACGAGTTTTTGTCCGTCAGCAAGTCCTGCCATTGTTTCTGGCAGACCAAGCATTGGGCGAACCGCGCCGACGGCGGTGGGAACTAACGCGTTGGTATCGTCACCGGCTGGGAATGAGAAAGCCGGTACGCGTGAAGCTAACCATCCGATTCCCTTACGGACTGCTTCTGAGCCGATCTTGGCGTAAGGGTGGCTAGTTCCGGCAAGCTTGTCAATCGCATCAAACGGATGGCTGACTGGTTGTCCTTCTGGTGTCCAACCGTAAACGTCCAGGCCACCGGTTGAGAGCAAGAGGCCACCAATGCCTTTGCTCACGACTTCGACGCGATGTCCAGCTTCAGTGAGCATGAGAGCGGTGGAAAGACCGGCAAGGCCAGCACCAACAACAACGATTTTCATGAGTTGTCACCTTCTTTGTGTGATGGGGTTACTGACCCTGGTCCAACGAGATGAGTTTTAGGTGGGGTAGGACGTCCGTGAATCATTGCGAGATCACCCGTTGCCTGCTTGGCTTGTCCGCTAGGTGCAGGCAAGTGATCGATATCAAGAGTGCCTTGTAAGATCCAGGAGTTCAAAGCTGCTTCGCGCATTTGTTCGCCGTATAAGAGTGGATATACACCATCAAAACGGTTAGTAGTAAATAGGCGCAGCATGGTTGATGTGCGGTCTGCGGCTTCACTTGGGGATGGAGTAGATGTCTTAGTTACTGGCTTATTGCGATAGACCTCGTGCATGATACCTGCGGCGCGAATTGCGCAGAAAGTACCTTGGCATGGTCCCATACCAAGACGGGTTTGGCGGCGAACATCGTCCAAATTAGCTTCTGGTTGCGCGGCTAGTTGCTCTTCGATCATTGAACGGGTGACGAGTTCACATTCGCAGACCACGGAGTCCTGATCGCGGGTAGCTTCAACTTTGGCCAATCGATCAGTATTGCGGTGGGTGGGCTTTCCTTGTGCAGATGGCACGGCTTCAGTATCGGTGATGCATGGCCGATCTTCGCCCCAATGTTCCATTAATGCATCGACGACGTTCTTAGCCATAAGCCGATAGGTGGTGAGCTTACCGCCAGCAATTGTGAACATTCCGGAGATGCCATCGCGTTCGGCATGGTTAATGATTGCCATACCGCGTGACATATGGCGAGTATCTGATGCTGATACGCGCGAATCTTTAACGAGTGGACGTGCCCCGGCCCAGACGTGGACGGCGCGTGAATTTTTGAATCCTGGAATGAGCACTTCACCCGCGTTGAGCATTTGGATAACTTCATCGTGTTCGATCTCAAGGAAATCTGGGTTTTCCACAGCTTTATCTGTTGTGCCGATGATGGAGACAGTGTGGGCTGGGACGATAATATCGCCGTCTGCTGGGTGGATACAGCGGTTGATGACTCGATGCGAAAGTCGGTGATTCATGGCAACCATGATTCCCCGTCCAGGTACGACGTCGACGCCATGTGCGCCAGCCATAGCAGCAACTTGTCCGGCCCATGGCCCGGCAGCATTGAGCACGGCTCGGCAATCAATGCGGGTTTCTTCACCAGTGCGTTCGTTGTGGCAGATCACAGCCGAAACATGGCCATCATCGTGAATGATTTTGGTGACTTTATGGTATGTCAGTGCGAGGGAGCCGAGGGCGCGTGCTGATTCGATGAGTCCCCAGCACATCCGCCAACCGTCGACTGCACCATCTTCTACTGCAAATGCACGTTTGATGCCTGGATTGAGGCGAGGTTCCATGCGCAATGCTTGGGAAACAGAGATCTCTTCACATGGGACGCCGGTATCTTTGGCTCCTTGGAGGAACCTATCCGAAAACTCTAGATCGTCGTCCGGAGTGACGACGAAGAGTCCGCCAGTTTCTTCGACGGCATCTGAGTGGATTCGGCGAATGATCGCGTTTTCTTCGGCACATTCAGTGGCTGACCCTGGATCGGAGACAACGTAGCGTCCTCCCGAATGTAATAGACCGTGGAAACGTCCTGATGTTCCTTGGGCGATATCAGCGCGTTCAAGCAAGATAGCGTTAAATCCACGCATTGCTAGATCTCGCAAAATGCCGGCGCCTGTTGCGCCACCACCGATCACCACAACATCGGTTGACAATGTTTTCATGGCATCTTTCCTCACTGTTGATCTTTGTGCATCATTGCACATCTGGTTTTATTTTAGTGTTTTATGGAGCAGTCATCTTCTTATGTGCCCCTAAAATGACCATCATGAACAATTGTGCACGAATGTTCAGGTACAGTGAGAGGTGTTCCAGACTGGTGTCTCGTGGGGAGAAATATGATGAATGAACGGGTAACAACAGCCTATGAAGCTGCTATGATGCACTATGTTCAAGGCGAAACAATGGAAACTATTGCCCGCCGACTCAAAGTTTCACGCTCTACGGTTTCACGGCTCATTAAAGCAGCGCGCGATGAAGGCCTAGTTCAAATCTCTTTGCATCCCCCACAAGAGGTTGCCTCTGCGATTGGAACCTGGATTTCCGAGACTTATTCAGTTCGTACCCACGTCGTACCCGTGCCCTTCCAAGCCAACGAAGCTCGTCGCTTGAATGCGGTTGCGCAAATGGCAGGAGTGCTTATCTCGGGATTGATGGAGCCAAATACGGTTATCGGGGTGGCTTGGGGAAATACTGTATCGGCGATTGCAGATCATTTAGTGCCACGCCAGGCAGCTGGATCGGTGGTTGTTCAGCTCAACGGGGCAGCTAATCCATCGACAACGGGAATCCCTTATGCGGGTGCGATTATGGAAGCCTTCGGCAGGGCGCATGGCTCGATGGTACAACATTTTTCGGTACCTGCTTTTTTCGATTACACGGCAACAAAAGAAGCGTTATGGCGCGAACGATCTATTGCTTCGGTGCGTCAGTTACAAGCCTCTGCTGATGTTGCAGTGTTTGGTGTCGGATCAATGACTGGGCAGAACGTATCGTTGGTGTATTCGGGCGGGTATTTAAGCCCGCAGGATTTATTGGCGATTAAAGAAGACGGCGTGGTTGGTGACGTGTGTACAGTTTTATTACGCGCAGATGGCACGTGGCGAGATTTGGCAATTAACGAGCGGGCATCGGGGCCCACACCCGATGAGCTCAAGCAGATTGGCCGGCGACTGTGTGTCGTTTCTGGCGTGGATAAGGTGGTAGCTGCGCGGGCAGCTTTGCGCGCTGGGGTTGTTACCGATTTGATTATCGACGAAGATGCGGCCGCTCGGTTGCGTGAAATCAGCTGATTTTATG
The DNA here is from genome assembly GCF_012563545.1 of Arcanobacterium buesumense. Lineage (NCBI taxonomy): Bacteria > Bacillati > Actinomycetota > Actinomycetes > Actinomycetales > Actinomycetaceae > Arcanobacterium > Arcanobacterium buesumense. Next base: position 297,795 of record NZ_CP050804.1, read on the forward strand.
TGTGTGGCAGGCTATAACAGCCATTGTTTTCGTAGCTGATAAGTCCGTCAGTTACAAGGCCTTTAAGTGCTGGAGTGAAGCGTTCGTCAGGTAGTTTTGTTGCTTCTTGTAATACGTGTTCGGCAAATGACGATGTTGGGTGAGTTCGCAAGAAACCCATAATTGCGCCACGTGCCTGCCTGTTGGTGCCCTCCCATTTTTGAGTAGTGCGTTTTGCGGCATGAGTATCGCTAGGATAGCCAGCATTTTTCCATCCGCATGTGTCGACGACGGGGCACGCTAAACATTGCGGGTTGCGAGCAGTGCAGATCAGGGCACCAAACTCCATGATTGCCGCGTTCCATCGCCATGCTTGCTCAGGTGCGATGGGGACGAATTTTTGGGCTCGGTCAAGTTCGGCTTTGGTTTGAGTTGGCGCCGGTAATGCCTCACCGTCCCAGCGAGCGAGCACGCGGCGAATATTAGTATCCAAAACAACGGAGTATTCTTCGTAGGCAAAAGCTAAAACAGCATCTGCGGTGTAGGGACCTATGCCGGGCAAACTCAGCAGGTCGATGCGCTGATGAGGAACTTCGCCGTCGAAACGATCAACGATTTCTCGGGCGCACTCGCGTAGCCGTAAGGCTCGGCGTGGATAGCCCATTTTATCCCATGCCAGTAAAACATCCGCGGGGGATGCGTGTGCCAGATCGGCGGGCGTGGGCCACCATTCTAACCAAGCGTACCATGTGGGTATCACGCGCGATACCGGTGTTTGTTGGCTCATGACTTCACACAGCAGTATTGCCCATGGGTCGCGTGTTTGCCGCCAGGGCAGTGCTCGGGCGTTACTTGTGAACCAGGTGGTTAATTCCCGATAGAGTAATACAAGATCTGGTTTAGTCATGGTTGTACGGTGGGGATAAGCCTAGCGGCGGCATCTGCGAGAGCTTTGCGTTGATTGGGAGTGAGGCGGTGGCCGTTAATATAATCGTGTGCCCATAAACCATCTGCAATGAGTTGGACGAGATAGGCTTGGCAGGCCTGCGCATCGGTGGTGATATTGTCTGGTGTAACTGTCCAATTATCGAGCTTATCTGCCCAGATAGCATAGATATCAGGATCGGATGAGGCATCAATAGCCATCATAAGTTCGGCACGGGTTGCTGCGTGCTGTGATACTGCAAGGTTGGCGCGTAGTTTTGTTTCGACGTCGATGGCTGCTGCCGGGTTAGTGACTGTTGCGAGGAGATGTTGTTCCCATTGACTGGCCATAAAGTGGTGGACTTCCCGGAGCATATGTTCGCGAGATGGAAAGTGGTAGATAAGACCCGATTTACTCATTCCGCTACGGTTTGCCACTGCTTCATAGGTGACACCGGAGATTCCCAACTCTTCGATGATATCGACGATCGTTTGGAGGATTTCAGTCTTTTTACTCGTTCGCATAGGGTGTTTCTTTCGGATTGCCGCGCAATGCGTAAGCGGTGAGGACTGTTGCAACTAGGGCGATAACTATCATAAGTAAAAGCATGTTTAAATAGGCAGTATCGTAGCCGGCGCGGGCAGTGGCAGCTAAGGTGGGATGAGATAATCCATCAAAAATTGAGGATGCTATTTCGGTAGGAACATTACGGCGATAGAAGAACGGCATCAAACTGCCAATTATTGCGACAGCAAATACCGTACCGAGTTCGTAGGACACTTCTTCGATAGCTGCTGCCATTCCAGCTTTAGTACGCGGAGCTGATCCAATGATGGCAGTTGATGAAACACTCATAGTTAATCCGATTCCGATCCCCATGAAGATGAGCCCAAGAATCGATAACCATAATAGATCACGATGAACGCCACTATACATGGCGGCAAGGCCGGCAGTAGATATCAGCAATCCCCCGGAAATAAGAGTTCTAAAGCCAACAATATGAACAACAGCTCCGCCGATTGCGGACGGTAAAAATGCGGCTAATGCGGCAACGGCTACGAGTAGTCCAGCTTGCAGTGGAGAAAACCCAGCTGACATTTGGAAACGTTGAGTGGTCATTAGTTCCGCTCCGCCAATGACGAACAGTGACATTCCAGCAGCTAAAACACCAGCAGTGAACATGCGGGAACGGAAAATTCCGAATTCGATCAATGGCTCAGGTTGGTTATCTTGGCGTAGCTTAAAGGCAACTGCGCCGATAACGCCCAATGTTAGAGAACCGGAAATAATCCAAAGATTATGTTGGCCGGATATTTCTTTGATGAACATGGTTATGCCAAGCATGGCAAGCATGGCATAAATACTAGAAAGCAAATCCCAATGTTTTTCATAGTTTGCGCGATTTGGAGGGGCAATAGCGAGGGTTGCGATAAAGGCGATGATGACGATTGGAAGGTTGATTAAAAATACTGATCCCCACCAAAAATGTTCAAGTAGAAAGCCACCAATAACAGGTCCTGCTGCCGCGCCCAGAGATGACGTAGCTGCCCAGATTCCGATAGCAGTTGCTAAATCTCGAGGGTTGTGAAAAGTAGTACGAATTAAGGCTAGGGTGGCGGGCATAAGCGTGGCAGCCGCAAAGCCGAGAATGGCGCGAGCGCCAATAAGCCACCAGGGGCCAGGTGCAAAAGCAGCGGCGAAGGAGGCAATGGCAAAAACTATCAGTCCAATAAGCCACATGCGACGATGGCCGATTTTATCGCCTAGTGTGCCGGTGCCAAGTAGTAGTCCAGCAAGGACTAGCGGGTAGGCGTTAATAATCCATAAGTTTTGAAGTTCGGTAGTATGTAGCACTTCGCGTAATTCGGGTAGTGCGGTATACAAAATAGAATTATCTGCAGCAACAAGGAACAGCCCGCTGCTCAAGGTGGCTAAAAAGAGCCAGCGTCGAGTGGGGGATAGGCCGTCAGTAACAGGGGTGGATAGCATAGCCATAACTGTACCGAACGTTCGGTTTAGTTATTGTGGTCTGGCAGTATTTCGTCGTCGATCTCTCACTCTATCAACCATAAGAATACTGCGTGAGCCCGAACATGTTATCGGCGTGGGCGTTTCATTCAATGGCAATACCCAGCTACGGTGGAGGTTGTGAATAATAAACGTGGCTCAGGTTCTCGTCACCCTCGTCAAGGGGGGCGCCCGGCTCATCGTCCATTGTCGGCTCAGTCAGTGAGTCGTTCTGTTGGTGCGCGCAATGCTCGTCCGCGTCCAAAGTCTGCTTCGGCAGCGCGAGATGAGCATGTTTCGCGTGCCCGTAAAGAACAGGCTTCACGTGTAAAGCGAGTAGCTCCTGATCAGCGACGCAGATCTGTTCCCCCTCATTCACAAAGTGCCACCCACAGAGATCAGCGCGCTCGGCGTGCTCCATCTCCAGCTATGCGACGGGAGATTGCTGCACGAAATAAGGCTCGGCGAGCGGCAATCATTCGGCGGCGCAGGATGATGAAGCTCGTGTCATGGGTTGTGATAGGAGTTGGCCTTATTGTTGCGGTTATGTGGCTTATTGGTTTTTCGCTAAAGAAAATTGAAGAGCACGCTACCCCGCCAGATCCAGCAGTTGCGTTGGAACCGGTGCCCTGCCAAATAGATCAACTTTCTGCGAAGTTAAGCAGTCAGGGTAGGACAGCTGGACAGCCAGTTAATGTAGCTGTCACGATGAAGAATACTCGCGGGAAAGTGCCGTGCGTGATGGAAACATCGGCGAAAGATTTTACTCTCACGCTGAAAACCGGCAAAGCAACAGTGTTCGATTCACGGGCATGCGAAGCAGGCATTTCTGCTCCACGGCTATTACTGAGTAAGGATATGGAGACAACCCAGACCTTTACGTGGAATGGTATGTATTCCGGCCAAGTGTGTTCGACGGCGGGGCCAGCTGCTCCCGGAACGTATGTTGCGCATGTTAAATATATGGGTGAGGAACTAACGGCAAAAGGCTATGTTTTTGAGCTTCAAGCGCCACCGGCACCGGAAGCCAAGCCTGCTGAGTAATAGTCACATCTTTATGAAGTCATAGGTAAAACTGATTTTACTGCTTCTTTCACATCTGTAATGCGCCGAATAACAAGGTTGCCGGCAGGCTTTATCGCATCGGCACTTGCCGGAATTAATGCAGTGGTAAAACCAAGCCGTTGAGCTTCATTGAGCCGTTGCTGTAACCCAACAACAGGACGCAATTCTCCAGTAAGCGAGACTTCGCCAATCGCAACAACTCCGGGAGCAAGTGGTAAATCTGCTGCAGCTGAGGCCAAGGCAAGAGCACTCGCAATGTCGACACTTGGTTCAGTCGCTTTAGCGCCACCAACAGTAGAGACAAAAACATCTGACCGATCATAGGCAATGCCAAGACGTGATTGAAGAACAGCTAACATCATGGCAACTCGGGAAGAATCAACACCGGAGGTGGTACGCCGTGGTGGCCCACCAGCGGGCACCCGTAAAGCTTGAACTTCAACTGGCATTGGCCGGCGCCCCTCTAATGTGATAGTGACGCATGTTCCTGGCACAGTGAGATTGCGCGCGCTTAAAAATAATCCGGAGGGATCAGCAAGTCCGCGGATGCCAGAATCAATTAACTCAAAGCAGCCCACTTCATCGGTGGCGCCATAACGATTTTTCACTGCTCGCACCATTCGCAACCGCGAATGCTTATCGCCTTCAAACTGGCAGACCACATCAACAAGATGCTCCAACACACGCGGGCCGGCAATCGAGCCTTCCTTGGTAACGTGACCAACCACAATAATAGGTAAATCTGAACTTTTAGCCCGATTAACCAAGGCGGCGGTAACAGCACGCACCTGTGCTACACCACCGGCTGCCCCCTCAACGTCAGGATCGGCAATAGTTTGTACCGAATCAACAATCAACAACGATGGTTGGGATGCTTCTACATGCCCTAATACACGGGCCAGATCAGCCTCTGCCGTAAGTAAAAGATGTGGGTGCAAAGCACCAATACGTTCGGCACGGGACCGAACCTGCGATGCTGATTCTTCTCCCGTGACATACAAGACCGGATTCTTTCCAGTATTAACAGCCTCTGCTGCGGCCTTGGCTGCCACATCAAGCAACAAGGTAGATTTGCCAACGCCGGGCTCACCAGCTAATAAAATAACAACTCCAGGGACGATACCGCCGCCCAATACTCGATCAAGCTCACTTACTCCAGTAGGAGACTTAATAGATGCTTGGCTACTAACATCAGTGATGGGTTGCGCAGGGGTATGTGGTGTTAACGGAGCAACGGCACGCGCAATACTCGCGCCACCATGTTCAATAACCGTGCCCCATTGCTGGCATTCGCCGCAACGGCCAACCCATTTTGAGGTGGTCCAGCCACATTCGCTACATACAAAAGATGCTTTAGTTTTTGCCATACTCTCAGCCTACTGCCACCCTCCGACATACTATGGTGAACACTGACTTATACTCGGTTAGCAAAAGTTTCTAACAGGACAGGTTCTCCGGAAACAATGAGTGTATCCCCACTTGAGACAAGCGTTTGCGGAGTAGCGTATTCGAAGGGCTGGCCGTGAGACTTTACACCGATAACGCGCACACCAAAACGCTCTTGGATACGACTTTGTTCAAGAGTGAAACCAATCATGTCCTTTGGTGGCAGCATTTTTACAATGGTGAACTGGTCTTCCATTTCAATATAGTCAAGCATCTTGCCAGAAACCATGTGTGCCACGCGCTGTCCAGCATCGTATTCTGGGTAAACAACGTGGTTAGCTCCGATGCGTCGCAAAATTGTGCCATGCTCACGCGAGGTAGCTTTAGCCCAAATCTCTCGCATACCCATATCAACCAAATTGGCAGTTATTAAAACACTTGCCTCTAGTGAGGTACCAACACCGACAACCGCAATTTGAAAATCTTGCGCTCCAAGCTGATGCAAGGCTTCAGCTGAGCGTGCATCGGCTTCAACAACACGGAACCGATGTGACCACTGTTGGGCCAAATCGGGATCGGATTCAACTGCGAGGACATCGCGCCCCAATTTATCGAGCGTTACCGCGATGGCTGACCCGAATCGTCCTAATCCAATAACTAAGACGGCGTCTGGACTTTCGTTTGGAACCCGTGCCATGCTTACTCCCTCTAGGAAAAATACAACCAGTATTTACCTTAGCCGATTTTGAAAGTTGATTAACCGATTACTGGGCGTTCTTCAGGTAGCCGAATGACTCGACGACGATTGCGCAGTGCAAGTGCGGCAGCTAATGTCATGGTTCCCACCCGGCCCAGATACATCAGCACGACGAGAATAATTTTGGCAGAATCGGGCAAAATTGGCGTGATTCCAGTTGATAGGCCGCATGTTGCGAAGGCGGAAATTACTTCAAAAAGAACTTGAGCAAAAGATAAATCCGTTATGTGGGTAATAGCTAAAGTTGCACTGCCAACGAGGAACGCGCCGAGGAAGGTTGCGGAAATAGCCAGCCGCACGACGTCGGGCGGAATACGTTTCCCGAACGCCTCAGTATCACGATCTCCGCGTGCTTCAGCCAAAATCGCTAGCGCTAAAACAGCAAAAGTAGTGACTTTAATTCCACCACCGGTTGAAGCCGAGCCGCCTCCGATAAACATCATAACGTCAATAAAAAACCATGTTGATTGTTGCATCTGGCCAACGTCGAGAGTAGCTAAGCCAGAAGAGCGCGGGGTGGTGGCGTGAAAAAGTGTTGTTAGGACGCGCTCTGACCCGTTGAGGTGGCCAAGGGTAGCGGGGTTGTTCCACTCCAATAAACCGATCATAACAATCGAAATACCTAGCAAAAATCCGTACGTGACTAAAGTGAGTTTGGAGTGGAGTGTCCATGCGCGCGGATTGCGAAGATTTTGCGCAATATTTAACGTCACCGGGAAACCAACCGCGCCAATGATAGTGCCCAGAATAATAGGTAAGCTTACCGCCCAGTTGCCAACGAATTGTCCTAGTCCATCAGCTAAAACAACGAAGCCCGCATTGTTAAAAGTTGAGACCGCCATAAAAAGTGAATGGCCGAGAGCTGAAACGAAAGAAGAATCAAGACCAACGAAAGTACCTAAAAAGATTAGTGTCAAAATACTTTCGGCGACTAATGACGTAGCAATAACAGCTTTTAGCAGAGCACCAACGTCCCCCAAGCGGCTTTTTGTTTCAGTTGCCGCCAACATTCGTTGAGTTAGACCCAAATGCCGAGAAACGGCTAAAGCGAGGATCGAAGCGATCACCATAACGCCCAATCCACCGATCTGGATACCCAACGCTAAGACAATATCGCCAAAAACAGTCCACTGGGTGGCGGTATCAACAACCGTAAGTCCGGTAACACACACGGCTGACGTAGCAGTAAAGAGCGCGTTAACAAAGGACACTGAGCCAGGCGTCGTCGATGAAAACGGCAACATCAATAACAATGTAATAGTTAAAATTAATGCTCCGAACACCAGCATTGCTAATCGAGCTGGTGATCGCCGGGCCAAAGAATTGACATATGTACGTAATGAATGAGGGTTCGAACCAGATTCGCTATCAGGTGCTTGGGACATGCGAATAGTCGAACGATCCGGTCCCTTAGCGGAGGATCGTGCTACATTCGCGTCAGTCACGACAACTCCTTTACTCATATGGTCCTACTACTCTTTAAGCCTAGCCTGATTATTGAGTAAACGCGCCATTATGATGGAGCAATAGCAGATCTCTTGGCGTTATATGGAAAACAAAATAAGGCGTTTAACGTGTGAAACGGGAGAAATTCGGGTAAGATCAACCAAGAACGGACTGTTTTGGCACGTGGTAAAATTCACCATAGCCGAAATAGTGACGAAGCGCTTATATTGTGAACCTGTCAGGCTTAACTGCTTGATAATACGAGAACGGATACGCAGATGCCTCACTTCTCATCATCAACCCCGCAGTTCTTTACTGTGGCAGAAGTTGCTGATATGACGCGAGTTTCGCGAATGACGGTCTATCGTATGGTTCACTCAGGAGAACTTCCTGCAGTGCGTGTTGGCAATTCGTATCGCGTTCCTAAGTCGGCAGTTGATCAGTTGCTTAACGGCGGGGCGAACGTTGATTTCCGCGAAGCAACCGGGTCTTGATTCGTTTGCACTGCTTCACGTCGTGTAGAATCTGTTCTGTTCGTAATCGCGGCTTGGCCGTGACAGTTTCAAATCCGGAGGTAACCCGTGGGTTCCGTTATTAAGAAGCGTCGCAAGCGCATGTCAAAGAAGAAGCACCGCAAACTGCTTCGTAAGACTCGCCACCAGCGTCGTAATAAGAAGTGATGATAATCGAGGGCCTACGGGCTCTCGATTTTCTTTTACAATAGTGAGTGATTGTGGTGGCGTGCGTTGATTTATGGATATGCACCAGTCTGCGATTCGTGATTAATTTACCAAATGGTTGAAGTGTGGTTGAAAGCCATCTAAAATAGTTAAAGATTCAATATTATGTATGAGGATAAGCTTTTATGACACAAACACGTTGGCTTGATGAAGAAGAGCAATATGCGTGGCGCAACCTATTACGTGGCCAGGCAACTGTTCAAGAAGCCGTCAATCATGATGGCGTAGAAGATTTCGGATTAGCATTACAAGAATTTGAAGTATTAATGCGATTGTCTGAACAACCCGAACACCAGTCGCGCATGTCTGCTTTGGCTACTGGGTTAGTTTATTCGCGCTCGCGGTTGACCCACACTGTTGCCCGGTTAGAAAAAGCTGGTTATGTGCAAAGATTCCAATGTCCACACGATCGGCGCGGAATTTTCTGCCGGATCACCGATGAGGGCTTAGTTAAGCTTGAGGAAGCCGCACCGCTTCATATCCAGTCGTTACGGCAACACTTTTTGAGCAAAATTTCGCCTGAAGAACTCCGCACTATTGGAGATATTTTTGCCAAGTTGATCGACGACGAAGAAACTGAAAAGCGCGTGTGCAGTCAATAAGTTAGTGATCGAGTAAGGTAATGACTATGGATATCACAACGATTCACTTAGTTCGGCATGGCGAGGTAGATAACCCGGAAGGCGTTCTCTACGGCCGCCGGCCTGGTTTTCATTTAACAGAACTTGGGCATAAAATGGCGCAAAAGCTAGGAGAGACTTTTGCTGATCATGATATTCGTGCAGTCATTACCTCACCGTTAGAGCGGGCAATTGAAACTGGTACCCCGACTGCGCAGCATTTTGGGTTAGAGATTCAAATAGATGAGCGAGTGATTGAAGCTGATAACAAATTCGAAGGTCTTGATATCAACTCTGATCGCTGGCAGTTAGCACAACCAAAATTCTGGCCATGGTATGTAAACCCGCTTGAACCATCATGGGGTGAACCATATAAGGATGTCGTTGCCCGGATGTCTGGCGCGATCTCTGATGCGCTTACACAAGCTAGTGGTGGTGAAGCAGTTATTGTTTCCCATCAGTTGCCTATTTGGACAATGCGACGTTTTATTGATCGTTTGCCATTAGCGCACGATCCGCGTAAACGAGAGTGTTCGCTCGCTTCTGTTACATCATTGACTTTTGTTGGGCGTCAGCTTATTTCTCTTGATTATTGGGAGCCAGTTGGGGACATTCTCGCGCTTGCAGCAGATATGGTCCCAGGTACGTCTAAAGCTCAGATCAAGAAGTAGTACACACATAAATACAATAATCCCGCCTAGAACGCGATATATTAGCGTGCTCTAGGCGGGATGTGTTTTGAGGCGTTAGAAAGAACGATTGCCGTATAAACCGCCGTCGTCATCTGGCTCGTCAGGTGTTTCAGCGGTAGGAATATCACCATTTTCTTCCCGCTTTTGTTGCTCATAGGCGCGACGGCGATTCTGCGCCTCTAAGCGGGCCAAGAATTCCGGATCGTCATCGGGCGCAACAGGGCCACGAGGCTTGTTGGAAGAAGAAAAAGGTTTGCGTAGCGAATCAGAAGACAATGTTGTCCCGGGGCGGAACAAGTGCTGATTTTTGAAAAATAACCATAAAAGCGGACCAATCACCGGCACAATGAGCGTCAAGAGCGCCCAAGCAACCTTGGGAAGGCGCGCGGGCAAAGCCGTGCGATCAGTTCGTAATACGTCAATAAAAGTATAAATATGGAGCGCTATCGCGGTCAGGATCAAAATTACTCTAGGCACGTCTATAGTCTATTGAAATTTGCGTCCTAAAGATAGCTCACAAGATAGGGGGGAGCGTAAAACAGATAAAAAACATCACCGCGTACAGCAATTCAAAGATGCCAGTGTACTTCAGTAACGCAATGAGGTCACGGCCCTGTGCGCCACGCATAACGCGGGTGATAGGAAAGAATGTCATACCGTACAACCCGATGCTCACCACTAATCCGATAATCCCTTGGACGATACTAGTGACTATAAGGAAAACCGTTACCGAAAGTAGGAGCGTCAAGCTATAAACGATACGCGCGTGACGATCTCCGAGGCGAACGGCCAAAGTAATTTTGCCAGCTTGTGAATCAGTAGGAATGTCTCGGATATTGTTAATCATCAACAATGCGCATGCGATTAAGCCAACTCCAGTGCCGGCAGCCCAGGCATACCATGGAGCGTTACCGGTTTGGACATAGGCAGTACCAATAGTTGCCATCCAGCCGAAAAAGACCATGACGAAAACTTCGCCTAAACCCATATAGCCATACGGATGTGAACCGCCAGTATAATACCAAGCTGCGAGCGTAGCGGCTGCGCCTAATAGAATTAGCCACCATTGCCCAGACAGTACGACCAACACCAGCCCAGAAACACACGCAAGAGCAAAGAATCCCAGTGCGATAAAAAGAACAGTTCGCGGGCGAACTTTGCCGCTAGCAGTGAGTCGAAGAGGTCCTTGACGGTTATTGTCAGTACCACGAATACCGTCGGAGTAGTCGTTAGAGAAATTTACCCCAACTTGAAATGCCAAGGCTACAATCGCAGCTAAAAGCGTTCGTGGAAATGAAAACCCGGAATCATAAATCGCTATTCCAGCACCAATAAGTACCGGAGCCACTGCTGCTGGTAGGGTGCGCACACGAGCGCCTTCAAGCCAATCATTAACTGTTATCACTCGAAAAGTATATGCGAGCAGCACTGGTTATGGCTCGGCGATCTATCTTCCCTGACTGTGTTAGTGGCCAATGAGTCATTCCAAGAACGCTGAGTGGCCGGATTATGCGTGGCTGCCAGCCGGTTCCTAATCTAGTTTTAATCTCATCGCGCAGATGCTTTTCTGCCCAGGTGGATAGTTCTGGGAGGTGCGGATCTATAAAAGCCAACGCACTTTGCCCCCATGTTTGATCAGGGACCCCGACAACAATAGTGTCATAACCAGTGATTTCTGCCAGAGTTTGTTCAATAATGTGGGGCATTATTGTCAGCCCGCCAGTGGTAATAGCATCATCTATGCGCCCCAGCACACTCAGTGTGCCATCCGGATTAAAGGTCCCGAGGTCTCGTGTGAGGTGAGTGTATGTCAGCGGCTGGGATTGCGTCCCATTGTGTTTTGTGAGTAAGCCAGCTCCGGTCACCATCGAACCAGTGAGCGAAATTTGGCCTGATTGTGCCAGTGAGATGACGGCATCGCCGATTGGGTGGCCATCATAGACGCATCCGCCGCATGTTTCCGTCATCCCGTAGGATGTGTGGACGGTTAGTCCGTTATCGCGTGCTTGATTGAGGAGCGACGACGACGTTGCTGCGCCACCAACCAGTAAAGTGACCTCGCGTGCTGCTTGCGTGAGTAGGGGATCAGCTAAAATCCTACTCAGTTGAGTGGGAACAACTGAACAATAAGTTAATTCAGTAACGCTTCGCGACGTCAATAATTGAGTTAACGACATATTGATCGGCTCAGTAGCTGCCAGAATTGAGCGCACAATCGTTTGAAATCCGGCAATATGATGTATCGGCAAATCTGCTAACCATCTTCCCGGACCTGCCAAAGCCGCATGAGTAGCCTGCGCAGAAGACGCAAGCGAATACCATGATAACGGCACGATTGTGCCGGTTCCCGACGTCGAACCAGAGGTACGCATAAGTACCCCAGTACCTACTGGGTAACCAGCATTGACGGCCTCATCGTGCGCCTGACGCGGATCAACATTCGGGCCGATAAGGAATAACGGCACCGACAGTTCGCCTGTTAGTCCTTGGCGAACATAACTAATAACGCTCGGCAGCTCGCTACCGTCACACACCACCACAATCGGGGCGGTGTGTGTACGGACAAAAATTGAATCTGGCTGTGTCATCATGCGTAGAACGGGAAATTGTCCCAACGCGCGGGACGTTTTTCTAAGAATGCGTCCCGACCTTCTTGAGCTTCATCTGTCATATATGCTAAACGTGTTGTTTCGCCGGCAAAAACTTGTTGGCCAGCTAATCCGTCGTCGGCCAAATTAAAAGCAAACTTCAACATACGTAAGGCTTGCGGGGATTTCGTACCCATGATGCGAGCGTAATCTAATGCCTTATTTTCCAACTCCGCATGAGGTACCGCCTCGTTAACTACCCCCCAACGCTCCGCGTCACGTGCCGAATATTCACGGGCTAAAAAGAAAATTTCCCGCGCACGTTTATCCCCAATTTGGCGAGCTAACAAAGCTGATCCATACCCGGCGTCAAAGGAACCAACATTGGCATCCACTTGCATAAACCGGGCATGTTCTAAGGAAGCAATCGACAAATCGCACAATACATTTAACGAGTGACCACCACCAGTAGCCCATCCGGAAATAGCCCCAATAAAAATCATTCCTGAAGTGCGCATCAATCGCTGGACTTCCAAAATATGAAGCCGGCCGGCCCGTGCTGGATCAATCGAATCACGAGTTACCTTATTAGCTTGTGGATCATCTCCACCACCATCATAACGGTAACCATCCCGGCCTCGAATACGTTGATCGCCGCCAGAACAAAACGCCCAACCGCCATCTTTAGCTGACGGGCCGTTACCGGTGAGAATCACGCAACCAATTTCGCCTGTTAGCCGGGCATGATCGATCGCCCGGTACAATTGGTCAACAGTTTCTGGGCGAAACGCATTGCGTACCTGTGGCCGATTAAAAGCAATACGTACCACCGGTAAATCGCGTTCGGACACCACGTCGCCGGCAGGTGAAAACTCTCGCTCCACTCCGCGATGATACGTAATATCATCATCTGGAAAACCAGATACTGCACGCCACCGGCGCGGGTCAAAAATCTCAGAAACGACAGTAGGTAACGGTGAAATAGTCATAGCCCTATTGTGCCACGAAGTACCCACACCACCTACTGCACACCACCCAGCCAGTGCCTCAAGCGGGCTAGAATGGAAAACATGCACCTCGACATATACATATACTCATCCCCACTACATACGCGGTTTCGGGGATTGACTGTGCGCGATGGCCTACTGATACATGGACCGGCCGGATGGGGGGAAGCTAGCCCATTTTGGGATTATGATCCGCAGTATTCGGCTGCTTGGTTACGTGCTGGTATTGAAGCAGCCACTATCGGTTACCCGGATCCAGTGCGAGATACTATCGCGGTCAATGTGACAGTACCAGCAACTGATCCACAGCGCGCGTACCAGATAGTTCGTGCTGGAGATTGCACTACCGCAAAAGTTAAAGTCGGGGAACCAGGACAGGACTTAGCTGATGACCTATCTCGGGTAGCGGCCGTGCGTGACGCATTAGGTCCAGCTGGGAAAATTCGTATTGACGTCAATGGTGCATGGACAGTAGAACAAGCACGCGATGCTATTGCAGCACTTGATCGTGTCGCTAGCGGACTGGAATACGTTGAACAACCAGTAGCTGACGTAGAGGACTTAGCGCGCGTTCGCCGCTACGCATCTGTGCCAATTGCAGCAGATGAATCTATCCGTCGGGCAAGTGATCCGATGCGGGTCAAAGAACTAGCTGCCGCTGACATTGTGGTTGTGAAGAATCAGCCACTAGGTGGGGTGCGCTCGGCGCTCGCGATCGCTGAAGAGATCGGTTTGCCGGTGGTGGTGTCATCAGCCTTAGAAAGTTCAATCGGCATTAGAGCTGGTTTGGCATTCGCGGCAGCTTTACCTAAGCTAAATTATGCGTGTGGTTTAGCCACCAGCCAACTATGGGTCAATGACCCAACTCCGAACCCATTTTTACCTTACGGTGGGCAGATCCGCGTGCGTGACGTGGTGCCGAGCTCGCTGCCAGCACCAGATCCAGAACTAGCAGCCCGGTGGCAGGAACGGTTAGATCTTATGTGGGAATATGCCAATATTGATGCTGATTACACCTTGCATACTCAAGCGTATGAGAGTGAAGGGAAATAACGTGGTTGATTCGACGAAAACTGCGCGCACAATACTCGCTCACCTTATTGCGCACGGGGTAGAAACGTTTATTTTATGCCCCGGCTCGCGTTCTGCTCCGTTCGCGTATGCGTTATACGACGCCGAACGAGCAGGACTGATTCACCTCCATGTGGAAACTGATGAGCGAGTTGCGGGGTTTGTGGCACTTGGTGCTGGTTCCGCAGGCAAAATTGCTGCTGTAGTAACCACGTCAGGATCAGCGGTTGCAAATCTTCACCCAGCGGTCGAAGAGGCTTATTACGGTGGTATTCCGATGATTGTTTTAAGCTCCGATCGCCCACCTCATATGCGTGGTGTACGAGCTAGCCAAACTACTGATCATCAAGCAGTTTTGGCTGGTTCAGTCCGGCATTTTCGGGAGTTTCCCGCGGGTGGATCTGTAGGTAATATCGCCGGGTTGATAACCCGTGCCGTAGGGACTGCACTGGGCCGTTTTACGGGTAGTGTTCCAGGGCCGGTACATCTCAATGTCAGTTTTGTTGAACCACTGATGCCAGACGGGACGTGGAGTGACATTTCTGCCGATATTGCCCAGGCGCAGAGTAAGTATTTACCGGTTGAGAGCACGGATGTGCGGTGCGTTATCATTGCTGGAACAACAGTGCGTTATCGCGATCTCGATCCACACATATGTGCTGGAATACCGGTGTTAGCAGAACCGTGTGCGCCGTGGAGTTGCCATCCTCACGCAATTAATGCGCATCCGGTTGTCCTCAATTCAGCGCTTCGCTCTCGCATCAATCGCGCTATTGTTATCGGCCATCCAACATTGACTCGGGAAGTATCGGCATTACTCGCTGACGAATCAGTTGAAGTTTTCGTGCTTGACGATGCCCCCACGTACGCTGATGTCGCTGGTCGAGCACGGGTTATTACTGCGGCACAGTTAGCTGACGTGGCAGTATCTAACCCAGACTGGTTGCGTGCCTGGCAGGCAGCATCTGATGCGATAGGTGAGTATATTGACGAGCATGTCACACAGCTCAGTTATGCCAGTATCGGACGTAATATTAGCCGATTCAGCGACGGTGTTGAGCTGGTGGTTGGCGCTTCGTCGATTATTCGGGAGATGAACATCTACCAATCGATGCCTGCGCAACCTGTGCATGCCAATCGGGGCCTTGCTGGGATTGATGGTACGGTATCGACGGCAATAGGGATTGGATTGGCAACTGGTCGTGGCGTGCGCGTCGTCGTTGGGGATTTAACATTTATCCACGATATTGGAGCATTGATTCATACTGCCGGTCAGCAAGGTATTGATCTTGACGTAGTGGTTATTGACGACGCCGGTGGCTCGCTGTTTTCCACGTTGGAATATGGCCAAGGCGAGCCAGAGCCATATGATCGAGTTTTTCGCACGGCAAAAGAACTCGATATTCGCGCGTATGCCCAAGCTGTTGGTGTGAATTATCAGGTGGTACAAGAACAAGCCGAACTTGTTACGGCATTGCAGCAAGCGCCGTGTGGGGTACGAATTGTTCATATTGCTTTGGGCTATACTCCAATGGCTGATGAACGCCGGATTCGTAGCACGCAACGCGAGGGTATGCTAGCAGCTGTTCACGCACGGCTAAAAGGTTTTCAGTAAACTTTCAGATTCTTTTGTGGATATTGGAAGATGGCAGTGCGACTCTAGTTTTCGTCTTAGCGATGTGACTGGCGTATGGAGGGAAAGATGGAAAATAACAACGAGAATCAGAATATGGTTCCCCATGCTAGTGATCCAGATGCAATGGGTGCAGAGCAACCACGTGAAAGTGGTGCGATGAGCAGTGATGCAGGCAATGACTTTCCGCCAGCACCATATACTCAGCCGGTAGATAGTTATCAGCCGGCCGCTAATGCCCAGCCGGCATGGGAACCGCCGATGCAATGGCAACCCCGGCCACAAACCCAAAATCAACCATTGTATGCCCCTCCTGCTATATTAGAGCAACCTCGTGGAGTACAACGGAAAAGGCCGGGATGGGTGGCATTAGTCGCGGCTTCGGTAGCAGCGGCACTAGCTGGAGCGGGAATAGCTCTTGGCGGATCTACTCTTCTCAATCCAGGTGGTATGCGTCCGGCGTCGATGCCCGAACCGCAGGCTAACGCTGGAACAACTAAACTGGTCGATAGTTCAGTAGGGGCGCCAGATTGGGAAAAAGTAGCTGACGAAGTTGGTGCCACTGTAGTCTCGCTAGACGTTAATACAGACAGTGGTCAAGCTCAAGGTTCCGGTGTGATTATCGATGAAAAAGGTCATATCTTAACGAATAATCACGTGGTTTCTGGGGCAAATGAGCTGTATGTGATGTTCTCTGACGGTCGCGTTTTCGATGCTCGAATTATCGGTACAGACGAAGCGACGGACTTAGCAGTAGTTGAACTAATTGACCCGCCTAGCGATTTAACCGTTGCACAACTTGGTGATTCATCCGCGCTCAATGTAGGTCAATCGGTTGCCGCGATTGGCAATCCGATGGGCTTAGACTCTACGCTAACAACTGGTGTCATCTCAGCTCTTGACCGGCCAACTCAAGCCGATCGTGGAGCCAATGTTGTCACTAATGCTATCCAGATTGATGCCGCTATTAATCCAGGTAATTCCGGTGGGCCAGTTTTTGATCAGCAAGGGAAAGTTATTGGTATTGCCTCCTCGATTATCACTGTGAAAACTAGTTTCAGTGGTCAAGGTGGTGGCTCTATCGGACTAGGCTTTGCAATTCCAGTAAATCTGGCAAAGAATATTTCCAGTCAGCTGATCGAAAAAGGCAGTGCAGAGCATGCTTATCTCGGTGTTTCGATCGGTAATGGATTGGCAAAATTTGATGCCTCAAAACGTATGGCTGCTCAAGTGAAAACTGTTGAGCTAGGAACTCCGGCAGCGCAAGCTGGCATAAAAGAAGGCGACAACATCATCGAAGTAAACGGACGTAAAGTTTCTACGGCTACTGCGTTGACCGGTTTTATTCGCCAATACCGGGCTGGTGACGTCGTGAATCTGAAACTTGAACGTGACGGAAAACTGATGGAAGTAGATGTTACGTTAGCGACTCGGCCAGATCCGCGCTAACAACTAGCAGATCGACACTCACTGATCTGGGCATACAGCAGTCCACATTTATGCACTGCTGTATGCCCAGGATCTTTTTGTTAGACCTAAAGCTGGAACGCTGCCATAATTGGCGCAAATTTGGCTTGCGTTTCAACGTACTCTTCCGTGGGATCTGAATCTGCCATGATTCCGCCACCGGCCCATGCGCGTGCTCCCAGCTCGCTATCAATACGGGCGCAACGCAAAGCTACACACCACTGCCCAGCTCCGTCAGATCCAATCCAACCAACCGGCGCGCCAAATCGGTCCCGATCATTTGGTTCTAATTTACTGATGAGCTCCAAAGCACGATTTTTCGGGCTACCGCCTAATGCGGCAGTTGGGTGTAGCATCCCAGCAACACTCAAAACGTTTCCATTGACGTTCAACATGGTTGAAATATCAGTAGCGAGATGCCGCACATTTGGCAAGTCCAAAACAAACGGCTGGCCAACACGCACATCCCCTATTTTTTGTAGAGATTGCTCAGCAGATTGAACTGCAACCTGGTGCTCTTCGACGTTCTTAGGCGAATGTAACAAAGCATCGGGTGCATGGTGTTCATCTCGAGGGAAAGTGCCAGCTAAAACTCGGGTGACTACTTCGCCTTCTTGGCTTTGAGCCAAAAGCTCGGGAGTAGCTCCAATCAGGCCATCGATGCCAAACGTCCAACAATCTTGATACTGCTGAGCCAACGTCGATATGACCTGTCGTTCATCAATAGGGGTTTCGCAGGCAATATTTATTTGCCGAGCGAGGACAACTTTCGACACGTCATTGGCGTTAATAGCCTTCTTGATAGAGGTCACGCGAGCTTGGTAGTCAGCAAAAGACATTGTAGGTTCGGCCCGGCCTGCACCCATCGGCGTGTAATGCGTATCGTGGCCAACAAGTACCGCATCTAAGAGTGCTCGAGCATCGTCGCTTAACGTATCAAAAATATCTTCATCGTCGGGGCCAATAAGAGTCAAAAAGGCGTGACCTGACGTTGAATCGCCAGTGCCTGGTCCAGATATTCCAACAATGACTTGCGGAACAATCAAGACTGACCCGGCAGGTGAATGCGGAGCGAATGAAAAAGAACCAAATCCCACTAGTCCGGACCCGGCAGTCCGAACTTCGTCACGGACCTCAGTGCGTTTAGATAATTCTTGCCACCATTGCGATGCGAGTGCAAAGCGCCGGCCATCTTCCGCCGTCGTCATACCCGGATCTTCATATGAAAAGCGAGCGGCTTGTCCGGCACACACAAAACCCGTATTGTCTTTAAGCCATGCGATTTGACCACGTTGAGAGGTCATAATCTGAGATAAAACCGGAGTATGTGGTAACCGAGTTGTCTGGGCACGTAAATGTGGGAAGGTAAACATGTTTCGAATGTTAGTGCGGAAAGTGATTAAATGCAGACATGAAAGGTCCGTTATCGCTAAATGCACAAACTACTTCTGTCCATTCTCAACATCGCGCATCGTTGGAGAAAAAACCTACCGATGTGTCAAAAATGTTTGACGACGTAGCCCAACACTATGACATCACCAATACTGTTTTAACTGGGGGATTGGTGAACGTGTGGCGCCGTGTCACTCGGCTAGCAGTAGGCGCACAACCCGGCTTATCGGTACTTGACGTAGCCTGTGGAACGGGAGCTTCGGCGGCCGGATACGCAGCGGATGGTGCCGATGTTATTGGGTGTGATTTTTCTCCCGGCATGATTGAACGTGGCTTGGAGCTGCATCCGGGTCTTGATCTGCGTGTTGGCGATGCGACTGCATTGCCGTTCGACGACGAAACGTTCGATGTCGTTACTATTTCCTACGGACTGCGCAATGTGGTGGATACTCAGGCGGCATTACGTGACATGTTGCGCGTCACTAAGCCGGGTGGAAAAATTGTTATTGCTGAATTTTCACGGCCAACAAATGCCTTCTTCCGTTCGACATATTTTGAGTTTATGCGCCTAGGCATGCCGATACTATCGGCCTTATTTTCTTCTGATGCGCCAGCTTATGAGTATTTACGTGAGTCTATTCAAGCGTGGTATGACCAAGAAGAGTTAGCGCACCTGATGCAAAAAACTGGCTGGCGTAACGTTGAATATAAAAATTTAACAAACGGAATCGTCGCATTACATCGGGCGATACGTCCCGAATGAGCGGATCTAGGATACTTCAAGAATGCGAGCGTATGCATGTGGTGTAACCTACTATCTTAATTTAGCAAGGAAACACTAACGTAAATGTATCGCTTTGAAGTTCTTAGCGGGTTCGTAAAGTCCGTAGACTAAGGTACGAAGTCCTAATTTTGTGAGCGAAAGCGGTGAAGATTGTCCCGTCCGGAACACGCTGATGTTGTAGTGGTAGGTGCTGGCCCAGGTGGTGCAGCGACTGCGCATTATCTCGCCCAAAATGGGGTAGATGTCCTCGTGCTAGAAAAGGCAACATTTCCACGCGATAAAGTATGTGGTGACGGCCTTACCCCGCGCGCTGTTGCGGAACTTATCCGAATGGGTATCTCTGTTCGAGAAGAAGATGGCTGGGTTCGCAATTGGGGCGTCCGTGGATACGGGGCCGGCCACGTGATTGAAGTTCCTTGGCCTGAGCTAGCATCAGTGCCTAATTTTGGCTCTGCAATGCCGCGTAAGGATTTAGACCACCTACTGATTAAACACGCAGTCACATCCGGCGCGCGATTGCGCGAAGGTGTTACTGTTCTTGGGCCTGTTATTCATGAGAAATCAGGGCGAGTTATTGGAGTGCGGGCACGATACACCGCTGGTGGCTCAGCCTCAGAAGAATTCACTATCTCGGCGCGTTTCGTTGTTGACTGTGGTGGCGTCTCGGCACGGCTTGCTCTGGCAACTGGGCGGGAAAAGGATATGAATCGTCCTATGGGGGTAGCGCATCGAACCTACTTCCGTTCACCACTGGCACACACTGACATGATGGAATCCCAGTTAGAATTATGGGCCGGCAAACCAGGCGAATCTGAATTGTTACCAGGGTATGCGTGGATGTTCGCTGTTGGTGACGGGCTGGTGAACGTGGGACTCGGATCCTTATCGTCAACTGCCCAACCAACCGGGGTTGATTATCGTAAAGTTTTCGCTAAATGGATTGCTAATACTCCACCGGAATGGGAATTGACCCCAGAGAATCAGGTTGGTCGGTTACGCGGTGCGGCTTTACCCATGGCTTTTAACCGCAAACCACACTATGCAGACGGTTTAGCCCTCGTTGGCGACGCCGGCGGAATGGTTTCTCCATTCAACGGCGAAGGCATTGCTTATGCGTTGACCAGCGGTCGTCTTGTTGCCGATTTTCTCGCCCAGGCTTTAGTTCGCTCAACAATCGGAGCCCAAGATCGCGTTATGGCACAATATCCGAAAGAGCTTCGTGCAGAACTTGGTGGATACTACACACTAGGGCGAGTGTTTGCATCGCTTATTGAACGCCCGGAAATTATGCACTTATGTGTTAAGTACGGCTTACCAAGGCCGACACTCATGAAACTCGTTATGAAACTCTTGTCTGATTCTTATGATCGCCGTGACGGTGATTGGATGGATAAAGTCATCACAAGTTTGACCAAGGTGGTGCCAAAGGCATGAATGTCAATCCCATAGAAGTGCCACAAGAGCATATGCTTAATAATAGTCATCCCTGTATTACGCAGGATTTTAACGAAGGGTTGGAGGTCGCATGAATCCCTACGTGCCATTACTGATCATGATCGGTGTTGCCTCGCTTGTTGGCATTGGCGGACTTGCAGTTAGCGCCTTACTTGGGCCAAAACGATACAATCGAGTCAAGGTTGCTAATTATGAATGCGGTTTGGAACCAACGCCATCGGCTGGCGCCGCGGGGCGATTCCCTATCAAGTATTTCTTGACTGCGATGACGTTTATTATTTTCGATATCGAAGTTGTCTTCCTGTATCCGTGGGCAGTATCAGCAAATCGTCTTGGTTTGGCAAGCTTGATTGCTATCGCATCGTTCGTTTTCCTTATCACGATCCCGTTCATTTATGAATGGCGTCGTGGCGGCCTAGATTGGGAGTGAAAATTACATGGGTCTTGAAGAAAAAATTCCCGCAGGCATCGGCTTAACAACCGTTGAAGCCCTTGCTGGTTGGGCGCAACAGCGCTCCCCGTGGCCAGTAACCATGGGTCTAGCATGTTGTGCTATTGAAATGATGTCCTTCGGCGCAACCCGATTTGACGGTTCGCGTATCGGCATGGAAGTTTTCCGTGCCTCGCCACGTCACGCCGATATTATGATTGTTTCGGGCCGAGTCAGCCACAAAATGGCACCGGTTGTCCGCAATATTTACGATCAAATGCCTGATCCTAAGTGGGTTATCTCAATGGGTGCGTGCGCCTCGTCGGGCGGTGTATTTAACAACTACGCTATTGTGCAAGGAATTGACCATATTGTGCCGGTTGATATCTACCTCCCAGGTTGCCCACCGCGCCCAGAAATGCTGATTAATGCTGTCTTTGAATTGCGAAACAATGTGATGAAGAACCGTCCATTAGGTGAACATCGTAAAGAAGTCGCGCGCAAAGCAGAAGCTGCAGCTTTAGCTGCGCTACCGCTCGAATCACAGAAGGGATTGCTCGCATGACCGATCACGGTTCTTTAACTCACGGCGGAGTTGGCGCAGAGTACATCACTACCCGCAAAGGAATGTGGGGCGTGAAAGATGGCGCAGATACCACCGGTTTTAGCGGCCAAGAAGAAGTTGTGACTATTGCGCAACCAGCTCATCGGCCTTATGGTGGATGGTTTGACGACGTCGTCGATATTCTTGGCGAACTACTCACTGCAGACGGCTTGCGTCCCGATGAAGTGATTGAAAAAGTTACCACTCAATACGGTGAACTCGTTATCTTTATAAAACGTGAGCATCTTGTTAAAGTCGCGCGTTACTTGCGTGACGATCAAGATTTACGTTTCGAACTTTGCTTGGGTGTTTCAGCAGTTCACTATCCACAGGATAACGGGCGAGAGCTCCACGGTTTCTACACCTTCTTCTCTATCACCCATAATCGCTCATTGTCGATTGAAGTCACTGCACCAGAAAACGATCCACATATTCCATCGATCGTCGGAGTATATCCTGGAAACGATTGGCCTGAGCGTGAAGCCTGGGATCTCATGGGTATTGTTTTTGACGGGCACCCTGGTTTGACCCGTTCGGTTATGCCTGATGATTGGGTGGGACACCCCCAACGTAAGGATTACCCATTGGGTGGTATTCCTGTTGAATATAAAGGCGCTGTTATTCCGCCACCAGATACCCGGAGGGAGTACAACTAATGACTACCCCAATGCCACATGCAACACGTGGAATTAACGAAGAAGAAGTCGGAGCATTTGCCACTTATGACGCTGTTGGCGGTGACTGGAGCGATATTGCACGCCAAGCTGAACAAGTTGGTGAAGAACATATCGTCGTCAACCTTGGCCCAGTTCACCCGTCAACCCACGGTGTTTTGCGTGTACAAGTTGAGCTCGACGGCGAAAACGTCAAAGAAGTTCGAGCTGCAACAGGGTTCTTACACACCGGTATCGAAAAGAATATGGAATACCGGACGTGGACTCAAGGAGTTGCCTTCTGTACCCGCATGGATTACGTAGCACCGATTTTCCAAGAGGTTGCCTACTGTTTAGGTGTGGAGAAGATGCTCGGCATAGCCGATCAAGTACCACAGCGTGCTCAAGCAATTCGGGTTTTGCTCATGGAACTTACCCGGATTTCTTCCCATCTCGTCGGTATTGGTTCGGGTGGAAACGAACTCGGTGCAACTACCATGTTGACGCTAACCTTCCGTGCTCGCGAAGACATTTTGCGACTCCTTGAAGATGTCACTGGCTTGCGCATGAACCATGAATACGTTCGTCCCGGGGGCGTCCTCAACGATGTCCCAGAAGGCTTTACAGATTATTGCCGTGAGCTGTTGCCGAAGATCCGGCTGACTATTTCGGAAATGCAAGATCTGACGATGAAGAATCCAATCTTCCTTGATCGTCATGTCAATGTGGGTGTTTCACCATTATCATCGATGATGGCATTGTCAATGACTGGTCCGTCAGTGCGGGCGGCCGGCGTACCGTGGGATCTACGCAAAACCCAACCATATTGTGGATATGAAAAGTACGAATTCGATGTGCCAGTAGCCGATAAGGCCGATGCATACAACCGGATAGATGTAAAATTCCGCGAATGTTACGAGTCGCTGCGCATCTGCTATCAAGTTCTTGACGAACTTGATAAGACACAAGGTGAGCCAGTCATGGTAGGGGATAAGAAGATCGCCTGGCCAGCCCAGCTTTCTATCGCCGGCGATGGTCAAGGATCAACCCCAGACCATGTTCGTGAGATTATGACTGAATCAATGGAATCCTTGATTCACCATTTCAAGTTAGTAACTGAAGGATTCCGAGTACCGCCAGGACAAAGCTTCACAATGGTTGAACATCCGAAGGGTATTTTCGGTGTTCACCTTGTTTCCGATGGTGGAACTCGGCCATATCGCGCCCATTTCCGCGATCCAGGATTCAATAATCTACAATCCCTATCTGTGATGGCTGAAGGTGGCATGCTAGCTGATCTTATTGTTTCACTTGCCGGAGTTGACCCAGTTATGGGAGGAGTCGATCGATAATGAGTACCCCATACGAACCACAAGTTGAGGAGAAATTCCGGGCAGACGCGGCCGAAGTTATTGCCCGCTATCCAGATTCTCGATCCGCTATTATGCCGTTACTCCACCTTGTGCAGTCAGTGGATGGTTTTTGTTCCCCACGTGGAATCACCCTCGTAGCAGACATTCTTGGACTGAGCCGGGCACAGGTATCGGCAGTAGCAACCTTCTACTCACAGTACCGTCGTCATCCAAACGGCGAATATAACGTCGGAGTTTGTACCAACGCATTGTGTGCCGTTATGGGCGGCGACATGATCTGGGAAGAACTATCCAACTATGTTGGCGTGGGTCATGATGAAACCACTGATGACGGCAAGATTACCCTCGAACAGCTCGAATGTAACGCAGGTTGTGATTACGCACCAGTGATCATGGTTAACTGGGAGTTCTTCGATAACCAGACGCCGTCGTCGGCAAAACGTATTGTTGATGATATCCGCGCTGGCCGCGATATCCAACCTACGCGCGGCCCAAACAAGGTCCATACATTCAAAGAAATTTCGCGAGTGCTAGCTGGTTTTGAAGATGGTCATGTCGACGAAGGTCCGGCCGCTGGCGAAGCTTCGTTACGCGGTTTGGCAATTGCGCGGGCTAATGACTGGACAGCACCACGTCCAGAAGGAGGAGACGTACAGTGAATGCATTTAGTGCACCGGGAACGCTCTGTCCGGTTTTATCAAATAATTGGGATACACAACGCCCGTGGACCCTCGAAGGCTATCAAGCCAGTGGTGGCTACCAGGCGATTGCTCGGGCCTGGGAGATTAACCAAGAAAAAGGCGCGTTAACCAACCTCATCAAAGAATCTGGTTTGCGTGGCCGTGGCGGGGCCGGTTTCCCAACTGGGCTCAAATGGTCTTTCTTGCCACCCGAAGACGGCGGTCCGCGTTATTTGGTTGTCAATGCTGACGAATCAGAACCAGGAACATGTAAAGACATTCCGTTCTTAATGGCAAACCCACATCTGCTCATCGAAGGAATGGCGATTTGTCTGATGGCGATTGGCGGCCACGATGGTTTTATCTACCTGCGTGGTGAAGTGGTCCATGTTTACCGGCGTCTCTTAGCAGCTGTGCGGGAAGCTAAAGAAGCTGGAATTATTGGCAAGGGCCTTGGCCCGAATGGCGATTACGACATCAACATCACCGTTCATGCTGGGGCTGGCGCTTACATTTGTGGTGAAGAAACTGCGTTGCTTGACTCACTTGAAGGTTTCCGTGGTCAGCCACGCCTTAAACCGCCATTCCCCGCTGTTGCTGGTTTATATGCTCGGCCAACTGTCGTCAACAACGTTGAATCGATCGCATCGGTACCTGGCATTATTAATAATGGCACGCAATGGTTTACCGCCATGGGTGCCGGAACGAAAAATTCCCCAGGACACGGTATTTTCTCCCTGTCAGGACACGTAAAGAACCCTGGCCAGTTTGAAGCTCCATTCGGTATCACCATGCGAGAGCTTCTGGATATGGCCGGCGGGATACGTGACGGGCACAAACTCAAGTTCTTCGCAATTGGTGGTTCATCAGCGCCGCTCTTTACCCCGGATCACCTCGATGTTCCGCTCGGCTATGAAGAAGTTGCTGAAGCTGGCTCCATGCTGGCAACACGTGCGATTCAGATCTTTGATGAAACTGTATCAGTGGTCCGTGTTATTTCCCGGTGGACAGATTTTTATCAGCATGAATCATGCGGAAAGTGCACGCCATGCCGTGAAGGAACATATTGGATGCGCCAAATCATGCATCGTTTCGAAGCTGGGAAGGGGCGTGAAGAAGATATTGATTTGCTTTACGAAATCGCCTCGAATATCGCTGGGCGTTCTTTCTGTGCTCTTGGTGACGCAGCAGCTACCCCGATCCGTTCCGCAATTGATTTGTTCCGTTCGGAATTTGTTGATGCGTGCTCGACGCCAACATCCCAACAATATCCGATTGAAAAGTCAGCTCTTTTCAGTGAAGTAGGTGTTCGATGACAACGCAGGTATCGCCAACTGAAGATCTGGTAACGCTCACTGTTGATGGGCGCGAGGTGTCTGTACCGAAAGGTACGTTGATTATTCGCGCCGCAGAGAAAGTCGGCGTCCACATCCCACGTTTTTGTGACCATCCGCTGCTTAAACCCGCCGCTGCTTGCCGGCAGTGCCTCGTTGAAGTTGCCGCTCCTGGCCGCGACGGCAAGATTTCTAAGATGCCTAAACCACAACCAGCATGTGCTGTGACTGTGGCTCCTGGCATGGAAGTCTATTCCGCGGAAACTTCAGAGGTCGCTAAGAAGGCACAGCATGGTGTGATGGAGTTTTTGCTCATCAATCACCCTATGGATTGTCCGGTATGTGATAAGGGCGGTGAATGTCCACTACAAAATCAGGCAATGACTGATGGTCGGACAAAGTCGCGGTTTATTGACATTAAACGCACATATCCAAAGCCTATTTCGGTTTCAGCAAATATTTTACTTGATCGCGATCGGTGTATTTTATGCCAGCGCTGTACCCGATTCTCCGCTCAGATTGCGGGTGATCCTTTCATCCAGCTGCAGGGACGATCTGGCGGTAGTGCCGGCATGGACGTCCACGGCTTACACGGATCTCAGATCGGCAATTTTGATGCTGGTGTCCTTGATTTTGCTTCAGTTAACGGAGACGATCCGGTTGCCGCGCTTAATTCCTTCGCTGGCCCTGCTGGAGAGTCCGGGATGGCTGTTGGTTATGCATCGGGTCCAGTTGAGCCTAATGAAGTTGATGTTACTGGAGCACCATTCTCTTCGTACTTCTCTGGAAACGTCATTCAGATTTGTCCAGTGGGAGCTTTGACATCGGTTTCTTATCGCTTCCGGGCTCGTCCGTTTGATTTGGTTTCCGTTCCGAGTATTTCCGAGCACGACGCGTCAGGTTCGGCTATTCGTGTTGATTATCGACGCGGTACGATTGTTCGTCGTCTTGCCCGCGAAGATATGGACGTTAATGAAGATTGGATCACCGATAAAGATCGCTTCGCTTTCCGTTGGCAACACGGCGAAGGCCGCATCGTCTATCCGCAACTCAAGGGTGTTGCTCCGAGTGAGCCAGTTTCGTGGGCGGAAGCGCTTGACGAAGCTGCTCAAGGACTGAAGAAAGCACAGGCGAAGGGCGTTGGTGTTATTACCGGCGGCCGGTTGACGTTGGAAGATTCTTACGCATATGCGAAATTTGCGCGGGTCGTCTTAGGAACAAACGATATTGATTTCCGAACGCGCCGTCATTCGGTAGAAGAAGACGAATTCTTAGCTGCACGTGTTGCGGGGAAGGAATTGGGCGTAACCTATGCAGATATTGAGCATGCGGGTCATGTTCTTACTGTCGGTTTGGAAGCCGAAGAAGAAATCGGTTCGGTATTCTTGCGCTTACGTAAGGCTGCATTGGCTAAGACGACGGCGGTGACGGTTGTTTCCGCCTTCAAGTCACGTGGTAGTGCTAAGATGTTGGCACGTTTTGTACCAGCAACACCAGGGACTGAAGCTGAAGTCTTGGATGCGATTAACTCCGAAGCATCAGGTATTTTCGCTGATACATTCCGCGATCTCGACGCGGACGATACAGTTATTTTACTTGGTGAGCGGTGCGCTGATTTCCCTGGAGTTTTCTCGGCTGCCGTGCGGTTAGCTCAGCGTTGTGGTGCTAAGCTTGCGTGGATTCCACGCCGAGCCGGTGACCGTGGCGCACTTGATGCTGGCGCAATGCCACATCTGTTGCCTGGGGGACGGCTGGTGAATGATCCAGCAGCTCGAGTAGATATGGCAGCTGCATGGGGCGTTGAGCGTCTTCCAGAAAAGCCTGGCCGATCCACCGAAGAAATTTTGGCAGCTGCTGGGCGTGGTGAGCTCGGCGCTGTGATCCTAGGCGGCGTAGATATTGATGATTTACCTGCGGGTGCGCGTGAAGCGTTAGCCAAGGTATTCGTCGTTCAGCTTGAAGTGCGCCAGACGCAAACAACTGAACTTGCCGACGTCGTCTTGCCAGTCGCACCACCATCAGAAAAGGGCGGAACGTTTGTCAACTGGGAAGGACGGCTACGTCCATTTGGCCAAACGTTAGTATCAAATAACGTTCCAGATCGACGTATCCTTCACGATTTGGCAGCAGAATTTGGCGTAGATCTTGGACTTGCTACCCTCGCTGATGCGGTCAATGAATGGGCCCTTATGCGGCACTGGGATGGCCAGCGCGGTCAAGATCCTACCGCGCAGACTGGTCCAGCTCCTATTGTTGGTCAAAGACAAGCAGTGCTTGCTTCGTGGAAGCTCATGCTCGATAACGGAGCGTTACAGTCCGACGAACCAAATCTGGCTCGCACGGCTCGACGCCCGGTTGCTCTCATGTCTGCAACTACTGCTCGCGATTGTGGAATTGACAAGTTCGTTAAGATCAGTGGCCCAGAGGGCACATTGGTTGTAGAAGCAACCGTCGTTGACATGCCCGATAGCGTTGTGTGGATACCGCAAAATTCTGTTGGCTGTAGCATTGCTCAGATCGGTTGTACTGCTGGCGATGTTGTTTCCCTTCAAGCAACGGAGGTTACGAAGTGAATCCCATGATCTTTACCCAGGTCGCAGCAGACTTCTCCAACGATACGTGGTGGATTGCTGTACTTAAAGCACTGTTCATCGTCGTCTTCCTCATTTTCTCAGTCATTTTTGCACTGTGGTTCGAACGGCGCTTGATTGCTCGTTTCCAGAATCGTGTTGGACCAAATACAGTTGGCCCATTTGGTTTAGGCCAGTCGTTTCCAGATGCGTTGAAATTGATGCTGAAGGAAGATTTCTGGTTGGCTGGTGCTGAAAAAGTTGTTTATGTGGTTGCTCCGGTTATCACTGCAATTTGTGCTTTCTCAGTGATGGCCGTTATTCCTATGGGGCCAGAAGTATCGATTTTCGGACTGCATACGCCATTACAGCTAACTGATTCACCAGTTGCTATGCTTTTCATTTTAGCTGTGGCAGCTCTTGGTGAATACGGAATGGTCTTCGGTGGCTGGTCGGCTAAGTCAACCTTGCCACTATACGGTTCGGTTCGTTCTGCCACACAAATGATCTCTTATGAGCTTGCTCAAGGCTTAAGTCTTGTCACTATTTTCCTCGCGGCAGCCACCATGTCGACGTCGGGAATCGTACAAGCCCAACAAGATCTGTGGAATGTTGTTACTTTGTTACCAGCTTTCCTCGTTTTCTTAGTGACGATGTTTGGCGAAACCAACCGGTTGCCTTTCGATCTTCCAGAAGCCGAAGGCGAAATTGTTGCCGGTCCGCATACGGAATATTCATCGATGAAATTCGCCTGGTACTACCTTGGGGAATACGTCAATATGTTTAATGTTTCGATGTTGGCTGTTACCTTATTCTTCGGCGGATGGCGTTCTGGACCGATCTTGACCTTCCTCGGTGGACTTGTTGGTTTTGATCCTAATACTGGCTGGTTCCCGATGCTTGTCTTCATCGCCAAGGTGTGGATGTTTATCGCCCTCTTTATTTGGGTCCGTGCCACATTGTTACGATTCCGCTATGACCAATTCATGAAACTGGGGTGGAAGGGTCTCATTCCGTGTGCACTGATTTGGCTGGCTATTGTTTTAGTTGTTCATGGATATCAAATGATCAATCCGCAGTTTAATGACCGTTGGCCAATGATTATTCTGTCAACGGGTTTTGCTGCCATTATGTTGATCTGGGCATTGGTTCGTGACGAAGAAAATGTGTCACCAGCTCAGCTTATCGCTCAGCGTGAAAGCGAAGAGTTCGATGGTTTTGAAGATGGTTATCCAGTGCCGCCATTGCCTGGCCAGCATCTGCCACCATCACCACGGGCTACTCGCCGAGTAGCAAACGTTGCGCAAACGACAATTGAGGAGGCGTAATAATGTCTGATAAAGAATTTGCTCAGCCAGACAAATCGCTCTACAGCCCTAATAAGAAGGGCGTTTTAGGGCGGGCACTTGCGCCAGTTGCTGGTTTTGGCGTCACGTTTTCAACTCTCTTCCGGCCGGCAGTTACCGAACAGTACCTGCCCCACAAGCCGGAACAGAAGACGCCACCACGTCCGCGTTATCACGGAATGCACCGGCTGAATCGATATGCTGATGGACTTGAGAAATGTATCGGATGTGAATTGTGTGCGTGGGCATGTCCCGCAGATGCGATCTATGTTGAAGCAGCGTCAAATCACCCAGGAGAACAGTATTCACCAGGCGAACGGTACGGCCGAGTTTATCAAATCAATTATCTGCGTTGTATTTTCTGCTCCTATTGTATTCAGGCGTGCCCAACACGGGCATTGACAATGTCAACTGAGTATGAAGTCGCTGATCAAACACGTGAATCACTGATCTACGAAAAGCAAGATATTCTCGTTCCATTAGCTGAAGGAATGCTCTCAACACCGCATCCAATGGCCAGTGGAACAACCGATGCAGATTACTATCGGGGCAACATCACCGGCCCAACACAAGATCAAGTTGATTGGGTTAAGCAAGAACGCCCAGATGATCCAACTATCAACACCGCTCGTGTTGTGACTGGCGCCAAGAAGGAGGATCAGCACTGATGGCAAATGATATGTTGACCATTGGAATGGGAGAAACCATTCTTTTTTCTGTCACGGCAGTATGCATGGTAGCGCTAGCAGTTTTTGGACTACTCATCACTCGCAAGGCAGTTCTAACAACCTTGTGTGTTATTGGAGTCATGGTTGGCCTGGCAGTGTTGTACACCGCACTAGAGGCGCCTTTTATGGGTGTCGTTCAAGTTGTGGTTTACACCGGTGCAATATTAATGATGTTTCTTTTTGTACTCATGCTCATCGGCGTTGACTCCGCAGATTCGGGTCATGAAACATTGAAGGTACAACGTCCGGTTGCTGTTCTTGGCGGACTCGGTATTGCAGCTATTCTTATTGGTGTTGCTTTTGGTGCGCATGCGCCACAAGGTATTGGATTAGCCCAAGCTAATGCGGAGACTAACCCAGTTGGCGTTGCCATATTGATTTTCTCTAGTTCAGTTCTCACCTTGCAACTGACAGGTGCACTGCTCATTGTGGCTGCTTTGGGAGCTATGACGCTCACTCATCGTGATCGTGTGAAGAAGCGGATAACTCAAGAAGAGCTAGCTCACCAACGCATGCAAGAATTTACGGCAAGCGGAGTACACGTTGGTCAAAAGCCACCGCCAGGTGTTTATGCGGAATCGAATTCTTCCGCTAACCCAGCCTTGAGCGTAGGCGGTCAGCCAGTGCCAGAATCAACAAGCCGCGTATTGCATATCCGTGGTCAAGTGCGAACCGTTGGCGAAATTTCGCCAACCACGGTACAGCGCGTTATATCGGGTGGTATTGACGGTCCAGCTACATACGGTAAGACAGGTCGGGCACATCTCGCTGGTATGCCAGGTGAGGGTGCACCTGACCATGACCAGGCGCTTGCCCGGTTGAACACTGATCAGCCGCATGCACAATTAGCCGACAACACCGAGCGTGAAGAAACACACGAGTCGGAGGAAAACGAATGAATCTCATGTTTTATATAGCGCTGGCAGCTATTTTATTTGCTATCGGTGCTGCCACAGTCCTCACGCGTCGTAACGGTGTTATCGCGCTTTTAGGCATTGAACTCATGCTTTCAGCATGCAATCTTGCACTGATTACTTTTTCGCGGTTGCATGGCAACTTGGAGGGGCAACAGTTTGCATTCTTCGTCATGGTCGTCGCAGCTGCTGAAGTTGTCGTTGGCCTTGCCATTATCGTTTCTATTTTCCGAACCCGTAGGTCTGCATCGCTTGACGGTGCCAACCTCATGAAGCACTGACGGAAAGCAGGTGTGAATCTCTTGTTTAATCTAACCGCAGTAGCACAGGTTGGGCAGGCAACCGGGGCAGCTAGCATGATATGGCTAGCAGTTGCTATCCCGCTCCTATCGTGTGGCATTCTTCTTGTCCTCGGACGTAAAGCTGACGCGTGGGGCCATTGGCTTGCCACGCTAGCTTCGGCCGGCTCTTTCGTTGTCGGACTTCTTGCCACGCTTCAGCTCCTTGGAATGGATGCCTCCCAGCGTGTTGTGGAAACAACCCTTTATACATGGGTTCCAGCAGGTGAATTAAGTGTAGATTTCGGTACTCGTGCCGATCCGCTCTCATTAACATTCGTTATGCTGGTTACCTTCGTAGGTACGCTTATCCACATTTATTCCATCTCTTATATGGAACATGATTCGGATCGACGTCGGTTCTTCGCATACTTGAACTTGTTCGTTGCCGCCATGCTTCTTCTTGTCCTTGGTAATTCTTACCTTGTTTTGTTCTTTGGCTGGGAAGGCGTGGGTCTAGCTTCCTACCTCCTGATTTCCTTCTGGAATCATGTTCCGGCCTATGCAACGGCAGGTAAGAAAGCATTCATTATGAATCGTGTTGGTGATTTAGGCATGCTGATAGCCATGATGTCGATGGTGGCATCGTTCGGCTCAGTAGCATTTAGCGATGTGACCGCTGGCGCTCAGACACTTTCACCTACCACCGCAACCTTTATCGGCATTTTCTTGTTGGTTGCCGCCTGTGGTAAGTCTGCTCAATTCCCATTGCAGGCTTGGCTGGGAGACGCAATGGCTGGCCCAACTCCCGTATCGGCGCTTATTCACGCAGCCACAATGGTGACTGCAGGTGTTTATCTGATGGTTCGTTCGGGAGCAATCTACGCTGTATCGCCTACAGCTTCTCTTGTCGTGTCTATTATTGGTCTGATCACCTTAGTTTTTGGTGCAATCGTAGGTGCCGCTAAGGA
The DNA here is from genome assembly GCF_012563545.1 of Arcanobacterium buesumense. Taxonomy (NCBI): domain Bacteria; kingdom Bacillati; phylum Actinomycetota; class Actinomycetes; order Actinomycetales; family Actinomycetaceae; genus Arcanobacterium; species Arcanobacterium buesumense. The sequence continues at coordinate 330,690 of NZ_CP050804.1, forward strand.
CGACATGAAGAAGGTCTTGGCAGCTTCCACAATGTCTCAGATTGGCTACATGATGTTAGCGGCAACAATGGGACCGGTAGGTGCAGCTTTTGCTATCTTCCACCTTGTCACCCACGGTTTCTTCAAGGCTAATATGTTCCTTGGTGCGGGTGCGGTTATGCACGCGATGAATGATGAAGTAAATGTTCGTGGCTTTGGTGGCTTGAGCCGTCACATGAAGATTACCTTCGTTACCTTCCTTGCCGGATACCTCGCTATTATTGGTTTTCCATTCCTATCTGGGTACTTCTCGAAAGACAAAATCATTGAAGTGGCATTTACTGGAGAAGGTATTCAGCCGTGGATTTTTGGAACGATTACCGTTCTTGTCGCGGGGCTGACTGCTTTCTATATGTCACGGGTATTCTTTGCAATTTTCTTAGGAAAAGAGCGCTGGGATCACCAAGACAAGCACCCACACGATCCGTCACCGCTGATGTGGATTCCGATGGCTATTCTTGCTCTTGGCTCATTAGGTTTAGGTGCGGTATTGAACTACACCGGATTTCTCACGTGGTTAGAGCCAGCAATTGGTCATGGTGAACATGCACAACCAGTGTTGCCAATTTGGGCGATCACTGTTGCAACCCTTGGCATAGTAGCTGTTGGCGTTGGCTTAGCTTGGAAGATGTATGTAGCTAGCGATGTTCCATTGTTGGCACCGGAAAGCAATGCTTTTGTCCGAGCTGCCCGGATGGATCTTTACCAAGATGCGTTTAACGAAAACGTCTTCATGAAACCAGGTATTTTGGTTACTGAAGGCACTGCCATTGCAGATCAAACCATTATTGATGGCGGAGTTGAAGGTTTGGGCACGGTTACTCAAAATTCCGGCAAGCTCGTCGGTAAGCTCCAAACAGGCTATGTGCGAACATATGCTAGCTGGATCACCGTGGGCGTTGTTTTAGCACTGGCATTAGCCGTTCAAGCATCGATGTGAGACAAGGAGATATATTCACATGAACATCATTGAAGCAACCGCTCCGTGGCTCACCATCCTCGTTGCGATTCCATTTCTTTCTGGTGTCTTGCTGTGGCTAGTTAAGCCACTGCGAGCATTGGCTCGTCAGTTTGCACTGATCGTGTCATTCTTAGTTCTGGTCGGGTTTGTTATTGCCCTCTGGACTTCTTTTGATATGTCCAATGCCGGAACAACTCAGATGTATGAAACCTATGCCTGGATTCCACAGATTGGTGTATCGGCTACGTGGGGTATTAACGGTTTAGGTGCAGTGATGATTGGCTTAGCAGTTGTGCTAGTGCCTTTCGTTATTATTGCTGAGTGGGATGATTTTTCCGCTCCAGCCGACGCTGGCTACTTTGCCTGGGTCCTTGTTCTTGAAGCGATCATGATTGGCTTGTTTAGTGCTCGTGACGTGTTCTTGTTCTACGTACTTTTCGAAGCGATGATTGTTCCGGTCTACTTTATGATCGGTCGTTATGGGGGAGCAGGTCGTACTCGGGCTGCGATGAAGTTCTTGCTTTTCTCACTAGCTGGCGGGTTAATCATGTTGGCAGGTGTTATCGCCGTTTATGCGTATGGAAACGGTGGGCCACACGCCTTCGTCTTAGATGAGATTCAAGGTACATTGCGACTAACAGACACAGCTGAGCTATGGGTCTTCTTGTCCTTCTTCATTGCTTTTGCAATTAAAGCTCCGATGTGGCCAGTCCATACCTGGTTGCCAGATACGGCTGCGGAGGCCTCCACCGGTACATCAACGTTACTCGTTGGAGTTTTGGATAAGTTAGGCACCTTTGGCATGATTGCCATTTGTTTGCCGTTGTTCCCTAAGACGACGACGCTGGTAGCCCCGGTTATTATTGTGCTCGCAATTATCTCCATTTTATGGGGAGCTATTATGGCTATCTCCTCAGATAACCTCTTACGCTTGGTGTCATACACCTCAGTGTCGCACTTCGGTTTTATCGTGCTGGGTATTTTCTCTGGATCTACCTTGGCACTCACCGGTTCGATCCTGTACATGGTTGCTCATGGTATTGGCACGGCTGGGCTGTTCTTGATCGTTGGATTCTTAGAACGCCGCGGTCATTCCTATCTCATTTCCTCGTATGGCGGTTGGCAACGAGTGACGCCACTGATTGCTGGCTCGTTCTTGATTGCTGGACTAGCAACTATTGCTTTGCCGGGTCTTTCGGGTTTCGTTCCGGAATATCTTGTGCTGATGGGAGCGTATAGTATCTGGCCTGTACCTGCATTGTTTGCCGTTATTGGAGTGGTCTTGGCTGCTATCTATATTTTGTTGCCATACCAGCGGTTGTTTACCGGTCCAGTTCCAAAGACGACAGTTAAAGATCTAGGCGGGCGTGAAAAGGTTATTGTAGCCGGACTTATCGCATGTATGTTAGGACTGGGATTCTACCCTGCACCTGTGCTCGATTTAGTTTCTCCAGTAGCCGATAATGCCACCATAGTGCCAGTGACTGCTATCGACAATAGCAACGTCTCTACTGAAGGGAGCGACAAGTGAATCTCACGATTAATTGGCTCGCAACATTACCGTTAGCGATTGTTTTAGGTGCCGGTGTTATCAGTACACTACTTGAAGCATTCTTGCCTCGTTCACTTCGCCGAATCAGTCAGACAGTGCTTTCATTAGTAGCTTTAGCCAGTGCTTTTGTAGCTGTTATCTGGCGTTGGCATGACTTATCTGCACAGCAAACTCCAGGTATGCTTCGGCCGCTATCCTATTCAGAAGGTGCTGCTTTTTCGGGGGTTTCCTTTGTTGAAGACGGTTTTTCGGTTATGGGACAGGCAGTGATAGTACTGTGTGCTCTTCTTTCCGTCATGCTCATTGCGGATCGCACTTCGTTGGGAGATGGCTCGTTTGTTGCTTCGGCAGCAACGCGTCCCGGTTCACCAGATGAACGCGAATCAACTCAAGCTGGTCGGGAACAGACAGAAGTCTTTCCATTAGCACTCTTTGCTACTGGCGGTATGATGGCTTTTGTTTCGGCATTCGACTTCTTGTCGCTCTTTATCGCTCTTGAACTACTTTCTTTGCCATTGTATGTGTTAAGCGCAACGAGCCGTCGTCGTCGTTTGCTATCGCAAGAAGCTGCATTAAAGTACTTCTTACTTGGCGCTTTTTCTTCCGCAATTTTCTTGATGGGTGCAGCCTTTATTTATGGCGCAACCGGAACTTTGAGTTTCTATGGAGTTGCGATTCTCGCACAGCAGGGACAAACCACCATGATGTTCCTCGCGGTAGGTGCCATCATGGTAGTTATCGGTTTGCTCTTCAAGGTGGGTGCGGTACCGTTCCATTCTTGGACTCCTGATGTCTATCAAGGTGCGCCAACTCCAATTACTGGGTTTATGGCCGCGGGCACAAAGACGGCAGCTTTCGTGGCAATGGTTCGCATCTTTGTCTGGATTGTGGCAGCTGTTCCGCATGCCTTTACCGCGTTCTTATGGATCATCATTATTGCCACTGTTGCGGTAGGTACCGTAATGGGTCTAGTACAAACAGACATTAAGCGACTCTTGGCTTATTCGTCGATTGCGCATGCCGGTTTCATTCTCATTGCGTTGAAGTCAATGCTCTCGGGAGTAAACGGTATTCAGTTGGCAGCATTAGGCTCGGTTGTCTTCTACTTGTTAGCGTATGGCTTAGCTACTGTGGGTGCCTTTGGTGTTGTCACACTCGTACGTTCGAAGGATGCTGAGGGCAATATCGGTGGCGAAGCAACTCGCATATCGCAGTGGGCTGGGCTGGGTAAGCGTCAACCATTCTTGGCCACCGCAATGCTCATTTTCCTCCTCTCGTTCGCTGGTATCCCAATGACTGCCGGTTTTATCGGTAAGTTTGAAGTGTTTAATACCGGTATCGCTGGTGGTGAACCAGTACTCGTTATTATTGCGATTATTGCTTCGGTTGCCACTGCTTTCTTCTACTTCCGGTTGGTACAACTGATGTTCTTCACCGAGCCAGAAGAAGATAATATTGAGGTTGTTTCATCGGAAGGCTTGAGTATAGTTGCCATTAGTGTCGCGCTAGCTGGTACTATCGTGCTTGGTATCTTCCCAAGTCCGATTCTCAATTTCATAACGGGTATATTCCAGTGAGTCTTATTTCAAACCTATTCGATGAACAATTTTCGCCTCTGGTTTCAGAGATTACCTCCCGTATGGGTCAGGTTGAATCTCTGTTGCGTGAGGCTGTTCAGGTTGACGATCTTGTTGTGGACGAAGCCACTTCTCATCTTGCGAAAGCAGGTGGGAAGCGGCTTCGGCCTGCATTATGTTTGTTGACCGCGCAGTTAGGACCGCGGCCAGCCGATAATGACGTGCTTGATTCAGCCGTTGTTGTTGAACTGACCCATCTGGCCACGTTATATCATGACGACGTTATGGATGAGGCTCCTTTGCGCCGCGGGGTGCCTACCGCGCAATATATTTATGGCAATTCGTCGGCAATTTTGGCAGGTGACGTGCTATTTGCCCGAGCATCGGGAATAGTGGCTAAACTCGGTCCGCAGGCGGTGTTACTGCACGCCGAAACATTTGAACGTCTATGTATGGGACAGCTACATGAAACTATTGGCCCGCGAGATGGGGAAGACCCAATAGCTCACCATATTCAAGTGTTGGCAGATAAGACCGGATCGTTGATTGCCGCCGCAGGGCGATATGGGGTTCTTTATTCAGGTGGTGATCCGAAACTCGCTGATGATATTGCCCAGTTTGGAGAAAAAGTTGGCGTAGCCTTTCAGATTGCTGATGACGTTATCGATCTCATATCAGATCCAGAAGTTACTGGTAAAACACCGGGTACTGATTTGCTTGAAGGGGTACCAACAATGCCAACATTGTTGCTTTGGCAACGGGCGGCAGCTGGAAATCTCGATAGCGAAGGGCAACGTATTCTTGACTATCTAGATCATCGTGACTTAACACAAGGCGATAATTTAGCAACTGTTGTGGCGATGTTACGTGAGCATTCCGTCGTCGAAGAAACTCGGCAACTTGCCCATCAGTGGGCAGATGAGGCGCTAACACATTTGGCGGATGTTCACCATCCACAAGTGCGGGAGGGACTGGAAGCATTCGCCCGCGCAATGGTTGACCGCCTCGCTTAAAGCGAATCCCACACCATCACGTTACTCGCAAAGGGATAAATCAGAGTAAACTAAGTGGCAGTGTATGCGTTTATTAAAGCGCCCAGAACCAAGGAGCCGCACGTGCGTAATCTTCTGAACAAGCTTCTTCGAGCAGGCGAAGGCCGAATCCTCAAAAAGCTCAATGCTATAACGAAACAAGTGAACTTACTTGAAGATGTCTATAAAGAGATGTCTGATGATGAACTCAAGGCAGTCACTGCGGAATTTCGGGAACGCTTAGCTGGTGGTGAAACTCTTGATGAGCTGATGCCTGATGCTTTTGCTGCTGTGCGTGAAGCTTCGGTACGTACCTTAGGTCAGCGTCATTATGATGTACAGATTATGGGTGGCGCTGCTTTGCACCTGGGCAATATTGCAGAAATGAAAACTGGTGAAGGTAAAACTCTAGTTGCTACCCTTGCTGCATATTTGAACGCGCTATCTGGTGACGGCGTTCATGTGGTGACGGTTAATGACTATTTGGCTTCTTATCAGTCAGAACTCATGGGGCGTGTTTTCCGATTCCTGGGAATGACTACAGGCTGTATTTTAGATGGCCAAACCCCTGATCAGCGTCGGCAAGAATATGCTGCTGATATCACTTATGGTACGAATAACCAGTTCGGTTTCGATTACTTGCGCGACAACATGGCGATGGATGAAAGCCAAATGGTACAGCGCGGGCATAACTTCGCTATTGTCGACGAAGTTGATTCCATCCTTATTGACGAAGCCCGTACCCCATTGATTATTTCCGGACAAGCAGACGGGGATGCGAACCGCTGGTATATGGCGTTTGCCGATGCAGTAGGAAAAATGCGCCGAGATACCGATTATGAGGTTGATGAAAAGAAGCGTAATGCCGGTATCCTCGAACCAGGTATTGATAAAGTTGAAGATTTACTTGGCATTGACAACCTCTATGAGTCGGTTAATACGCCGCTAATTGGTTATTTGAATAATGCCATTAAAGCTAAGGAACTTTTCCACCGCGATAAGGATTATATTGTGCGCGATGGTGAAGTGTTGATTGTTGATGAGCATACTGGTCGTGTTTTGCCCGGTCGCCGCTACAATGACGGGATGCATCAGGCAATTGAAGCCAAAGAAGGCGTAGAGATCAAGGCAGAAAATCAGACGTTAGCCTCGATTACATTGCAGAACTATTTCCGCATGTATAAGAAGCTATCGGGTATGACCGGTACTGCCGAAACTGAAGCAGAAGAGTTTGCCTCAACCTATGATATCGGCGTCGTCCCAATTCCAACCAATAAGCCAGTTGCGCGGGTGGATCATCGCGATATCGTCTATGCCACTGCGGAATTGAAATTCGCCGCAATTGTGGAAGATATTAAAGAACGTTACGCCAAGGGACAGCCTGTTTTGGTTGGTACCGCGTCGGTTGAACATTCGGAGTTATTATCTGGATTGTTGAAGAAGGCGCATGTCCCACACGAAGTTCTCAATGCTAAACAGCATGAACGTGAAGCATCCGTTGTGGCAATGGCAGGTCGTAAGCATGCGATTACTGTGGCAACGAATATGGCAGGTCGTGGTACCGACATTATGCTTGGCGGTAACGCTGAGCATATCGCCGTGGAGATGATGTCCAAGCTGGGTCTTGATCCAGAAGAAAATACCGAGGAATATGAGGCTCGGTGGCCAGAAATATTGCAGGCCGCTAAAGACCAGGTGGCGGCCGAACACGATGAAGTCACTCAACTAGGTGGCCTCTATGTGCTTGGTTCTGAGCGTCACGAATCACGGCGTATCGATAACCAGTTGCGTGGTCGTGCGGGGCGTCAGGGCGATCCGGGCGAATCACGATTCTACCTTTCACTTGATGACGATCTGCTACGGCTATTTGGTTCGAGCATTGTTAATACGCTACGCAACTCTGCTCAAGACGAACCGCTTGATTTCAAGATGATGGCCAACGCTATTCAAAAAGCACAAGCTCAGCTTGATGGGCGTAATGCGGAACAGCGTAAGAATGTGTTGAAGTATGACGACGTGATGAACGATCAGCGTACCGTTGTTTATACTGAGCGTCGCCGGATTCTTGCTGGTGACGACGTCGAAAATCAGATCCAGAGTTTCATGGACTTTGTTGTTGACGATATTGTCTCAGCTAATACTGATGGGCCAGCCGACGATTGGGATTTGGATATGTTGTGGGCGGATATGCGCCGCTACTACAAGCCAAGCTTTACCCCGGCTGAGTTCATTGACGAACACGGCGATCAAAAGTTGCTCAGTGCAGATGTAGTTCGTGAGGAATTTACTCAAGATATTCATGCGATTTATGAAGAGCGTGAAGAAGAATTGGGCGATGAACAGATGCGTTATATTGAGCGTCAAGTTTTGCTTCAAACATTGGATCGCAACTGGCGTGAGCATCTCTACGAGATGGATTATTTGAAGGAAGGCATTGGCCTACGCGCCATGGCACAGCGTAACCCGCTTGTAGAATACAAGCAAGAAGGTTACCAGATGTTCCAGGCAATGAATGATCAGATTCGTGGCGAAACAGTGACATTCTTGATGGGCTTCGAGTTACCGTCTGAGCGCCTTGCTCGGGAGGCTGCTGAAGCGGCTGAGGTTATGGCTGGTCAAGAATCGTTGATGGATGCCCAGGCAGTTTCTCGAGCTACTGCCGCTGCTGCTACCGCGCAGTCAGCTACGGCGAAGGCCGCTGCGGAGAAGATCCTTGGCTTGAAGCGTCCAGCTACCGCTACGAAGATGACGTACACGTCTTCGGCAAAGGATGGCTCTGGTCAGGCACGGGCAACAAATGCTCAAGGCCGTGAGGTTCATGGTCAAACATCTGCCGGTTCGAGTGAACCACAGATGAACCGGGCACAGCGTCGAGCTGCGAAGAAGCGTAAGTAGCTAGAAACTATTTCTCATACGAGCACACCAGTAAGAACGTCTACTGGTGTGCTCGTTTTTACCCAGATGGTTTTAGGCAATTTCTAGAGCTGTAACGATCCAGTGATTTCGGTGTATTTCAAGGCGTAATGCTGCTGCGCGTATCCGAAAACCGTCATGGACAACAACAGATACTTCTGCGATTCTTCGACGTGGATGAGAGGCATGAACTCGGCGGATGATTGGCCGAGCAGCTTGTGGAACAGGGTCTTGCAAACGTTGATTTAAGCTGGTTCGTGACACCAGCGAACGATAGATTCCTGGCGCAAGCCACGATTGCAACTGTCGGACAGGGCGGTGTCCTAAGAGTATTTCAATTGCATGCCCGACTATGCGAGCTGCAAAAGCGGTGGCTGGAATAAGATCGGGTGGAAGTGGCCGGTCGAGAGCGTGCCGATCGTCGTCGTCGCTTATGCGTTGGATACTTGTTGCGCAAAGTGCAATCCGGTCATAAGGCTGACTTGGTGAAGCGCTAGGTATGGACTGCTTTCTCGTTGGATTCTGAGCGTGAGAAGCAACGAATTTTGGCTTAGTTTGAGAACTTACTGGACGATAAGTTATCGGTGCAGTGAGCTGGGGTTGAGTTAATGCACTGGACATGCTGAGTTACTTTCGGGCGTCGGGGAGGAGTAGATGCTGACCGGGATAAATGAGATTTGGTTCAGTGATTATGTGCTTATTGCATTCCCAAATCTTGTTTGCTAAAGCGTCCGGCGTCAGATGTGGGTATTGCGGTTGCAATTGATGGGCAATTGACCATAGAGAATCGCCTGGCTTGACCATGATCTGTTTCTTGAGTGCAGCAGGTGCGAGATGCGTATTGCGAAGATGATCGGGGGTGTGCTGAATAACGTGAATTCCGTACTCGGATGGGAAAGCAGGTGGTGAATGGTCAGTATTTGCGGCGTAGGCAGGAGTTGGACTGAGAAGTAACGCGGCTAGAGCAACTCGGCGTGCATGAGGAGCGCCGAAACGGGCAACGTATTCTAAAATAGTAGAATTTTTCTGATATGTACCAACATCTACAAGTAAATACGATAAACTATTCCATAGGAATATCAAGGTCAAACCGACTAAACCAGTTAATTCGAGCATTGAGTTGGCGTTAGTTGGCAGTCCGCAATCTAGTAACTGGTATGTGAACCAGCCCGATGTGGTAGCGGCAAACAAAAGCGGTACTCCATATTTCACGTTTTACCCCTACATTGTTGTTTGATGATGTTTGTTGCTGTTTAATATTATTTAACAATAACCGATTCAGTGAAAAGGGGGTATGCCCGGCATTGTGTTGTGGATAAGAAAAGATAGCCATATCAGGGATTTGCATACAATACAGTCATGACATGGCAGGCAATAGTTGAAAGCATTGGCGCGCGAATCGAATCAGACGATCGTTTGTATATGCTTGATGAAGTAGAAGACATGACGCAAGCTGAGCATGCAAGCGTGCTTTTGCATGAACGTATTCGTGGTTCACGCGGGCGAATCGTGACGTGTTCTTTGGGTGGCAATGAGGTAATTGGAACGTTAGTGGATAGCGGAGTTGACTGGTTTACGTTACGTCACATAGGCGAGCTTCAAGTGATTGCGAGTGCAAAGGTGACGGCAATATCCGGGCTGAGTGTGGCTAGCGTTGCATCTTCTCGTTATGTCCCAACATTTAATTCTGTTTTGCGTCACCTTATTGGGCAACGCATACAGATTAATCGATTAACAGAACCGATTTCGGGGGAGCTTAAAGCCGTGGGAAATGATTATATCGTCCTCGAAACTATGCGAAAAATGACGACGTCGGGTTACGGTTTGCGTACGAGCTTTCGAGATCCTGCTAGTGATATTTTTGTGCCGATTGCACAGATTATGATCGTTAGCAGTGGGGCGGAAAATTACTAGAAGATTTTTTAATCGTCGAAATCGTTAGCGTTGATCTTGTGGCGGGTCTTTTCGTAACCGGTTTGAATGTATTCTTCAACGGCTTGCTCTGAGATGCGCCACTGACCACGGCCACCAACTTGGATGGCTGCCAGTTCGCCGTTTTTAATGAGTGTTCGTACCTGACCGGCCGAAACGCTCAGGTTTTCAGCCACGTCTGCGATTGTCAGAAATTTTTGCATGATGCTAGTCTCTCACTTCTTGCGGATAAACGTAGACCGTTATCCCCAAAGTCTACCCCCTGTGGATAACTTTCGCGGTGGGATGGGTATCTTTTGAGAAGATAAGCTCATGATTTCTCTTGAACGTTTTACTCACCGAGCCCGTGATCCGCGTTTACTGCTTGGAATGGTTCTGATTATTGGTGGTGGCGTCGGCGGTGCGGCCCTCGCGGGCACACCAGATATTGTTATGGTTGCTCAGGCAAAGACCGATATTGCGGCTGGGAATAATCTCAATGCGTCTGATTTTGCGCTTGTTCCAGTACCGCGAGATATTGCTGCTAGTTATGTTCAAAATCTTGATTTTGCTGATGGAAGTCGGGTGCGGAAAACAGTCTCGGCAGGCGAATTGCTGGCGGTGTCCAGTATTGGCCGGCATAGTGGTGGAGTGGCGGTGACATTGCCTTTGTCCCTTCCAGTTGCGTCAGATATGACGCCGGGAGATGAGGTAATGGTATGGCGCGTTCCGCACAATAAAGATAGCCAGGCAAGTACTGTGGCACAGCATTCAACTTTTGTGCGACTTCTGGAACAACGATCTATTGGAGATGGTCATTTGATGGCGGAGATTCGGGTAAATCAAGGAGCGCTCAATGCCATTGTAGAAGCACTAGGTCAAGGTGATAATTTTGCAGTGTTTGAAGCCCAGGAGTAGTTCGTGAGTGTGTTGTTGTGTTTATCTTCAGAGCTTGATTCAGCTGTATTAGCGCATTTAGCTGAAACAGGTGAAGCTCATCTTATTGTTCGGCGGTGTGCTGACATGGTTGAAGTTCTGGCGGGCGCGCGTGCTCGAATCGGTACCTTGGCGATTATTTCCGAAGATATGGAGTATCTTGATGTCACAACAGTATCGCAACTGCGTCAGTATGTAGGTGTTGCTGTTGTTGCTAGCACTCATCCGCATGGCAACATAATTGACGATATTCGTTCGTTGGGTGATGTTGAAGTACTCGCACCACAAGCACACGAAATTGCGGAACGTATTCGATCTGCGAAGCTCGTAGAATCACCACGATCTTTTGACGGGGATTATCTTGCCGAACAAAAGCGCGCAACAGCCGGAAAATTAGTGGCATTTTGGGGTCCGGAGGGCTCGCATGGTCGCTCATCGTTGGTCCGCGATTGTAGCGTTGTGCTAGCTGGGCATTCACAGCTTTTAGTTGTCGATGGCGATACGGTTTCACCTTCGCTAGCACAGTTTTTCGATGTTGCCGAAAGCTCTGGATTGATTGGGCTAGCTCGAATGATTGATCAGGGACGCAATATTGATTGTGATGTGATGTTATCGAGTGTGCCAAAAATATTTGGATCAGTGAAGCTTTTAGCAGGGATGAACACTGGACAACGATGGCGCGAAATTTCACGCCCCGTTGCTGATAGAATTTGGCCGCTTGTGACAAATACATATGGAAATGTTGTTGTTGATATAGCTGGGGGATTGGATCAGCGAATTGAACGTATGGATCGGTGGGCACTGACCCGTTCAGTAGTTGCCAATGCAGATATTATGCTCCATATTGCTTGTGCGACTCCGATAGGTTTACGGCGATTGATTGAGCACTGGGATGCGTTAGCAGACCAACATCAGGAAAGTCACGGGAACGAAGCAATAGTTTTAACTGCGCTACGTTCGTCTGCCTTAGGGCCGCAGCCATTGTCTCAAGCTCGTGAGGTTTTAGCTGCTGTGGGGATAAAAGATGTGCCAGTTTTTGGGATACGCGATGAACGTAGTCGGTTGGATCGGGCACTTATCGGTGGACAAGCAATGCCGGTTATGTTTCCAAAATCGGGTTACTCGAGGGATATAGCCCGAGTATGTTCATGGATTAGCGATAGAATATAAATATGCGCATTTATATCCCATTGACGTTAAGTGATCTTCGTGAGAATAGTATTTCTATGCGACGAGTACATGCTGTGACACCAGCGCTACGGTCTGAAGTTCCCAATGAAGACGATGAGGGATATGAATACATAGCAACTTTAGCGGCTGCTGATGATTCTTTGCGGTTGCTTCAACGTATGCCGGGAGAGAAGTTAAGCCGAGTAGTTGCGGTTGCTGTAGTTTCTGATAATGCTCTTCAGCCGGTTACTGACCCTGAGTTGCCAACTGAAGTAGATCTAAATGCTGAGGTGTTGTGGCACGAAGTCGAGTCTTTTCACGTTGATGCCCCAGGATCTGAAGATTTAGTTAAGCAAGCTATTGCCGGAGATGAAGATGCTTTCATAGCAACTGGTGATATTGAACTGTTGTGGTTCGATATCAGCGAGCGAGAACACATTGGACTGGGACTCTGAAAAAATAGGTGGCGAGCTACTGTTCTGCCAGTAGTGTGTTTAATCTTTTTCAGAAACTATACGAGAGTTTTAGCCCATTAACTGATCACATTAATCGTTGAGCCCTGGCCCCTAGTTGGTGTGATACGGATCTGATTAGGGATTCGAGATTTTAATTCTTCGACATGCGAGATGATGCCAACTTTACGGCCGTCACGTGCTAATTCGGCGAGGGTAGTCATCACTTCATCGAGAACTTCGCCTGACAACGTTCCAAATCCTTCGTCGATCATAAGGGTATCGATGCGGATACCGCCATTTTCTTGTTGTACAACATCGGTTAACCCTAATGCCAAGGATAGGGCCGTATAGAAAGTCTCTCCGCCTGACAGGCTTCGGGTGGAGCGGATATCGCTTTCGCCTTCACCATGAGCGTCATAGTCAATAACTGACAAACCCAGTCCTGACTTGCGTTCTTTTTCAGCTTCATCAGAACGCACTAGCTCATAGCGGCCATGTGAAAATCGGGCTAAATAATCATTGGCATGCTCGATGACCATTTCGAATCTGCGCATTAAGACCCACACGTGCAGACTGACGTTTGTGTGCGAGGCTTTACCGGCTTGCGCGAGTTGATCAAGGCGACTTAATGGTCCTGATTGCTCGACTTCTTTCGCCCATCGTTCCCATGCATGACGAATTAATGTAGCATTACGCGATGCGGTAGCTGCGCCTTCGCTCGCAAGCGCAGCACTTTGAGCAGCCTGATTATGCGATTCTTCTACCTCTCGGAAAGCCGATTCGGCTGCCGGGATATCAACCTTTTCGTTCCCAGTTAAGTCCGCAATTTCCGGCGTAGCTAACTGTGTTGTCACATAAGCCCATGCTGATTCAAAAGTACGAATATCGTTACGTAATGATTCAAGCTGTGCCGGTTCAACAAAAGCATTCCGAGCATCTTCCACACTCATATCGGCTTCTGCTAAGGCCTCATCTAAAGATGCCTGTGCTTGTTGTGCGGTAGCGAGAGCTGTTTCATAATCACGGAGCACTTGGTGTGCTTGAGATAATTCTGTGATCGTCTGTTGGGTATCGGCGATCAGTTCGGCGATACTTTCTGCCTCTCCTAACGCCTGGGAAATTTTCTCTTGGTCTTTAGCTTGTTGATTGCGCTCATTGTCAATCGTCTTTTCTACTACGGTGATATCTGTTTCTAGGCGACTAAGAGCGGCTGCATTATGTTCACGCTCGTTTTGTAAAGCTGTTAGTTTTTCGGTCAATTCTTTGACACGTTGCTGAGCATCGATTGCGTCATCTTTTTGTTTGGTCAACTCTTGTTGTTGCCTAAGGAGTTCATCTTCGGTCAGTTCACCGAGGGAATCTTGTACGGCGGTAAGCTGGCTCTGGAGCAAGGCAAGGGCGGTTTTAGACTCCTCCAGTTGCCCACGAGCTTTATCCATATCTGTGGCTACCGCATCAACATCAGCTTTTTCTACGTGTTGGGCAGATACCTGTGCTGGTTGTGGATGCTCCACGGATCCACACACTGGGCACGGAACATCGTCTAGTAATTCTTGAGAAAGAATAGCTGCTTGAGAGGCAATCCACCGGTTATTAACATCGTGAAACCGGGTACTGATGGCGTGAAATTCTTCGAGTAATTCACTATGTTTCTCCGTTGCTTGACGGATATCGTTTTCTCGCTGAGCGCACTCGGCAAAAGCTTGCATTCTCTGGGTCAAATCCTCAAGCTTTTGCGTAGTGGCGGTAAGAGTTTGTGCTACCGTCTGGGCGTCGTCTAAAGCGCGTTCAGTTTGGGTATATTCTTGCGGTAGTTGGTCATGGCGTTCGTTAACCGTAGCCAATTCACTAGTTCGTGACGTGAGCGTATTTTCTAGATCTGAAAGTTCGGCGGCACGGGTAGCTACCTGTTCACTTAGCTCATCAATCTGTTTGAGATAAGCAAGATGCTCTCGTGACTGTTCGGTTTGCTGGTGAATATTATGCATCGTTAATTCAACGGCTAACGCATCAATATTCGATGGTTCGCCATCGTTATATACCGCTAATTCTGGCTCAATAGCAGTAAGTGCAGACAGGAGCTGAGCACGATGTTTACCAAGTTCTGTTTCCGCACGATGCTGAGCGCTGAGCCGTTCGATAGGAACAACTGCTCGATAATGTTGATCGACGCGCTGCTGCGAGTCTTCTATAACAGATTGCTGTGCTGCCAACTGTGTTTGTTGGGCAATAAGTTCACTGCGCTGTCCTAGATGTTTCGCAAGAGTTTTTTCACGGTCAAGCTTTTCCCGAGCACCAGCAAGCAACTCTGTTTGTTGACGAAGATTATCTTCGGCCTCTGATCGGCGCTTATCAAGTTCGGTGCCGCAACGGACAAGAAAATCTAATAGCGTGTGATCATCTGGTTCAGCTAAGGATTCTGCGAGTTGTTGTACCTCGATTTCCCATTCGCCAACTGCCGAATTTCCTAGCCAGGTAGCAACTGCTTGGGAGAGTTTTTGCCGTAACGCGTCAATACGTTCACTCGCATCAAGGGCTTGGCGGTGTAACGCCTGAGAAAACTCTCTATAAGGGCGAGTATTAAAAAGGGTCTCTAGAAGTTTAGACCGTTCTTCAGACTTCAAACGCAAAAAATCAGCAAACTGACCTTGTGGGAGAACAACAGTTTGGACAAATTGAGCGCGGGTTAACCCTAAAATGCTACTCAATTCCGTACCGACTTCGCGAGCACCAGTTGCTAAAACTTCTCCACTATTCCACTGGCCTTCTTCGACTGCAGCTTCGGAAAGACGCAAGAGATGCGCTTTTTCAGATACCGTGGTGAAGCCCCCACCGCGCTTTGGTTTATCCCATCGTGGAGAGCGCTCCACCCGATAAGTTCCAGAGCTGACCGTAAAGACAAGTTCTACCCGTGAAGGCTTTGCAATATCCGCATACGATGAACGAATCCGGCTATAGTCTGATTCGGCTCCTGCAGGATCGCCATAAAGAGCGAAAACAATGGCATCAATAAGCGAGGACTTTCCAGAACCGGTTGGCCCTTCGAGTAAGAAAAGACCTCCAGCAGTTAACGAATCTAGATCTATGGCATGCTGCCCACCAAAAGGGCCAACGCCATCAATAACGAGGCGACGAAATAGCATCTCTATTCTTCTCCCTTCGCAAGACTTTCCCATTGGCTAGCAATTAAGGCACGCTCTTCATCGTGCAGTTCACGGCCCCCAGCACTGGTAAAAAACTCATTTAACACATCAAGTGGATTCGTGCCGGCGCGGGTAACATCACGTGACGATAATTGATGGAACTCCACATCATGTTGGACTTCAAGGAGATGAGGAAAATGAAGACGAAGCCGGGCAACCATCCGTGGGGGACGATCAGTATCGGTGACGTATATCCGAACAAAATGATCCTGATAGGCAGAATATTTATCTGAAAGTAGTTCATCAAATGTGCCACGAATCGTAGCTAACGGCCGATAAATGGGGGCTGGAATCAGTTCAACATCTGGAGTATCACCCGGGGCATCAATCGTGACAATAGCACTCGATTTATGGTGGTGTTCCTCAGAAAAAGAAAAAGCGATAGGCGAGCCAGCATAACGCATTAACGGTTCTTCATTCACCTGTTGAGGCCCATGCAAATGCCCGAGCGCCACATAATCGATCATAGAATTTCCGCCAACCCTGACATCAAAAACTGCACTAGGCACACTATCAACGCCACCAATATGGAGATCACGTTCCGAATCAGATGGTTCGCCACCAACAACGAATTCATGAGCCATCACGATACGCGGGACAGCCACATCACAATGCGCAACAATATCCTCACGCACCAAATCCATCGCAGCTTTGACAACCGCCTCATGGCTACGTGCCAATGGTTCATCTGGATCCTCAGCTAACCGCACCCGATCAATATCTGGTTCTAAGTACGGTAGTGCATAGACCTGACCAACAAGCTCACCACCGCGAATGATATCTATCGGTTCCCCAGCCTTGCGAGGATCGGGCACAATCACAACGCGATCCTTCAACAGCCCTGCAGTAAACCCCAAGCGAGTTGGCGCATCATGATTACCCGGAGTCAGCACAACTGTTGTGTATTGTGATAGCCGTTGTAACGTCTCAGAAAGCAACCGCACCATCGTAACTGGCGGAATCCCACGATCAAACACATCACCAGCAATCAGAACCGCATCGAGATCACGGGTGCGCGCTAACTCCACTACATGATCGCACCATAAGGTAAACGCATCAGATAAATCCGCACCGTGGAGTGTGCGGCCCAAATGCCAGTCAGACGTGTGTAAAAACTTCATATTCCAAGTCTACCGAGAGCCTCCCACATAGTTTCATGTACACCCCTCAACTGCCAACACAAGACGCTATACCGCTACACCCTAGCCAGCACCGACTGATAAAATGAAACACAGTCAGGCGTTAACGCAACGTGTGGCACCGTCGTCGTCCCAAGGAGAATCACGTGAAACCCACACCGACCGGAGAAAAACAACAGGTTCAACCCTACGAACTATTCTTTTCCACCACGGATTCTAAAGGCGTAATCAAACTATCAAACGAAGTCTTCACCAGGCTATCACGCTACGACATTGACCAATTACGCGGAGCGCCACACAATATCGTTCGTCACCCAGATATGCCAGCCTCCGTTTTCAAATTAGTGTGGGACACCCTCGAAGCCGGCAAACCATTTGCCGCCTACATGCTCAATCTTGCCGGCGATGGCTCTGAATACGACGTTTTTGCAACCATCACGCCACTACCTGCCGGTGGATATCTATCCGTACGCGCCCGGCCCATGCGCGATCACGTATTCGCCCAGATCCGGGACGTCTACGCCCGGGTGCTCGAACACGAAAAAACATTGATCGACGGCGGACACAACCGTCGCCAAGCAGCCGAAGCCGCCCTGCCATTCCTCGCCCAAACACTGCGCGAGAGCGGAATTGAATCATACGAAGAATTTCAAACCCAATCCCTGCCAGAAGAAGTTGCCGCGAGGGAAGCCGAAGGCGCCAATTTCCCACAACGCGAAGGCGATTCCCAACTTCATGACATGCTCCTCGCCGTCCAGAACGAACACGACACGCTTGATGCGTGGATGCGCCACCAGGACGAACTCGTTCGGATGAATGAGCGACTGACCGCCGTCGTCGAACACGTCCATCACGATATGGAAAAAATGTCCGCCGTATCTCACGAGTTTACCCAACTAGGTGAAGGCAACCCGGCGCTTGCCATATCGCTCGAACCATTGCTGGTATGGAACCGGATGCAAGGCGTGACCCAGACATACCTCGCCACGTTAATCTCCAAAATCACTGCGCTCAGCACACATATTGCACAGACACGGTTCCATATCGCACTCTCGCGCCTGCACTCGGATATGTGTGGAGTTTTTCTTGCCGAACTTATTGACACCGGATACGACGCTAAAATCGGCGTCCCCGGATTAGCCCCCGGATTTGTGACCCGGGAAGTCTTCGGGGTTGCAGAACATGAAACACCACAAGAGCGCGAAATACGCGAGCGGTTGGAATCCCTCGAAATGCTCAGCTCAGTATTGACAGCCGACGTTGAAACGATTCACAACGATGCCGAAACCTACCAAGAACTGGCACAAGACATCGCCCGCTATATGGACCGCGTACTACATGCCATTTCTGTACCGCGTCAGCTACTTGAACTCTGGCAAATGTCAGCCGCCGAAGTTCCGATGCCACAAATCGTAGACTCGGTAAACTCCACAGTTTCCCAAGCAATTGAGCATGCTGAGGTTTTCCATAACCGGCTCACCGTTTTCCAAGGGGAACTTGGCAATGCTAACAACGTAGAAAACTTTGATGAGCTGTCCCGGATCGTGTTAGAGATCCACGCAAAAGTGCTGATTATGCAGGGGTAGGGGCAGAACACCAGCACAAAATCTCGGGATTTGGAACAGCAGGGTCGTATAGTGCACTGCTATGCCAAATCCCGAGATTTTTAGCCGACATCAATAGTAATTGGCGCATCCTGTTTACGGACAAATGTCAATATATAGTTCTTTTCGTCAAACCGGTAGACCGCCTCTTGCATGTTCCCGTTGACAGTGTCGTCACCATCGCTTCCTTGCCTGATAATGGCGTAGATATCTTCGTCCCGGTAGAAAAATTCTGGCGTTGAGTATCCTGGCAAAACAATATCGAGGGTAACATCTTGGTAGGAAACCCCACCATCGAATGTCGCGTAAATGGCAGGTTCTTCTGCCGGGTAACCAATGAAACCATTGTCCGCAGACAGCCATGATGATAAGGAAAGATTAGGCGGAAAATCGCGGAAAAGGGGTTGTTGTGACCACTTGGAAAAATGGCTAGATACATCGCTTCGCCATGAAACATAGTAGTCTGATCCGCCGGCACGCTCTTGAGCAAACGTTGCGATGGCGTGGCCATCGGCGTAGGAAAGAAAACGCGGAGCAGGATAGCCAGAACCAATACTTGTTGTTGACCAGGAAGCTCCTGAATCGGTAGAAAAGATCAGGCGTGCTTGGTTGTCGTCAAAACCAATGAACCCGGTAAAATCTGGGGAAATAACGTAAGAACCGCGGGGTAAATTGGTATCGTTTGAGCCGTTATTCGTGTGCGTGACCGCATCGTAGGCGTGCGGGACTGCTATCCAAGTGTGGCCGAAATCGTAACTTACACTTAACATCCTGTCTGCAATGCGATAGGTGTAAGCGACGGTGGTATCGGGAAGCTTTTCCGCCGGGCCAGGATCGGTAAGAAGTTCTGGGTTTGTCATAATATCGTAGCGGGCTGGCAACATCATTTCGGTAATAACATGCCCATGTTTATCGCGGTTGATAATGATAATCCAGTCGCTATGGAGCACTCCGTCGCTATCTTTGAGTAGGAGAAAATTAGGATTTGCAGATAATTTTTCCACGGAAGAAAAGCGAGGTGTGAGTGTGGCAGTGAGATGAAAAGCCTGAGAGTTGTCCGAAGTGTTTGGTGGAGTTAGTTCTGTCAGAGAATCTATTGATCCGGCTGTTAGCTGGAAAGACGGGGCGACGAAGAAGGACGAGTGCGTTGCCGTCCATCGGATAAACCAGTTTGCTACGTGCTCTGTGGTGACCTGGGTGGGAACAGGTGATGTTTTATTTTTATCTGGTGATAGGTGGAAAACTGATTGCCCAATGATGGGGGATTCTTGATAGCGCGCCCAGGAGATGCCAAGAACCATGCCAGTGCACATCAAGAATCCCGTCACTAATGCTATTGCCCATTTTAGCCGGGAATATCGAGCTGTTTTCATGGCGAATTAGCTTTCGTTAGCGGAGTGGGAGATATGCTTGTGGTTATTCTTCGTCGGGGAAGTAATCTGGGTGGGGGAGGCGTGCCCGCAGTGGCGCGTAGTGTTCTTTTAACCTTTTGCGATAAAGGCGTAGGTTGCCTTCTTCGGCAGCTTCCAGAAGCAGACGATGATGAATCCCGACATCTTTATTATTTTCTAGGGAATCTGTTGGCAGTTTCGGGATGACGACGTCTTCGATGTCCCAAAAAGCATCCATGAGTTGGAGGAGTAAAAGGTTGTTCGCCTTTTTTGCGAGGAGTTTATGGAACTCTCGATCAGCCTCGCGGAATTTTTCTGCGCAATCAGCGTATTTTTCCATTCGGTCGACGAGGGCGTGAAGATCCGGGTGTTCTTTTCCGGCAAGTTTTTTGACGATTTGCGGGGCGTATGCGTCATCGAGGTGTGCACGTAGCTCGATGACGTCACCTAGTGCCATGAGTCCGCCACTGGGGGTGAGCGCGGCTCGGAAAATAAGCGATTGGACCATGGGTTTTAGTGACATATTAGACACATATGTCCCGGTTCCGTGTCGCACTTCAACGATATCTAGGGTGGAAAGGACTTTTATTGCCTCTCGAATTGACGATCGGGATACGTCTAACAGTTCCATCAGGACTGTTTCGGGTGGCAGTAAGTCTCCACTTTGTAATCCTCGTTCAAGGATGAGTTCCTTTAAAGCGTTTACTACCCAGTTTTCTGTTGGGTGAGTGTGTCTGCGAGAATTTCGTTTGACCATCTTAACCTTCTCAGTATTCCTTGACAGCCGTTTTGGATAATTGTACCATGTCGATATGACGTGAGACGTCAGACGTCTAATGTGTAAATTCAGTGGACAAAGGAGTTCATTATGCATAAAAAACTATTTGCCGGATTATTGGCAGGAGCTATGTCGATTGCTGGGTTGGCCAGCTGTTCAAGCGATGCGGATAGCACTAGTTCGTTGGACGGGGAACTAGCCGGAGACATCGTCTTTTGGTCAAGTTACACACAAGGCCCGCGATCTGATTACCTAAAGTCAATGGCTGATCGGTTCATGGAAGAAAACCCCAAGGTCAAGATCAAGATCGAAAATTTTTCGTGGAGCGAATTTAACACGAAGTGGACAACTGGAATTTCAACCGGGCAAGTTCCTGATCTTTCTAGCGCATTGCCTAACCAGGTAACGGAAATGATCGATGTTGATGCGCTGGTACCGCTAGACGATGTTATTGCCGATATCGGAAAAGATCGATTCTATGAGGCAGCACTCGCCGAAGGTGAAAAAGACGGAGAGCACTATTCCATCCCGCTGTACTCCCATGCACAACTCATGTGGTACCGGACAGACCTCCTTGACAAGGCAGGTCTAGAAGTTCCACAAACATGGGATGAGCTCGCCAAGGCGGCTGATACGCTCAGCGATGATGAGACATATGGTTTGTCGGTACCTCTTGGGACAAATGACATGATGGCTACTCGATTCCTTAACTTTTATGTCAAATCAGCCGGGAAAGACCTTATTGCCAAAGATGGAACTATCGATTTAACAAATGAGACAGTTTATGACGGCATCCGTTATTGGGTGGATCGATATAAGAAATCGGCACCAGAAGGCTCGCTAAACTTCAACATCCTTGACCAGGCAACACTTTTCTACCAAGGAAAAACAGCATTTGATTTCAATTCGGGATTCCATATTGGTGGGGTAGAAAGTACAACTCCGGAACTTGCAGACAAGATTGCTGCTGCGCCATTGCCACGGATGAATGCTGATGATCCAATTTATGGCGGGGAAACTACTAACCAGCCAATGGTGGTGTGGAAGAATTCGAAGCATCCAGAAGTTGCTAAAGCCTTCCTGAAAACTCTCTACCAGACCGATGACTACATTAAGTTTTTACATTCGGTTCCTGTTGGCATGATGCCAGCTTTGAAAGACATTGTGGATAACCCTGACTTCTTAAACAACGATCACATTGAAAAATACCGGAGTGTATTCGATAGCCTCAACGAAGTTATCCCACTTGGACAAGCAATCGGCATGGAGCAAGGTCCACAGTTGCAGGCTGGAATTGTTACTAGCCAGGGCATCATTGAACAGATGTTCCATTCGATCATTCTTGATGGCGAATCAGTAGAAAAAGCAGCGAAGACTGCTGAAGACAAGCTCAACGATCTATTTAAAAAAGCTGGCGCTATTAAGTAACGGATCGAAGGGAAAGACAGTAGCATGAACACGCCTCCAGCAAGTACTGGTACTGTTCGTCGGCCGGGTATATGGCAAAAATGCACTAACCTGAATTGGACCGGAGTATTGTTTGTTGCTCCGTCAGTTATTTTAGTAGTCGCACTCTTGTTTTATCCGCTAGGTTCAGCAGTATTCTACTCGTTAACAAATAAGAATCTCATTAAAGCTAATTACGATTTTGTAGGATTAGCCAATTTTTCTGAGTTGCTCCAAGATCCGACGTACTGGCGAGCTTTTGCCATATCAATAAAGTGGACAGCATTGTCGCTGATCGGGCAACTTGGCTTGGGATTTCTTCTAGCTATGGCACTTGATCGTATTCGTCATTTATCGGGCCTATTCCGAACACTCTTGATAGTTCCGTGGGCATTCCCAGCAATTATCATCGGTTTTGGGTGGAAGTGGATTCTAAACGATGTCTACGGATTTGTGCCTAATGCCTTGCGCGATATCGGACTAACGGATGGGTTAGTGGCTTTATTAGCCGATCCAGACGCTGTATTTTGGGTAGTTTTAGGGATCAATATATGGTTTGGTACTCCACTATTTATGGTCAATATCCTGTCTGCCTTAAAAACAGTACCAGCAGATCAGTTGGAGGCTGCAGTAGTTGACGGCGCCAGTGCTTTCCAGCGTTTTCGTTATGTGACATTGCAACATATTCGAGCTGTGATCGGATTACTTGTCGTTCTCAGAACGATCTGGGTTTTCAACAATTTTGATCTGTTATTCCTTATTACAGGTGGTGGCCCAGGTGATTTAACGACGACGCTACCAATATATGCATACCGAACCGGATGGGGATTAAAGCAGTTGGGAATGGCTTCGGCAGTCACCATTACACTTTTGGTATTTCTCATTGTGGTGGCAGTAATTCTCTTTAGATTCATCAATCGGTGGGAAAGGGAAGATCGATAATGAAAGCCTTAGCTAGACGCCGTTTTGTTACCGGTATCGCTTATCTTTTCTTGATCGTGGTAAGTTTGATTTTTATTTTTCCACTGCTATGGATCATTATTTCGAGTTTTAAAACAGGAGCTGATTTAGCTTCAAGCCCGACGTCGTTCATACCGGAAACATTTACCTTAGAGAATTATGTTCATGCGTTATGGGATTTAGGGTTCGTCGTTAATCTCAAAAACAGTCTCATCGTTTCTACGGTCACCACTATTATCACTGTTATTGTCTCTTGTTTAGGGGCATACGGGATTGTTCGGTTCTTTCCGAAAGTCGGTCGTAGGATCACGAAAGTTTTGATCACAACGTATATGTTCCCACCTGTTCTTTTGGCTGTGCCGTATTCGATGGTGCTAGCAAAAATTGGGTTGGTTAATACGTTTACAGGTTTGGTGCTTGTTTACCTATCATTTTCAATTCCTTACGCGTTGTGGATGCTGGTTGGGTTTTATCAAACAGTACCAAGAGAAATAGAAGAAGCTGCAGCCGTGGATGGTGCTGGACGGTTCCATATCTTTATCCGGATTTCAACCCCCATCGTGCTTCCTGGGATTGTAGCGACGACGATTTACACGTTCATCAACGCATTCAACGAGTTCTTGTATGCGCTGTTGTTCATGGGATCTTCCGAAAAAATGCCGGTTGCTGTTGGCTTGTACTCATTAACAGGTACGGAAGTTCTTGATTGGGGAGCGCTCATGGCAGCGTCCACCTGCGTGGTGGTGCCATCTGTTGTTGTCTTTATGTTTATCCAAAAGTACATTGCCGCAGGTTTGAGTGAAGGCTCAGTGAAGTAATAATTCGGCACTTATTTTGAGAAAGGTATATTACCGTGACTATCAATTACGGGGTTATTGGTTCTGGATATTTTGGGGCAGCGCAAGCTCGTGTTCTCAATCAGATTCCAGGAGCGAATGTTATGGGAATCTACGATCCGCATAACGCTGAAGGTCCAGCTAAGGAAGTTGGCGCAAAAGTCTACGAAAAAATGGATGATTTGATCAACGATGATCAAATTGAGGCAATTATTGTGGCTTCGCCAAATGGTGAGCACGCTAAACCTGTTATTCTTGCAGCTCAAGCTGGGAAAGCAGTTTTTTGCGAAAAGCCGATCGCATTAAGCTATGCCGATTGTAAGATGATGGTTGATACAGCCAAGAAGAATAACGTCTTTTTTATGGCTGGACACGTGATGAATTTTATGAACGGTGTACGTCTAGCCAAGCGTCTTATTAACGAAGGTAAGATCGGAAAGGTCCTCTATATTCATACTGCTCGAAATGGATGGGAGGATAAGCAACCTGAAATTTCATGGAAGAAGATTCGGGAGCTATCTGGCGGGCATCTTTATCACCATATTCATGAGCTTGACTTCGTGCAATCCATTCTTGGACCAGCTTCGCGAGTAAATATGATAAGTGGCGATGTTGCGCATCAAGGCGAAGATTTTGGCGACGAGGATGACATGCTGTTTATCCAGTTAGAATTTGATAGTGGCGCGTTTGCGACCTTGGAATATGGTTCAGCTTTCCGCTGGCCAGAACACTATGCGCTTATTCAAGGAGAACAGGGCGCTATCAAGATTGATATGCAACATACTGGAGTCATGGTCATTACACCTGAGGGCGAAGAAAAGTACCTGCTTCACCGCAGTGAAGAAGAAGATCAAGAACGGACCGCGATCTACTCTAATTCTTCAACTGACGGCGCAGTTCAGTATGGCAATCCGGACAAAAAGCCACCTTTGTGGTTAAACGGAATCATCGAAGAAGAGATGAAGTACTTCCATAGTTTGATGGAAGGCAGTCCTGTTCTTGACGAATTTGCCAAGCTTTCTGATGGAACTGCTGCGATGGAAGCTATAGCTACCGCAGATGCCTGTACGCTTTCAGAGCGCGAGGGCCGACGCGTCGAAATAGCCGAAATAATGAATCAGTAACGTTTTCGTGTAGAAATCCTCTCCAATATCTTCTACACATGTATGCCATTGCATATCGCAATAGCGCATGGATGTGGGCAAGTGGATAACTTGCCCACATCCACTTTTTAACAGCAGTTCTCAGAGTTAAGAAAACTCCTCATTGCGGCGTCAAGATAAGCTCGTTTTTTGATCGTAGATATGACGGTGTTATATCTACGACGCTATCCGGGGGAACATTATCTAATGTTTCACCACTCAGGTTTCCCACGGGACGCTAAGAGACGCCTAAAGGAATCTACGCGCGTTGCCAATAATGAACTAGGTTCAACGAATTCCGGATCGTCTAAACAACATTCGATGACGCCTTCTTCGTGAGTGCATCCGCGTGGACAGTTGGCGGCAATCTCTTCTAAATCAGGGAATCCGCGCAACAAACCGTCAGGGGTAACGTGCGCTAACCCAAAAGTACGAACGCCCGGTGTATCGATAACAGTTCCATCACCGAGATAGTCGAATGCCATTGCCGACGTCGAGGTGTGCCGACCCCGGCCAGTCACCTCATTAACATGTCCAGTTTCTCTGGTGGCTTGTGGAATAAGCGCATTAATCAGCGTCGATTTTCCAACCCCAGAATGGCCCACAAGAACTGAAACGCGGCCAGTGAGTTTTTCCCGCAAATGGGCCAAGCCATCATCAACGCTATCGGTGGCTGAAGCATCGTCGTCCCCAACTACGCTAGTGACCACGATATCTAAGCCCATCGGTTCATAGATTGCACGCAACGTGTCCGCCGGCGCCAAATCGGACTTAGTCAAGACCAAAATAACGTCCATACCGGCGTCGTAAGCAGCAACCACACACCGATCAATCATCCCGGTCCGCGGTTCGGGTTGCGCCAACGCAGCCACGATCACTAACTGATTCGCATTGGCGACAATAATGCGTTCGTTTCCGGCTGCTTCGCCTTCCTCACCGACCCGGCGTAGCACGGTTTGGCGTTCGTCAACGTCTGCGATTCGCGCCAGGGTATCTTTGCGACCTGACAGATCGCCAACCATTGCGCACACATCGCCGACGACGATTCCACGCCGTCCTAGTTCACGCGCTTTTACCGCCACAACATTCGTGCCGTCGTCGATCATCCGCACATGGTAACGTCCGCGATCAACACGATAAACCCGTCCCCGCGGAGCCACTGAATAATCGGGGCGAATTTTCGTACGTGGCCGTGACGGCTTGCCCGGACGTACCTTTACCCGATAATCATCAGTGCCAATATCGCGTCTACTCACTTATGTTCATCCATTCATGACCATTGTTTCCCACATGCTGACAAACTGTGGGAATGTTTTTGCCGTAGCTTCCATATTAGCAACTCGAATACCGGGAACGCGTAATCCGAGGATGGCGCCACATGTTGCCATTCGGTGATCGGCGTAAGAATCGAGGTCGCCGGCGTGGAGCGCTCGCGGATTTCCTTGAATAATGAGGGCATCGGTTGTTGCAACCGCAGGTATGCCCACATGCGCTAGAGTTTGTGTGATGGCGTGTAATCGATCTGTTTCATGCCCGCGTAGGTGGCCAATATTGGTCAGGTGGCTTTGGCCGTCTGCGTAGGCACATAGTGCGGCAATGCTTGGGACAAGTTCTCCGACGTCGTGCATATCAGCTGATAATGGAGCAATGGTGGCAGGGCCGCGGCAGGTGAGTTTGCCTGCGGTGCGTTCGGTGAATGTTGCGCCGGCTTGATGCAATAGATCCAGGTAGGCCATTCCCGGTTGATTCGATTGAGTGGGCCAGTTGTCGATTGTGACGTCTCCGCCACTGACCATCGCAGCTACCAGGAACGGACCGGCGTTGGACAGGTCGGGTTCGATGGTGAGGGTTTGGGGGAGTATGAGATCTGCATGCGGAACCGGTTCGACGTGCCACGAATGATCGCCGACGACGACGGAGATTCCGCATTCGGCTAACACCTCAACGCTCATGTTCACATGGGGAGTGGAGGGCAGCAAATGATGTTTGAGATGGACGGTGAGCCCATTTTCCATCAGCGCTCCGGCTAGTAACAGTGCGGAGATGTATTGCGAGGAAGCCTGGGCATCGACCGCTACCGTACCACCGGCTAGGTGGCCTTTTCCGTGAACAACAAATGGAAAGGCAAGAGGACCGTTGGCTGACTGGGGCTGAGTGGAAGTGATGTGTACTCCGAGGTCACGTAGTGCTGTAACCAGGCCGTCTATGGGCCGGTGGCGGGCGTTGTCTGCACAGTCAATCTCAACTGGGCCACGAGCCATAGCCGCTAACGGCAAAATAAAACGCATAACTGTTCCGGCTTGGCCGGCATGTATGCGCACTCCGCCTCGGATTATGATTTTCCCGGTGCTCGTCCGAGGAAAAGGCTTGATAACGCAGGCGTCGAGGTTCCAATATACCCGCGCGCCGAGTTGCTCAAGGGCATGTGCCATTGTTCGAGTATCGGCTGAATCTAAGGCGCCAACAAGACGGGTTGTGCGCCGTGCGAGTGCTGCCAGAATCATCCAGCGGGCAGTCAAAGATTTAGAACCGGGCAATCGAATGGTGCTGGTGAGGCGGGCGTAAGGCGGTAACGTGGGGGCTTGCCACAACGTTGGGTTGCCGAGTGTTGAGGTCATGAGCGTGTACTCATGAATCGATAGCCGTTAGCGTCCCGAAGAAAGCTGATCGAAACGTTGCGAGGCGTTGTCCACCGCGCGTTCACTTAACCGTGCGGCACGCCAACCCATTGAGGGCTTACCAGAACGGTCAGTCGATGCGATTAAGGCACCGCCAATGAGTCCGGCGGCAGCAAGGAGTCCAGAAACATCCTTCTTGCGTTCCGCATAAGATTTCTTTTCCCACACTGGATTATTTGCTAATGCGAGCGGGATTTGAGTGAGCCCTAATAGTAGCGCTGCTGAGCGTGGCGCGCGCGAACGCGCCAGCTGGACGCCTGCTCCCGTAACAACAGCTCCTGAGGCACGTGTGAGGAGATCTAACGTAGCATCGGTCGGTTCGGACATGCCGAGCTTACGATCGATACCAAATTTTTGTGCCAGTCCCCAAAGTTTGCGGGCCGGCTCTCGATGTCCTTGAGGTTTAGTCAAAGCATCAAGACCAGTAACAATAAATGGGGCAGCGAGTAACGGACGAGCGAGTTTATTTACGATAGCCATGCCTCTAGCTTACCGTCCGTTTCCACCATCGTGTGGACAACAGTGAAAATTGTGCCAAAAATGAAGTTATAGGTCGATGATTTTGGCAAGCGGACCGTAATGTGCATCAACCGCGTTCTTGTAAGCCTCTAAATCGCCATTCTCGGCTGCTTCGAGCATAGCGCGGTGGGCGTGCGCAGTTGCCGTTAGTTCATCAGTTGGCGGAGCACCTAAACCGGGGATGAACGCTTGATGAACGAGCCACATGGCGCTCATCAACTGGGCGATAAGTGAATCTCCAGCAAATTCGATGAGAGCTTCGTGGAAAGCAATATCTTCATCAAGATATGTTTGTCCATTGGTAGCTCGCTCAACCATGGTGTCTACCAAAGTGTGGAGTTCTGGATTATGTGTTCCGGTGAAATGTGTGACGACGTCGTCGGCAATACCTAAATCAAGAACTTTTCGGGTGGCCACAACCTGACGCAAACTTGCTTTGCCAGAATTTTGGTCAATCGCGTTACGTAAAATGAGGGTCTGGACCAGCGGTTCGAGTGACATGTCTCCAACAAAAGAGCCACGCCCTTGATGAACAGTCACGATATCAAGAGCCGCAAGTTGACGCAGAGCTTCGCGCACCGATGAACGCGACACCCCGAGGTCAGCACATAGTTCAGCTTCAGTAGGTAACTGATCGCCAGGCTTGAGACGATGGTTGAGAATATAACCTTTAATCGCGTCCATCGTGGCTGTTGAGCGCATGACAGTGCCGATCAGCTTATTATCGGTTGCTGAGGGAGTGCTGTATTTCCTCAGAATCGCTTGCAATGATTTGTCTGACAACATAGGCTTAATTCTAACGAACACAAGGCAGTGTTGCCCTGTTTAACTAACAAAAATGTCTTCATAGTTTAGCGTATTTTTGTTAAAACGGTGTGCAATGAGAAAGAAAGCATAGGAGCAAGGGTGGTTCTTCTTTCGTTAGATATCGGCGGCACAAAAATTGGATGGGCGATTGTGACCGGCAAAACCGGCAATCTTGCTATCTGCTCACGCGGAGAAATCCCTACCCAGGCTTTCGACGGCGGGGCGCGCGTAGCTCAGCGAATCTGCCAGTTAGCCAGCGATCTTGTTGCCCGTGTTGATATTGACGGCGTTGCCGTGGCATCCGCTGGCGTCGTCGATCCGAATACTGGTGCTATCGTTTCCGCCACCGGAACCATGCCCGGCTGGGGTGGAACTGCGCTCGGCGATCTATTACGTGAAGCAACACACAAGCCAGTGTGGGCAATTAATGACGTACACGCACACGGACTTGGCGAAGCGCTCCTTGGTGCCGGTCGGGATTTCCGTTCAGTTTTAGCATGTGCGGTTGGAACTGGAATTGGTGGCGCGCATATAGTCAATGGTCAGATTGTTTTTGGGGACCATAATTTAGCCGGCCATTTCGGTCATATACACCATTATTATGCGGCCGGCCAGCCATGTTCATGTGGTCGTGAAGGACATATTGAAGCTATTTGTTCCGGGTCTGGTATAACCAGCTGGTTCAACTCGCGTGCCAAAGGTGAGACCGTTCGTAACGGGCGCGAACTCCAAGACCTCGCCGAACAAGGACATGAATTAGCTACCACGACATTCGCACAATCAGCATACGCACTCGGAGAAGTGCTGGGTTCGCTGGCCAACGCGATTGACCCTTCCGTCGTCGTTCTTTCTGGGTCAATGACTCGTTCTGGACAAACATGGTGGGAAGAAGTACGTCGTGGATATCGCGCCAATGCCATGGATTTCGTTGCCGGCCTTGAGCTACGCAACGGGGAATTAGGATCAGACGCCCCATTATACGGCGCCGCCCTCTATTACTATTCAAGGGAGAATAATTGATGAATCAACTCATCGAATCATTGCGAGGCACAGTAATCGTCTCTGCCCAAGCATACCCGGGTGAGCCACTGCGTCATCCAGAAACTATGGCGCAAATGGCACGGGCAGCGGAACTTGGTGGGGCCTCTGCTATCCGCTGTCAAGGACTAGCTGACATTTCGGCAATTAAAGGACGAGTACATGTCCCCGTTATTGGATTGTGGAAAGAGGGTGACGAAGGCGTCTACATCACCCCGACGCTTCGCCACGCGCGTGCTTGCTCGATGGCTGGCGCAGATATCGTTGCTATCGATGCAACTGGCCGGCCTCGGCCAGACGGTTTAACATACGCGCAAACCATTGCCGAGCTAAAAAAAGACGGCATTCTTACGATGGCAGACTGTGGCTCATTTGAGGATGCCCAACGTGCCGTCGATGCTGGCACAGACATTATCTCCACCACTCTCGCGGGATACACCGGTGATCGGGAGAAAACTGACGGACCAGATTTTGAGCTCCTCTCCCAGATGGTTGAAGCGTTCCCAGATATGCCAGTCATTTGCGAGGGACGTATCCATACTCCAGAACAAGCGCGTCAGGTCCTCGAAGCAGGTGCGTTTGCCGCCGTCGTCGGAACAGCAATCACGCACCCAACCTCGATCACATCATGGTTCGTTAACGTAGCTAAATAACTCCTAACTCATAGAAAACTGAAAGAAGACGAATATGTACGTTGGTATTTTTAAAGATGAAGAAACACTGGCAAAAGCAGCTGCTGAATATTTGATGAAGAAGCTCAACGCATCTGAGCGCAAAGTAGTTGGTGTCGCCACCGGTTCCACACCACTACCGCTTTACCAGGAACTGCGCGATGCGCATGCCGCTGGAACTTTCTCGCTAGAAGGATTCAAGGCTTTCGCGCTCGATGAGTACATTGGTATCGATCCGGAACACCCAGAGCGTTACCGCAATGTCTTGCGTGCTCAACTCGTTGGTGAGGAGCGCACCGGCTTGCGCGAAGAAGATCTCAACACCCCAGACGGCTCGGCACAAGATCCATATGCAGCCGCTCAAGCATACGATAAGGACATTAAGGACTCTGGCGGTGTTGTGGTTCAGATTCTGGGCATCGGATCTGACGGGCACATCGGTTTCAATGAACCAGGTGGTGCGCTGACCTCACGTACCCACGTCGAAGCGCTAACTGCACAAACTCGTGAGGATAATGCCCGCTTCTTCGACAATGATCTAGCTAAGGTTCCAACCCGCTGCATCACCCAAGGCTTGGGCACCATCATGGAATGCGAAGTGCCGTTGTTGATCGCTACTGGCGCTGGTAAGGCTGACGCAGTACGTGAGCTTGTTGAAGGTGGTATTTCCGCAAAGTGGCCAGCCACGATTCTGCAGATGCATCAAGAAGCTGTGGTGTTCTTGGATGAAGCTGCGGCAGCTAAGCTGGAGTTTAAGGAGTTCTACATGGAACGTTGGGAGTCTTTACGATGAACGTTTTCGAAGGTAAAGTCCTCAATGGCCAGGGCGAATTGGTTGGCGCTGGTTTGGAACTGGACGACGACGGCGTGCTTGTGCGCGTTTTGCCTGCCAGCGATGAGTTGCCTGAAGGCTGGATTACTCCTGGTCTGATTGATATTCACAATCATGGCGGTGGTGGAGCTTCCTTCCCTGACGAGACTGACTTAGATGGTGTTTATACGGCAATTGAAGCGCACCGACGTATGGGTACGACGGCAATGATTGCTTCTACTGTGTCCATGATTGATCCGTTGCCGGCTATCGAAAACTTAGTGAAAGCATGTGAAGCTGGTGAGCTGCTCGGCATTCACATGGAAGGCCCATACATTTCCCCTCACAAGTGCGGTGCGCAAAACCCGGCCGCAGTCCGTAATCCAGATCTGGCAGAGTTACGTACCTGGTTAGCGGCTGGCAAGGGCTGGATTAAAACCATGACGATTGCTCCTGAAGTGGATAACGCTTTTGAAGTGGCATGTTTATTGCTTGATTTTGGCGCGTTACCTTCGTGGGGGCATACGAGTGGGACGACGGCGCAAGCGCGTGACTTGATTGCCCGTACTACTGAATATGGCCGAGCTAAGGGAATCGAAGTGCCGCAAACAGCTACCCATTTGTTTAACGCAATGCCAACGCTGGCACACCGTGAGCCAGGCCCGGTCCGGGAGTTGATTGCGTCTGCTTGCCGTGGGGAAACTATTGTTGAGTTGGTGGCCGATACGATTCACGTCCATCCAGATTTGGTTGGGGATGTTGTTCGAGTGGTTGAGGGCTCTGGTCAGATGAATGGCGTCGTTTTCGTTACCGACGCGATGGCTGGTGCTGGCATGCCCGATGGTGACTATGTCTTGGGCTCGCTTGCTGTCACTATCGTTGATGGAGTAGCACGCCTGACCGACGGCGGTGCTATTGCTGGCGGTACGGCACGGCTTGCTGAAGAAATCCAGCGCATGGTTACCGGCGGTCACCTCTCTATTGAATCTGCTGTTCGTTGCTGTGTTGCCGGTCCGGCACGCGCCCTTGCGCTTACCGGAGAAGAGCCTGGCGTCACCTTGGAGTTCGAAGTCGGTAAGAAACCGAACTTCGTCGTCTTCGATGCTGATGTAAATATGACACACTATCAGCGAGCCTAACATTTTCATGACACAACGGGTTATTGGCGCTTTTTGCGCTGGTAACCCGTTGTATGTTTCTTGCCATGTGGTGTACCGCGGACGAGGTCTGTGTTCTGCGGTAAACTGGAGTTGATGAACGATGTAGCCTCAGTCCAAGATCGTAAGCAGTTATCTCGCCAGTTTGAAGAGCAGGCATTGCCGCTGCTCGATCAGCTGTATGGTGCTGCGCTTCGCCTTACTCGTAATCCGCAAGATGCGGAAGATCTTGTACAGGAAACCTATGCGAAAGCATTTGCGGCCTTTCATCAATATCAACAGGGGACAAATCTTAAAGCATGGTTGTATCGCATCCTCAATAATGCTTTCATTTCTAATTACCGTAAAGCCCAACGCAGACCAAAAGAAGCTGATGCGGAACAAGTCGAAGATTGGCAAGAATATGCGGCCTCAATGCATGATTCACGAGGATTGATGTCGGCGGAAGCTGAAGTTCTTGAGCGGCTGCCTGATTCAGAAATTAAAGAGGCGCTGGAACAACTTTCGGACGATCGTAGAACTGTTGTGTATTTGGCTGATATTGAGGGGTTTTCGTACCAAGAGATAGCTGATATTGTCGGGGTGCCCATCGGCACAGTCATGTCTCGTCTTCACCGTGGGCGTACTCAGCTTAGAGAGATTCTTCGTGACTATGCCCTTGGGTTGGGGTATAAAGTGAAGCAGAAGGCGAAGGAGACAAAGTGAAACAATTTGACGAATTATTAGCACAACTTGATGAGTGTCATTGTGCCGATGTTGAATGTGACTGCTCTGAAGTTCTTGCGCATCTTTTTGAACTTGTAGATGCTGATATGCCAGCGAGCCATGCACATCGCTTATTACAGCACAGCGCAGCGTGTGCGCATTGTGGGGAAACGATACGAAGTGAAATTCGGGTTCGATTGGCTCTGCGTCGTTCATGTCATGGGGATACGGCACCAGCAGAGTTGCGTGCACGAATCGTGCGAGTAATCGGGGGATAGTGCCGCCATTATCGTGCGTGAGTAGATACATCTTGGATGGATATGACGTAATGGCTATCAACCCGGTACAATATAGTCTTGTCGTGCCGTAAAAATACGGCCGAAGGTTAAGGAGTACACAATGTCGAAGCGTTCGCGTAAGCGCCGTGACCGCAAGAAGCGCGGTGCAAACCACGGCAAGCGTCCCAACACCTGATTTTGGGTCCGAAGCTTGAGGATCAAAGATCCGAATAAAAGAGGGCGAATTTTAGTCGCCCTCTTTTATTTGTCATACGTTTGTACGAGGAAGGTGCGTATTCAATGCCAATAGCACATGAACATGAGATCGTGTCAGCTCGGCGGGTGGTGTTTTATGGTGTTACTGGAAGCGGAAAGTCAACGTTAGCTCGGGAATTTGCGCAACTCCGGCGCTATCCGCTGTGTCTTGTTGACGAACAAATTGGTTATGCGCCAGCTTCGGAAGCGGTATGGCAAAACCGGGACGAACATGAGATGCGTATATTGGCAGATCAGTTCACGCAATTACCCGAATGGGTGTGCGATTCAGCGTGGGGAAAATTCAAAGATGTCATTTTTCGCGCGCAGATTTGTTAGTAGCTCTTGACTATCCGCGGTACGTCTCACTCTGGCGCGTGACTAAACGCTCAATTAAACGAGTGATTAGGCGCGAGCATGTATGCAATGGGAATATCGAAACGTGGAAACGTTTATTTAGCTCCGAATCGATTATTCGTTGGCATTTCCTTTCGTTTTCACGAAAGCGCCAATGGATGCGAGAGCAGGAGAACAGCAGTGCTGGGATACCTGTAGTGCGTCTTACGTCTCCGTCTGCTGCGGAGGCTTTTTTGGCGGCCGTCCGCGTTTCGGTAACTGACCGGTAGTGCCAGGGAGCCGGCCAGCTCTGCACAACCCGTCTCGGAGAAGGACTTCAATTTGCGCATTAACTGAGCGCAAGTCATCCTCGGCCCAGCGGGCGATGGCATCGTGGACCGCTGGGTCGAGGCGTAACGAAATGGCTTTGCGGGGTGTCATAAGCTTACTGGTAAAGACCTCCAGCATTAATGACTGGTTGTGTCTGTCCGTCAGAACACAGAACTACGAGCAGGTTGGATACCATCGCGGCCCGTCGTTCTGGGTCAAGATCCACAATGTTTTTCTGTTCGAGCTGATCGAGTGCCATCTCAACCATGGAGACGGCGCCGTCAACGATTGTTTCGCGAGCATCCACGATTGCGGCAGCCTGCTGACGCTGTAGCATTGCTTGGGCGATTTCAGGAGCGTAAGAGAGGGAAGAAATGCGGGTCTCCACAATTTCTAAGCCGGCAACACTTACTCGCTCGGCAACTTCATTAGCTAGCTCAATGCTGATGTCCTCGGTTGAACCGCGCAGAGAGGAACGCCCATCAACAGGAAAGTCGTAAGGATGTTGAGTGGCGATATGACGGAGTGCTGACTCAGATTGGGACTTAATAAAGTCTTCATAGTTTTCAACCGAGAACTGCGCCTTCGCGGTGTCTGCGACCTGCCAGACAACAATTGCTGCGATATTAATGGGGTTTCCAGAGTAGTCGTTAACCTTCGTCTCGTTGGTTTCAAAGTTGCGTACGCGCACTGAAACTTTTTTACGATTAGTGAATGGGATGGTGTAACTGAACCCAGTACTCCGGATCGTGCCCATGTAGGTTCCAAAAAGCTGAACGACGCGAGACTCACCCGGGGAAACGATCGTGAATCCAGTAAGTAAAAAGAATACCAGTAAGAAGACGATGCCGCATATAGTCATGACGACATTTGTTTGAGTGGTGGCAGTGCCATTATCCTGCGCAATCGCGCCTTGGATGAAGAACCATGAGGAGAGTCCGATAGCTGCCAAGATGCTGAAAAAGAGAAGGATCGTCCCAGCTGATCCTAGTGCCCATGCTTTCTTTTCTGTTACATCTACCCGGATGCCAGAGTGGCCGACCGGGTCGGCGGCTACCGTGACTGGTGTTGATGTGTCCTTATAAAGTCCTAACCTCTAAAAAGTGATATAAAAATGATATCACTTTTTAGAGGTTAGGTGAAGAGTGTGCATAGAGTTTGCATATCTGGCTTTAAAACAGACCATAACCACTATTTATTGCGTGGCATGCGCATTCTATGCTCGCCAGCTCCCTTACTTCTTATGCTTCGCTTTGTTCGCAGGCTTTGAAGTGGAATCGATAAATCCGAGTTCCTCGGGAGTTTCCGGAATTTCATTGGTAAGCCAACGTGCGGTGTCCTCATCGGCGTGGTGGCGAACAATCGTACGGAACTCGCTCATCTCGAAGTACAAGCAGTTGGTGAGTGGGTTGCGCTTGTGCTTGATGATCTTGTAGAGCCAGTAAATGAACAAGCCGAGATTGAAGATGAGGGCCGCCCATGCACAGACGATATTGGCAACTGGGTTCATCGTGGCATAGTTCGTCATCGAACTTGGCTTAACGAGGAGTTCAGGTAGCAAATTATTTGCGGCAATCCAGAACATGAGTGTGAAGCAACGGAACCAAATCCACTGACCTTTTGCCCATGTGAATGCTGGAATCGTACAAGCGAGCAACAGTGCGAATGTGCAGTACCACGTGTAATCAGCCAGAGCGTTGTATAGGAAGGCGTGGTTCCATAGATCGTAAGCAATGACCCATGGCCAAACCATATCTACCCAAATTAAGCCGCGAACTTGCTTCTTTCCGTTAGAGAGAACGGTCTTTGCTTCCGAGGTGACAAAGATCTTGCCAAGACCAGTAATGGTAATGATGTTAAGAAGGCCGGCAAGTGCAGAAACGATATTCCAATGCCCGCCAATTGTACGGAAACCGGTGGCTGGATCAATTCCAACATGATTAGCTTCAAAATTTGATGCCAATGCTTGATACCACTCAGCAGAGTGGAGAGGGGCGGTAATTCCACGGGATTCGGGCAGTCCGTTCAGCACGTCAATGGAGTGACCAGCATTGATTGCTTGTAAACAATCGGTGCTAGCGGCACAAGCGTAGTATTCGTCTGCTTGGAAGTAAATAGTGATATCTCGAATATTTGCTTCCATGATATTGATGGAAAGTCCTAGCCATAATGCTACGCCCATCCATAAGGCGTACTTGCGCGCTTTATCTGGATGACGTTTACCGAATACGAGCAAGTATCCAGTCATGGTTGCTGTGGCGATCATAATGACGAATTTGCCGAACGGGAACCAGCCAACCATCGGTACGCCATGGATGATGACGTAAGGCATGACGGCGATTCCGCCGATAGTCCAGAGTGTAAAGATAGTCCAATTCCATCGACGGTTAATTTCAGCGATGGCAATCTGGGCGATGAGTACGACTATCCACGCTATATAGACGGTAGGCGTTCCAATTTCCCACAGGAATAGTGACGACATGAGAATTCCTTAGAATATGCAATTAAAACTAACCCAAGTACTGTCTTCGTTGTACAGGCTGGGACTTTCTCCTCAATATTATCGGTAAAAATCTGAGATACTGGAGACTAACGTCACAGAGAAGTGACAGGCTGTAAATCTTTTACGGCATATCTAGTGAAGGGGACTCCATGAAGAAATCAACGTGGATTAAGCTCGGCGGAGCCGCGGCCCTGACGGGGCTGAGTGGACTGGTGGCATTTAGCCAATTTACAGGTAAGGCTACCAAAGAGGAACAAGAGTGGGTTTATCCGGGCGACGATTTAATCGACGCTAACTATAAGAATGGATATTCTTCCACCTATGCAATTGATATTGATGCGCCAGCGTATGCGGTGTATCGAATCTTTAAGCAGATTGGTGCGGAAAAGTCGGGTTCATTTAGCTCGGAATTTTTAGAGCGTACTTTTGCGCGGTTGCCATTCTTTAACTCCTATGAGATTCAAGAAGAGTTCCAGCAGCCAGATTCTATGGTTCCAGGTGATATTGCAGCCTTCGATTTTCATGGTATGTCGATGGAGTGGGCAGACGTTGTTCCTGGAAAGTACATGGTTCAGTGGGTTGATACAAAGAATCCGCCGGCTGCACCGGGATCTTATGCTTTCCGTTTCCCGTTTATGAAGCATTTTGCGGCAGCGTGGTGTTTCTACTTCATTCCATTAAAGGGTGAGCGTTGCCGGTTGATTAACCATTGGCGTATTGGTTTCGAACCGGATACGCCAGCTATCTCGGCTATTAACTGGGTCAATATTGAACTGATTGGTGGGGTTATGACTCACCTGCAGAATCTCTATGTTAAGCGAGTGGCGGAGTTCCGCAAGAAGCAACAGCATAGTGGAAAGATTATGCGTGGTTTGCTTGGTGGCCGCTGGTTTAATACCGGTACTCCAGCTGGTCGCTGGGATGATACAC
Organism: Arcanobacterium buesumense; assembly: GCF_012563545.1. Taxonomy (NCBI): domain Bacteria; kingdom Bacillati; phylum Actinomycetota; class Actinomycetes; order Actinomycetales; family Actinomycetaceae; genus Arcanobacterium; species Arcanobacterium buesumense. Next base: position 368,752 of record NZ_CP050804.1, read on the forward strand.
CGCTGTACGAAGAGACCTACACGCAGTGGATGCGTTATGGCCGCCAATCTCCGGCAGTGGCCGAAATTCGTGAGCCGGTAACGGATAATCCAAACTGGCCACCGACAGGTCCTGGAACGCCGTGGGAGGATATCGTCGACGAGGATTACTTCACTGATTGGGAAGAGCCTGAGTTCTCTTGGGATGAGCAGATCCGTCAGAAGAAAGAAAAGACGTATCTCAAGGGATGGGGAAAGAAGAAGCCTGCAGATAAGTAATACTGCTTAACGTTGAGGGGCAACATCTTAAAGATGATGCCCCTCAAACTATCTAGTTTTGTTCATTTAGCGCTTGGTGCGTAGTCCCTTGGGGCGCTTTGAGGTGCGACGATATCCAAGTTGTTCGGGTGTTTTTCCAAGACGGCCAGCGATGCGCTCTTTCTCTTCGTCGGAAGCGTTCTTGCGGACCATACGTACGTATTCGGGGGTATCAGAGTACACTTCAACCTTAAATGGATTGCGTTTTAGGGTGAAAATCCGGTAGAAGTGATAGCCGAAGACGGCGATGTTTACAACGAGTGCCAGGAATGAGAAGAGGAATAGTGCGGTGGAGTTGTAACTTGAGCGATGTGCGAACATTGAGTCGTGCATGAAATGCGGGAATGTAAGGACGACGGCGGACCAGAGCGTCAGGGTGTATGCACGGAATTGGATCCAGGAACCACGTAGGCTGGGGAACAGCGCTGGGACGGTACATGAAGCTAAGAGAGCGAGTCCGGAGTACCAGGCCCGATCAGAAAGACAATTGTATACGTAGGCGAAATTCCATAGATCGTAGGCGATGATCCAGCCTAGTGTGAGGTCGCCCCACATAATTGCTTTGCTCTTATTGTTTGCGACGAAGATGCCTACCCAGCCGGAAATTGCCAGGAGATTGAGAATTCCGGCAACACCGTTCATGTAGTTCCAGATTCCACCCGATATGGTCAGACCGGTTTCAGGATCTAGGCCTTGGATGTTTGCGCACTGGAAGTCGCGGATAACGGCTTCCAAAATGTTGATGGCTAAAATGACTGGTGGAATAAGTAAGTACCACTGATTGTGACGTAATCTCTGGGAGTATTGTAGAGCAACTAAACATAGCGAGCCGGCTAATGCGGAATACTGCTTGACGATAGGGAACCAGCCAGCGGAGGCAGTCCCGGCAGTTGAATAAGGCCACCAGAAAATCGTTAACAAAATGGGGGCGACGATAAATACTGCTAGCACGACCCATTTATTGCGTTGTGCTAACCATGCTGTTATCGCCAGGGCGGCAGTAACAATAATAAGCATGAGGTAATCCCACCATTCGCCGACCTCAAAGGCGAATAGTACGGGATATTCAGGTGTGGGAATTGACGTAAACATAAGCACCTTAATCAACTAGGTAGAAATGTGATCTGATTATCATATGTATCTATGTTATGACAGTTTGTCAGCTATTTTTAGGACTTTTGTTAGAGGTGACTTTCCTCAGATTTTCACATTTTTCTATTAAATGATGATGGTAGTGGGATCTCGGGTTGGATGTATGTCGTGTTTGGTTCCGGGAAGTGCCTGGGTCTATTGGTGGAATGTATTTCTGGTCGATGGTAATTTATTGTCCGGAAAGACGGATTTTGAGACGTGATCCTTTTTTGGTGTCGCTAAAGGGTGAGAAGCCAACAAAAGTGGTTGACGTCATGTATCAATCGTTGGTGGTTTAATTGATTACTTAGGTGAACCTAAGTAATATGAGGATGTCACTAAGACTGTGACTTGTCACTCCCTTTGAAATAGGAGATATTCACTTATGAGACCCGCTGTGAAGAAATTATTTATTTCCTCCATGGTAGCAACTGCACTGTTGCTAGGAAATACTGTGCCGGCGCTTGCGAACGAGAATCCTGAAAGTGTCAGTACGGAATCTGCAGTAGTTAATGATGAGGTTGCGCCTGCTGATGTGGAGGCAACTTCTTCTGAAGCTGATGGTGTTAATGGCACTACAGAAGAAGATCAAGGTGATGCAGTGCAAGAAGGTACTGCTCAACCAGCCGCCAGCCAAAAGGACCAAGCTGCCGCGAATCAGGAGGCAGCGGATCTGCCCGGTTTGGAAAGTTCTGCACCGGAAGTAAAAGCTGAAACAAATAGTCAAATAGTGGATGTGGCTGAAGGGTACGCAAACTGGGATTTCCGTCGATCATTCCGAGATTATGTTGGAACAACCGGCGAAGAACTTACCGGCATCTCCATACTTGAAAAAGGTCAACACTTATTGTGGAAACCAGAACCAGGTCAAAAACTTGATCTGTCAGGCAAGACTGGAAAGTTAGCGTTCCCAGGCAAAATCCATTGGACTAAGTACGATGGTATTTTAGATGTGTGGATTGCTAATCCGACCATCGATTTTGTCAATAAAGAACTTCTAGCTGATGGCTACACCCGCGGTACGATGGCTAAGGAAGGCGTTCGTACTTTCGAGCAGAAGCCTATTGCGGAACTCAAGGATCTCGAGATCAAACAGCACGATGGTTATATCGTTGTCTCATCGCTTAGCCCAATATTGACGGATAACGTCAAAAGCTTAGTCGGTTTTTATGAAGGGGAAGCTGGTGCTCCATTAGTAGTAACTATAGGCACTGCTAAGAGCGAAGAGAGCACTGTTCCGCAACCGGTTTTATGGGAGCTATTCCCGAAACGGTGGTCAAATCCTATTCATGGTCCAGTGTACAGTGACGATCCTATTGCAGATGTAACAATTGCAGACAAAGGACTGGAATCATGTGTACGTTCAATGCTTGATAGAGACTACAACGCTGAAGATGAACATGCTCGCTTACCTATTACAAATAAAGATCTGGAAAGCTTGCAAGTATTAAACTGCCAAGCATGGTCTATTGAGAGTTTAAAAGGAATTGAAAAGGCAATTAATGTTGCTACTGCTGATTTCTATCATAATAGGATCACAGATTTAGCTCCGTTAACCGCATTAAAGAAGCTCACTGATCTTAACGTCAGCAGTAATCGTTTAGCTTCTGTGAATGTTTTGGAACAAATTCCAAGTCTTGAGCGTCTAAACCTTGCTGATAACTGGCTTACTGATATTAGTGTTGTGAAGAAATTGCCACAACTGGTTAATCTCAATGCTTCAGAAAATCGTATTACTGATATTACCCAAGCACAACTAACTGAAGACCGCGTTGACCTCCTCGATCTTTCGAAGAATCGTATCTCTGATCTTTCAGCGTGGAAAGATATGCCAGTTATCTCTGAAGTCAACCTTTCACATAACTTGATTAAAGATCTTGGTACTTTGCCAGGTAAGCGTGGTACTCGCAAACTGAACTTAGAGTACAACTTCATCACCAACCCAGAACAGCTTTTGCCATGGGCAAATAACATCGAGTTCGTTGATCAGATCAAGTTGGCGAACAATAAGTTTGATTATGCGGGCTGGGAAAAGCTACGTCCTTTTACAACTGCTACCGATCGCTGGGGGGGGCCACGTAGGATTCTTGTCGGTTACCCAACCACTCCCGAACAGGCCAAGGACTTAATGAATTCTTTGTCTGAAGCTGATGTTAAGGCTAAACATGATGCACGCGATGCTGAGATTGCAACTGAAATCGCACAAATTCAAGAGCAATTAGAAGCTAAGCGTAAGGCTGAAGAGGAAGCCCGTAAGGCAGAAGAAGCGCGCCAAGCTGAGGAAGCCCGCAAAGCTGAGGAAGCCCGCAAGGCTGAAGAGGAAGCTCGTAAGGCTGAAGAAGAGGCTAATAAGCTCGTCAAGGTCATTACGGGTAAGCTGAATTGGGGCGTCAAAGAATCTTTCCGCAAGTACATCACTGGTCCTATCGCCAACGGTAAATGGGAACTTTCAGAGGGTGTTACCGGAACTTTCTCCTTCCCACTCAAGCCTGGGCAAGATATCATGCCATCAGATTTTATCGAAGCTAACTTTAAGGGCAAAGTGCATTTCTCTGGCCACCATGGCTTGTTGGATTTGACGATTTCCAATCCAACTATCAAGAAGGAAGGCAACCAATGGAAGCTCTATGCGACTGTTACATCGCTTCCATTCAATAAAGACGATGTACCAAAAGCGCTGGCAAATCCCCATGCTTTCAAGCCATCAGGAGATTTCTCTACCATGCGCGTTGCTATCGCAACATTGTCTGAGCCAAAGCGTACTGTCGTCACAGATTCAGCTCAACCAGAAATGGTTGCTGCTGCTTTCGCTCCTCGCTCTGCCGCTCCAAAAAAGGCAGTTGGGGAAAATGCCACGCTCACTTTTGCCACTGTAAAACTGACTGATGAAGGTGCACGAGCATTTTCTGATTTCTATGATCCGGGCTTAGTTATTGATCCGATCACAGTTAATGTCGCATCATCGTATGTGAAGCAGTCGGAAACTCCGGCTCCGGAAAAACAACTTCCAAGCGACGATAATGATGGGGTGACACCATCAGAAGATACTCAGGATCAAGATCACAAGAACAACCATGATCCAGTTGCTCAAGATGACAAGAACAACCATGGTCCAGTTGCTCAAGATGACAAGCAGTCCACGCCGGAAGAAAGCACTGGAACTGAGACCAAGAATGAGGAAGTTAAGAAGTGCGCAGTAGATCCTTATAAGAAGCGCATCACAAGTGGCAACCTTAGCTGGGGAGTGCGTAGCTCATTTACCACGTATATCCGTGGTTCGATTGCCCATGGCGGCTGGGAACTCAACGGTGCATCGTGGGATGGTACAAACTTCAATTTCCCAGCAACTGGCGGTTTGTACAATACGTCAACGCGTACTGGAAATATCTACTACAGCGGAACTGTACACTTTACTGGACATGATGGAATTCTCGATCTGACCATGTCAAACCCAAGCATTGCCATCAACGGCAACCGCGGATCGCTCTATATGACCGTGGCTGGTTCAGATATGAGTGGAAATAAATTCCACCTTGGTCGGGTTAATTTTGCGACCATCTCTTTCAACGGTATCAACGTCACCGATGGTGCACTCAACTTCAGTGGTGCTTCAGTGAATCTGAGCGATGCAGGAGTCAAGGCTTTTGCTGGATTCTATCAGGCAGCTGAACAACTTGCGCCGATGTCTTCGTCGGTTAAACTCGTTCCAGCTACCGCTTGTGATCCAAACACTGGTGAACTCATCGAATACGATGCCTTTGGTGGAAATCTGGCACAGACGGGTATTAGTGCACAAGGCCTCCTCGCAGTAGCCGTTATCGCACTATTCGCCGGCCTGGGTGTGATAGGAACGCGTCGTCGAGAAAAAATCGACGCTATTGGTCGCCATAACTAAATTGCGGCCTGGATAACAACGAAACAAAACGGTGTGGAGTACAGCTGTGTACTCCACACCGTCGTCCCGTGAGAAAGCTATGAAACTTAAATTAACGGCAAGCGTAGCCACCCTTCTTCTCGCACTGAGTGCGTGTTCAACTCCAGTACACCCTCAAGAAGCACAACCAGATCCACAAGTAGAAGAAGCACAAACCAGCGCTGCGCCAACAAATCTGCCTAACCCGCATGAAATTCAAGGTCTAACTGTGGTGCCAGATATTGATGATCCGCAGCCGCTAACAGAGGAATTTCCCCAGAAACTGCCGACGACTGTCACTGATGCTGAAGGCAATGACGTCACTATTACCGATACTTCGCGGATTCTGGCCATGGATCTGCCAGGAACTTTAAGCCGCACTGTTATCGCGCTTGGATATGGAAAGAACCTCGTCGGACGTACCGTTTCATCAACCGAAAAGCAACTAGCTGACCTTCCTGTCGTAACTGAAAACGGTCATACCCTCAATACTGAAGCAATCCTTTCTCTTGAGCCTACCGTCATCCTTGTTGACCATAGCGTTGGTCCACCAGAAGCAATTGATCAATTACGTGCTTCTGGTATTCCACTCGTAGTGATCGATTCTGAGCGAGGTCTCGATAAAAACACCCCACTGATCATGTCCATCGCGCGTGCGTTGGGAAATGAAGCTGCCGGCAAAGCCCTTGCCGATCGTACGGAGAAAGAAACAAACGAGGCACTTGAACAAATTCGCCAGTGGACACCAGAAAATCCAGTAGAAGCAGCATTTTTATACGTGCGTGGAACAGGCGGAGTGTTCTTCATTTTGGGATCAAAAGAAGGTGCAACAGAGCTTATTTCTGCGGTTGGCGCAAAAGACCTCGCTAGTGAACAAGGTATTACTGGGGTAACACCAGCAAATGCTGAGGCACTCGTGTCACTCAACCCCGAAGTCATTTTCACAATGAGCGCCGGATTGGAATCAACCAATGGTATGGAAGGCTTCCTAGCTCGTCCAGGAGTTTCCGAAACACGAGCCGGACAAAAGCAACGTGTCATCGCGATTCCAGACGGTTTATCATTATCCTTTGGGCCGCAAACTGGGCAAACGCTTTTGGCTGTAGCCCGCGCATTATATGGAGTCGAATAAACAATGGCACCTGCTACAGCGGGCTTTGCCCAGCGTAAAATGCGCATCACAATAACATTCGGAATCGTTATTGTAGCGCTGTTTTTATCAACCTTATTGTCCGCTCTTTTAGGACAGTATGCGGTGAGTGTAAGTGACGTTATTCGTTCACTACTTGCTCCGCTAGGTCTTACCGATTACCCACAAGATCCGTTAGCGTTTTCGACGCTGTGGAACATTCGTTTTCCACGAATTTGTTTAGGAATATTGGTGGGGGCAGCGCTCGCTGTGGCAGGTGCAGTTATGCAGGCGGTTTTCTCCAATCCGCTTGCCGAACCAGGAATTATTGGTGTGTCATCAGGCGCATCAGTTGGAGCAGCACTCGCGCTCGTTTTTGCGCCGCATGCGTTAGCTGGTTTTTCTGTTCCACTTGCGGCGTTTGCCTCGGGATTAGCAGCGGCAGCGATTGTGTACATGTTGGCCCGTTCGCAGGGGAAAGCAGATGTTATCGTTCTTGTTTTAACGGGTATTGCAGTTACCGCAGTGTGCACAGCTTTAGCATCAATCGCTACCTATATTGCGCCGACGACGGCTCGCGACCATATCGTGTTCTGGCAGATGGGATCGCTTAATGGTACCGTATGGGCGCACGTGTGGATTGTTGCCGTCGTCGTTATTATTGGTATCGTACTTTCCCTGACGTTATCGCAAAAACTCGATACGTTATCGTTAGGAGAACGCGCCGCCGGGCATGTGGGAATCAACGTACAGGGGCTGCGTTTAGCAGCCATTACATTGGCTACGCTTTTGACGGGTGCCGCCGTATCATATGCGGGTGTTATTGCCTTCGTCGGATTGATTGTCCCGCATGTGATGAGGCTAGCCCTCGGTCCTGTTAACCGGATCTTGTTGCCGGCATCAATGTTTGCTGGCGCACTTCTTATTACGCTTTCGGATCTTGCTGCACGCACAATAATTCCGTTTGCTGATTTGCCCATTGGCATCTTTACTGCGCTTGTTGGTGGGCCAACATTCTTTATCTTGTTGCGTACGCGACTACGGATGGGACGATAACATGTCTTCTATATATCGCCATGGCACGACTGCTATCAGCGTAGCAGGTATCAATTTTTCCTACGGTAGCCGCACTATTCTCAATGATGTGTCATTTACTGTTAACCACGGTGAAGTTGTTGGGCTGCTCGGGCCCAACGGTACGGGTAAATCCACATTAGTAGGTATTATGGCTGGCGATCTTGAACCTCAGTCTGGTTCGGTTGCCTATCATGGTAAGGCACTGTCTGATTTTGCTCGGCGTGAGCTGGCTCAGACTCGTTCTGTTATGCCGCAGACAATTGAGTTTCCATTCTCATACATGGTTCATGACATTGTTGCTATGGGACGCCAATGCTGGGATCCGGATCCACAAAAAGATAATGAGATCATTACTCAGTCCTTGATTAGTACTGATGTGGGCGGATTCGAAACTCGGGACGTCACTCGACTCTCTGGCGGTGAGAAGGCGCGGGTGACATTAGCTCGCGTATTAGCACAAGAAGCAGGTGTTGTGTTTTTAGATGAACCAACTGCAGCATTGGATATTGCTCATCAAGAACGCACGATGAAGATTTGCCGAGAACTGGCAGACTCCGGGCATGCAGTGATTGCAGTGATGCATGATTTACAGCTTGCTGGGGCGCATTGCGATCGGATAGCTCTGATGAGTCAAGGTTCGATTGCCGCTTATGATAGTCCAGATGTGGTGTTAAATAGCGAGCTACTTTCTCAGGTCTATGATTGGCCGATTTCAGTGGCTCGAGTAGCCGATGGACGCTTAGTTATTTTGCCCCAGTAATTGTTACGATAGTTGGTCAGGTGAAGAAATCCCTAGCCAGGAATGCCAGCCTTTGTGTAGTACGAGCCAGGCCATGAGACCGTATCCAGCTTGGCGCGGGGCATAGGTAGCATTCATGGACATATCTGTTATCCACTGCTCATGGTTATAAAGTGGAGTAAAACAATCGACGAATGGAACATTGCGTCGGGTACACACATCTGCGAATGCTTGGCTTAGATCGTGTTGGTTTCGTTGTGGCTGATCATTTCGCGGCGGTGGGCCGACGACGAACGGTGCTAATCCCAAACTCATCGCGTTATCTAAAATATTGGCAACATATAGACGTGAGCGAGCTAGTGATAGGCCGTGATCGAGATCGTGTGAGCCAAGTCCAAGCACGAGTCGATTATCACCGCCACGATCCATTCGGGTAACGACGTCGTTTTCCCAGCGAGCTGCTAACGCTTCAGTTCCTTCGCCTGGTGTTGCCAGTGTTAATGGCATAAGCGGAGGTTCGCAGGCAGTGCGTGCCATGACTCGGCCTGTCCACCCCAGGGCACGCGCGTCACCAAACCCGGCAACGAGTTCGTCACCGACGAACAAAATGCGCGTCGGGTGTTCTATGTTGTCTCTAGTCATGGCCATTCTCCGAAGGTTGGATTCAGATATTATTATCTATTGTCCTATCTTAGTTGGAGTATAAAGAAAACGCGGATTGAGTGCGCCATATATCAGAATCTCCACGGAAAATATCGCCTACTAACATTACCGGGCAAATGCCTCATCGATTAATGTGGCGGCTTGTGCTTGGTGGATCTTTGCCAAGCCAGTCGCGGTAGAAGCAGTAGCTGGCCGAGAAACTCGCCGGATATGCAAGCCCATCGGCATGAACATCTCCAATGCAAGATGCGGCCATGCGCCCTGGTTAGCAGGCTCGTCTTGGACCCACAGCACTTCTGCGTTTGGATATTTTGCCAGCTCAGCTGCTAACTCAGCTACTGGATGCGGATAAAGTTGTTCGAGGCGAATAATTGCCACTGAGGTGTCACCGTCGTTATCCCGGCGTTCAAGCAGATCATAGTAAAGACGACCAGTGCACAATAAGACTCGGGTGACGTTTAAGTCTGTACGATGTTCGCCAATAACAGGTTGGAAGGTGCCAGAGGTAAATTCCTCAACTGCAGATGTAGCCCCTTTACGGCGCAAGAGTTGCTTCGGGGTAATAGCGATCAATGGTTTGCGCGGGCGCTGGTAAGCCTGGCGGCGCAACATGTGGAAGTGATTGGCCGGAGTTGACGGCTGGGCTACGATCATATTGTTTTCCGCACACAACTGTAAGTAGCGTTCAATACGAGCCGAGGAATGATCCGGGCCCTGACCTTCATAACCGTGTGGCAACATGAGTACTAGTGAGGACTTTTGGTTCCACTTTTGTTCTGCGGAAGAGATGAATTCGTCGATGACGGTTTGTGCGCCATTGGCAAAGTCGCCGAATTGGGCCTCCCATACGACAAGCGCATCAGGACGTTCAACTGAGTAACCATATTCGAACGCCATAACAGAATATTCAGAGAGTGCAGAATCGTAAATCTCGAATGGTGCTTGGTTATCGGTGAGATGATTAAGCGGAGTCCATTCCATACCAGTTCCTTCACCATGCACGGTCGCGTGGCGTTGAACGAATGTACCACGGCGGACGTCCTGGCCAGACATGCGTACTGGAACTCCTTCGATAAGGAGCGATCCGAAAGCGAGAAGCTCTCCGAAGCCCCAATCGATATTGCCTTCACTGCACATGTGGTTGCGTTTGGCAAATAGTTGTGTGATTTTCTTGTGGGGTGTAAAGCCTTCAGGTACATGGACGTGTGCTGCCCCAATACGGGCGATGATGTTAGCTGTCGTAGCACTTGTCCAGCCAAGCATGGTATCGGCGTCGTCGTCTTGTGAGTGTGGTTGGCCGAGGGATTGCGCAGCTTGCACTTCTGATTGTGTACGTGAGTTGGCGTTTTCTCGGACAGATTCTAGAGCCTCGGTCAACGTGTTGTGATATGTCGATTCGAGTTCGATGACTTCCTCTGCCGTCATGTCACCACGGCCGACTAATGCTTCGGCGTAAATGCGCCGAGTGGTGCGTTTCGAATCAACTAAAGAGTACATGACCGGCTGAGTCATCGAAGGGTCATCGCCTTCATTGTGGCCTCGTCGTCGATAACAAATGATGTCAACGATAACGTCTTTATGAAATGCTTGGCGATATTCTTGCGCCATGCGCGCCACTCGTGAAACGGCTTCTGGATCATCGCCGTTGACGTGGAAAATGGGGATTTGGAGACCTTTGGCGATATCGGTTGTGTATCGCGAAGAACGGCCAAGGGAGGGGGAGGTGGTAAAACCAATCTGGTTATTGACCACAATATGGATGGTTCCGCCATTTTTGTAGGCCGGTAATTGAGATAAATTGAAGACTTCCCAGACGACCCCTTGCCCGGAGAGTGAGGCATCACCATGGATGAGGATAGGTAAGACTGGATAGAACGTACCATCGACTCCCATTCGGTCATGCTTGGCACGCACGATCCCTTGGACAACGCCGTCAGCGGCCTCAAGATGTGAGGGGTTTGCGGCTAGTGAAACACCCACATGGTCGCCATTTGGTGAGGTATAGATACCTTCGGTCCCTAGATGGTATTTCACGTCACCAGATCCTTGTACGGATGATGGATCGATTCGGCCATCGAATTCGTTAAAGACTTGACCGTAGGATTTGCCAGCGATATTCGTTAAGACGTTGAGTCGGCCGCGGTGTGCCATACCGATGGTGACATCGGATAAACCAGATTCGGCAGCACCTTCAAGGATGGCGTCGAGTGCCGGAATGAGTGATTCTCCGCCTTCGAGGGAGAAGCGTTTTTGCCCGACATATTTTGTTTGTAAGAATGTTTCGAACGCTTCAGCTTGGTTCAGCTTTGTCAGAATCCGGCGGCGTTGTTGAATAGAGGCTGGTTGGGCAGGGCGTTCGAGCCGGTCTTGGAACCATTGGCGCTGGGCCGGATCGACGATATGCATGTATTCGATACCTACTGTTTGGCAGTAGGCTTCGCGTAGCTGATCGAGAATTTCTCGTAGTGTTAGGTGGGAGGAGTGTGCAAAACCACCGGTGGGGAAAGAACGGTCGAGGTCCCACAAAGTCAATCCATAGGAACGTATTTCCAGATCGGGGTGGCGGCGGATGTGGTAGGAGAGTGGATCGGTATCTGCGATGAGATGACCACGGGAGCGATAGGCGTGGATCAATTCAGCAATACGCGCTGGTTTACCGAGTTCTCGTTGCGCATCGTATTCGACGTCGGTTTCCCATACGAATGGTTTGTAAGGAATATGGAGAGCGACGCAGACGCGATCGTAGAAGCCGTCAAGACCGAGGAGTTTATGTTCGAGTAGCCGCAAGAATCGTCCGGAGGTTGCCCCTTGGATAACGCGATGATCGTAGGTTGAGGTGACGTGAACGACTTTTGACACTCCCATCCGGGCAAGTTGCGCTTCGGCTGTTCCGGCAAATGCTGGTGGGTAAACCATGGCGCCGACGCCGATAATAAGTCCTTGGCCTTTCATGAGGCGTGGTATGGAGTGGGTGGTTCCGAAACCGCCGGGATTGGTCAGCGAAGCAGTGGCTCCTTGATAATCCTCTATTGTTAGAGCATTATCGCGTCCGCGTGTGATGAGATCTTCGTAGGCGGTGAGAAACTCGGAGAAAGTCATATGTTCGGAGCCTTTTATAGACGGCACGACGAGGGTGCGTTCTCCGTTAGGCTTTTTGACGTCGATAGCGATACCGAGGTTGATTGTGCCAGGTTTGACGAGGATGGGCTTTCCGGCGTCGTCAACATCGTAGGAGTAGTTCATCTCAGGCATTTCTGAGAGAGCTTCAATCATGGCGTAGGCAATTAGATGGGTAAACGAAATTTTGCCGCCTCGAGTAGCAGCTAAGTATTTGTTGATGACAGTGCGATTATCAAACATGACGCGGGCTGGCATGGCTCGCACTGTTGTTGCGGTTGGCAGTTCACGGGAGACGTCCATATTTTTCGCCAAGCTGCGATCTGCGCCTTTGAGCGGGACGCGTTCTGATTGTCCGCGGGTAAAAATTTCGCCTAGTTTTGGTTTGAGATCGAATTTTGCTGCATATGGTGTGGTTGCTGGCTCGGCTGCGGCGCGTGGCTGAGGTGGTAGATCGGATCTTGTGACGTTCGTTGACGGGGTTGCTTCGCGGCTGTGAGAAGCGTGGACGGAACGTTGGGCGTGTTGTGTTTTTTCTGATGACGACGGCGGTGCAACCTGGGCTTTTCGACCTGCTGTCTGCCATTCTCGAAACATTTCTTGCCATTGCGGACCGACGCTGTGTGGGTCATGGAGGTAGGAGGAGTAAAGATCTTCGATAAAGCTTTGGTTGGCTCCGAATTCCTCTGGTTGAGATGACTGCATTGTCTGTGCCTCGCTCGCCAATAGAATAATTATCTCAACTTCAAACTATACGGTAGTTTCGGGGGTTTTTCAGGTTCAGAAATGTTTGTGAAGTAGTTCTTTACGCTACAGTTGCGTGGTGTTTTTTCGGTGGCTGTGATGGTGATTTGAGACGAATGCGCCTTGTTAATGAAAGTAATATTGCCCGCCTACGATACGATAAGAACTATGAATAACGATGTTGGTGATAGATAGTGCTCGTAGATCTGATTATGCTCGGTCTGGGTGTGTTACTCACAGCTGGTACCGCAGTTTTTGTGGCTGCAGAGTTTTCGTTAGTGGCATTAGACCCGGCAACGATAGATGCAAAAGCTGAAAGTGGCGATCAACAGGCAAAGAAGGTGACTAAGGCTTTGCATCGGCTTTCGTTGCAACTGTCCTCGTGCCAAGTCGGTATTACCATAACCACGATTTTGCTTGGCTATGTTGCCCAAGCTCCGCTTCAGGATTTGTTTGTTCGACTACTGGGGAAAACACAACTGGCTTATCCGGCTGCACTTGCCTCGGCAGTTATTATTGCTTTTATTGTGGTGAATCTTTTTTCCATGGTATTCGGTGAGCTAGTTCCAAAGAATATGGCGTTGGCTGAACCATTGCGTACCGCTGCTATAGTTTCACTTCCGTTGCGTGGTTTTACGGCTATTTTCCGGCCAATCATCGTCTTATTAAATAATTCAGCAAACTGGATCTTGCATCGTTTTGGTGTTGAAGTAGCTGAGGAATTATCTGGTGCTCGTTCGGCAACAGAATTATCGGCGTTAGTGCGTCGGTCTGCCGAGCAAGGAACACTTGATATTTCGACGGCTCGGCTTTTGACTCGATCAATTGATATCGGTGCGCTCACGGCGGTTGATGTGATGACTGACCGGGGCCGGGTGGCGCATTTGACAATTCATCAAACTGCTAAGGATATTGTTGATCTTGCTCGAATGACTGGACACTCACGTTTTCCGGTAATCGGCGAAGATATGGATGATATCCGCGGAGTTGTTAATTTACGTCGAGCTATTGCGATTCCGTATGAGCGTCGAGCAGATGTGAGTGTAACTTCGTCGTCATTAATGATTCCGGTTCCCCGAGTGCCGGAAACTCTTGAACTTGCTCCACTTTTGGTGCGGTTGCGCGCGTCGGGATCGCAAGTAGCCGTCGTCATCGATGAGTATGGCGGTGTTTCGGGAATTGTGACTTTAGAAGATGTTATCGAAGAAATTGTTGGTGACGTATCTGATGAGCACGATCGCCGGCGAACCACTCCGACGCATGTCTTGGCTACCGGAGAAACTATCGTTCCTGGACTTATGCGACCAGATGAGATAAGTCGCGAATTCCATATTGATGTTCCAGACGATGGTCCGTGGGAAACTCTCGGCGGATGGATGATGGCTGGCTTGGGGAAGATTCCAGAAGTCGGTGACGAGTACACTGACGGAGATATCACGGCGCGAGTCGAGAAAATGGACGGAAGGCGTGTAGATTCAGTGCGATTAACAGTAAAAGTAATGTCGGAGGAGGATAGCGAATGAATCTTGGTCCGGCTATTGCTATTACGATTGGCTTGCTAGCAATCAATGCTTATTTTGTTGCTGCGGAGTTTGCCGTGATGGGGTCTCGAAGGTCACGCATAGAACCTTTGGCCGATCATGGGAAAAAGAGTGCGAAAACGGTGTTGTATGCTCTTGAGCATGTCACACTTATGTTGGCGACGTGCCAACTGGGAGTGACTATTGCTTCGGTAGCGCTTGGTGCGGTAGCCGAACCTGCTATCGCGCATACGATCAGTGGACCACTTCATCATTTTGGTATTCCAGAGTCGATGACACATCCGATGGCCATTGTTATTGCGCTCGCGATCGTTGTTTTTGCTCATGTGGTTATAGGCGAGATGGTTCCGAAGAATCTTGCAGTTACGAACCCGGAGACAACTGCGCTTATTCTTGGCCCGCCGCTTGTTTTTATTTCCAAGATTTTCTATCCAGTTGTTGCCTCTATGAATTGGGTGGCAAATCATTTCATCAGGATTTTTGGCTTCGAACCAAAAAATGAGGTTGTCTCAGCATTTACTGCCGATGAGGTGGCTTCGATTGTGGAGGTCTCTAAAGCAGCTGGCGTGCTAGATGCTGATGTTGGCCTGATTTCGTCAGCGATTGAATTCTCGGAACAAACAGCACGGGAATTGATGGTTGGGGAAGCTGATCTAGAAACAGTACCGGATTCACTTACCCCGCACGAATTGGAAGAGCGGGTTGCCCATACTGGCTACTCGCGTTTCCCCGTCGTTGCTTCTAATGGTGTGCTGATCGGGTATGTGCATGTTAAAGATATCTTGGATATCAGCCCGAAACGCCGTTTTGAGTCGATTCCTGGATGGAAAATTCGTCGACTTGTGACAGTAGATCCGGATGATGAAATCGAAAACGCAATGCGAGTGATGCAAAAGGCGGGTGCTCACATGGCGGAAGTTAATCTGAAAGATGGTTCACAAGGCGTGATCTTTTTAGAAGACGTTTTGGAAGAACTTATTGGTGAAGTCCGCGACGCAATGCAAAGATAAATGCGAGCTGTGGCTCTAGTCACGCAAATATATTTGCTGAAATTGTTATCAAACCGTTATCATTAGGTTGTCTATGGGGAACTCGTTCAAGGGAGTAGCGTGAGCGAACAACAAACTCGGCCCTCGCGGCGCGATTTGCGTCTTGCGCGTCAAGCGCAGCAAGCGAGTACGCTTTTGTTGGATGACAGTTTTCAAGACAATACCAGTATGCGAACCGTCGCCACTATGTCGGCCACTGCTGCGCAACATAATGATAATCGTGCTGGTAATAAGGAAGAAAATTGCCAGACGCAAGAAACTGTCGTCCTGCCTTCTGCTGAAAATATCGAGCCGGCAAGCGCTAAGGTCCCTGCGAGTACGTGGCTAACAACTTCCGGTCTGAGCCGCTTCTTTCTGCCGCAATGGTCAATGAGAACTCTAGCAAGTGCATCATGCGCATTTTTCCTTGCGGTGGGTGGCGGTATTGGAATCGGTTCATTCGTTTTCGAAAGTTCCGCTGCCGCCTATCAAGATGACAGTGTGCTTGAAGGTATAGCTGAAGAAGGCGCAGATACACCCAGCAACCTCAAGGCTTTATCCGGAGCTGCAGATTCAGCTCGGTTTAAAGCGTATGAAGAGCAGTTTGCTGGCAAACCAGTGTTATGTGAAACTACCGCTAGTGCAAACTCGCTCACATCTGTTTTGCGAAACAAATTAGATCGTTTCATTCATCCAATGGCAGCTGGAACATTTCAAGAGTCCTCACCATTTGGATGGCGGTTACATCCTATTCTTGGTACCTCTAAACTCCATGAAGGGGTAGATTATGCTGCCCCGCTTGGCACCCCTATTTATGCGGTCGCAGATGGAAAAGTCGTTTTTTCTGGGGCTAACTCAGCTACGTTAGGTGCTCCCATCCTCATTATTGAACACAATGTGAATGGTGTTATTTTCACGTCGTGGTATCTGCATTCGTTCAGCGAAGGTATTCACGTGCGTGAAGGTGATGAAGTGAAAATGGGAGATCATGTTGCCGATGTTGGAAATTCTGGGAGATCTACTGGCCCGCATCTTCATTTTGAAATTCATCCCGGTCCATACACAGGATTAGATGGGGCTGGCCCTGTTGATCCAACAGAATTCATGAAAGACCATGGCGCAGTCGATATTCATGATATTTGCGGGGCTAAGTAGGACGTTATGCCCAATTCCCGGTTATGGGATAGTCTTGGTGAGCCAGTCATCATTGCCCATCGTGGCGGTGCTATCGAAGCACCGGAAAATACTCGTTACGCCTTCGAACTGATGCGTTATCTTAATTTTCGTTATATTGAAACTGATGTTCGCAGTACCAAAGATGGCATCGCAGTTATCGTCCATGATCGGCGTATTGATAGGGTCTCTTCGCATCGTGGCCGAGTTTGTGACTACACCTGGGAAGAGTTATCGGCAATGACTGATCACTCTGGTGGCTATTTTATGCGACTTGATGAAGTACTCAGCGAATTCCCTGACATGATCTTCAATGTTGATGCCAAAGAAAATCGTGTCGTAGAACCATTAATTAATGCTATTGAAGCAGCTCAAGCCCGTTCCCGAGTATGTGTGGCATCGTTTTCCGAACGACGATTACGTCGGCTACGGCGGGCACTTCCGGGGATCGCTTCTTCGTTGAGTGTGCTATCTGTTATCAAGCTTTTCTTTGCGGTACGCTCGCCGCGAGCCATTCGCAGTATTTTGCTTCGCTTTATTCCTGGTTATTTACAAGGAGTTCAAGCAGTGCAAGTTCCCCGAGAATTTCATGGCATTGAGATTGTCAATCAAGCATTTGTTGAGGCGGCCCGCGAGCAAGGCTGGGCAGTACATGTCTGGACAGTTAATGACACGACAGTTGCACGGCGTCTGCTAGATCTTGGCGTGCAGGGCATCATCACCGATATTCCCCAGCGAATGGCGAGTATCTGGCCGTAAGTTCGCTGGTGGCGGTCTTTTTGCAAGTGCGCATCAGGCTACTTAACATGCGAAGATAACAGCCCTATCCAAGGTGGGAGATGGGGTAAGGTGGGGTGAATGGCAGAAAAGCATAACAGAACCGCTCATAGCTTTCGTTATGCTATAGCGGTTTTTATCGTACCCCGAACTGGATTCGAACCAGCGACCTTCTGCTCCGGAGGCAGACGCTCTATCCCCTGAGCTATCGGGGCTCAGACCTTTGCTAGCATAGCAGGATTATTTTCCTAATAAAAATACAGCAGGGCATTGCGCGTCCTAAATCACCTTGAATGTGGCCAAACGCATGAGTCTTTGTTCGGCAGTGATAGAAAAATTGGTGGCTTGGACAGATACACTTGATTTATGACTCCAGAAGAACTCAAGGTACTGATTTTTAATATCGTTCATGAAGCGGCACAAGACGGAACAATTGCGCTTGACCCGGATACAATTCCCCCGGTTCGCGTCGAACGCCCACGTGTTCGCGAACATGGTGATTGGGCGACTAATGTTGCCATGCAATTAGGTAAAAAAGCTGGCATGAACCCGCGTGATTTTGCTCAGCTCGTCGTCGAAAAACTTGTTGCCCATGAGGGGATTGACCACGCCGAAGTGGCTGGTCCAGGTTTCATCAATATTACTGTCAATGCAGCGCAAGCCGGTGAACTCGCACGTACCATCCTTGACCAAGGAGAAAGCTACGGAAAAAGTCAAGCGCTTGATGGTCAGGTCGTTAATCTAGAGTACGTCTCTGCCAATCCAACTGGCCCTATCCATATCGGCGGTGCTCGCTGGGCTGCGGTAGGGGACTCGCTGGCTCGTATTTTGCAAGCTAGTGGCGCTAGTGTTGTGCGAGAATACTACTTTAATGATCACGGTTCACAAATTGATCGTTTTGCAAAATCGCTTTTGGCCCGAGCGCGTGGTCAGGAAGCTCCTGAAGACGGCTATGGCGGTCAATATATCGAAGATATTGCCAACGCTGTGATGGCAGAGCATCCAGATGTTGATCCATTATCTTTAGAAGATGATCAAGCTCAAGAGTTTTTCCGTGAGTACGGCGTTCATCGTATGTTCGGCGAAATCAAAAAAGAACTAGCAGGATTCCGTGTCGAATTTGATGTCTTCTTCCACGAAGATTCACTGCATGAATCTGGTGCAGTGAATCAGGCGATCGGTGATTTGCGTAGTAAGAACGTAGTCTATGACCAAGATGGCGCAACCTGGCTTCGTTCAACAGAGTTTGGTGATGATAAAGATCGGGTTATCATCAAGTCTGACGGTGATGCGGCATACTTTGCTGGCGATATCGCTTACTATCTCAATAAGCGTGAACGCGGTGCAGACCACGTCATTATTATGTTGGGTGCTGACCATCATGGATACATTGGCAGAATGTATGCAATGGCTCGTGCTTTTGGTGACACTGCTGGTAAAGGGGAGAACCTTGAAATCCTCATCGGCCAACTCGTTAACTTAGTCCAAGATGGGCAGCCAGTACGGATGTCAAAACGTGCCGGAACCATTGTTGTTTTGTCTGATCTTCTTGATGCGGCAGGTGTAGATGCTGCACGTTACTCATTAGTGCGAGCAGCAATGGACACCACACTTGAAATTGACCTTGGGCTCATTTCTTCGCGTACGAATGAAAATCCAGTGTATTACGTACAATATGCTCATGCGCGCACTAAGTCAGTTGATGCCAATGCAGCTGCGCACGGTGTTACCCGTGATAGCTTCGATCCAGCTCTGCTAGATTCAGCTGCCGATGCAGAGCTCATTGCGAAATTAGCACAGTTCCCAGAGATTGTTGCGCAATCTGCCCAACTGCGTGAACCGCACCGAGTAGCACGATATTTGGAAGAATTAGCTAGCGCGTATCACGGTTGGTACGGTGTTTCGCGTGTGACACCGCGTGCTGATGAGCCAGTATCAGATCTGCACCGCACTCGGTTATGGCTTAACGATGCCGCTGGCCAAGTTCTAGCTAACGGATTGTCATTACTGGGTGTTAGTGCACCAGATAAAATGTGAGAATTGAATCCGCGTATGCGATTAGTCAGGGATTATGCCCGTATTCGTGTCCCGGCTACTACAGTTCTAGCTAGTAGCCGGGACGGCGAAAAGCTTGGTGTCGCACTTAATATGTGTGACGATTACGCAATAACTGTCACTGTGGGGCAAAGCAGGGCGATGATTACTGGGCCAAACAAACAGGTTTTTCCACAAAATGAATCTCATCCAACTATTGAGGCCATTTTTGCAACACTAGATATCCTCCAAGAACCGCATGCCGGTATATCGCTCATTGGTCAAACGGCCATCCCGCCTGCAGCTGGTTTAGGTGCGCGATCTGCGGCAGTAGTAGCTGGAATTGCTGCAGTGCGACACCTATATGGGTACCCGGCAGAATTTACTAATAATCAGATAATTGAGATTGCGAGAAAACTCGGTGTGTCACCCGAGCGGGCATCTGCCATTTTGTCTGGGAACGGTTGTGGGTATTGGCAAAACCAGAATAGTTCCCATATCTGGCCGGTAGAGCTGGCAGCAGATCTCCCGGCCACGCTAATGCTCCCTGAGTTCGGGAAAAACCGAGACCAGCATACCTATTCGGTAGGACCAATATCGGCATTATTACGGGGATTAACCAATGATCCACAGATATTGACACATGTGTGCCCTACGTTTCTTGTACCTCAAACACAAGATGAGCGGGTTGCATATAGTGCCCACATTCTTACTGCACTGCATAAGGCACAGTGGCCGGCACTCATGTGTGGATCAGGTCCGGCGTTTATTGTTTTTGCCCGTCTTGAATCTAATATGTGTGCGATGCTGAAAGAGCAAGGGTATGTTGCTCACGAGACTTCATGGGGTACAGGCTTGGAGGTTGTGAGCGCTACGTAACGCTTTTCGCATAGCATAGCGAAAGTAAAGTGTGTATTATAAGAACAGCGGACAACCTCCTCTGGTTGTAGTATGTCTCTTAATGAGTCAAGATCCGCACGGCTGATGAATTATCTCGCCGTTTATCCTTAATGATCCTTAAAGCCATTGAGGCTTGATTATATCTAGAAGGCCTATGGGCCGCCGAGGAAGGAACCTCGTGAGCGAAACAACAACTGCTCGTAAGCCCGCACTATCTACAATGCGGCTCCCAGAACTTAAAGAATTGGCTGCGTCGATGGGAATTAAAATGCCCCCCAAGTCACGCAAAGCTGATTATATTGCGGCGATTAGAAGCAATAATACTGAAGTGAAGAATTCCCGGTCGGGAAAGTCGGTACAGAATGCTGATAAAACAGAAAATGAATCAGTATCGCGAACCGTCCAGTCTGACGCGTCGAATGAATCTGTAGATACAGAATCGAAAAAGATTGATATTGAATTACCAAATGAAGGCGGGCGTAATCGTAACCGCCGTGACCGGCACAATGATCGTCGCTCAGCAAAAGCTAAAATGAGTGACGAAGAAAAAGCCGCTGCGCTTAGCGCTTTAGAAGAGGCTGCTGAACGCCGTGCTGAGGAACGTGGGCCGGTACGAGACAATGATGATGAAGATAATCGTCATCGTCGTGATCGCAACCAAAACAATCGTCGTGATCGCAACCAAAACAATCGTCGTGATCGCAACCGTAATCGTCGTGATCGCAACCAAGAGAATAATCAAGAATCTCATAACAACGATCACGCATCTGAGCAATCAGCAGCTGAAGATGTTTTGATTCCAGTTGCGGGAATCCTTGATATTGACGGAAATAATGCCTACCTGCGTACTGGCGGCTACTTACCAGGCAAGAGTGACGCATACGTTTCATCACAAACAATTCGTCGTTTTGGATTACGCCGTGGCGATGCGATCCAAGGATCAGTTCGTCCGCACGCGGAAAACTCTCGTGGACGCCAACACAAATATAATCCACTTGTTGATGTAGAGACGATTAACGGGCTGAGTATCGAAGATGCTGCGTTGCGTCCGGAGTTCAACAAGCTCACCCCGCTTTACCCGCAAGAAATGCTACGGTTAGAAACTACACAAAAGGCACTGACCACGCGAATTATTGATCTTGTAGCCCCAATCGGTAAGGGACAGCGAGGCTTAATTGTCTCCCCGCCAAAGGCTGGTAAGACCGTTGTGATGCAGCAAATCGCGATGGCGATTGCCAATAACAACCCAAACGTTCATTTAATGGTGGTTCTGGTTGATGAGCGACCAGAAGAAGTGACCGATATGCAACGTTTAGTAAAGGGCGAAGTTATTGCATCAACCTTTGACCGCCCAGCATCTGATCATACAATTGTTGCTGAGCTTGCAGTTGAGCGTGCTAAGCGTTTGGTCGAATTGGGACAAGACGTCGTTATCTTGCTAGATTCCCTTACCCGGTTATCGCGAGCTTACAATCTGGCCGCCCCAGCATCTGGTCGAATTTTGTCTGGTGGCGTTGACGCTGCTGCATTGTATCCGCCAAAGAAGTTCTTTGGCGCTGCTCGAAACATTGAAAATGGCGGTTCGTTGACGATTATTGCCTCCGCGCTCGTGGAAACTGGATCGAAGATGGATGAAGTTATTTTCGAAGAGTTCAAGGGCACTGGCAATATGGAATTGCGGTTGTCACGTCAGCTTGCGGACCGACGAATCTTCCCGGCAGTAGATATTAATGCATCCGGCACTCGCCGTGAAGAGCAACTACTTTCGCCTGAAGAGCTCAAGATTATGTGGCATTTACGCCGCGGCTTGGGTCAGATGGATGTCCAAGAAGCCTCAGATCAACTACTGGGACGGATGCGTAAAACAGAATCGAATTCAGCATTGCTGATGTCGATTGTTCGCGGTGTCCAAGGTGCGGGTATCGAAGAGTAACTTTTCTCCATATCGGCCGTGAATCTACTCACTAATAATGGTAAAACCGCGACCGATATGATGTAATAATGCGTCGGCTTTTGGTTCACCACATGGCCGCTGAAAGCTACTATTGCTTTCCGCAAGCTACGAAAAATCGATATTTTTCGGGTGCGATGTGGACCCAGGGCACAAAACGATCCAAGGAGATTTCCTATGAAAAAGGACATTCACCCAAATTACGCTCCCGTGCACGTAACATGCACCTGCGGTAATGAATTTGATACTCGTTCCACCCTCACTGGTGGCGAGTTGCGTGTAGACGTTTGCTCGGCATGCCACCCGTTCTACACTGGTAAGCAGAAGATTCTGGATACCGGTGGTCGTGTGGCTCGCTTCGAAGCTCGATACGGCAAGCGCACCAAGTAGCTTTGTTACCAAACGCCGGTACGATTCGTCGTACCGGCGTTTGTTTTACACTTAATACTAGTAACGATCAGATCGACGACGCGGATACGGCGCCGTCATAAAACCCGGCCGACAGCCGTCAACATATAAGGACAATAATGAGTGCATTTCCCGCAGCTGATGCGATGGTGGCAGAATACCAGGAGATCGAAGATCAAATGTCTTCACCGGAGGTCTTATCGCGTCCGGAAAAACTGCGAAGCTTAGGCCGGCGATATGCTCAACTAGGACGCGTCGTTTCTCGATATCGCACATGGCAAAAGGCCGCGGCTGACCTTGCTGACGTGCGTGAGATTCTCTCATTAGGCGGTGAGGACGCACAACTTTTTGAATCTGAACTCCCGCGATTAGAAGAAGAAGCCGCTGCTGCCGCGGCTAGTCTTCGTGATGCTCTGATTCCGCGCGACCCTGACGATCCGCGTGACGCTATCGTAGAAGTTAAAGCTGGCGAAGGTGGTGAAGAGTCTGCCTTGTTTGCTGCCGATTTAGTGCGTATGTATCAACGTTACGCTGAATCTCAAGGATGGAACGTTCAGGTATTGTCAGCTACGCCAACGGAACTGGGCGGATATAAAGATATTCAAATGGCAGTGAAATCACCATCTGTATCTGAAGATCCAGCCGACGGAGTGTGGGCACATTTGAAGTTCGAAGCTGGTGTACATCGTGTTCAACGAGTGCCAACCACAGAATCTCAAGGACGTATCCACACATCGGCTGCTGGCGTTCTCGTCTTTGCTGAAGTAGATGAACCAGAAGAAGTACAAGTTGCGGATAACGAACTTCGTATCGATGTTTTCCGTTCCTCTGGCCCAGGTGGCCAGTCGGTTAATACCACCGATTCGGCAGTGCGCATCACCCACTTACCGACTGGTATTACGGTTTCAATGCAAGACGAAAAATCTCAGATCAAGAATCGCGAAGCAGCTATGCGTGTTCTTTTAGCGCGGCTTCGCCAATTACAACTTGAAGAACAGGCAGCGAAGGAAGCTGATCAGCGTCGTTCACAGGTTCGAACAGTGGATCGTTCCGAACGTGTGCGAACCTATAATTTCCCCGAAAACCGTATTGCTGATCATCGTACTGGTTATAAAGCACACAATCTAGACGCCGTCCTCAATGGCGATCTTGCACCGATTATTGAATCACTGCGCGTGATGGATGAAACTCAACGCTTGGATCAGGCTGCGAAAGACGCAACTGAAACGAAATAAGGCACTGGTTGATGACTACCTGGGCACAGAAGTTACGCGTCGGCACAATGCTCCTTGCCGACGCTGGTTTGCCATCTCCAGATGTTGATGCTCGATTGATAGCCGAATGGATCGTTAGCCAGGTACCACTTGGGCACCAGACGATAACTGTGGCTGACGAAGAACGCTTTGACAAGGCAATATCTCGCCGCGCAACAAATGAGCCGGTGCAACATATTATTGGTCGGATGTGGTTTCGATATTTGGAACTCATCAGCCGGCCAGGTGCTTTCATTGTGCGACCCGAAACTGAAATGGTGACTCAAGCTGGACTTGACGCCGTGACAGCGATGCAGAAAAAGACTCCCATCGTCGTTGATTTGTGTACTGGATCTGGAGCAATTGCGTTAGCTGTTGCAACAGAAATACCAACCAGCCGGGTATGGGGTGTGGAACGTGATGCCACGGCGTTTGCGGTAGCTGAAGAAAACAATGCCCGTTATGGTAAGCCGGTAACGCTGATTCACGACGACGCACGCACCGCCTTGCCAGAGCTTAATGGCAAAGTCGATGTGTGCATTTCTAATCCGCCTTATGTGCCACAGGAGCAAAATCTCCCTGCAGATGTGTACCATGATCCGCCGCAGGCGTTGTACGGTGGAGGAGTAGATGGCTTAGATGTGCCACGCGAACTGGTTATACGTGCATTCGATATGCTCAGACCAGGAGGCGTGTTAGTGATGGAACATGGTGACAACCAAGGTTCAGCTCTAGTTACTCATGCGCGTAGGTGTGGTTTTTATACCGCCCACACTGGGGTTGATTTGACTGGTCGAGATCGCTGGCTTTATGCCGAAAAGGGGAAAGATGATCGTTGATACAAACGAAGATCTTGATGTGGCATTAGACGTTGCCCATCAGGCCGTTACTCATGGGCATGTGGTATGTTTGCCAACCGATACCGTTTATGGCATTGGCGCAGACCCGTTTTCTTATGACGCGGTTACTGCCTTATTGGCGGCAAAGTCACGCACCCGCGCGATGCCACCACCGGTTCTTGTTGCATCTATTGAACAAGCACGTTCATTAGTTGCTCAGCTCCCACAAAGTGCGCACAGGTTAATGGATAAGTTTTGGCCTGGTGCATTGACGATTATTTTGCCTGCTAAAGAAACCTTAGGTTGGGATTTAGGAGAAACCTTCGGAACTGTTGCGCTGCGGATGCCAGATGATGCTGTGACCTTAGAGCTTTTGCAGCGAGTTGGCCCGTTGGCAGTGACGTCAGCTAACAAAACTGGGCAACAACCGGCTGTGGAAATATCCCAAGCTGTTGCACAGTTAGGAGAAGCAGTTGCCGTATATCTTGACGGCGGAACCTCACCAGGTGGCGTGCCGTCAACGATTGTGCGGTGGAACCACGATTCCGATACCTATGACGTTTTACGTGACGGTGCTATCAGCCAGGATGATATAGCAACTATTGTGAGTCTTGAGGTGACGTCGTGAGGGCTTACCTGCTGATTATGGTTATGGCCGGAATCGTGACCTACTTGCTTGTACCTGTAGTGCATCGAATTTCGCTTGCTGTTGGGGCGGTAACACAAATTAGAGCTCGCGATGTTCATAAAGTGCCCATTGCCCGCTTAGGGGGCGTGGCAATGTATCTGGGTTTCGTTTCAGCGCTTGTTATTGCTTCGCAAATTCCTTATTTCCATAGTGTTTTAGGGGATAGCTCTGTGGCATGGGCAGTGGTTGCTGGCGCCGGGATCATATGCTGTATCGGAATTATTGATGATATTTATGAGTTGCCGTGGTATGCCAAACTTGCCGGCCAGATGTTGGCTGCTGGAGTAATGGTGTGGTTTGGGGTGCAGTTGGTGAGTGTTCCGCTACTCGGCCTGACTGTTGGGTCTGCACGACTAACTTTATTTGTGACTATTGTTGCGGTTGTCGTCGTCGTTAACGCAGTGAACTTTATTGATGGGCTGGATGGTTTAGCGGCTGGCGTTGTTGGAATTGCGGCATTGTCGTTTTTTGCTTACACCTACTATCTGACCCGAGAGAACTCGCCTGGTGATTTTACTTCCGTAGCAACGGCATTGGTCGCTGCCTTAGTGGGAATATGTTTTGGGTTTTTGCCTCACAATTTTCATCCTGCCCGGATATTTATGGGGGATTCGGGAGCGTTAATGCTGGGGACCATTATTGCTGGTGCTTCTATTGTTGTTACTGGCCAAATCGATCCGGCAGCGGCGAATACGCCAGAGGCTATCCCGGCCTATATGCCGTTAATTGTACCGTTGTTAATTCTTATCATTCCGCTAGTGGATTTGGTGTGGGGTGTGGTTCGTCGCGTGGCTCAGGGACGTTCTCCTTTTTCGGCCGACGCTGGACATTTACATCATCGACTTTTACGGCATGGACATTCACATACGAATGCAGTGCTGGTGTTGTATATGTGGACTGCAGTAGCCTCGGTGAGTGCAGTTTGTGGGGTGGCTTTCCCGTTAAAGTGGGTGGTGCCGATGGCGCTTTTAGGTGTGATAGGGGCAATTGCTGTAACTTCGCGGGTCTTTGCAGCGCGTCGGGAGTTGATTGCTCGGCGTATGAAAGAAAAAGTCGAGTATATTCGTGCGCAATGGAAGTAATGTGAAGCGAAAACCGGGCCAGCGCCTAACTGCTGATCAGATTATTTCGAGAGCCACGCTGTGGAGCATCATCGGTGTGGGACTAATGACAGTTATAGCCACGCTGATAATGGCCCTTAGTGGCATAATGCACATTGTTCCTTCTGTTGTGCTGGGTGGCGCTGTTGTCTGCGTAATGAATGCCGTTTCGCTTATCGTATCTCATATTGGAGACCGGGTAACTTCCTTAACGACGGTGAGTGCTATCGGCGGCTATGTGGTGAAATTAGGCCTAATAATTGGGACTTTCATCTCACTTATTAAGTGGGATATTTTCCTTCCTAATATCGTGGCAATTTCAATAATATGTGGAATTATGATCTGGATAAGCGTCATGGGTTTTATTGTCATACGGACTGAGGGCCCAGAAATCGAAGAATGAGCAATACTTGTTGTAAGGCTACTTATTTGCCTTTGGTTAAGGGAGAGAATATCGGGTAGAGTTATCCGTGTTCGTACCTGGAAGTCCGGCTGTGTGCTGTGCTCGCAAATGGCTCCAAGTTTAATCCACGTGATACTGAGGGAAATTAAGAACTGTGCTTTCTTTGCTAACCACTCTGAGAACCGTGCCGATTCTGCTTGCATCAAACTCTGGCGATGGATTTGTCGCTCCTGGTCTTGAACATGAATTCAATCCAGATCCGCTACTTTTTGCTGGAACCCCGTTTGCGATTCACCGACTAATCCTCGTTCGGCTTATTGCCGTTTTTGTTTTACTTGCTGTGATGGTGTGGTATTCACGTCATGCAAAACTTGTTCCTTCTCGGGCTCAGTCAGCAGTGGAGTCTTTACTAGATTTTTCGCGGGTACAAATCGGTGAAGAAATTTTAGGTAAAGAACATGCTGAAAAGTATCAGGCCATGCTGGCCACACTCTTTCTGGGCATCTTGTTTATGAACCTCACTGGAGTGATTCCAGGTTTGCAAATCGCCGGCACATCACTTATCGGCATGCCACTCGTATATGCGTTTTTTGCTTTTGTTGGCTTTGTTGTTGCTGGAATTAAAACTCGTGGGTTTGGTCGATTCTTGCGCGAACAACTCTTCCCACCGGGAGTACCCACACCGGTCTATGTCCTAGTAGCTCCGCTAGAATTCTTATCAACGTTCGTTCTTCGTCCTTTGACTCTCACAGTTCGTCTCTTATCGAATATGGTCGCTGGACACTTTATTTTGGTTTTGTGTTTCTTGGGGACACATTACCTCTACTTCCAGATCGCCGGAAAATTTGGCGTAGCACTTGGAAGTCTGACACTTCTCGCAGGCGTTATTTTCGTCGTCTTCGAGCTTTTTGTTGGCGCATTGCAGGCATACATTTTCGCGATGCTTGCAGCCGTCTACATTTCATTATCCATCTCAGAACACTGAGACATACAAACAAAGGAAACTCCAATGATCGGTAACATCGCCACCATCGGTTACGGTATTGCAACTATTGGCCCAGGTATTGGTATTGGCCTTATCGGTGCAAAAAACCAAGAGGCAACCGCTCGTCAGCCAGAACTTAAAGGCTATTTGCGTGTGAATATGATTCTGTCGATCGCATTCGCTGAAGCACTCGGCCTTATTGGCTTCGTGGCTGGTTTCGTCTTCGCTGCGTGATACTGATGCTAAGTTCAACTATCCTTGCAGTAACTGAAGGCTCTGGCTTTTCGTTGCTAGTTCCGGCAGTGCCGGATCTTATCTGGGGTACCGTTGCCTTTTTGATTGTAGCGCTGGCGATCTATAAGTTTGCTTGGCCTTCGTTTATCGCCATGCTCGATGAGCGTGCCGAAAAAATCGAACACGGCATTAAGGCGGCAGAAATTGCGCGCGTAGAGATTGATGCGGAACGCGCTGATCTTGCTGATCAGATTCGTGATGCCCATCGAGATGCAGAGCAAATTCGCGAGAAAGCAACTGCTAACGCTAAAGCTATTGTTGCAGATGCTCAAGAGCAGGCCCGCTTTGATGCTGACCAGATCCTTGACATCGCGCACCGGCGTATCGCTGCAGACACTGACGCGGCACGTCGTACATTGCGTTCTGATGTGGGCGCGTTAGCAACGGACTTGGCTGCTCGTATTGTTGGTGAGGCATTGACTGACAGTGAGCTAGCCCAGCGGGTAACAGACAGATTCCTTGACGAACTAGAAGTTTCAACGATTTCAGCTCATCAGGAGGCCTAATGCGTTCGGGAAGTATAGCGGCTCTTGACCGGGCACGCGATCGTTGGGATGCGGTATTACGCAATACGCCAGGAATGGAAATCGATAGCGCGAATGCTATTTTTGCGGTTATTGATATTCTCTGTAGCTATCCCAACGTTATCGCCGCAATGGAAGACAGCGCCCGTGGTGAAGATAGCCGTGCTCAACTTGCGCACGATATTTTCAGCGGTAAGGTGCGTGAAGACGTCGTCGAACTGTTGATGGGGCTGACGCGTGATCACTGGTCAGAAAACGGCGATCTCCCACTAGCCCTTGAGTACCTTGGTATTCACACGTTGTTAGTCGGGGCGAAGCAATCTGGGCAACTAACTGATGTTGAGCAAGAGCTTTACGTTATTTTGCGTACCTTGCGCAATGAACGCGGATTGCGCCTGACACTCAGTGACACACTATATGAGCCGCTGCAACGTGCTGAACTAGCTCGGAAAGTTTTTCACGAGTACGGAACATACACTAAAGAGTTACTCGCGCGGGCGGTCGTCCGTATTGAACGAGGCCGAACCTTGGCGCAGTCTCTTACGCGGTATCTCGATCTGGCAGCTGACCTCGATCATCATATCGTTGCTTCGGTTATCAGTGCGGTTCCGCTTACTAGGGCGCAAGAAGAGCGACTTACGAAAATTCTTACCCGAACCTACAACACAGCCGTTGCCATCCATGTGACTTTGAATCCCGACGTTATCGGTGGTATTCGAATTCACGTGGGCGATGATGTGATCGATGGGACACTTGCCAGCCGAATTGCGGCACTGCGAGAAAAATTTACTAACTGAAATAGAACTGGCAGCTTTCGGGCTGCTTCGAGCGAAGGAATGATGAATGGCTGAAGTAACAATCCAGCCCGACGACATCCGATCAGCGCTGGATAACTTTGTTAGCTCATATGAGCCAACAAAAGTGAGCAGCGAAGAAGTCGGACATGTCACCCTCAGCGCAGACGGCATTGCCCGCGTTGAAGGACTGCCGGGTACAATGGCAAATGAGCTCCTCAAATTTGAAGACGGCACACTAGGTTTGGCGATGAACCTTGAAGAGCGTGAAATCGGCGTCGTCGTTCTTGGTGACTTCTCCCATATTGATGAAGGCATGGAAGTGCGCCGTACCAGAGAAGTTCTCTCTGTTCCGGTAGGCGATGGTTATCTTGGCCGAGTTGTTGACCCGTTGGGCAAACCAATTGATGGTCTGGGTGAAATTAGCGGAATTGATACTCGCCGTGCACTCGAACTCCAAGCTCCAGGCGTTATGGCACGTAAATCAGTCCACGAGCCACTACAAACTGGTATTAAAGCAATCGATGCCATGATCCCAATTGGGCGTGGCCAGCGTCAGCTTATTATTGGGGACCGCAAAACAGGTAAGACAGCACTTGCTGTGGACACTATTTTGAATCAGAAGGCTAACTGGGAAACTGGTGATCCACAGAAACAAGTACGTTGTATTTACGTTGCTGTCGGTCAAAAGGGATCAACCATCGCAGAAGTTCGCGCAACGCTCGAGCGTAACGGAGCGCTGGAATACACAACCATTGTGGCTTCCCCGGCATCAGATCCAGCTGGCTTTAAATACCTCGCTCCATATACCGGTTCGGCTATTGGTCAGCACTGGATGTACGACGGAAAGCACGTGCTCATCGTCTTCGACGACTTGTCTAAGCAAGCCGAAGCATACCGATCTGTATCGCTACTATTACGCCGTCCACCGGGGCGCGAAGCTTACCCAGGCGACGTCTTCTACTTACACTCACGGCTACTCGAACGTTGTGCGAAGCTATCCGATGAACTCGGTGGCGGCTCAATGACTGGTTTGCCGATTATTGAGACTAAGGCGAATGACGTTTCCGCGTATATTCCAACAAACGTTATTTCCATTACTGATGGCCAAATCTTCTTGCAGTCTGATTTGTTTAACGCAAATCAGCGTCCAGCAGTCGATGTTGGTATTTCAGTTTCCCGCGTCGGTGGTGACGCCCAAACGAAAGCAATGAAGAAAGTTGCTGGAACACTAAAGATCACTCTCGCGCAGTATCGCGCACAGGCAGCATTCGCTATGTTTGCTTCTGATCTTGATGCCACCACACGACAGCAACTTACCCGCGGTGAGAGACTCATGGCACTGCTCAAGCAACCACAGTACACGCCGTATGCAGTAGAGGATCAGATTGCTTCGGTTTGGGCTGGCACGCACGGTTATCTTGATGATATCGATGTTGCTGACGTGGCTAAGTTTGAAGCTGGATTGATTCGTCACCTACATACCAACACAAACGTTTTGGCAGATATTGTTGCTACCGGCAAGCTTGAAACAGAAACTGAAGATGCCTTGCGGGCAGCGGTTGAAGAGTTCCGTGCCGGATTTGTAGCCAATAACGAGACGATTGATCCAACTGATGATGAGCCAGAGGCAATTAAGTCTCAAGAGCAGATCGTTCGTCCGAAGCGAGGCTGATGATGGCAGGCGCACAACGGATTTATAAACAAAAGATCCGAGCAACGAAAACGCTCGAAAAAGTCTTCCGCGCGATGGAGCTCATTGCGGCTTCACGTATTGGCAAGGCTCGTGATCGTGCGCTTGGGCAAGATCCGTACACGCAAGCACTTACTCGATCAATCGCAACAGTGGCTGCACATGCTCATGAAGATCATCCATTGATCAAAGAGCGAACGGACACCAATCGCGTTATCGTTTTTATCGTTACCTCTGATCGCGGTATGGCTGGAGCTTATTCGTCGTCAATTTTGCGCGAATCTGAGCGGCTTATCGCTCAACTCAAAGAAGACGGAAAAGACCCGGTGCTTTACGTTTCTGGACGGCGCGGAGCTTCCTATTTTAGGTTCCGTGATATACCGGTAGAACACTCATGGACCGGAGAATCAGACAAACCTTCTGACGAGACGTCGTTCGAGATTGCCAGGGAATTCCTTTCCCGGTTCCTTGCTGATGCTGATGAAGGCGGGGTATCTGAGCTCTACATGATCTACACGCAATTTGTCTCTATGGTGACCCAAACAGTTGAAGTTCGGCGGATGCTCCCGTTGCAAATTGTTGACGGCGATTCCTCCATTGATACAGATAGTGAACCGCTATATGAGTTCGAGCCGTCTGGCCAAAAGGTTTTCGATGAGTTGTTGCCGATGTATGTTAGCCAGCGAATCCACTCGGTTATGCTGATGTCGGCTGCCTCAGAATTGGCTGCCCGGCAACAAGCGATGCATTCTGCAACGGAGAATGCGGGCGATCTTATCGAGTCCTACACCCGTCTTGCCAATAATGCACGGCAGGCGGAAATCACCACGGAAATTACAGAAATCATCTCGGGCGCAGACAGCCTGGGTAAAAGCTAAATGTCCCTTCTGCTTGGGACACAGTAAGGAATAACAATGACTGCAATAGACAATATGCAGGGAGTGACCACTGGACGTATCGTTCAGGTCGTGGGCGCTGTTGTGGACGTGGAGTTTCCGCCAGATGCGTTGCCACAGTTAAATAACGCGCTGATTACGGAAGTGGATCTTTCGGGTCAGGGCGAAGGCGAAAATATTCTTAAGATGACTCTTGAGGTTGCTCAGCATCTTGGTAATAACATCGTGCGCACCATCGCAATGAAACCAACTGATGGATTGGTACGTGGCGCTACAGTTATCGATACCGGCGCGCCAATCACCGTTCCAGTGGGTGATGTGACTAAGGGACATGTCTTTAACGTTACTGGTGAGGTACTGAATCTTCCAGAGGGCGAAACCCTTGAGGTAAATGAGCGTTGGCCGATTCACCGCAAGGCTCCGGAATTCGATGAGCTTGAGCCAGAAACTAAGATGTTTGAGACCGGTATTAAGGTTATCGATTTGCTAACACCGTATGTCCAAGGCGGCAAGATCGGCTTGTTCGGTGGTGCAGGTGTTGGCAAGACTGTTTTGATTCAGGAAATGATTCAGCGTGTGGCACAAGACCATGGCGGTGTTTCAGTTTTTGCTGGCGTGGGCGAACGTACTCGTGAAGGTAATGATCTCATCCATGAAATGGAAGACGCCGGTGTTTTAGATAAGACCGCGCTGGTCTTTGGTCAGATGGATGAGCCACCAGGGGTGCGGTTGCGTATTGCGCTTTCTGGTTTGACGATGGCGGAGTATTTCCGTGATGTTCAAAACCAGGACGTTTTGCTGTTCATCGATAACATTTTCCGCTTCACCCAAGCAGGATCAGAAGTTTCTACGTTGCTTGGGCGTATGCCGTCGGCAGTTGGCTACCAGCCAACTTTGGCTGATGAAATGGGTGCTCTTCAGGAGCGTATTACGTCAACTCGTGGACATTCGATTACTTCACTTCAAGCAATTTATGTTCCAGCTGACGATTACACTGACCCGGCTCCGGCAACGACTTTCGCGCACTTGGATGCAACCACTGAGCTTTCGCGTGATATCGCTTCGCGTGGTTTGTATCCAGCTGTTGATCCATTGACTTCCACCTCGCGTATCTTGGATCCACAGTATGTAGGTAGAGAACACTACGATGTTGCAACGAAGGTGAAGTCGATTCTGCAGAAGAATAAGGAGCTCCAAGATATCATCTCGATTCTTGGCGTTGATGAACTATCTGAAGAAGATAAAGTGACTGTGGCACGTGCTCGTCGTATTGAACAGTACTTGTCACAAAACACGTACACCGCGAAGAAGTTCACAGGTGTGGAAGGGTCAACTGTTCCAATTGCTGAAACAGTTGAAGCGTTCCGTCGGATTACAGATGGCGAATACGATCATATTCCAGAACAGGCATTCTTCAATATTGGCGGTATTGAAGATATTGAGCGCACGTGGCATAAGCTTCAACAGGATATGCGCTGATGAAGCTGGAAATTGTTGCTCGTTCCGGAGTTCTGTATTCGGGTGACGTCACCGAGATAGTTGTGCCAGCTTACGACGGCGAGTTGGGTATTCTTCCTGGTCGCGCACCTGTTTTGTCAGTTGTTATGCCGGGTAAAGTTCGGTTTGTTACTGTTGATGGCCAATCGCAAGAGATTTGGGTTGGTAAGGGATTTTTGACAGTGGATCATGACGACGTCATGGTTGTTGTAGAAAATTACGAAGGACAGTAACGGTGATACCGGGGTTTCTATGGTGGTCACTTGTTATTGTGGCCAGCGTTATTATCGTTGTCGGGATATATGCCCTTATCAGATTGCGTATTCTGTTTTCCCGCAGTGGCTCCTTCCACGTAGCCCTGCGGGAACCAGGGCAAGATCGCTGGCAAACCGGAGTGGCGGTATTTAAACCCTTTGAGCTTGCTTGGTATTCGACTCGTTCGTTACGTCCAGGTCCCAATGTCGTATGGCGACGAGGAGAGCTCGATTTTGCTGTCGAGCCGGCGTCAGGTGACGAAATACAGGTAGTTCGTATTACTCGCGCTCAGCGCACGTGGACGTTAGCGACGACGCCGTCAGCAGTTTCTGGTATAGTATCGTGGATTGATTCTGCTCCTCCGGTAGAAGAACCAGAACTGTTTTAACGTGTTTTCTAAGGAAAAGTTAGTGGTAAAAGTCTATGCGTATTGTCATTGCTCGTTGTAGTGTGGATTATTCTGGCCGACTTGATGCACATTTAGAACCTGCTACTCGGGTACTTATGATAAAGCAGGACGGTTCGGTGTTGGTTCATTCCGATGGGGGCTCGTATAAGCCTTTGAATTGGATGTCCCCACCGGCAACATTGACGCAGGTCGATGTTGCGCAGGCTGATCGTGCCGCTGGTGTACAAGAAACGTGGTCGATTGAGCACAACAAAACCAATGATGTGTTGCGTATTAACATTTATGAAATTTTTGACGATATTTCTCATGATTTAGGTACGGAACCGGGACTGGTAAAAGACGGTGTGGAAGCACATTTGCAAAAGCTACTAGCTGAGCAAGTCGATGTTCTTGGGGATAATCTTGAGTTGGTCCGTCGGGAGTACCCGACTGCGATTGGTCCAGTGGATTTGATGCTTTTGGATATGGACGGCGGACATGTTGCGGTTGAAGTTAAACGACGCGGTGAAATTGATGGCGTTGAACAGTTGACCCGGTATCTTGAGCTCCTTGGGCGTGATTCGACGTTGCAGCCGGTGCGTGGTATTTTTGCCGCTCAAGAGATTAAGCCGCAGGCCCGAGTGTTGGCGGAAGATCGCGGTATCGAATGTGTCATTTTAGATTATGATGCGATGCGCGGGGTTGACCATCCTGAAGATCGGCTGTTCTAATGCGCCGGTCGAAGAAATATTCTCGCCCAGTGCGGGAGATTAATTCGTATGCGCTGATGGGTTATACCCGGATTGAGCATGGCCGTGATGGGCGAGAGTTTAAAGTGCATCATATTAATTCGGCTGCCAAAGAGTATGTTTGCCCAGGGTGCTATGGCACGATTCGGGTGGGGGAAGCCCATGAAGTTGCATGGACTGAAGATCATATTTTAGGGCGCGAGTTTGGCCAGCAAGATCGACGCCATTGGCATACCGGTTGTTGGAATGCTCGAGGACGCCGGCGATAATAGTATTTTCAGCCAATTGATAACAACTAGTTAAATATGTGGATGGTCAGTGCTACGGTTTAAGCATGACTACATTATCTTATCGCCGTACTGGCGTAGTTTCGGATTGTCCGTTAGTGTTGCTACACGCTTTGCCTCTTGATTCGTCAATGTGGAATCAAGTTCGGGATTTTCTCGGTTCTATAGATTTGATAACGGTTGACGCACCTGGCTTTGGTGATTCTGTCTCTGGCAGTGAACTGGCGGCTGGTGAGCCCTCTACTGATGTCTATGTTCGTGCGTTGAAAGAAACTCTTGATCAGCTAGGTGTCTCGCGTATTTTGCTTGGCGGGTTATCGATGGGTGGCTCTGTTGCTGCTGATTTCGTGGCTGCCTATCCGCAGATGATTGCCGGATTGGCGCTGATGGATACCGGCATTGGAGCTGATAGTGCGCAACGCCAGGAATTCCGTCGTCATATGGCAGACTTGGCTGAGCAGGGCCGGGCTTTTGAAATCTTGGCACAGTGGAAAGATTCGATGACGGGCTCGCAGGTAACCGAACAGGTTCAAGAGTCTTTACTTGCTCGATTCAAAGCAGCACCGGGGGATGGTTTGGCGTGGATTCAGCGGGCGTTAGCTCATCGGGAAGATCGTAGTGATGTTCTTGAGCTTGTTGATGGCCCAGTTTATTTGATTCGTGGTAGTGATGATCCAACTGCGTCGCTTGAATACTTTATGAATTTGGCTCTGAAAGCAAAGAAACCCCGCATCATCGAGATCGAGGGTGCGGGGCACTTTACGGCAGATGAAAAACCCGAAGAACTAGCTCAGGCATTGGCTGAGTTTGTGTCTCGTGCGGGCGTGTCAGCTTAGTTTTCGGAGTCAGAATTCTTGTCACTGGCCGAGTTGATGACCTCGTTGAGAGCGAGGGATCGCTCGGATCCAGTGAGGATTGCACGCATATCTTCAACGTAAGAGGATAGGGACTCACGCTGTTCTTTGAGCGCGTTGATTTCTTCGGTTGCGGAACTAATCTTGCGGTTGGCATCTTCGTGAGCGTGAGCGATGATTTGCTCAGCTTGTGTGCGAGCGTCAGCGAGAATCGTTGTAGCTTCACTGCGTGCGCTGTTGAGTAGTTCCGCGGCCTCGTTTTGCGAGGTGGAGGTCAGTTCAGAGGCACGTTGAGTTGCTTGAATGAGACGTTCTTCGGCGCTGCGGGCATCGGCTTCGGCTTTGCTGACCATCTGGTTTGCTTGCTCGGTCAGGCGCTCATTTTCGGCTGCCAATTCTTTTGCAGCGGTTTCTCGACTTTGCGCGATCGTCCGATCCGCGGTGGCCTTAGCCTCGGTTATATCCTGGTCACAAGCTGCTTTGGCCTGGGCGATATAGGTTTCTGTTTCGGCGCGTAGCGTGGCAAGCTCAGTTTCGGTCGTTGCTCTCAGTTCGGCAGCATCGGCTTGGGCAGTGGCACGCATCTGAGCGGCATCGTGTTCGGCTGCTGAGCGCATTGCGGATGTTTCTGCTTGTGTTTGGGTGCGCAGACGAGTTGCTTCACGTTCTGCAGAAGAGACGATTTCTTCGCTGGTTTGCCGTGAAATAGTGGAGATTGATTCAGCTTCGGCGCGGGCCTGTTCGATGTGCGTACTAGCGTCAGTGCGTGCTTGAGCAAGTGTTTTTTGGCTGTCTGCTTGCGCTGCTCGCCGTAGTTGATCTGCGCGTTCTTGTGCCGTTTCGACGATGCTGGAAGCCTCTTGGCGGGCACGAGTCATGAGATCAAGAGCCTGTTCTTCGGTTGATTTTAAGAGACGTTCGACGCGGGTACCGAGACCAGAGTAGGACGGACGATCGTTTTCTTTGAGGGCGGATTGCGCTTGAGCTAATTGCGCTGAAAGCTTAAGAACTTCTTCATCTAACTGAGCTACTTGAGCTCGAGTGGTAGAAAGGTGTGATTCTAAGCTAGTTATCTGCTCCTCGACTTGTGCGCGATCATAGCCACGCATGACGACTGGGAATAGAGGTTCCTCTGCCATGTCACATTCCTCCATATACTAGGTGTTGTAGCTTAAGCCTACCTTCCGGAGGTCACTTAACTCACATTAGAGTGTCGGAGACCTCCGAATAAGGTATCGTTATTTAATCGTTACATATTGTGTGTAGCCGAGGAAAGCGGAACAATGAAGCGAATTCTTGGGATTATCGCCCTGATAGCCGGGGTTGCAATCGTAGTAGGTACATTCGTCATTTCAGTGGCGCAGCAGAAAGAGACGAATGTCAAACTTTCTGCACCTGCGCAATCAGCAGTTTTTACGACCACTGCGTCTGGAGTGCTAACACTTGTCAATAGTGACGTCGTCGTCACGTTGCAATCGCCGGGAAACGATGTTCAATGGGCATTAGGAACCCCAGGCGATGTGGAAGCGTTTGTTGGCCAAGCTCCAGTACAAAATATTGTTGGTCTTAAATCTTGGCAAGCCCTTGAAATCACCTCATCTGACGGAACACCCGAAGGTAGTGATGAGGTAGCTCAGGCAGTGACGGGAGAAACATTTGGTCTTCTCGGCTCTGATATGTGGGCAGACGAAGGCCATGAGATGAATACTGTGAGCGTCGAATTAGATGCAAAGACCATTGATGACAAAGTCTTAATTGCGACGACTTCCCAAGGGCAATCTCCAGAAGTAACTTTGCAATGGGTGCGCACTCGTGACACTAGCAATCCGGTGGTTTTCTACGTTATAGGTATTCTACTAGCCCTAATTGGCACGTTCCTATTGCTGAATTGGTATCAGGAACAATTGGCTCTGCGCTCTATGACACACAAGCCTTCGGTCAAGTTACGCTCTCGTGGACACCATCAGCCTACTACTGAGCTGATCGCTTTCGACAGCGACCTCGCCGCCCCGACAACTGAGCGAGAGATACAACGTGTCCATACCGCGGCAGGTCTGGGTGCTACAGTTTTGCCCGGCTCGGCTCGTAGTGCAGAATTCCGAGACCGGCCACTAGATCCGCAAGATCGTATCGTATTACGGCATGCAGGTGAAACTGAGGATTCTCTTGCTGAAGAAAGCACAGATTCGCCAGAATCTCGCACATATACTTCGGAGCACAACACTACTTCCACTCAAGCCAGTAACTCTGATAAAGATTGGCGCTCGCTATGGAACTTCTCCTGGGGCCCAGCGCAGAAAGAAGAAGGTAAACATGCGTAAAACACGTCTGACTATTGCTCTTATCGCTGTTAGTACAGCTGCGCTGGCAGGTTGCGCCCAAGACAATGCCTTGCCAGAACCGCAACCAGTGACCAAGACCGCTAATATCCTCCCAGCTGACAAATATGAGGAGATAGCTCAACAGGTAACAGATCTTCTTAGCCAGGCAGATGAGAACCATGATATTGGTGCCTTTGGTGACCGTATCGCCGGTCCGCTCAAGGCTCAGCGCGAAGCTGAATACAATCTCGCTAAAATCACTGAAACGACCGTTCCCACATCGATTGCATTAGATCCCAAAGAAGCCACAATGGCATCTGGAACAGCGTTTCCACGTACGCTTATGGCCGTTGACGTCAGTAAAACTCCGCGTGGCATCGGCACAATCGCTGTATGGCAGCAAGCTAGTGCCCGGCAGAATTATCAACTGTGGGCCGCAATCGACATGTTTCCGTCTCCGCCCAAAATCGAAATAGTTAATACTCAAAATAGTAAAGAAGGGTATTTGGAGAACGATCCAAGCCAGTATGCAGTTGATCCTGCAACCGTACTAGATGCGTATGCCGCCTATGCAACATCGCGTGAGATGGGTGATGTTGCCTTCAACGAAAACGATCCGCTTTTTACCCAAACCGCAAAACAAGCAAGTGACTTGAACCAAGCATTAAACCAGTTAGGCGAAGCAAAATTAGCTTTTTCGGTGCCTAACCAAGATATTCGTGCGGTTTCCACAAAGGATGGTGGGCTGATCGTCGTCGGTGAAGTTCGTTATGATATGACCGTCACCCGTACAAAGGATGGTGCAACCTTAAAACTTGGTTCACTTATCGGTGCCCTAGGTGAAGGTAAAAAAGACGGAATCGTCGTCGTCGATAACCCAGTTGATGCACAGTACTCCACAACAGTAGCCTTCTATGTTCCGCCTAAAGGTTCCACAGAGCCGGTCCACGTTATCGGTGCTTCAGTGCCCGCCTTGTTAAGCGTTACGAAAGCAGGATGAAAATGAGTATGCCAGGTTTTGGGGGAGTCGTCGATCTTTCCACGTTAGCGCCAAAAACGCCGTCACCAGCTCAGCCTCAGCCGGAGACGTCGTCGTTAATCCCTGGTCCGTTCGTTCTAGACGTTACCGAAGCTAACCTCGAACAGACCTTACAAACCTCTATGAGCTTGCCAGTCATCTTCGTTTTTTCGGCACCAGAATCAGAACACGCCACCACCCTGGTAACACAACTTACCGCGATTGTTGAAGGCTATCAGGGGCGTATTCAGCTTGCTGTGGTGGACGCAGCTGCGCAACGGGCAGTAGCAGGTGCCTTCGGGGTTAATGCTGTTCCTACGGCTATTGCGATGTTGCAGGGCCAACCGGTACCGCTATTCCAAGGTCTGCCAGATCAAGCATCGCTCAAAGCAACGATTGATAAGCTCCTTGAAGCAAGTAACCAATATGGACTAACTGGCCAGCTCGATGGGGATCCAAACGGGACTGCGCCAGAACCAGAAATTCCGCCATTACACAAAGAAGGATTAGCGGCTTTAGAAGCTGGTGATCTGGCGGGTGCGCATAAGGCATACAGCACCGCGCTCAAAGAAAATCCTGCTGATGCTGACGCCAAGGTAGCGCTTCATCAAGTTGAATTGTTACAGCGTGTGAAAGCTATCAACCCACAAGGATCAGCATTAGGTGCGCAAAGTATTCTTCACAGTGCTGCCAGTGCGCCGTTAACAGAGGTTGATATCCATCTGTCGGCAGCCGATTTAGAGCTGTCTTTTGGTGATGCTCCGGCAGCGTTTGCTCGACTACTAGAGGTTATTAAGGCCACGAGCGGATCGGAACGCGACCAAGCCCGTAGCCGACTTCTTGATTTGTTTGATGTGGTTGGCCAGCACTCGCAACTTGTCATTGACACCCGCAAAGCGCTGACCAACGCACTGTTCTAGTGATCTAGTTGCGCCGTTCGGATCCGCGTTCGAACCATACGGCAGAGTTTGGTGGCAAGATTCCGTCAGTTATCTCGCACGTTGCAATGAGGAGATTAGCATCTTCCGGTAACGTGATCGGCTCATCGAATGCGACGACGACGTGTACATCGGCGCGCTGGGAATGTTGCGATAGATAGTAGAGGTAGTTGGCATCGGGGGCATAGTCGACAAGTGTTGATGTGCCCATCGCCAATACCTTACGCAAGTCAATCATTCGCTTGAAATGATTGAGCGAGGACGTGGCTTGACGTTGTTGCACATCGACTGCTAGTTGTGCCCACTGGTCGGGTTGTGGGAGCCATGATTCGCCCGAGGATGAGAACCCGAACGCTGGCT
This sequence comes from Arcanobacterium buesumense, assembly GCF_012563545.1. Classification (NCBI taxonomy): domain Bacteria; kingdom Bacillati; phylum Actinomycetota; class Actinomycetes; order Actinomycetales; family Actinomycetaceae; genus Arcanobacterium; species Arcanobacterium buesumense. The sequence continues at coordinate 409,509 of NZ_CP050804.1, forward strand.
CGTCTGCCTGCCATGGCATCGGCACTCGCTGACCATCACGGCCAGCTTCGCGCCCTTGAGTGCGGAAGAATGCTGGATCTTCACGGACTTCATCAGGCAGGGACGTGTGTTCCGGGAGCGAAAGTTCCTCGCCTTGATAGATATAGGTAGAGCCAGGCAATGCAGCTTGTAGCAAATGAGCTGCCAATGCTCGCCGGCGGCCTAATTCGCCATCAGGTTGTTCTTCCCAAGATCGAATACCGTTCGGTCCTTTTCCGGTACGCGAAAGGCCTAAGCGCGAGGTTGCCCGAACGACGTCGTGGTTCGATAAAACCCACGTGGTGGGGGCGCCAACTGCGTCCATGGCAACAAGCGAAGTACGAATCGTTTCGCGTAAATCTTTCGCGTTAAATGGCGTGAGCAAGAATGCAAAATTAAATGCTTGGCTCATTTCATCAGGGCGGACGTATTTGGCTAAATTATCTTCGCCTTCAACCCAGGCTTCAGCAACAAGCATCCGGTCAGGTCCAAACTCATCGAGTACCTTGCGCCAGCGACGGTATATGTCATGAACTTCGGGACGGTTCCACATTGGCGGAGCGGGAACATCTTGAGGAACTTCACCACCGCCAGCAACCATATCCCAGTGATATTGCCAGTTAGGGAGCTGTGGGTCTTTTGCTAGTCCGTGTGCGACGTCCACCCGGAAACCGTCAACGCCAAGCGTGAGCCAGTAGCGCAGAATGTCATCAAATTCGTCTCGTACTTGAGGATTGTCCCAATTCAGGTCAGGTTGCGAGGAATCAAATAAGTGCAAATACCAACTGGTGTCGTTTTCCCAGGGGCTCCCGGGAGCATCTGCACGGTCGCAGACACGTGTCCAAGCATAACCACCGAAAATAGAGATCCAATCATTTGGCGGATTATCGTCGGAACTGTTCCGGAAATAATAGCGTTCGCGGGCGACTGGATCACCGTCAAGAGCTGCTTGGAACCAGATATGCTCATCAGAGGTATGATTAGGAACCAAATCAACAATAATTTTCAAACCGAATTCATGCGCAGTTTTAATCAGGTTAACCGCGTCGTCGTTAGTGCCAAAAAGCGGGTCAACGCTCCGGTAATCAGAAACGTCGTATCCACCATCTCGTTGGGGTGAACGATAAAAAGGCGAGAGCCAGATCGCATCAACACCTAATTCGGCGACATAACCAAGGCGTGATGTGATGCCCTTTAAGTCACCAATTTTTCCATGAGATGAGGCGAAAGAACGCGGATAAATCTGATAGATAACCCCATCTTCCCACCATTGATTCGGGGTGGTCTGTTGATGAACTAGCACTATTCTCCTTTCAAAAAAGATTAACGACGTGGTAGCGCAGTTGACTCGCGAACAATAAGCTCTGGTTCAAATTTCATTGGGCCGATTGGGGAATGCGTCCCACTAATCATTCCAAGTAGAGTTGTGACAGCAGCGTCACACATTGCTTTGACTGGTTGGTGAAGCGTTGTCAAAGGCGGATTTGTGAAAGCGTTGAGTGGGGAGTCGTCAAAACCAACAATTGATAAATCGTCCGGGATTGATAATCCAGAAGACTGGCAGTAGCGGATAGCGCCGAAAGCCATGACATCAGAGGCGAAAATAATAGCGGTGCAACCGTGAGAAACAAGCTCGGCGCAGGCTGATACCCCGCCTTCGACGGTGAATAACGTATGAGCGTGGTAGGCAGTCTCATGTGGCACCATATGTGCCATGGTTTCTAGGAAGGTTTCAGTTTTGGTGCGGGCTGGTCCAAAGCGCAGTGGGCCAGTAGCCAATCCGATTTTGCGATGGCCTAATCCAGTTAAATGACGAATGGCTTGACGAATGGCGGAGGCATCGTCGGCAGAGAAATCCGGCATGGTAAGACCGGGGTTGAAACCATTCATAGTGACGAAGGGGATACCTCGGGCAGTAATGCGATGGTAGCGTTCTAGATTAGCTGTTGAATCAGCGTGTAAGCCAGAGACGAAAACGAGCCCATCAACGCGGTGTTCTAACATTGCTTCAACGTAGGCATCTTCAGTGGCGCCCCCAGCTACTTGCGTACCGACAAGTGGCGTGTAGCCATGCAATGTCATCAGGCCTTCTAAAGATTGCGCAAATTGCGGGAAAATAGGATTAGTTAATTCGGGCAAAATAAGACCGATGAGACCACCATTGCGCTCTCGGAGTTGATCAGGGCGTTCGTAACCAAGCAGATCGAGGGCTGCTAAAACAGCTTGACGAGTTTCTGGAGCAACTGAATGTTTGCCATTGAGCACTCGGGATACTGTGGCGGTTGAAACGCCTGCTTGGGTAGCCAGATCAGCTAACCTAATCCGCTTCGCCATGTGAGCTCCTTTGCTAGACGTCTGCGAGAAGAAAGCTTGCAGAAAATAAATGGTATTCGATCAACTACTCTACCGTGAAACAGGTTTAATTTGCTCCTTTTGCAAGGAACTGACATATAAAGATACCGCTATGATACAAGTGTAAATAAGAGTTTTTTGATAACAGATTGATAATTGTTTTGCATGAACTGTGCAAAGTGTTGCATAAGCGAATTTCACCGTTATACTTAATTACACGGCATCTGGGCAGCGTCGCTCAATTTCAGTGGTGTTCGCATACGCTCACATATGCCAAAGTTAAAATACTTGAGGAGAAAAATATGCGTCGTGGCATTGCACTCGTAGCTGTTGTAGGCTTGGCTGTGACCGGTTTAGCAGCTTGTGGATCGGATAACTCAGCGAAGACCGATGAGGGAAAAACTACTGCTTCTGAAAATCAGTCAGAAGGAGCACTCACAGTTTGGGTAGACGATAATCGTAAGCCCGCCTTTGAAATTGCAGCAAAGAAGTACGAAGAAGCAACCGGAAACAAGGTTGAACTCGTCGTTAAGGAAAACGATCAGATTCGTTCTGAGTTCGCTGCTCAGGTTCCAACAGGCAAGGGCCCAGATATCACTTTCGGTGCACACGATTGGTTGGGTGAATTCGTTACCAACGGTATCGTTGCTCCAGTTGAACTAGGTGATAAGGCTAAGGATTTTTCTGATCTAGCAATTCAGGGCTTCACCTACGAAGGTAAGACCTACGGTGTTCCATACGCTGTTGAGAACATCGCTATTATTCGTAATGCTGACCTTGCTAAGGATCCAACTCCAGCAACATTCGATGAGATGATTGCAGCAGGTAAGGCAACCGGAGCCAAGACGCCGTTCATGGTTCAGGTTGGCGAAAAGGGCGATCCGTTCCACATGTACCCATTCGAATCGTCATTCACCGGTCCAGTCTTTAAGACCGATGCAGATGGCAACTATACTCCAGAACTCAACCTTGGTGGTGAAAAGGGCGCCGCGTTCGCAAAGTGGTTGGCTGATAAGTCTGCTGCTGGTGAACTTTCCACGGCATGGACCTATGACATCGTCGTCGAAGCGTTCAAGAACGGTGAAGTTCCATTCATTCTTGGTGGACCATGGATGCTTGGCGATTTCAAGGATATGAACGTCGCCGTTGATCCAATCCCATCTGCTGGTGATATGCCAGCTGCACCATTCGTTGGCGTTCAGGGTGGATTCATCTCAGCAACCTCGAAGAACCAGTTGCTCGCAACTGACTTCCTCGTGAACTACGTTGGAACTGAAGAAGTTCAAGATGCGCTTTACCAAGCTGGTCAGCGTACCCCAGCTCTCAAGGCTTCAGCAGAAAAGATCAAGTCTGATCCAGTTGCCGCTGGTTTCGCTAAGGCCGGCGAAGCTGGTCTCCCAATGCCTGCACTCCCACAAATGGGTGCCGTGTGGGGCTTCTGGGGCGCGACGGAAGCTCAGGTAATGGGCGGTGGCGATTCAGCTGCTATCTGGGAGAAGATGATCTCAGATATCGAAGCTGAAATTGCTAAGAACTGATCTATTTGAGAGTTACGGCCTCGCCGCCAGGTTTGTGGTGGGGCCGTGCTCTTTTATTAGGAGAATAAAATGTCGCAGATGATCAAGCCTAGTGAGGCGTCGAAGAGACGGGCAGCACAGCGGGCAGAGCGAGCTAAACAGGATTCATCCGCTACTAAATGGGGATTCGGTTTTATCACTAAGCTTGTGCTGATGGGTATCGTCAACGCGCTAGGTATCTTTATTATTTTCACTGCTTTCGGGGTGGGCTCAACCATTCTCGGAAGTTTGATGACCGTGCTTTTATTGGCCCTCGATTGGATTTACTTTTCCCGTCGTACATTGGCTTTGAAATATTTAGCACCTGGTCTGGTATTTTTACTGATTTTCCAAGCCTTTGTTATTGTTTATACGGCATACATTGCGTTTACTAATTACGGTCACCAGCATACCTTGGATAAGCAAACGGCAATCGAGTCGATTCTTTTGCAGAACTCTTCTCAGCGGGTGGAAAACTCGCCCCAGTATCCTTTGGCAGTTGTGGAGAAGGATGGCGAATTAGGTTTCGCTGTTATTGATCCTGATGAGAAGGTTCTGAAGGCGGGTACGGAAAGCCAGAAGTTGACTGAAGTTGACGGTACATTCACCGGTACTCAGATTACTGAAGTTAATGGCTATAGGATTGTTCCGTTATCCGAGCTTGGTGCTCGTCAAGGCGAAGTTACTCAGTTGCGTGTCCCGATGAGTGATGATCCAGATGAAGGTTCTATTGGAACTCAGACAGGTACCGTGGGATATCAGTTTGTTTCGACGATGGCCTACGACGCGGATGCTGACACGATGACTGATTTAACTACTGGAACTGTTTACCACGCAAATGGTGAAACTGGCTTCTTCGAAGCTGAAGATGGTTCAAATATCAACGTTGGTTGGCGAGTAGTTGTCGGTTTCGATAATTTCGTGAAAGGTTTTGGCGATAGCCGTTACGCACAACCATTCTTCCAAGTTCTTGTGTGGAATGTTATTTTTGCGTTTATGTCTGTGGTGACGACGTTCTTGCTGGGCATGTTATTGGCGATTGTGCTCAATGATGAGCGCCTTAAAGGACGTAAACTATATCGGACGCTGTTGCTTTTGCCTTATGCTTTCCCATCATTCATGACAGCTTTCTTGTTTGCTGGTTTGATGAATCGAACCTATGGTTTCTTTAACCAAATGTTAGGTATGGAGATTCCATGGCTGACAGATCCAACCATGGCCAAAGTTTCGGTTATTTTGGTGAACTTGTGGATGGGCTTCCCTTACATGTTCCTCATTGTTACCGGTGCGTTACAGGCCATCCCTGGTGAGCTTACTGAAGCAGCTAAGATTGATGGTGCAACTTCGTTCCAAGTCTGGCGTAATGTCACCTTGCCGCAGTTGATGATTTCGTTAACTCCGTTGTTGATTGCTTCGTTTGCATTTAACTTCAACAATTTCAACTTAATCTACATGCTCAATGGCGGCGGACCACGTATGAGTGATGCATCAGTACCAGTTGGACATACTGATATTCTCATCTCAATGGTTTACAAGATTGCTGGTTTGACTGGTGAAGCTGCACCAAATTATGGTTTGGCCGCAGCGATGTCGTTGGTAATCTTCTTGATTGTTGGTTCAGTATCGCTCTACTCGTTCAAGAAGTCTAAGTCGATGGAGGCACTGTGATCATGGAAAAGACTGTTGTAACTCCAGCGGTAACAGCCAATAAGGTCCCATTTGGTAAATGGTTCCGTGAAACAGGTTTTCGGCATCTGGTTGCGATTTTGGCAGTTTTATATGCTGCTTTTCCGATTCTCTACATTATCTCAGCAGCGTTAAACCCCGATATCAAAACAACGCTGACGGGCGCTAACAAGATGTTCTCGTCCGTTTCGGCGCAAAACTTTACCGAACTGTCGGATACAATGTTTTGGACCTGGTTCTCTAATACCTTGATCGTGGGTATTACAACAGCAATTGGTACGGTTTTGATGGGTGCTGCCGCAGCATACGCCTTCTCTCGTTTCCGTTTCTCGGGACGTAAGATGACGTTGATGTCGCTGATGGTTATCCAGATGTTCCCTCAGTTGCTGACCTTCGTTGCTATTTTCTTGTTGCTGACCACATTGGGTGATGTATTCCCAGTATTAGGCATAGATTCAAAGCTAGCTTTGATCTGCGTTTATCTTGGTGGCGCATTAGGCGCTAACACATTCCTTATGTATGGCTTCTTTAACTCCATTCCTATGGAACTTGATGAGGCGGCCAAGATTGACGGTGCGACCCATTCTCAGGTTTACTGGACGATCATCATGCCGTTGGTTATTCCGATTCTTGCAGTTGTTGGCTTGCTGAGCTTTATTAGCTCGTTCAATGATTTCATCCTGGCACGTACTATTCTCACTTCGCAGGAGAACTGGACACTCGCTGTTGGAATGAATTTGTGGGTTGGCGGCAACGAAAAGAACTGGGACTGGTTCGCAGCTGGATCCATTGTGGCTGCGGTACCAATTCTTTTGCTGTTCTTGTTCTTGCAAAAGTATATTGTCTCTGGCCTGACCGGTGGTGCCGTGAAGGGCTAATCTCTCAAGTAATACTGGTGGCGGGATGTGCAACAGTGCACATCCCGCCACCTTGTTTTTGTACTTCTACAATGGCCTGTGCTTGAGCAATGATTCGTGCTGGTGAGGATGCTCTGTGTATGGGTAGAGCGAATGATTTATGTAAGTATAGAGAGAAGAGGGGCTTGGGTTCTAACGTGAACCCAGGCCCCTCATAGATTAATGTAATGTGCTACTTCTTTGGTGTTAAGTAGACAACGCCGAGTGGTGGTAGCTGAACTAGGGCAGACTGTGCCCGGCCATTCCATGGGACGTCTTCGGTATGTACCGCGCCCATATTTCCAACGCCGGATCCACCATATTCGAGAGCATCAGTATTGATTAGCTCTTCCCATTCACCAGCTTCTGGCAAACCAATACGGTAATCCATATGGGGGGTGCCAGCGAAGTTGATTGCCGCAACCACGATATCGTCGTCGATCGAGGACTTACGGATGAATGTTAGGACGTTGTTATCCCCGTCGGATCCGTCAATCCACTCGAAACCGCGCTGCGTGAAATCGTCAGACCATAAGGCCGGATGCTCCTTATAGACCTGATTCAAGCGAGCCAGGCAGGACATTACACCATCGTGGTTAGGATTATCCGTTAGCCACCAATCAAGACCCTTGCCTTCGTTCCATTCGGAAATCTGGGCAAACTCTTGTCCCATGAATAGTAGCTGTTTACCTGGGTGTGCCCACTGGTAGCCGAAAAGTAGCCGTACACCGGCAAGCTTTTGCCACGCATCACCAGGCATTTTCTCGTACAGTGAGCCTTTTCCGTGAACAACTTCATCGTGCGAAATTGGCAAAGCGAATTGCTCGGAGAAGGCGTAAACCAAAGAGAAGGTGATTTCTCCATGGTGCCAGCGACGGTTGATTGGCTTTTCCTGCATATAACGCAAGGTGTCATTCATCCATCCCATATTCCACTTTAAGCCGTAACCCAGTCCGCCTTCGGAGGTCATGCGTGTTACGCCTTCCCACGAGGTAGATTCTTCTGCGATCATCATAATGCCAGGGTGGTTGCGGTAAGCAGTGGCGTTAGCTTCTTGAATGAATGAGATAGCTTCGAGGTTTTCTCGCCCGCCATACTGGTTTGGTTCCCACTGTCCGGCTTGGCGGGAATAATCAAGATAAAGCATGGAGGCAACTGCGTCTACACGAATACCGTCAATATGGAACTCTTCTAGCCAATACAAGGCGTTTGCGACAAGGAAGTTTTTGACTTCGTTGCGACCAAAGTTGAAAACATATGTTCCCCAGTCTGGATGCTCGCCACGTAGCGGGTTTGGATCTTCGAATAGTGGTGTGCCATCGAAACGTGCCAATGCCCAATTGTCCTTAGGGAAGTGGGCTGGAACCCAATCCATGATGACGCCGATACCAGCCTTGTGGAGTTCGTTAATGAGATAGCGCAGTTCGTCTGGAGTTCCGAATCGTGCAGTTGGCGAATAATATCCAGTAACTTGGTATCCCCATGAAGGACCAAACGGGTGTTCGGCTAGTGGCATGAACTCAACATGGGTGAAACCCAAATACTTGACGTGGCCGATAAGTTGTTCAGCGAGATCCTTGAAATCAAGCCCCATGCGCCATGAGCCTAAATGGACTTCATAAATGGAAACTGGGCCAGTGTGTGGATCTGTTGCGCTACGTTGGGTAAGCCATTCATCGTCACTCCATGTGAAATCAGAGGAAGTAATGATTGAAGCTGTTGACGGTGGGACTTCAGTTCGTCGAGCGAACGGATCGGCTTTTTGATGCCAGGAACCGTCAGGGAATTGGAGTTCAAACTTATAGCGGGCATTTTCTTTAGCGCCGGGGATAAATAGTTCCCATACTCCAGATGTTCCCATTGTGCGCATTGCGGATACGGTGCCGTTCCAAGCATTGAAATCGCCAACAACACGGACAGCCTTCGCATTTGGTGCCCATACGGTAAACGCAGTACCAGATACGATACCCATCTGTGTTTCATAGGAAACGAGGCGGGCACCCATGACTTCCCAGAGCCGTTCGTGGCGTCCTTCGTTGAACAGGTACGTGTCCATTTCTCCGATTGTTGGCAAGAACCGGTATCCATCATCGCCAATCGAATCAAAGTCGCCATAGCGGGCGCGGATACGATAGTCGCGGATCTCGGCGCCGGGCAGAACGGCCACCCATACACCGTTGTATTCGTGAGTGGCACGATATTCGGCATCAGGAGTGATGATCGTGACGTCGTCAGCTAACTGCCGGATAACCCGAATAGTGACATTCTCACCATCAGAGTGTGGACCGAGAATATCGTGTGGGGCATGGTAGTAGCCGTTGGAGATAGCATCGAGGATATCGGTGCCAACATGAATTGGTTCTAGCTGTGCGTTCATATGTTTATTTTCCCATGTTTTGGTGTGAGATACATCTAATACTCGATTTATGTTTGAAAGAGAAGAGCGTTTTTGACACCTCCTATTGGAATGTCAATCCAGTCAGGTCGAGAAACTGCTTCATAACTCACTTCATACAATGCTTTATCGATAATGAGCGCTTTGAGTAAAAGTTTCTCAGACTCATCAAGGTTTCCGTACCCGGTTAAAAATGCATCTGTAGCTGCTGCTACCCACTTCTGGCAGGCAAGATGATCAGCACCATCCCTACTATAGGCGCCCCCGGCATAGTCAAAAGATCGAATCATTCCGGCAACGTCACGCAACGCTAGATCAGCAGCGCGACGCTGTTCCAATGGACGCAACGGCTCACCTTCAAAATCTAATGCCACCCAACCACGATTGGGTACTTCTAGAACTTGGCCAAGATGGTAATCTCCATGGATACGTTGTCCTGCAGGCCACGAAAGGCGGGCAACGTCGTCATAAATAAGATCAATCTGACCCATGTACTGGCCAAGCTCAGGGGCATAATAAAAAGCTAACTCGGCACGTTTACGCCAATCTGGAACGACGTCGTTAGGTTGAATGACGGTGGTGCCAAAAACATTCTTTAGCTGATGATGAATATCTCGAGTCAAGGTGCCCAAAGCGATAATACGTTCGCGCTGCTCCGGGGACATAACTGGGCCGTTAGTAGCTAACTCATGCAAGAAAACCTGCCAAGCATCAACTGATCCAGCAAGAAACTCTTGGGCCACAACCAAATCATAAGAGCCAGTATTATCCCATGAGCCAACCACAGATCCATACTGGCGTGGCACACTCGGTGACCCAGCTGTATCAAGTGCCTGCTGAAGTTCAACGTCAGGATTATGGCCAGAACTGATAACCCGGAAAAGTTTACACATAATTCCCGCCGGTTGATGCTCGTCATGATGCCCAAACCGGTAAATAATTGATGTGTTGGATTGTTCGGAGGTGAGCTTATCAGCACTGAGTGGATGCCCTAGAGTGGACATATCCCGCGCTGGAACAGTCTGTAAGGCCAGCGGCAAACCAGCATGCTCAATCTGTAACCACGGTGTTATTTCCGTGTTTCGATTCTCCTGAAAAATTTCGTACAGGTCAGTTTTGCCATCGATATGATCAGTAGCGTCAAAAATATCAATCGTGACTTCCTGACCATATGCGTCATGACCTATGGCATGGCCGATGAGTCCGTCCTTGTTCGACGGATGAACCTGATAAGTTAATGGGACACTATATAGTGTCCCGTCAATATCGAGAATATGTACTGCAGTAGCAGCCTGCGTATGAACCGCCAATAAAATGCTACTAGCACAACACGTTACTGTGGACGGTTTAACTCCTCGGTACCAGCGTGTATGACCAATCCAAGACGATAGCTGCGCGAGAACATCGTCGAAATCAATCCTGATCATTATCCCTCGTTAACTCTAACCAGAAGAAATCCCGCGCTCCCAACGTCATCGAATACGATCCATCGGAGCCAATATGTGGGAAACGTGCACCGCCAAAAACATCATGAACTGTGAATCCAGCAAACTCTGGAACGGAGATATGTCCAGCGCGCGCAGTATTTGCCATATTCATGACGCACAATAAGGCTTGATTGGTGTTAACTCGAGTAAACGCCAAAATTGACTCATCTTCCGCATCACGTAACTCAAAGGTGCCATTACCTAAGACTGGATACTGTGAACGAACCTGTAAAATTCCATGAATCCAATGCAAAAGTGAGGCTGGTTGAGCCAGTGCTGACTCAACATTAACACTCTGATAGTGGTAGACCAGTGACTGAACAACAGGCAAATAAAGCTGCCCCGGATCAGCAGTAGAAAATCCGGCATTACGATCCGGTGTCCATTGCATGGGGGTGCGTACCGAATCTCGGTCAGCCAACCAAATGTTGTCTCCCATACCTATTTCATCCCCGTAATATAAGCAAGGCGATCCGGGGAGGGAAAGAAGGAGTGCGTTAGCTAGCTCTATCTCGGCGCGAGAGTTACCCAATAACGGCGCAAGCCGACGGCGGATACCTACGTTTGCCCGCATCCGTGGATCCTCAGCATACCAGTTATACATTTTGGCACGTTCTTCAATTGAAACCATTTCGAGCGTCAGCTCATCGTGGTTGCGCAAGAAGGTTCCCCATTGGCCGCCAGCTGGAATATCTGGAGTAGCTTTGAGAATTTCCCGGATAGCGGTTGCGCGCTGATCACGTAACGCATAGTAGATGCGTGGCATAACGGGGAAGTGGAAGCACATGTGGCATTCGGGGTTTTCGTCGGTTCCAAAATATTCGACGACGTCTTCTGGCCATTGGTTAGCTTCGGCAATAAAGATTCGCCCCGGATAGGATTCATCAATTTCTCGACGAAGCCGCGCAATAAATTCGTGCGTGCGCGGTAGGTTTTCGCAATTTGTTCCTTCTTCTTCGAATAAGTAGGGGATAGCATCGAGGCGGAAACCATCAACACCGATTTCGCACCAGAATTTGACGACGTCGATAATGGCTTCTTGTACGGCCGGGTTCTCAAAGTTGAGATCTGGCTGATGGGAGAAGAATCGATGCCAGAAGTACTGGCGGCGTACTGGATCAAAGGTCCAGTTTGAAGCTTCGGTGTCAATGAAAATAATTCGGGCGTCGGCGTATTCTTCGTCGGTGTCCCGCCAGACATAGAAATCTCCGTAAGGCCCGTCCGGATTAGCACGCGAGCTTTGGAACCATGGGTGTTGATCGGAGGTGTGGTTGGCGACGATATCGATAACGATACGGATACCACGCTGATGCGCTTGATCAACGAGTTCGGAAAAATCTGCCATTGATCCGTACTCGGAGTTAACCGCAGTATAGTTTGATATATCGTAGCCTCCGTCACGCATGGGTGAGGGATAGAACGGTGGGATCCACAATGCATCAACACCAAGCCACTGCAGGTAGTCTAGGCGATCAATGAGACCGCGAAAATCACCTGTGCCACTTCCGGTAGTGTCATGGAATGCGCGCAGGAGAACTTCGTAGAAAACTGCGGTGCGAAACCAGTTCGGATCATCGGAGAGTTGCCGCTGATCAGGCACGGGGACGGTCACAGGTTTTTTACTCAATTCACTACCTTTACTGAGAAAATATGGGCAACTTGACCGTGCGGATCGAGGCGAACATAAGGCGTGTGATTCCACAGGTAAGTTTCCCCACTCATTTCATCGGTGACTTGAAGAACCGGGCCGTTGTCCCAACGTGGAGAGATACCGAACGGGGAGAGATCAAGATATACGGTTGCCTCACGTGAGGCGTACGGATCAAGATTGACGACGACGATAACCGCATCCATCTGGCCATCGGGTGTTTCTTCAGGGCGGGCAATCTTGGTAAATGAAACAATCTTGTCATTTGAGGTGGGGTTGATTGTCAGATTGCGTAGCCGCTGTAGCGCGGTGTGCTTATTGCGGATCGAATTGAGTAACGTTAGCAATGTAGCTATTCCGTTGTGTTTTGCCCCGGCATAGTCACGTGGTTTGTATTCGTACTTTTCGTTATCGATTTGTTCTTCTGCGCCTGGGCGGGCGATATTCTCTACGAGTTCGTATCCATTGTAAATACCCCAGGTTGGTGAACCGGTTGCCGCTAAGATAGCGCGTATTGCGAAGGCTGATATGCCGCCGCGTTGCATGTACGGAGTGAGAATGTCGTGAGTTGTTGGCCAAAATGCCGGACGTAACCGGTGTGCCGATTCATGGGAAACTTCATGGAAGTATTCTTCGATTTCCTGGCGTTCATTACGCCAGGCGAAATAGGTGTAGGACTGCTGGAATCCAACTGTGCCTAAGGTTTGCATCATGGGAGGGTTGGTGAATGCTTCGGCGAGGAAAATGACTTCTGGGTGTTTCTCGCGGAATTCTGCCAAGATGCGTTGCCAGAAAGCGACTGGTTTCGTATGTGGATTGTCTACTCGGAAAAGAGTAACACCATGGCTGACCCACAGTTCAAGGATGCGTTTGATCTCTTGGTAGATCCCTTCCGGATCGTTATCAAAGTTTAGCGGATAGATGTCTTGGTACTTCTTCGGCGGGTTTTCCGCGAACGCGATCGTGCCATCTACTCGGGTGGTGAACCAGTTAGGATGTTCGGTTACCCATGGGTGATCTGGGGAGCATTGCAATGCAATGTCCAGTGCGACTTCTAGCCCTAATTCATGGGCTCGAGCCACGAAGGCATCAAAATCGTCAAATGTGCCTAGCGTTGGATCGATGGCGTCGTGACCGCCCTCGGCAGAGCCGATAGCGTAGGGGGAGCCTGGGTCTCCTGGTAGTGCCGTAAGTGTGTTATTGCGTCCTTTACGGTTGGATGTGCCTATTGGATGGATAGGGGTGAGGTAGACGACGTCGAAGCCCATACCGGCGATACGATCGAGATCAGCGGCTGCGGTGCGCAGTGTGCCCGATGTCCATTCGCCAGTTTCAGGGTCCTTTTTAGCGCCGATTGAGCGCGGGAAAATTTCGTACCATGAGCCAACCAGGGCACGCTCGCGATCAACAAAAACGGGATAGTGCGCGGACTGTGAGATGAGTTCTTTGACTGGGTACTTAGCCAATGCTTCTTGGACTTCAGGTGCGCGCGCGGCAGCGAGTTTTACTTCTGGTAGTGCTCGTTTTTTAGAAATAACTGTGAGGGCTTCGCGGATTGTGGCTCGTTCTGGGGATCGTACTGGTGCGGCTTTGAGAGCTCGTTTGAATAGTTCTTCAGCTTCGGCAAAAACGAGTGGAATATCGATCCCGGCGGGTACTTTGATTTCTGCGTTGTGCAACCAGGTGGCATAGGGATCTGACCAGGCTTCAATATAGAAGTGGTGTGGGCCGGTGGTTTGTGGCGTTAACCAGCCTTCAAAACGGAATAAGCCCGGAGCGATGTTTTGCATAGGTGCTGTTTGAACGATTTTTCCGGCTTCATTGAGTAAGACAGCTGCTGCAGCGAACATGTCATGACCTTCACGGAAGATCGTGGCAGATACCGGGAAGGCTTCGTTGACAGTACCTTTTACTGGTGAGGAGCCATCGAGAAGTTGTGGGTATACCTCAACGATCGGGATACGGCTAATAGTATTCGGTTGTATCGTTTTTTTCGTGCGTGCGCGCGAACGAGAGGTGGATGGGACAGAACTGGTTTTACGTTGCGAAGTAGTCACACCCCTAGTCTAATCTAGTTATCTACGTCTCAAAAATTCTTAGCGGAATTGGTGTGAATGTTTGTATTCGAATTTCAGTAAAGCGTGTTTGAGGTGTGCTCCGAACGCATAATTTCCACTGGGAAAATGTGGATCTAAGATAAGGTCGCAATCGTGGTCTAGTTTGTTTTGTGCCGGTTGAGGAATGACGGCATGGCAGGGAATAACTAATGGAAACGGGTTGTGGGCGCAGGCGCTGGCGGCAGCCCGAACGGCGCGGGAGTTATGGGTGCGGTCGGCAAGCTGGGCATAACTGAGGGTTTCACCGAGGGGAAGGCTGTGGAGCTCTGTGCGAATTGCGGCCGCCCACGGTGTGGGTGCTGGAGCGAGTGGGAGAGCGCGGAGCTTGCTGACATCGCCGTCATACCAGGCTGAGAGGGCTTGGGCGATGAGAACCGTAAGCGGATTGTGCAAGTTAGTTTCCGGTTCTTGTTCGTGGTGGATGAAGGTTATCTGGGTAATAACAGAACCGGTGGTCAGGACACGCAAACTGTATGCGTCGATGATGGGATTGCCGGAGTGGAGCGGGAAAATAAGCATCACTACCTTCTCGAAGCTAATAAGGTGACTGTATCAAAAGCTGGGTGGGGTTGGTGTTCGGTTATGAACACCAACCCCACCCAGCGGATTACTTATGAGCTGATCGCGTTTGCTGATCAGATTGCGTGTGGCGTGATCTTCCAGACCTCGCGGGCGTAGTCTCCGATGGTGCGATCCGAAGAGAATCGGCCAGATTCGACGATGTTCTTCCACGCCATTTTTGCCCAGTGGCGACGATCTTGGTAGTCGGCAGCCATCTTGTCACGAGTATCGCGGTAGGAAGCGAAGTCGCCGAGTACGTAGTAGACGTCGGCTGGCTCCCAGCTTGGCTCGTAAAGGGAGTTGAGCAGGTCGTGGAACATGCCGGTTCCGCCATCGTCCAAGGTGCCATCTACGAAGGCATCGAGAACGCGCTTCAAACCAGGGGTTTGTTCGGCGGTGGCTCGTGGGTTGTAGGTGGCGCGTAACTCTGGTAGTTCTTCTTCCTTAGCACCGAAAATGTAGGCATTTTCTTCGCCGACGGAGTCAAGGATTTCGACGTTTGCACCGTCGAGGGTGCCGAGTGTCAATGCGCCGTTCATCATGAACTTCATGTTCGAGGTTCCCGATGCTTCCTTACCGGCAGTTGAAATCTGCTCCGAAACATCAGAAGCGGGGATAATGTGCTCTGCCGGGGAAACATTGTAGTTTTCCACGAAGAGAACTTGGAGCTTGCCGTCCATATCCGGATCGTTATTAATCAAGCGGCCAATTTCGTTAATCAACTTAATGATTGCCTTCGCACGCACGTAACCGGGAGCTGCCTTCGCGCCGAAAATGAATAAGCGTGGCGCAACTTCAAGGCTTGGATCATCCTTCAACCGGAAGTAGAGATCCAAGATGTAAAGCGCGTTCATTAACTGACGCTTGTATTCGTGCAGACGCTTGATCTGAACGTCGAAAATAGCTTCCGGATTGACGCTAACACCTTGACGGTTCTTGATCCATGCAGCAAAGTCAGTCTTATTTGCTGCCTTGATTTCGTTGAGACGATCGAGTACCGAGGTATCTTCCCCGAACTTTTCGAGCTTCTTGAGCTCATCAAGGTTGCGTACCCAAGCATCTGAGCCGAGAAGCTCGGTGAGCAATGCTGCTAGGCGTGGGTTGCACTGGTTGAGCCAACGACGTGGGGTGACGCCATTGGTCTTGTTGTTGAACCGCTCTGGCCAAATGTCGTACCAGTCGTGGAGCGTGTCCTTCTTGATGATTTCGGTGTGCAATGCAGCCACGCCGTTGATGGAATAGGCCGCGTAGCAAGCGATCCAAGCCATGTGAACACGGTTGCCTTGGATTGGAGCCATGTACTCGATCTTGCCTGGATGGTAGCCTTCGCCGGCGAGCTCTTGGCGGAAGCGACGATCGATTTCGCGCACAATTTCGCTAATGCGTGGGAAGAGACGATCGAAGATGGTCATCTCCCAAGTTTCGAGTGCTTCGGCCAACACGGTGTGGTTGGTGTAACCGAAGGTTTGTGAAACAATCTCCCACGCCTTCTCCCACGTGTAGCCGTGCTCGTCGAGGAGTAAGCGCATGAGTTCTGGGATAGCGAGCACTGGGTGAGTATCGTTGAGCTGGATACAGTTGAACTCGTGGAAGTTGTCCAAGGATCCTTGGTGCTCAAGATGGTTATCGACGATTGCTTGCAGTGATGCCGAGCAGAAGAAGTATTGCTGGCGAACACGCAAGACCTTGCCTTCGTAAGTGGAGTCGTTCGGGTAGAGCACGCGGCAAATATCGTGGACGCGCTCGCGTTCGACGATAGCGTCAGTGAAGCGCTGAGAGTTGAAGGCGTCGTAGTCGAATTCCTTGGTTGGTTCAGCCTTCCACATACGCAAGGTGTTGACGTTCTTGGTGCCGTAGCCGGTGATTGGCATGTCGTAAGGAATAGCTCGAACATCGAGATCGGCGTATTTGACGATGCGCTGTTCTTCTT
Source organism: Arcanobacterium buesumense (assembly GCF_012563545.1). Classification (NCBI taxonomy): domain Bacteria; kingdom Bacillati; phylum Actinomycetota; class Actinomycetes; order Actinomycetales; family Actinomycetaceae; genus Arcanobacterium; species Arcanobacterium buesumense. Next base: position 426,155 of record NZ_CP050804.1, read on the forward strand.
CACGGCGAATAACGAATGGGTAGCCTTCTTCCATCCAGGCATCTGGCTCTTCTTCTTGGAAGCCGTCATTGAATAGCTGGCGGAAGAGTCCGTAGCGGTAGAGGATTCCGTATCCGCGTACTGGCAGATCCATCGTGGCGCAGGAATCGAGGAAGCAGGCTGCCAAGCGGCCAAGGCCGCCGTTTCCGAGTGCCGCATCGTGTTCTTCTTCGAGGACATCGGAGAGGTTTTGACCGAAGGCGTTGAGTGCTTGGGATGCTTCTTCGATCATGCCGAGGTTAGTGAGGTTGTTCAACAGCGCACGGCCCATGAGGAACTCAGCAGAGAAGTAGTGCTGCATACGCGTAGCGTTGTAGGTTTCTTCGGTGCGTTGCCAGTTATCTGCGATGCGATCGACGACGGCGCTGGACGTTGCTGACCAGTATTCCATCGGGGTGCCAGAGTGCTCGTTGCGGCCAGAGACGGCGCGCACCTGCATTCCGATTGCGGATGTTGTATCAGGATGGGTCATGTTCTCCCTTTCAGAAGGCTGTAATGGGCTGAGGGCCACTTCCTTATAGTGCAATCGTAACCTACGTGAAACGTTGCGAAAAATGTTTCATAGGGGACTTTCGCCATCGAATCGCTGCTCGAATTCAGATACGCCGGTTTCTATGGACGAAAGTCCCGTTATGTTTGTATGTTTCAGTAGCGCATTCCGAGCGCGTTGTGGACGTCGTCGAGAGTCTCTTGAGCCTGCTCGCGCGCACGCTCAATGCCACGCATAAGAACACTGCGCAGATACTCTGGATCCTGTTCTAGTTCCGCACGACGGGCACGAATCGGAGCCAGATGCTCGTTAAGAGCTTCGGTGACAACCTTCTTCAAAGTGCCGCCACCGCCGTCACCAATTTCTTCGGCGATAACTTCAGGCGAACGTCCAGTACACATCGACGCGATAAGTAGCAAGTTGGCAACTTCGGGACGATTGGCCGGATCGTAAGTAATATGACGATCCGAATCGGTTACTGCGCGCTTGAGCTTCTTAGCTGTCTCGTCTGCACTCATCCGCAACTCGATCGTGTTGCCGCGCGACTTCGACATCTTCTCACCGTCTAAACCGAGCACGTGCGCCGCATCGGACAAAAGGGCATGCGGACGAGGGAAGATTCGCTTCGCCTTCTTACCCTTGTTGTACCGCTTTTCAAACCGATCAGCGATCACGCGCGCCTGCTCCAAGTGTGGAAGCTGATCCTTACCAACTGGCACTAGGTTCGCTTTGCAGAACAAAATATCGGCAGCCTGGTGAACCGGGTAGGTCAGTAGTAGGCCAGACATTGGCCGGCCGTTCGTTGCCTCGTATTCAGCTTTGACTGTAGGGTTGCGGCGCAGTTCGGCGTCGGAAACAACCGATAAGAACGGAATAACAAGTTCGTTGAGTTCGGGGACTTGCGAGTGTGCGAAGAATACGGTTTCTTCAGGATCCATACCCACCGCGAGATAATCGGTGAGGAGAGACATGGTGCGCTCGCGGATCGAATCGGCTTCATCGCGATCCGTAATCACCTGATAGTCAGCAATAAGTAGCCAGGTATCGACGCCGCGTTGCTGGAGTTTACGCCAGTTTTGCAAAGTGCCGAAATAGTGGCCGATATGCAGGTGCCCAGTTGGCCGTGCGCCGGTCAATACCCGGAACTTCGAGGGATCTTCGTCAATAGCTAGGTTGATTTTCTCGCTCATCTGGCGGGTAGCTTCGAGCGAAGCATCCGATGTTGCCGTCTCCAGGGCGAGTTGCGCATTATTTTCACTCATGCCCTCTAGTCTAGCGTGCCGTGCCACCACTTTTTGCTTCACATAGTTGTGAAGCGTGACGTTTCACGGAGATCTGGCAAAGGTTGTCACGACGGCGGACAGGTGGGAATTATCTAAAGTTCAAAACGACGTGGTTTTCTTAGTAGTAACTTCTGGGAGGATCATTCTGTTGAACCTATGAGCGAAAATAGTTGTTTGGCGGTGGGGTTTACTATATCGCTATGGATGATACCATCGCGTAAAACTATGGCTCTGTCTGCTCTAGCGGCAGCTTCAAGGTCATGGGTAACCATGATTACAGTGGTCCCAGTTTTATGTAATTGGGCGAGTTGATCGAGAAGTAGGCGTGTTGAGGCTGAATCGAGTGCTCCTGAGGGCTCATCTGCAAAAAGAATTTTTGGTTGTACCGCGAGAGACCGGACAATTGCAACTCGCTGTCGTTGACCTCCGGAGAGTTGTGCTGGATAAGAATCTAACTTATCCGAAAGACCGAAGCGGTCGAATAGTTTTTTGATAGCTTTTGCAGAGAGTCGTTTTTTATTGAAACGAAGACCAAGCTTGACGTTTTCAAGCGCTGTCATCGAGTCAATCAGATTGTAATCTTGAAATATGAAGCTTGCGTTCTTACGACGTATCGCGCTTCTTTCCTTTCTGGATGCGGACACTACATCGCTGCCGGATAGTTTTGCTATCCCGGAATCTGCTTGTTCTAGTCCAGACATGCAGTAAAGAAAGGTAGTTTTACCAGACCCTGAAGGGCCAACAATAGATACAAACTCTCCTGCTTGAGCTTGGAACGATAAGTTTTTCAGCACGTGTACTGATTCATTCTTGTTTAGTGGGAAACTCTTTGATAGATCTTCTACATGGATTATGGGTTGCATCTTAAACCTCTTATCGGACAATAGCTTGCATGTTTAGTGAGCGAGATTGAATCAAAGTTGAGAATTCGGTAAAAAGTGTTATCAGTAAAAATCCAGCGGTTAAAAGAATGTATGTTTCAAGAGGTATGCCACTTGATTGTGTTCCTGGAACTGGCCCGGCCGAGAGTGCTAAACCCATAGCTAAACTGTTGATGAAAAGGATTGCTGTGCTGATTAAAGATGCGACAAGTAGATAAATAAGGGATTCTAGAAATGCTGCGAATGTGATGGTCGAAGGCTTGCAACCGAGAACCTGTAGTAGTGCAATGTCGTGCACTCGAGAACGGTTTGTTAAATAGACAGCTAATACTCCGCTTGCCGCTGCCAGAATAACTGGTGTGCTGAAAATTAATAGAATCTGGGAACTAGGGCTGGCTTGAAGGCTCTCCTCGGAGGCTCCAATTGCGGACATTACGTTACGTGTTTGGGAGATCATGCCAAATACTAGGCCGACTGATGTTGCTGCCAAAACTAGCGGAGTGATGAACGCTGTAGAGCGAAATGCTCGGCGCTTCGCAGAGGTTAACGCAATCATCCAGCTATCAAAAATATTAACTGGGTCGAATAGTCCAATGAACGTGATTGTGGACTTAACTATCGCTTTGCTTGATATGCCAAACGCGAGTAATAGCCCAAGTCCGATTCCCCAGTAAGTGCTGATCAAACCGCTAAGAATCTCAGAGCTGGTGGTGATAGGTACCTTTGATATTGCTATATAAGATGCGATCATTCCTCCAGTCACGAGGAAAGAGAAAAGATAGCGCACCCACTGGCGTTCAGTTGGATTCGCAAGAGGGCCATTTACTGCGATAACAGGATCGAGTTTGAGTAGAGAGCGAGTCGTTAAAACTAACGGAAGAATGACGGTGAGAAGTGATGTAATCGGTGCGAACACGATTGCCCATATGCTTTGATGTATGTAACCTGAATCAGCTGGGAGAAGTCCAGTTTTCTGAATCAGAACTATGTAGAAATCCCATAGTGACATTGCGAGTACAGTGCCAAGCACACAGCCGATAATAGCCGCAAGGCAGGCTAAAGTAACGTACCGTAATCGTGCTGCAGATGGAGAAGCGCCAATGACTTGCCATAGCGCAATTCTTCTCGAATCTTCCTCGACCGCTAGCCGGATAATAGTTGGAACGCAGAAAAGTATTGCCATAATAGTCAACGCCATCTGGAAGCCTCCAAGAACGGAGAATTGCTCTGCAGCTGGGCCAGTTGGTAACTGTGCACCAGCGATAGTCGTGCTCAGAGATAGCGTGATGAGGCAACAAGAAATGGAGGAAATGCTGAGGGTTGCTACGAACATTGGAATGAAATCGCGAATCTCTTTCAGCATATTGCCCGGCCTCCCACAATGCTTATTACTATTGTTGCGATGGAAATAAGGAAAAATAAAACCGTTCCAACTTTCAGAGCATAATAAATTCTACTATATAGGTTAGAAGAGTTTGTATGCTTCAAGGTGGAGGTGTCCAGGTTTAAGAGTGTGAGGAGTGCTCTATAACCATCTGAATTTACAAAAGGAATAATATTGAAGAGTATAGCAAAGTTGAAAATTAGAAATATCGGTGCACTAGCACTTAATTGTGTGCAGTGATAGCTACTAATGAGGAAAGTTGTGTTTGAAACTGCATTCGCAAAGACTCCGGCTAGATGTACAGTTATTCTGAATCCCGGAGGGAGTAGATAGACACGGTTTATTCGGACGAAAATTGAAGGTATGAAACCGAGGTTAAAATGAAATCCCCATGAATCAATTTTTTGACCGTGTAAACGTAAAGCGAGAACATGGGAATATTCGTGTATAAGAGCTTGAAATAGCGCGTAGAACAATAGCGATAATAGGTGAGGGTAGCTCGATAGATATCTGTAAGAGTTGAGGTTGCTGCTAATATATAGATGTAATGACCAAGCAATACACGCGGCTGTAATAGTGAAAATTATGAAGGCGTATCGATATTCGTGATAGGTGTATTCGACTTGCCACGTATGGTTTTCCTCAAACTCCTCAGTTTTTCCTACGTAGCACTTCCGTTTTGAGGTGAAATACACAAATGTTTGTTCGCCTTTTGAGAGTAGAATATAATCCTCTGTGGAAGCTCGAAGATATTTACGTATTTTCATTATCTAAATATCTAACTTTGTTGCATAAGGAATTTCGCGCGTGAGGTTATATCGTTGGCGAGGCTCTGTAATACATGTGGGGTGAGTGTTAGTGCTCGGCAGACGCTACATGCGTCTGTAACTATTGAGTCTTCAAGGCGTGGGATTAGGCCTCTGGAAATTGCTAAATTGTAGATCCAGCCAAAACCTTCATGCCTAATAACTGAAAAGTAGCTATTGTAAGTAATCGTTTTTAGTGCTTCTTCAAAAGGCGTCCCGTCTACAGTTCCGATTTTTAAACTAGTGCCAAAGACTGCGGGAGAGCAGCATGGGTAGATATACCCATCGTAGTGAAAAGTTGGTTCGAAGCTGGGGCAGTTTAGCTCCGAAATTGGTAGTGATGATCTGTACAATTCACTCTCTGGAAGATTGGTGGCAGCGCCGACTGGTGTTACGGGAAATTCCCTTATGGTAACTTGGGGATATTTTTTCTTGATTGAGAGAATGGAAGAATCGAGAGGGTTACTCTTAGTTGTGGCGCAATTAATGCAACATTCCAAATTCAATTCATCGCATGCTTTTATGATGTTTTCAACACGAGCTTTGTTGATGAATGGGGAATGGAAGCTGTCGTGGCTAATAGTCAGATAGGCGAGTCCAGCTTGTTTGAGTTCTAAAATGGCCTCTCGTGCACTTCTCGGGGTTATTCCCCAAAAACCATTCGATGTTAGGGTAGCCTTCTTACCTTGTGCGGTCACGATCTTTATCATGTTGAGGACCACCTGTTTACGTAACATTGCTTCACCTCCGCTTATGCCTACCGTTTGGACTATTGGATTTGAAGCCACTTCGTGCGCAATTTGCATAAGAGTTTCTGTCGGTATCTCCTCTGAACATTTAGGCGTTGATTCGAAGCAGCAGTGGATGCAATGTGCATTACATCGTCGGGTAATGATAATTCCTACGCTTATACCACGTTTCATTTTTCTCCAAAGTCGTGTGGCCGAGCGTTTATCTCGGCCACACGAGTTGCATTAGCAACCGCCTGATCCGATGATGATTCCGCATGTAATGAAATGCCAATGGTCGTCTTGGTCGGTTAGCTCGATTAACTCACTGTCTAAATTGAGCTCTTTCAGAGCGTCTGTTGTAGAACTCATCTCACCTCCTAACTTTATGCATATAAGTATATAAGGAGTATTCCAGAGAAAATAGGAACTAAATCCTATAGGTGTAAGAAATTCAGTTATGTGGCATGAACTGCCCCGGTTTTGTTTCTAGGCATCTGTCTTGATTTCATTCATTTTCTTGATTTAGGAGCAGGTTTTAAAATTCCTACTCAGTCTCAGTTGGCGGGGTGATAACCTAGACTCCGGTTAAGTCTGGGACGATTTCATCAGGTTGCTCACTTGAACGTCGCGAATTCTACGTCGACGTTGTTCGCCCCAACCTGAGTGTGAACCAGCTCGATCTTATTTGAGCTATTAAGGGTTTCCGGCAATGCTTTGTTGGGGAGATCATCATCAAATTCGGTGAGCATCCCCAGTTCGGCTTCATCTTCATCAACCATGTGAAGTGGGGGATCGTGGGAGCTGCTTGATCGATGATGAACGCATCGCGCTGGCTGGTTTTAGCTTATCCCTGGGTATAGATCCGCGATCGGTCGCATTGCCGAACCGGGTAAGTACGCGACATGTATCCTCAATTGCTTGGGCCACTGCCACAGCCAGCGCGCCGAATTGTTGCTGGCTGATCTACCACAACAAGTATTGAGCCAAGGCTGGCAAGCTCATCATAAATCTGTCGTAGTTTTTCTCCATCGTTGGGTAAGCGAATGTGAGTAGACTTGATCGCTACTACCGTGAACGATGGTTGCCCAGTGATCAGTCTTGCCCTGCGTCGATGCCAAGCCAGATATCAAAATTCTCCGGTATCGCTGCCTGTCTGACTTTCAAGAATACAACCAGCTAACTAGTTGTTAGCTTTCACGGGTAAACACATCCGTCTTACACCCACGCCTGCGACAGGCATCATATTCCAGTGCCATGCCCCTGATGAGTAATCACGAGTATGTCTGTCCGATCCCGGTGACAACACCCCCCGGATCATTAAAAGACAGGGGCAAACAATCATGCCGAGATAGTCCAGCCAAACCCATCATCGCGCAAATGCCAGCTTCAGAGCTTATCAAAACAGTAACGGGCCTTCTTTTCCTCCCATTGAGATAACTTCCGTCAAATACGGTCAGTTCTCCCAGTGAAGTAGACGTAGGTTTGCATGGGGTTCATCCGTATTCTTGATGGAAAACATGGTCAGTTCCTCATGTTCATCTTCTGTTGTGGAATATTACGTGGTTGGTTGTAGCTTTGGATAGGAAAACGAAGAAATAAAAGAAAATGTCTTTAGCTTTGTGTTGCGAGCGTTTGTTTGTAGGTGGGCGTGTCCGATAGTGGATTGAGTGATTGCCCTGCTCCATCCGAATATTGCTTCGTATCGGTCTTTGGTAAAATATCCCTATAAGTGTCAGTGATGTGAATATAGAGGAAGGCTCTCAGCTAATGAAAATTTTCCTTGCTTTCGTCATGTTTTTCTCAGGTTTAGCCGCTTTTGTTTTTGCTGTGCTTTATGCATTTGACGTCATTGAAACGGGCTTGCCTGGCTATCTATCGTTGCTAGTTTTTTGCGTTGCTTATCTTGTTGATTCCAAGAGAAAAGCGAAAGTAGGGGCTTCTGGCTGCTAGTAAGTAATAGGCGTAGTTATCTGACGGTTTGCATTGTTAGTATCCGGCTTTGAGTGCGGTGATGGTGAGTTCGCCGCGGTTATTAAAGCCAGTGATGCTTTAGGATATTCATTAGAATCCTCGGAGGTTATGTAAAGGAGCAGATCAGTGTTCACGCCGTTGACTCACATTGCAAGCGGTAAATCCGTGCGCGGTACCATTGTCGCTTTTCACGGAGTGACGGATAATGCGGCCTCACTGAGTGACCTCGCAGACCATTGGGCGCCTGACTGGCGGGTAATCCTCGTCGATTCTCTCGGGCATGGAACTAGCCCTCGATTTTCTGATAGCCAACTGCTAGATCCGTTTTCTGCTCTCGTGAAAACGGCGATCGAAAGTGTCCAAACTGCCGCTGCTCAGTCACCACAAGGGAAAGTTGTTATCTACGGGCACTCCCTTGGTGGCGCGATTGCTACGCATGTTTCTTTACAGATACCTTCACTTGTTACAGCGCTTATCCTCGAAGATCCGGCGCTGCTTACTCCACAGCAGTATGAAACGTATCGAGCCGGAGGTCCGCTCCTGGCTCAACGCCTAGAACTCATGAGTAACGACGTCGGTGAAGCCATGATCGAGCTTATGAAAACATCTACTAGCTGGCCGGTGTCTGAATATGGCGGATGGTCACAAGGAAAGACGCAAGTGGATCGAAAGTTTGTCAGAACTGGAATTGTCGGCTCCCAGGGTCGAACAATTCTCCAGCACGTTAGCGTCCCTACTCTCTTAGTGACCGGCGAAGGCAGTGATGTTCTCTTTGGCGGGCAGGGCTTGAAAGAAATTAACAGTTATGGCAACCCATATCTGAAAACCGCACTGATTTCGGGCACTTCCCATACGGTTCGTAGAGATAACTCCACTGCGTTTTATGCTCTTGTTGATGATTTCTTGTTATCTCTCGACGATAATTCTTCCCCACATCCTTATCTTGCGCCTGAGTTGCAGCGTTGTTTAAGTAGTGCTCCGTCCCAAACTACGTGGGATGTTGAACAATTACGCCAGGCCGGAGAACAGTTGCTAACGAGAGCTGATGGCGGTGTAGGCAGTAAAATTCGTGCCACCATAATGAAGACCGACCGCGGTTTACCGTTGCGGATATTGCACCGCACTGATCAACAACCAGATCAGATACTCATTGCGCTTCATGGTGGTGGTTATGTGGCTGGTAAGGCCGAATATGATGATGAACGCAACTATGAATTACTAGAGCTGCTCCCAACTACTGTGATCTGTGCACCTGAATATCGCCTGGCGCCCGAACACCCGTATCCAGCCGCAGTTCAAGACTGCATTGATGCCATCAATTATATGGAAGATCAATACCCAAACGTTCCTATCTTTGTGTTGGGGGATTCAGCCGGCGCTGGAGTTGGACTACAAGCTTTACAAACCCTAGTGTCCACACGATCGAATACGACTATTTCCGGTTTTATTTGTTTAGAACCGTGCCTTGATCCACGAGTTTCCTCCCGCTCTTACCAGATTTATCGCGAGGGTCCAGTATGGACGGCGGCAGCTGCCCAGGCAGCTTGGGAGCACTATCTCGCTGGCGTGGATCCTGCACAAGTGCATGTTTCAGTGCGAAATAGTGCAGCCTCGCTGCCGCCGACTATGATTATTGCGAACCCCGTGGATCCCTTGCGAGACGAAGCGATTACTTTGGCAACAGATCTGATCGATGGCGGTGGAATTGCCGAACTGCATATACTTCCAGGAACTTTTCACGGTGCGCTTTCGATTCCTCAAACCCGCACGTGGCGCGATGTTAAAACGCTCATCACCAGTTTCCTTAGCAAAAACCACGCAGAGCATAAGTAACATGCTCGTTTCGAACAACTAGCTCATAAATCTTTCGCTCACTGTAGTACATGAAGGTTTTTCTTCGGTCGCGACGATGCCAGAATTAGCGGTGTTTTCTTCGTCGTCGTCGAAACGTATCACTTTAGGGTGAGGGTGATTGTTTTTCATGATGGATATTAGTTCGGGTTTGTAACCGTTGCCTAAAAGATTTTACGACGACGGGGTTGTTGGCACGTGCCATGTGTTCCACATAGGTTAGAAGCGGTTGTATGCTCCAAGGTGGAAGGGGTCTGATGCATGGAAACTGTGTAATCAAGAACAACTATGGTCTTCTTATGGTAAAAATGTTCTCGCCATCCATGGCCTGGGCCTGCTGTTGAATCCTTTTTCTCTCTACTCCAGCGCAACGTGCTCAACACCCAAGCGTGGCATACTCGCACAGAACTAAGAATCGCGATAACCACCTGGATCGAGAACACCCTGATAAATATCGGTGTTGTTACAATGCGGCAGGGTGTTTTCCTATTATTAGGTGACTGGAACACAGTTTTCTACAATGAGGATGATTCTGGCTACCGGCGTTCAAATACAAAGGAGTGGTGAATATGGAAACGAGGAAAAATATCTTCTTCGCGATTGCTGGATTAGTGACTGTTGGCATGCTAGCTACGATTACATCAGGTGTGGCGTTGGCATCTGACCAGGATCTATCGCCGACAGTTACTCAGATTAGTGGAACCGCGGAGGACACTGGACAAGGCAGCGCAGTAAATAAAGCCATTGTTCTTACGGATGCTGAAAAATACTCAATTGTCGAGGAGTTTATTGCTTATGGTGTCAATGAGTCTACCGCCTGGAAGCTTGTTGAGAAGTATGAATCAGGCGAGATGTTAGATTCAATGAAATCGGATGTGTATCCTGTATCAACTGTGAGTGAAGATGAGGGTGATGTTATTGAAGTCATTCGAACATATCCCGATGGCTCCATTGCGGTTGAGACAACTTCAAATTTGGCGGGCGCAAAAAAAGAATCTATTACTGATAATTCAAGTGCACTACCAAAATTCCGCAGTGTATACGGTTGTACATATACATCTGGCGGTAACTATGCAGGTTATTGGAAAAACTGCACGGCGGACGTTAATCTTGTGGTAGTAAGAATGGGGTTCGTGTTTGACTATCAATCGATTCGTGATGCGGGTAGTAAAATTACCGGATATCGATCATATTTCCACCATATTTTTGGAGGAGCACTGAGCAATTTCCGTTTTGATCGTATGAGTGCGTCTCAAGTTCGCCTCTCAGCGGATCTTGATATAGCACTCAGAGGTTTTCCCGCAGGATGGACTGCGCGGATGCAAGTAAATGTTAATGGAACATCTGCATATACAACCCACAACTGACGTGGTCTTATATAGAAAGGATTTGTATCATGAATGCTGCGGCTTTTTCGGGAACATTAACCATCATATTGTTTATTGTGATTGCTGTTGCTGTGGTTGGATTAGGCGTTGCGGTATGGCGTTACGTCCATTCGAAGAAAAGGAAGTGATTGCCACATTCAGGGTAGTTCATCTGATGTAACGTCATTTGTTTGCCGATGTGATAGCTGATGATTTCTCGGGCGGATAGCTTGTGTTGCTGTTCGTCCGAGATGTCTTTGGGCTGGCGATAGAAGCTAGGGGTAGGTTGTTCTGGTGGTATCGTGTGGCTAGTATCCGGCTTTGAGTGCGGTGATGGTGAGTTCGCCGCGGTTATTAAAACCGGTGAGGGTGAATAGTTCGCTGATATAGGAGCGGGTGGTTGCTTCGCTGAGGTTGAGTGTTTTGGCGATTGTTTTGTTGGGTTTTGCTTTGATAACGAGATCGAAGACTACTCTGAGATAGTGCGGGAGGTTTTCGATTGTGTCGATGAATTCTTGGTAGTCTTCCCGGCTTTCTTGGGTTTCAATATAGGTTTGGGTTAACAGGTGGCTGGGACGCGGGCTGAGTACATTCATACCTGCATGTGCTTGCTTGAGTAGTGTGGCTAGTTGTGGGGCTGGGATATCTTTTGTGAGAAATCCGCGCACGTTTGCTGCTAGTGATTGTGCGAGAGAGTTTTCGTGTTCGAACGCGGTGAGTATGACGACGGTGATGTGTGGGTAGTCGTTAGCTAAGATTTTCGCTGTTTCAATTCCGTCGAGGGTGGGCATATCAACGTCAATGAGGGCGATATCGGGTTGCGTGTGTGCAATAGTCGCAAGTGCTTCAGTTCCGTTCGATGCGGTTGCGACGACGGCGATACCCTCTTGGTGATCGAGTAGATTTGCTAGTCCTTCACGGATTATTTCGTCGTCGTCCGCGATCAGGAGGCGAAGAGTGTCACTCATAATGATTTCCTTGGGTTAGGGGGAGGGTGGCGATGATAACCCATTCGTTATCGTGGCGGAAGAAGGATAGGTTTCCGCCACTGGTGTGAATGTGTTGTTCGAGATTTGCTAGTCCATAACCCCCGGTGAGGTGAGTAGGGATATTCTGTTCGGCGATGTCGTTGCGCATGGTTAGGCTGATAGTGTTTGAGCTTAGTTCGATGATGAGGTCCACGATAGTGTTAGGCGGTGCGTATTTGAGCGCGTTAGTGGCAGCTTCACGGACAAATAGTGAAGTAAGGTTGATGGTTTGATGGTCTAGTTCGGCATCAAGGTGAGATTCGCTATCGATATTGAGTGTGATCGAACGAGTGGTGAGCATGGTAGAGGACATGGTGATCGCTTCGTCGAGGCTTTGCTGTTGTGCATGCGAGTCAAGGTTGAGGATTATCGGGCGTATCCGGTGTGCGGCGTTTTGTGCCATGTGGGATAGGGGATCAAGCTCGTGGGCTAGATGCGGATGGTTCAGGCTAATGTTTTGTGCAGTGATAGCGATCTGTGCTAAATCTTTCGCGATCGTGTCGTGAAGTTCGGCGGCGAGATTTGCGCGGATAGTCGCACCGGTTTTTTGAGCTACATTTTGTTTGTATATGGTGGTTTTAATGTGATTTATTAGGGCTTTTAAGATCAAGCTGGTAGATGTCACGAGCAGAAACACGACGAGTGTACTGATAATTCTATCGCTGGTGTCATTCGTCGAGGTGAAAATGTCGAAGAAGAATATTTGCGAAATTGTGAGCGCGATAAACGCTGGTAAGAACCATCCATGGATTATCCAGGTCATACAGATCAGATAAACACCCAAGGCAGGTAAGGCTAGGTGTGATGCGGCTGGCCAAAAAGATGACGCGAGGAAAATGAGTATGTAAAGGATTTGTGCCGAATATTTCCACGCGCTCACTGCGAGGGTAATTCCAAAAACGACAACGATCCACAACTGTGGCTGGTCAAGCCAAAGAACTGCTGGGTTCAATCCGATTTCTGCCAACATCATGAAAATAGCTAGAAATAGATAGATAGCTTTGCGTATCGTTTGTAGTGATGCTGAGACTGATGTGGTGTCTTCGGATAGTTGCCTCGCGTTGAAAAAGCTGTTAAGTTTTTGCACTCTTACACTGTGGCATATTTGAGTATTAAAAGCACGCTACAGGTACCTGTAGCAGCGTCATGATTATGCTGAATATTTGTAGTTATAGATATCCGGTAACATGCTTTATTTAACTCAGTAGGGACTGCTGTAGGTTTGGTTGAGAGTTTACCTTCTGATTTTTAGGCCGCTTATTTGATGGCTGGTTTTATGATGTCCTCATATTGAATCGGTGTTTGTTTACCGAGCCGGTTTTGCCGGTGGTTACGGTGATAGGTTCCCTCGATCCAGTCAGTGATCGCTACTGAAAGCTCGCCCCTACTCGCCCATGAGTGACGATTGCCTACGTTCTTTTGTAGCAAGGCGAAAAACGATTCCATCACAGCATTATCCCCACCAGCTCTCACACGCCCCATCGACCCTTTCGCGTCATAGGCGTTTAACGCGGCTTGAAATTTTCTAGAGCGAAATTGCTAGCCGCGATCGCAGTGAACGATAACACCACGAGGATTGCCTCGTTTCCTCATCGCATCTTTGAGCCCGTCTACTGCCAGGCGTGACTTCATTCGCGAACTAGTAGCACACTCAACGGTTCTTCTCGAGTACAAGTCTTTTATCGCACACAGATAGAGCATACCCTCCCCAGTTCAATGCTCGGTGATGCCCGTTACCCACGGCAGTGTTTAGGGCATCTGCACGCAAATGCCCCTTAAGTAGCCCATCATGAACAGCCGGGACAGGCCTGCCCTAACCCGAGCGATTCTTGACGCGTAAGAGTGGAGAAAATCTGGTGCTTGCTACAAATCCTCCATACCTACCGCACGCAGACCTTCATACCACGAGCAATCAGCTCGCGGTATGAACCGGTACCAAAAGTCAGTATCATCGGCGTGAATCTGGCAACTAGCTTGCAATATTTCAGCTTCTTGTTTCTCGCGAACACTAAGCTTATGGCTCATCCATTGAGAGAAAGTTTGTAAAAGGACAGTATGCTGGAGAACAATGTCATAACATCTACTAAACCGACGAGAGAATGAGATTGCAATGAAGTTAAAAAAAGTCTTCTTGGTTTTAGGGATTATCTGTGTGTTGGTCGGGTTTCTATTGACTATTGCATCGCTGAATAGTTCATACACTCTCAATATTCTTTTGGACGGTATTAGTTCGGGACACTATGCCGCAGATTCAGATTTCTCTGTTGCTGCGCTGCAAAAAGTTGCGTCATTTACAAAATATCTCTCTTATGGCGTTTTTTCTGAAATTCTTGGAATACTCTTTGTAATCGTAGGCTGGGATTCGCGAAGACCATGATACACATATGAAGAATATTGGTGGTGGATACTCAAACCGAGTATCCACCACCAATTACATTAAAGAGTGAAACATGCAGTTTTGTGAGCCATCAAGGAAATTGTTCCAGTGAAGATAGGAGTGTTCTAGATTTTTCGATCCAGGTGACTTGAGTGCTGCCTATTGATATCCTGCCTTCGGGCGGGGAGAATGGATGAATGGTGAAGTGGGCTTATATTAGGCACACTTCAGAACACATTATTCGTAAGTTGAAAAAGGCTCGCGAACTTAAGGAAGGCGGGGCGAGAACTCGCATCTGAAGCTTTTGTTGGGCCGGGTTGAGTTGAAAAAGTAGCGCGGAAGGAACTATGGGGTGGGAACTTCTAGGCCCAGCTCGCCGTCATGATGGGAATGGTATCTAGTTGAGCTGGCTACTTCCAAAGACTTGCCTGGCACATTGTTAGGCTCTCACACAGTGCTTAGCGGCATGCAAGATGCTACGATAGCAAATCTGTTAAGTGTCCTCCCTTGTGCTAGTGGATGCACGCATTTGCTAAGGACCACCGCCGGTGGGGACACCAGCGATGCTTGAATCAAGGCGCTAATAGAAGGATATGGAGTATGTCGGGAAGCCTTCTGCAGAAGCTCGCGTCAGGAAGGTATGCGTGTGCTACCCAGGAAGACGCGTAAGTGTTTAACTGGTGGAGAACACCGTAACGTTGCCCCTGGTCAATACCCTAAAGATGTGTGGTCTTTGGATTTCCAGTGTGATTCAGGCCCGGCATGGGAAGATGGTCAGCATATGTACTATCATCGATGAGTTCATTTAAGAACATGGTGGTAAACCACGGATGATCCGGGTGGATAACGGACCTGAAATTCATCTCCCGTGCTCTGGAAAGTTGGGCTAGTGAGGATCAAACGCTTCAGGCAGTATTCCACCGGGCCAGCCATAGTATAACGGGTTTGTTGAATCGTTCCTCAATCGAATGCGTGAGGAATTGCTCGAGGGTAACTTCATCGAGAATCCTTCTCACGCCCGCGTGCTCATCGGACACTGGTCACAGCTCTACGATAACTTCCCTACGCACTCCTCGCTGAGTTACCTTAGCCCACGACAATACGCGCAACGATGGAGAAAAGGAAACACGGTCAACACTTAAGCCGAGTGTTCCTAAAAACTAGGCCACTCCAATCACACTCGCACACAAGTATCTAGTGGGGTTGCCCTTGAATACCGGATGCCTAATTAGTGCGGACTGGGTGTTCGTACGGAAAGATGTTTGTTATGAGTCGTCAGAGGAAAAGAAACACGTAGGAATATCGCGTTGAGGCTGCTGGTCTTGTTACTGAGACTGGGATGACTATTGCAGAGGTATCGCGCGAGATTGGTGTTGGTCAGGTTTTGCTTGGTCGCTGGGTTAAACAAGAACGAGAGCGCAATAACAGTTCCGGGGAACGGACATGTGCCGAATTAGAGGCCGAAAACTCACGGTTGAAAAAGGAACTGGCTTCGATCGAGCTTGATAATGAGTTCCTGTCAAAAGCCAGTGCCTTCTTCGCTGCGAAGCAACACGAGAAGAGAAATACGAACTAATGCAGCGCGAGAAGGCTAACTACTTTATTGCCCGCTTGGTCCGTTTGCTTAAAGTTTCGCGTTCATGCTTTTATGCATGGGCTAAAAAGCAGGCCGTTATCTCAATTGGAGATGAGGAGAAAACCAGCTACTACCAGCAATTAGATGAAAAAATTTATCGCATGTGGGAACGGTCAGACAAGGTCTATGGCACACCACGTATTACTGCTGATCTTCATGCTGGTGGTGTGAGTATTGACAAAAAGACCGTGGCCAAATGCATGAAGTTGATGGCATTGAAGGTATTTTCCCGAGGAAGTGTGTACCCGTAAAAAAGTTGGTGATGCTTCGGTTGTTGCAATCCCTGATTTAGTGAAGCGAGAGTTTGACCAAGGCAGTGTGGACAAGGTCTGGATGTCAGGCATTACTTACCTTCCCACTGCCTTAGGATGGCTGTATTTGTGTGCAGTGAGGGATGGCCATTCCCGCAGGGTGTTAGGATTTGCGTTTAGTGCTGTTCAAAATACCGATCTCGTTGAACAAGCGTAGCGCATGGCGTACGTATTGCGTGCTAGCTTCCCCGGAGAGGTTAATTTCCATGCTGATAGGGGAACTCAGTTTACCAGTGCCAGATGTACCAGGTGTGCAAGAAACTGGGGATAAAGCAATCTGTTGGGCGCACTGGGGTGTGTTTTGATAATGCTATGGATGAATCTTTCTGGTCGACGTTAAAAACGGAATTTTACTGCCGCCGGAAGTGGATGACGAGGAAGGAAGCAACTATGGCAACAGCCAGGTGGATTGAGGAGGTTTACAACCGCAAACGCCGACATTCAAGCTTAGGGATGCTCAGCCCGGTACATTTTGAAAAACTAATCAGTAGTGGCCAAGCCACTGCCCAAAAAGCCGCTTAAAATCACTGTCCTGGATTTGCGGGTAACCCCATAGTTGCTGGGATAGTGCAGGACAGGATGGATATACTGTCGGTGATATTCAGAAAGGTTTCAATTCGGACTCTCTTGACTCTTGGGTTCAATGTGGCTATACAAGTTGCGATGGTTGGAAAGTCCAGCAACGTCTAATTAATTGTATGTATTAGAGCTATGGAGGTGTGCGGTGAAAACGTTTGATGAATATCCGGGGTGGTTGTGGGCGTTGCGGTATGGGTTTAGTGTTTCACGATTGTGGAGTGTTATTTCTTCTGTGCTGATTTTCGCGGTTGCGTTTCTTCCGGCTATTAACGTTGTGGTCGTGCGGTTCCTATCGGAGACCTTGATTGATGCGAAGTCTGCAATGCTGATGCTAGTTCTAACGGGATCCTTATTCGGTACTGGAGGAGCACTACAGCAAATAGCGAATGCGTCATCGCGGATAAATGCGCTACGGGTTAATACTCATGCTGGTGATCAATTCGATCGCAAAATGACCCATGTTCCGGCTGTATTATACGAGTCCGAGGAATTTATGAGCACGGTGCGCAAAGCACGCCAATGTATTTCTGAAGGGCATCCGTCCTCACAGTTTCAAGCGTCGATCAATATCGTCAGTGCAGTCATCACTGCGGGAACGTTAGCTGTTGCACTGTACGATTTGAGTGCGAAGGCTGCGTTTATTAGTATTTTTGCTCCGATCCCGACTGCGCTCGCATATGCCTGGTATGGCCGGCAAGAAGCAAAGTATTGGCCTATTGCTGCTGAGTTTAATCGTCGCTCGGTTTATTTGCAGGACCAGTTCTCCTATTATCGTACAGGTTCAGAGTTGGCTACCATGAACGCGACGTCGCAGCTGGCTCTAGGTGCGGCGCAGTCGCGTAGGGATTATCGGAAAATTCGTGAAAAGCTCGAAGGGAAGTCGGTTATTTCTGACTCTCTATCTGGCATGGTAACGACGGTGTTGTTCATCGTCGCTCTGGTGTTCTTGTATCGGGATGCGCAACATGAGGTCGGTGCGGTGTTCGCTGGAATTATTGGCTTGATGAGTGGTATTTCAGCAATGGCTGGAATCGGATATCAAGTAGGTGAGCTCGCTATTTCTATGCCAGCAAATCACCATTTGCGTGAACTGCTCCAGATCGATACGAGCAAACCACAAGAGTCCATCATCAGTGACGTGACTAGTGTGAGTGTTCAGAATGTCGGTGTTCGCTATGATGACCTTCAGGCTGTGCGAGACGTAGCATTCAATGTTGAGCAAGGCTCGTTGTGTGCGTTGGTTGGCGAAAATGGGTCTGGCAAGACAACGATGATCAAAGCACTCCAAGGAGTTCAAAATGACGTGAGTGGGTCAATCCTTGTTGATGGTAAAGCGTTGAACTTAGCAGATTCGCGGCAGTGGTTCGCCTTCGCTTCAGTGCATCAAGACTATGGCAGATACGAGCTATCAGTGCGAGATTTTGTGACGTTGGGTGTGCCAGAATCGGTCATTTCGGAAAGTAGTATTGCTGAGGCGATGCGCTTTGCTGAAGCCGAAGAGTTTGTAAGCGCACTTCCGCAAGGACTGGATTCGATGCTGGGAGTCCAATGGGGTGGAAGTGAGCTCTCTGGTGGGCAATGGCAGCGACTTGCGATTGCACGAGCTGTGCTCACCGACGCTCCAGTTTGGTTCATGGATGAGCCGACGAGCGCGGTGGATGCTCCAACCGAGCAACGCATCTTTGATAGGTTAGCGCGCGAGGCCGAGCGCAGAATCATCATTCTTAGCTCTCACAGAGTCTCCACGCTGCGAGGAGTAAAGAACATCATCGTTCTCAAGAACGGAACAGTGTGTGAAACCGGGTCCTATCAAGAGCTGATGGAAAACGAGACCGAGTTTTATCGCATGTTTAGCACTCAACTCGAAACCGCTTAAGGGGTCCTGGCGTAGCAATCAGCGAGCGTGGGTCCGGATCAGTGGCGTTCCTCGTCTGCCCGACGCCGATCGGCGGCTGGTGTCTCGTTAGCTGCGTATCACCCTATTGTGCGCTGTGCCGCCTATATGAAACATTAATGGTCGAAACAATACGGCCTAGTGCGAATAATGCCCGGTTAGTTCTCCATACTTCCGCCTAGCAGTACTGCGACTAAGGAGAGGGCTAGAGTGCTTGTTTACCGCGTTTATATACTGGGTGTTTTTACGGCTATGGTTGTTCTCGTTCTAGTGGATACGTGCCGTGTGGGATCCCAGCCAGTCATTGACGTAACTGAGTTCGGCGTGTGTGGCGATTTTTAAACCAAGTTCGATGAGTTCTTCATTTGTGGCAGTCAGCTCGAAGCCTTCAAGTTTCAGGTAGATGCCCATAATTGTCACTCCGGTTCGCTTGTTCCCATCAATAAATGGGTGGTTGCTAATGAGTGAATGTGCGAGTTTAGCAGCTCTGCGGATTGGATCGGGATAGAGGGGATAATGGTCGAAGGTCTGAAATGGGGTTGCGAGTGCAGACTCTAGTAAGCTTTCATCTCTTAGACCGTTTATTCCGCCAAAACGGTTGATTAAATAAGTATGTACATGTTCTACTTGAGCGCGACTTATGACTTTCATTTCGCAAGTTCGCGCAGTGCCTGTTCGTAATTATCGGCAAACTGGTGAGTTAGTTGGGCGATCACATCGTCTGCAACAGTCTCTTCCTGATTATCTATACTGACCGCGTTTTCTACGTCATCGAAACGCATCACAATATACTGAGGCCGATTGTTTTTCATAATGACCACTGGCCCGGACGATTCTACTTGCCGGGCCACTTTCGAAAAGTTCTGATTTGCCTCACGCATGGACACCATTGATTCAGAATTGACTAACATAAAATCATACCTCTATCGATAATTTGTAGGATAATTCTAGCCTACTTATGTGTTGATTGAAAGTATTTTTACACAACCGTCAAAACGAGAGGAAGGGAGCTAGCAAGAATAATCTAGCTCCCGAGTTAAAACCGCTAAGAGGTGTGTTCGACCGATGACCTTTGATCGCTACCTATTCGATGATGGCTATTTTATGGGTGCGGTCATGCTGACGTGTGCAGCGAAAATGTAGCGAATGCAGCGATAGCTTGATGATTTGCCTGTGAAGTCTGCCCGAATCCGCTATTGCAAAAGTGCTGCCATAACGGCAGTAGTTCGATTTTCCTCGCTAGGTTGAGACCCAAAAGGCGGATAGGCACGGTAGGATGCTATACAACGCTCTCATGTCGCTGGGCGCTTTTTTGCGCACGCAAAACACGAAACAACGCAGCAAAGTGCGAACAATGCCCGGTTTAGCTCTCCACACTTCCACCAAGCAATACCGCCACCGAGAACGGTGCGAGGGTCAGATGCCCACCGGGGGCAATATGCTCCGTGTGGTCGCGTGGGCGTTCCCATTGGCTGGCCCACATCAACTCAAAATCAGTACCGCGTCCCCACGGAAGCGTGACCTGTTCAGCCTGAGCCTGACCGTTAATAATCACCAACGCATCGCGACTTATTCCACGCCCCGAACGCAGCATTTGCACCAACCGGGCCTGGGGATCAAACCACGTGTAGTCCTGCATCTGGTTGCCAGAAGCGTCCAACCATTCCATGTCACGTAGCGCGTCGCCCTCGCGCGGACTGCCGGTAAAGAACTGGGTCGGGCGGAACACCGCATGTTCCCGGCGCAACTGCAACAAGAACGACGTCGTTGCCAACATGTTTTCTTCATGTTCGCCAAGCTCCCAATCCAGCCACGATAGCGGCGAATTCTGGCAGTACGCATTATTGTTGCCATGCTGGGTTTTCAAGATTTCGTCTCCGGCTGTGAGCATCGGAGTGCCGGCAGCCAAAATCAAACACGCCATCAAATTACGCGCCGATTTACGCCGCATCGTCATAATAGCCTCCGACGCGCTACCTTCAACTCCGTGATTCCACGACAAATTATTATCGCTACCGTCACGATTATCCTCCAAATTCGCGTCATTATGTTTATGCGAATAAGCGGTCAAATCGTTGAGCGAAAAACCATCATGTGCCGTCACAAAATTCACCGAGGCATGCACGCCACGTCCACCAGGGAGTCGGCCGTGGCCGAACAAATCAGCAGAACCAGCCATGCGGGTAGCTAAATCGCGCAAATCAGAACCGTGCCCGCCGTGAAGCATTGCAGCCGGCTCCGAAAGCCAAAACGAACGTAACGTATCACGGAACCGATCGTTCCAGTCCGCCGTCGGCACCGGGAACTGGCCAGTACGCCAACCGCCATAACCCACATCCCACGGTTCGTTAATCAGCTTCACAGTGCGCAGAACCGGATCGGTTGCCATCGCACTATAGAGCGGATGGTTCGGGTTGAAATTATCGCCCTCGCGCCCCAAAGTCACCGCCAAATCGAAACGGAACCCATCAACGCCGATTACTTCAACCCAGTAACGCAACGAATCCAACGTCATCCGAATCACTGACGTGCGGCGGAAATCGAAAGAATTGCCACACCCCGTGGTGTCCTTAAAGGCCCCCGGATTAGCTGAATCGTGGCGGTAGTACAGTGACGAATCAAGCCCCCGCCAGGAAACCGTCACGCCGTCTGTCCCAGCTTCACACGAATGGTTGTAGACGACGTCGAGCAGCACCTCAATACCAGCCGCATGCAACGCGGCCACCATATTCTTGACCTCGTCAAGAACCGCTTGCCCGCCAGCTTGTTGACTGCTTTCGGTGGCGTAACTGGGCTCGGGTGCGAAAAAGCCGAGCGTATTGTAGCCCCAATAATTCTCCAAGCCTTTATGAGTCAAAAATGGTTCACTCATTTTGGCATGAATAGGCAACAATTCGATTGCGGTGATACCCAACGATTTCAGGTGTGTAATCGTCGCAGGATGGCCTAAGCCAGCATAGGTACCACGTAGTTCTTCTGGCACGCCCGGCAGCGTCTTCGTCAACCCCACAATGTGAGCTTCATAAATAACAGTCTCATCCCACGGAGTATAGGGGTGACTAGTAGGGGCAGGAGTATATGGCAGAATAACACCGAGTGGGCCATAAGCGCCCGAGTCACGTTCGTCGCGCTCAGCAAAGTGAGGCGTGCCGTCGTCGTCAATAACGTATCCATACAAGGCAGGGTTTAACTGCGGAGATCGCCCCACCGCACGCGCATACGGATCAAGTAACAACTTTGCTGGATTGTAAACATGACCGGCGGCTGGATCCCAGCGTCCATCAGCACGAATACCATAGAGTTGACCAGCTTGGATGCCCTCAACATGACCAGACCATATGCCGTACATACCAGGGTTAAGAGCGACTTGGCGTTCAGAACTAGGATTGTCCGGATCAACAAAACAAGCCCACACAGCGGTTGCATGGGGTGCTTCGATAGCAATATCAACTCCACCATCAACTAGATGTGCCCCTAATCGTGGCGGAACGCTGCAGACTGGTTGTGCGAGCGGAGCATGAGGGTATGGCATATTTGTAATAGTCACGTCTTATATTGTGGCAAATTTATGTAGTTTTCGGGCGCTGAGGCGGTAAGGTTGTGCTGTGGATGAACTAACACACATGTATGATCCGTTAGTAGAGTGTTGGAATAGCAATGATATCGGGGTTAGTCCCGATCTGGTATTCGATGAAGATCGAGCCCGAATCATGTTGGTTTGCGACGGCAATATCGCGATGCAAGAACAAGAGATTTTCTGGTATCTCGGTCAATACGATGAAAAGGAGCTGATATATCTAGTCTCCGATGCTAACTATGACTATTTTGTGCATAGTCTTGATAGTGCTGGCGAAAATCTATTCAACAGTGATTCGAGAATGAGTGACCCGTTTGTTGATATTCGTACAGTGACAGGAGATATTTCCCCGAAGAACATGTTACTGATATGGGGTGCGCTGGCACTGAGTGCATGGCACCAGCGAGCTATGTTTTGTGAGAAATGTTCTCACCCGTTACGCTCGGAAGGTTGGGGACGACGACGGGTGTGCGGTTTAGGACATGTTGTTTTTCCGCGTACTGATCCGGCAGTTATTGTGGGAGTTATGGACTCCCAGCAACGCCTACTTGTCGCCCGGAATAGTCGTTGGCAAGTAGGGCGCATTTCGGTATTGGCAGGGTTTGTTGAACCAGGTGAAACATTTGAGTCCGCGGTACGACGTGAAGTGCGGGAAGAAGTTGGGGTGGAACTGGATAAGGTTCGTTACCTTACTTCACAACCTTGGCCTTTTCCTGGGTCACTGATGGCCGCATTTTACGGCACTACCAGCGATGAAGAAGTCAGACCGGATCATCAGGAAATTGCGGAAGCTTTCTTTATTACTCGGCAGCAGCTTCGTGAGCGAGTGGCCTTAGGCGAGTTATCTTTACCGCCGCGTGTATCAATTGGGCGAGCGTTAATTGAGCATTGGCTTGCCCGAAACGACGAATAATCCACAGGTTATCGGCGGCTCGGCACCTTGTGGGAGATCTTAGATAGACTGATGACTAGCATTTGAAGAGAAGAAAGAGGTGGGCCGATGTATGCGGATAAGTTATTGGAGTCTTTAGATCCAGATCAGCAAGAAGTTGCGCGTCATGTCACCGGCCCGATGGCAGTACTTGCAGGTGCTGGTACTGGAAAAACTCGCGCTATTACCCACCGTATTGCTTATGCAGTACACAGTGGCATATTTGATCCGCACAATATTCTAGCTGTCACATTCACCAATAAAGCTGCGTCAGAAATGCGTTCTCGGCTTCGTGATTTAGGAGTACGTCCGGTGAATGCACGAACATTTCATTCGGCTGCATTATCGCAACTACGTCATTTTTGGCCACAGGCGATAGGTGGGTATGTGCCAGAAATCAAAGAATCAAAACTAGCGTTAGTTTCGGGTGCTGCAGCATCGCTAGGATTTGAAACAAGCAAGCCAGCCATCAGAGATTTTGCTGCGGAAATCGAATGGTCGAAGGTTACGTTATGCCCGCCAGAAGAATATGTTGAACGCGCTACGCAACAGCAACGTGATTATGTTGCCGGAACAACCTATCAAGATATTGCTCATCTGATTTCACGATATGAAGATGTGAAAGCCGAACGTGGGGTTATTGATTTTGAAGATGTCATTTTGTTGCTTATTGGCATGATGCGGGACGAACCAGAAATTGCTTCAATTATTCGCCATCAGTATCGGCATTTTGTTGTTGACGAATTCCAAGACGTTTCTCCCATGCAATATCGGCTTTTGCAGTTGTGGCTTGGAGACCGGCGAGACTTGTGCGTCGTCGGTGATGTTGCGCAGACCATTTACTCATTTGCTGGTGCACAATCAACCTATCTTTCACAGTTTTCACAGCATTTTCCGCAAGCTAGCATCGTGACACTTCATCGTGATTACCGCTCTACTCCGCAGATTGTGGATCTAGCAAATACTGTTATTGGGCACCAAGATGTTCCTGGAGCAGTTCATCTCACATCAATGCTCCCATCTGGAAGGCCGGTAAAATTTGATGCCTATGCTGATGACACTGATGAGGCTAACCATATCGCCGGTAAGATTCTCTCGCTGGTAAATGACGGATTGAAATATTCAGATATTGCTATTTTATATCGTACTAATGCTCAATCAGTGGCGTTTGAAACAGCACTAACAGAAGCTGGAATACCAGTATCAATTAAAGATGCTGAACGCTTCTTTCAACGCAAAGATGTTAAAGAAGCAATGGTTACGTTGCGTTCTATTGCTCGTCTCCCGCAACACAAGGGGCTTGAGGACACCGTGATTGATGCACTTAAACAAGTTGGTTGGCGGCCAGAACCTCCGGTTGGACACGGAGCCATACGGGAGCGGTGGGATGCATTAAACACATTACGTGAAATTGCTGCTGCTATGGAAGAAAAACGGGACGCTTCAGTAGAAGAGTTTTTAGCGGAAATGGCTGAGCGAGCTGAAATGATGAATGAACCGGTATCAAATTCGGTTACGTTAGCCTCGTTGCACGCCGCCAAAGGACTAGAATGGCAAGCAGTATTTTTGGCAGGCATGAGTGAAGGTTTGATGCCTATTTCATTAGCGAAAGGCATAACTGGGATCGAAGAAGAGCGACGGTTACTATACGTCGGAATAACTCGTGCGCAACATGACTTATTTATCTCCTATGCTCGCGGTAATAGTGGGCGTGCAGATCGTAAGCGCTCGCGGTTTTTAGATGACGTCTGGCCACAAGAACTATCTCGGGCAACTCAAGCAAGAAAGAAATCAGCGCAGCAAGCCCAAGAATTCGATCTCTACCACAGTGAAGACAAAGAACTGTTAGCAGAACTTTTTCGATGGCGCCAACGTGTAGCTGATGAAGCTCAGCGTCAGCCTTATGTCATTTTCCACGAATCCGTTCTGCGTGACATAGCTATTAACAAGCCGCGCAATCTTGTTGAACTTGGAAAAATAAAAGGGATAGGAACAATTAAACTATCCAATTTTGGGGAAGATATTTTAGAGATTATTCATCGAACATCAATCGGTTCTGGCCGAGGCTGATCTTCGTAGTCACGGCATCCGCAGTCCGGATGTACCGGCATCTCGTAGCAAGCAGGGAGTGCTGGTTGCGGTCCAATCGTCATAATTTTATTCAACAATGTTGGTTCATGTTGATCTATCAAAGCCAAAATTTCTCGTGCTACATAGGCGCCAGCTAGTTCCATGGAAGAAATATCAGCGAGTATATCGGGGCGGCCAAATGCTTGCATCGCTAGATGTTGCCACATGGGATCGGCCTGTAAATGGTGTAAATATACGCACGAAGCGCAGGCAGAAATATGCGGTAGTGTTGTTGGGCCAACAATCAGATTAACTTCCTCAGTCCACGTATGAACGATTGGGACACCGTAGGCAAGCCATTGTGCAGTAGTAGCGGGATTAATAAGATGCGATCCAGATACCGCAACAACTGTTGGACGTGTAGCACGTTGCGGTGCACCTTGTGGCTGTTGTAAAAGACTTTTCCACGCCAGGCAACGAGGCATCCCACGAGATTGTTTTTGTAATAACGGATGATCGGTGTGTGTGACACTACTATTATCTTGGCATTCAATTCTTCCGACGCCAGCATCCGCAAGAATTAAGGCTGCCACACAACTAACGTAATCTCCGCGGGTAAAAAGAACATGGGCATGACGGCGCTGATGAGGTATCGAACCATGTAGGCGCACTCCTGCCACCGCGTCGGGAAAAGACAAGTCTTCACGAGTTAATACGTGAGCTTTATCGAGCATAGTGACAATCTCGTTAACCCTGGCGGCGGGCAAACGTAAACTCCGAATACGTGCCTTGAGCTCCAGTTCAGACTGCGGTGTTGATAACGAATCAACAAAAGCTAATTCAGACTTATTTAGTCCCGATAAAATAATGCCAGTGCGCGGATCCAAACCAATTTGAATCTGATCAGTATCGCGCCAAATAACAGGTAAACCGGGAATGATACGCATTGTGCCTCCTCTTAACGGTGGCACTAGATTAAGTCACGTTCTAACGATCTCAACGGTGTCAATCCACAGTTGTGGAGAAATTATTTGCTCTGATCTTCAGATGGACTATCATCCTCACTGTCAAGTAACTGAGCTAAGAAAGAATCCAGTTCATCTTCAATAGCAGCTGCTTGAGGCGAGAAAAATGAATCAAGATCGTGCAACTGCTCTGCTGATGGAAGTAAATCAGGGTGGGACCATAACGCATCGCGGCCTTCGTCGCCACGTTCGGTGGTTGCCCGATCCCAGAAAGCCACAGCCGCCCGAAGATCACGTGGCGCTAATTCAACGCCAAGCTGAGCACCCCAAACAGCTTTAGCTGGATGTGATGTAGCATTTCGGCGCGCAAACATTTCGCGTAAGGCAGGAGCATGCGGAATATAGGCGAGAACTGCACGAGCCGATACCGCAGAAACCCAGCCATCAATGAGCGACAAAAGATGTTCTAGCCGTGCGAGTGCATCTTTTTGAGCCGCTGATTGTTCAAGTGAAAAAACTCCACTGAAATCTATATCATTCATCGCTTGCGGATTGCTCAAATCAAGTTCGCGAGCTTGCTGTTCGATTGATTCCATATCAATCTCAATACCTCGAGCAAACTCAGTAACCGTATCAATAATGCGAGAACGTAACCAAGGAACTGAGGTAAAGAGACGAGCCGCGCCAGCTTCGCGAACGGCAATATACATCCGCACGTCATCGAGCGAAATATCAAGATCGGCAGCAAAATCAACAATGTTGGCATTGACTAAGGCGGCCGAAGAACCTTCCATCAGCGGTAAGCCAATATCTGCTGTTCCAAAAGAAGACACTGCTAGCTGAGCTAGGGCAGTACCATATTGAATACCCAAGAACGATGAGACCATATTGGTTAGCAACGTACTTGGATCGCCTATCATTCCAGACATCTTTGGCGGAAGTTGTTCTAGTTGCTGGCGCATCACATCACCAAATGCGCGGCTAATATTTGCACCAAGCGGGTCTAGAAGCTTGCGGAAAGTCGGTAATGAATGTGCTACCCAATCTAGGCGCGTCCACGCAAGGTTCGGTCCCGTCGTCGGATCAATACCCGTGACCGCATCAAGCCACAGCGAGGCAACTGACAAAGCTGAACGAACTTTATCGCCATCAGCGGCAGACAAACTATCCATATGGGAACGGACAATCGTATCGCGGGCAACTTCTTCAGCAATCTTCCAGTTAACCGGACCTTGGCCATGAGATCCAAGCATAGCTTTCAACTGAGCAGTAACTGCCTGGAATTGATCGGGGCTCATCGGCACTCCAAGAGCAGATGGATCCATCCCAGAATCTTTCATGGAGCGAATAACCTCATCGGCAGAATCGCCCATAATCGCTCGCAGCATTTCTTCCCACTGCTCATCATTATGCTCGGCCATAAAATCTCCTTATTTGCTGTCTCTTAAGCCTAACTGCCAACCTTACTTCCACACAACGTGGCTCACCGCCTGCGCGGTGAGCGAACGAAAATGATAATCAATTCTGCGTCGTGAGGATTCATCAGGCATGATGGAAGAGTGAAAAAAGTGACGTGGCCGGGAAAATCACCGGCAATTCCCGCAACTATCTTCGGAATGTTCCTCGTAGCCGCACTTGCGATGCCAACAAGTTTTATTGTCATGGCTCCTGGTCCAGCAGACGAAGTAACTGCTTCTTATGAAGGCCAACGCATCGTCGAAGTAAATGGAGAAGAAACATACCCCTCAGATACTCATCTCTACATGACAACAGTCTCGGCATATGGGAACGCGGATTCTGGGGCCAGTGGCGGGGTAGTAGTATCGGCACTTTTCGATTCAGCAGCTCGTATTGTTCCAGTTCGCGCATTGTATGCTCCACAAGAAAATAGTGAAGAAGTGTCATTGCGCGATCAGCAAATGATGGACTCTTCGCAAGATACCGCCGCTGCCGTTGCTATGGAACGCGCTGGGCTCGATGTGCATATGACTCTTGCTATCGTGGGAAACACGAATAAAGATGTGAAATTCCATGAAGGTGACATCATTACCGCTGTGAAAACTCCAACGATGGACGAACCACAGAAAATCGCAACATTTAGCCAACTGTCAACATTATTATCAACCGTCGATCCAGGAACAGATATTACTGTCAGCATTCTGCGAGATGGACAAGAAATGGAAGAATCTGTGACAACGGTTGCGCGCCAGCCAGAATTTGATGGGACAGTGAAGCCAGGATCGATGATGGGTGTGTTTATTTCCGTCACTGACGTCAGCTTGCCGGCTCAAGCCTCCTACATCATTGATGGTATTGGTGGGCCGAGTGCTGGAAATATTTTTTCACTAGCAATTTATGATCAGCTCACTCCAGGATCTTTAGGTGGTGACCATCGCATCGCTGGAACCGGTGCACTTTCATGGGATGGTACGATTCAGCCTATCGGTGGAATAGCTCAGAAACTAGTGGGTGCTCGTGGCGCAGGGGCGCAAGATTTTCTGGCACCAGCAGCCAATTGTGTGGAGACCCACGGGAAAGTACCAGAGGGCCTTCATGTGTGGGCAGTGCGCACTATTGACGATTCGATTAGCGCAGTTAAAGCGATTGGTGAGGGTAAAACGAGCGAACTGACACCGTGTTCTGCAGTTTCAGCTCCGCGTATCCCAATTCAGTAACGCTTTATCTCAGCGTGTCATCGAACGTGGCTTGGAGGGCCGCAGTTAAGCCTTCAACCAGGTTTTCGCCAGATAATACATCGTTGTCTGAATCATGTGAACGCATCCGGATAACGCTCCAAGTTATCCCCTCACGCAAGACGGCAACAACCATGCGTACGTCTTCACGTTGTGGATGGTGTTGTAAAAAGGCCATGGCTTCATCGTCGTCTTCGGGAATATCGGCTTCTGCCGACGGCGGTAAAACGATTCGTTCTGCCGAAATTGCTGCACCATCTACCTCTGGTGGCCAGATAATCTGGCCAAGGAGTTCTTCGAGGGACGAGGCAGGTGGCAGATCTTCTTGTTCTACGGAAAACAACACAGCTGGATCGGTGATCGATTGGGCGTGCACATCAGCTGGTAATTCGTTAGCAAGTTCGGGATTTTTTGCGAGTGCGGCTTGAGCTCGGACGAGTGCGAACATGCGGATCGGGCCATTCCAGCCACCAGTAGCAACATGGCGTTCAATATCCAATGTGGCATCGCGTAAAGATTTTTGTTGCGTAGAAAGTTCATTAGTCATAGGTAACATTGTTCCACAGTGTTCTCCGCAGGCATATATATAACGCTCCTATGGCTGTATATCTGTTGGGCAAGTAGGGTACGGTTATAAAAAGAGAATTTGTGTATTTACACAAATACCAAACGATGTGAAGGATAATGTTGTGACAACATCGACGCCGAATATGTCGCGCCCGGTTCCAAAACCAGGCAAGGTTCCTGGTGGCGCATTTACCCCAACGTTAATCGTGCTTGCTGTTATTGTGTTTGCCTTAGTTATTTTCGCCGAGTTTTGGACGGAAATGGCATGGTATAAGCAGATCGGTGCAGCGCGAGTATTTTGGACCCAATACGGAGCTGCAATTGGCTTGGGCGTGATTGGCGCTTTGCTTGCTGCGATTGTGTTTGCTCTTAATTTACGTGTTTCGCTTGGTAAAGCCCGATCTGACGACGGCGTTGTGGTTCCCACTAACCCGTTAGCAAAGAATATGGAGTGGTTCCGTCAGCACTCTTTGGTCACGTACGTACTTATTCCCTTAGCTATTGGGGCAATGTTTGGTGCCGGGCTTGCGGGTAGTTGGCGGACGTTCTTGTTGTGGTTTAACGGGACTTCTTTTGGTGTTGCTGATCCAGAGTACGGTTTAGATATTTCGTTCTTTGTTTTTTCGTTGCCAGCTTTGCAGATTCTGCTTGCTTTCCTTTCAACTTTGCTTGTTTTATCTCTGGCAGCGGCCGTCTGTGGCTATTGGTTTAATGGGGCATTTACGTTCCGGGGTAATAAGCCGGTCTTGAAGGGGAAAGCTCAGTTACATTTCGGCATTCTATTTGCTATCGGTGCCCTTCTTTTTGCCGGCAATTATTGGCTGGATCGTTACAATCTGCTCTTGGGTAATAAGCAACGTTTTTCGGGTGCAACTTATACGGATATTAATGCTTCTCAGCCCGGTTTAACTATTTTGGCGATTGCTTCTGCCCTCGTTGCGGTGATGTTCTTGTATGCCGGTATTGTGCGTCGCTGGAAGCCAGCAGTTGTTGGCGTGGCTTCAGTGTTCGGGGTGGCTTTGGTAGTAAATGCCGCCTACCCAGCGTTGCTCCAACGTTTCAAGGTTGATCCTAATGCTGCCGAATTAGAATCTGCTTATATTCAGCGCAATATTGATGCCACACTAGAGGCTTACGGGATTTCTGGCGTAGAAACTCAACCGTATGAAGCGCGGACAACTGTTGAGCCTGGTCAGTTGCGTCAAGATTCGCAAACGACAGCTCAAATTCGATTGCTAGATCCTAATATCGTGGATCCGTCATTTAATCAGTTACAACAAAATCGGCAGTATTATTCGTTCAAGGCGCCACTGACTGTAGACCGTTACACGATTGATGGTGAGCTACGCGATACCGTGATTGCGGTTCGAGAGTTAAATCTTGAGGGTCTTGATAATGAGCGCCGATCTTGGGTGAATGATCATACTGTTTTCACTCATGGTTTCGGAGTGGCTGCTGCATACGGAAACACTGTTACCTCTAAGGGTGACCCGGCATTCTGGGAAGCGGGAATCCCGTCCACTGGTGAGCTCGGTGATTTCGAACCACGCGTCTATTTCGGCCAGCAATCCCCAGAGTACTCGATCGTGGGTGCGCCGGAATCTTCCGAACCGTGGGAGCTCGATTATCCAAACGATAATGCTCCCAACGGTCAGGTCAATAACACCTACACCGGTAACGGCGGTCCATCGATTGGCAACATGTGGTCTAAGCTCATGTTTGCGATCAAGTACCGTTCTACTGAGTTGTTCTTCTCGGATCGTGTCACGGATCAATCGCAGATTTTGTTTGACCGCGACCCGCATCAGCGCGTTGCTAAGGTTGCACCATATTTGACGCTTGATTCGAAGGCTGTTCCAGCAGTGGTCGATATGGATTCAAATCCGGATACGCCATCTGAACTCGTATGGATTATCGACGGTTATACGACGTCGAACAACTATCCGTACTCGGCTCGCGAGACTCTTGATGAGACTACCCGCGATGCCACCAACCGATCTGGCGCGTTGATTGCCGGAGGTACGAACGAGATTAACTATATTCGTAACTCGGTGAAGGCTGTTGTCAATGCTTATGATGGCAAGGTGACGCTCTTCCAGTGGGATGAAAAAGATCCGATCTTGAAGGCATGGCAAGGTATTTTCCCAGGTCAGGTCACTCCGTTGGCCAAGATGCCAGGTGATTTGATTGCTCACGTGCGTTACCCGAAGGATCTGTTCAATGTGCAGCGTAGCTTGTTGGCCCGCTACCACGTTGATGATGCGTTGTCATTCTACTCCGGTGGTGACTTCTGGCAGATTCCACGCGAACCAACTGGCCAGTCGGAAAATGATATGAATGCTCCGGCACAGCCACCGTACTATTTGACGTTGCAGATGCCAGGTCAGGAAGAGACGTCGTTTTCACTGTCAACCTCCTATATCCCTGGTGGAAACACCAAGCGTAACGTGATGACTGGTTTCTTGGCTGCTGATTCTAATGCAGGCAATGAGACTGGCAAGATTGCGCCGGGATATGGAAAGCTGCGCCTTCTTGAACTGCCACGTGACTTAACTGTTCCAGGCCCTGGCCAAGCACAGAATACAATGTTTGCTAATCCGAAGGTGTCAACAGATTTGAACCTGTTGCGTCAAGGTGGCACCAAGGTGCTTGAAGGTAACTTGTTGTCCTTGCCTGTCGGTGGCGGTCTGCTTTATGTCCAGCCGGTCTATGTTCAAGCGTCAAAGGGTACCCAGTATCCAACTTTGCAGTATGTGCTGACGCTGTTTGGTGATTCAGTTGGTTTTGCTCCAACCTTGCAAGAATCACTTGATATGGTCTTTGCTGGTGACGCCGGTGTGAATGCGGGCGATGCGAACATCGTGGGCGATAAGGCTGCGCCAGTTGATGGTGATAAGGTCAAGGTTCCTGGAACTGACGGCACTGATTCCGATTCCACGAAGCCCACCGAGCCAGTGAAGCCAGCTCCGGCGTTGCCGAGCGCGCCGGCAGGCACTCCCGCCGCCGATCTGAATACGGCGCTCAATGATGCGAAAGCAGCGATTCAATCTGCTGATGCGGCGTTGAAGTCTGGCGATTGGGCAGGTTATGGGGAGGCTCAAAAGAAGCTTAATGAAGCTATTACTCGGGCGGCTGAGGCTCAACAAAAGGTTGATGCACAAAATCAACCGTAGGGTGTAGGTAATCAAAAATGGCGAGCATACTGCTCGCCATTTTTGATTACGGTGGTCAACGCATCACTAATCGTGCCAGAAGTGTAAAGTCATTCGCTTCTATCAGGCTTTATCCGCGACGCATTGGAAACCGGTAGAGGAGTAGCCAGCTCAATACGGCCATGAGGAGGCTGAAAGCTATCAGTAGAACGCATAACAGCAGATCGTTGTTAGCCAGGTCAAAGCCAATAATCAGCTGAGGTATCCACGTTCCAACGTTTCCTATGAATAATCCCACGGCTAGCGGAATGCCGATGAGTAGGCTCATCCCTATCCACATTGAAAATCGCAGGAAAACGGCGGTGACTAGAAGTGCTAGTTGCGAGATTACGATACAGATCAAGAGAGTATCGACCACAGTTGTGAGGGAAAACCCTGTGAAAACTGCTGCTCCGGTGAATATCGTGCCACCGATGAGTAAGCAGATCAAGGCAGTGATTACGACGGTGGTCAAGGCCGCGAACGCTTGGCAGGTGGCGTAGATCGTGCGACGATTTACCCCGGCAGCCAACCAGGCTCGGGCGCCTTCTCCGAAAACAGCTATGAACAAACCGGCAGAAACTATCGGCAGAAGACCTGACAGACCCAGCGTTGTTGCGCCAACAACCGTTGGCAGTTGACCGAGATCCCCGCTTGGTGGGATCGATTGCAATTCAACGTCGAAGAATTTCGCGCTGAGTTGCAATCCGCCAGAAGCGCCAAAGAAATATGCAGTGCACACGTTAATCACATAGATACCAGTAATCAATCCTAAGGCCCATATAGCAGTCAGACGCAGTTGATGAGTGAAAATGAGACGAGAGATGAG
Organism: Arcanobacterium buesumense; assembly: GCF_012563545.1. Lineage (NCBI taxonomy): Bacteria > Bacillati > Actinomycetota > Actinomycetes > Actinomycetales > Actinomycetaceae > Arcanobacterium > Arcanobacterium buesumense. The sequence continues at coordinate 459,606 of NZ_CP050804.1, forward strand.
TTTCATGAGTTCCTCCGAGTTGCTGCGATGAGAACATCGGTGAGTGAAGCGAGGGTGTTTTCATTCGAATACTTTGCGCGTAAGTGATCGGCGTTGCCGGTTTCTTTCACTGCGCCGCGATCTAAAATAACGACGTTTTCGATCATGTTTTCGATTTCGTTAACCAGGTGTGAAGAAATGATGATCGTTCGTGGATGTTTGACATAGTCGGCTAACAAGGCGTCGTAGAATTCTTGGCGCACTACTGCATCCATGCCTATGTGTACTTCATCGAATATTGTTAGTGCGCAACGTGAAGCAAGACCAAGCGAAGCAAAGAATGCTGATTTTTGTCCGCGAGAGAGTTTTTTGGGTTTACGCTTAAGGTTGATCGACCATTGATCGAGAAGTTCGAGGCATAGCTCGCGGTCAAAGTTGGGCCGGGTGGCTTGCCACAGCGCGATCGTTTCGTGCATCTTTTGTTCCGTAAAGACCGATGTCTCATCTGAAACTAGGGCAACATGCTGCATAAGTTCGCGGTTTTCCCAGATAGGTTGCGATGAAGTTTGCCCAGCCCAGTTCATTTGCACATGACCGGAATATTTCAGTTGTCCAGCCAAAACCATTGATAGTGTAGATTTTCCACATCCGTTACGCCCGAGAAGGCCGGTGATTGTGCCCGCTTCAAAAGTGGCAGACACCGAGTCAAGAGCGCGGTGGCGGAAGTATGAGTAGCTAGTTTTTTCAGTTATGACGTGCAACGGTGGATTCGGTATCATTTGTGCTCCTCCAAAATCGAAAGAACTAGGGTTTGGATTTTGTGTGCATCAAATCCAAGTGCTAATCCGTGGTTGATAGCTGGTAATAGAACGGAGTCAAGGTATTCTTTTTGTCCTTTAGCGCGTAGGAGAGCTGGAGCCTCATCGGTGATAAACATTCCGATTCCGCGCTGTTTGTAGACCAAGCCCTCTGCCTGCAAAATGGCAAATGCTTTGTTGGCTGTTGCCGGGTTAATCCGGTATGTAGTGGCGTATTGTGTGGTTGACATGAGTTGACTTCCTGGTTGCAGATCACCGTCAAGTATTCTGCGGCGAATATCTTCGGCAATCTGTAGGTATATTGGCGTGTTTGACTCAAAACGCATCTGTTTTTCATCATTCACAGACATCACCTCGCTAGCTGGTTAGTTACATAACTAATTAACTACTTAACGTGCGCGGTGTCAAGCGGTTTAATGTTTTCCAGTTAAATGTGTTGTGGAGCGTAGAGCGTGGGTAAATCGTGTGACGTGAGAAAGGGCACCTGTTTCTATCTTGAACTTAACGCCTCATCCTCCTAAGCTAGTAAGTACCGACGCGGGGTGGAGCAGTTCGGTAGCTCGCCGGGCTCATAACCCGGAGGTCCCAGGTTCAAATCCTGGTCCCGCAACTAGAAAAGCCGGAATGTTAACTAAGTGTTGATATTCCGGCTTTATTTTTATGCGATGGGTGGACTGGTGATCCCGTGCGTTATAGCGGCTCTTCGTGTTTTAGCGGGGTGTGGAGATGCAGAAGTGGTGAAGGTAGTTCATGCTTAGAGTGTGAATCAAAAACTTGAACGTACCTTCACCGCTTATGATCCTACCGTAATTCTTGCTCGGCTTGTGAGTTTGAAGTCACTACGGTATGTGACGTCGAGCATCATCAAATCATTGATATTATCCCAAGCTGTAACTACATAGACGTAGCCCGCTATTTAAAAGACCAGCCCAACGCTTGGAAAGCACGAATCCGTTATGCCACTTTAGACATGAGCCCAACATACCGTGCTGTGTATAACGTGGTATTACCTCAGGCAACTCAAATAGCTGATCATTTCCATGTGATTACGTTAGCCAATCGTGTGTTAGATACTGTACGTAGACGCGTACAAAATCAGACCTTGGGACACCGTGGGCATAAAAAAGATCCTTTATACAAGATTCGGCGTTTACTGACATATGGTAGTGAAAAACTACTGCCAGCAATGGTCCAGCGTCTAGAAAGCATGCTTGTGTTAGGAGATCCTCACGCTGAAGTAGCGATTGCGTATCGGATAAAAGAACGCTTACGAGAGTTTTATCAGCAAACAGATCTTGGTGTTGCGACCACCATGCTTGCAGAATTGATACAAACATGCCTGGATGTGGCTATGCCCCCAGAAATTCAGCAGCTAGGACGCACGCTACAACGATGGCAGCTTCAAATCTTGGCGTATCATCAAACGCATCTTTCTAATTCCATCACCGAGGCGTTAAACAATCTCATCAAACGTATTAAACGTATCGGATTTGGGTTCACGAATTTCAACAACTATCGCATTCGTGCATTACTGTATGCCGGTAAACCTAACTGGAGACTGCTGCATAATATCTTCGTGTAACCTGTTTACCAGTGAGAAGATCACAAGGCATTTTCTATCATCGAGTGTTCCTCGCACTAACAACAACGGGTTAACAAAGACAATGTATATTGCTTACTTTTGTATAGTTATTCCGGGCCACTAAAAATCTCATCACCGCCACATTAACGGCAACGAAAACACAGCTACTAACTTTAAAATCACTACACCAGCACTTGATACTAGGCCTGTAAACCCACCGAGTAACAACGTTTCACCCCGCTAAAACGCGAAGAACCCTTTTACTACAGCAATGCCTGGCGTCAGTAGTTGTCTGGTGTTTATTGATGAAGTTATGAAGGATGAGATTCTCTATGTGAATGGGAATAAAAGAAGTGTTTTGGTGGTTGGGGAAGTGGTAAAACGGGAGAGAATATGTATATCGTAGTACGGCAAGTAAAAGAAACACTATTCCCAGTCGAGGGCAATCCGCATGGTCCATTGCCTGCATATTTTGTGTTATGGACGGTAGTAACTGGCTTAGTGGATGCATACTCGTATCTTGTTTTAGGACGAGTGTTTGTTGCTAATATGACGGGCAACGTGGTGTTTGTAGGATTTGCCCTGGGTGGAGCTCCCGGGTTCACGTGGTGGGCGTCTATTTTAGCTATCTGCGCCTTTATCGTTGGTGCTTTTACTGGCGGGAAGCTCCGGCGTAGCCGTCTTGGTAACCATCGGGCGCAATTCTTAGCTGCAGTGATGACTGTTCAACTACTGCTTATGCTTTTTGCTATGGGGACGTCGTTGCTTCTTAACTCCACACTACAGTTGGTGGGACTTGTGGCGACTATTAGTTTATTGAGTACGTCGATGGGGTTGCAAAATGCTTCTGCGCGAGCTATCGCTGTTCCAGATTTGACGACAACCGTTTTGACGTTGACTATTACTGGGTTGGCTGGTGATGGAAGCCCGGTTGGAGAAAAAGAGCATAATGTTGGCAGACGTCTTGTCTCGATACTCGCAATGGCATTTGGGGCTTTTGTGGGAGCCGGATTTATTGTGCACGATCTGCCGATAGCTGTTTTGATCATGGCAGTTATTTTATTGAGTATTATTTTATGGCGATTGCTCGTGCATTCGCGGGATACTGAAGAATGGGTGAAACGATAACATTAATACTTGTTGCTAGTTTAGCTATGGTTTGCAGCTAGGGAGAAGGTGGTTTTGTGCGTTTATGGAGTTTAGATCCAAGCCATTTGGATAGGGCGGCATTAGTTGCTGGTTGGCGTGAGGGGCTATTGGCACAAAAAGTGCTTGCTGGCTTGACCAAAGGATATCAGCACCATCCGCAGCTCGAGAGATTTCGGGCCCAAGATGATCCGATGGCTGCTATTGGCGCTTGGCTAGCTGGACTCCATGAAGATGCTACTCGGCGTGGATACGCATTTGATGCTACAAAAATTACTTTCCCACCGCGGGTGATAACTAACATTCAAGTACCAGTTACGTCTGGACAGTTGGCGTACGAGGCTCAATGGTTACGAGCTAAAATTGAACGACGTGCACCACAGTTATTGCATCATGAGCCGTGGGTCAGTGGTAAATTTCGGACTCATCCGATTTTCGTCCTCACTGCAGGTGACGTGGAGGGGTGGGAAAGGAATTCGAAAGATGAGAATCCCTGTGGCTTATTTGACGATAGATAATTTATGCTTATATCGTTTTACTTATTCACTTGTAGGGTAAAATAATCACACGTGCAGTGGAGATTGCCTACTTAGAGAGCTAATTTAACTATGCCTACTTTTAATAGTTCCCATTCGGATTATGCTGTGCTGGCTGAGCGTTATGAGGATTTTGTGGGTTCAAGCCCGTATGGGACTTTTATGCAAAGTGTTGGTTGGGCGCAGGTGAAGAATAATTGGGATGCGGACTATGTTTATGTAGAAGATGAAGCTGGCAATATTAAGGCTGCCATGAGTTTGTTGTCTATTTCGAATGATGGTGGGCGGTCGTCGTTTACTTATGGTCCGGGTGCTCCGGTGTGTGACTTTTCTGATCGGGAATTGGTTGAGGAACTGATTGCTGAAGCTGAACCAGTATTGCGTCAGCGTCATTCATTTTTACTGCGCCTAGGAGTTTTCCAACCTTGGAATCGTGGACTCATCGAGCTTTGGCAGGATTCCCCTTATGTTGTGCGTAGCCAAGAACTACTTCCACGAGTTTTTACTAATCCACGGACGGAAATGGTTTTAGATCTTGCTGATTTCGATGCTGTAGATCCACTTGCTAGTTTTTCATCTAAAACTCGAAATAAGATTCGCAAGGCCGGAAAAAATGGTGTTAGTACTCGCTATGTGACTGTGGATTCATCAGATTACTACCATGTTTTGGATGAGTTTTATCGCCTCATTGAGATTATGGCGCAACGGCATGGTATTTCGCATCGGCCTTACGTTTATTTTGACAGGCTTATACGCGCTTATCCGAATGCTCGGTTATGGATAAGTGAACATGAATCAGGACAAGTATTAGCAGCGTGTATTGTTATTAGCTACAACCAGGTAGCAAGCTATGTTTACTCCGCATCTTCTGATCTTATGCGCCATCATCGGGCAACCTACCAGATGAACTATGAAGCTATTGCGCAAGCGGTTAGTGAGGGAATGTGCTCGTATAACATGGGTGGGATTTTAGCAGTTGATCCGACAGAAGGCTTGTATCAGTTCAAAGAGAGCTTTACTGGAAAAACTGGGGTGCGAGAATATTTTGGTGAGCTAGATATTATTCGGGATCACGCAGGCTATGGCCAGTTCACTGCATAAATAATCAGCTGAATATCTAGATAGATTTTCGGATGCTGAGCGGAAAAGCTAAATTAACGTCAGTGCCGTCTGTGTTAAAATATCTTTGTATTTTTAGTTTTATTTCCAAAGAAAGCTAACTTATTATGCCTACTTTTAATAGTTCCCATTCGGATTATGCTGTGCTGGCTGAGCGTTATGAGGATTTTGTGGGTTCAAGCCCGTATGGGACTTTTATGCAAAGTGTTGGTTGGGCGCAGGTGAAGAATAATTGGGATGCGGACTATGTTTATGTAGAAGATGAAGCTGGCAATATTAAGGCTGCCATGAGTTTGTTGTCTATTTCGAATGATGGTGGGCGGTCGTCGTTTACTTATGGTCCGGGTGCTCCGGTGTGTGACTTTTCTGATCGGGAATTGGTTGAGGAACTGATTGCTGAAGCTGAACCAGTTCTACAGGATCGGCACTCTTTTGTACTGCGCCTTGGGAGCTTTGAGTTGTGGAACCAAGAGTTGGTAGATATCTGGCGGGCATCATCATATATCATGCGATCGTCGGAATCCGCTCGAGGATCTTTTACCAATCCACAACTTGTCATGGTTTTAGATCTCGATAAGATTGACGAAGAAGATCCTATGATTTCTTTCCCTGCTAGCGTACGAAATAAGATTCGCAAAGGGGAGAAAAATGGAGTTGCAACACGATTCGTCACTGTTGATTCTCCCGATTATCGTGACGTTTTAGATAAGTTTTATCAGCTTATTGAAACCATGGCAGAGCGTCAAGGTATTCCGCATCGCCCGTATGACTATTATGATCGAATGATGCATGCCTTCCCTCAAGCACGGTTGTGGATTACCGAGCATGTTTCCGGTAAAGCACTAGCCGGAAGTTTAGGCGTGACATACAATCGGGCCGCCAGTGATGTTTATGAGGCGTCCTCGAACGATATGCGACAGACTCGTCCAAGTTTTCAGATGAATTATGAAGCTATCGCTCAAGCGAAACGCGATGGCGTGGATATTTACGATATGGGCGGAATTTACACAGCTGATCTCAGTGATGGTTTGTATAACTTCAAGGAGCGGATCTGTGGTCCAGATGGCGTTCGTGAGTATGTTGGTGAGCTCGATGTCGTGCGCAACCAGGAAAAATATCATGAGTTTATGGCGAAGTGGATGTAGTACACCAAGCTTGTGTTACGGATACCTTCCAGATAAAAGTTAGGGTGGTTTAATATGCCTACTTTTAATAGTTCCCATTCGGATTATGCTGTGCTGGCTGAGCGTTATGAGGATTTTGTGGGTTCAAGCCCGTATGGGACTTTTATGCAAAGTGTTGGTTGGGCGCAGGTGAAGAATAATTGGGATGCGGACTATGTTTATGTAGAAGATGAAGCTGGCAATATTAAGGCTGCCATGAGTTTGTTGTCTATTTCGAATGATGGTGGGCGGTCGTCGTTTACTTATGGTCCGGGTGCTCCGGTGTGTGACTTTTCTGATCGGGAATTGGTTGAGGAACTGATTGCTGAAGCTGAACCAGTATTGCGTCAGCGTCATTCATTTTTACTGCGTTTAGGTGTGTTTCAGTCCTGGCGGCAAGAGCTGGTAGCTTTATGGCAAGCGTCAGATTATATCATTCGCCCGGATGAAAATAGTAAAGGACGTTTTTCAAATCCCCGCACTATGATGGTTGTTGATTTATCGGCCATCGATCTCGATAAGCCGATGATGACTTTTTCTTCTAGTGTGCGAAACAAGATCCGCAAAGGGGAGAAAAATGGTGTTAGTACTCGCTATGTGACTGTGGATTCATCAGATTACTACCATGTTTTGGATGAGTTTTATCGCCTCATTGAGATTATGGCGCAACGGCATGGTATTTCGCATCGTCCGTATGACTATTATGATCGGATGATGCATGCCTTCCCTCAAGCACGGTTGTGGATTACTGAGCATGAATCAGGTTTGGCCTTATCTGCTTGTTTAGTTATTAGCTATGGTGATACGGCTACCTATGTATATGCCGCCTCGTCAAATGATATGCGGCAAACACGGCCAAGTTACCAAATGAATTATGAGGCTATTGTGCAGGCGAAGCGTGACGGTATGAGTCGCTACGATATGGGTGGCGTGCCACTTGTTGATTTAAGTGATGGGCTATATCGGTTTAAAGAGCGGTTTTGTGGTCCTGATGGGGTGTTCGAAACAATCGGTGAGCTTGATGTAGTCCGTGATGAGAGTTTGTATAGTCGTTTCATCGGAGCATAGAAATCTTTCCTTTTTATAACTTGTTGACTTCTTAATTACCGCGACTATACACTGAGTGACTAGAAGAACTAGTCACTCAGTGTATAGGGGGTTGTATGGAAGTCCAGTACGCATTCCTTGGTCTGCTCACCCAAGAACCAAATTACGGCTATGAGTTGAAAAAACTATACGATCAGCTGTTCGCTGGCGACAAACCAATTTTGCCTGGCCAAGTCTATTCCACTTTGGCTCGCCTCCTCCGCGACGCCAAAGTGATCGAAGTTGACGACGACGGCGCATCCAACGGACCTAGTCGTACCAGATACGCCCTCACCCCAGCCGGCCGCAACGCCGTCGTCGAATGGTTGGGAAAACCAGAAATGCCTTCCCCAACGCTCCAAGCAACCATGTACGGTAAAACAGTCCTCGCGCTCATCGTCGAAGGCGATGCTGCTCCCTACCTACGTGCCCAACGCAAACTGCATCTCGAACGCATGCGTGACCTTACCCGGCGTAAAAAAGACGCACCGATGGCCGAAAAACTCCTTCTCGACAACGCAATTTTTCATATCGAAGCAGACCTGCGCTGGATCGAACTTGCCAGTGCACGACTCGGAAAACTCAAGGAAGAGCTATGTCTGAAATAATCCTCACCGCCCGCGATCTGACCAAAACATACGGCACAACTCGCGCTATGCGTGGAATATCACTCGACGTCACGCGCGGCGAAGCCCTTGCTATTATGGGGCCATCTGGCTCCGGAAAATCTACCTTGCTCCACGCCCTAGCCGGTATCGAACTCCCTGATTCCGGAACAATCCAGGTCAACGGACGTGAACTCACCACCATGAGCGAATCGGAACGCACAATACTGCGCCGGCGCGACTTCGGCTTCGTTTTCCAATTCTCCCAACTCGTCCCTGAACTCACCGCACGTGACAATGTTGCCGTGCCACTCCTGCTCGACGGCAAATCAAAATCCAAAGCTTACTATGAGGCCGATAAATGGTTAGACACCGTCGGATTGCTCGAACACGCAACCGCGTTGCCTGGTCAGCTTTCCGGTGGCGAAGCTCAACGAATCGCTATCGCCCGCGCCCTGTGCCCGAAACCATCCATCCTTTTCGCCGACGAACCTACCGGGTCCCTCGATTCGCTCAACTCCGAAACCGTGATGACCATGTTTATGGATATTGCTCGAACAACCGGGATGACTGTCATTATGGTCACCCATGAGCCACTGATCGCTGCCTATGCCGATCGGGAAGTCGTTGTGCGTGACGGCCTGCTGGAGGGATAAACAATGTATCTATCGTGGACACTCCTGCGCACCTCTCTCGCACATACTAAAGGGCGCCTCTCGCTGATCGCCGGGGCAGTGGCACTCGGTGTCATGCTCTTGCTGACTGCTGCCTCATTTAATAATGCGCTATCTGTGGACTCGCCGTCGTTATGGTTACGAAGTATCGGTGATGAAATGGATGCCCAAGAAGGCGGCCGCCTGGCACCTGATCCAGCCAATTCTGTGCGGGTAACAAAAGATGACTTCAACCCGCTCATGAAAGTCGGCGCCAGTGAGATCCGCGGCGTCATAGTCGATTCCACGGCCACCGTGAACGCCCCAGAACTCTACGATATAACGTGGCCAGCTCCTGGAGAATATCTCGTTTCAGCTGGGGTGCGAACTCTGATGGAAGAGCATCCGGAATATCAACTTCACGATCGCTTTGGGGTAACCGATATCGGAAATCTGCCTCAGGAATTAACGGCCGGCCCAGACGATCTGTTCGTTATCCGCGGTGCACACTTTGGCGATACCGGGGTAGTAATCTCTGATTTTTCCCAAGCACCACCAGAATCGATCAAAGTCAGTGTTGTTATTATGTACCTCGGGCTGATCGTTATTCTCTTCCCCGTTTTGCTATTGATCTCTATCTCAGCCACCCTCGGCAGTGTGCAACGCGAACAACGCTATGCTGCACTGCGGCTCGTCGGTGCCACCAGCGGGCAAGTTGTGCGAATACTAGTCATGGAAGCACTGGTTGGTGCAGTGATCGGCTACATAATTGGACTAGCACTATTTTTGGCAGTGCGCCCCATCTTCCCAACCATTCGGATTGACGGCATGCGATTGTGGGCAAACAACTTTGCGATTACCCCGCTCCAAGCAGGTATCGTTGCCATTGCAGCTACTGTCTTAGTGGTCCTTGCCCACGGCTGGGGTATGCGCCACATCCATGTGTCACCATTAGGGGTCATACGCCGGCAGACCGCCACCGGCAAACCACATTGGTTACGGCTCCTACCGCTTGCAGTGAGCATTGGCGTGATCGCCTACGAATATGCGGTTGTAGACTACAATTCTGGCGTTGTTAATGATTCATATATTTTGATGGGAGCCGTTATTGGCGTGATGGCCGGCTTAGTGATCGCTAGTGCGTGGCTAACCTATAGCGTGGCACGGATCAGTGCTCGCTGGGCCCGCTCTGCACCAACGATTATTGGCCTGACGTATGTCAAAGCGCATGCTTCACGGATCTCACGTTCAGTTTCCGGTGTGGTACTCGCAGTTTTCGCCGGTTCCTTCTTCCTGACTGCCGTGTCCCAAACAGATGATGTTTTTGCCCGTGCTTCGCAAACCGTCCACTCGTTGCGTCCCGGTTCGTCAGCCATTCTTGGTTTCGACGACGACGCACCGGCACAACGCCTCAACGAACTGCTACAAGCTGAACCGAGCATCGAACACAGCCATGTTTTCCCGTTTATTGCAGGATCCTGGACAGTGTTTGACTGCCAAGTAGTCAATGACTACCTTGATACTTCTTGTGCCGATGGTGTTATTGGTATCAACCTGTGGGCATCGAATACCAACGAACAAGCACAGGTTAGCGCCACTAACCTTTCAGATTTCAAGCAACACGTGGGATCGGCTTATGGTGCAGCAACCGAGGGCACCCAGTATACGGTGATGGTAAAACTCCGTGACCCAAGCCAGCTAGAACAGTTGCGTTCCCTACTAGCACGTACACATCAGTTAGAAAACAACGAAGAGTCGATATGGATTTTCTCCGCCGGTGACAAATCCTCGTTTGCTGGAGTAGATGCCATTATTTTGCTCACCTACCTGGTTTACTTCGGCATTGGAGGAACAATCGCCGTCGCAATTATATCGATGCTGGTATCAACCTATGCTGGTTTGCTTGAACGCCGTCGTTCCCTGCTCACTCTCCGGCTCAGCGGTATGCAACCCAAAAGCATTACCCGCATGATGCTCATCGAAACCGTCGGACCGTTGACGACCATGCTGGTTATCGCCGGCTCACTCGGGTTCGGTGCTGCCTGGGTGATGCTCCAGATATTCTCCTCGACCCTTGATGCTACCTTCGACCCGATCCTCCTCGCAGTCCTCATCTGTGCGTTGATCCTGGCTGGTTGTGCGATTGTCGCATTGGCCCCAGCTATGCGACGCATTACCCAACCGGCAACAAACAGACAAGAGTGAGAGGATCAGAACTCATGTTTAGCACGCAAATCTAGTGCTTTACCTACGCGCGCCTCACGGGCCTGTGCCCACGGGATAGAAATATCACGCATGAGGCGCGCGACCTCCTCCGCGCCGCCTGCTTCCATAGAATCAGCAAGGTTCGCTAAATCAGAGGAGGACAGGTTTTGATGAAGTTTGGCTTTGCCAACCACTTCAGTAACAGCAAGTTCCATTCCTACGATGGCGCTGTAGGCTCGCTGAATCCGATGGGGCTGACTATCAGCCATCGTCCATACCGGTTCGTGATGCGCAACGAGTTGTTGCCAATGTTCGTGTTTCCAGGCGTCGTCGTCGAACGTATGGAACGCGCCCCGAATATGAATCGTCACATAATCCCAACTTGGCGCGGTAGGCATAACCGATCCGGGTTTTTCTGGCGGTAAATAGTGCCCGGGAACGTGCGCGTCAGCTCCAGTGACGATCAGTAACGCATCACCAGAATCGTGAACTTGTGGATTAACTCGGTTCAGGTGTGCTTGAACAACCTGCTTGCCGTCTTTTTCAACGACGACGAACGGGACCCGCGTTGCGTTAATACCATTCTTTCCAGTAGTGATCAGTTCCCCAACGCCGATACGGCTGGCGTAAGCGAGAGCAGCTTGCGGATCGAGCATATGTTGATGAGCGACGTACATCGTATTATTTTCCGATCAATCTGGTGATCTCATACTGCGTGAGTTCGGCATCTGGGCGGGTGTAAACACTGACATAAAAGTTTAATCCAGTTTCTGACTGGTGTTCTTGCCCGCGACATTCTTTCCAGCTAGGGGGAATATGTGGAGCATAGGAGTCGGCTTCTGGAATCATGAGATCAATGTGGGTGACAACAGCGAAATCACAATGTTCTAGCATGCTGCGATAAATATGACCGCCACCAATGACCCAGCAGTATGTGTCTGTGTGCTGGTGAGCATGCGTTAGTGCGTCAGTGATATTCCTAGCGACGATGCCTCCCGAAGCAACAAACTCGGTATCAGTTGATAAGACGATATTTGTGCGTCCAGGCAACGGACGAAATCGGTCTGGTAGCGACTGCCACGTATGCCGTCCCATAATGACTGGATAGCTCATCGTAGCGCGCCGGAACAAGGCTAAGTCTTCAGGCAAATGCCATGGTATCTGCCCATTTTTGCCCAGTGCGCCGTCGTGCGCTTGAGCCCATATTGCCCCGATCTTCATACTGCAACCGGGGCAAATAATGCTCGATGGTGCTGGTAGCCATCTGCGGCAGAAATATCATCCATCGTGTAGCTGAAAATATCGGGAGCCTTTCGGAGATGAAGAGTGGGGAACGGATAAGGTTCCCGAGAGATCTGTTCGCGGACTTGCTCAAGATGGTTGAGATAGATATGGCAATCTCCACCAGTCCAGACAAACTCACCTACATCAAGATCAGCTTGTTGGGCAATCATGTGAGTGAGTAACGCATAGGAGGCAATATTAAACGGTACTCCGAGGAACAGATCGGCGGAGCGTTGATAAAGTTGGCAGGACAATTTCCCATCAGCTACATAGAACTGGAAAAAGGCATGGCATGGTTGTAATGCCATCTGATCTAAGTCCGCCACATTCCATGCGCTAACGATCATACGGCGAGAATCAGGAGTTTCTCGTAACTGCTCTATCACCCGGGAGATCTGGTCAATATGGGAACCGTCTGGAGTTGGCCAGGAACGCCACTGATATCCATATACTGGACCAAGATTTCCATCTTCGTCTGCCCACTCGTCCCAAATAGTGATGCCGTGTTCGTGAAGCCAGCCAATATTGGTATCGCCACGCAAAAACCATAAAAGTTCGCCTTTAACGGCTTTCATAGCGACAAACTTGGTGGTGATACGCGGAAAACCTTGCGCTAAATTGAAACGCATCTGGCGACCAAAAACGGAAAGTGTTCCAGTTCCAGTGCGGTCTGTTTTCCGTGTCCCATTCGCTAAAACATCGGCTAGCAAATCTTCATATTGACGATTAATCATTGTATTCTCCGCGCGCCTTAACTAATAATTCGTTAACAAGCGCAGTGTCCTTGACTAAAATCTCTGGAACCTTATTCTCGATACCACGTTCGATCATCGCCCCGGCAAATGGAACCGAAACTTTCAGCTGTAACTCCAGCTTTCCGGCAGTACCACTGTCAGTATCAACCAGTAGAATCCGAGCAGTGCACTTAACCGGAAGCTTCGTCGACACAAGATAATCAATCTGTGCGCCGGCATCGGTTACCGTCTCTACGCTCGTAATTGTCACCGTTGCGCTCTTACCCAAAAACATCGATAACTGATCAGGGATCTGATTCGGTCCAGCAACAACTGTCAGCGTAGTACGTGCCTTGCCATCAACTTCCTCGCGGACTACGTCGTAATCGGGATGTCCGACCTCCTGCAACCGCCGGAAAACCAGTTCCTCGGAGCTCAAAACCTCAAGAACCTCAGTGAGGGTTCCACCATAGTGCAGATCATGTGTGATGTTCATACTCCTATTCAACACCATTTACCTCTATTGTTAAACTGTGTCTACACTAACAAATATTTTGCAACAACGAACTGCCCTTGCGTTCGACCAACGCGAGTGGCTTCACATGCTCACTGGAGACTGGCAAATACTGGCTGATATTTTGTTTGCTGACCTATTTTTAGTCGCGACAACAGCTGACGGTCCAGTCATTGCTGCCCAAACACGTCCAGCTACCGCAACCACACTGTACGAAAGTGATGCGGTTGGTACAGTTGTGGAACGAATTTATCTCAAAGGTTTTGAAGAAGCATTAGCTACCGGAGAGGTTATTACTTGGGGTGATGATGAAGTTGAAACAACATTCATCCCGGTGTTTTACCGAGGCCATAATATTGCCGTGGTGATTGCGGTTAACGCGCTTTTCCCTGATCGGCTACTGTCTCATGCGCAACATAATTATGATTCTATTGCTCAAGATCTCGCCCGGATGATCACGACCGGAGAATTTCCGTACAGTGAAGCCCCCTCGGGTTATCGACATGGTACCCCGCGCGTCTCAGATGGTGTCATCCATTTAAATGAAGATGGGGTAGTGCTATTTGCTTCTCCTAATGCGATATCCCATTTTCGGCGTATTGGAGTTGATGAGCCGCTCCATGATCGGATCTTGGCGGAATTGGTAACTGAAAAAATTGATGATTATTCGGCAGTTGATGAGTCTTTACCAGTTGTTTTGATGGGAAGAGCTGCCTGGATGGCAGAGCTGGAATCGCATTCGGTAACAGTATCGATGCGAGCAGTTCCCTTACGGCGCGATGGTGAACGGCTCGGCGCAATGTTGCTGTGTCGCGATGTGTCAGAATTACGCCGCCAAGAAAAAGAACTTATTACAAAGGATGCAACAATACGCGAAATTCATCACCGGGTGAAGAATAATTTGCAGACAGTATCAGCGTTATTACGATTACAAGCACGGCGAGCATCCTCTGAAGAAACTCGTGCGGCATTAGAAACTGCACAACGGCGAGTATCGACGATCGCTCTTGTTCACCAACAGCTATCGCAAACTATCAACGAAGTTGTCGACTTTGATGAATTATTTATTCCGGTGTTGAAAATGGCTGTTGATATCGCAGTTAACGATGTGGTGGTCACTTCCTCGTTCACCGGCTCATTTGGGTTTGTACGCGCGGAGGCTGCTGCGGCATTGTCTGTGGTGCTCAATGAGATTATTTCCAACGCAGTTGAACACGGTTTACCTCACGGTGGGCATGTGAACGTCGATGCGTTGCGTGATGGCTACGAGCTTATCGTGACAGTGCACGACGACGGCGTTGGAATCGGTGAGAATGGACCAGGATCTGGATTAGGGACACAGATTGTTAAGACCATGGTTTCATCTGAGCTCCATGGCAGAATCACTTGGGAAAACGGTGAAGATGGCGGAACTGTTGTCACTATAACTATGCAGATGAATTAACTTGCTTTGTGGGGGCATCCGTTCGATGGAACGGATGCCCCCACAAAGCAAAAACGCGATATAAGTTATGGAACGCGATGTACTCGTACTGAACGACGTTTAAGCGAACGCCGCTCATCTTCCGATAGTGCGCCCCACACGCCGGCATCCTGATTAGTTTCTAGCGCCCATTTTAAACAAGTTTCGACGACTGTGCAGGTACGGCATATACTCTTAGCCCGTTCTACCTGTGCTAAGGCCGCGTTGGAACTACCAACCGGGAAAAATAATTCCGGATCTTCGTCCAAGCATGCAGCATGATGTCGCCAGTCCATTGGGTACTATCTACTCTCCTATAGCCATTTTTATCTCCTATGGATACCTTCGCAGTTTTTCTGGTCAGAAGAAAGAGATAACGCTGTGACGTTTGTCAGTTTAGGGATACGTCACATCCAAATACTTATCGTAAGGAATTATCCGGCGTTGATAATTAGTTCGGATAAAAACGAATGCCAACGTGAAAAATAACAGGAGCCCCACTAGCATCCCAATAGAAATAAACGGAATGAATAAATCTTCATGGTAGTGCGAGCCTAATAAATAGAACCATAGTAGTGGCATGGAGCTTAAGCCCAGCAGCGCGCCAATAATAATATGGATACAGACATATCCGAGGTTTTCAATGATATAAGAGCGTTCAAGTCGGGTAGTAGACACCCCTAAACTGAGCAGTAGTCGGGTATTATCTCGATGGTGCTCGTGATGATACGTCGTCGTCGCTAGCTGAGCAATCAGTGAAGCGATAAGCCCGTAAAAAATAAGTAACGACAAAAGAGGGATAATCCAATTTGCTCGTTCCGCACTAGTTAAAACATCGTAGCTCACCCCGGTATCGACCCGGAACGGTTCAGATAATTGTTTTGAAATAAGTGAAGAACGGAACTTAACAAAATATTTTGATAAATCAGAATGTTGAGATTCTGTAGCGCGAACCCACACTTCGTCAACTACTGGAGCAGAAGAAAGTAGTCCAAGATCAGAAAGATCCATCACAACCCACGGACTAGAAGCCGTTTTCACGCTAAACAATACTAGTGAGCCGTCATCAGCCATAAACTCAAGGGAATCCCCGGCGGTCAGACCAAGATGGGACATAACATCACGGGGAACAAAAATCGTGCCAGGCACAGGAATATCAGCATGCTCCGAAGGTGAAAAATATGCTTGAGCCTGATCAGGATCAACTGCGCGAACTCGCATATCAGTTGACTCTAGATCTGTATATCGGTTAGTTAAGGAAAGCGTCGCATGCGTAACCGGCAGAAAAGAATCAACCCCTGGATACGAGGAAATCGTAGAGATAACGCTATCGGAAATACCGCTAGGGGAGTTCTCATCTGCCGTGACTGTAATATCGTAAGGGCTCACCTTATTAGCACTATGATTAACCGAATATGACGACGAAGAGTAGGTTGTCAAAACAATCACCAACATCGCTACCCCCAACACCACAAGCCGAGAACTAAATAGCGCATGGTGGAAAACATCAGGCTTCGTACCCGGATTAGCCGAAAGGAAGAGCGCCAAGGGGTTTTGTGTACGAGTAAGAAGACGACGGAACAAGCGGGTGGCATATAAGTGCGCCACAAGACTACCAAATACCAATAATGCAACTCCCAGCAGCGCCAAAGCATCCGTGTAAGAGGACCACGAATCAATATTTTGCACATGCCTACTGGCCAATGCAGAAAATACGAGTAACGTCGTCATAAGCACTATCCCGGCAAACCAGCGGGTAGCGCGGATGAAGATCTGCGTCTTCTTCGCTGGTGGACGCACTAAAAATAAGGGTGAACCGGCGGTATGCCAGGCGCCAGAAATTGCTGCCAAACACAAGGTTGTCAGCATAATCAACATGGTTTGGATTCCAGCGAAGGCTGAGGGCCGATAATAGGGCGAAAGGAAATGATAACCGGGAATAAACTGAATAAGAAGATGCAGTAACTTACCTAAAATGTGCCCAACAAGCATTCCGGCGGTAATGGATAAAATGCCAACAAGCAATAATTGCAGTAATGCTAGCAAAAAGATATGGCTTTGGGTTGCTCCCAAACTGATCAGTATGCGGTAGTCCCCGGTACGTGAGTGCAGAATTTTACGTCCGGCAAAATAAAGGGCAGATAAGGAACCCAACGCGGGAAGAAGGAGAATGCCATGGCCAGCTCCTCGAAGATTCGATATGTAGGCGTTGATGTGTCGTAAATGTTGTTCATAAGCTTGTTCCCGGGTAACAACAACTGTACCGGGAATATCTAGCAAAGAATCTTTGAATTCTTCAATCCCTACATTTTCTTGTTTGGTAACACGTATCACAGATTTTGCGATGGGCTGTTGACCAGCTGTTTTTTCCCATAAATCACGCATATCCATGCCGGAAATTGCATTAAATAGCGAGTCGAAGCTTTCATTTAGCGGGCTGTATGAGTAGAGTCCGCGCACTACTACTTCTTTAGTAATACCATGGGTGTTTAAACATGGGATGGTAAGAATAAGCCTGTCACCAACGGTAATATCAAGAGCACGAGCAATAGCTACTGGCAGGGCAATTTCGTCAGGGTTAGTGGGATATGAGCCTTTGTAAAAATCCTCATTCCGAAAGGATTTGGGTGGAATACTACCGATTTTTACTTGAGCTGAGCCTGAGCTACTCATAACTGATCCCCATAGTGGGGTGGCGGAATAAGCTTCATTAACTGTCGGCAACTGTTCCACCTGCGTTAAAAAATCCCGTCCTGGAAGGTCGGAATTATGAACGTTAACGTCTGCGCTCGTCAACAATGCTTGGGCAGAATATGATGCGGATTGATCCGCGTATTCTTGAGCAGCTAGTCCCAAAAAAATAAACATCGTTGAGACGAGAGTGACAATAATGGGAACTAAGTACAGCCGCCAATACGCAACAACATGTTCGAAGACGAAAGCTAACATTATGACGTCCGGGTAGCAGTGTTTTCCTGTGCGTATGACAGTGAGTGGAGCGAAGGATTAACAATCATGCCAGTTGGTTCGCCGTCGAGGAATAAATGAACGTGATCTGCATACGATGCTACGAAGTTACTGTGAGTAGACATAATGATTGAAATTCCATACTCTCGACAAGAACGCCGAAGACTGTCGAGGATCATTTCAGATGATTCATGGCGTAAAAATTGTGTTGGTTCTTGAGCCAAAATAAGTTGGGACTCTTTTAAAACTGCCCGGGCAATAGCAATCCGTTGGAGAACATCGGCTGTTACTTCCATCGGATTCATAGCCAAATAGGATTGAAGATTAAAGGAGGTAATGACGTCGTCTAAAAGATCTTCATTTACTGGTAAAGACGAAATAGTGTGTGCTAGTAATAAGTTTTCTTCGATAGATAGAGTTTCGACGATGTTGTGCCGGCTAAAAACGAAAGCCACATCGGTAGCTCGCAATGTAGCAAGTTCGCTGGCTGTGCTACGCGTGACATCAACGTCACACGTTATTATGCGCCCAGAAGTGACGGGATAAAGCCCACCGATAGCTTCGATCAGCAATGATTTAGAAGAGCCATTAGGACCCAGAATTGCCGAGAATTTTCCTCTCTGAAATGTCATGGACACATTGGTTATTTCACGATCTTGTGGAGTGGCATGAGAACGAACAGAGACGTCGATTAGTTGGGCAATGGACATGATTATTAGAGCTCGATATGTCCTGGGGTTACAATGCCAGCCTCATAGGCGATGACAACTGCTTGAACTCGGTCACGGACACCTAATTTTGAAAAAATACGTGTCACGTGGGTTTTAACAGTTGCTTCTGCAACAAAAAGGTGTTTGGCAATCTCAGCATTGGTTAGTCCGCGAGCAATGAGATAGAAAACTTCGCGCTCGCGGTCCGTAAGAACATCAAGGATTTCTGGTTTACTGGCATGAATTTGGATAGATTCGCGCGCGAGGCGATCGACTAACCGACGTGTTGTTGACGGTGCGATAACCGCATCGCCTCGATAAATAGTCCGGATCGCTTCAATCATTTTTTCAGTTGGTGCATCTTTTAGCAGGAAGCCGGATGCGCCAGCTCGAATTGCTTCCATCATGTAATCATCTTCGTCGAAGGTGGTCAGAATGATGATTTTAGGGTCAACTCTGGTAGGCAGGGTGGTACGTGTAATTTCTCGGGTGGTTGTTAAACCATCCATTCCTTCCATACGGATGTCCATGAGAATAACATCAACTGCTACCGCTTGGAGGCGATTAATAGCTTGCTGGCCATCACTTGCGGAGAGAACTACTTCCATATCATCGAGTGAATCGATAACCATCGTGAGACCAGAGCGCATCAGGTCCATATCGTCAACGAGGCCAACTCGAATAATTTCCTCAGCCATTATGCTCTCCTTTCATGCGGGTTTCCATCGTAAGGGATTGTCGCACGAACAATAAAACCGCCACCGGGACGTGCCCGTGCTTCTAGTGTGCCACCAAATAGCGCTGCGCGTTCAGTCATTCCTAAAATTCCATTACCTTTTCCGTCATTAGCAACAGATGCGCCACGTCCATTATCAATCACTGATAACGTAACATCAGTTTCATGCCATTCTAGTTTTATGACGATAGCAACATTGGGGCCGCCATGTTTCATCGCATTCGTGACTGACTCTTGGCAGATGCGATACAAAACGTTCCCGATACCAGCAGGCAATGTTTGAATAGGACCGATCTGGACAAACGCGATATCAAAGCCAGACTTTTGGACGCGCGCAACAAGACTATCAATATCCTGGGTGACTGGTTGGGGAGAAAGGAGTTCTTCCTCATCGGCTGGTTCGCGCAAGACGCCAACAATCGAACGGATATCGGTTAATGCAGCCCGGCTCATATCTGCGATTGTATCGAGAGCAACGAGCGCCTTGTCAGGATCTTTACGTCCTGCGTAGCGTCCGCCATCAGCTTGAGCGATGACGACGCCGAGCGTGTGGGCAACAATATCGTGTAAATCGCGAGCAATCCTGGTGCGTTCACGAACGACAGCACCACGTTGATTTTCCTCAGTTTCTTGTTGTAAAAGGTGTTGTGTGACATCGAACTTTCGGGCTTGGGCAACCTGGGAACGGCGCGCAAATCCAGCCAGTGTTGTGGTTCCAATAAGACCGAGGAGTGCGATGAAAAAGATGATGTCATGCCATGAATGACGCGGCAGGTGTTGAACCCAAAGAAATGCTAGCGCGCCAACGGCTGAGAGAATAACGAGGACGGCTAGGGCAATTCTTGCTTGGGTGGCAGCTGAATAAATCATGATAAGAACAACAACGTCGGCCACCATTAAAACACCGGGAAAAAATATACATCGGCATAAAAGGAAAAAGATAAACAGAATATGGGCGGATGTGGGATCGGAACGACGAATAAGAATATTGACAGCACACGCAACGCTTAACAGCCACAACAACAGAATTTGCAAGGAGGATAACAACGAAAAAGAGGTTAACAGTGGTATACAACCCGTTAAGCCAATAAAGCTCGCTAAGGTGATGTCCGAGCTGTGCGGAAAAGTGTTCGTTGGTTCTTCGGTCATACCATTTAGGATACGTGTTTTTAGGTACGATGGATACGTGGATGCAAAGAATTTTGAAGAGGCGCAAAAAAGTTGGCAAACGTTAGCGCCGAAGTTATTACATGCGCAAGAAGTCTACTATTCAACTGGTGAAATGGTCATGGTTGATGCGACTTACGATACCTATATGCGTCAGTTGCGGGAACTAGAAGAGCGCTTTCCGCAGTTATGGTCTCCGGATTCACCATCCACTAAAGTTGGTGCCAAACCGTCGCGAACTAATGTACCAGCTGTGCGTCATGCCCAGCGCATGTATTCTCTGCAAGATGTTTTTTCGCGTGAAGAACTTGCTGAATGGATGGCTAATGTTGGTCATGATTTGCCTGAGGGTGCGCAGTTTTCGGTAGAAGTGAAGATTGATGGTTTAGCTGTCAACTTAACCTATCGTCAGGGTCTTTTAGTGCAGGCAGCCACTCGTGGAGATGGAGTGACCGGTGAAGACATCACCAGAAATGTCGCAGCAATTTCGACTATCCCGCAACGTCTTTCTGGAGAGCATATTCCTGAGCTGGTAGAGATCCGTGGCGAAATTTTTTTCCCGGTTGCTCAGTTCCTTGAATATAATCAGAAAGTTGACCAGCGCAATAAACTCATCGATGAAAAGAATCAGTTAATTGCCGAGGCTAACAAAGAAATCGCCATTGAGAATCGGCGCATTCGTCAAGCTAATGCAACACTTGCCGAACATGAGCGGAAGGCTGAACGTCCAACGAAGCGTCGGGAAGCGCATATTAAGCCTTTCGTTAACCCACGCAATGCTGCCTCCGGTACGATGCGCCAAGATGATTCAGGATCGCTTGCCTTACGTTCACTGGACTTTATTGCCCACGGTATCGGTGAATTACGTGGAGTCGACGACGATTTACGTGCCACATTAGGGCACCAAGAAGGCGTGTACCAAACGTTTAAGGCGTGGGGATTGCCGGTTTCTGATGCAACTCAAATATGTACTACCTTGGCGCAAATCAATGATTATCTTGATAAATATCAGCACGCGCGTGATTCGTTACCATTTGAATTTGATGGCGTTGTAATAAAAATTGATGATCGGCGTATTCAAGAAGAGCTAGGCTACACAACACGTGTGCCACGCTGGGCTGTTGCTTACAAGTTTCCACCCACTGAAGTACAAACTCGGCTTCTAGATATTCGGGTACAAGTTGGACGCACCGGACGAGTGACTCCCTATGCGGTAATGGAACCGGTATTTGTTGATGGTTCGACTGTTTCGCAAGCAACTTTACACAACCCCTCAGAAGTGGCTCGTAAAGGCGTCAAAATTGGTGACATCGTCGTCGTACGCAAAGCAGGAGATATTATTCCGGAAGTGGTCGGTCCAATTGAAAGCGAACGCGATGGCACCGAAGTTGACTTTGTTATGCCCACTCAATGCCCAGACTGTGGTGCACCGATAGCCGCTATATCGGAAGGTGACGTTGATCTACGATGCACGAACCAACAATCATGTCCCGCCCAGCTGACTCAACGAGTAGCTCATATCGGTTCGCGTGGGGGATTAGATATTGAAGGCTTAGGAGAAGAATCCGCAGCATGGCTATGCCAGCCGGATAAAAACCGGCCGGACGCCTTAATGGCCTTAGCCACCGGTCATACTCTTATCGTAGAAGATAGCAATGGTCGAACACGCAAAATTTTCTTGACCTTCGCTCAACGCCAAGAACGAGAAATTGTCGATGCTCACGGGGCTATTGTGGACCATCAAGATATTATTTCACCGCGGCTCCAAAAAGAACTTGAAATCCCGGCGCAGCAAACTCCGATTCTGAGCACCGAAGCAGACCTCTTCCACCTTCAGGCTGATCAAGCACGTGATGTTTGGGTTTGGCAGCCAGAAAAATCTCGGGGTGAAGTGACAGGGAATTGGAAATATGTCCGCGCTGCATGGACTAAACCACAGTGGAGCGGCGCTGGGGATAAGCGTACAATCGTTAAACCATCCGTACCGGCAAAACCACTGTTAACCATGCTGGACGAAATAGAAAAGGCAAAAACTAAAGATTTGTGGCGCAAAATAGTCGCGCTCAATATTCGCCACGTTGGGCCAGTTGCTGCAAGGGCATTGTCCGATGAATTTGAATCTCTGGATGCGATGCGCGCAGCGTCGCTAGAATCACTTGCACAAGTAGACGGCGTTGGCACGATCATCGCTTCATCTTTCTTGTCGTGGTTTGACCAATCATGGCATGAGGAGATTGTTACGCGATGGACCGAGGCTGGGGTAACGTTTACCCATTGTAAGCCTACGGCCGAGGTTAATCAAACACTGGCCGGGCTCACTATTGTTGCTACCGGCAGTCTAGAACACTTCACCCGTGACGGGATTAACGAAGCGATTAATGCTGCGGGAGGAAAAGCAACCGGTTCAGTTTCTGCGAAAACAGACTTCGTCGTCGCCGGACCTGGTGCTGGTTCTAAAGCTACAAAAGCAAGCAACCTCGGGATTCGGATCTTAACCGAAGAACAATTCCGCGAATTATTAGCAACGGGCATCGCTCCGCAGTGAGCTGACGTCGATGTGGTAGGCACAACCCAGTTGCGATACGAGGTTTGGCTATCACACGAACGGAGCCAACGGCTTCATAAGCCTTTCTGCCAACCGGGCAAGTTTCGAGCGGGCGTCCCACGACTGGTGTGTCAGCTCCACGCAATTACTCAAATCAAGGCGGAAAGTTTCTTCCATAATCGCAGCGAGGTCGGCGTCGTATATTTCGGCGTTGACCTCATAGTTGCCAGCCATCGACAACCGATCCAAATTTGCGGTTCCAACCGTTGTCCAAATACCATCCACAGTCATCGTTTTAGCGTGAACCATTGCGTCTTTATACAGGAAAATACGGCAACCAGCATCGAGTAATTCAGTGTAATGCGGACGGCCCACCCAATCGGCAATAATGTGATTCGAATACTGTGGGATCAAAATCCGCACGTCCACACCCCGCCGGGCAGCGTCAATTAACAGTGTTTTAATCGCATAATCAGGGATGAAATATCCCATGGTGATCCATATGTTTTTCGACGCCCGATTAATTGTTTCTAGATACTTGGCGCGAATAGGGTAGGAGCGATACACTGGCACGTTCTGAGTCACCGTAAAGGTTGATACCCACGAACGAACCGAATCATCTGGAATAATCGGATGATGTGAAGCACGGTAAACATTCCACAAATCGATAAAAGCGCTTTCCAATTCCCACGCGCGCGGTCCAGTGACTCGAATATGAGTATCGCGCCAATGATCTGCGTATAGCCGGCCAATATTGTAGCCACCCACAAAGCCGATCTTCCCGTCAACAACCAAAATCTTGCGGTGATCGAACCCAGAATCTTTCGAACGAGCAGTCAAAATCCACGGGCGCAACAGTGGGAAGCGAATAACATGAAGCGAAGGAAAATCAGGGAATCTACGAGATTTAGGATTCTGATTTAAATTGCCGAGGGTATCAAGAATAATAAACACGTTAACTCCGCGCGCAGCGGCAGCAATTAAGGCATGACGGAAGCGATAGCCAACGTCGTCAGCTTTCAAAATATAAGACTCGAAATAAACCCGGTCAGTAGCGGATTCGATAGCCTCGATCATGTCATCATAAAGATGATTGCCAAATGTGTATACTGTCACTTCAGAATCTGAAACCCGAGCGGTGCGCGGTTGAAGATGCGGAAACTCGCCTGTTTGCGGGTTTCGCCGTTTGCGTTGTGCATCCACTGCAATAATTGCACCAATTGCTGCGACTTGGACAGTTAAGCCAGCCAAAGCAGTATATTTTAGAACTTTTTTTGCACGTGATGCGGAGCGATTTTTCCAAAATGCCATGCACATAGTTTACTATACGTTTCGCCACAACCGCGGTGGGAAGATACCATTGAAGTATGTCGACATTTTCTAAAGAAGAGGTAGCCCGCTTAGCGGACCTCGCACGCATTTCCTTAACAGATCAAGAGCTCGAACAATTCGCTGCGGAACTTGAGGTTATTAACAAGTCAGTTTCGCGATTAAAAGAAGTAGTGAGCTCTGATATTCCACCAACATCCCATCCGATTCCACTAACTAATGTGTGGCGTGAAGATGAGGTCGTTTCCGGATTAGATCGGGACGAAGTTTTAGCAATGGCCCCGCATGCTGAAGATGGCAAATTCGGTGTTCCAGCAATCTTGGGTGAGGAGTAAGACGTGGTAAAAGATTTACATAAGAAAACCGCATGGCAGCTTGCTGAGTTGCTTCGTTCAGGAGAAACAACCTCGGTAGAAGTAACGACGATGTTTTTGGATCGGATTGAAAAACTCAATCCGAAGATGAACGTTTACTTAGCTATTGATGCCGAAGGTGCACTTAAGGAAGCTAAATCCGTAGATGAGGATCGGGCAGCTGGGAAAGATTTACCTTTCTTTGCCGGTGTCCCGGTAGCTCTTAAGGACAATATGTGCCAACGTGGGGTTCCTACTACCGCGGCATCGAAGATGCTAGAAGGTTGGTTGCCACCATACGATGCTACGGTGGTGCGACTGCTGAAGGAAGCTCGCTTGCCAATTCTCGGGCACACTAATATGGACGAATTTGCTATGGGTTCGTCAACTGAGCATTCAGCTTTTGGTCCGACGCAAAACCCGTGGGGCCACAATTTGATCCCCGGCGGTTCCGGTGGTGGTTCGGCTGCTGCAGTAGCAGGCTATTTGGTTCCATGGGCGCTTGGTTCGGATACGGGTGGTTCGATTCGCCAGCCAGGAGCAATGACTGGAACTGTGGGCACTAAACCAACATATGGTGCGGTATCGCGCTATGGGATTATTGCGATGGCTTCGTCATTGGATCAAGTGGGGCCAGTTGCCCGCGATGTACGTGACGCAGCAGCCTTACAAGAAATCATTTCCCAACACGATCCGCTCGATTCGACGTCGTTAAACAATGATTTTTCCACTCTCGTTAAGGCAGTGGAAGAAGGTTATGACCTTGGCGATCTATCTGGAGTCACATTTGGTGTGGTCAAAGAACTTGATGGCGAAGGTTTTGCTGCCGGGGTGCTTGACGCGTTCCATACTGTGGTAGAGAAGTTAAAGGCTGCCGGAGCGAAATTCGTTGAGGTGTCTTGTCCCTCATTTGACTATGCGATGGCTGCCTACTATTTGATTATGCCGGCTGAAATGTCGTCAAATTTGGCGCGCTACGATGGTGTACGTTTCGGTAATCGTGTACTGCCAAAAGAGGGCCCGGTAACCGCTGAAACGATGATGGCAGCAACTCGTGAAGCAGGATTCGGTACGGAAGTTAAGCGCCGGATTATTCTTGGCACTTATGCTTTGTCTGCTGGAACGTATGA
Source organism: Arcanobacterium buesumense (assembly GCF_012563545.1). Taxonomy (NCBI): domain Bacteria; kingdom Bacillati; phylum Actinomycetota; class Actinomycetes; order Actinomycetales; family Actinomycetaceae; genus Arcanobacterium; species Arcanobacterium buesumense. The sequence continues at coordinate 485,429 of NZ_CP050804.1, forward strand.
CGCGTATTACGGCTCAGCGCAACGGGTTCGCACGTTGGTCCAGCGAGATCTCACGGCTGCTTATGAGCAAGTCGATGTTCTTTTGACACCGACGACGCCAACTGTGGCATTTAAGTTTGGTGAAAAGCTTGATGACCCGATTGCTATGTACAAGAACGATATGACGACTATTCCAGCGAATTTGGCTGGTACGCCAGCGATGACGGTTCCAATTGGGCTGTCGGAAGGTTTGCCGGTAGGTGTCCAAATTATGGCGCCAACCTTTGAAGATGCACGAATGTACAAAATAGCAGCAATGGTAGAAAAGGTGGCTGATCCAGCTGCTAGCCAACCTGCTATGGATATGTGGGAGGACTGAAAGAAATGACTGAATTGAATGACTATGCAGACGTCGTCGCACATTATGATCCGGTACTTGGTATCGAAGTGCACGTCGAGCTTTCCACAAAAACTAAAATGTTTGATGGCGCTCCCAATGAATTCGGTGGTGAACCAAATACGTTTATTACCCCAGTATCATTGGGCTTGCCTGGATCATTGCCTGTGGTTAATAAGAAGGCAATCGAGTATGCGATCAAACTTGGTCTGGCGCTAAATTGCAAAATTGCCGAGTCGTGCCGGTTTGCTCGTAAAAACTATTTTTATCCGGATTTGGCGAAGAATTTTCAGACATCGCAATCTGATGAACCCTTGGCTTTTGATGGCTACTTAGACGTCGAACTCGATGATGGTGCGGTGTTCCGAGTCAAGATTGAGCGTGCACACGTTGAAGAAGATGCTGGTAAGAATACTCACATTGGTGGCGAAGGGCGTATTCATGGTGCTGACCATTCGCTAGTTGATTACAACCGTGCAGGCGTGCCACTTGTGGAAATCGTGACTCGTCCGATTGAAGGTTGTGGCGATCGTGCACCAGAGGTTGCCGCGAAGTATGTTCAAACTATTCGCGATATTGCCCGTGCAATTGGAGTTTCAGAAGCTCGTATGGAGCGCGGTAATGTTCGTGCAGATATCAATGTGTCTTTGCGTAAGACTCAGCAGTCGCCGTTGGGAACGCGCACTGAAACAAAGAATGTTAATTCTTTCCGCTCGATTGCTGCCGCAGTTGAGTTTGAAATGCGCCGACAGGCGGCAATTTTGGATGCCGGGCAAGCAGTACTTCAAGAGACTCGTCATTTCCAGGAGCTTGATGGTACGACGTTGCCGGGACGGCCAAAGTCGGATGCAGATGATTATCGTTACTTCCCAGAACCGGATTTGGTGCCATTGGCGCCACCGCGTGAGTGGGTTGAACAGTTACGGGCAACATTGCCAGAGCTTCCGGAGCAAAAGCGGCGGCGTTTGCTTGCTGAATGGGGCATCTCTGCTAAGGAAATGCGCGATATTGTCAACGCTGGTGCGTTAGTTTTGATCGAAGATTCTGTCAAAGCTGGAGCGACGTCGGCCGGGGCGCGCAAATGGTGGATGGGTGAGCTTGCTCGTTATGCTAAGGATAATGAGATTGAACTTGCCAATGTTCCAGTCACTAGTGAACAGGTAGCCGAACTGGATGAACTTGTGGAGTCTGGAAAGCTAACCGATAAGCTAGCACGGCAGGCCCTGGCTGGGGTGTTAGCTGGTGAAGGCTCACCAGCTGAGGTTGTGGCAGCTCGTGGTTTGGAAGTAGTGAGCGACGACGGCGCGTTGAACGCAGCGGTTGATGAAGCGTTGGCTGCTAACCCCGACGTTGTTGAAAAGATCCGTAGCGGTAAAGTCCAGGCTGCTGGCGCTATTGTGGGGGCTGTTATGAAAGCAACACATGGCAAAGCAGATGCTGCCCGGGTTCGAGAACTTATCATGGAGCGCGTTCAGCTCTAAAATAGTAATGCGCAGGAGCAGGAATTTTTCTGTTCTCCTGCGCTTTACTATGTGTAGCTATTACAAGGAGAATTTATGTCAAAAACACTGCCTAGCTACAATGTGACCATACGTATTGCGCTTCCATTTGAACCGCGAGCGACGGCCATGTTAGTTAAAGAATTTGTTGATTATGGTGCGATTGTTACCGGTGTGGATATGGTGGAGTCGGATGAAGCTAATCTGCTGACCGATGTGACTGCTAAAGTCGATGATATCGAGCACGCTGAGCATATTGCATCCAAATTAGAGGCGCTAGATGGCGTGCATGTGCTGGGAATTCACGATTCAACAGTGCAAGCGCATTTGGGTGGAAAGATTGAAATCGCGCTGAAACGGCCGTTGAATACGCGTCAAGATTTGTCGCGGATTTATACTCCTGGAGTGGCGCGAATTTCGAATCTCATTGCTAAGGATCCGCAGCTTGCGCGTAAATTGACGATTAAGCGAAATACGGTTGCTGTTGTTTCAGATGGTACCGCCGTTCTTGGTTTAGGTGATGTCGGGCCTAAAGCAGCAATGCCGGTGATGGAGGGTAAGGCAGCACTCTTTAAGAAGTTTGGCGACGTTGATGCCTGGCCAATTTGCTTAGATACAACTGATACTGAAGAGATTATCAGCATTGTGAAAGCGATTTCGCCGGGTTTCGGTGGAATTAATTTGGAGGATATTTCTGCTCCGCGCTGTTTTGAAATTGAGCGTCGATTACGCGAAGATCTTGATATTCCGGTCTTTCATGATGATCAACACGGTACTGCCGTAGTAGTTTTAGCCGCTTTGATCAATGCGTTAAAGGTTGTTGGGAAGAAGATAGAAGATATTCGCATCGTTGTGTCTGGTGTGGGTGCTGCAGGCAATGCGATTATTCGCTTGCTGATGAATCAGGGAGCGCGTGACATTATTGGTGTTGGACGTAATGGTGCACTTGGACCCTTCCGTGAAGAAGAAGGTGAAGATCGTAATTGGATTGCGCAAAACACTAATCCGCGTCGTCAGCAAGGAAGCTTGCGAGACGTGTTAGAGGATGCTGATGTTTTTATCGGTGTGTCAGCTGGAAATATTTTAGTTGGCGACGATATTGCTACGATGGCGAAGGATCCGATTGTTTTTGCGTTGGCTAACCCAACGCCGGAAGTCGATCCAATTCAAGCTGCGCAACATGCGGCGATTGTGGCGACTGGGCGTTCAGATTATCCAAATCAGATCAATAATGTGCTGGCTTTCCCGGGAATTTTCCGTGGAATGCTTGATGTGAAGGCAACACAGGTAACTGATCGCATGCTTGTGGTTGCGGCGAATGCGATCGCCCAATCGGTGTTACCCGAACAGTTGAATGCCAATTTCATCATTCCAGGTGTTTTCCACCCAACGGCTTCTAAGCAAGTAGCGCGTGCTATCCGTGAGGAATTTAAGCATTCGTTAGCTATGGAAAATGAAATGTGATTCTGGTATTTGGTAGGCCTAGGCAGGCGAGGCAATATCATTGCCTCGCCTGCTATTTTTTGCTAAAAATCAGCAATTACTTTATATGTGATGGGTGTTACGTTGTTTTGGTTTGACGGTTGGGGTGGGGGTGCGTAAAGTTTTTATCTGTCGCCGGGAGCGCGGTTGTGTTCTTTGGTGGTGGCGCTGGTTTGGTGCGTGGTTGTGACTGGGTGTTTTTGCTTGGTTGTGGTTGTGTGTTAGACTGGTGTGGATAGCCTTCTTGATGGTTGCCTGGCTTTGTTGTTGGGTGGTTGTTGGGTGTGGGTGTGTTGTTTGATATCTCAATAGTGTGTCAGCTTTTTACAATGATTTTTTGTTTGGGAAGCGGATTGTGCTGGTTGCTTTTTTGGTGGCTGGTGTGGTTTGTTTTCTTTTTTATTTTGGATGAGCTAGTTTTGGTTTGTCTGTTTTGTTGAGTCTGTTTTTGGGCTTTTCGAACGTGTATTGATTGGATGCCTTTTTGTTGGGTGTTTGGTTTTTGTTTGGAGAGTTTGATCCTGGCTCAGGACGAACGCTGGCGGCGTGCTTAACACATGCAAGTCGAACGATGAAGCCCTAGCTTGCTGGGGTGGATTAGTGGCGAACGGGTGAGTAATACGTGAGTAACCTGCCCCCTTCTTCGGGATAAGCCTTGGAAACGGGGTCTAATACTGGATATTCTGCTTCTGCCGCATGGTGGGGGTTGGAAAGGGTTTCTGGTGGGGGATGGGCTCACGGCCTATCAGCTTGTTGGTGGGGTGATGGCCTACCAAGGCGTCGACGGGTAGCCGGCCTGAGAGGGTGACCGGCCACATTGGGACTGAGATACGGCCCAGACTCCTACGGGAGGCAGCAGTGGGGAATATTGCACAATGGACGCAAGTCTGATGCAGCGACGCCGCGTGGGGGATGAAGGCTTTCGGGTTGTAAACTCCTTTTAACACTGAACAAGGCGTAAGTTGAGGGTAGGTGTTGAATAAGCGCCGGCTAACTACGTGCCAGCAGCCGCGGTAATACGTAGGGCGCGAGCGTTGTCCGGAATTATTGGGCGTAAAGAGCTCGTAGGCGGTTTGTCGCGTCTGCTGTGAAAGACCGGGGCTTAACTCCGGGGCTGCAGTGGGTACGGGCAGACTAGAGTGCGGTAGGGGTAATTGGAATTCCTGGTGTAGCGGTGGAATGCGCAGATATCAGGAGGAACACCGATGGCGAAGGCAGGTTACTGGGCCGTTACTGACGCTGAGGAGCGAAAGCATGGGGAGCGAACAGGATTAGATACCCTGGTAGTCCATGCCGTAAACGTTGGGCACTAGGTGTGGGGCCTATTTCCATGGGTTCTGTACCGTAGCTAACGCATTAAGTGCCCCGCCTGGGGAGTACGGCCGCAAGGCTAAAACTCAAAGGAATTGACGGGGGCCCGCACAAGCGGCGGAGCATGCGGATTAATTCGATGCAACGCGAAGAACCTTACCAAGGCTTGACATACACTGCGACATGCTAGAGATAGTGTGGCCTTCGGGGTGGTGTACAGGTGGTGCATGGTTGTCGTCAGCTCGTGTCGTGAGATGTTGGGTTAAGTCCCGCAACGAGCGCAACCCTTGTCTTGTGTTGCCAGCACGTTATGGTGGGGACTCACGAGAGACTGCCGGGGTTAACTCGGAGGAAGGTGGGGATGACGTCAAATCATCATGCCCCTTATGTCTTGGGCTTCACGCATGCTACAATGGCTGGTACAGAGGGTTGCGAGCCTGTGAGGGTGAGCGAATCCCTTAAAGCCAGTCTCAGTTCGGATTGGGGTCTGCAACTCGACCCCATGAAGTCGGAGTCGCTAGTAATCGCAGATCAGCAACGCTGCGGTGAATACGTTCCCGGGCCTTGTACACACCGCCCGTCACGTCACGAAAGTTGGTAACACCCGAAGCCCGTGGCCTAACCTTTTGGGGGGAGCGGTCGAAGGTGGGATTGGCGATTGGGACGAAGTCGTAACAAGGTAGCCGTACCGGAAGGTGCGGCTGGATCACCTCCTTTCTAAGGAGCTGCCTTACACCTGGTTTTATTTGTTTGATTGTGGGTGTGCTGATGCCTTTGTTGGTGTTGGTTTGGTGGTTTTTAGTGGAAAATTTTTTTGTTGTGGGAAGTTGGCATGCTGTTGGGGTGTGGGGTAATACTCCGTGCTGCCTGTGGATGATTGATGGCCTGTGTGGTTGTTGGTTGTTTGTGGTGTTGGTGTGGTGGTTGAGAATTGTATAGTGGACGCGAGCATCTTTGGTTTTTTGTAAGTGTTCAAGAGCGTTCGGTGGATGCCTTGGCATACGGAGCCGATGAAGGACGTTGTAGCCTGCGATAAGCCTCGGGGAGTTGGCAAACGAGCTGTGATCCGGGGGTGTCCGAATGGGGGAACCTGGCCAGAGTTGTTTCTGGTTACCAGCATCTGAATGTATAGGGTGTTTGGGGGTAACGCGGGGAAGTGAAACATCTTAGTACCCGCAGGAAAAGATATTCTGTGAGTAGTGGCGAGCGAAAGCGGATGAGGCTAAACCATGCGCGTGTGATAGCCATCGGGTGTTGCGTGTGTGGTGTTGTGGGGCCATGTTTGACCTTGCCGATGTGGGGTCGGGTAGTGATAAATGCTAGCGTGTAGACGAATCAGTTGGGAAGCTGGACCGTAGACGGTGAGAGTCCGGTAGTTGTAATGTGTTAGCCTGCCTTATGTGGTGCCCGAGTAGCACGGGGCCCGTGAAATCCCGTGTGAATCTGCACAGACCACTGTGTAAGCCTAAATACTCCGTGTGACCGATAGTGTAGTAGTACCGTGAGGGAATGGTGAAAAGTACCCCGGGAGGGGAGTGAAATAGTACCTGAAACCGGACGCTTACAATCCGTCAGAGCCTCCTTGGTAGGGGTGATGGCGTGCCTTTTGAAGAATGAGCCTGCGAGTTAGTGGCATGTAGCGAGGTTAACCCGTGTGGGGGAGCCGTAGCGAAAGCGAGTTTTAAAAAGCGGTTTTTAGTTGCATGTTCTAGACCCGAAGCGGGGTGATCTACCCATGGGCAGGTTGAAGCACGTGTAAGAGCGTGTGGAGGACCGAACCCACTTCAGTTGAAAATGGAGGGGATGACCTGTGGGTAGGGGTGAAAGGCCAATCAAACTCCGTGATAGCTGGTTCTCCCCGAAATGCATTTAGGTGCAGCGTCGTGTGTTTCTTATCGGAGGTAGAGCGACTGGATGGCCGATGGCCCTTATCGGGGTACTGACGTCAGCCAAACTCCGAATGCCGGTAAGTTAGAGCACGGCAGTGAGACTGCGGGGGATAAGCTTCGTAGTCGAGAGGGAAACAGCCCAGACCGCCGGTTAAGGCCCCTAAGCGTGTGCTAAGTGGGAAAGGATGTGGAGTTGCTGTGACAACCAGGAGGTTGGCTTAGAAGCAGCCACCCTTGAAAGAGTGCGTAATAGCTCACTGGTCAAGTGATTCTGCGCCGACAATGTAGCGGGGCTTAAGTACACCGCCGAAACCGCGGCAATGAAATTTTTTTTGTTTTGTTGGGTAGGGGAGCGTCGTGCGTGAGGTGAAGCAGCACAGGTGACTGGTTGTGGATTTCGTACGAGTGAGAATGCAGGCATGAGTAGCGAATGACGGGTGAGAATCCCGTCCGCCGAATAACTAAGGGTTCCAGGGCCAGGTTCGTCCGCCCTGGGTTAGTCGGGTCCTAAGGCGAGGCCGACAGGCGTAGTCGATGGGCAACCAGTTGATATTCTGGTACCGGCGAAAGACCGTCCGTGTTGAATCGTGGGATACTAACCATCCGAGCTATGGTTCCTTCCTTCGGGTTGGGGTTGTGGTGAGCGTGGGAACTGATCGCGTAGTAGGCAAGCGTGTTAACAGGGGTGACGCAGAGTGGTAGCTTCGCGTGGCTAATGGCTTGCCACGTTTAACAGCGCAGCCTGTTTCCTAGGTAAATCCGGGAAGCGTGTAGGTGAGGCTGGATGATGACCCATTTTTTGTGGGGAAGTAGAGTGATCCTGTGCTGTCGAGAAAAGCCTCGACGTTAGGTCTTAGCCGCCCGTACCCTAAACCGACACAGGTAGTTGAGTAGAGAATACTAAGGCGAGCGAGTGAATCGTGGTTAAGGAACTCGGCAAAATGCCCCCGTAACTTCGGAAGAAGGGGGGCCCGGACCTTGAAGCCTTTTAACAGGCTAGGGGGAAGGGCCGCAGAAACCAGGGAGAAGCGACTGTTTATCAAAAACACAGGTCCGTGCGAACACGTAAGTGGATGTATACGGACTGACGCCTGCCCGGTGCTGGAAGGTTAAGAGGAACGGTTAAAATACTTTTGTGTTTGAAGCTGTGAATTTAAGCCCCAGTAAACGGCGGTGGTAACTATAACCATCCTAAGGTAGCGAAATTCCTTGTCGGGTAAGTTCCGACCTGCACGAATGGCGTAACGACTTCTCCACTGTCTCAACCGCGAACTCGGTGAAATTGCATTACGAGTAAAGATGCTCGTTACGCGCAGCAGGACGGAAAGACCCCGGGACCTTTACTATAGCTTGGTATTGGTGTTCGGTACGGCTTGTGTAGGATAGGTGGGAGACTTTGAAGCGGCCACGCCAGTGGTTGTGGAGTCATTGTTGAAATACCACTCTGGTCGTGCTGGATGTCTAACCTTGGACCATGATCTGGTTCAGGGACAGTGCCTGGTGGGTAGTTTAACTGGGGCGGTTGCCTCCTAAATGGTAACGGAGGCGCTCAAAGGTTCCCTCAGCCTGGTTGGCAATCAGGTGTTGAGTGTAAGTGTACAAGGGAGCTTGACTGTGAGACCGACAGGTCGAGCAGGTACGAAAGTAGGAACTAGTGATCCGGCGGTGGCTTGTGGAAGCGCCGTCGCTCAACGGATAAAAGGTACCCCGGGGATAACAGGCTGATCCTGCCCAAGAGTTCATATCGACGGCATGGTTTGGCACCTCGATGTCGGCTCGTCGCATCCTGGGGCTGGAGTAGGTCCCAAGGGTTGGGCTGTTCGCCCATTAAAGCGGCACGCGAGCTGGGTTCAGAACGTCGTGAGACAGTTCGGTCCCTATCCGCTGCGCGCGTAGGAAACTTGAAAAGGGCTGTCCCTAGTACGAGAGGACCGGGACGGACGAACCTCTGGTGTGCCAGTTGTACCGCCAGGTGCATGGCTGGTTGGCTACGTTCGGGAAGGATAACCGCTGAAAGCATCTAAGCGGGAAGCCTGCTTTGAGATGAGGTTTCCATAAACATTATTGTTTTGTAGGCCCCCTATAGACCATGGGGTTGATAGGCCAGGCGTGGAAGCATCGTAAGGTGTGGAGCTGACTGGTACTAATGGCCAACCATTTACAAAAAAGTTTCCTTATCGTCAGTGTTTTATTATGGAACATGTTGATGGTAATGCTGCTCGCGTCTACTATACGATTCTTGACTCCCACACGTTGTAGTGCGTGTGTGTTATGTCAACCATTTTGACGGTGGTCATAGTGGTAGGGAAACGCCCGGTTACCATTCCGAACCCGGAAGCTAAGCCTACCAACGCCGATGGTACTGCACTCGAGGGGGTGTGGGAGAGTAGGACACCGCCGTCACTTAACGTGATATAAGGGGAGGGTGTTGACGATAAGTCAACACCCTCCCCTCACCTATACTCACAAGCGATCCGACATACAGTTTGTAACCCACTGAGATGTATGTTTTTCTTGGTGAGTCTTTATTTCTTTTGGTTAGTCCGCGACTTTTATTATCTCGTTTAGTGTTGATTGATGCTCAACGCACTAGGGTATAGTAAATCTATGCATAGAATCTTGATTGCTGCGGTAGCTTATCTTTTGCTTGGACTGTTTCTTAGCGCTTTGTACCGGCTGTTTATTCGTCTCATTCAGTTCGATGGCCCGACAGCTTTTGGCTCGATGTATATGTATACATTTGTTCTAGGAACACTGTTTTTTCTTTTGTTGAGTATTGTCGATAAATATTTTGAACTCTCTGATCACTCTTTGTTTACACGGTGGTTCATTTTGTACAATGTTGGTCTGATCTGGACCGTTTCTGGTATGGCAATTCAAAACGTTGTTACTGCGTTGTACGGCCAACAGGTATGGGATGCTACATTATCCGGTGTTGTAGGTATCGGGCATCTTATCGTGGCTATTTCATGGTGCTGGTTATTCAGCATCATATACGTCGCGATACGTGGCGATATACAGGCGGGTGACCACTTACATTTTCGATAATCACGAATGGTCATGGTCATTTATATTGTTGTGGGCACGTCATCAATGACGTGCCCACAACAATATTTACCCGCTTTTACTTGCAGATTTAACGGCTTATTTCAAAAACATCCGGAATGCCATCGCCATCCTCATCGCGTAACTTTTCCTTCTCCAGTTCCTTGTAATATCGATTGCGTGGAGTCAAAATAAGTACCGCTAATAATGCTGCGAGTACAGAGGCCAACAATATGCCCACTTTGGCGGCATCGTTGTTAGCGTCACCTAATCCGAACGATAATTCTCCCACCAGCAGGGATACGGTGAAACCAATTCCTGCTAAAAAGCCAACGCCAATAGTGTCAAACCATGTTATTGAACTATCTAGATTTGCGCGTGTTAGCTTTGTAAGCAAGAAAGTAGATAAGACGATACCGATTGGCTTTCCGAGTACCAATCCAACGATTATTCCCAAAGCTACTGGAGAACTGAGCGAGTTCAGTAACCCATCCCAACCTCCGATTGCCACTCCTGCTGAAAAGAAAGCGAATACTGGTACGGCAAAACCAGAAGATAGAGGCCTGATTCCGTGTTCAAACATTGAAACTAGACCAGGGTTATGGCTACCATGCCCTGTCACTTCAGGCCGATGATGCGCGAGCGCTGTTTGAGCAGTTGTAGAATCCAACGATACTGGAACTACGAAACCTAAAACCACCCCAGCGATTGTGGCATGAATGCCCGCTTCATGAAGAAAATACCATGCCGTCAGTGCTACCGGGAAAAGTATCAGCCAAGATGCCCAACGATTTTTTACCCAAAAAATATGAAATCTGCGTACCAAAAAAGCAAAGATCATAACTGGTATAACGAAAAGCGCAAGATACAAGGCGTGAACTTCATTGGTGTAGAAAATGGCGATAATTGTGATAGCAATGAGGTCATCAACAACCGCTAGTGTGAGCAAGAAAAGTCTGAGCGGACTAGGAAGGTGAGAGCCAATAATCGCTAATACAGCTACTGCAAATGCGATATCTGTGGCTGTGGGTATTGCCCAGCCTTGAATTGTCTCTGGATGGCCCCAGTTAATAGCTGCATATATCCCAGCTGGCACAATGACCCCGCCAATAGCGGCGACAACTGGAACGATTGCTCGCGAAGGAGAGCGCAAATCACCGATCGCAAATTCCTGTTTGAGCTCAAGCCCGACAAGAAAAAAGAATATAGCAAGTAAACCATCCGCTGCCCAATGCCCAACGCTAAGGTGTAGATGTAAAGAGTCAATACTTAGCGTGGTATCTCGTAGGTTTAAGTACGCTTCACTCCATGGCGAATTTGCCCATACAATAGCGATGACAGCAGCGATCATTAATGCAATGCCGCCAGTTGTTTCTTTGCGAAGAATTCCTCCGATACGCACATGCTCGGCGTAACTACCGTACGAAAGAATAGTGCGTAGTTTAGATGGTTGAGGTTCAGTCACGGTGTCCCTTTTCATGTAACGGTCAAAGAATGTGCCGACCAGACTTCCCGGCTCTCCTGACCACAAGTGTACGGCACATTAGCCGATGAGATCTGTATTGGCTGGTTAGATTGGTCAAGTTTGGGATATATGACGCGCATGAGGCAAGCAAATACTTAACAATAGTTCCATGACGTTACCGACGAATCCATACTACGATGTTGCCACTATAGCCGAAGCTTACGTTGATGTCCGGCCGGGTTATCCGCTTGAGTTACTGAGGATTGTATGTGCCGACGACGGTCAGAACCGGTGTCTTGTGGATATAGGGGCTGGAACTGGGAAACTCACAACCACGCTATGCGATATTGCTGGGCAGCGTGGGCGCGTTTGGGCTATCGAGCCTAGCCCAGACATGCGCGAGCAGCTTATTCGGCTTATGCCAAACCTTAAAGGCCAAATACTGCCTGCGAGTGGTGAAGAAACAACGCTCAACGATGCGATGGCAGATATTGTGTTTTATGCTCAAAGTTGGCATTGGGTAGATCCCATCAAAGCTAGTAGGGAAGCGGCTCGTATCCTACGTCCAGGTGGAAAACTCGTCGTTTTATACAACCAAATGGATGTGTCAATTCCATGGGTAAAAAGACTGAGCCGTATTATGCGTTCTGGTGATGTGCACCGTCCGACTGATAAACCGCTCGTCGTCGAACCTTTTACGCAACCTCGATTACATATGGCAACATGGCAAGATCGGCTGACTCCAACCCAAGTATGCCAACTTGGTACAACGAGATCGTCATGGATTACCTCCACAAACGAAAATCGCGCGAAAATGCAAGCGAATCTGAGATGGTACTTATACCAAAACCTTGGATATGGCGATGAAGATATTGTCGAAATTCCATATTTGACGTATATGTGGGTGATGGAGCGGGCAGAAGTGTGAGATAAAATTCCCGGAGAAAAATCATAATTGGGCGATACGGCCCGGTCAAAGCTTGTAAGTCGGGCATAAAATGGAGCACGCATATCCTACCGTTTTAGACCAGTTATGAGAGAAGTATGGACGATCAGCCCACCAACAATCCGGTACAGAGCCAGGAAACGATAGCCGAAAAAATTCATTGTATTTTAATGCTTGGAACGATGCTTTTAGCGTGTGGCGCTGGAGCTTATCGAGTCAAAGCTGCGATGTCACGAGCAGCTAAAGCAATTGGCTTAACAAAGTTAGAGTCAGCGGTGTCCATGACTGACATTACAGTTACTGCATGGCGGGGTAAAGAATCTTACACAAGCTTTGGCGAACAGCGTCGTGTAGGCGTTAATGCGGAAAAGCTCGATCGTATTATGCAGGCCGTTGCGCAATTGCATGAAGGAATGACAGCTGAGCAATTACGTGTGATCTTGCAAGAAACAACTAAACGAGATCGCCATTACGGTTTGTGGACAACAGTTTTTGCTTCGGCGATTGCTTGTGCGGGATTCTGTTTCCTTAATGGTGGGCGCATAGTTGAATGTACCTGTGTTTTCTTTGCTGCTGGAATTGGTCAGCTTATTCGCAAACTTTTATTAGGCCGCGGAATTGCGCATTTCATTATTTGGATTTTATGTGCAGTGGCATCGACGATGGTTTATATTCTGCTACTTGAGATTGGTAGCGTAGGTGGCTTGCCTTATCTTATCCAGTATGAGTCTGGATTGATTTCCTCTATTCTTTATTTGATTCCTGGATTCCCGCTGACGACGGCGATGCTTGACTTTGTTCGAAACGATACGCAATCAGCTCTTGATCGTTTTTCATATTGCATCATGGTGATTGGTTCTGCTGGTGTCTCTGTGTGGATCGTTGTGCATGCCCTTAATTGGCATGTTGATGCAGCTGTTGTTCCGCCGCTACCATTTTGGACAATGACGTTCTTACGTCTTCTGACGTCTTTTGTGGCGGCCTATGGATTCGCGGTACTATTTAATGCTCCGTGGAAGGTGTGTGCTGCGGCTGCAGTAGCTGGAGCTTTTGCAAACACTAGCCGTTTATTATTGCAGGAGAACTTTCATTTGCCTTGGCAGCTCGGAGTAGGTTTGGCTGCCATGCTTGTTGGAATCGTGGCAACGATGGTGGCATGGAAGACGTCGCATTCTCGCGTGTCACTCTCCGTACCGGGGGTGGTTATTATGATTCCTGGAGTCCCATTCTATCGCGGTCTAGTGGCGTTAAATGAAGGTAATTTCCAAGGCGCAATTTCGACATTCGCAGAAGTTTTCTTCGTCATTATGTCGATTGGATTTGGTTTGGCAATTGCTCGTGTACTGATGGATGACGGCTGGCGTCATGATATGGATACGTCACACTTGCCAGAGACCTTAGGCTCTGATGTGCGCGACGCAGTGTAATTGTTTTGGGTATTAAAAGGTGGAGGTTGCAACCTCCACCTTTTAATACCCAAAACCTCAATGGTCTTTAGAACCCGGCAAAGGAACCGAGTATTTGGCCAACGAAAATTTTGGCTACCATGGCAACTGGATAAACCATTGCATAGCCTAGTGCGACGCGTGGATCGAACGATGTGCGGTCGTTAGCGAAAGCGAGAACTGCTGGCTGTGTTTGGATACCACCCAGAGCGCCAGCCAAGCGTGTACCGCCGGTGGATGTCAGTAGGCGCATAGACAAGTAGAATCCACCACCCACGATGCAGGTAATCATCATTCCGAGGAAGAGGATTTGAAGCCATGCTCCGCCGGTGAAGGCAACTAGGATCTGAGAACCTGCCTTTGTTCCAGCATAAGCAAGGAAGACCAGTAGACCTAGTTCGGCAAGAACCTGACATGTGGTATATGGCAAAGTTGTTACGATTCGACCTATGCGGCCCAATCGTCCCATGACTAGGCCGACGATGAGAGTTCCGGCTGCCGAACCGATAGAGAAGGTTAAGCCAGAAGGAGTTAGAATTTCCCATTCACCGATGATGATGCCCAGTGCCATACCTAGGCCAAGAGCAATTGGGTTAATATCGGTTAAGCCATGCGAAGAATCACCGAAGTACTTTGAGATCTTTGCTAATGAATGAGTTGGTGCAACGACGCGGACCCGATCGCCTTGCTGAAGCCGAATGCTCGGATCAGCAGACATATCCGTATCGCCACGTCGAATTCGGGAAATAGTGGCACCGAATTTATCTTCTAAATCCAGTTCCTCAATTTTTCGTCCCGCAATATCAGAGTTAGAGATTGTGATTCGTCGGAAATCGAGGTAGCGCCGATCGGCAATCAATGAATGCGACGAACCGTGACCAACGAGTTTGATAGCTCGATCAACCTCGGCAACCGTTCCAATAACAGTTACTAGGTCATCTTTTTCCAAAATATCGGAATTGCTAGGCAACCAAATTGGACCAGTTTCTCCCCGTCGAATACGAGAAAACTGCAGAGTACCGCCAATTGCATCTACAAGCGAGCCGATCGTTGGTTGGTCAGTGCGCTCAACTCTAATAGTTCGGTTGCTAATCGGTGACGGCTTATCTTTATCTGCACTTCGCCGAGATAACGCTAATGCGGCAAAGCCCAGCATTCCAATGACTCCAAAGAGGTAGGCAATTGCGTACCCAACTGTGGCTAGCGCTGGATCACCTGAAGCTGTGCTTGCGGCAGAAAGGGCTGGGGTATTTGTTGTAGCACCGGCAAATGTACCAGCAACAAGCGCCCAATCCATGCCTAGTGCTCGACCAACACCGGCAGCAGCGGCTGCTGCTACGGCAAATGTGCCTAGCATTAGTAAAATGGGAACAATTGAGGACTTAAGCGTGCTGAAGAAGGTAGGCCCAGCGGAAATACCGATCGCAAAAGCAAAGAGGGCAAGGCCAAGAACACCAAGATCGTGTTCGACCTCGAGCTTATAGCCTGAATGGAGTGCCCACGCGGTGACTCCGATAGATAAGAAGAGCACGGCGGCAGCACCCAAAGAAACTCCGCGAACACGGAGTTTGGACAAAATAGCACCACTTCCGACGAGGAAGAAGAGCAAAAGAACTTGATTGTCAGCAAAAAGCTGAAATAAGAACGACATTAGACTCCTGAAGAGCAAGTGATGGACAAAACACTATGATTTTATAGATAGTTCACATCCATCATAGCTGGCTTTCTACATAAACTTGAGTAGATAGTCCCAAGTTTCGTTTAGCTGCGCCTAAAGACAGCCATTGATGGCGAATATTTCTGCCTATGCTGAAACTCTAAGTGAACGCCGTTATGCTTATTAATATAAGAATCGAGGAAGATTCAAGGAGAAAAATGGCTACCGTCCGCGTTGAAGAAGATTTACTTGGTACTCGAGAAATTCCTAATGATGCCTACTATGGAGTTCATACTCAACGTGCAATCGAAAACTTTAATATTTCCGGTGTCACGATCAATGATGTGCCAGAATTTATTAAGGCCATGGTATGTGTTAAAAAGGCTGAAGCATTAGCTAATCGGGACAAGCGAGTTCTGTCTGCCAAGGTGAGTAAAGCTATTGTGACGGCATGTGACTTGATCTTAGAAGATGGCCGTTGCATGGATCAGTTCCCGGTAGATGTTTTCCAAGGCGGAGCAGGGACATCGGTCAATATGAATACCAATGAAGTCGTGGCCAACTTAGCTCTAGAAGTATTAGGCGAGCCAAAAGGTAGCTACGACATCATCAATCCTAACGATCATGTTAATAAATCCCAGTCAACAAACGATGCTTACCCGACTGGTTTTCGGATCGCGTTATATCGTATGGTGGAGCATCTTATTGCTGAAGTTGAACGGATGGGTGCCTCGTTTACCGCTTTGGGAGAAAAACACGCGAACGTGCTAAAGATGGGACGGACTCAACTTCAAGATGCAGTCCCTATGACTATTGGGCAAGAGTTTGTGGCTTTCGGCGTCCTCATGAACGAAGAAATTCGTAATCTTAAGCTGGCTTCGGATTTGTTACTTGAAGTAAATCTTGGCGCTACAGCAATTGGAACAAAACTGAACACTCCTGAGGGTTTCCAAGATATCGTCGTCGCCCGCCTAGCAGAGGTTACTGGACTCGATGTCATTGCTTCACCAAACCTTATAGAAGCGACATCTGACACTGGTGCCTATATTTCAATCCATTCGGCGCTCAAGCGGCTAGCGGCCAAACTATCAACGATCTGCAACGATTTACGTCTTATTTCTTCTGGGCCGCGGGCTGGCTTGAATGAAATTAACTTGCCTGAAATGCAGGCCGGATCGTCAATTATGCCGGCTAAAGTCAATCCGGTTATACCGGAAGTAGTTAATCAAATTTGTTTTAAAGTCATGGGCAATGACAGCACGGTTATGCTTGCTGCTCAAGCAGGGCAGCTTCAACTCAACGTTATGGAACCAGTTATCGCACAAGCGATTTTCGAATCTATTTTGTTACTTGAACGGGCGCTGGTCACACTTCGGGAACGATGTGTTGACGGCATTACCGTGAACGAAGATATCTGCCTGGGGCACGTGATGAACTCAATCGGTATTGTCACCTATTTAAACGATATTATCGGTCATCATAACGGCGATCTCGTTGGGAAAGAAGCGGCGCGAACGGGTAAATCAGTACGCGATATCGTGTTAGAACGAGGTTTGATGACACAAGCTGAACTTGATCGGGCATTATCCGTGGAGAACTTAATGGCTCCCGTGTACATGGGGGAGATCTTCCCAGATGATTCCCACATGGAGATCCGTGACTAAAGTAGGTAGCAGTAGGCGTACCATAGACTGGTAATACTAACCTGTTCAAGGAGTTGAGTCCATGGTACGCATGCCTACGTCGTTAGAAGAACAAGCTGGCCTTTGCTGGCCACTTGCCGATGAGGTAGCGCGACGTTTTCCCATTGTTGAGCATCCAGCACCAGCTAGTGAAGAGAAATATCGTGCGGTGATGAAATCGCTAAAGTTCGGTGAAGGATTTGGCGATTATATGGCTCGGGTATCGTGGGATGGGGAGCGAGGCTGGCATGGACACCGGATTGAGCCATATGGACCGCTTGCTCTTGATCCGGCTGGGGCGGTACTGCATTATGGTCAGGAAGTTTTTGAAGGTTTGAAAGCCTACCGTCACGCAGATGGGTCGGTGTGGACTTTTCGCCCCGCCTATAATGCAGCACGGTTAAACGCGTCAAATCAACGATTGATGATTCCGCAATTTCCGATTGAAGATTTTTTGGGCTCAATTGCAGCGTTGGTGCGAGCTGACCGGCGGTGGGTTCCGGCTAGTGCTGGGGCGAGTCTCTATTTGCGTCCTTTTGTTTTTGGTTCCGAGGCTTTTTTGGGCGTGCGGGCAGCTAATCGGTTTGAATATGCCGTCGTGGCTTCGCCGTCGGGTCCTTATTTTACGCATGGTTTTACGCCGATTAATGTGTGGGTGGAGCAAACTCATCACCGTGCTGGTCCAGGCGGAATGGGAGATGTAAAAACTGGTGGCAATTATGCGGCGTCCTTTTATGCTAAGTCGCATGCTTTTGAACGTGGTTTTGACGAAGTTCTTTTCCTAGATGCGGCTACTAATTCGTTTATTGATGAATTGGGCGCAATGAATGTTTTTGTGGTGATGGCTGATGGTTCAGTGCGAACGCCGGCGTTGTCTGGGACGATTTTGCCTGGATCAACGCGGTCTGCTATTTTGTACATACTAGATGATGAGGGCGTGTTGGCTCATGAGGAATCTATTGGGTTAGATGAGCTGTGGGCAGGAATAAAGTCGGGTGCGGTAGTAGAGATGTTTGCCTGTGGTACGGCCGCAGCAGTGGTATCCATTGGGTCGTTAACGAAAGGTCACGAGCGACTTAATTTGCCGGGTTCAGCGTTTGCTCATCGGATATATAAGGCGCTAACAGATATCCAGTTCGGTATTGCTCCAGATCGTTTTGGTTGGATGTATAAATTGGCCGATGGGGAATAAAAACCGTCCGTAATACCCTTATCTAGTAAGGGTATGGGTGAAGATCCTGTGCTCAAATAAGGACTTTAGTCCCTACGGTGATAGTGCTGTGAGCAGGACTACCGTCAGTTTTCTGCCGATAGCTGTTTTCGCTAAGTATCTTCAGCTCTGGGAGACTAATCTATAAGTAGCGCCAGCAGTCAGTTGCTGGGTAACAAATGCGGTCAGTGTGGACTGACATATAACAAAAGTCCCGCTGGTTGCTATGAAAAGGAGTAGTGAACCGTGACTCAAACAGCCGAAACTGCTACACATCCAGAGTGGGAAGGCTTTAAGGACGGTCTATGGCAGGATGCTATTGACGTTCGTGACTTCATCCAGAAGAACTACACTCCATATGAAGGTGATTCCTCATTCCTCGCTGATGAGACTGACAAGACTCGTCGCGTGTGGGAAACCTTAGAGGAAAAGTACCTCTCGGTGGAGCGTCAAAAGCGTGTGTATGACGTAGATGTCGATACCCCAGCTGATGTTGATGCTTTTGGTCCTGGCTACATTTCGGAAGATGACGACGTTATCGTCGGTCTGCAAACCGATGTTCCACTCAAGCGTGCGATGATGCCAAATGGTGGATGGCGCATGGTTGAAACTGCGATCAAGGAAGCGGGCAAAGAACCAAATCCTGAAGTGAAGGAGATCTTCACAAAGTACCGTAAGACTCACAATGATGGGGTCTTTGATATCTACACTCCACGCATCCGGGCAGCGCGTTCATCCCATATTATTACTGGCTTGCCAGATGCTTATGGCCGTGGTCGTATTATTGGTGATTACCGCCGAGTTGCTCTTTACGGCGTTGACTTCCTCATCGAACAGAAGATGAAGGACAAGGATCTATACGCAGATCAGCCATTCAGCCAAGATTGGGCACGCAATCGTGAAGAAATTTCGGAGCAGATCAAGGCTCTCAAGAAGCTGAAGAACATGGCAGCAAGCTATGGTTTTGACATCTCCCGTCCTGCAAAAACTGCGCAAGAAGCTGTTCAGTGGACTTACTTTGGCTATTTGGCATCAGTTAAGTCGCAAGATGGCGCTGCAATGTCCTTCGGCCGTTTGTCTGGCTTCTTCGATATTTATTTTGAACGTGATCTAGCTGCTGGCTTGATTACTGAAGAAGATGCCCAGGAAATTATCGATCAGCTTGTGATCAAGCTTCGTATTGTACGTTTCTTGCGTACTACGGCTTATGATGAGATCTTCTCTGGTGATCCGTACTGGGCAACTTGGTCCGATGGCGGTTTCGGTGAAGATGGACGTCCACTTGTGACAAAGACTTCTTTCCGTTTGCTCCAAACCCTCGTCAACCTTGGTCCAGCTCCAGAACCGAATATCACCATTTTCTGGTCTGAGAAGTTGCCACTCGGATACAAGCGCTTCTGCGCGCAGGTATCTATTGAAACTTCTTCGATTCAATACGAAGCTGATGAGCAGATCCGTGGTTACTGGGGCGATGACGCCGCTATTGCATGCTGTGTTTCGCCAATGGCTGTGGGTAAGCAGATGCAGTTCTTTGGTGCTCGCGTCAATGCTGCAAAGGCATTGCTTTACGCCGTGAATGGCGGCCGCGATGAAATGACTGGTAAGCAAATCGTCGATGGCTTTGAAGGTATTCAAGGTGATGGTCCACTCGACTTTGATGAAGTTTGGGCTAAGTACGAGGACATGCTTGACTGGGTAGTTGGAACCTACGTTGAGGCACTCAATATTATCCACTACTCCCACGATAAGTACGCATACGAAGCTATGGAAATGGCGTTGCATGATTCGGAGATTATCCGAACCATGGGCTGTGGTATTGCTGGTCTATCTATTGTTGCTGATTCGTTGGCTGCAATTAAGTATGCAAAGGTTACCCCAGTCCGTGATGAAACTGGATTGATCGTTGACTACAAGACCGAAGGTGATTTCCCAACCTACGGTAACGATGACGATCGCGCTGATGATATCGCGGCAACTATCGTTCACACAGTGATGGAAAAGATCAAGAAGATCCCGATGTATCGCAATGCGATTCCAACCCAGTCAGTTCTTACCATTACGTCCAATGTGGTTTACGGCAAGGCAACTGGAAACTTCCCATCAGGTCACCGTGCTGGAACGCCATTTGCTCCAGGTGCAAACCCAGAAAATGGTATGGATACGCACGGTATGCTTGCTTCGATGCTATCGGTTGGTAAGCTACACTACCAAGATGCCCTTGACGGTATCTCATTAACAAACACTATTGTCCCATCGTCCCTCGGCCGTGACTTGGCTGAGCAGGTCGATAACTTGGTTGGCATCATGGATGCTGGCTTCATCAAGAAGGGCTAAAGCCCAGTTTCGTTTAGCGAAACATTTCACTCCCACGAAAGGAAAATAACATGGCTACGACGTATGAAGAGCGTCTTGCATCGATGAAGGCACAGCGCGCCGCCAAGGGTGGCGTTCAGGGTCTTTACCACGCGAACATCAACGTGCTCAACCGCGACACCCTTGAGGACGCAATGGAGCATCCAGAGAAGTACCCACAGCTAACCGTTCGCGTATCTGGTTACGCTGTCAACTTTGTTCGTCTCACCCGCGAGCAGCAGCTCGACGTTATCTCCCGTACCTTCCACGAGGGTATGTGAGAACTTTTAAGGACTGATCTACTCTATGACGACTTCTACGCAAAACTCGAGTGGCGAGCAATTTGACGCTACCCGGTATTGGGGCTCCGAAGGGAGCACTGGTGAATACCGCCCCCAACCAATTGAGGATGAAGTCCCACGTTTGAGTGGAGCAGGTCTTGACGGAGTTTCCTTGGCAGGGCCGATGTCACATCATGAACACGTTTCTGGTGTGCAAGCTGGTGACATCGGCTCTGTCCACTCTTGGGAACTTGTAACGGCAGTCGACGGTCCAGGTACCCGGTTAACAACATTTTTTGCGGGATGCCCACTTCGTTGCCTATACTGCCACAATCCCGACACCTTAAAAATGAGAGAGGGCACAGCGGTACGCACTGCTGATATGCTCGAAAAAATTTCTCGCTATAAGGCTGTTTTTACTGTCTCGAATGGCGGCGTCACCTTCTCTGGTGGCGAGCCAATGATGCAACCGAAGTTTTTGGCCCAATTATTACAGGGCTGTAAAGATATGGGTATCCATACTGCAGTTGATACGTCCGGTTTCTTGGGCGCAAATATGACTGACGAGATGCTCGATAATGTTGATCTTTTCTTACTCGATGTGAAATCGGGTATTCCCGATTACTATAAACGTACGACGGGCCGCGATTTAGAACAAACGTTAAAATTCGGGAAACGACTCGTTGAGCGTGGAAACAAGATATGGATCCGCTTTGTTCTTGTTCCTGGGCTAACAGATGATCCAGACAATGTTGAAGCCATTGCTGACATTGTTGAAAGCTGGGCCACAAGTGTTGAACGAGTAGAAGTGCTACCATTCCACCAAATGGCCCGCGATAAGTGGGCATCGCTCGGTTTGGAATATCAACTCAACGACGTCGAACCGCCGTCGAAAGAATCAACTGAAGCGGTGCGTGAGGTATTCCGTAGCCGCGGACTGACAGTTTTCTAACTCCTCACTTTAGGCTCGCGTAACCGAATAAGGATACGTAATCCTTGGTCTTACGTAAATATTAGTCTTACGTATTTATACTGGTCATTGAGCTCTCATTGAGATCTATGTGCTAGAGGATCTCCTAAGACTGCCAGTTCCTCTTTTGAGAGCTCCCATGTCAGAGGCGCAAGAAGCGGAATTCCAGTCGACATGACATATGGATAATTCTCATAAACAAAAAATTTTACTGTTGTTTCTTTCCCATCGGCACGAAGATGCGTGATCTCATACGTGTACTTCGTGCGTGCATCTTCTGGAACCTCTCTGGTTAACCCGGCAAAGGCATCTTTGTCGGCATCGGAGGCAACGATATTTGCAAGTAAGGTTGAGAAAAAAATCGAGATCTTTTCGCGCTGTGAACGTGGTGATCTGTTGCTCATCAGCATTAAATACAGTGACGCTATCAGATGTATTCTCTTGGTATTCTGTGCGCATAGCAGACGAGCAAGCGGTGAAAAACAAGACAGACACGACAAACAGTATCGAGAATCTAGTAACTCTGTTAATGTTTGCAGTCTATTCGCGGCCAGAATGACGCGCAAACAGTTTGCATTTTCTCGATTAATTGACTGGCGAGCACATGAAAATCGTTAGTATGCAACCGAAGAATCATGCTTGTTGTGCTGGACGAGCACCGAAAATTGCGGTGCCGACACGAACAACAGTAGAGCCTTCTTCAATGGCAATACGCATATCGCTGCTCATTCCCATCGAGAGCACATCGGCGTCGGCTAACCCGGGAAGGTTCCGCATCTCTTCCGCTAGTCTCCGCGTCAGCACAAACGAGGAACGAATGTCTGTGTCGGTGCCCTGAGCGCCAATCGTCATCACCCCCGCAATGTGAATGGAAGGCAGAGCCGATATCGCGCGCGCCAATTCAACAAAACTATCCGGGGAACAACCGAACTGAGTGGATGCGCCAGAAGAATTTATTTGTAGAAGTATCGGATATAGGCCGGTTACTTCACCACAAGCTAATCGCGCTTCTTGCCGGCGGTTAATACGTTGTGCAGTTTTTAGTGAATCCACAGTATCTATTCGATCAGCCCACTGCATTGCAACAGACAGCTTATTCGACTGAACATGTCCGATAACCGAAGTAATAGGGAAGAATCCAGCGTTGTGTAATCCTTCAGTGGACGTAGCAAGCTGATCGATGAGATTGTGTCCCATTAATGTTCCGCCAGCGTTATAAGCCTCAGCGAGACGCTCCAGCGGTTGGTGCTTGGCTGCTAGCATCAGATCAACATGCCTACCGTGAGCAAAGCGCGAAATATCGTCGCGCACCCGGGCAATATTGTCAGCAATATCTATCGGGTGCATCATTTATCGCTCACCTAGTCGGATCGGTTGGAGTACCAGCCTGTCACTCTTGTCGGAAGCATCCAAATCGACAATAGCCCACAAACCCCACGCTCCTGCATCATCACCAGAATCTAGAATCTGCAATGCTAGCCAGACCCGACCGCTGCTATGCGATTCGAGTAAATCGGAGGCATCACCATCATCCATTCCTGCTTGGAGTAAATCGGCGAAGGAGGGATCTTCCAAAATTGCGAAGAACTGCGTTCCGCGTGCCGTCTGATCAGTGCCAAGGAAATCATATTCATCGAAGTATGGACCAATCGCGTCAGCCCAGCGGTCGGCATCCCATCCAGAATCGCCGTCTAAGCGCTCTAATTCTTCGTAGTCTTCCCGATCCAAAAGCTCAACACGATAAAACATTGCGTTACGAACCGCCACTCGCAGAGCATGCTTATTACGAGTAAAAGCAACGTTGCCGTCGTCGTCGGCACCAAACGCAGCTTCTTCACCCTGTACTGAATCTTCTGAACCAAGAGAATTCAATTCGGCAAGTGTCACGCGCCCATCAGCTAATGCCTCCCATTCGTCAAGGAGCGAAGAATCGATAGAGCGCACTAGGCGAGCTAGCCAATCGATAATATCTTCAACCTCATCGGTGCGCACAGCCAACGGAACCGTCTGCCGCATCGCTCGGTAGACGTCCGTAATATAGCGCAAAAGGACGCCTTCAGAGCGAGCTAAGTCATAGTGAGCGACAAACTCAGAGAAGGTCAAACCATCTTCAATAAGCTGACGTACAACAGATTTTGGTTTTAATTCTTGACCGCGCACCCACGGGTTCGTTTTGGCATAAGTTTCTAAAGCGGGCTCGAGGAGATCAACGAGGGGTTTAGGCCACGTAACTTCATCGACGAGCGCCATACGTTCGTCATATTCGACGCCCTCAGCTTTGAGCTTGCCGATCAGTTCACCGCGCGCTTGGCGTTGCTGAGCATAAAGCGCTGGAGTGGGATCCTCACTGACAGCTTCAATAATCGACACCACATCGAGCGCGTAGGTAGTCGATTCCATATCCAACAGATCGAAGGCTGCTAGCGCGAATGGGGCAAGAGGTGAATTCAGGGCAAAATCAGATGGCACGTCGCGCGTGAAATGGATAGCGTTCTCATCTCCATGTTCTGCTCGCCATTCGCGGTTCTCATGAGTGATAACCCCTGCGGTTCGTAGCGACTGATAAATCGTAATGGCTTTACGAACGAGGGTATTGCGCTCGCGGTGTGGTTCATGGTTGTCACACAGTACAGTTTTTGCTGTTGCTACTGGGTTTGGGCGTTGGAGTAAATTCAGGATCAGGCTATGATCTACTCGCATGCGTGAAGTCAGCGTTTCGGGTTGCGCGGCAACCAAGGTGTTAAATGTGTTTTCGGACCAGCTTATTGTTCCTTCGGGAGCTTTAACTTTTTGGACACGTTTGATTTTCGCTGGGTCATCACCGGCTTTGCGTAATCGGCGAGCGTTTTCGATGTCATGTTCGGGAGCTTCGACGACGACGTATCCGACGGTGTCAAAGCCAGCTCGGCCAGCGCGCCCGGCAATTTGATGGAATTCGCGGGCCGTAATATGGCGTTGTTTGGTGCCATCGAATTTGGTTAATGAGGTCATAAGAACAGTCCGAATGGGGACGTTAATGCCAACGCCTAAAGTATCGGTTCCGCAGATAACGTTGAGTAGTCCGGCTTGTGCGAGGCGTTCTACGAGCCGCCGATAACGGGGGAGCAGTCCAGCGTGGTGGATGCCAATTCCAGCTCGTAACAGCTTTGATAAGACTTTTCCGAAACCTGGGGAGAACGTGAAGGACGCAAGAGCGGAAGCGATTCGTTCTTTTTGCTCTTTGGAAGCAACTGCCATTGATTGGAGCGCGAGTGCTTGGGCGACTGCTTCACGTTGGGAAAAGTGGACAACATAGACTGGCGCCATGTGGGTTGCGATGAGTTCTTTAATAACTTCACCAATCGGTTCAGTTGACCAAGAAAAATGGAGTGGTACTGGCCGAACGGCGTCGTCGACGATACTTACCGAACGATTAGTGCGACGGGTGAGGTCTGCGGTTAACTTTGTGGTATCGCCAAGGGTGGCAGAAAGGAGAATCTGTTGGGCTTGTGGCAGTGTTAAGAGCGGAACTTGCCAGGCCCAGCCGCGTTGCGGATCGTCATAGAAATGGAATTCGTCCATGACGACGATGCCGACGTCGGCTTGATCGCCTTCGCGTAACGCAATATTGGCTAAAATTTCTGCAGTTGCACAAATAATAGGAGCTCCGGCATTAATTGATGAATCGCCGGTGACCATACCAACATTATGTGCCCCGAAATGACCGATAAGCTCGAAGAACTTTTCTGACACGAGAGCTTTAAGCGGAGCGGTATAGTAGGCGGTGCGTCCGGTTGCTAGCCCAGTAAAGAGAGCTTGCATAGCGATCATCGACTTCCCAGAACCAGTCGGCGTGGAGACAATAACATGGTCTCCAGAAACGATATTCAAGAGTGCTTCGTCTTGATGTGGATACATCTGTTTACCGGTAGACGCTACCCATGCACTGAAAGCCTCGTACATATCTTCTGAGCTAGGAGATAGTCCGTGAGCATCTTCTAACGCATCGAGGGTGATATTGAGGCCAGGAATATCGGTGGTCATTGATCATCTCCGTCAGGATTAGCGTAATGTCCTTAATATATCAGGTTTACTATGGAGGAATGCTGCCTAGAATTTCCAGAATTTCGCAAGGCGGGTATTTCTAGGGCAACCCTAAAACACCTGAGCTACGGAGATCAAAAATGGTTGTTGGAGCTGGTTAGGGTAGGGTAACATCAGTGTTGAATCCGATTGCCAACATGGTGTTGGCAGGCTTGAGATAACCAGTGAAGGTTGTGATAGCCGAGTTAGAAATAAAGGAACTTGCAATGGAAAATCACCCTACTCGCAAGCTTGTCTTTGCTATTATTCGAATTATTATTTCCGCAGTTATTGCGGTAGCTCTGGTGAAGTTTGCGTTTTTTCCTGACCAGCAGCCCAAAGAGCCATTACACGGCCAGGGGAATTTTGTGCTTCCTACAGTGACTCCAATTCGTGGAGATATTAAAAATGATTCAAAGTTTGACGCAGTAGTTTTACGCGATGCCGCCAAAGCCATTAAATCAACAGCGGAAGGTGAGATCGTTCATTTTTTCGTTGCTGATGGAGCGAGTGTGGAACAAGGCGCACCACTACTACAGGTGAAGACTACAACAGTTGTTGAGACAGCTGCACCAGTTCCGTCCATCGGAGACGACGGAGAGCTACCGGAAGTTCAGCCGCAGTCAGTTGAACAAACGTCATATAACAATGTCCTGGCACCAGCTACCGGCACGGTGAATTTCGATGCCATGCTCAAACAGCATGTGACATTTAATGATCCACTTGGCGCCATTGTTCTGGCAACTTTCCATGCTAATGTGTCTGTTACTCCAGATCAGCTTTATGCATTGCAGTCAATTCCAAGTGAAGCAGAAGTGGTGATCGCCAATGGTCCGGCACCGTTTATGTGCACGAATCTACGCACTATATCGACAACAATAGTGGGGCAATCCCCTGATGGTGGCAATCAAAATTCGTCTCCCCAGTTAGTGTGTGATATTCCAGCTGATCAAACTGTTTTTGACGGCATTAAAGCAACACTCAATATTGCTGGCGAGGAAGTCAATGACGCCCTATTGTTGCCGGTAACAGCGGTAGAGGGCCGATTTAGAGAAGGTAAAGTATATTTGCCAGCTGACGATTTTGGTGGTGAACCAACACCAGTAGTGGTGCAATTAGGTATCAACGATGGGCAGCTGGTTGTTATCACCGAAGGACTAGATGAAGACAGCGAAGTTCTAGAGTTTGTGCCACGCAAATCCGATGATGAACATAATAGCGAAAAAAATATGCCAATGGGGTATTAGGGGACTAATAATGCTCAAACTTCGTGATATAACACGGACGGTCACCTTGCCTAATGGCGAAGATTTACATATCTTGCGCGGTGTTAATTGTGATATTGCTTCGGGAGAACATATTTCTATCGTAGGCCATTCGGGTACCGGTAAATCAACCTTGCTTAATATTATTGGGCTTCTCGATCAACCAACGAGTGGAATATATCAGTGGGATGAGACAGACGTGTTAAGTCTTTCTGACGGACAACGTTCTCGGTTACGAGGAAGTAAGGTAGGATTTGTTTTCCAACAATTTAACCTATTTCCTTCCCGAACTATTCTCAACAATGTTGAAGTCCCGTTGTTTTATAATTCCGGCTTAGAGCTTTATCAACGCCATGAGAAAGCCGCATATATGCTTGAATCTGTTGGCTTAGGCGATCGGCTTGACGCATTTCCTAGTCAGCTATCGGGAGGTGAGCAACAGCGAGTGGCAATTGCTCGGGCATTGATACGTAACCCGCATATTATTCTGGCTGATGAGCCGACTGGAGCACTTGATCCTGAAACTGGAATGCAAGTGATGGATGTATTAGAGCGTGCTGCAAAAGCGCATAATTCTGCGTTGATAGTTATTAGCCATGATGTCAACGTCGCGCAGCGGGCTTCGACCGTCTATCAGATCTCAAACGGTGTATTACATAATGTGACAGGATTAGCTGATCCCTTTGGTTTCCAAGCTGTCAAAGAGGACCTCGCGATCGGGTCAGGGGCAACATCATGATTCACAACATTATTGGTGCTCTCATCGAAGCATGGGAAGAAGTAAAGATCAACCGCGCCCGAGTAATCCTGTCATTAATCGGAGTAGGGGCGGCGGTATGGGCAATGGCTACCGTTATTGCTTTAGGAACAATCCTCAATGATGTTCAACAACGTACTATCGCACAATGGAACGGTCAACCAGGAACAATTACGGTCACTGTTTTCGAACATAGTCCTGATGGTGAAATAGAAGTCAATAGACCGGTGGAACAACATGCAAAGCAGAATGCGGAACGTATGAAACAGTTTCGTCGAGCAATTGACAATACTGTAGATAAACTCGGTATTACGGTATGGACAACAAAATCAGACATCCAACTCGCTTCGATTGATGCACCAGATTTTGATCCTTGTCCGC
The DNA here is from genome assembly GCF_012563545.1 of Arcanobacterium buesumense. NCBI lineage: Bacteria > Bacillati > Actinomycetota > Actinomycetes > Actinomycetales > Actinomycetaceae > Arcanobacterium > Arcanobacterium buesumense. The sequence goes on from NZ_CP050804.1 coordinate 513,504, forward strand.
AACATTATCAGGATCTATGCCCTGGTGAATACCCCCAGGCTATGGCAGTGGATCCTAATTATTTCAAGCTTCATGCGCATAAACTTGTTGAAGGCCGATTTCTTCATGCGAATGATAACCAGCTTCAGATGAATCCAGCGGTTATAAACGAATCTGCGTGGGCTACACTCGGTCAGCCTGCTATTGCAACATATCCGCGGATATGGCTGAGTAAAGATCATAAAAAATCAGTGACGGTAGTGGGAGTGGTGAAGAATGTTAGCGCCTTCGAAAATGCGACAATTTATGTATCTGGAGAAGCCGAACCTTTTATTTTTCCCGACTCAGTCCAGTCGTCACTTCCCTCATTCTTATTTCTTGCTCCTCAAGGAGAAGAAGAGCAAGCTAAAGATGTGAGCCAAGCAGTGTTAGGCTCCTTCCTTGGAGATTCATATCAGGTTAATGCCTACTGGGATGAAGGTTACGCCGAACAAAGCGCCCAGCAAAGTAAAATCATGCAGACTGTCGTCGCTGGAATTGGCGGAATCGTGATTTTGCTTGGCGCACTCGGGTTATTGACAATGAGCATTGTGACTGTGAAAACTCGGGTACGAGAAATTGGTATACGTCGGGCTGTTGGGGCTTCGGCAAAACGAGTCTTTTTTGCAGTATTCCTAGAATCTGTTGTGGCAACGTCAGCTGCAGGTTTTATTGGAGTGATATTCTCTGTTGTCACTTTGCGTGTTTTGCCAGTGGTTATGCCAAATAGTTATCTTTTTGGCGAATTTGCGGCAGTAGCGAATGAAATAGCCTATCCAATGCAGGCAGCGATTATTGGCGTGGGGATATCGGCTAGTGTTGGTGCCTTATGCGGAATTATTCCAGCAACGATTGCGGTAAAGATGCGCCCTATTGACGCAATTCGCTTTTAGATAAATAAAAGGTTGGCACGATAGATATCGTGCCAACCTTTTATTACGTGTACACCGCCTGGGACTTGAACCCAGAACCCTCTGATTAAGAGTCAGATGCTCTGCCAGTTGAGCTAGCGGTGCTCATTCAAAACATTGTTTTGAGATTCAAAATCCCCAGACGAGTCCAGGGATTTCGATTCGTACACCGCCTGGGACTTGAACCCAGAACCCTCTGATTAAGAGTCAGATGCTCTGCCAGTTGAGCTAGCGGTGCGCAACAGCTAATACTCTAGCGCACCATACTTTTATTGGGCAACTCAGGTGGCAAAATTGCTGATGTGATCACTAGCACCTAACTGTGGTCAATTAGACTGTGCGGATGAGGTAATTATCTTTAGTGCTAAAACCTTGCTTTGTAAAGTAGGCTGGATCAGTTGTGTTCAGAAGAGCAATGCGTAGCTGTGAGACGCCAGCTTGAGTAAACATATCCTGGTGTGCATAAACATAGCGTCCCGGACCTAGATCGCGGAACCGCGCCGTGACATAATCAATAACGATGGTTGCGTAAGCATCCGTCGTCGTCATAGCAAAGATTCCGACGATCTCATCTTCATGCATAATAAATTTCACGTCGGAACCAACTAAATCGTCGGCTGAAAAATGTGGATAACTGGCCTGAATATCGTTTGCATTACGAGATAAGAAGTGCTGGACAAGCGCATCGTCTGGTTGGGCGGAAACAACCGCATAACCGCGTTGTTCTGTTGCTCCTTGACGTGAAAGCCGGGCGATCCAATAAGCGTCGATGCCAACAATAACACCATTCATTGCTGCATAAGGCCAAATACCGAAATAGATATTGTAAATCGTTGCTATCAATGATCCGGATAGGTTGAGAATGCGGAACCGCCAAACGCTAGGAATCCACAACGAAACGACAACAAGTATCGATCCAGCCCAACCGAAAATTTCCCACCAGCTCATCATAACCTTCTTTCTTATGGCGGTATATACGCGTTAAGAGCACATTAGAATTAATGAATAAGCCTACCGTGTATAGTGGTGAATATGGTAACTGTGAAACAAGCAGGGCGAAGTGAGGATGAAACCGTTAGACTTGTTTCGATTGGGCTTTTCCTGATCCATGTGCGCCGAGTGCGTATTATGAGCAAACGTGAGCATTGAATGAAAAGGCGGTACAAGTGTCTGCACCAATAGTGACTCTGGCAACTTCGCAAGACCTACCGAACCTCGATATTGACGAACAAAACCTTCCGGATGCGCTACGTGACCGTGGGCTTGAACCACGGATTGCAGTGTGGAACGATCCGTCAGTGAACTGGGATGAAGCAGGGACTGTTGTTATTCGTTCGGTGCGTGATTACGCGAAATACCGGCAAGACTTTTTAGCTTGGACCGCCTCATTACCACGCGTTCTAAACTCGGCGAACACCATCGCATGGAATTCTGATAAGCATTACCTCAATGCGTTGGGGAAATATGGTTTACCTACTATTCCAACTATGTGGTTAGAGCCTGAAAAGAACCTTTCCAAGCAACAAATCCATTCGCGCTTCCCGGCGTTTGGTGATTTTGTTGTCAAGCCAGCTGTGGCTTCTGGCGGGCGAGGAACTGGACGTTACTCAGCAGTCGATGCCCAACAGCGCGGTGAAGCGGTAGAACACGCCATGTATGAGCTATCGCGTGGCCGAACTGTTATGGTCCAGCGGTATTTGGAAGAAATCGATAGTCAAGGTGAAACTTCGCTCGTCTATTTCAATGGTATGCCTGCCTATCAGGTAGAAAAGGAGCCAATGCTCCATCCGCGGTTTAGGAATGATCGTGAAGATGGCGTTGTGGAAGAAGTGGTACGCGCATCCTATGCCACCGAAGAAACATGGCGCTGGGGAGAGCGTATCCGCCGAGCACTTCATAGCCATATCAAGGACACTAACGGAAAAGATGAACTGTTATTGTTTAATCGCGTTGATATTGTGCGTGGTGACGAAAACTCGAGCGAAGAATTCTACGTCGTTGAGATTTCATTGATTGACGCCTCGTTGTACTTGAGTCAAAATGATGATCATCTCAATATGTTTGCAGATGCAATTCAGATGCGAGTTGATTGGTGACTGTAATCACGTCGTGTTTGATTAGCGCTACGGCAAGAAAATCGGTATAGTTTTTCTTCGTTGCAGTGCAACAATGGTGGCTGTAGCTCAGTGGTAGAGCACCTGGTTGTGGTCCAGGGGGTCGCGGGTTCAAGCCCCGTCAGCCACCCCATCAAGACCGTTGGTTTTCCAACGGTCTTTTTGTATTGAAAAACTCGATATGTGGTGGCGTCCTACTATGTGTCTTTACAGTTGATGCAGAACAAAGCTTTACGCGTGTGCCACGTGCATAAATATGTGTGGGGTGGTTGCCCACGGGCAACCACCCCACACACATACCACTTGGCCCCTCATGGGGTAGAAAAATATCGTCTACTAGAGATTTTCATGCGCTCGTTGGGCACGGTCTACAGTGAGATCCGCTTTGATGAGTGCTGCTTGCTCTTTTGCTTCATCGGACGTAGGCCCCTCATCGCTCGGCCATAGTACCGCCCGATAATAGCGAAGCTCGTCAATCGAATCATAAATATCACCGAGAGCTTGGTGGTTTCCAGTTTTTTCTGGAGCAGCGAAATACGTTCGCGGAAACCATCTTTTTGCGAGTTCCTTGATAGAGGAGACATCAATGACCCGATAGTGAAGGTGATCAATGAGCTTGGGTACATCGCGTGCAAGGAAAGTACGATCGGTGCCCACGGAGTTGCCTCCTAATGGTGCTTTCCGGGGATCTGGAACGAAGCGTTTGATATATGCTAAACACTGTTCTTCTGCTTGGGCCAGTGTGACTCCGGTTTCCCAGCGCTTTATCAATCCAGTAGCAGTGTGCATATTGCGTACGAAAGCGTCCATGTTGGCAACGGCTTCTTCAGGTGGTTTGATAACGACGTCGAGGCCGTTATCAAGCGGGTTTAGCTTAGCGTCTGTGACAACAATAGCAATTTCAACAAGTGCATCGTGTTCCAGGTCTAAGCCAGTCATTTCACAGTCGATCCATACGATCGGCGTATTTTGGGCAGGAAAATTACTCACTTATAAAGGATACCAAGCTTGCCTTGATAAGCGGAATGCTAGCACCCCGAGCGGGACTCGAACCCGCAACCTACAGATTAGAAGTCTGGTGCTCTATCCATTGAGCTATCGAGGCGTACGGACAGGATTTTACACGAAATATGGAAATTTTTTATCAGGTGCGCCTACTGATGTAGTAAAAGAAAGATTAAGACCGTCACAGATATGGGAAATATACGTGTTGATGCTACAAAATACTACGGAATGGGTTGTAATGGAAAGGTGACTGCCAACTCGTTTTCTCGTAAGAACCTTGCTGACCTTGTGCGCCGAACAGTAAGCGCACTTCGGGAGGCGACTTTGCCATTAGAAATGCCAGGTTCGTTTAATTTAGAAGGTTCGCGCCGTCAGCTATTAACACAGCTCGAATCTAGAATCTTGCCGCATATTGAAGCCCGTGATGTGCCGGCAGTTATCGTTTTTGGTGGTTCATCGGGTGCCGGAAAATCAACGTTGGTAAATTCGATTGTGCGAGCTGATGTGTCACCTGCATCAGTTTTGCGACCAACTACACGTACACCAATGGTTGTTATGCATCCTGATGATGCTGAAGCAATGAGTGATCACGCTTTGCTTGAGATGGGCAAGGACGTCCAGATTTCTTCCGCAATTCAGGGAGTCGTGCTTGTTGATGCGCCAGACCTCGATTCAGTGGACGATACTAACCGGGAACTGTCAGCGCGGCTGCTTGACGCGGCTGACCTGTGGGTCTTTGTGACAACGGCCGCTCGTTATGGGGATGCGTTAGCATGGAACACTTTGCAAAATGCTCATGAGCGTGGAATTACGTGTGCTGTTGTTCTCGATCGTGTGTCTGAGCGTGCTTTAAGTACAGTTCGCAGTGATTTAGCTCGTCGGATGGGGGATTTAGGCCTTGCCGATGCGCCGTTGTTTATCATTCCAGATCAGGGTGCCCATGAAGGTTTATTGTCAGAATCAGTTGTGGCAGAACTGCGTTCATGGTTAGAGATGATAGCTGCAACAAAAATGGGAGATTCGCTCGTCGATCGGACAACGCGCGCAACCCTGCCCGCATTACGTGAGCAATTATTACAACTGGCTGATGCATTAGAAGTCCAAGAACATGCTTTGCAAGATTTGAAGGACAAAGCCATTGAAAGTGCTCATGGGCCGCTAGAAAAGTTGTGTACAAATATTTCTCATGGGCGATTCGGCCAAGGGGCGCCAACGGCCTCGTGGCTTTCGTTCGCGTCGACTGGTGGCGTGTTGGCTGGTCTAGTGTCAAAGTCTAGACCATCGATATTTGATCGGAAACGAAAAGCTCGGGATAATGCGGTCACGGCAAGTTTTGACATTCTTTATACGGCGATCAAAGTAGCGTTGACGCAAGCGCTTGTCACTGCGCAAGCCCAAGCCGATGAGGCATGGAAGAAAGATGTGGTCAATACGGCACAGCTGCGTGAGCAAGTACGTCAGCGTCTTGATATTGATGCTATTGTGACAGCTACTGCCCAGGAATGGAAGAAAGATCTAGCGCATATTGCGCATAAGGTTCCAGCGCATCCGTGGTTATCGCATTCGGGTGTGGCATCTTTATTAGGCTGTGCTGCCGGCGGTATTTCCGGTGCTAATTCAGTGGCGCGGTCAAGCGGTTTAGAGGCTCGTGTAGACGAGGCCCAAGAAGCCTTAGTAGCTCGTGTTAATGAAGCGCTAGATGCCTTGACTGGTATCTATATTGCTGTTGCCAGCGAGATCAAAATTACTGATAGTACCGATTTACGATTACGTGCAAGCGAGTATCTGGCTCATTCGTAAGCTAGACATCAGGAGGAAGAGACAAGATGGAAGATCAGCAGGTAATCCGTGTTGAAGGTGCTCATGCAATTGCAGATCGTTTAGAGCGGTTGCAAGATGCAGTTGCGGCTGGGGGACAATATTTCGATCCTTATGTTTCTGCTCGTGCCCAAGATGATCTTCGTCGTACCCAAGAGCGGATGAGCCTAGGTACTGATATTACTGTTGCAGCGTTAGTTGGTGGTACTGGCTCTGGTAAGTCATCGCTTTTTAACGCGATAACAGGGCTTAATTTTGCTGATTCTGGAGATATTCGGCCGATGACCGAGCGGGCAACAGCATGTACCTATGGTACGGATGCGTCAGCCTTGCTTGATTATCTAGCTGTCGATCATGATCGCCGGATTGAATACGACTCAGAATTAACAGTTGGACACGAAGAATTTGACCGGCTTGTGTTGATTGATTTACCAGATCATGATTCAGTGGCGGTGGAGCATTCGGTTGAGGTTGAGCGACTTTTGCCGATGGTCGATATTCTCATTTGGGTGTTAGATCCACAAAAATACGCTGATCAGGTGTTGCACACTTCGTATTTAGAGAAGCTGACTGAACGAGCTGAAGTGATGGTGGTTGCGCTTAATCAGATTGATACCGTTCAGCAATCCCAGCGACAAGTATTACTCGATGACGTTCGTAAACTCCTTGCCAGCGATGGTTTGCATGATCTTCCCATCGTGATGACATCGGCGCTTACGGGGGAAGGCGTGGGTGAATTGGCGGGCCATATTCGTACTGCTATAAGCCGTCCTTCTGTGGCTGCGACGACGGCGGCTGCCGAACTTGACGCTATTGGCCGCCGGTTGCGTTTTAATGTTGGTTCTGGCGAAGCTGATGTTCAGGGATCTCAGCGTACCGATATGATTGACCGTATTTCTCGGGCTAGTGGTGTTGGTGCGGCAGCAGAGTCAGTCCGAAATGCTGGCCGGTCCTTGTTTTCAACTGCTTATGTTCAGCCGGAAAAGTTGGGGCACTCGATGTCGGTGGCGGTGCGAGATAGTTGGATGGGATTTGTTCGACGCGGCTTGCCTGATATTTGGCAGGACGCGGTAGTAGCTGATGTTGCTAGTGCGGAACGGTTGCGGCATGCAGTGGGGAATGCGTTGAAGGCTGTTGCGTTACCACGATTGAACCGTGGTTTTGCTTGGGCGCTGAGTGTGTGTGCTGCAGTTGTTCTGGTTGTTGGCATCGTTTTGGGTGCGGTTGGTTTGCCGTTTTCTTCTGTTGGCGGTCGGTTAGGTACCGTTGGCGTGGGATATGTTATTGCCATTATTTTATGGGTTGTGGCAAAAACGTGGTTACGCCGACGGGCTGGCGCGCTTGCTCAGCAGTACGAAGACCAAGCGCGTTTAGCAGTTGGTGAAGTCTTTGATGAGACGATGGTAGCGGGACCAGCGAAAGTGCTTGATAAGCATAAAACTACTCGTATTTCTCTGGAAACCTTCATTTAATGTGATTTGATTTTGTCCACTAAAGATTTCTAAGAAGTGCTTTTCCACAGATTAATTAATGAGGCGACGAGAGTGTTCTTTAGCGTTCCACAATAGTGATGTACCTATTGTGGAACGCTTAAAGGAGCACATGATGTCTAATGAAACATTTGTAACTATTCGGGGATACGTTGGCAGTACTCCAACGGTTTTTAATAACTCAGCTAACCGTGATACGGGTGAAACTCTGACGACGAAAACAACCGTCATCCGGGTTGGTGTTACGCCACGGTATTATTCGAGGGCGAAGCGAGAGTTCAAAGATGGTAATACTGCTTGGTACACCGTTCGAACATATGGATCTTTGGCAGATAATGTGGCACAAAGTGTAGAAAAAGGGACTCCCGTTCTTGTGCGTGGCCGATTAACTGCGCGTGCCTATGAAGATAAAAATAAGGTTATGCGCACCGAGCAAGTGATACTTGCTGATAGTTTGGGAATTGAATTAACTTACGGAAGTGCCAGCTTTACTAAAAAGTCAGCTATGCCTTTAGAGACGATCCCGGGAGAACCTCAGTATGGATCTGGGCCAGTAGAAGATGTCATTGATGAGCAATTCTCCACGTCGCGTGAGCCTGAGCCTGAAGAAGATCCTGCTGGCGTACTCACTAATGTTTTAACGTGAGAAAAACAGCGTCACTATGGTTGGCAATAGCCGTTGAGTCGACTAAGGTTGGTGGTGGTTAACCAGTTCCATTTGCTAGCTATTGGAGAAACGTGGCTGAGTTTATTTACAATATGGTTCGTGCTCGAAAGAAGATCGGGGACAAACTTATTCTTGACGATGTGACAATGTCGTTCTACCCAGGGGCTAAGATCGGTATGGTCGGCCCTAATGGTGCCGGAAAGTCAACAATTTTGAAGATTATGGCTGGCCTTGATGAGCCATCGAATGGCGAGGCTCGGTTGAGCCCAGGATATTCGGTTGGTATTTTGCTTCAAGAGCCACCGTTGAACGAAGAAAAGACAGTACTAGAAAACGTTCAAGAAGGTGTTGGCGATCTTATCGCTAAAGTGCATCGCTTTAACGAAATTGGTATGGAAATGGCTGATCCAGATGCCGATTTCGATGCTCTGATGGATGAGATGGGCAAGTTACAGACTGAAATTGATGCCGCTAATGGTTGGGATATTGATGCTCAACTAGAGCAGGCGATGGATGCGCTGCAGTGTCCTCCGGGGGACACTCCAGTTAATGTTCTCTCTGGTGGTGAACGTCGCCGAGTGGCATTATGTAAGTTGCTTTTAGAAGCTCCTGATCTTCTCCTACTTGACGAGCCCACAAACCATTTGGATGCGGAATCCGTCTTATGGCTCGAGCAGCATTTGGCCAAGTATCCAGGTGCCGTTATTGCCGTCACCCACGATCGCTATTTCCTCGATCATGTCGCGCAGTGGATCGCAGAAGTTGATCGTGGCCATCTGTATCCTTATGAGGGTAACTACTCTACTTATTTGGAGAAGAAGCAAGAGCGTTTGCAGGTTCAAGGGAAGAAAGATGCCAAGCTCAAGAAGCGTTTGGCCGAAGAACTTGAATGGGTACGTAGCTCGGCTAAGGGACGGCAAGCTAAGTCAAAGGCTCGTTTGGCACGTTACGAGGAAATGGCTGCTGAAGCAGATCGAACTCGTAAGCTCGATTTCGAAGAGATTCAGATTCCACCAGGGCCACGTCTTGGTAACGTGGTATTGGAAGCAACCAATATCAAGAAGGGGTTTGGTGATCGTGTATTGATTGATAACCTTTCCTTCACGTTGCCGCGCAACGGTATTGTCGGAATCATTGGACCAAACGGTGTAGGTAAGACGACGCTATTTAAGACTATCGTCGGTCTCGAACCGCTCGATGAAGGAAATCTGAAGATCGGTGAAACAGTTAAACTGAGCTATGTTGATCAGAACCGCGGTGGAATTGACCCAGAAAAAACTTTGTGGGAAGTCGTATCTGATGGTTTGGACTATATCCAAGTAGGTAACGTAGAGATGCCTTCACGCGCTTATGTATCAGCTTTCGGGTTTAAGGGTGCAGATCAGCAAAAGAAGGCAGGTGTGCTTTCTGGAGGTGAACGCAACCGACTCAATCTCGCGTTAACCCTCAAGCAGGGTGGTAATTTGATTCTTCTCGACGAACCAACTAACGATCTCGACGTCGAAACATTAGGTTCGTTGGAAAATGCCTTACTTGATTTTGCTGGATGTTCGGTGGTTATTACCCACGATCGTTGGTTCTTGGACCGGGTTGCTACCCACATTTTGGCTTACGAAGGAACTGAAGAGAATCCATCAAATTGGTACTGGTTCGAAGGAAACTTTGAGTCTTATGAGAAGAACAAGATCGAGCGGCTAGGTGAAGATGCAGCTCGACCAGGTTCATCTGCCTACCGTAAACTCACTCGGGGATAAAACTCGATTGCGGAACTAAACTCGGCGGGTAGGAACAAACACATGGTGTTTGTTCCTACCCGCCAAACTTTTACGAAAAATGTGGAATTATTGCGAGGGGAAGTGGTGTATTTATCGCTACGTGATGTTACGGGTACGAGTCATACCTTCTTGAGCCATCGTTGCGATATGAACGCCATTTTGGAAGAACTTAGCAATAGAAAGTCCTCGGCCACCTTGTGCTGATGGAGAGTCAAGTTCAGCTAATACCCAGTCGGCCATATCAACATCTCGATGCCACCAAATAGCGTGATCGAGGGTAGCAAGAGAAATATCTGGGCTCAGCCAAAACATTCCGTGCCTGCGCATCACAGGCTCTAACATGAATTGATCTGTGGCAAATGCCAGCATAGCTCGATGCAGGAGTTGAGTAGTTCCGGCTGGCATAGGATTACGGGACTTAAACCAAATCAACGTATGGCCATCTCGCTTTATAGCCGGCTTAACCCAAATCGGGCCATCTACGTGGCGCATATCAATCGCACTCGTTGTGTGCATATGCTTTGAAGCAGGATGATCAAAATTTGCAAAAAATTCCACTGAAGATTCTAAACTGTGGGGATGAGGCGCCCATGGCATGGAAGAAGAGTGCTCCACTCCGGGTTGTTGTTCTTGAAAAGAGGCACGGCAGGAAAGGATTGTTTTACCATGTTGCGATGCGTGTACGCGTCGGGTGGAAAATGAGCGCGAATCATTAACTTCTTCAACATCAAAATTAATCGGTTCGTGTTGATCTCCGGGACGTATAAAAGCTGCTGTAATGGAATGAATATCGCGATGCGGATAAGTGTCCATCACCGTGGCCCAAGCAGACATAACGGCTTGCCCGAAAACTTGTCCGCCATAGACCCGACCATTTATTTGGGAGAGATTTGTGCCGGTGTAACTTCCTGGTTCCCGCACGCGAAGACGTAATGTTCGCAAGATGGAGGCGAGTGGTTCTTCAGTAGATTGTGGAACTGGCAGAAATGCCGTCATGAGTACCTCCTAGATATGCACGTGACTATATTTTACGTTAGTTTGCGTTTTGACAACGACATGCGCATGTCAGTTACAGAAAATCATTACATTCTGGCAGAATGAGAAGCGAGAAAAGTAGTGAGGAAGCTACTTGTGTACGCGTCAAGGAGAAACAATGCCAGATCAGCTACTTGATCTTGATAAACTTCATCGGTTAGCAGATGCCTATAATGTGGCAACCGAATTCTGGGCTTTCAATGGGGAACATGAATTTGTTGACCAAGAAACTCTTATCGCTGTACTTGCTGCGATGGGGGTGGATGCGCGCACAAATGAAACGATCAATGCTGCCCTTATTGCAAAAGAAGAAGCTCCGTGGCGCCAGATCCTTCCACCGTGTGTAGTTACCCGCAATGATCATGAATATATTGTGCAGGTCCATGTTCCACACGGCTGGGATGTTTCCCTGAGTGTTATCTGCGAAGACGGAACTGAACGTAGCGTTCGGCAAGGGGAAGATTTTACTCCGCCGCGAACGATTGAAGGCCACGAAATTGGGCAAGCTAGCTTTATTATTGATCCAGGTTTGCCGCTTGGATATCACACATTGCTTGCCAAGGTTAGTCATGCAGACACCGAGAAGATAGCGGAAGATCGCACAACGCTGATTGTTACCCCAGGACGGTTAGACAAGGGCTCACTTGCGTTCAAACGTTCTTGGGGAATGATGGCTCAGTTGTATTCAACTCGTTCCGCACAATCATGGGGCGTCGGCGATGCTGACGATTTACTCGAGATGGCATCACTTTTTGGTTCTATGGGGGCTGATTACTTACTTGTTAATCCGCTTCATGCTGCCGAGCCAATTGAGCCGCTTTCGCCGTCGCCTTATCTGCCAGTTACTCGACGGTTCTTCAATCCCATGTATATTCGTCCGGAGAATATTCGCGAAGTAGCCTATCTTTCCGGCCCAGAGCGTTCTCTTATTACCTGGGCAGCCGAAAATGTGAAGAAGGATTCGGTTAAGAATACTCATATTGATCGTGATGCAGCATGGAAAGCAAAGCGTGAGGCTCTTGAAGTGATTTTCAAGGCCGGACGTTCCCAGTCCCGCGATCGTGAGTTTGCGCAATACCGTCATAATGAAGGTCAGGGCCTAGAAGATTTTGCTTTGTGGTGTGCTCTAACTGAGGTTTATCAAGGTCAACCTTTCCCAGAAGAATTGCATGATGTTCATAGTCGAGCTGTGGCAAAGGCTCGCGCTTCGCTACAAGAGCGCATTGATTTTTGGGCATGGTTACAGTGGATTATGGATCAGCAGTTAGCTGATGCACAGCGTGCTGCTAAAGCTGCTGGAATGACATTTGGAGTGGCTCACGATCTTGCAGTGGGTGTTCATCCACAGGGGTCTGACACGTGGACTATTCCAGAGGCATTTGCGAAGGGCATTGGTGTTGGTGCTCCACCGGATATGTATAATCAGCAAGGCCAGAATTGGTCTCAGCCACCGTGGCGTCCAGATGCCCTAGAACGGATGGACTATGCGCCGTTTCGTGACATGGCTCGTACTGTGTTGCGTCATGCGGGTGCTTTGCGAGTTGATCACGTTATGGGGCTGTTCCGTTTGTGGTGGATTCCGGAAGGGTCAGCGGCCAGTCGTGGTACGTATGTGCGTTTTAACCATGACGCTATGGTCGGTGTGCTACTCCTCGAAGCTCATCGAGCCGGAGCTGTGGTTATTGGTGAGGATTTAGGCAATGTGGAACCGTGGGTGCGTGAGTACTTGCGTGACCGTGGTATTTGGGGCACTTCAATTTTCTGGTTTGAAAAAGATGAACAGGGTAACCCCTTACGTGCGGAAGATTACCGGTACGATGCGATGGTGTCAGTTGATACGCATGACTTGCCACCTGCTGCTGGTTATCTCGCCGAAGAACATGTGGATTTGCGTGCCCGATTGGGGCTACTTGTTGATCCGGAAGAAGAAGTGCGCGCACAGGCTCAGCATGAACGTGAGACGGTATATGCTCGACTGCGTGAGTATGGTTTGATTGGTGAAGATCCGTCAGAGCGTGAAGTTATTGAAGCTCTGCATGTCTATTTGACGAAGACGCCGTCGCCTTTGCTCTGCATTTCGCTTGTCGACGCAGTAGGAGAACGTCGCGCTCAAAACCAGCCGGGTACTGATCAAGAATACGCAAACTGGAAGATTCCGTTGGCAGATGGTACCGAGAAGGTAGTATTAGTAGAAGAATTAGCACAGCATCCACGACTTCTATCGCTGTTGGAGTCTTTTACGCAAGCTTTTAATAGTTAGAAAGTGGATGCGTAAGATGAATGCGGGCGGTTTTCCGCCCGCATTCGCGACTGTAGGGAAGGTATTCGTGGAACTCGTTGCGCAGGATTTCGTTTTAGGTCTTGGTGGCCAAAAGAATATTCTTGAGGTTACGCCTGCCTATACTCGGATTCGTGTGAAAGTTGCGAGTTTAGGGCCGGTGGACGAAGAAATCTTGCGGGCTGGTGGTGCCTATGGTGTGGTTCGGCAAAAATGCTATGTGCAGTTAATTGTTGGGCCAGGCGCCGACCAGCTCGCTCAAGAAGTGAGCGAGCTGGTCGGCGCCTAGTTTGGCCGGGACGTCGCATAGATTATCTGTGACGTCCGAACGTTAATATTTAACGATGAATTCGTTTTGCTGCAAAACGATTGACAATCATTGCGATGGCACCGTCACCGGTCACGTTCGTTGCAGTTCCAAAAGAATCAACAGCTACGTAGAGGGCAACCATGATGCCATACATAGGATCAGTAAATCCAAGTGTTCCTTGAACTACTGATTGTGCAGCGGTAATTGCGCCACCAGGTACGCCAGGAGCTGCGATCATGATGATGCCAAGCATAAAGATGAAGCTAATAATTGCTCCTGGCGAGGCAGTAATACCGAGCATGTATTGCAATGCGAGTGCGAAAGCAGTGATTTTAATAGTTGATCCGGCAAGATGAATCGTTGCACATAGGGGGACAACAAATCCTGCTATATCTTCTGATACGCCATTTTTTAAGGTTGAACGTAGGGTGACTGGGATAGTGGCGGCAGATGAAGCAGTTCCTAATGCAGTTGCGTAAGCATCTCGCATATTCCACAACGAGCGGAGCGGATTGTGCCTAGCAATAATTCCGGCAATTGTGTATTGCAAGAGAAGCATTGCAATTGTTAAGACGAAAGCAAATAAAATAACTTTTGCCATTGCCACAATAACGGTTTCGAACTGGCCGGATTTGGACATGTTTAAGAAGATGCCGAATACGTGCAATGGCAGAAGTGGGACGATTGACCGGCGGATAATGAGGTTGATGATCCTACGAAATTCGCTAAATAGCTCAATAATTTTATTGGCATTTGCGGCAACGGCGCCAAAGCCGACGAGGAAGGCTAGAATCAGTGCGGTTAAGACACCGAATACTGGTGGCAGAGTGAAACCGGCGTCCATCAGGGAAGCAACGGCATTTTCTGGCTCGGCTAAATCTGGCACTTTTTGATTTGCCAGCAAGCTAGGGAAAAAGACAGTAGCTAGGCCCCAGGTGCTTAACCCGGCAGTAATTGTTGATATGTAGCCCAGAGCGACTGTCAGAATGACCCAGCGGCCACCAGACTTCCCCAAGTCAGCAATAGCTGGCGTAACAAGACCAACAATAATTAGTGGGACGACGAATCCGAGGAATTTTCCAAAGATGTCGTTGAAGGTTGCAAACGGAATAATGGCTACTTCAGGTAGTACTTTACCTAAGATTGCGCCGCAGATTATTGCAATAACAATCCATACTAAGAGGTTGCTGAGCAACCTCTTGATAATAGGAGGCTCCATGATTGTCCTTTCTCGCGGGGGAATCGCTCGATATGAGGCTCTTATGGTCTGTTATCCTAGGCGATTTATAGGGACCGAGGAAAGCTCGCTCACAGTGTGGACAAATCTTCAAAGATAGTTTATAATTCAACTATGAAGAGATTTGGTTTTTTAAGTTTTGGTCATCATTCAATCGACGGACGTGACGGTCTCGACGCTGGCGAAGTTCTTCGCTCAAGCGTTGAACTTGCCCAAGCAGCCGATGAAATCGGCGTTAATGGCGCGTACTTCCGTGTTCACCACTTTGCACCGCAAGGTGCTTCACCTATGCCGCTTATGGGAGCCATCGTTGGTGCAACTAAGCATATTGAAGTCGGTACCGGAGTTATTGACATGCGATATGAAAATCCGTTGCAACTAGCTGAAGAAGCAGCTGCATTGGACTTACTATCTCAAGGCCGTCTCGCTCTCGGAGTTTCGCGTGGTTCACCAGAACCTGCGTTGCGCGGTTGGGAAGCGTTTGGATATGGGGCCAAAACGGAAAACGGTGCCGATATGGCTCGCGAAAAATTCGAATTGTTCCTCGCGGCTATTCGTGGGTATGCGTTTGCAGAAGCTAATTCCCTTGACCAGCAATACCCACAGATGTACAAGCCTGGCACACCACTACCTATCTTCCCGCATTCACCGGGTCTTGAACAACGCGTATGGTGGGGGTCAGGAACACGACTATCGGCTGAACAAGCAGCTAAAGATGGCGTTAATCTCATGAGCTCGACACTTGTTTCTGAAGCTGATGGATCAAGCCTAGGCGAACTTCAAGCAGAACAGATTCGAGTCTACCGGCAAGCATGGCAAGAAGCTGGCCATGATTGGGAACCACGGGTTTCCGTATCGCGTTCGGTGTTCCCGATTGTTACGGGTGAAGATCGAGAAATGTTTGGTTTGCTTGCCAGCGATAGTGACCAGATTGGTTTGCTTGAAGGCGCAACGAAGACCACCTTTGGCCGCACCTATGCGGCAGAGCCAGATGTTCTTATCGAGCAACTGAAGGCAGATCCAGCTATTGCCGCTGCGGACACGTTGATGCTGACAATTCCAAACCAATTAGGAACAGATATCAACACGCGCATCTTGGATAACTTCGCTAAGCATGTTGCTCCAGCACTTGGATGGCAGGCGAATGCTGAGATTTAGCAACAACGACTGGATCGGAAACGATTGAACTGGGGTCGGGTTTGTGGTTCTACACCACAAACCCGACCCCAGTTCAGTCTTTTGAAAATGAATTAGTCTTCCATTCTGGCAGCTAACACATAGGTACCACCAACAACGAGTCCGCCGCCAACTAAATTACCTGCGCCAGCAACCAGTAAGCTCATCGTGGCAGCGCCTAAAGAAATGCCACCGGCATCATTCATAAAAGCCAATGAGAACGAGGTCATATTTGCGACGACGTGCTCGAACCCGGCAGCCACAAAAACTGTAATTGCCCATGCGATAACAATGATCTGGGCAACTTCATTCTTCATTCGATTAATAGTCCAAATTGCTAAACACACCATAACGTTACACATGATTGCCCGGAAAAAGACCTCTGAATAGTCTTTGTGAAGTTTTCCAGAGACAACCGCATCGAGCATCTGGTAATTCAACGAATCCTTCTTAAAGACGTTCGCTGCACTGATTAACGCAGATATAGCAATTGAGCCAACTAGGTTGCCGATGAGCATGAAAGCAATAAGCCACGCGGCGCGAAGTGCACTCACTTTTCTACGAATTGCTGCTAGCGGCATGATCATCATTCCTGAGGTGGCCAGCTCGCCACCTGCAAAAACAACGAGTACCAGGCCAATACCGAAAACTAGACCCATCATAGTGCCAGCTAGGTCCGAGCCATGAACATACATTCCGGAAACGCCCGCATACATAAACAAGCATCCGATTCCTACAAAAGCCCCAGCAAGAGCTCCGCCTACCAAGTAACTGCCCACATGCCGTGCTTTATTTGACTTAGCAAGGCCTGCTTGCGCTTGGTTATCAAGTGTTTGGCCAAAAGTATCCATTACAAGTCCCCAATCATAAGTGTGGGATGAGGGAAATATTCCTCATCCCACACTTGACAATGTACAGTTAAAAACTACGCATCTGCCTTTTGTGCGTGAGCAGCTCGTTGCGCATGTGCAAGTTCCTCAGAGAACAAACGTCGAGCAGCTGGAGCTACGTCTTCGTTATCTGCTAGCCATGCTTCGCCTAAGGCGACAATATCAACGCCTAAGTCTTGACGTCCAGTGAGCTTCGTTGGGAATGCTCCGCCAATGAAATTCGAAGCGATTTCAACAGTGCGGTTCTCCCATTGTGATTCGATAAGCGCAAAATATTTGTCCACAAATGGAACGAGAAGCTCTGGAGCACCCAAAGTAAAACCATAGGCGGCGGCTCGTTGAATCGAATTGGGTACCACTCCGCCGGTGATTTCTTCCCAAGCAGCAATCTTAGCCTCTGGAGTAGAAATAGCTGCCCGGGCGCGTGCTGCGCTTGCTGCACCCGAGGCCGTATTGTCACGTTCAATACGTTCAGTCTCGATGTCTTCTGCCGTAACTCGATTGGCTTGAGCTAACCGAGTTAAAATAACCCAACGGAAATTTGCGTCAACGCTCAAACCAGCAGGAACATTAGTACCAGCAAGCCACCCCTCAACTCGATCAATTTGTTCATCAGTATGAGCCATAGACACTGCGGCCATGGATAGCTGCAACTGACGGTCGCTTTCTGGAGCCGCGTTAGCAGCTAGTTGTGCAAGTTGATTCCCAACTTGCGTCTGCAATTGCTCACGTTTAGCTGGCGCTGAGTACAAATTAACTGCCGTCGACAACTGATTAATCAACGAACGTAGCACAGTGCCATGATCTTCAGTTTCTAGTGCACGCAATACAAGCTGCGCGTAATCAGATGCTGGCATCTCGCCGTCGCGCGTCATATCCCAGGCAGAGAACAAGACGAGAGTACGTGGCAAACGATCGGTAAAGGCATTGATATTCTCGATCGCAAACGCCAACGATTCTTCATCAAGACGAACCTTGGCATACGCCAAATCGCCATCGTTAATCAAAATTAACTGTGGACGTTCAATGCCGGAAAATGCTGGAACAACAGTGGTTTCGCCGTCGATATCTAACTCGGTGTGCGCAACCCGAACAAGCTTACCGCTCTCATCGAGTGAATAACCGCCAACGCCAATTCGATGTGGACGCAATGATGCGCGTCCATCACTTGACTGTTCAATAGCAAACTCGGAAATCGTTGAACCATTCATCGTCATACGCGGACGTAAAATATTAATCCCGGATTCTTGCAACCAGAGCTTTACCCACTCGGTTAGATCGCGGCCAGATGCCGCCGAGAGCTCAACCAACAAATCCTCGAGCGTCGCATTACTCCATGCCTTCTTCTTCAGGTATTTTGAGACTCCAGTGAAGAACGCATCACGGCCAACGTAAGCAACAAGCTGCTGGAAAACCGAGGCTCCCTTGCCATAGGTGATGCCATCAAAATTAACCTGAACATCTTCTAAATCACGAATTTCAGCGGCAATTGGATGAGTCGAGGGCAATTGATCTTGCATCTGAGCCCACGACTTCTCCGAAGAATTAAACGTTACCCAGGCATCAGTCCAGCGGGTTGCTTCGGCAGTAGCTACATGCGAAGTGAACTCAGCAAACGACTCGTTAAGCCACAAGTCATTCCACCACTTCATCGTCACCAAATCCCCAAACCACATATGGGCAAGCTCGTGAACTACCGTAATAGCGCGACGCTCAACTAGAGCCTCCGTTGGACGAGAGCGGAACACATAATCGTCTAGAATCGTCACACAGCCTGGGTGTTCCATTGCTCCCGCATTATATTCTGGTACAAAAATCTGATCGTACTTTCGGAATGGGTAGGGAACGTCCCATGCTTTTTCAAAGAAGTCCATTGCCTGCTTAGTAATATCGATGATTTCTTGGCTATCTAAATATTCAGCAAGTGACTTGCGCGCATAGACGCCCATCGGAATTGTTCGGCCATCCATCGATGGATGGGAATCCGTGGTGCCTTCATATGGTCCAGCAACAATACAAGTCAAATACGATGAGATACGTTCAGTAGGAGAGAACTCCCACGTAGCAAAACCATCGCCGGCAGGCTTAGGCTGCGGGGTTGGTGAAACTGAGAAAACCTTCCAGTGCTCCGGGGCAGTGACAACAAACGTAAACTCCGCCTTGAGATCTGGTTGTTCAAAAACTGTGTACATCCGGCGCGAATCTGGCACTTCGAACTGCGAATAGAGGTAGACTTCCCCATCTGCCGGATCGATAGCCCGGTGTAAACCTTCACCGGTATGAGAGAACTCACAGGTTGCGTCAACAAAAAGTTCGTTCTCTTCTTGCAGGTTTTCTAGCAAGATACGTGAATCAGAGTACGCTAAAGTTGGGATTTCGATGCCATTAAGTACAATCTTTTCAACCGATTGAGCGATAAGGTCAATAAAAGTTGCCGTACCAGGAGTGGCACTAAACTTGGCCGTGGTCTGAGAACGGAACGTAGTATCGCCACGGAGATCCAATTCCACTCGGTAACTATGGGTGGTGATGAGCTCGGCACGTTGTGCGGCTTCGATGCGCGTAAGGTTTTGTCCTGGCATGGATCGTCCTTTCGGTTGTGGGGTGGCGTAGTTGTCAGTGTGTCACCCAAGGGTGTGACAAAAAGTCACGAAACGATACTAGTTTACGCGCAGAAACGGGAAGATAACAGGGCGACGACGATAAAATCCAGTTTGTGGACCGGTAGAGCCGGTGTTGAGCCTTCTTAACGCATATGTCGAGGGTTATGTATCCGTTGGATAATGATGGAACAGCTTAGCTGACAAACCGAGCATGAGGCGCATGCTGAATCATGTTCTCGATAGCTGGGTGTATGAAATGTCCATCATCAGATTGCGGTTCGCCAGCAGCTTGAGCATAGGCGTATAAAAATTTAGTAAGGGGAGTACCAATATCGACTGATTCAGGTGCGGCATGAGCCAAGGCACGTGCGCCGATGCCGTACAAAAGCATCCCGGGGAGAACCTCTTGAGATAGATCTTCACGGGGCATTGCAAATGGGATATCAATCCGGCGTGCTCCAGCATGTTCATAAAAGCGAAGGCGTGCTGTCGGGTTGCCGTAGTTACTGACATGGGTATGGATCTGTGGATCCTCAACTTCGAGCAAAATGAGCAAAGGATCGTAGCGCTGAGTCAATACGCGTACGGTTTCGTGCAATAAACGTGAGCCAATTCCACCACCGCGGCCAGCTTGACCAACCGCCAGCCAAGCTATGAGAATGACTTCTGTGCCCGCATCTGACTGTCCGGTAAAGTCCGAGATGCTCAAGGAAACGGCCACCGGTTGATGATGGATAAAAGTGGCTAATGGGAAGATGATTCCGTCATCGAACATTGCCATGAACCCCGAGCTTTCCGGTCGTTCACTGGCCGGAAAGCTCGGGATCAGGATATTGTCAATGATCTGGATAAACTCATCCCGGGTAGGGATTCGAATTTCCATTATTACCAGATCCGGACTCGTTCTTCTGGAGCTAAGTAGAGAGCATCGCCGGGTTGGACATTAAACGCTTCGGCAAATGCATCCACATTCTTCACCACACCGTTACACCGGAATTCTGATGGCGAGTGTGGATCTGTCGCTACTCGCTGAATCATCAGCTCATCACGGCGTACCTCTTGCCAAATACGAGCATAGGAGAGAAGGACTCGTTGGATGCCACTGAATCCTGCCAAGACTGGGGCTTCGTGACTTGAAGCCAAACCTGCGCGACGGCAAGCAATATCATAGGCTTTCAACCCGATCGTTAACCCGCCCAAGTCTCCAATGTTTTCCCCTAAAGTCAATTCACCATTAACATGGTGTGGTGAATCTGCCGGGAATTGTGCTGGTACATAGGCGGAATACTGATCAACGAGTGCTTTGGTTCGTTTCGTGAATTCAGTGAGATCGGTGTCAGTCCACCAGTTATTGAGCCGGCCACTGCCGTCATACTTTGAGCCTTGGTCATCAAATCCGTGCCCGATTTCATGACCAATTACTGCGCCAATTCCGCCGTAATTCCAGGCTGGATCAGCTTCGGCGTCGAAGAATGGCGGCTGTAAAATTGCTGCTGGGAAGACAATTTCATTCATTACTGGGTTGTAGTATGCGTTAACTGTTTGAGGGGTCATATGCCACTCGTCACGGTCTACTGGCTTGCCAAGGCGAGCGATATTATCCGTAAACTCAAACTTAGAAATAGCTCGAATATTGCCCAGTAAATCATTGTCTGAAATATCTAGTGCAGAGTAGTCTTTCCATTTGACCGGGTAGCCAATCTTTGGGCTGAAAGAGGCGAGCTTTTCAAGGGCGCGCTCGCGTGTTTCATCAGTCATCCAGTCCAAGCTGGTAATAGATTCACGGTAGGCGGCGAGCAGATCCTCAACGAGCTGCTCCATTTTTTCCTTGTGCTCTGGTGGGAAGTGTTTGGCGATGTAGATTTTTCCAACAGCTTCGCCCATGCCGCCGTTAACTAAGACGACGGCGCGTTTCCACCTATCGCGTTGTACTTCTTGACCCGAAAGTACTCTTCCATAGAAACCGAAGTTTGCAGTGGAAATATCTTCTGATAGGTAAGGGGCACGAGCGAGGATAAGATGCCAGCGCATATAGGTACGGAGAGTATCGACGTCGAAGCTGTCCCATACTTCGCCTAGACCAGTAAACGATCGTGGTGTCATACATAAGATTTCTGGTGCATTTTCGGCTGTGATACCCAGTGCTGTCAGAATCGCTTTCATGTTGAAATGACCCGTGAGCTCGGTAAACTCGTGGTAGCTCATGACATTGTTGGTTGCCTCGGCGTCTCGCGATTCGACAACAGTGAAATGGTGAGAGGCAATGGCGGTTTCTACCGCCAGAATCTTTATCGCTGCTTCTTTAGCTGCAACATCATTGACACCGGCTGCAAGCGAGTAAAGAGTGGGAATAAATTGCTTGTATGCCTCTAAAATTGGGGCATATTCTTCCGAGTGGTATAAGGCTTCGTCTGGTAGTCCGATACCTGATTGGTAAGCCCAAGGAATGTAGCGTTCCGGATTATTACGATCAGCGTCAACATCAATTCCAAACGGACCACCGACTCCAGTGGAATACAATCGTGCGATAGCTAATTCCAGATCTGCTTTAGTGGTAGCTGAATCAAGTAGATTGAGTTCGGGTTCCAGCGGTGTTGCGCCTAGACCGTTGATCACACTTTCGTTCATAAACGAGTTATAGAGCGCGCCAATTTTTGCTGCGTTCGGATCACTAGACCCTGATTGTGCAAGTTCAGTAATAATTGTGCGGACATCTTCTTCAGCTTGATTACGCAGATCGATAAATGATCCGGCAGAAGCTTGGTCAGCAGGGATCTGGGTTGACTCGATCCATGTTCCATTCACAAAACGGAAAAGATCATCTTGTGGGCGCACCGAAGCGTTCAGTGCATCGGTTACTTGTTGTGTTGTGCTATCAATATTCATGGAATAAGCCTACCGGATGTGGGTAAAATAAGATACATGCGAATACATATTGCGGCAGATCATGCCGGTTTTGAATTGAAAGCCCATCTTATTGAGCATCTACGTGGTCAAGGACATGAAGTTACTGATCATGGATACAAAACGTATGACAAAATGGATGCCTATCCACCAGTGTGTTTTGCAGCTGGAGAAGCAGTAGTAGCTGATCCTGGTTCGTTAGGAATCGTTATTGGCGGTTCCGGTAATGGCGAACAAATGGCAGCGAATAAAGTCTCCGGAGTGCGTGCAGCTCTGGTGTGGAACGAAGAAATCGCTACCCTTGCACGTGAGCATAACAATTCGAATGTTATTTCGATTGGTGCACGCCAGCATTCCATTGAGGAAGCAACGCGATTCGTTGATATTTTCTTGGCAACTGGCTACGATCCAGAATCTCGCCACCAATCACGCATTGACATGATGAGTGACTACGAAAAGTAACTGGTTACAGTACTGGCCTTTATAGCGATAGTGCAGCGCCCCTAAATGATCGGGCGCTGCACTATTTGCATAAGAATTATGTGGTGCAGTTTAAATCCATATCGCAGGATCAAGGTGCTCACTGACTGCCGTATTATTACGTGCTGGCCGATTTTTGGCAGGTACACCAACAGCAGTGTTTCCAGCTGGTACGTCTTTAACAACAACAGCGTTAGCTCCTACGGCCACATCATTGCCAATAGTGATTGGACCGAGAACTTTTGCTCCCGAGCCGATGACTACACGATCGCCAACGGTAGGGTGGCGTTTCCCTTCAGACATGGACACTCCGCCCAACGTGGTGCCATGGAAAATAACCACATCGTCTCCGACTTCTGCTGTTTCGCCGATAACAACACCCATTCCATGATCAATGAATAACCGTCTGCCGAGTTCAGCTCCGGGATGGATTTCGATACCGGTGAAGGCGCGTACACCTTGGGCTAGAATACGTGCAGGTGTTTTCAGCCTTTGATGTCCCCACATACGGTGTGCTATGCGATATCCCCATACTGCATGAACGCCAGGATAAGCGAGAAAGACTTCAAGAAGATTGCGAGCAGCCGGATCACGGTTGATCACGGTTTGCATATCCTCTTTCATCTGTTTAAAGAGGCCTAGGTGTTGATCGTGCATGAGGTTCCGTTCAGTCAGCGAGTCCAGCGAACAATGGTGTGGAAACGTAGCGTTCGCCAAAATCAGGAATGATCACGACGATAGTTTTGCCAGCATTTTCTGGCAGAGCTGCTACACGATGTGCAGCTGCAAGTGCAGCACCGGAGGAAATGCCTACTAAGAGCCCTTCTTCATGGGCGGCTCGGCGGGCAAATTCTAGGGATTCATCGGTCGTGATAGCTATGACGTCATCGTATAATTCCGTATCGAGTACTTCTGGAACAAAATTTGCGCCGATTCCTTGGATGCCGTGTGGGCCTGCTTTTCCTTCGGAAAGAAGTGGAGATTCTGCCGGCTCAACAGCGATGATGCGTAGTTGTGGATTACGTTCTTTGAGGTAACGCCCAGTACCCGTTAGTGTGCCGCCAGTACCAATCCCGGCAATGAAAATATCGACGTTTCCGTCAAGGTCATTCCAAATCTCTGGGCCAGTAGTAGCGTAATGCTTTTCTGGGTTTGCCACATTGGAGAACTGTGAGGCTTTAATCGCTCCGGGAGTTTGTTCAACAAGTTCTCGAGCTTTCTCTACTGCGCCGCGCATACCTTCTTCTTTGGGTGTCAAAATGAGTTCGGCGCCAAATCCGCGTAAGAGCGCGCGCCGTTCTTTTGACATAGATTCAGGCATGGTCAAAATGACTTTGTATCCACGAGCAGCTCCAACCCAGGCCAGAGCAATGCCAGTGTTTCCGGATGTAGCTTCAATGATCGTGCCACCAGGTTTGAGTGCACCAGAAGCTTCCGCAGCGTCAACAATAGCGACGCCGATACGATCTTTAACTGAGTTGGCAGGGTTGAAGAATTCGAGTTTTGCGGCCACTGTTGCATTGGTTCCAGCAATTTTGTTGAGGCGGACAAGTGGGGTATTCCCAATAAGTTCAGTGGCATTGTTGTATAACATGTTATTTCCTATCTGAGATTTGAGCGATTATAACGGATGATGAGCGGTGAGCGCCAAGCATGCATATGCACAGCTAGAGCCTGACGCTCCTCAGACAGGTACATGAAAACACGGTGGGGAACGCGATGATCTTGGTCATGAGAGTTCTCCTTTCCGTTACATGTTATTGAAAAATAAACATATTTAGTCTACGTCCGTAGGGGAAAATAATCCAACTTCTGATATGTTTTTCGCCCACAGCGTGCTAACCCTGGAAGATCCCAGCGGGCTCGTCAGTAATTGTAACGCCATCGGCAACGGGTTGTCCTTGCCCACGAGTTAATTCTGAAACAAAGACGACGAAGGCAGCTTCGTCGTCAACAGCAATCCGAAACGTTACTCCCTCGGCTTCATAGTGAGTATCAAGGACATCGTAACCACGTGCGCGGGCGTCGGCGTCAAATTTCCCCGCACTATCATGGGGCAACGTCAAACGAAATACGGAACGGATAACTGGAGATACCATCGGTGCTCCTACCAGAGCATGCCTAACTGAATCAGAATATGCCCGAACCAACCCACCAGTACCGAGAAGAGTTCCGCCAAAATAACGGACGACGACGGCAGCGATATCGGTTAAGTGCGATCCGACTAAGACGTCGAGCATCGGGCGGCCGGCAGTGCCGGAAGGCTCACCATCGTCGGAGGAATGATTGACAGGTTGGGCATGCGGGATATTGACGCTAAAGGCGCTACAGTGATGGCGAGCATCAGGAAATTCAGCACGTGCATCCGCTACGAGCTGGCGGGCTTCTTCGGGGGTATCAACCCGTCGAATTATTGTGATAAAACGCGAGCGCTTGATCTCTAATTCGGAACGTATTTCGGTCCCGGAAGGTAATCGGAGTAAAGTAGTCATCGGTATTAAGTGTACCAAGAGCGTGGTCCAGTGGTTCTGCGCACAAAAACCCATAGTTTGATGATGATTCTTCTCAGAACATGCTAAAGTAATTGCTTGTCTGCTTGGATAACCAAGCTTGCTTGGTAAGAGCCAAGCACATTGATCGTAATGAAAGGAGCGGTTGGACTCATGGCAGTACCTAAGCGCAAGATGTCCCGTAGCAACACCCGCTCTCGCCGCTCCCAGTGGAAGGCTGAGCTCACCGAGCTTCAGACCGTCAAGTTCGCCGGTGGCCGCGAGGTGCGTATCCCGCGCCGTTTGGCAAAGGCCGCACAAAAGGGTTTGCTTGACTAATATAAGCTAATAAGAATGGCTCCGACGGTAACGTCGGAGCCATTCTTATTTTCTTTATTGAATAGGGTATGGGGTGAAAATAGCGTAAAATGGTGGCAGATTTGTGCATACAATTTAAGGAGATCACGTGGCCCGCAAGTATCTAAGTGCTTTTGGTGCATTGGTTCTTTTGTTTGCTGGATGTGGTGAGGATCAGCCACAACCACAATCGCAACAAGAAACGCCACAGGCATCCCAGCAAGAAGACCAGCTAACCACGTCGCTGTCGGAAACAACGCTTAAACGTGCGATTAAGAGTGAAGATCTCGTTGAGGAGGTCCGTGACGGTCGACTCATCATTGATGGCGCTACCTTGCATATGGAATTACCAGGTGACTTCTCTCGTCAGGAAACAAAAATTCCTGGCCGGATTGGGCAGTGGGGTTCTGCTAATCAAGATCGGCGAGCAGTTTTAAGTGTGGTGGGAACGGCAGGAGTTGCCCCAGATGCAGAGAAATATGCGGAGTATTTGCGTGCTGCACCGAGTTTGGCGGGTATGGATGTTGAGTATCTCGGTGATGTAGAATTCGGTGAAATATCGGCTCATCATTTCCGCATCACCGGAGCTGATGCATTTGTTGAACTATTTAGCTGTGAATTTGATGGAATTTCTTATGAGCTTACGGTGAAAGCAACCGATCAAGCCGGAATCGATCAAATGCGTGATTTTGCGTTAGCTACCCGAGTTTCCCCTAAAGATAAGCGTGATCTTAACGGTAGTGCAGGTAGCGGTGATGTAGTGAGAAGTGAAAGTACTACTCAAAATTATTATGAGGATGATGCGCCTTCGCTTCCACGTACGGGTGGTAGTGTTGAAAATTCTGAGCAATCAATCTCACCGCAACCAGCAGTCCCTGATTCTCAAGAGGCAGAGGTAGAACAGCCGCTACCGGCCCAACCAGCGCCACCTGCAACTCCACCAGCACCGCCAGCAGATGGTAATGAAGAACCTAATAACCCTGGTGAAGGAGCCGAGTAAAGAAGATGCTGACATCTGTAGGCGGGTCACGGCGAATTGCGGCACCGCGTGATAAGGGTGAAGTGCGTATTCCAGCACTAGGCATTCTTGCTGGTGAGCTAGTGTGTTTTTTTGATGTGCGCCCTGCACCTGTTGGGGGAGATGGACGAAAGTTTACTGGCGAAGTTATGGCTTCTGATCTGCCTAATCCGAACCAGCTAGCGTATGTTGAACTCACTGGAAAGCATGAGCTTTTAGAGCATCATTTTTATACACCCGAACCGATAGCTTCCGATTCTTGTGTAGCTTCAGATCAGGAACAAATAACTGTTGCTTATGCATCTGTTGATAGTCCGGTGAGCTATATTTCTTCACGTTTTTCCGGGCCAAGGCTGGCTGCTTGGGTTGCGGTGGGGGATGCTCGTGGCGAATTTACGCATCGTCGTCTTGATGTGCTCTACGATGAGACGCATGCAGATGCCCTTTTCGCTACGTCAGGCTCAACGATCATGCTGGATGGGGCCGCGTTGATTCCTTATGTTATGCGCCATGGTGAGAAGATGTCGGTGCGAGTTGCCCATCTCCGGAATGGAGAACTTGTGACATTATCAGAGCCCATTGCTCATTCTTCCTATCCAATCGATGAGACATCGTTAGCTTTAGACCCTGATCTAGGTATTATTCTCAATGCTCGAATTCAGGGTTTTGAAGGCAAGGGCGCTGGCGGACGGCTTATCTCGTACAGTGAGGATGGCGTGACTTTTTCGCCGCTGAGCTATCGAGCGTTACCTGATCCGGGGTGCAACGCAAAAGCTCTTGGTGAATTGTTCATCCATCCGCATTCGCCTAACGATCGGACAAATGGCGCCGTCGTAGATATGGTTTCTGGTGATGTTGTCTATCGTTTTGATGAAGGGGAATTCGGTTATTCTGATGCGATATGGCATGATGGGCGGCTCACCGTTGTTGCAGAACGCAATAACGAGTTATGGCAATGGGATTTAGCGCTGACGAGTAGCATGTAGCCAGCCAGTTACTACTCCACGTTTCGGGGCGAAAAGCCACACAAGAATAAATATTGCGGTGAGGATCAGCACGATCATAGCGCCCGTAGGAACGTCCCAAGCCCATGAAGCCCAGATACCTAAAAAAGCACCTAACGATCCGATAGCAGGAGAAATAATCATCATCGTTGCCACTCGGTCAGTAAGCATACGGGCGGCGGCAGCCGGAGTGATCAGTAGTGCTAAAACGAGGATATTTCCGATAGTTTGCACTGAGATGACGACGGCGGCAGCAACAGATAGATAGATGATGAGGTCAGCTACGAGGGTGGAAATACCAAGACTGGTGGCGTAATCGCGATCGACACTGACAGCGACAAGTTTGCGGTGGTAGAACGCAAGAATCGCAACGATGAGGAATCCTAAGCCTGCTACAGCGAGCATATCGGAATCAGTTGAACCGTTAAGGGATCCGAAAAGAAAAGATTCTAAGGAGCCGGTGTAGCCAGGTATTCGGGACATGATAACCAAGCCAAGTGCGAACGCAGCGGCAAAGAAAACTCCGATAATCGAGTCTTCTTTCAGACGTCGGTGTTGGGAAAATAGGGTAATAAGTAACGTGACAATCACGCCAGCTAGTGCGCCACCGAGCAAAATTGATCCTTGTAACGCAAAGGCTGCGGCGACGCCGGGGAAGACGGCGTGAGCAAGCGCGTCACCAACGAAAGACATTCCGCGCAAGATCACGTGCGTTCCGGCCACTCCGCAGACGATGGCGGCGAGGATTGCGACGACGAGAGCACGCGGCAAGAAGCTCAGCGCGGGATTGGTGAGGTCAGTGAGGAAATCTATCAGGTTCATGCAAGCCCTAAACTTTTCAATAGTGATGAATCAGCGCGTACTTGATAGGTGTCCATCCACAGCTGGGGATCACATAAGGCTGCGGGTGGCCCGAAGGCACGGACAGTTCGATTAAGCATAAGCAGATGGCTGGAGGTATCTACTGCGCCAGGCAGATCGTGAGTGGACATAATGATGCCGACGCCATCGTTGGCTAATGACGTGAATAGGTCAGTCAACGAATCTTGGTTGGGGTAGTCCAATCCGGTAAATGGTTCATCGAGTAGGAGCAAAGAGGGTTCGGTGACGAGTGCTCGGGCCACGAGAAGTCGTTGTTTTTGCCCACCAGATAGTTCTGCTAGGGCACGTTCGGAATAGTCAGCTAATCCCACGGTGTCAAGGGCACGATAGACAGCTTGCCATTCAGCTTTTCCTAGGCGGGAAAACCAGCGCCGGTGTGGGATAAAAGAGGTAGCGACAAGTTGTTCGAGGGACATGGGATAGTCCCATTCGATTTGCCTTGATTGTGGTACGTAGCCGATTTTTGCGTTGCGTGTTATCGTTCCGTTAAAGGTGGGGATAAGTCCGTTGATAGCGCGCATGAGCGTAGTTTTGCCGGCTCCATTGGGTCCTATCAGGCCGATAAGTTGGCCTGCTTCGACGTCGAAACTAATACCGGTTAAGACATTACGTCCCCCGAGGCGTACGCTGACGTCGGCTACCTGTAACAGTGGTGTCACAGTTCGTCCTTCGCTTTCTTTTTGGTAGCAGATTCGCCGCGCTTAACGATCAGGAGGGTGATCAGAGCCCCGATGATGACAAGGCCAGCGCATCCGGCAATCAGAAGTACAGTATGTGACGATGTGGCTTGTGTGGAGGCAGAGTTGGCATTTGCACTATCGGCAGGTTCGGTATCGGTAGGCGCGGAATCGGTATCAGTGTTACCCGAAGCGGTTGCGTTTTCGCTACGAACTGCTTGGTCAAGTGCGCCGGTAGCATCCGTGTCAGTTCCTACTGCAAAAGTAAGAACTTGAGTATCGGAGACGGTTGTACCGTCATTGAGAGTGGCAGCGGCGGTGAGGGTGACATGGTGGATTCCAGGCTCGGTGAAGACCCAGTTGGCGTGGGTGTGCGAGTGGAGTTCGACGTCGATGGGTTGCTGTTCATTTTTATCAGAGGTCCAAAGAACTTGAGGAGCGCCAAAGTTGCCGGCTTGAACAAAGACGTTGAATTGGCCCGGCCCTTCATGGCCACCGTATGTTAGTGTGACTGTTCCATTAACGTTGTCAGCTACAGCTGGGTCTTGAGTATTCCAACCGAGCCAGACAACATTGGGGATTTCTTGTTGCGGTACAACCCATACGTTGTGGTTTGGAGCTTTAATAAAAGAATAGGTGTCATCTTCTGGAACTGGCAGGATGCCGTCATCGCTGACGCGGTAGATCATGTCAGAAATATGGCGCCACACCGGGGTTGTTTCGGTGTCATCGCGAGCCATGAGCTGCCATTGACCGTCCAGCATTTTAGGACCGAGATCGATATGGCCGGCAGATCGTTCTACTTCTTGACCTGCCGGAGCGATGGTTTCATTCGCATCAACTCGTTGAGTTAATGCTGGATCGGCTTCTGAAGAGTCGGTTGTTGCCCAGGCAGGGGTGGCGAAGCCAAGTGCTAAGAGGCTGGCGATGATGACAGTGGTGCGGGGCAGTTTCATTGGTCTACCTTTGGAATGTCGAGGTCTGCTGGCCACGGTGGTAAGGAACCGGGATTCAGACACGTGGATACGGTTGTTGTTAAATTAGTCATGAGGTCGATGTAACTTTGCCCGTCTTGGACAACATCGCCGGTGATTGAACAGATGTTGATGTTGTTGGCGTGTGCCAGATTTGTTAATGCTGGTGATTGCCCGGCTCCGCCGAGTTCTGCGAAAACCGCGGGGATATGCAAAGATGCGAGAGTGGCTGAGAGATTTGTTAGATCACGTGTTGAAGGTTCGAGACTGGGGTTGGGAGAGACGTAGCCGGCGATTTCTAGACCGTATCCTTTAGCGAAATAGCCGTATCCATCGTGACTGGTGACAAGACGCCGATTTTTGGTTGGAATAGCGGCTAATGTTAGGCGCATCCATCGATCTAGTTTTGTGAGTTTTTCTTTATATGCCGTGGCATTGGCGAGATAGCTTGCCTTATTGGCGGGATCGAAAGTTACGAGTGCATCAGCAATTGTGTCAACATAGGCAAGTGTGTTGCGAACATCAAGCCACATGTGCGGGTCGATTTCGCCATGAACATGTTTGCCGATAACAGCTTGGGCAAGGATCCATACATCGTCCCCAGGTTTGCCAATAAAACGCCAATCTCCGCTGGTTGGAATGGTTGTTGCGGTGGAGTGGGGAACGGTGATAACTGCGTGGCTAGGATTTTCTATGAAAGATGTGCCAGATGCGTCTTCACCACGTAAAGTGATGCCTCCAGTAAGCGAGGCGGTGATATCGAGGTGTCCTGAGTTGATTATGCGTGCGGGGTGTCCGTCGTCGTCAATCATGGTCTCGGCGATGGTTGCCGGATCGGTGCCGACGGCGAATGTGAGTGTGGTGGAACCGAGGTCGGTTGTGTCGTCTTCATGATTGAGTGCGCTAGTCAAATCAAGATGGTAAATACCGGGCTTCGCGAATGCCCAGGACATATGGGTGTGTGCATTGGTTGGTAGTGCGAGGGAATCGGCTGGGGAAATACCGTCAGAGGCGTTGAGCCAAGCGTTGGCTTGCCCGAAGGTGCCAGTGGTAAAAGCGGCCATAGTGGCTGGTCCAGTGACGCTGGTGGCAGTGAAAGTGACGGAATCTTGGTTGCCACCGGATCCATCTACTCGCAGACCGAGCCAAGCAGTTGACAGTGAAACGTCTTCAACCAGCGGAATATGGTAGGCACCAAATGGGACGGATTCGTCGCCTAAAGCAACAATGCGGGCATTGCTGGGGAGATTGGCGTGTAGTGAATCCATCAGTGCTGCATCTTCTAACAGGAGCTGATTGGTAATGGCGAGGTCGGCATAGGCGATTGCTCGGATTGTTGAAAAGCTCGCTTCGTATGTGTGGGGATCGCGTCCTGGTGGGACGAGTGGGACGACGTCGATATGGTCGCCGGCAATATTGCGTGTGATATCGGCTAAAAATGGAGTGGAAGCAACGATATGACGGGCGTTGTCGTGCTGTGGGGCTGCGCAACTGGCTAGCATAAGCAGTGTTGTGATGACGGCGATGATCCGTTTCATCAAGCCCCTCCCTCCCTAGGTAAGAATAATTCTCAATAGATATAAGAATAATTCTCAAAATAGATTTTCTCAAAACCATAAGTGTGCAAATGGCTATATACCTGATGTTGTAAGATTTGGCATAATTATTGAGAGGCTTCCGGGGTTGATATTTGCGTATTAGGATTAACTTAGGTGACACTAACCTGATTGAAGGTGATTTCTATGATGAAGTATCGCGCTATGCCTTGGCTCGTTGTCTCTCATTACGTCCGAAAGTCGTTAACGAAGCACTACTGTGACGCGCAGACTAAAAAATGATCAATAATGCCCATGAGGCGTATAAAAATCTTCTCGACAAAGCTGAAGACATCGGCTACCGCAGTCCCATGTCCAACAACCTTTATATGGTGTTGGCATTCTTTTCATTTCATGTTGGCAATAAGGACTTAATTCAACACGATGAAATGAAGAAGATAATAGATGAGTTTTATGACAACAAATTAATACGCCGCTATCTGGGGTTAATGAATCTCAACAAGCCAGGGGTGTTTAAGGTGTTTGAGCGTGGGATACATAAGCGTGCGGCATGGATCGAAAAAAGAAGAGACGTCTACCCGAAGAATTGGGATTTTGATTTCAGCACTCAACATGTTGACGGCTTGTATTATCGGTTCACTATTTGTCCGATTGCTAAGCTCTTTCAGGAAAATTATTTTGCCGGATATACGCCACTATTTTGTGCAATGGACTATAAGAATTTCGCATTAATGCGTGAAAACTTGCATCGGGACCATATCATCGCTAAAGGTCATGGAGAATGTGATTTCTGGATTGTTCCAGACAGCATAACGGACCCGAAATAGACATGGCAGGGTGTAAGAAATAAGTGTCGCCATACATGTAGCCGGGGAAGCGCAACAACAGCGTTTCCCCGGCTACATACGTCTTTTGCTAAAGTACGAACTCAGTGCTCGTCGTAGTGCTCTCCGTGGGGTGCGTGGTGGTGACCGTCGTGGATGTAGTCGACGTGGTCGCCGTGTTGGATTGCTTCGTGGCCACAGTTTTCGCCGTGCTTGTGTTCGGCAACGGTGTGCTCAGCAACTGTCTTGTGCTCGTCGTAGTGGTCCTCGTGGAGTGCGTGGTGGTGACCGTCGTGGATGTAGTCGACGTGGTCGCCGTGTTGGATTGCTTCGTGGCCACAGTTTTCGCCGTGCTTGTGTTCGGCGACGGTGTGCTCGGCAAGATGTTCGTGATTAGTCATGACCTTTTCTTTCTTGTTGTACGTGTTTATTAATGTTGGTGTGGCGACGAAAAAGAATCGGTTGATTCTTGAACGTGGGTTAGAGCATCGGTGACAACATGAGCGACGTGGTCATCAGCGATCTGATAGATCATTTCTTTACCGTGGCGGGTAGCGGTGACGAGACCGACTGTGCGCAGGGTGCGTAAATGTTGTGAGACCAGTGGTTGAGACATGTTGGCTTGCTCTGCCAATGCACCAACTCCTTGTGGCTGGCTATCAAGGAGCACTAACAGTTCAAGGCGTGATTCGTTTCCTAGCGCCTTGAAGAGTTCTGCTGCTTGAGGCAGTCCGTTAAGGAGGTTCATGCCTTAATCATGGCACATATATAAAAGAATTACAATATATTTATGTAAATAATAATGAGAGTCAATATTAAGAAGATGAATGACGTTTAGTTTTCGGGTTTGAGTTCCATGTATTGCGCAGTTGGATTGTCCTTTAACTGAGCAACTTGGCTCATCAAGAGCTTACGATCTGCAGCGCGGAAAAAATCGAACTCATCGGCATTGACCATCAATACTGGGGAAGCCGAGTAGTGGTTATGCACCCAATCGTCATAGCCTTCCCACAAGGTTCGATAGTAAGAAACAAGATTTTCATCTTGCTCAAATTCGCGCCCACGAGCACCAATACGCTCCATAATCGTGTCAAACGACGCATGTAAATAAATCATCAGATCTGGCGCCTTTTTCGGGAATTGAGCGATTTCTTTCATCATCTCATCTAAAATTTTGGCGTAAAGACGAAACTCTTCATGTGAGATGCGGCCAAGGTCTGTATTCACCTTAGCGAAGTACCAGTCTTCATAAATGGAGCGATCCATAATCGATGGACCACCGAAAAGTGCACGTTTAATATCGCGGTAGCGCGAGGTAAGAAATTCGAGCTGAAGTAAGAAAGGGTAGCGTTTGATGAGCTGTTCTTCTTCAGATGCTGTGTAAAACAGGGGGAGAATATCATTGCCATCAACGTTTTCGGTGTAAAGATCAATATTGAGATCTGCCGCGATCACTGACGCGAGAGTTGTTTTACCAACTCCAATCATTCCGCCGACAACTAGCATGACTCTCCTCAGGTGTGAATAAATAAGCTGAACACAATTTTATGCCTTTACCTAGTTGCGCGCGTTCTGAATCGATGTGAGGAGATTCGCTAAATATGGGGTTGCTCTAGGTGGCACTGCACGATATTTAGTGTGATCTGATAGTTAATCATTGTATTTCCATAAATGAGTGTGTTTAACTTGCTTTATTATTAATTATTGAGTGGGGCAGGGTTGCTATAGTGACTGTTCGAAATCGTGGTTTAAGTAGTTGTAAGTGGTTCTATCTTTTTGTCGTCCTAGTAGTCACATCTTTAGTCACGCTCAGCGTTACCCCAGTGCTACAAGCCCACGCTGCGGATCGTCAAGAATATATCTGTGAATTTGAATGCGATATCCAAGCGTTCATTGACGAAGCAGGCACGAACCCAGCACGTATTGTGCTTTATGACGGCGACAATATGGTCACCTCGACTATCATCATTAACCCGGGCCAAGATATTGAGATGGTCGAGGGCGAGCCGTTTAGTCCGATGGTTTACTCTGACGGTTCGCTATTGAACCGCGAAGATGGTTTTGCTCGTTCCCTCATCCATGTGAAAGAAGGCGGGAAACTCACTCTTCAAGCAAACCCGTCTGGTAAAACTGCAAGCAACATTGGCGTATATGCCCGTGGAGAATATGTCTCAGCCAGTTCGCCTACCATTCTTGTAGAAGGCCAGCTTGTCCTTGGCAAAGGATCGAAAGTATACGGTGCCCGAAATCTTTCTGGCGTGTACCAGGGCGCAATCACCGTCACAGGTAAGAATGCTTCATTGATGATCGACGGCGGGACAGTCACCGATAATTGGCGTGCTCAAGATCCGAGTTCGACCCAGTACGGCGCTGGAAATATCGCAGTCACTAAAGGTGCACGGCTTATCATGAACTCCGGATTGGTCAGCGATGGTCATGGTTCAGCTGTCAGTGGTGCGTCATATGGCGAAACCGGTGGCATTGGCGTTTACAACGGTGGCTATGCCGAGATTAATGGCGGCGAAGTCACTAACAACGAAGGTTTTGGCGGCGGTATCGTGGCATGGACATGGCCACAGAACCGAACAGCTACCCTACGTGATCCAGAAGGTGAGCGCTCGAACGTCGTCATCAATGGTGGAACTATCTCAAAAAATAGAGC
The DNA here is from genome assembly GCF_012563545.1 of Arcanobacterium buesumense. Taxonomy (NCBI): domain Bacteria; kingdom Bacillati; phylum Actinomycetota; class Actinomycetes; order Actinomycetales; family Actinomycetaceae; genus Arcanobacterium; species Arcanobacterium buesumense. The sequence goes on from NZ_CP050804.1 coordinate 548,658, forward strand.
TGGTTTTGGAGGTGGCGGCGCACTCGTCTTCGGCAACGCAACGTTGGTGATGAACGGTGGTGAGATAACCGAGAATACTGCACCTAATGGTGGTGGAGTTAATACGATGGATCTCTATGTGTGGGGAGCAGACTACACATGGCAAGAAATCGATGGTGAAGGACCAGCCCAAGGTTTTACTGCAGAAGAATGGAAAGAATTAGTTCCAGGTAGTTTCACGATGAATGGTGGAACTATTGCCAAAAATGAAGCATCGCGTACCGGTGGTGGAGTGAACGTCATATCTAATACGGTTGATCTGCGTGGCGGAGAGATTTTAGATAACACCGCTGAAGGACAAGGCGGCGGGGTGTATGTTGCAACTAAAACATATACCGCACGCATATTGAACGCTCTTATTACAGACAATACTTCGTCCGCTATTGGCGGTGGTGTTTGGACGTGCCCGACTGGTTCAGTGACATTCTATGTTACTGATGGTGTAGCGGTTGCTAATAATTCAGCGAAAAAATTCGGTGACGATCTAGCGCATTTGAACTATGGTGGTGCTCATGCCGCGCCGATACGGTTATCAGAACGAATGCTTGGCGGCGGAATTTCGCAGTGGTACGACGACGGTTCACTAGCTACTGGAACGACTCGTTTTGATCCGGACAATACTGGCGATCTGCGAACCCCCGAAGAAGTTTTTGAGCTTTCCAATGCCGGAATAAAGAATGTCTCGCCACAAGAGTCTTTAGAAATAGCAAAGAAGTTTGCACAGTTAACGATCAGTGGTAACGCTGCACCGTTAGGTGGCGGAGTTGGAACAAATGGGCATGTAGTTTTTGGCACCCCAGAGCAAACCAGTATTCAGATTGAAAAAGTATGGATTGTCGATGGGGTAGATGTTACTGATTCTGGTGAGGATCTCACTGATGGGTATGCGGGTAATCCGGTGCACGTAGATGTGCTCCGCAAAGACTACTCCGCACAATCTGGCCAAGTCGAAGAAACGATTGTGGACACGATTGAACTGTCATGGAATGCCGGTTGGAAAACTAGGATCGACAACCTTCCGAGAAATAACGCTGACGGTGACCCCATCGAGTACGGTGTGCATGAACATGATGTAGAAGGTTTTACTTCTACTGCTATGGTTGAACGCCAGTGGGACGGTTCGTGGCTAGTAAAGCTGACAAATACCAAAGATGAACCGACCGTAACGTCGTTGCGCTTGGCTAAGAAGTGGACACCGGGTGCCCCGAGTAACGTGGAATCATTGTCGTTTGATGTTATCGGGACGAGTGATGATTTCCCGGATGGCCGAGTCATCCACACAGTTGATGTTACTGCACCTAACTGGACGACGACGGTCACGGACCTACCGATTAAGACGGATGCAGGTCATGATATTTCGTACTCTGTGCGTGAACATGACGTGCCTGGTTACGTTTCTGTGGTTTCTTCTAAGAAGAATGACGATGGTACGTGGGTTGTCGATGTTGAGAACACCGTGAAAACGTATGATCTTCGCTGGAGTAAAACTGGCGAGGATGGCGAATTGCTCGGTGGTGGCGTTTTCCAGGTGACAGGTCCTGATGGTTTCGAGCTGTTAGTGAAAGACGATTCGGATGCTGATCTTGATAAGAAGCCGGGTGTATTCCAGATTAGCATTCCGGTTGCTGGTGAGTACACGTTAGTTGAAGTCCAAGCACCGGCAGGATATGAGCTAGACGCTTCGCCACGTACTATTCGAGTTGATGAGCCGACGAGCGTGACGGCTCCGCATACTAGTGGTGTGTTTGGTGCGATTGTCAATAAGCTTCTTCGTACGGACATCACTGTTGAAAAGCACTGGGTTGGTGAAGGTCAGAAGGTTGACGTTCAGTTCCAGTTATTGTCTGCGATCGCTGGTGAAGATCCGCAACCTGTGGGAGATCCGGTAATGCTCGCTGCTGGTGCTACTAGTTATACGTGGACCAGTTTGCCAATGTTCTGTGACGGGAAGAAGCTGACATATTCGGTTCGTGAGCTGACGGTGTCAGATAATTTCACCAGCACGGTTGACGGTTTTGTGGTGACAAATACGTTCACTCCGCCGACACCAATTCCGCCGATGCCGCCGACACCACAAATTCCAGAGTTATCAAAGACTGGGATAGATGTCTCAGCTTTGGGACTCGTGAGCTTACTTTTACTCATTGGCGGCGGGATGGTACTGCGCCGGCACCGAAAAACTGGCGCTTGTGGTGAACTGCGATAGCCCACAGGCTTCCGCCAGCACAAAACGTCCACGTGCCACACAATGTAAGCAGGCTAACCCAGCCCACGATACCGGCAATCGTTGCCACAGCGCTTCCGGCGATAACCGGCACCTCGCTGAGCATTGCACCACCTAAAGCGAGCGTACCAATAGGGAATGTCAGCGCCCACCAGCCAGGTGAAAAAGCCATATTATTGCGATAGCCACGCCATGTTTGACCAATCGCAAAACCAATAACCGGCACGGCAATAACAAGCATGACTAGCCCATAGATCACTGCCGTCGTCGTCGCAAAAGACTGGGCTTGCGGAGCCAAAAACAACGAAGCTGAACCAGAAATCGCTACCGCAGCAGCCGTCGATTGACCAACCACACCTAACGGAATCCACGAGCTAATCGAAGCGTCCACCGGGAGTGGCTCAATTCGGTTATGCCAAGCGTAAGCGAGGATGAAAATAATCGTGCCGTGCGTCAGAGCAAGAATAAAACATAAAAACGATAAGGTCAGCATCATAAACTGCAAACCCGGTGTGTGAAAGTGACGCAATAGCAGAGCACCGGTAGTTGCAGAAACCATCGGGCCAACTACTGCCAGACCCCACACCGGAAGTGGAGTGCCAACATGTCGCGACATGGTGTGAGCCAGAAAAGCTACGTTCGTAACTAAACCAATCACTGTGCCAATTGACCACAAAACGGTATCCGCCGGCAAGACAATGCCAGACAACCCAATATGCGGACCAACGGTAAGTAAAGCGCTACCAACAGAGAGATAACCCATTGACACGGTTCCCCATGCCGGATCAACCACAGGGACGAAATGTACATTGGCTCGCTCGGAAGTATGCGTGCGTTCGAGGCGAACCAGGTAGCCAACAGTGAGAACGATTAATAACACTATCCCAATAAATAGCAAGGCGCTGGCGGGATAGACTAGCCACGGAAAATCACCAATATACCGACCCAAGAGGTTGGCTAAAAGTCCGGTACCCATCACCGAAGAAAACCAGGCAGGACCAAGCGGAGGTAGAATAATCGCACGTTTTTTCACGTGTCTTATTCTTCCTGCTCAGAGATAAGAAAATCCACTAGCAATTCATCGTCATGGTCACATCGTCGTGATAATATGCGCCAGACGTGAACTAGTGTGTTCCGAGATCTGACTGATTCATCTGCAATAGATATACTTCATCACGTAGCATCGTGGCCTCGGTGAGCGTAATTTTATTATCTTCACGTAATTCTTGAATACATCCAAGCTGGAGACGTAGCGCCTCAACTTCTAAGAAATCAAGCTGTTCGCCCATGGTTTGATAGCGTGGTGTGCTATCGATATCGTCTGCCGAATCATCGTCGCTTGTTTGCGGAACAGATACGTACTGTTCTCGGGTTGTGTGTTCGAGTTGCTCAAGCATCTGCCGGTGGTCACGCAACAAATAAGCACGTGCTTGTTGCATAGTTGACGATGTCGTGGGCACATTCTCCAAATATGAAATAGCGAAATTCTCCAACGCCATTCGAGCCTGACGCAGTTCTTCGACAGACTCTGGGTTCAGTTCGCCACGGTGTTCTTCGGAGAAGGAACGAGCGCGATTTGAGATAAACGTCCACATGCTCTTCAAATTAAAAGATCGACGACGACGATGCTTGAGCACTTTTTCCAGACGTTCCAAGGTGTGTTCAATAGAGTCATGGCTAAAGTGAGAAATTTCGCCACGCTCAAGCAGATCATTCATATAACCGCGTTGATGAGAAATCAGATCCAGACGAAGCTGACGCGAAATCGCGGAAAACTCGTCACCTACTGTTAATTCAGCAATCTCACGCCGATAGCGACTAACGATCAGCGCTAGGGCAATCGGGTAGCGATGTTCAAACTTGGCGGTTAATGAAGAAATGAGGGAACGTAATACGGCGGCACGAACCTCATTCTCCCGCGTCTTTTCTTCATCTGAAACCTCGAAAGGTGTTAATGCGGGAACCACGAAATTAGCCAATAGCAGCGTACAGAGGATAATGCCGGAGGCTAAGAAAATAAGTTCATCACGAATCGATTGCCCGTGGGTACCTAAAATTCCATAAGGTAAGGTGAATGCGATCGTTAAGGTTACTGCCCCCTTCGGCCCGCCGAGAGTTGTTACCCAAGCAGGAACCAAGAGATCTCGTAACGAATCAAAATCTGCTAATAGGCCCTGTTTCATCGTGATGTAATCAGCGATAACAACCCATACGTAGCGCACCAGAATAACAACAGCGCTACACACTAGTACCAAACCGAGCAAGGAAAGCGGATCGGCACTTTCCTCCCACGAGTGAGTCAAAATACTTGGTAGGTTCGAACCGAGGAAGACAAAAACAACGCCGTTTAAGATAAAGCCAAGAACATCCCACACACCCGAAGAAACAATCGAAATGCGTGCGGTGTAAACCGTCGAAGGAAGTGGGATTAACGTGACGAGGAGGCCAGCACCCACTACCGCAAGAATACCGCTGACGTGTAACGACTCGGCAATGAGGTAGATGGCAAAAGGCGTCAAAATCTCGAATGTTACGTGGAAAACCGTTGATTCAAGACCCATGCTACGAACCGCGCGGGTAATTCCGAGTACAACAACGCCCAACACGATACCGCATATCAATCCACCGCCGAATGACAACGTGAACGCTGCGGCTGCTTCCCGAATACTGAAAACACCAGTCACCGCAAGCCCCACGGCAAACTGGAAAGAGACGATGCCAGAAGCATCATTGATTAGAGCTTCGCCGGACAGTAACGCTGTTTGGCGTTCGTTGAGCTTGGCGCTTTTTGCGAGAGCAGTAACTGCTACCGCATCGGTAGGGCCAAGGGCGGCTCCCAATGTCAATGCGGCTGCTAGTGGAATTGAAGGAGAAAGCCAATGTAAAACAAAGCCCACAGCAAAGACGCTGGCTACCACTAAACCAATGGCCAACGACAAAATTGAGGGCATATGTCTAGCTAATGAACGTTTAGAGACTTTTCGGGATTCGTCGTAGAGTAGTGGCGCGATGAATAAAACAAGGAAAAGGTCAGCATCAATTGTGAGATCGAATGGTTCACCGATCAGAATTGCGGCGAGCATACCCATCGCAATTTGAATCAATGGCAATGACAATCCGGAAACAAGCTGATCGAGTACTGTGGACAGCAAAATGATTGTGAACAGTAGCAAGATAAGTTCAAGAGCTTGCATTTTATCTCCAGAGGTTTAGTGACATCCGCCTTTGGCAATATTTAGTGGTATTGCGTCAAGGCATGGATGTTGAGAGCGAAGCATATTAGGCCACTTAATATCGTACATGAGACAAGGGATATGCGCTGTGTCCACGATAGGTCACAGCGCATATCCCTTGTCTGATTACGGAGCTACTTCTTTCGAACAGCTACAATGTCCTGGGTCTTGATAGTCATGCCGATGCCCAAACCAAGTAGGCCAAGAATCGTCAATCCACCCATGTTCGCGTCCATTCCAGTCTTAGCGAGCTGAGGTTTTTCTGGCTGTGGCTGTGGGTCAGGAGTCGGCTCCGGGGCAGGGGTCGGTTCTGGTGTTGGTTGTGGTTGCGGGTCAGGAGTCGGTTCTGGTTCCGGTTCCGGAGCAACCGCATTCCACGGGTCGGAATTAGTAACCTCAAGATCGCGCACCACAGAAATTGCCGCTACTGAGGCGGTATCTTGATGAGTGGCTCCCAAAACCATATCTGTCAGCGTGCCATGGCAGTAGATTTTTTCGCCAACCTCAAAACGCTTCAGATCTTCAAAGACAACCGGCTGGTCATTGAGTGTGCATTGGATATTGCTGACTTTCCCAGTCGTATTCGGATTCGTCTTATCCGTCAACCGTAAATCTTGTAACGCAATATCACCAGTATTAGTGATCACCATGCCCACGTGGACACCTTCGGACACATCATTGGTATCGAGATAGTAAGGGTCAGTAACGTCGTCGTGATCACCGTCAATGATCCCCTCGGCAAGGGTGTACTTCTCAATATCGATTGCCGGGTGAACAATACGTGAGTTTGTAATCGTCAAATCATCTGTCTGTGTTGATTCGAAATTCTCCGGCACAGCGGGGTTTCCTTGTGAATCAACTTCGCGCACTGAATAAATCCACCGATGGCAGTTCCCATCTCGGTTAGGCAGATTTATCCAGGTCGCCGTCGTCGTCTCGCCAGTGATGACTGCTAATGCAAGTCCCGGAACAGGTTGCGGATCGGTTCCCGCAATATGTCGCATCAACTGGAAAGAAACGTGCGGGGCAGACATCTTATCTAGGTGTTCCCAGACCTTCGTTGCTGTCTTGTCTTCGCCACTAAGTTTAACGCTCACGGTGTTGGAGGTATTGACCATAGCATCGTCAATCCATGCTTCTGCAGTGTTTTCGATCGGAGAGAGATCAATTTGCGCATTTTGGTATTCGGTGGTGCTCGGGCGCACGTCAATCTCCAGCTTGAGAGTTCGCAAATCTACTTCGTCAAACCCGTTAATCAGTAGCTTGGAAAAATCATTAATCTCTGCTTTCACAAGCGTGCCCTGATCCGTAGAGGTCTGCGTTACCAGAACTGGAACATCTAGTTTCGCACCTTGAGACTCCACGTATCCGCGACCAGCAATAACCTCTAGGCGGGGGCTGACCATATCTTGGATACTGAAATGTATATACGAGGTAGAAAGATCTGTTGAAGGTAAGAAAGCGAACTTCCAGTTGGCATAAATGGACAGCGGTGCAGACATCGTGAATGTCACCGGATCAGCTAGCTTATCTCCGTCACATCGTTCAATTTCTGCTTGATCGGCGACACTGCTGACTTTGGCAATATCAGGCGTGACTGGGAAATAAATCTTGAACGGAGTTTTGCCTGGAACGGTGGAACCTGGGGCTGGTCCGACTCCAGCATTTTCGTTCTTTCCATCCATCAGAATGACGAATTGGCCTTTTGGATTTTTTGATATGGAGATTTGCCGGGGTTTAGAAAGGTTGACGACGCTGGCCGGCACTTCCTTCACCGTTAGCGTGTAGTCACCTTCAGCAAGATCGCTAAAGATCGCTCGACCGTCAGCTCCCGTTGTTGCTTGACGGTCAGTGCTTGGATCTGCGGAAGTTAGCGTAAAAGTAACGCCCGATAAAAGATCGGCGGAGTCAGGCAATGCTGAGCCAGTGTTGTCATGCTTGAATGCTGAAATCTGTAATGTTGCTCCGTCCGCGGCTTGCGCTGGTAGGCTACCGCCGGGAAAAAGCATGCCGGCAAATGCGATAATTAACGCGGATAGAACCGCTAGCGAAATCGAGAACCGACCTTGTTGTGACTGCCTCATCAGGAGTCTCCCCGTCTTGTGATATCTAAATATGATTGAGTGCGTTTTAATCTACCGGAAAATCAACAATAAATAATGAAAATGGTGGATTTCGTAGGTAGGTCACAGTAGGGGATTGGTCACGGAGGGTAAAAATAAAGTGGCGCCACCACAACGGTAGACGCCACTTTATTCCTCTAGTAACTCATTCAGACGTCGAGGCGGCAAACTTTTCCATCTTCGCCCGATATTCTGGAATGTCAGACGCTGGGATGGATCGTGGCCAAGAGTCGGCGCGGAAGTATGCGTCCGTTCCACCATCGAGGAAAATGACTGATCCGCACAAGAAATTTGCTGCTGGCGAGAGCATGAAGATTGCCCACTGTGCTACTTCTTCCGGCTTGCCGAAGTCGCGAACTGGAATGGGGTAGGACTTGATTGCCGGAGCGAGTTTCGGGTCGGCAAGTTGTGCTGAGAGCATCGGGGTTCGGATTGCTCCGGGAGCAAGAGCGTTAATGCGGATACCGCGCCCGGCCCATTCTTCGGTTACCCCGATGGTGCGCATCCAGTAAGTGATGGCTGTCTTAGAGCCGGCATAGATGAAATTAGGGGATGCCTCTGGACCGGCTTGGGCAGCGATTTCTAGGGCCTTGTCAATGTCGCGCTCGCGGAAGGCGGCAACGACGCCGTCTGGAACGCCCGGAACAGTGGTGGTTGAATTTGAGGAGAAAATGACGACCTTTGCATTTCCGGCCTCAGCTAGTTCTTCGTGTAGACCCTCGAGTAGTTCGACGACGCCGAGATAGTTGACCTTGGCGATGAGTTCTTCGCGGCCGGGGATAGGTCCAAGGCCAGCTGCCAGTACTGCGCCATCGAGGCGGCCATTGGCTAGTTTCTTTACTTCAGTGACGGCATGTGCGCGCCCTTCGGGCGATGAAAGATCGGCTTTGACATCTGCCTTGTGGAGATCGACGCCGATGACTCGGTGGCCTTCCCAGCGAAGTTGTTCGGCGGTGGATCGGCCCATTCCAGAAGCGGAACCTGTTACAACGTAAACACCCATTGTGTCTTCCCTCCATGAGAAAATCTTGTCTGGTTGTTACGGACATACAAACGGTATGTTCGCTTTCCAGCGGTGAAAATACGCTTCGTTGCGTATGTCTTTAGCCTAGCGAGTAGGACTATAGTCAGCAATGGTTTGCGCCAGCGGAGAATAATTGTGTCGCTAAGGTATTTTGAGAATTGGTTCACAGTCGTCGTTCTATGATGGAGGTGTGTTAACTGAAGTGTATAGTTATGCGTATAAACGTATAACTATACTGAAAGGTTCGTAGTTCAGACATGGCAAAAGAACGCATCCTCCTGGCATACTCTGGTGGTCTTGACACGTCAATCATCATTCCCTGGCTTAAAGAAAACTATGACTGCGACGTTATAGCGATGGTCGGTGAAGTTGGAATCGGCGTCGACGGCGAAGCGCTAACGCACAAAGCCCTCGCCTGCGGAGCTGAAAAAATATACATCGAAAATCTGACTGAAGACTACATCGCGCACTACATCTATCCAACTTTGCAAGCCCAAGCGCGTTACGAAGGAAGCTACCTCTTAGGCACCTCAACCGCACGTCCTTGTATCGCCAAGCGCATGGTTGACATCGCCCGCGCAGAAAAATGCACCGCCATCGCCCACGGATGCACCGGCAAAGGAAACGACCAAGTCCGCTTCGAACTCGCCATCAAAGCACTGGCCCCGGAGATGAAAATAATTGCGCCATGGCGGACATGGGACATCACCTCCCGCGATGAAGAAATCGACTATGCCAACGCCCGTAACATCCCCGTGCCAGTTACCAAAGAAGACAACTATTCAATGGATCAAAATATTTGGCACCTCAGCCACGAAGGCATGGACCTCGAAAACCCTGGAAACGAGCCCAATTACTCCGCTTTACTCAACATTGTCACCAGCCTAGAACAGACCCCAGATCAGGGAGAATACGTCGAAATCGAATTCGTCTCCGGCATCCCAGTCCGGGTAGATAACGTCACGGGCGACGTCGACATGCTCACGTACCTCAATGACAAAGCTGCCAAACACGCCGTCGGCGTCATCGACATCGTCGAAAATCGGTTAGTCGGCATGAAGTCCCGTGGCGTATACGAAACACCAGGTGGCACTGTCTACTACGCAGCCCACCGGCAACTCGAGCTCCTGTGCCTGGAACGCGATACCCTCCACTATAAAGATCTCGTTGCCCAACGCTTCGCTGACCTCGTTTACAACGGACAATGGTTCCATCCACTGCGCGAAGCCCTCAGTGCCTTCGTCGACAAAGCCAACGAAACCTTAACCGGAACTGTCAAACTCAAACTATATAAGGGCAACATCATTCCAGCAGGAACCTCGTCACCGTTCTCGCTCTACGACGAAGCCCTATCTACCTTCGATGAAGACGACGTCTACAACCAGTCCGACGCCACCGGATTTATCAATCTCTTCGGTCTTCCTACCAAGGTTGTGGCCCAGATGAAACAGCGCGCGGGCATTATGGAGGGGAAGTAATGGCTGGGGCATTGTGGAGCGGACGGTTCCAAAAAGCCACCGACGCAGCCGTCTGGGCAATGAATTCCTCGCTGGACTTCGATAAACGTCTCTATGCCCACGACATTTCCGGTAGTATCGCACACGCAACTATGCTTGCGCAGATTGGAATTTTGACTTCCGCTGAGCTTGAAGCGATCACAGGCGGGCTCGCCGGTATCAAAGCAGATATCGACAGTGGCGCGCTCGTTATCGGCGGCGCAGCTGAAGATATCCACATGTTCGTCGAAGCAGAACTCACCAAACGAATAGGCGATCCTGGCAAGAAGCTCCACACCGCTCGATCGCGCAACGACCAAGTCGCCACCGATCTCAAGCTCTGGATGCGCGACGAATTGGGGGAGATCGACTCGTTAATCCGTGAGCTGGTTGCGGTGTTTATTGAAGTTGCGAAGCAACATGTCGATACTGTCATGCCGGGGTACACCCATCTTCAACGGGCACAATCTATTACACTTGCACACCATCTGATGGCTTATGTGCACATGTTTATGCGTGACCTGCAGCGGTTAGGCGAAGCCGGGAAGCGGTTGAACTATTCACCGCTAGGGGCGGCAGCGTTAGCGACGACTACGTATCCAGTAGACCGCGAACTCACCGCGAAACTCTTGGGTTTTGATGGGGTGGCAACCAACTCACTCGATGCAGTTTCAGATCGTGACTATGTGATGGAGATAGCCGCGGATTTAGCGATATTCATGGTTCATTTATCGCGGTGTAGTGAAGAAATTATTTTGTGGGCGAGTGCAGAGTATGGCTTTATCGAGCTTGATGATGCGTATGCCACCGGAAGTAGTATTATGCCGCAAAAGAAAAATCCGGATGTGGCAGAGCTGACGCGCGGTAAAACTGGCCGAGTGATCGGTGATGCGATGACGTTGCTGACAATGATGAAAAACCTGCCGTTGGCGTACAACAAGGATGTTCAAGAAGATAAAGAGGCAATCTTCGATGCTGTCGATACTGTGAAGTTGTGTATTCCGGCGTTCGCTGGGATGGTGGCAACGATGCGGGTTAATGCTGCGGCAATGCGGCAAGCGGCTGGTGGCGGTTTCACCAACGCGACTGATTTAGCGGACTATTTGGTGATCAAAGGTGTCCCGTTCCGCCAGGCTCACGAAATCACAGGCAAACTCGTGCATTATTGCGTCGATAAGCGTATTCATTTGGAAGAGCTAGGGCTTGAGATGCTGCGCGAACACTGCGAACTTATTGCGGACGACGTCTATGACTATCTCGATATAGCCAACTGTGTGGCGCGCCGGAATGTTGTGGGCGGACCGGCTAAGGAAGCCGTGCTACGAGACATAGCAGAAGTTGAGAAGAAGCTGTAAAGCGGAAGGGGTGTGCATTCAACGGGGCAATAGCGCAAACCTCGACCATATACGCCGAGGTTTGCGCTATTGCCACATTAGCTGCCGAAGGTAGAAGTGTATCAGGGGGCCGAGCCACAAAAATGCCGGTGTTCAACTCAATTCTTTGATGATCGATTGGCTGATTTGTTGTCCTTGTAATAGGCAGACATAGCGATGTAGTGGCCGGAGTATTCGGCGCAGTGCCGATCGCCGGCGTGTGGCTGAGGTCGGAATATACCCGATAGAAATAAAGAGCTGGGTACCACCCGCAGCTGGTTCTAGCTCTATATGCACAACTCGCTGGTTCGCGCGGCGAATCTCAGGCAAGCTGAATTGCCATTCAATGGTTTGTTGGTTGGTGAAAGCGGTGAGCTGGGCGTGGATGGTGTGTGGTGGCGATTGCCGTATTTTGCGGTTCGTAGCTAGCTCTGGTGATTGCATTTCCCAACTTGCGCCGACGTGGAGATTTGCAGGTGCGCTCGTAACGCTGGCTACTGCGGGATTCCAACGTGGCATGTGTGCTGGATTGGCGAGGAGCTCCCATACTTGGTCAAGAGGTGCAGGAATAAAACTTTCGGTTGTTGCTGACAACTGGTGGTTAGCTCGCGGTTCGTGGCTATGTTTGGGGTGGGGGTCAGCGTTGGTTGAATGCTCGAAGTCATCTAGGTGCTCGATTATTTGCTCAGCAGATGTCCCGAAGCGGTGAAGGATCTGTTCGATAAATCCGCTTGGTTCACGTACAAGTTCGTGGAGTAACGCGCTGGTTCCTTCTCGTTCCTTGTCTTTAGAGGCGCGCTGTATGATCTCTAATGCCGGTTCGGACCACGAGTAATTCATTGTCTTTGGTAGGTGGGTGCTCGGAGTGGACGGGGTGAGGTTTATTCCTAGGGAAGTGAGGTCATCAGCTTGCTGTGTCGCTACCGCATGGCGTGCTGTTTCTAATGTGATGCCGTAAGTTCGCAATACTTGGCCAGCTATTTGTTCATGAGTAGTGAGGGCTAGGAAAAGATGTTCGACACCGAGTGTTGATTGTTGAGAATGTGAAGCTTCGGTTATAGCGGCTTGAGTTAGTTTTTGAAGGGTGAGTAGCGATGAAAGTATTTTAGTCATCGTTGCCTCCGGGGAACTGGAATTGTTGGATCGATCTTTTTTGCGTATTTGCGGTGAACTGCCTGTCGCGAAATCCCGAGACAAGCGGCTATATCTTGCCAGCTCATCCCGGCTTTGAGTCCGGCCTCAACCTGTGCTAGTTCTAAACGCTCGGTGAGGGAGTGCAAGGTCGCGACGGCGCGCAAGCCGGATTTTGGATCGCGCAGATCTGCGGCGATGTCGGTAATATTTAAGGTGTCCATATTAGCAATATATGTTGCTAATATGGTTCTGTCAACAAATGTTGCTAAGTTGGCTATCGAAATAGCTTGTCCAAGCCTTCAGATATTTTCGAGATAGCGTAGGGCTCCGGCGAACTGGCCATACTCTACATTTTCTTTGGTCCACCAACTGTAGGAACAATGATAGGGTACTCTGTTCTGAAGGAGCGCGTCACGGTTATAGAACGCATAGACTTTTTCCGCCAATTGCAAATCGGAGCGTAACAGTAATTCAGAAATTTTCCTGATAGGCTCTTGTTTCCATGTATTTCCTGACTTTTTATGCTGCCCCCACATGGGGATAATGAAGTCAGCTGTGGTTGCGCACTGTTCAACCAATGTTAGGGTTGCCCTTAGAGTTGTCCCTTTAGCAGAGTCAGATAGCAGACTCCACTGTCCAGGAACATCGGAACTCTTTGTGCAGACGAGCGGAATCAAGTTGAGCATCGTGACCGAGCGAGCGGGGTATTCGAAAACACCTTCCTCTATTTTTTGAAGGATGGTCTGGGTCGTGTTATCTCCGTGAGGTCCGCCAGGAGTTTTAGGGGTCAGAGTTTTACTGAATTCGGATGCCGTCGAAGGGTTCATTCCGATAAATAAGTAATTTTTACCTGATTGTTCATCGCATATAGCTGAGAAATCCCGCTTAAGAAACCAACGGAATTCTAGATCTGCCCCACTCGGGTGGGAAGAATAATGAACGGGCTGACTTTCCAGCTTGTCGAGTAAGGCGGCCTCGTCGATAACTAACTCCTGGGTCATGGCATAAGTGTAACTGAAATATCGCCTATCTATCCGTATTGAATGCATATTGGCGTTTTGGCTAGGGATACTATTCGGTTTGAGATTGTTGTATAGAAACTCCACTGAGAAGAAAGTACGGGCATGCCGAGGGGCACGCAGATCCGGTGGATTTAATCGGCGTTAAAATCACCAGATACGAGGAGCGGGTATGCCCGTTCCCAGCCGCCTAGTTGGCGAGCGCGTTTCCCGCCGTCGACGATAAGCCCGTGAAATTTTGCCAATTCGGCAGTAGTAAATTGGCTGTGCTCAATAAGTGGATCGAGGGTTCGTTTAGCTGCCGTGTAGTTTCGATACTCTCCGTATCCGGTGGCTGCTAATAGCCGACGGGCATAAAGATCGTAAATAAAAACCGGTCGGTCATAGATATAAAGCAAAAGATCATCGGCAGTTTCTTCACCAACTCCACGAATCCGCAGCAACTCCTCGCGCAACTGCGGCGTGCTCAAGTGTTCGGTGTGCTGATCGTGTTCGATGAACCAAGAGGTGAGCTCTTTGAGATAGCGTGTCTTGGTGTTGTAGTATCCACACGGGCGAATCAAGCTAGCCACCGTTTCGTCGCTGGCAGCCAGGAGGCGTTCCGGGCTCAGCATGCCGGCCTCGCGTAGATTATCGATGGCAGACTCGACGTTGTGCCACGAGGTGTTTTGGGTCAGTACCGCGCCGATGGCGATTTCGAATCTGGATTCGCCTGGCCACCAGGTTCCGGCAGGTATCTGCTGTTCCAAAAGCTCAAAGAGCTCTCGCATTGTATGGCTCATATCGTCTCACCGTCATTGTACTGACCGTCTTTATCGTGCCGCTGCATCGCAGTTTTATGCGGAGAGGTTGTGCACCAAACAGGGAAATAGGGCAAACCTCGACCATATACGCCGAGGTTTGCCCTATTGCCACATTAGCTGTTGCAACTGGCGGCGTATCTCAGGCAAGAGCGCCACAGGTTAGGCAGGGGCGCTAGTTCTAGCAGGGTGCCCGCAAGTATAAACGGGAGCCCCGCAGTTCAAACAGTGGTGCCGTAGCTCTACCGTAGCTCTACCGGGAACTCCTCAAGCAATCGCAGCCAAATTTCGGATGCGGTCGGATACGCAGGCACGGCATGGCGCAGAACTCGCACCGGCAATTCGCCAACGACAGCAACTGTGGCTGCGTGGAGCAATTCAGCAACATCCGAGCCGACGAATGTTGCACCGAGTAGCACGCCGGTGTGCGCATCTACGACGAGCTTGGCTTTGCCGTTCGTATCGTCACGTAACAGTCCAACTCCGGCAGCGGATGTGATCTCAACTTCGCTGGTGAGCACCTCGCGTCCCTGCTGGCGTGCTTGAGCTTCGGTCAGGCCAACCGATGCGACTTGCGGATCAGTGAATACGACCTGGGGAACAGGAACCTCTACATTCGGTGCGGTTTCGGGTGTGCCCGCAAGTTTCGCGCCGAGCACCCGTGCCTCATATTTGCCTTGGTGGGTGAGAGGTGCGCCGGTTCCGGCATCACCAATGGCGTGGAGCCACTCGGGCAGGTTTCCTTCGCGCACATCGTCGGGGGAGAGGCCAACAGTTTCGAGTCCGACGTTTGCTAACGCCGGGCGCCGGCCTGTTGCAACCAGAAGCTCATCAGCCTCGAGAGTTTTCGCTGTGCCCTCATCTGTGGAATGCGAACGGGTAACGACGTTGAGGTGTACGGTTCCGCCATGAATGTGACCGATCTTCGTATTCGGGTTCGATGCCGGATCGCGCTTAACTGCCGTCACTTCAGCGTTCGTGATGACTGTGATGCCCTGGTTTTCAAGGGATTCCTTAACGAATTGGCCAGCAAAAGGTTCAGAGCGATCTAGGAGTGACGATCCGCGTACAAGCATCGTTACCGTACTTCCTAGTGCTTGCATCCAGGTAGCTGCTTCGACTGCGACGACACCACCGCCTACAATGACTAAACGATCTGGGACCTCAACGACTCCAGTTGCGTCACGCGATCCCCACGCATGTAGATCTTCGTACATGACTGGAACGACCGGTTTCGATCCGGTGGCTAGAACGACTGCAACGCGTGCCTCGACGGTGTAGGGTTCGGTGGTTTGAGGCTCACCAGCGGTTGTGCCGCCATCTACTGGCGTGATTTCAACCCGGCGTTCACCCACGATACGTGCATGGCCGCGTGCCACTTCCAAGCCGGCGTCTTGTGCCCAGGTTATTTGGGAGCTGTCATCATATTCGCTCACCCATTCGTCACGGCGAGCCAACATGTCGCGTGCATTGACACTCGCGCCGCTGACACCCTGCACGTGATCTGTTGCATGTGTTAGATCCACAGGACGCAGGAGCGCCTTACTTGGAATACATGCATAGTAGGCACATTCACCGCCAAACAGTTCCTTATCTACGAGGAAGACGGAGAGTCCACCATCGTGGGCATATTGCGCCACGTTTTCGCCTACCGGGCCGGCGCCGATAACAATGACATCTACTGTTTTAATACTCATAACTCCACAGTACACTCCTTTATAACCTTTGCGCTGGGCTCTAGGTACAGTTCAGCGCAGAGGAATATTGTATTTCCAGGCTTGTGAAGTTACCGAGATAAAGATCGCGTGATACTTGATATTAACGATTCCGTTTGGCTTCAAGTACGCCAACGAGACCACCGATTGCGGCGAGGTTCTTAAAGAACTGGATCTGTTGCATACCTTTTGCCTCCGGAGCAGACTTCCAGAAAGGATGCCCGGCGAGCGTCGTCGGAACAAGAGCACCAACAAGGCCGAGCGCGGAAAGCTTCGGGAAAATGCCAAGAGCTAGTGCCGCGCCGGCGCCAACCATAACAGCTCCGTTTGCGCGAACCATGAGATCGGCTTTTTCGTGGCTAACCTCAATGCCAAGATCGGCCATGAAATCCTGTGTGATCTGTACGCGACCGCCTGGCTCCTTGACGGAATCAAAACCCGCTGTGACAAAAATTCCAGACAAAGGAATCTATGAAAGTTTCATTACTCCATCTAACTTTTTAATACACCACGTAGGCATTAGCCGAATGCTACTCGACGGCGTCGAGCGCACATCTTGAAACCACACTAGCACTGTTGCGGTACGGTGCAGGTGCGTTTAAGGTGACAGTGAAATTCTCTGAAATATGCTTACTAGGACTGTTGAACACCAAACTCTTATAGCAGGTGTACAGGTTATGAGGAGCGCGTGGTGAAGTGGTTTTAGCGCTGTGTCCGAGTGAGGTGACGAGAATGTTTTGGCGGCATGATCGTGAAAAGACCCAACGTAGGCTTGACGATGTCAGTTAAACCACTGTCTCCATATTCGTATCAGGATTGTCCTAAGCTATCTCACGAGCATTTTATCAAACGCATGCCAAGGCTGAGGACAAACGTTACCAGCCCTACTAAAGGGGGGGCTGAAAGTTAACAAGCGTTACAGGTCGAGGTGGAAAAAGATCCACGCTACCTACGTCGCAGCCCACCCGCTGTGTGAGGACTGCCTTGAAGGTGGGGTGTCACTCGCCGGTGCAGGAAGTCCACCGTGTTCTCCCGTGGGAACATGGCTGCACCCACGACTTTGATAATCATCGTTTGCTGTGCAATTGTAAAAAGATCAAGAATTAACTGAGCTGAAGAAAGTTGACAAGTTGCCTACGGGAGGTACTTTTGAGATTGAGTGTTATTTCCCAGAGCTTAACGATCAGCGTAGTCAGGTAGATGCCCAGTTAATGCAGAATTCTTCTAATAATGGCAAGTTTGAAGTTGAAAAGTTTGGTATGACGTAGGATATTTCAGGTTAGATACGCTTGTTCAGTGGTGATGTACGTGGCTGAAAGAGACGGTGCTTGCTCAAGGGTCTAATTAAGTCATTGAAAAAAATAATGTAATTAATTGAAACTAAAGTATGTCTTTGTTAGTGTTTTAGGACACGCTAGGCGCGATCGGGGGAAGTGAGTCCATTGAAAAGATCATCGAACAAGCTCAATCCGTGCGTCCTGACGGAAACCTACATAAAACTGGCAGGAGAATATGATGTTTTCGCCGTATAGTCAGGTATGGTTTCGTGATGCATTGATGTTGGTTGTCATAACAGTCTTAATGCTCCTGATTAGTTACTTTGTTTTCGATATTTTCCCGTGGCAAGCAGCCTTGACCATGTGCTGTATTGCCCTAGTGGGTTTTGTAATCGGAATCTTCCTGAGAATACGAGAGAACAAAAAAGAAGGGCTCTAAAGAAGCTGGCGTTGGAAGTTAAACTCGTCTATGGCACTCATCCGGTCCTGTCATGGATGGTGGACAACATTCACGTGCGCACCGACCCGGCAGGCAACATCAAACCCAACAAACAAAAATCCACTGAAAAGATCGACGGCGTCGTCGCCACGATCATGGCCCTCGACCGTGCCATTAGAAACGGCACCGGACACGTCAACAATAGTGTTTACGACGAGCGCGGGCTATTGTTTGTTTGACGTATTTGACCTGCACAAACAGTAACTAAGTGAGAACTACCGACTATCTGAAGCTCCCAGAACTGACAGTGACGACGATGCCAGTGGCCCTCGCAGCGAAGGAACGCCACGTCTACGACCAGCTGAAAGCTGACCTCGTCCTCGAACTAGGGGAAGAAACGATCGATGCTGCCAACGCTGCCGCCTTATCCGGGAAGTTGCTACAGATGGCCTCGGGTGCGATCTATACCGCAGACGGCAAATGGGCTCTGATTCATGACCGGAAGCTCAACGCACTCGAAGACATCTACGAGGCAGCTAATAGCTCTCCGTTGCTGGTGGCGTACTGGTTTAAGCACGACCGCGAACGCATCCAGAGTCGTTTCCCTCACGCACGAGAACTCAAAACAAGCGCAGATATTGAGGCCTGGAACCGGGGAGAGTTCACTCTCGGCCTGATCCACCCAGCCTCAGCTGGCCACGGACTGAACCTCCAGGCAGGCGGGCACCTGCTTGTGTGGTTCTCGTTGACGTGGAGTTTGGAGCTCTACCAGCAAACCAACGCGCGGATCTATCGGCAAGGCCAGAGTGAGCCAGTCACGATCACGCACCTAGTAGCAGAAGGGACGCTCGATGAAGCCGTCCTTAAAGCACTCGAAACGAAAGATGCTACTCAGGCCGCGCTAATCGATGCGGTCACACACGAAACCCACACAACCACGACCTCTTCTCGAAAGGAACTCTCATGCATGTGATGACCAAATACCTTGACACAAAGAAAGCCGCCATCGCCGCCCTTCAGGACTATACGTTGATGGAACAGATCATCGACACCACCGATAACTCAATCAAGGCAGCTTATGCTGATGCGGCCAGCCCAGCGTCCCCACGAATGGACGGAACACCATCCTCAGGCGACCTCCACGCGTCCGAGAACAGGATCATGGCCACGATCGAACGCATCGATACCTACAAGGCACGATATGTGGAGGCGCGTCAATACATGGACTGGTTCCTCCCAGCATGGGAAATCATCTCCGAGGACGACCGTTTAGTGCTGGAAGCGTTCTTCCTCGGCGAAGGAACCCAAGAGGATGCGGTTCAGCAGATCTGCAACCATTTCTACGTCGAACGCACCACCGCCTACCAAAAGAAGTCGCGCGCCTTGGCTCGTCTTGCGACCGCACTGTATGGACGGCTATAGGTGTGCACCCAGTGCGTTAAAAGGTGTCAAGAACGGCGGATGCATATGCGCCTTTTCCTATGAGACGATGTAGGTGGTTGAAAAGTAGGACAAGCCCCAAGAACCCAGCATCGGGAACTTGGTGCTTCACCATGCTCAGGAAAGGAGCAAAGCGATGCCAGTCAAACCAGCTTCCCGTGCTCCCACCCTGGTTGCCCTGAATTGACCCGCGAACGCTTCTGCGAGACCCATGCCAAGGCTGAGGATGTGCGGTATCGGAAGTATCAGCGTGATCGGAAGATCAACCGCCGCTACGGATCGCGGTGGCGTAAGATCCGCGCTGCCTACGTCGCCCAGCACCCGCTCTGCGAAGACTGCCTCGAGGCCGGTCGGTACACACCCGTGCAGGAAGTCCACCACGTGCTCCCGCTTGAACACGGCGGCATCCACGACTTCGACAACCTGCGGAGCTTGTGCAAGCCCTGCCATTCAAGGCAGACCGCACTCGATGACGACCGCTGGCGGCAAGCACCACGGGTCTACACGTATTGAGTCCTTGCCAGTCAATTATCGGTGCAAGATAATTGTTACATGTTTGTTTTGACCTGTGATCACCAAATCCCGAACCGTCCACCATTGCGGGTGGAAGTCGATGATGAGGTCGTCGTCGAGCACCGCACAAGTGACTGGCCTGAATTCGTTTTCGTCACCGCATACAAGGGTTCCGGCTGGGTGCCAGCTCGACATCTCGCTATTGATGGCAACACTGCGACTGTGATTCGACCATATGACACCACTGAATTAGCAGCTCGTGTTGGTGAACGCGTTGAGCGCATTCATAACGACGCTCAATCAGGGTGGTCGTGGTGTCGCAATGATCGAGGCGAAGAAGGATGGGTCCCCAACCGCAGCCTCGACCAGCTTAACTGACAGATGAAAAGCTTGGCACAGCCAAGAATTTAGTGAGGGGCTGGGGGCTCTCGATCTCTACGAGTGTTGGGAAGGTCAGCGGGCGGGGCCAACCGCGCACAAAGTACCCAATTCAAACAGGGTATTAACGACGATTTCTTTCATCTTGGTTTTTACTTTGCGCTTGCTGGTTTTGCGTGGCGGAGATAGTAGAAGGCTGTGCACGAAAGTGCCACAACTATTATCCAGGAGATTCCGTAGGGCAACCTAGACGTTACGTGATTATCAGTGAAGGCCATCACGACGATCGATGTTGTCAGCGGGATAAACATTGTTGCGGATAGTGATTCGATGATGACCGACGAGCTTGCCATCTCTTCAATCGTGATGCCGTCAGGAACAGCGGGGTCTTCAAAGAAAATATTGAGAGTGTCGAGGTAGGTTAGTCCCATACCAACGCCAGCGATTGACCACAAAACAATGAAGACTACCACGGGAGATGAAGGCTGCCAGTTGCTGAAGGTCAAAACACCGATCGATATTGACGACGCAATGAGCAGTCCGAGGCCAATAGTCGATCTCATCCGATAGGCGCGTTGAGTTACTGCTGGTTTCATCCCGCAAAGTACTCCGAGGACAGCCCATGCCAGACCTCCTCCGGTCAGAATGTAACCAAGAGAATCAGCCCGTGCAAGATAAATATCATGTGCGGTGATGCTGACGAGTTCGTTGGCTACGAAATAGCCGCCAGTTAAGAAGAACATTCCAGCAAGCGCATCTCTTCGAGGGGTATGTTGCCGGAAAGTGCCGGTAGGCATGAGCAGGATAACTACGCGGCCAAGTACAACAACGCCCACAATCAGCAATGCGATCTTCACAATCCCGCTTGTTGGAATGATGGTAACGGTTACACCTGCGATGATGAGGAGAAGTGCCATATATGAAAATGGTGCGTCTTTTTTAGTGCCTTCCTTTTTTAAATTAAAAGCGATAACGATTCTGGTGACCACTAACAGCGGTAAATAAAGCAACATTGCCCATCGCCACGACAATAGATGCGTGACCCAAGCGGCATAGGTCGGTCCGACGATTGAGGAAATTACCCAGCTCGCTGAAGCGAAGGCGAGTGTTATTTGTCTTGCCCGTCCGGACAGCCCGAGTGCTACTGCGCCAATCGACGTCATTGCAAGGATAGAACCAGCTAGGCCACGAAGTATTGACCCGGTAATATAAATGACGACATTAGGGGCAAGAGCGCTAATAAATGCTCCAATAATGACGAATACGGTTGCACACATTAAAAGCTTTGACAACCGTATCCGGTTCATCAAAGCAGCTCCAATCGGCAACCCAGCCATAGACACGATAGAGGAAATACCAAGGATTACGCCATAGTAGCTTTGAGCATGAAGGTCTTTAGCCATAATAGGCAAAATCAGTTGGTTCAAATAGCTTTGCATCCCGCCAATCAGTTCAAGAATAATGACGGCTACTGCAATTAACAGTCCAGAGGTATTTCTTTTCATGACGAGCATTCTAACAGTGTGGAAGAGGATTAATATTTAGCTGATTGAGAGGTGTTGGCTCAGGCTGATGTCCAAGTAGTACTGGTTCGTACTGGATTGCCTGTTTTCCTAGATGAAGATCCCCGACAGCGAAGTTTGGTACTAAGCCAGGGACTAAAACGCGGATAACAGAAATCTGTAAGCTTTGTACGTCAGGTGACGTTACGTCAACCATGATAGGTTCTAGTGACATGCTATCAAGCGTTGTTAAATAAAAGTCTAATTCATCATCCGAAGATTTAAAATGGTGATCGGGATATGAGTACTCACTTGTTTGAGTAGGGAAAAGCCACGGCTCTACCCTAGAGAGTAATCTTTGATCCAAATAAACTTGTTGTTGAAGCATAAGATCGTTCAGTGTCGAAAAATCCGATGAATAATAATCAAGATAACGGCGATCTTTTCGCCAAGGTTTGGCAATGCCTTCCCATAGCTCACCGCGTTCAATAGCTTTAAAGAGTTCTCCATGAGGGTTTAGAAGATCAAAACTACCTGCTTGAAGTGTGCATGCCTCGGTAAGTGCCTTTAGTATTGCAGATTCATTAGTTGGTCTGCACCCAAAACCTGTGTTGACAATGCCGGATTCTGTATTTAATACAGTAGCTGCGTAAATCGGAATTTGGAAGCGGTTCTCTATGCTAACGATTGAGACACGATTACCTTTATTTTCAAACTCTTCAATGAGTTGCGCCACGGAACTATCTTTTGGAATAGATAAGCTCGAACTATGTGCTGGATTGTGCCACCAACACATAGTGGCGTGGCGTTCCATTATCTCTTGTAAAGCATTGATGCATGCAGATATGGCTGTTTTTCCCGCTGAAATGCCAGCATAAGCAGGAGCATTGATATGTGGCAAGGGATAATCGCCGAACTTTTTAAGCCTTCGATGGTTAACGAATACCATTGATACGGGGACAAGTCTTTCTTTTCCTTGAAAACTTTGTCCTTTGATCCATGTAGTCACAGTTTCTTCATTAAATTTTTCAAAACGGTTATTGAAAGTATGGAGTTGTTCGGGACTAAAAAGAATGAAATCAGTGGGATCAACTGGGGTTAGCCCGTCATTCCTAAGAGAAAGCTGCACTACCCTTGACAACCTTTTCTAGGTCGATGATATTGACGCAGTAACGTTCGTATGCTTCACCTAGTGCCGATAGTTCCGCACTTCGTAGGTCGTCGAATGTGCTTCCCTGGCAAACAGTATTATTGGCCCAGGGGGAAGCGAAACGAAGGTCGGCCACATCGCTTTGAACGGTCACTAAAGATGAGGGCAGTGATTCGTGGTTTTTAATTCGGCGAAGTGTTTTAATAATGCCGTGACGAGGATTTTGGCTTGCTAGCTCGGAGTAATTACTCGGTGCAACTTCTAGTGGCTTAGAGCCTGTCAATCTGAAAGGAATTAGTTCAGAATGATAGAAAGCTTGAGACGTATAATCATATTCCGAAGTTATATAGGCGGCTCCGTCTATTTTCTCGGGGAACCAGATCTCTTGATGCTCAATATATTTATTTAAAATATGGGAGGTTAGCGTATCTAATGATGTTAAATATGGCTCTTTAGAGCGAATTTCATAGATATCTTGCCTAGGGAAATTAGTTTTTCTTCTCGTCTCGATGTCGGAGTAAAACATCCCGTCTTTCGTTAAGGTGGGACTTAAGCATGAGATTGGAAGTGAAACTTCGAGAATGCGAGTCTTTTTTGACAGATTTACTGCGAATTCTGCTAGGCTTCTTTTCCGCTCAATCGAATCGGCTGCTGTTACTATCAAAAGATTTGAATCGCTTGCGTGTTCCAGCAAGTGATTCAGTCGTTGCTTAGACTGGTCTAGATTTTCGTCTAAGGAGTCAATAAAGCAGACTATGCCTTCTGGGATAACGATATCTTCAAGTTCTATTTGTGTAGAAAATGGCGTATGAAGGGCGATACTTTCTGATACTGGGATTTTTTCTTTGGGGGCGTACAGATCCCCTTCCGAATCCCGAACAAGTGTAATAAACCCTGAATTTTGCCAAACAGTAACGACCTTCATACTGCCAATTTCCCCTGAGCTAGATTTATTCGGGGTCTACCGATGGGTGGTGATTACCGTTTGGCGCGAGAATATTCTCCCTCCTGGGATTAACCTCAATTTTCACAAAATCAGCTGTTTTAAGTTCAGTATCCACGATTCCTCCTTTTGTTCGTTAGTGATCCTATACTCCCGTAACGGTAAACTTACTTTAATATTGGTTAAATATGCAATAGTAATGTTTAGGGAAATATCTATGGCTAAAGATGGCACGAATCGTGGTGGCCGCCGCGTGCGAGCTGGTGCGAAGCCTGATGCGTTGAATGAGAAGCTCACAGCAGGCCGCCCAGCTACTCGGCTGGAAGATCCGCTCAATGAGCCTTTTGATTTTGAAGGCAGCGATATTGGTGATGGTGCGATACTTGCTGGGGAGACAATGCCCGAACCCTCGGATTACCTTTCTGAGGTTCAGCGTGATGGTAAACCGCTTGGCGCTGACTTGGTCTATCGAGAAACGTGGCAGTGGCTTGATGCCCGTGGCTGTTCCCAGTTCGTGGCACCAAGGTTGATTGAATCTTATGCGCAGGCGTTTGCTCGGTATGTGCAGTGTGAGCAGGAGATTTCGAAGTTCGGTCTGTTGGGTAAGCATCCGACGACGGGTGCTGCGATCGCGTCTCCGTTTGTTGCTATGTCGCAGTCGTTTGGTAAGCAAGCGAATGTGTATTGGTATGAGATTTACGAGATTGTGCGTGCTACGTGCACGAGTGATTATTCGGGCGGCGCTCCTGGTGATGACGTGATGGAACAGCTCCTCAAAGCCCGCTCCTAGCTCTTTCTTTCTTTTGCCTGCCTGTGTTTACGGGTGGGCGCTTTGCTCTGCCCTGTTTCTTTGAAAGCGAGTGTGTGTATGTCTGCTACGAAGACTGCTGAGGCCACTTGTATCGGCCATCCCGATAAGCTCTGCGACAGAATCGCCGATACGGTCCTTGATGATATTCTCTACGACGACCCAACTGCGCGTGTAGCTGTGGAGGTTATGGCGTCTGGTCATCGGATTGTTGTCACGGGCGAGATCACGACGAAGGTACGTCCCCGCATCCGTGAATCGGTGCGTTACGCGCTAGTGAAGGCGGGCTATAAGCCGTGGAAGTTCCTCGTCTTCGTCTGGACAAGCCGCCAATCCCCAGACATCAACGCAGGAGTCTCCAAATCCATAGAGGCACGCTTCGGTGACGACACCGAATTCGCTCTCCAAGGAGCTGGCGATCAAGGCACTGTCTACGGTTACGCCACGAATGAGACGCGAGAGCGTTTGCCATTGCCGCTCGTGCTCTCACATGAGATCTGTGCCCGCCTCGATAAGGCTCGCAAGGACGGCACGATCACCGGCATCAAGTCCGACGGCAAAGCGCAGGTGAGTGTCCGCTACGACGACGCCGGACAACCCGTAGCGATCGAAACCGTGGTGGTCTCCATCCAACATGATCCAGCCAAGGATCTGGATGAGTTGGAAGCTGAGGTGAAAACTTTAATTGTTGCCCCGGCGTGTAAGCCGTACCTGCCGATCGGTGCTGATACCGAGATTCTTATTAACCCGTCGGGCATGTTTACCGTGGGTGGCCCGAAGGCTGACACTGGTTTGACAGGGCGTAAGCTCATGGTCGATACCTATGGTGGTCTTGGCCCGCATGGTGGTGGAGCGTTTAGTGGTAAGGATGCGTCCAAGGTTGACCGGTCGGGTGCTTATATGGCGCGTCTGATTGCGAAAACCATTGTTGATGCCCGCCTCGCAGCTGAGTGCCAGGTGAGCATTTCGTATGCGATTGGGAAGGCCGATCCCGTTGCTTTCACTGTTGACTCGCTCGGGACTGGTGAGTATTCGGACGAGATCCTCACTAAGGCTGCTTCCGAGGTGTTCGCGCTACGGCCTGGCGCGATTATTGATGCTCTAGGTCTGCGAGCTCCCGGTTACACGTGTTATTCGACTTATGGCATTTTGGTCATGTTGGTGTGCGTTGGGAGAACTCGTTTGCTCATGTTGATGCGCTGCGGAAGGCGGTGAATAAGTATGCTTATGAAAACAATGCCGATTAGTGAGCTGAAACCCGCTGACTACAACCCCCGCAAGGACCTGAAGCCCGGTGATGCCGAGTATGAGAAGCTCAAGCGTTCCCTGACCGAGTTCGGCTATGTTGAACCGGTCATTTGGAACCAGACGACTGGCCATGTCGTCGGCGGTCATCAACGTCTGAAGGTCCTCGAAAACCTTGGACACACGGACGTTGACGTGATTGTTGTTGAGTATGACGAGACGCGGGAGAAAGCCCTGAACATTGCGCTCAACAAGATCAGTGGCGAATGGGATAACGATAAACTCGCCCTCTTGATTGCCGATCTTGACGCGAGTGATTTCGATGCGGAACTGACTGGTTTTGACGACGCCGAGATCGCCCAACTCATCGGCTCGTTGGACGAAGGCGAAGTCGAAGACGACGAGTTCGACCTCACCGCAGCGTTAGAAGCCGCCGCGTTTGTCCAACGCGGGGATGTGTGGACAGTAGGCCGCCACCGGTTGGTATGCGGCGACGCCACCTCACAAACCGATGTTGAACTGTTGATGGGTGGTAAGAAAGCCAACTTGGTGTTGACTGATCCGCCGTATAACGTCGCTTTTGAATCTGGTTCTGGCTTGTCGATTAAGAATGACAAGATGGCTGGCGATAAGTTCTACGACTTCCTCCACGCAGCGTTAACTAACATGGCTGGGGTGTGTGAGAAAAGCGCATCCGCTTACGTGTTCCACGCTGACACTGAAGGGCTAAATTTCCGCCGCGCCTTCCTAGAGGCAGGCTTCTACCTGTCCGGGTGTTGTATTTGGGTGAAAGACTCCCTTGTTCTCGGTCGATCTCCCTACCAGTGGCAACACGAGCCAGTTCTGTTTGGTTGGGTGAAAACGGGTAAACATCGCTGGTATGCGGATCGGAAGCAGACGACGATCTGGAACTTCGCCAAACCCCGCAAAAACAGTGACCATCCGACGTCCAAGCCCCTCGACCTGCTGGCGTATCCGATACAGAATTCGACGCAGGCGAATGCGATCGTGCTCGATACCTTCGCAGGCTCAGGATCGACATTGATGGCGTGCGAGGCTGCCGACCGCATTGCCTACTGCATGGAACTGGACGAGAAATATGCCTCCGTTATCCTCAGGCGGTATGCCGAACATACTGGGGACGCGGCTGGGGTCACGTGTCTGCGAGGCGGTAAAGAGTATGCGTATTTGGATCTGGTGAAGGACGTCGAACGGGCGGGATAAACATCCCTCATTTCCCTTGAAAATAAGCCGAAAATGACTGGATAAGCGCCCACACCTATGGCTGACGCTTCTATATTTGTCAAGCTGCTAGAGCGATTTGTTTCTTGGTTAGTTCTTTGGTGAGGAGTCGGTAGATTTTGCGGGCTAGATAGCGTTTTATTAGCCGGATCGTTTCACGTTTGGTTTTGCCTTCAGCTAGTCGTTTTTTCATATACTCGCGGGTCTGCTCATCGTTTCTTAGGCGTACGAGGGCTATGGTGTGAAGGGCGTTATTGAGTGCTCTGTCTCCGCCTCTGTTGAGCCGGTAGCGTATCTTGTTTCCTGACGAAGCTGGTATTGGGCTGGTGCCTGCTAGTGCTGCGAAAGCTGCTTCGCTTTTGACCCTGCCTGCGTGGGAGTAGGAGATAATCATTTGCGCTGCTGTGACTGGTCCTACTCCTGATAGTTCCAGTAGTGCTGGTGCCACCAGCTGGACGAGTATCGCTAGTTGGGTTTGGTTTTCTGCTAGTTGCGCACGAGCATCGATGATGGCTTTGGCGAGGCGCCGCGCTTCTTGTTTGGCAACGAGGACGTCGATAGCCTCATCGGGATGTGCTTCAAGAGTGGCGAGCTGGTGGATTTGTGTTACCGACAGTGCTTTTCTGGCATCAACACCAAGATCGGCACAGCGGGTCAAAGCCGTGAGTGAGTTGATGTGAACGGTCGTGGTGCGGGTGAGTTGTTTCCTTGCAGTTACGAGGATCCGCAAGGCTTCACGATGGTTGCCTTGCCTGGGGATAGTCAGCTCGGTTTCGTCTTTACCAAGAGTCCTGGCAGCGATCTGGAAGGCATCTAGTGCATCATTTTTGGCGAGTTTCTTACGGCCATGCGCTAGAAGTCGCGGGGCTTCAACCACGCGGTAGCCTGCCTGCTCTAGGAAAACACGGAACCTAGCACCGTAGGAGGCTGTCCCTTCCATTGACACCAAAACCTTGCCTGCTTCGGTACTCGCGTGTCTGGCTATCCATGCTTGCGCGCGAGCGTGCCCTTTAGGAGTGTTCGTGAATGAGTGACAAAGGACTTGGGCTCTCGTGGAACAGTCCAGGATCGATAGCACATGGTTTCTGGCGTGTGTGTCGACTCCCACAATGAAAGGGTAGATGTGTGCGACAATTGCCATATGGATTCAACCTCCTTGGTTGTTGAAACTCTGGGTTGTTTCTTACCTTGAGGTCTGATCCGGTTTCATATTCTTAGAGTCGCGTCTAGGACTTGGTTTGCTGGCAATACTGTGACGAGTCACGCCAAAGAAGAATTGGCGGACATGCTTCTAATCAAGCCAATGCTCACCGGCCGGATCAGACCACAGCCCTAGCAGCGGACATGTCAGCCAAAAGCACCAGAAACCGCGAGTTCTTATAAAGAGATCATGACCTCTGCGCCAGTATGTACACGAGTCACGCCACCAGAGCTATGGTCTAATCCTGCCAGCTGATCCCAGACCAGCCACACCCAAAAGTCTCACAGTATGTACATGACCAAACAAGAGGTAAAGGAGAAGGTCATGAGCAAGAAAACAGCCGCAAAGCTTCTCGAGATCGCCAAACAAAACAGTCTCGAGATCCAAAACCGAGGCGATCTTGAAGTCCGTCGCAGTGACAGTGAGGATTTCCTCGAGGTCAGCGTGTGGGGATTGAAAGCCATGCTTGATGCCGCTTACCAGCTTGGAAAGGCAGGCAAGTGATGAACAACTTCGCACGCGATAAGCAAGCAATCCAAGACGGTGATTCGGTACAGGTGATGAAGCGTCGCAAGGCCGAGATCACCGCCCTAGAAAACAAGCTGGGACGGGAGAAGAACGGTTTCCGCGCCTCCATCATCGCCCACCAGCTCGAGGAGCACCACACCGAATACACGGCGCTTGACGCTCTGATCTAAACCCCGCACAGCGCGCCTGAACCTGCACGGTTTAGGCGCGCTGTGCTCTCACGTTCACGCCCCACTCGCTGGGGCTTTTCTTACTTCTTAGGAGAGGAGGTGGGACACGATGCGTCAACTAGAAACTTATACGCCTACACGGTTTATGGCTGATGGCTCTACGTATGACAAGCGTAAAGCCGACTACGCGGTCGCGTTTATTCAAGCTTTGAAGCATACGAAGGGCCGCTGGTCCGGTAAACCCTTCCAGCTGATTGATTGGCAAGAGCAGATCATTCGTGATCTGTTCGGCACCATCAAGCCAGATGGTTACCGCCAGTTCACCACCGCCTACGTCGAGATACCCAAAAAGATGGGCAAAAGCGAGCTCGCCGCAGCCGTCGCGCTGCTGCTGACGTGTGGGGATGGTGAGGAACGCGCCGAAGTCTATGGGTGCGCGGCAGACCGCCAGCAAGCATCCATCGTGTTCGAGGTCGCGGCCGACATGATCCGCATGAGCCCTGCCCTCTCCAAGCGCGTCAAGGTTCTCGCCAGTCAGAAGCGGATCATCTACAAACCCACCAACTCCTTCTATCAAGTGTTGTCGGCTGAGGCGTATTCGAAGCACGGGTTCAACATCTCCGGCGTCGTCTTCGACGAACTCCACACCCAACCCAACCGAGCACTCTTTGACGTGATGGCCAAGGGATCTGGTGATGCCCGCACCCAGCCCTTGTATTTCCTGATCACCACCGCGGGTACCGATACCCATAGCATTTGCTATGAGCAGCATGAAAAGGCTGAGGACATCCTCGCAGGCAAAAAGCATGACCCGACCTTCTATCCGGTGATTTATGGTGCGGACCGCGACGATGACTGGACGGACGAGGAAGTGTGGCATAAGGCTAACCCGAGCTTGGGGATCACTGTTCCGATCGAGAAAGTACGCCAAGCCTGCACGTCCGCGAGACAGAATCCGGCTGAAGAAAACACCTTCAGACAGTTACGACTCAACCAATGGGTGAAACAGTCGGTGCGGTGGATGCCCATGCACGTCTGGAACCAAAACTCAGCACCCGTTGATCTATCCGACCTCGAGGGGCGAGTGTGTTACGGCGGGCTCGACCTTGCCTCCACAACGGATATCACCGCATTCGTCCTCGTATTCCCACCCCAAACCGGGGATGAACCGTATGTGATCGCGCCATGGTTTTGGATACCACAAGACAACCTCAAACTCCGCGTCGCGCGTGATCACGTGCCCTACGACCTGTGGCAACAGCAAGGCTTCTTGCAGACCACGGAAGGCAACGTCGTTCATTATGGCGCGATTGAAGCCTTCATCGAGCAACTTGGGCAGCGGTTCGATATTCGCGAGATTGCGTTCGACCGTTGGGGCGCTGTCCAAATGAGCCAAAACCTCGAAGCCTTAGGTTTCACCGTCGTCCCTTTTGGGCAAGGCTTCAAAGACATGAGCCCACCGTCAAAGGAGCTGATGAAGCTCGCGCTTGAAGGTCGGTTAGCTCATGGCGGGCACCCGGTCCTGTCATGGATGGTGGACAACATTCACGTCCGCCAAGATCCGGCAGGCAACATCAAGCCTGACAAGCAGAAATCGACCGAGAAGATCGACGGTGTCGTCGCCACGATCATGGCCCTCGACCGAGCAATCAGATGCGGACAAGGAGCCACGAGCGGAAGCGTCTATGACGAGCGCGGCTTACTGGTGTTGTAAAGAAAGATGCGGGGTGAGATTGGCAAGAAAATACTCATCTCACCCCGCATCGATTATGAAGCGACAACTACGGCAACTGTGAAGCTTCTTCAAGAAGAGCTTCTGAAGTCCAGACCTTATTCATTGGCCCCGGACGAGAGGGCAAATAATTATGCGCGTACTGGTATGAAGCGTGGTGGTCAAAGGGCTTCACTATGAAACAGCGCCCACCAGACTGGCTGAACACATTAGGTACCCATTTCTCGATATACCCGCCATCCAGGATGAATCCACCGTAAGAGGCCACGACGATCGATTTATTGTCGACCAAAAAATCAGTATCTTTTTGGCTTACACGCCAATGCCCAGTCACTCGAAGGGTTCCTTCAACAATTTGCGCCCAAATGTCAGCAGAAACGTTACGGTGAACTTCATCGAGGACATCTTTACGCTGTCCCCAGGTGGCATCGAAATATAGAGAAGGGCGAGCCTTCTGTTTTTCGACTCCCATCGAACAGACTAGAGCTTTTTGACCATTTTCAACCAACAAAGGGCGATTTCTAGCAGAAGACAGGTACCCAATATCCCAACCGGAATATTGTTGATTTCGCTGATTCGCGCTATCAGAAAATATTGAGATGAGATTAAGATCGATGAGTTTACTCATCGTGTTAGAACCAACTCCGAGGATTTCCTTGGCGGTTTCGAAGCCGTAAACGGCATTATCAAAGCTGTACATAATAGATTCCTTTTCATTGTTCGGGCAACACCCAAATAGGTGTTGCGTGACTTGAAATTTTGTTGTTAGATTCGGCGAACTAGTTGTTAGATTCGGCGAACTACTTGTGTAGCAGCCGCTCCAGTAACAATTAAAACACAGTGCGCACATCATGTCAAGCGGGACTGAGTAGATTCACCTAGTCTCAATTTATAGGTGGTAAATATGGGTTTCCTGAATTGGCTGCGCGGCGACACCACCCGCAAGACTGAGGATCATGCGGTCAGCTCTGGCTACAGCTTCTTTTTCGGGGCGACATCGTCTGGTCGTCCGGTGACAGAGCGCTCCGCGATGCAGATGACTGCCGTGTATTCATGCGTGCGGATTTTGGCTGAAGCTATTGCTGGGTTGCCGTTACATGTTTACCATCAGGAGGCGGATGGGGCGAAGGTGAAGGCCTTTGATCATCCGTTGTA
Source organism: Arcanobacterium buesumense (assembly GCF_012563545.1). Taxonomy (NCBI): domain Bacteria; kingdom Bacillati; phylum Actinomycetota; class Actinomycetes; order Actinomycetales; family Actinomycetaceae; genus Arcanobacterium; species Arcanobacterium buesumense. The sequence continues at coordinate 580,561 of NZ_CP050804.1, forward strand.
TCGGTTGTTGCATGATGAGCCGAATCCGGAGATGACAAGTTTTATTTTCCGAGAAACCCTCATGACGCACTTGTTGTTGTGGGGTAATGCGTTTGCGCAGGTGTTTCGTAACGGCCGCGACGAAGTCATCGGTTTGTATCCGCTCATGCCAAACCGGATGACCGTGGGCCGTAACGAACAAGGTCGCCTGTATTATGAGTATCAGCGCAGCTGGGATGAACCCGCAGGCAGGTTCGAAACCGTTAGGTTCTCTCCTCATGAGGTGTTGCATATTCCAGGGCTGGGCTTTGACGGTCTGGTTGGGTATAGCCCGATTGCGATGGCCAAGAACGCCATCGGCTTAGCTCAGGCTACCGAGGACTATGGGGCGAGCTTTTTGCTAATGGTGCGGCTCCGGGTGGTGTGCTTGAACACCCTGGCACGATTAAGGATCCGGCCCGCGTTCGCGAGTCCTGGCAGTCCACGTTCGGTGGCGCTCGTAATGGGAACAAGCCATCACTAAAACGCTCTTGGCTCCTTGTGAGAAGCCGCAGATTTTATGTGAAGTTCAACTTCGAGGGCTTGCTGCGCGGTAAATATAAGTCGCGGATGGATGGATACACGGTCGTTCGGCAGAACGGGTGGATGAGCGCCAATGATATCCGTGAGCTGGAAACCTCGACCGTATCAGTGAACAAGCTGGCTGGGATTTGTATTTGGTTAATGGCAACATGCTTCCGCTCGGCCTTGCTGGTGCATATGCCAGTACCCAACCAGCAGAGTCCGAACAGATAGAACCGGAGTCTGAGTCTGTTGAGGAGCCTTCGAGTAACGAACTGCCCCTAAGGAGGAGGGTACGAGACGTTTTGGGACTGGCTCACACCTAAGCCAAACCATGACCTGGATGCTGAGAGCGTCGGGGTTTTGCGTATCCACGGTAGAATCGCTGAAGAATCCTGGCTCAATGACAACGTCACACCCGCCGTCTTCACCAATGAACTCAACGGAGGGCATGGAGAGAAAAGAAAAACAGTGGCATCGAACACAAGATGCAAGTACGCAGTCTAGTGCTACAACTACAAAGACGACGGTGAACAATCTTGTAACACTGCGACTGCGAAAGCCGGGCAGATAGAGGCACTGATTGATAAAAACTAACGCCACGATTTGGAATCGTGGCTTATGCCAGTCCTGTTACCCGGAGCTCGATGTTGTTTGCCGGGTGGCCATCAGATGTGAAGATGTTTGGATAATCGGTGTTCTGGCATAATGCTTATTGCGTCGGGCAGTCGACGATGAGCTCTCCCGATACTGTTGCTTCTGTGCCAGGAATATTGCCAAAAGAACCGGTAACTGTGTAGGTCTTTCCCTGGTGAGTGGCAATGAAATTGCCTGTCCTAGGGTTATTGGAGGACCAGGCGTGGGCTAAAACCTCTTGATTTGTTTCAGTAGGAATTCCATAACCGATTCCTACGTCAAGAACGTCGATCGCGTCGTCCGATTCCCAAAGCGTTGCCCAGTAAGGAGAATCGGAATTTGGATCCCAGTCAGCTGGAAGCGCGACAATACGAACCACATTTCCGTCGACGTCGCATGAGACAGATGCTCCGGAAAGATCAATATTGTCGCCATTCCACGTTGCACGCGCACTACCAGAGGGTTTGGGTGTGCTAGGCGAAGTCGCAGAGGAAGACGGCGAATGTTGGTCAGAAGGTGAGTGCTTGTGAGCGTCATCTGCTGGTGAACACGCGCTGACAGTACTCACTGCTATGCTCGTTAATGCTAAAAGACGAAATAGGGTTATTTTCTTGTAGAGCATCACGCGCCACCTTCCAAATAAGACACATAGCGGCTTGACCAATGCACTCGTTATTATAAACAGTTTAGCTACTTACTTGCAGGGAACGCTTTTGCTCTGAAGACTCGTGTTAGTGCCATGCACTACAACTTCCTACTGATCATCGTCGATCGTCTAGTGGAGACTTAGACGTCGAAAATGATAAAAGTTGTGTGAGCCCTCAACCTCTGTTGAGCAGGGATTCTGTTGTTTCTAGGGTTGTTTGCTGGCGTGTTGGACGCTCGGTGATCAGGTGATCGTTGCTGTTTCGACTACTCGGCTAGTGAGCATTTGAGACTGAGGGGTCTGCAGATGGGGTTGCGTTGCGGGTATCGGAAATAGGAGAGGAGGGCGAATGTGAAGAGAATACTGAAGTATCCATCAATATTCCTTAGCCCGTGCAGTGATTGAACACTGAAAAGTGTGTGGTTAAGAGGGCTGCAAACTATCAACAAAAATTAACGTCTTACACCAAGAGATATTGATTGTAACGTAGGACACAATTGTGATAGTCTATGTACGAATTAGCATATCGGGAGGTGGCGTGTCGTCATATCTCGAAAGGAACTACAATGCCACATAAAACTACCATTCGCATCGGTTCAATCATTGTGCTTTTATTTACGCTGTTCACGGGGCTCAGCCCTGCCTACGCACAGGCAGATACTGTGGCACCATCAGAAACTTTGACCGTTGAAGAATACGAGGCGTATCTCAGTCAAAATTCTCCCGAGACGCTCGCAGAATTCCGTGCCCTGACTAACCAGCAGCAGGACCTGTTCGTCCGAGCTCTACAGGATCCAGCACTTTACACAGACGCGGCTACGGATCTGCCGGGAGTGACCACCGGACTCACCCGCTTTGAGCTTCCGACGATCTCCGCTCCTGACAATCGCTTGGTGTCGGCGAGCGATATGCTCGCCAATGGCCCAACATACGTGACAAACGCATCAACTATAGACAAGAATGTCTGGTCTACTCGCTGGGTAAAGATCTTTGGTGTTAAGGTAATCGAGTTCCGCATGGAACTCGGATACCAAGTTCGGTATGGTAAAGTTTCGAAGATTAATTACTCTAACGCCTATACATCGCGAAACTGGAATCCAGCGGTCCATACCTCCCTGCTTCAGAAGTCCGCTTGGGTGTCTGCGGGAGGCAGATCCGCTAAGATGAACGCTCGCTTCTCGTACAATATTGGTCCACTCAAGGGACTGTCGTGGCAGATGCTCGTACTTAGGGGTGACATGACAGCATACCCGAGTGGCGGAGTCTCAACTTACTGGGTAGGGCAGTGACCATGGGGGCCACAACGCAAAAAATGTCTATGAGCAAAAAAAATGCTATTGGTGCAACGATTGTCTCAGGGATGCTAGCCCTGTTCGTCCCATTCCTCTCAGCATTTATCAGTGCCATCCTGATAGTAAAAGTCAACAGAACGAAAGGAATCTGGGCTAGCAGTATTGTTGTTGTGAACGTCTTCATTGGTATCGTCAATCTTACTGTTACAGCTTTAGCCATCGGCACAGGATTAGCGCTTATCGGGATAGCCTGACATACTGACGCGTAGGTACCGGATAGACTCTAAATGCTCACGTGCTCCCTGAAAGCTGGACTCGATAATTGGGTTCTTTCTTTCAGGGAGTACTTCTATGTTGCCATCGAGTAAGGTTAGCGTGAGTCGGCATGAGTGTTTGGTGGAGTTGTTTAAGGCTAGGTTTGGAGCTAATGCTACAACCATTAAGACGCTCATTTTGATACAAAGCCTGGCAGTGTCGGGTAGCGAGTCAAGATGAGCGTTTTTGATTGTAATGTCCTATAGCCCTATAGCCCTATAGCCCCAAAGCTACAAGCCATAACAATAGGAACACAAGCGAGGATAGATTTTAGGCTGATCACACTCTAAGTGCGAACCGCCTCCAGCACACCCCGCTAAAATCCGAAGAGCCCGAAAACCAGCGCTGACAAACAAAAAGCCCATCTGGACTATTTGTATCCAAATGGGCGCCTAGTGGAGCGGGCGACGGGAATCGAACCCGCCTCTGCAGCTTGGGAAGCTGCCATTCTACCGATGAACTACGCCCGCAGTGGCGAAAGCCAACGACTTAACTATACACGTGTGCGCCCCGTTCGTCACCTTGAGGAAGCCACCTCGAGTCACGCTCAGTCACGTCACCTTGCAAGAGTCACCTTGCAAGAGTCACCGTGACGCGGCGCCCGTTCCACCTGTTTCAGTTAGATACGTCAGCACGGCGCGCACCCGGCGATTTTCTTCGCCCGGAGCCAGTCCGAGTTTGCTGAAAATATTTGCCACATGTTTCGATACAGCCGCCGCGGATAAAAACAAGTCCGCCTGGATTTGCGCATTGGATAGTCCGCGCGCCATGAGCTCAAGGACTTCGCGCTCGCGGGGCGTGAGCGCCGCGAGCGCGGTAGACCGGCCACGGATGAGCCCAGCAGCAACTTCTGGATCGACGACGACGCCTCCGCCAGCAACCATATCCAGCGAGGTGACGAAGTCGGCCACTTGGGAGACGCGCTCTTTGAGTAAATATCCGATCCCGCCGCGGGCCATTCCGTGCGCCGAGCCAAACAACGATTGGGCATAGGCGGGTGCAACATATTGAGATAGCACCATTACTGCCAGGTTGGGATAGGCACAGCGCAATTCATCAGCGGCGCGTAGGCCGTCATCAGTCAGCGTCGGTGGCATGCGTACATCAGTAAGAACGATGTCGATCTGCCCGCCGTCGTCGATAATTTTGCGTACCCCGGACACAAGTTCGGGGGCAGAACTGGCCTCGCCAACAATCTCATAACCCACGCGTTGCAAAATACCGGACAGCCCGGCACGCATAAGGGCGGCGTCGTCGGCAATAAAAATTGTGTGGGTCACTGGTTTTCTCCTGAGTGTAGAACGATACTTGATTCGCCGGTGCGTAAGAGTAGCGGGATTTTTCCGGTTATTTTGGTGGGGCCACCGGCAGGGGAGACGACGTCGAGCGTGCCGCCGAATGCGGCGAGCCGTTCGCGCATTCCGGCAAGCCCGTGCCCACTACTTAGCTGCGCACCGCCCGGCCCGGTATCAACGACCGATACGTGCAGGTATTCGTCGGCAGCAAGCATAACCGTAGCCTCAGCGTTTGGTGCATATTTCGCAGTGTTTGTGAGCGCTTCAGCCACCAAGAAGTAGGCCGTAGCCACCACGCCTTCAGGTAGGTCAGGTAGCGGATGGGGGACGACGACGCGCACCAGCAGTTCACAGCGTTCGGCAATATCGCGTACGGCAGCCGCCAATCCCATGTCAGACAGTAGCTTAGGGTGAACATTGTTGACCGTTGCCCGCAAAGCTGCCAACCCTTGTTGATTAGCAGTTTTTGCGCGAGCTATTATCTCGGGTAGGTCAGCCAGTTCGGCAGGCAATTCGCCAGCCAAGGTGACGATGAGTTCGAGTTCGCCCAGCGCCATTCCGGTAGCAACAAGGTATTGTTGGGCGCCGTCGTGAAGGTCGCGTTCGATCCGGCGTCGTTCGATTTCGAACGCTTGCACGATTTCACGGCGTGATTCGGTCAGGTGAGCGATTTTCTGGGCGTACGACGTCGAACGCGAAGAAAATAGCCGGCGCAGAAAACTCATACTAGTAATATTAGCGGGTGGAAGCTGGCACAACCGCCACAGACGCGAAAGGTAGGGCTGGCTCTACCTTGAAAATGGGAGGTAGCACCATGGTGTTCGCTACCGTGAGCCGGGAAAATAGGAACCATGAACGAAATGAATCTCCGCGGTCGCGGTTTACTGAAAACATACGGTGACGTCCACGCGTTGGCGGGCGTCGATATTGATATCAAGCACGGCGAGCAGGTGGCGATTATGGGCCCATCTGGTTCCGGTAAGTCAACCATGCTTCACGTGCTGTCGGGTATTTTGCAGCCAGATGAAGGCCAGGTGGAACTCGGGGAGCTGTCGATCTCGTCGATGTCAGATGCGAAGCGCTCGAAGTTGCGCCGGTCCAAGCTTGGTTTCGTGTTCCAAGACGGACAGTTAGTGCCGGAGTTGACGGCCCGCGAGAATGTTGCCTTCCCGCTGTTGCTTAACGGTGTTTCGCGCCGCAAGGCGCTAAAGACCGCAGAAACGTGGTTGGAACGGCTCGGGGTGCGTTCGCAGGCTGCTAAGCACCCAGGGGAGATGTCTGGCGGTCAGGCACAGCGAGTGGCGATTGCTCGCGCACTCGTGCACGATCCGGCGATTTTATTTGCTGACGAACCAACGGGCGCACTCGACCAGGCAACCGGGCACGAAGTGATGCAGTTGTTGACTGCTACCGCAAAAATGAACGGCACGACCTTGGTGGTTATTACCCACGATACCCAGGTGGCCTCGTGGTGCCAGCGTTTGGTAGAAATTCGTGACGGTCTAATTCACTATGACGGGGCGGTGTCACGATGAAGTCGCTGTCTTTAGCCGCGATGCTGACGCGTGCCCGATTAGGGGCACGCACCGGCAGCGGTATTTTGGATGTGTTTGCGGTTCTTGCGTTCGCGGTGTCATCATGGCTGACATTGACCACGTTGGGTGGCGTCTTCATGTTCCAAACGCGTGTTGGGGCGATCAACCAGGCTGTTGCAACGGCATTCCATAGCGATGTGCGCACCGAATCAATTGGCGAAATCTATGCAGCGTTCGCAGTTATTGCGTTGGCGTTATTGACGATCCCGTTGTTGTCGCTCGGCTCGGGGGCTGCACGGTTAGGTGCTGGTGGCCGGGAACGTCGGTTGGCATCGTTACGTCTGATGGGAATGAGTGCCGGCCAAGTTTTGGTGATGTCGATTGTGGAAAGTATTTTGCAGGCGACGATTGGCTATGTGCTAGGTTTGGCTGTTTACCTGGCAACTTTGCCAGCGTGGTCTCAGCTGACCTTTGGCACGTTGCCGATTAATACGGCTCATATGTTGCTCCCGTGGTGGATGTTGTTAGCGGCCTACGGCCTGATGCTCGTTATTGCTAGTATTTCAACGATTGTTGGCTTGCAGCGGGTAACCATTTCGCCTCTGGGTGTCGCTCATCGCGTTATTCCAACGAGCGTGAAAATGTGGCGCTTAGCTGTGTTGGGCGTAGCGTTGGCTCTCCTGTTATATATGACGGCAACCTTCTCGCCAAGCTCGGTTGATGTTGGTCAAGTTCTTTCTATCGGTCTCGCCGTGGTGATCTTCTTTGGCGGTTTGGCCTTGGCAGGGCCGTTGTTTATTCAGCTGACGATGCGACCGCTCGTTTTTACCGGCTCACCAGCACGGCTCATCGGTATTCGCCGGGTGGTTTCGCATTCGCGGGCGGCGTGGCGCAATGTCAGTGCGGTGGCACTCATGGGTGCAGTGGCAACGTTGGTGTCCACGATGGCCATTGTTTCGCTAGATTCAACAGTTGGCGATCAAGCGCAATCGTATGCGGAATTGATGGCCCACGATATCCCGCAAGGCGTGCTGATTGCGTTTGCTTTCTCCTTGGTTATCGGTGCGGTGTCAACGATGATCCATCAAGTCTCGGATGTTTTTGACCGCAGTGATGAAACGCGTGCGCTGGTGTATGTTGGCACGCCCGTCTCGACGCTCATTCGCGCCCGGTTTATTCAGGTGATGTATCCGTTGCTCGCAGTGTTGGTGATCGTGGTGGGGCTGTCATTCGTGCCTTCGCTAACGCATCCGGCATTGGTGAAGTGGGGGAACATGCTCGCACTGATGACGATGATTGGTTTGGGTATCGCTTTGACGTTTGCTGCTGTGGCCGTCACGGTTCCGATTCAGCATCGGGTTTTATCGGCGCGGGTACGCCGCAACGATTAGGTCCGTTAGTCAGATTTGGTGGCGCCGGTGTCAAGCTGGCGCCACTGAATTTTTATTCCCGGCGTTGCAGTGAGTTTTTCGAAGAGTTCGTCCGCGCCGTCGCAGATCGCGTCGGCTACGTCTTCGCCACCGGAAACAATATCAGCGACGACGGCGTGTGGCTCAGATTCGCTGACGTTGGGGTATATTGCCCATCCGCCACGCCCGGCTACGCCATTCTCATCATGTTGTAGGGAGCGGATGAAAGATGTGAATGCGGTGCGCAGCACGGCAGCATCAGAGTGCGAGATGATGGCTCGAAGGGTTCGCGTATAGCTTGGGGGCTGGGTCCAGAGCCAATCGTAGTCGGGCACGTAGGGACGGGATTGCTGTTGGTTTTTCATGGGTATCCTCTCGCGTGTATCGGTACGTGTAGTCTATCTGTTTCTTTAGTCCTGCATAAGGGAATGATCATGCATTATGATGTTCGGTATGTGCAAATAAAAATGTTCGGCATATACAAACACTTGCGTTAATCCGTTACGGGAAAGGTAAAAGATGAACATTCCAGAAATTCTCCAGGCGGCTGGACTACACAATAAAGTGGTTGAAGAGTACGTCGCGTACTGGGCAGAGATAACTCAGCCAGATAACATCGAAGTTATTAATGCGGCTGATGATGAACGCATCGTAAATGAAGCACTCGCTGCTGGAGAAATTTTCCCAGCAGGTAAGGATCGGTATTATTCGCGTTCCTATTACAAGGACACTGCTCGGTCCGAAGAACGTACCGTGGTTGCCACTCATCGTCCCTCAGATGCTGGGGTCTACAACAACTGGCGCGATGCTTCCGAAGTTACGCAGCGTCAAATTGAGCATATGCGTGGCGCATCACGTGGTAAGACGATGTATGTGGTGCCATATTTGATGGCTCCAGTGGGATCTCCACTCGAAGATTACGCCCGCGGAGTTGAACTTACTGATAATCGCACGGTTGCAATTCATATGATTCGGATGGCGCGAGTTGGCGTCGAATATTTGAATGATCTCACCGATCCGTCAATGTTTGTGCGTGCCGTCCACGTTACCGGTGATTTGGAAAACCTTGGCCAAGGTACGGCGGATGATCAGCGACTTTTCGCTACTGTTGCTGACGATCGCACAATCTTGCATTACGGCTCGTCATATGGTGGAAACGCATTACTGGGCAAGATTGCACACGGGCTACGCCAAGGATCTTTTGATGGCTGGTTCTCCGGAGAATTCTTAGGTGAACAGTTTATGCTTATCGGTATTAAGGATAAGCAGGAAGATCGCACCTATTATGTTTGTGGTGGCTTCCCATCGGCGTCGGGAAAAACAAATCTTGCTATGATGCTCGCCCCGGAAGCCCTGGGTGATCGTTATGAAGTCTACTTCTATGGTGATGATATTGTCTGGTTGCGTGTAGATCCAGAAGATGGCCGTCTCTATGGCATGAATCCCGAGTTCGGCGCTTTTGGCGTTGCTAAGGATACTAACTGGGATACTAACCCGACTGCGATGGAGTCACTTGCTCCCGGAACTCGTACTCTCTTCACGAATGTGGCATACAATCCGCAAACGGAGGAGCTGTGGTGGGAAGGCAAGACTCCGGAATATCCAGAAGACGTAACCGGGTGGCTCGATTGGAAGGGTGAACCAATTGCAGATCGTCCTGTAGAACGTCAGCGTTCTGATGCTAAAGGTGATGAGTGGGCGCATCCAAATTCGCGTTTCACAACAACTTTGGCAAATGTTCCCAATATTGCGCCAGATTACGATGCGCCAGCAGGTGTTCCAATTGATGCCATTATTTTTGGTGGTCGTGTTGCGGACCGTGAACCGCTTATTCGTGCAATAACTGACATTGCCGAAGGCGTTTACGACGGTTTGACGATGGGCGTGCAGGCTACCTTTGCTGCCGAAGGCAAAGAAGGCGTTTTACGGTATGATCCGATGTCTATGCGTCCATTTATGTCCTACCCAGAAGGTGATTATGCCGCACATTGGTTGAAGATTATCGGTCAAGCAAAAGACACACCTATCTTCGCTCATGTGAACTGGTTCCAGCGTGATCCAGAAGATGGACATTTCCGCTGGCCAGGCTACCGCGATAATCTGCGTGCGCTGTTATGGCTGTTAGATCTTAAAGAAGGCCGAGCAAAGGGAACTCAAACACCAGTTGGCATCGTGCCCACCATTGAAGAGCTCAACCTTGATGGCTTTACCGGTTCTCTTGAGGATCTTGCTGAGATCTTGCGGATTGATCCAGAGCTTTGGGCTCGTGAACTTCAAGCACGGCGTGAGCATCTGGAGCAGTTTGATCGTTTGCCACAAGAGATTTGGGATGCTCATGAGAAAGTGGCAGCGGCAGTTAAGTCCGCCCAGGCTGAGTAACTTGCGACGATAATAACCTTTTATGCCACACCTGAGGTGGGGATGCGCTCTTCCTAGTGTATCCCCACCTTTTGTTGTAAGAAGTGCTTTTTGAGCTGTTTTTATGGCACTATGTTAAGACGTCGATAGTGAATGAGGTGACGCGTTCGATGAGTGGCATGTGGGTGATAATGGCGTGTGTTAGCGCCAGTATTGTGCTGGTGGCATGGGCTTGTTGGCGCTTGGTTCAGCCACGTCGGTGGCGCACAACAGGAACTCTTATTATTGCCGGTGGCGTATTGATGTGGCTCGCTGCGTTGTTGAGTTTCGCCTTGTATGTTGAGCGGATGCCATCGTGGGCGGTTGTTGGAGTGAGTTGCATCGTCGTTATTGGTGGCTATCTTGGACTGGGGCTTAGTGCATTTATGGTGCATGCTCGGAAAAATTCGCATGGTGATATAGCCGCGGGTTGTGATGTTGTTGTGGTTTTGGGTGCGGGTTTGGTTGGGGAGCGAGTGAGTGCTTTGCTGGCTGCCCGATTGGATCGCGGGCTACAGCTTGCGTTGGCTGGGGGAGCGGACGCCATTGTTTGTTCTGGGGGCCAAGGCGCGGATGAAGTTATTTCCGAGGCGGCTGCGATGGCACGTTATTTATCAGGTAAGGTGCCTGAATATATGCGTGTTATTTTAGAAGATTCATCGACGACGACGGAGGAGAACCTTCGCTTTAGTTCTCAATTAATTACTGCGGATGTAAATCCGAATGCTCAAGTTGTGGTAGCAACGAGTAATTATCATGTTTTGCGTACGCGTGGGTTGGCGCGGCGTGCAAGGTTGGATTGGCCGGTTTATGGCGCGCCTTCAGTGCTTTGGTTTTTTCCTACTTCATTTTTGCGTGAGTATGCAGCAGTGCTGGTTTTTCACTGGCGGTTTCATGCCGCAGTGCTGGGAGGCCTATGTGCTGTTATGGCTGCTCTTGCTTTTTAGTTACGGGCGTCACTTGCAATTATTTTATGGAGCAATCTAAACTTACATAACTCTCTAATGAGAGCGGTTCTCAAATGTGTGAGGGGGGGAACGGAATATGGATAGTTTGGCCATCGTTGCATAGTGTGAAGGGCGATCTAGTTCGTAAATTCCTTGTTGGTGTCAAAAGCAATGACATTGCGAGCAACCTCGGCAGTCAGAGAAAGGCAAAGTTGATGGCTACATATTGCCAAGTTACTGGCCGTAAACCACAGTTCGGGAAAACGGTTTCACATTCGCATAAAAGGACAAGTAGACGGTTTAATCCAAATCTGCAAACGAAACGGTATTATGTTCCGTCGCTGAAGCGCACGGTCACTATTACGGTGAGTACGAAGGGGATTAAAACGATTGATTCGCGTGGAATTGAATCGGTTGTAGCTGATTTGATTCGCAGTGGAGAGTTGTAAGGAGAAGGAAATGGCAAAAGTAGCAGATGTTCGACCAATTATTAAGTTAGTGTCAACAGCCGGCACGGGATATACCTACGTGACAAAAAAGAATCGGCGTAATACGCCCGATCGGATGGTATTGAAAAAGTATGATCCCGTTATTCGCCAACGGGTGGAATTTAAGGAATCTCGCTGATATTAGCAGGTGACTAGATATATGAGGGTGCCCCCGCAGGTTTTCTACGGGGGCACCCTTTGTGTTCAGATATTTGAGTTTAGTACTTCTACTAAACTAGCAAAGTTGAAATCAGGCGTTACGGCGACGGATAGCAGCAGCACCACCGAGGGTGGAAAGAGCTGCGATACCAGCAAGGGCACCTGCTGCGATACCGGTCTTAGCAAGTTCACCCTTCTTTGCTTCTTCGGCAGCCTTCTTGGCTGGGGTGAGCTTCATTGCTGGAGTGGTTTCAGTTGCTGGGGTGAGCTCTTCCATTGGCCAAGCTTCCTTGGAGTCATCAACAGTTGGAGCGGAGTTTGGAACCTTGGTTGCGCCAGGAAGCTTTGCGAGGCGATCCTTGGCGTCTGCGCACTTGGCCATGTCGTAGTACTCAGTGCCTTCGGTGCAGAACCAGTCGATGTCAAGCAGTGCGTCCTTGATGCGGAGATCCTTGAGGTCAGCATTGAGGTTTGCGCACTCGTTGAAGTCGTAGTACTCAGAACCCTCTGCGCACTTCCACTCGGCAGTGAGTTCCTTGTCCTTGATAGCGTTCTTTACAGAGTCGCCAGATGGTGCTGTAGTTTCTTTACCAGCATCTTTGGCGTCCTCGAGTGCTTGCTGCGCATCTTTGCACTTTTTCATGTCGTAGTACTCGGTGCCTTCGGTGCAGAACCAATCAACATCAATTTGTGCGTTATGGACATTGTCGTTTACTGCAGGTGCTTCTTCTTGCTTGGGAGCTGCAGCTGCGTCTTCGAGGGCCTTCTTAGCCTTGGCAAGATCATCTTCAGCAATTGCGCACTTCGCCATGTCATATGTCGGCGCAGTTTCGGTGCAGAAATAGTCGACGTCTAATTGAGCGGTACGAACAGCGGATTCGAGATCTTCGTTTGCTGCGAATGCAGGTGCGACAGCTCCGAAACCGGCGAACGCGAAAGCGAGACCGAATGCGGCGGCCTTCTTGAAGTTCTTCATTTAATAACTTCTCCTAAAATCATAGAGCCAACCGTTGAAAGATTTGGCTACTAGTTAAGTGGTTCAGGAATAACTGTAATTCGCATTTGCTATGGGCGCTAGGTAAAAATAGATTTTGGTAGCGATTTTAAGGTCTAAATACTAGATTTTCTCGTTAGTCGAGTGAGCGACACGCCGACAGATCATTGCATTATCAGGAAATTCCCAGCTAACTCTCAGACTGCGTTGAGGCTGCTATGATTTACGTCACAATCATGATGGCGTCTATGGGAAATATATCTTCCACAATCGGTACTTACTGCAAACGATTAATGTGGAGGTGCTAAATGCTATCCGTTTATGCAGTCCTACGTAATTCCATGTTTGGGTATGAAAAGAGCGAGTGACGAGAATCGAACTCGCGTCATCTGCTTGGAAGGCAGAGGCTTTACCATTAAGCTACACTCGCTTTGCCAGCCGAAACTGACTTAATGAGTTTAGCAAGGGTAGGGAAGGACTGCAAAATTTTTTCCACTAACGTGATCTGAGCCTCAAGATTGACGTCGATTAGAATTTTCTATCAAACTCCTTTAAAGTTTTTAGAGCACGGGATATAGCGCAGGTTGGTAGCGCGTCCGCTTTGGGAGCGGAAGGTCGTGGGTTCAAATCCCGCTATCCCGACCATCATTAAGCCCGAGGGTCACCAATACGGTAACTCTCGGGCTTTTTCTTTCCTAAGTTGTGTTTACCTTCATTCCCTAACAATGCAGACCTAACCGCCGACATGTTTTATGATGGAACAGTATGCGCAAACGCAACGAGCCACTTCGGCGTCGTTGCGTCATAGCTCGAAAACAAGCTCTGCGCCTCTGACAGACGTTCGCCTACCAAAATGGCGAACCCAACGGGCCACGGCCCCCGAATACGTGAGTGGAGAAATCCCAGTGAAGAATTCCGTTGAGCACCTCAGCGAGACCCGCGCCAAGCTATCCGTCGAAGTTACTGCCGAAGAATTCGGCCCAGACTACGAAAAGGCTGCTAAGGCTCTCGCCAAGCAGGTCAACATCCCCGGCTTCCGCCCGGGCCATGCCCCACGCCGCATCCTCGAAGCGAAGATCGGTAAAGGCTACATTATTGAACAAGCCATCAATGACAGCATGGATAAGTACTATCAGCAAGCTGTTGCCGAAGCTGATCTCTTCCCGATGTCACGCCCAGAAATCGCCATTGACGAAGTTCCAGAGATGAAGGGCAAGGGCGATAAAACAGCCCTGAAGTTCACTGTCGAAGTTGATGTTCGCCCAGAAATCATTCTTGCTGATCCAGCAATGATGACAGTTAAGGTTTCCTCCGTTGCCGTTTCTGACGACGACGTAACCGCCGAACTCGATGCACTTCGTGAGCGTTTCGCTACCCTGACCACCGTTGAGCGGGCAGCCGCTAAGGGTGATCACGTCACCATTGATATGGTTGCTACGATTGATGGCGAAGAGATTGACGATGTTGCCGGTGTCTCCTACAAGATTGGTGATGGCAACATGCTCCAGGGGCAGGATGAAGCTCTCACTGGCGCAAAGGCTGGCGATGAAGTTGAATTCACTGCCAAGCTCATGGGCGGTGCTCATGAAGGCGAAGACGCTAACGTTAAAATCACTGTTCACTCAGTGAAGGAATCTGAACTTCCAGAAGCTGATGACGATTTCGCACAGCTCGCCTCCGAATTTGACACCATTGATGAGCTCAAGGAAGATCTGCGCAAGACCGTTGCTAAGAACAAGGGTAATGACGCAGTTGCCGAAGGAACTCAGAAGCTGTCTGAGGCACTCCTCGAAGCAGTTCAGTTCCCGCTTCCTCAATCAGTTGTTGACGAAGAAGTTAAGAGCCACCTAGAGCGCGAAGGTAAGGAAGCAGACGACGCTCACGGTGAAGAAATCCGTGGCGAAGTTGAAGAAGCGTTGCGTACCCAGCTCCTTCTTGATGCCTATGCCAAGGCGTTCAACGTCGATGTTGCACAAGATGAACTAATTGAGTTCCTCGTTTCTCAAGCGCAGATGTACGGCATGGATCCAAATCAATTCATCCAAGCTGCCGCACAAACCAACCAGATTGGCGCATTCGCCGGTGAAATCGCCCGTAACAAGGGTCTTATTGCTGCTTTGCGCTTAGCAAAGGTTGAAGATGAGAACGGAACCATCGTTGATGTGGCTGAGGTTTTAGGTGAAGCTCCAGAAGGTGAGACTGTTCCAGACTTCGCTGCGCAAGAGAAGAAGGTAAAGGTATCCGCTAAGGCTGACAAGCCAGAGAAGAAGCCTGCAAAGAAGGCTGAGAAGGCCGAAGCTCCAGCTGGCGATTTTGATCCAGCAGCACACAAGGTAGATGAAGTTATTGCCTACCTCGAATCTGCCGATGAAGCCGAAAAGGCACGCGTGCTCGAAGCTGAAAAGGCTGGAAAAGCTCGCAAGACCATTATGGCTCTCGCCTGATAACTAACAAAAAGGAGGGCTACGCGATAAGCGTGGTCCTCCTTTTTTATTGGGAGCAGTGCGATGTGCGAATGACAATCGTGGCAATAGTGCAAACTGAAACGCATCAGGATGAGATTTTTGCTATTACCATGATTGCTTTAAGGTTATTCTCCCACGCCACTAGCGAACGCATCTATGTAACACCAGCAAAATCAAGGTAATCTCTTATATGGAATATGTAAGACCATATTTTGGTTTTACTATGAAACACATTTATGGTTTAACGCCACAACAAAGGGGAATACGTGACTACCACGCCACAGCTCGCCGGAGGCAGTGCAAACGGCCTCGGACTCGGTGATTCGATATACAACCAGCTCCTCAAAGAGCGCATTATTTGGCTCGGCGATCAGGTCAAGGACGAAAACGCAAATATTATTTGTGCTCAACTCCTTCTTCTTGCAGCAGAAGACCCAGAAAAGGATATCTACCTTTACATCAATTCGCCTGGCGGCTCAGTAACTGCCGGTATGGCAATTTTTGACACCATGCAATACATTAAGCCAGATGTTGCAACTGTAGGTATGGGATTAGCTGCTTCCATGGGGCAGTTCTTACTTACTGCAGGAGCAAAAGGCAAGCGGTACATCACCCCGCACACTCGTGTTCTCATGCATCAGCCACTCGGCGGTGCTGGTGGAACTGCAACTGAAATCCGGATTAATGCGGACCTGATCTTACAAATGAAACAAGAACTATCCGAACTTAATGCCAAGCATACGGGTAAGAGTGTTGAACAAATCCTTGAAGATTCGGATCGGGATCACTGGTTTACTGCCCGTGAAGCACTCGAATACGGTTTCGTGGACCACATTATTGAAGATTCATCATCTGTTGTTGGTGGCGGCGGAATGCACCACTCAGCGACTGAAAATCAAGAAAACTGAGGAAGGAGACGCACATGATTAACGCAATGAACCCGAATCAGATGTCTATGATGCCCGGTGGAAGTGCGCCACAAATGCCGTCAAACCGCTATATTCTTCCAAATTTTGAAGAGCGTACCCCATACGGATACAAGCGTCAAGATCCATACGCCAAACTCTTTGAAGACCGTATTGTCTTCCTTGGCGTGCAAGTCGATGATGCCTCCGCTGATGACGTCATGGCCCAATTATTGGTACTCGAATCGATTGATCCAGAATCGCCAATCACCATGTACATCAATTCGCCAGGTGGATCATTTACCGCGTTGACCGCGATTTATGACACCATGCAATACATCAAACCGCAGATTCAGACTGTCTGTTTGGGTCAAGCTGCTTCGGCTGCGGCAGTATTGCTAGCGGCTGGAAGTCCCGGCCGCCGTCTGGCGTTGCCAAATGCCCGTATTCTTATTCATCAGCCAGCAATGGAAGGCGTTCAAGGCCAAGCCTCCGATATTGCCATTGTTGCTGACGAAATCGATCGTATGAATGACTGGCTAATCGATACTCTCGCTTTCCACAGTGGCAAGGACCGTGACATTATCAAAAAGGATATTGCTCGCGATAAGATCCTTACCGCCACCCAAGCGAAAGAATATGGACTAGTTGACCAAGTTCTTACCTCGCGTAAGGCCGTAGATCCACAACTAGCACAATAGAGCATATACCTGTCATGCAGGAGACAAACGGCGGGGTTAAGCATCAATGTTTGGCCCCGTCGTCGTCAATACACGCCACAATCCCAAACACTTCCCACAGCACGTAATATAGTGTGGAATAGAAACAGCCGAATAAACACAACGAATGGAGACTCCCGTGACACGCACGGCCGATGCGGCAGATACGCTCAAATGTTCCTTCTGCCAAAAAAGCCAGCGCCAAGTGCGCAAACTCATCACCGGATCAGGTGTCTACATTTGTAACGAGTGTATTGAACTGTGCAATGAAATCATTGAAGAGGAATTCGGAAATGATGCCCAACCGCATGAAGAAAAAGAGCTCCCAAAACCGGCTGAGATTTTCGACTTCCTCAATGAATACGTCGTCGGGCAAGAACGTGCAAAGCGCACCTTAGCCGTGGCTGTCTACAACCACTACAAGCGGATTCGTTCCCAAGAGGGTTCTTCCCTCAAAACGAAAATGCCTGAAGAAAATGTTGAGATCGGGAAATCTAACATTTTGCTTATGGGCCCAACCGGCACTGGAAAAACCTATCTGGCACAGTCATTAGCAAAGATGCTGGATGTGCCATTTGCTATCGCAGACGCGACTGCACTAACAGAAGCTGGATATGTCGGTGAGGACGTAGAAAATATTCTCCTCAAACTTATCCAAGCAGCTGAAGGCGATACTGAACGTGCCCAACGGGGAATAATTTACATCGATGAAATCGATAAAATTTCACGTAAATCAGAAAACCCTTCGATCACCCGTGATGTTTCTGGTGAAGGAGTGCAGCAGGCGCTACTCAAAATTATCGAGGGCACAGTCGCTTCCGTGCCACCACAAGGCGGACGAAAGCATCCACAGCAAGAGTTCATCGAAATTGACACGTCTAATGTGCTCTTCATTTTGGCGGGTGCTTTTGCTGGAATGGAAGATATTGTTTCATCGCGTACCGGCCGCCGGGGAATCGGATTTGGTGCGAAATTACATGATGCTGACCGTGGAACCGAAGTCTTTAGTGAAGTAACCCCAGAAGATCTGCATAAATTTGGTATTATCCCAGAACTCGTTGGACGTCTCCCTATCATCACAAACGTTGAAGAACTCACCGTTGATGACCTTGTAGAAATTTTAACCACCCCGAAGAACGCTCTTTTAAAGCAGTATCAAAAAATGTTCGCCCTCGACGGGGTCATACTCGACGTCACCCCGGAAGCGCTACGGGCGATAGCGGAAGAAGCAATTGCTCGTGGTACAGGAGCCCGCGGATTGCGCTCTATTATGGAGAATTTACTCCGTGAACTGATGTTCGAGATACCTTCACGTGATGATGTAGAACGTGCAGTTATCGATGCCGACGTCGTAACTGGTACTGCGGAACCGCGATTAGTATTGCGCGGCGCCCAAGGGCAGACTGCGTAGCCCTATTTTGGCAGTGTGGGTGTTAACCCAGACAGTTTGTGCGTCGGGTAGGTTGGGCACAACAATCCTTTCTCGTCGTCGGAGGGTAGTAGGTTGCCTTCGTTCGTTTCCCGTTATAGCCGGTACACTTCCCGATAGTTTCGATGAAGACACATAGAAATACTCCCTAGAAGAAGATCCCAATTCTTGAGCCAAATTTTTAGGGAGCATTTCAGGATTTAGAAATCTTCATATCTATTTGTGCATGACCTGCAAAACTAGCAAAATGGCTTAGGTATATTTCTCAAACCTTCAAACGTGTCGGATAGACTAGGAAGCCTCACTAATCGTAATATTTCGTAGGTCAGGTGCTGGCGCTAGAGGATTGCTTAAAGTCAGAGTATTCCAACCTTGTTGGAGGTTAACACGAGCCTCTACTGTCTTAAAGGCACCCGAAAACGATCCGGTTGATAGCTTAGTAAAATGTTCTGTTTTCTCATTATTGATGAACATGTATAAATCTCGGTGCTCGCCACTACGATACTCAACTTTTATGTTATATGTTCCGGCGACTGGAGCATAGACGTTATTAAGTGTCACGTCATTTGAAGTTCCACCGATCCACCGGGTAGAATTCGAATCCACTCTTGTTTCTCCACGCATAATTCCATCCATCGTAGCTATTTGATAGGGTAGCGTTTCAGGAACAAATTGGTATGCTCGAAAATAGTCAATTTCAAATTCTTTGGGGTAAGCAATATTAGGGTCAAAGGGACCAGTCCAAGAATTATTTTCACGTTTTTCATACACACCCAAATAGGTAAGCATCGGGTATGCAGGTGACATCGATGAAGAATATTTTAGTTCGCCATCAATAAATACTTTGATCCCAGTGGGTTTCCACTCAAAGCCATAGGTATGGAAGTCTGCTGAAAGATCGGTCCCGGTAGATATTTTTGAAGTCCATGGAAATAAGTGAAGCCAGTCGCCCCATGGGTGGATTGCTGACTGTGCAGTGGAAGCATTATGTCGGCCTAAGATCTCAAAAATATCAATTTCGCCATTCTGACGTGATTTGCCATTGTTCCCTTCTGGCAAATCTTGGTTGGCGCCAGTCATCCACCATGCACTGTGAACACCACCGCCATTGGCGGCTTTGGCGCGCAATTCGAAGTATCCATATTTTTGCAAATGTCCACGGAATGCTTCGGTATGTTGAGCAATATCTGGGTATCCAGTCCATTTATGTAAGTAGTCTTTTTGGTATGTTTGTATGGAAGATACACGTGTTGAACCATCATAAACTGGATCCCAGGGTAGTTGATCTTTCGTAACACGAAGCTTAAGTGTCCCATTGGAAATTTCATAGTTTGCTTTGGTTCCAGCAGATGTAGACCAATGCGGTAGATAATTATCGGTAAAAAGATATGGATTAAGTGCCGTGCCATTAAATTCGGCAGACGCAGTAAGAATGAGTTTGCTTTTTTGTGGTGGCTCTGTTTCCAGTTCAAAAGTTTCGGGTTCTACAGTTTGTGCATAATTAGACACCGGATAATCGTTATTTGACTCTGCTGAGGTTCTTGATATATCACAATAGGGTAATAGTATACTTGTTGTGCATGTCAATAAACTTGTGAGTGATTGTGCCAGTATGGTATTTACTCGCATTATTTTTTTCCTTTCAAAGATCGTGCATTAGTGGCTTCATTTAACAAGAAGGCGATCAGAGATTCGCCCTGTTGGATGCAGGTAGTCGCCAAAGCGAACAAGGTCTTGATCAATTGTGTATTCATAGCGACTAATTTGTTGAATTTTTGGGCGTTGTCTGGCGCGATTAATCCATTGACGCACCGCTTCTTTTTCGCGATCAGTCAACCATGTGGATGGACATGAACTTTGTGGGAATTCGCATATTAAGCTTGCCTGGCCAGTTAACGTATTGATTTCTGGCGATAGTAGTGAGCCGCGAGTTCGAAAATAGGCGACATCTGGGTCGCAGTCAATTGCTGCTTTCAGCCATGTCCTACTGAGGGAGTTGCGCAAGGCATTAAGCACAGAAGGCCCAGAAGGATCATTAACACGTTCTACATTATCCCAATATGGTGCAGTGTCAGGGCTGACTCGAATTCCATCAAGAACTCCGAATGATGCGTTAATAACAGCACCCGAACCTAGTAGATAAACGTCATCGCCAACAGTATTGCGTATTGTTTCTAAACCTTTCCGATACGCATCTTCACGTAACATGTCACCGGTGCGTTGACCACTGATTGATGCTGCATAAAGGAAATCGAGTTTGAACATGTCGATTCCCCAATGAACAAGACGGCTCATAGTGTCCGCTAACCATTCGTGCGCAAGAGGGTTAGCAAAATCGAGTGTGTAGTAATATTGTCCCCAATTATATCCGGCAGGTTTTAGATTGCCATCATCATTATGGAGAAAGAGTTCTGGAAAGCGTTCAATAACGGGTGCCGATGATACTGCAATAAATGGTGCTATCCAAAGCCCAGTTTTCATTCCAGCGTCATGAATCTGTGCAGCTATATCGGCGATCCCGTGAGAGAATTTTGTATTGGGATTCCAATGGCCAACACTCTGTTGCCAACCATCATCAATTTGAATAGCCCCGTACCCTAGTTCTTTAGCTGGTGAAATTTCGGAAATAATGATTTCTTCAGTGATTTCTTCGAACCATGAGTACCAAGAAGACCACATAGGGCCACAAGTATCCATTACATGAAGCGGTTGGCGCATATTTTCTAATGAAACGATTTGTGCGATGTAGGAGTTAAAAACATCGCGTTCATTACCTAAAGCCACAAACCACTGAGCATGTTCCCCTTCACAGGTAGCTGTGATTCTCTCGGTGGAGATCGTCAAAAGTGGTGCCGAGGTGTTAATAGCACCTATCAAAAATGTTTGTCCGTCCGGGCCATTTAAAGCAGTCACCATAGCGCTGCGATGAAGTGTCGTGCTATCAGTGGTTATATCCTCGGCTGTGAGGCTACGATCTGGTTTATTCCAGATACGCCAAGGTTTCCGGTCCAAAGACCACCAGCGGGTAGGAGTCCATGAATTCCAGCCGTGACGATAGTATTCAGTGTTTCCCCATGGGTGAGGTAATGATAATTTGCGCGCTGAAATTATATATCCGCCTGCTACTTTTTGCGCGTTATCGATATCTATTCCAAATGAACGATAATCTACTGTCGTTGCCATGGTGTACCCCTATAAGCCAGCGGGGTGAGATTAACGTTGTATATAGTAAACCTCACCCCGCCAAACCGTTATTTCGTATCAGCTAAAATTTGATTGACTTTCTCATTTAAGGTTTTGAGAGCTTCACGTGGTTTAACTGATAGTTGTTCTATTTCATCAATAACAACTTGACCCTCAGCACCAATTTCATTTCCCTTATCAGTGATGGGGTAGTATGCAAGATTTGCTGGGTTTTCGGTTATTTCAGTAAAGGCTGAGACATCACGCCCTGCTTTTTCGTGCGCTGCAGCTGCCTTGGTAGAGAACTCTTTTAATGATGGAAATACTGTCGCGTCATCGGCAACAATGGATTGGCATTTGTCTGATGTGAGGTATTTTACCCATAGCCAGGCCCCTTCGGGGTTCTTTGCTTGCTTGGTGATAGAAGGCGCTAAACCGTTAATGATTGTTTTACGTCCTTGTGGGCCAATAGGAAGGGGAGCGAAGCCGAATGTATTCTTTTCCGATGAAGACCATAAATTGATCCGCCATGATCCATCTGGTACTAGGGCTGCTTTTCCTTGTTCCATCATCGGTTCTAAACCTAGCGGACCAGCGATCTCTAAGGGAGTGACATAGCCAGCAGCGATCTGTTCTTGCCACCAGCTTAATGCCTCAGCTAGCTTGGGGTCAGCTAGCTGATACTCAGTGCCAAATGGGTTTTTGTCGAGATATTGGAAACCATTTGATAGGGCAAGCCAAGACCATGGCCCCTGTCCGACAATTCCGCCACCTTTCTCCAAACCCCAACCATAAACTTTAATATGTTCTTTATCGAAGCCTGGTTCATCGCCGCGTTTACCATTTTCATCAACTGTTAAGTGAGCAATGAGTTTTCCAAATGTGCCACCGTCTTGTGGGTTCCAGGTGAGGTTTTTCAGTTCGTCCGAAGTGATGCCCGCCTCTTGGACTAATTGGGTATTGTAAACTAGTGCAATGGTATCCCAGTCTTGTGGAATGCCGTAGCGAGCACCGTCTTTTTCCCATAGTGAAGCTAAATCACCAGTGTATTGGCTAAAGTCGATATCTCCATCATGGATGAATGTATTAAGGTCTAGTAGTTGTCCTTTGCTAGCAAGTTCTGGATAGTACTGAACATGATTAGTGATCACATCAGGGGCAGTGCCAGAGACAAAATCAGTTGTCAGATTTTTCCAGTAATCATCCCAGCCTTGTTGCTCGATCGTGACTTTAATGCCAGTATCTTTTTCAAACGCTGTCGCACATTTCTGGTAAGTTGCTTGCTGGCCGGAATCCCACAGTCGATAGGTAACTTCCGTTGAATTGCCTTCTGTATTAGCACTGTTTCCGGACACCGGTGTTCCATTAGCGCACGCTCCGAGGCTTAAACAGACTGTGGCAACGATTGCTCCGAGGCGCATATTAGTCCGTGACATAATGATTCCTTTCTTTCGACGTCACTGTCGATCAATAGTTAAATGAATAGATTGAAACGTTGATATTATTTGGCGGCTGTTAAACCTAGTGAGTTTACTAGCCGTTTGCCGAAGAGCAATAAGAGGATAAACATTGGAATGATTTGTAGTGTTGCAGCTGCCATAAGGCCGGCCCAATCTGGTCGGGTCGAAGGGGAAGATTGAGCAAAAACAGATAGAGCGACGTTTAATAAGCGAACGTTATCAGCTTTGGCAATTAACTGTGGCCACATATATTCATTCCAGCCAAACACTGCCTGGATAATGGCTAACGTGGTGATTGGTGCAGAACTCATTGGAACAATCATTTTCCGAAAAACAGTCCAACGGGAAGCTCCGTCTAACATGGCGGCCTCTTCGACTTCCCGGGGAAGAGAGAGCATGAATTGGCGTAAAAAGAAAATGCCGAAGGGGCATATCAGCACATACGGTGCAAGAAGTCCTTGGAAAGTGTTGATCCACGCGAGTTGGTCCATAAGAACAAAATTCGGTAGTGCGATGAAAATTGGGGGAATCATCAAGGCAGTTAACAAGACTACGAACAGAGTGTCGCGTCCGCGAAAGTGTAGACGTGAAAGTGCGTAGGCGGCCATTGTAGAAGTTGTTACTTGAGCACACACTAAGATGACGACGAAGAGAATTGAATTTCTTAAGTAGAGCAAAAAATTGATGGTAGCTGCGGTGCCACCAGCTGCGATACTTTCTTCCGGAGTTGTCATTCCCAATACTCTCCGGAAATTGATGAACGTTGCGTTATCAGGTACTACAGAGTAGTTACCCGAAAAAATCTCCGAGTTTGGTGTCAATGCAGTTCGTAAGGCCCAGAGTAACGGCAATAGCGTTACAACGATGAGCATGATAAGAATACCCCAGCCTATAATGCGGGAAGTGGTTGGTTTCTTCGACGTCATTGTCATCACTTCTTCCTGTTGAGAGTATTGAGATTAATCCAGATCGGATTCGTTTGAGCGAGCCAAACGCAGTTGAATGATGGTTAAGAGCATAAGTCCGAGCATAAGAACTACGGCCATCGCAGAAGCGTAGCCCATGTCAAATTGTTCAAAAGCCTTTTGATAAATGTAAAGGTATATGACTCGTGTCGAGTTGCCAGGCCCGCCAGAAGTGGCTACTGAAACAGTGTCGAAGATTTGGAAAGAGCCAATCATTGAAACCACAACTACTAGCACGAGAATGGGTCTCAGTAGGGGGAGGGTAATATGGTGGAAAGCTTGCCATGTTGAGGCTCCTTCGGTTTCGGCAGCTTCGTAGATCATTGTTGGTATGGTTTGCATGCCGGCAAAGAGCAGGAGACCGGTGTAACCCATATTTCGCCAAGAATTAACTAATGCCACAGTATAGATGGCAATATCTGAGTTGCCATAAAACGATATCGGACCAATGTCAAGTAAGCCGATCAGGTGGTTGAGTAGTCCTACGGTAGGATCGAGAATAAATAATGTAATTGCTGCGATAGTGACATTAGGGACTAGCCAGGGTAGAAGGAGCGTCGACCGGATGAGGGTAGACTGTGAGACTTTTTGCATCAATAAGGCAATGCCTAGGCCAGCTATGGTTTGAGTGGTGATATTTACGATAACGTAAGTAAAGGTGACTTTGATGGAATTAAGGAATGTTGCATCTTCGATCAGGCGTTTATAGTTGTCAAGTCCTACCCATGTGGGTTCTTCTAACAAGTTCCAATCAGTTAGAGAGATATGGATACCACGAATGATTGGAATGCAGTAGAAAATCAGAAATCCGATAACTGCTGGTGCGAGGAAAATAATTGCAGCTCGGCCTTCGCCTGGTCTACTGAAATGGCTACCGTAAGGTGGGTAGGGGTGTTTCGTGGATTTAGGGGACATAAACTTCATCGGATCTCCAAATATACTGATGTAGCTTCGTTGCTAAGATTTGCGGAGTGTTCGACTTGCCGTGGTTACATTATTACGTTAGTTTCTTATGTATGTCAACTGTTAAATCTATTCAAGGGGCAACCCGCCGAGTCCAGCGCCGTGTCAATCTTCTTGCCACCTACGAACAACTTGTTAGTGGCGCCTACGCAATTAGTGCTATTGCTAGCAATATTGGTGTAACTCGGCCAGCGGCGGAAAGTATTGTAGATGATTTAAATAAACTTGGTTGGCTTACTCAACTTCAGCCTGATAAATCCTTTGGAAGGCCGGCGATACGATGGACGGTCAACTCACGAACAGTCTATGTTCTGGGGTTGGATATTGGTGCTCATCATTGCACATCGATGCTTTCTGATTTGCGTGGTGAAGTTATCTCTGAGGAGACGATAGAGCTTCCCCCTGACCTTCCAGCACAAGAGCGTCTTGAACGTGCTAGCGCCACTGGATTAACTGTAATAAAAAAGGCAGAATTGTCGAAAGAAGATATTACACTGTGTGCAGTTGCGTCCCCTGGAGTTATCGATAATGGAATTGTCCGTTATTTCGGTGGGTCTGGGATGCCTGGATGGCAAGGTCGCAATATCGTCAGCGAGGTATCCCGAGCATTTGGCCGACGAGCAATTGTCGCAGGTGATTGTGCTCTTGGTGCTTTAGGAGAAGCGTGGCAAGGTGCTGCAGTTGGGCATGACGACGTCGTTTATGTTTTATCAGGAGAGCGTACTGGAGCTGCAGCTATTATTAATGGGCGAATTCATCGAGGCTATCTTGGGGCGGCTGGGCTTATTGGGGAACTTGCGCCTCTAAGGTGGCGTGAGATTGAAGCGGGTACTTATGTTCAGCAACTCTATGAAACTACTAATATTCCCAGTAGGACTGAGATTTTTTCGAAGTATTATGAAGATCAACAGTCACGGGAAATCGTTGACGATTTCGCTGACGCTCTCGCTCTTGGAACTGCCGCAATGATACTAGCTTTGGGGCCATCACACGTAGTCCTTGGTGGAAAGTACTCCACCTTTGCAGACCGATATCTGACGCGCTTTATCGACAATCTAATGGATATCTGTCCAATCATGCCAGAAGTATCAGTATCGAAACTTGGGTCTCGAGCGATTTGTTTGGGTGCTGTGCGCTACGGCCTTGACTATATTAATGAGTCCCTCTCGCAAAGTGTGCTGTCAACAGATGTGTTTCCTTCTGTAGAGGGCTTTAACCAACACTTCGAGCACACTTTCTAGAGCCTACTCGCCGTAAATTTCTCGGATATGGTCTTCAAACGCCTCCAACACTACATTGCGTCGGACCTTCAACGACGGCGTTAAGTATCCGTTACCTACAGTGAAATCTGTAGGAAGAATAGTGAACTTACGGATAGACTCCGCACGTGAAACTCGCTCATTGACTCGCTTTATTGCGCGGTCAACAGCAGCTACTACCTGTGGATCGCTAATAGCATCGGCAACTGTCATTGACGGTAAGTTGTGGTTCATAAGCCACTGTGGCAAAGCCTCGGCGTCCAACGTTATCAAAGCCCCAATAAATGGCTTCTTGTCGCCAACAACAACGACCTGTGAAATTAGCGGATGGGAACGAAGCCGATCTTCCAACACAGCCGGTGCAACGTTCTTTCCACCTGCGGTAACGATCAGTTCTTTCTTGCGTCCAGTGATCCATACGAAGTCATCTTCATCGATTCGCCCAATATCGCCGGTACGGAACCAGCCGTCATCCGTAAATGCAGCAGCCGTAGCCTCCGGATTATTATGGTAACGCTGAAACACGTGGTCGCCCTTGATAAGAATTTCGTCGTCGTCGGCGGTCTTAACGTAACATCCCGGGTAGGGTAGGCCAACTGATCCAATGCGCATATAGTTTGATCGGTTGACTGTTGTTGGTGCAGAGGTCTCAGTTAAACCATAACCTTCCAACACGGTAAGCCCGATGCCACGGAAGAACGAGCCAAGCCGTTCGCCCAGCGGTGCGCCCCCAGAAATAGCGTAGCGCAACTTGCCGCCAGTGATCTCCCGCAACTTCGAATAAACGAGCTTGTCGCCCAGCCGATGCTGTGCAGTGAGCTTCGCTGACGGGCCTTTAGCAGTTCCTTGTGCTCGTGAATAGTTAATAGCGACCTTAGCAAACGTACGGAACAACCGCAGTTTGATACCTTTACCCGCCTTTGAATCGGCCGAGTTGTAAATCTTTTCGAAAATACGCGGCACTGCCAAAATGAAAGTTGGCTTGAACGACTGCATATCAGCTACGAGATTCTTCGTGCCACAGTATCCAACAGTGGCGTTACCAATCATTGCGACCAGGTTAATGAATCGAGCAAAGACGTGCGCTTGTGGCAAGAATAAAAGTGTACGGGATCCTTTATATGAGATGACGTTCGTCAAACCTTCATCGGTCGGTCCATTCATAGCCACATGCAACACATTACGATGCGAGAGCTCCGCACCCTTAGGGCGTCCAGTTGTGCCGGAAGTGTAAATGATAGTCCACAGATCGTCCGCGTGGATCGCATCGATACGCTCATCGATAATGTGATCGTCCTCGATATTTCCACGGGCAGAGATTTTCCCTTGGGCGTCTTCGCTGATCACGAAAGCGTCTTCAAAATGGTCAAACTTTGCCAAAATTGGTGCGAGAACGTTGTACATTCCCTGGTTTTCCACGATCGCAAAGCGGATGTGTGCGTCTTGGATAATCCATTCTGCTTGTGCCGTTGATGAGGTCTCATAAATCGGGATAGCGTGGGCGCCCGCGAATTGAATCGCAAAGTCGAACAGCGTCCATTCGTATGACGTGTGGGCCATAATCGCGATGCAATCGCCGGGCTGTACACCCATGGCGATAAAGCCACGTGCTAAGGAGCGTACCTCTTCGATGAGTTGATGCCATGTGACGGGCACCCAGTTATTGCCGAGATTTGACTTGCGTTCAATCACGACGTGCTTGGATCGTTCCTCGCCATAGCGTCGAATAGTGGACGGGACGGTCATATTATCGGATATTTTTACTAGGCCAGGAATGAATGCTACGCCTTCATCTTCAATATACTTGCTCACGGAGGTCCTCCTTCAGGAACGCTTAACCATTCTTACGATACCGTAAGTTTTTGTGAAGGGGGAGGATATTGCGTGTGTTGCGTGCGACGCACATAGCCATATTATGGCACGAGCCCGGCACGATGTAACGTCAATGCCGGGCTCGTATTTGAATAGAAAGATTACTTCTTCTTTGGCTCTGGTTCAGCTAGGTCATAAGCCGTCACAGTCGGTGTTTCCACATCGCTTGTTTCGACGACGAACTGGCCATCTACGTGAGCGGCTGCAACAATATCGGAGCTAACTGCAGCAATCTTCGCCTCGTCAAGTTCCGGAACTGTCAGCGTGACAGTGTGGAACGAGGTACGCTGCGAGACCTTATTCTCCGACTTAATTTTGCGCAGTGCTGCCAACGCTTGACTTGCAACGTGTAAGGTAGCTGGATCGGCATCACCAGAAGCTTGAGCCAATGGAACAATCGATGGCCACTGTGCACGATGAACAGATCCAGTGCGATACCATGACCAGACCTCCTCAGCTGCGTATGGCAGGATCGGAGCGAATAAACGAACGAACGTATCCACTGCAAGGTTCAACGCAACACGTGCAGAGCGTACTGCATCGGTATGGCCAGCGGCAGCATACTTTCCGTCCCGGTCATATGCGCGATCCTTAACAAGCTCGAGGTAGTCATCGCAGAAAGTCCAGAAACACGTTTCGGAGATTTCAAGTGCTCGAGTGTGATCGTAGTTCTCGAATGCTTGAGTTGCTTGTTCAACCACGTGAGCAAGCTCAGCCAGCATAGCGCGGTCGAGCGGTTCGGTGACCGCAGAAGAATCGAGATCGACCTTCACGCCAGCGCCGCCCATCTGCAACGCAAACTTCGAAGCATTAAGAAGCTTCATCGCCAAGCGACGACCAATCTTCATCTGCTGCTCATCGAAAGCTGCATCAGTACCCAAGCGTGCCGAAGCCGCCCAATAGCGAACCGCGTCCGAACCATGCTTTTCTAGCAGACCCATCGGGGTCACAACGTTACCCTTGGACTTACTCATCTTCTTACGGTCCGGATCCAAGATCCAGCCTGAGATAGCAGCATGCTTCCATGGGACGTCATCAAATTCGAGATGGGCACGAACCATGGTGGAGAAGAGCCAGGTACGAATAATGTCTTGGCCCTGTGGGCGAACATCCATCGGGTAAACCTTGGCGAATAGATCTTCGTCAGTTAACCAGCCGCCAGCGATCTGTGGAGTCAACGACGACGTCGCCCACGTATCCATAATGTCAACTTCGCCAACGAAGCCGCCAGCCTGGCCACGCTGCTCCGCAGTGAAACCTTCAGGAACATCGGTGGTTGGATCGATCGGGAGCTGGTCGATAGACGGAACGATAACGTCGTCGTAATCAACATCGCCAGCTTCGGTGACACGGTACCACAATGGCAACGGAACGCCGAAGAAACGCTGACGGGACACGAGCCAGTCAGTGTTCAAACCTTCAACCCAGTTATTGTAGCGAACCCGCATAAAGTCAGGATGGAAAGCAACTTCCTCACCGCGAGCCAAGAGGTTATCGCGCAGATCCTTGCCGTTGGAATCCTCATGCGGGCGACCGCCGTTGCGGATGTACCACTGACGGGAGGTAACGATTTCGAGTGGCTTATCGCCCTTTTCGAAGAAGTTCGTCATACGAGTGGTTGGCTTTGGTTCACCAAGCATTTCACCGGTTTCCGCCAACTTTTCGACAAGTGCTTTACGAGCAGAGAACGTGGTCTTGCCAGCCATCTCTTCGTACATCGAAACGCCTGCCGGGGTAGTGATCCACTCTGGGGTCTCGTTCAGCAGACGACCATCTTTGCCAAGCACCGAGCGCATTGGCAGCGCCAGCTCGCGCCACCAGACGACGTCGGTAACGTCACCGAACGTACAGCACATTGCAATACCCGCACCCTTGTCCATCTCTGCCTGTGGATGAGGTAGGACTGGAATTTCGACGCCGAAGACTGGTGAGGTAACAGTTGTGCCGAACAATTCTTGGTAGCGTTCATCGTCTGGGTGAGCAATAAGTGCCACACAAGCTGGCAGTAATTCTGGGCGGGTGGTTTCAATGACGACGTCGTCACCGCCGTCGGTACGATGGAACGCAAGTGAATGGTATGCGCCAGGGTATTCGCGGGCTTCCAACTCAGCCTGGGCAACTGCGGTCTGGAAGGTAATATCCCACAGACCCGGGGCTTGTGCCTGGTAGGCTTCGCCACGTTCAAGATTCTTAATGAAAGCAGCCTGGGCAACCTTTTGTGCCTTAGAACCAATGGTTTGGTAATTCTGCTCCCAGTCGACTGACAGGCCAAGGTGACGCCACAACGCTTCAAACTGCTGCTCGTCCTCTTGGGTCAGTTTCCAACACAACTCGATAAAGTTTGGTCGGGAAATAGGCATCTGGTCAGCGAACTTGATCGACTTGCCATCGCCACCATCATGCGGTGGCACAAAATCTGGAACATACGGCAATGACGGATCAACACGCACGCCATAGTAGTTCTGTACGCGACGTTCAGTAGGCAGGCCATTATCATCCCAACCCATCGGGTAAAAGACATTCATTCCCTGCATACGCTTGTATCGCGCAACCGTATCGGTGTGGGTGTAGCTGAACACGTGGCCGACGTGTAGCGAACCAGAAACGGTAGGAGGTGGGGTGTCAATCGAATAGACCTGAGCGCGCTCAGTGTCACGATCGAAGCGGTAGGTGCCGTTCTCGGCCCAAGCCTTGCCCCAGCGATCCTCAAGACCCTCGAGCGATACCTTGTCCGGAACCTCGGTGTTATCGAGTAATGCGGAATTATTTTCAGTCATGGCTCTATTCTTCCATGTTTTCCAGCATTCGTGCGCCGGTGGGTAAGGTGGTAGCTGTCACGTTGGGGAGTTTGAGGCTAGGCCTGATCGCGTACCACCGCAGCTCGCACCCCAGCAACAACTGCTGGGGAGAACCCGGCGTCTTCCATCGCCAACAAGCCAGCGATCGTGGTACCACCAGGAGAGGTGACCCGATCGACCAGTTCAGCTGGGATGGCCGTATCAATCGAATCCAAAACCATTTGAGCTGAACCAAGTACTGCCTGGGCGGCAACGCGCACAGCTTCGCGCTTCGTCATGCCTTCCGCGAGCGCACCACGAGCGAGGGCATCAATATACGTATATGTCCATGCTGGGGAACAACCCGCAATCGCGGAAAATGCGGAGAAAAGATGCTCCGGCAGGGTGGCTACCTCGCCCACTGCGCTGAACAGTTTTTCCACGGCGGCAAATTTTTCCGGTGATACGAAGGCGTTGGCGCACAACCCCGTCATTCCCATCCCGATCTGTGAATTGACGTTCGGCATTGCACGCACAATCGGCTGATTGGCCGGGGCGTGGCTGGCAATATCCGCGAGTGACACCCCAGCAGCCACCGAGACTAAAAGTGTACCAGGGGAGAGGTGAGGGCTGATCTCGTCGAGCACACTGGCGATGAGGTAAGGCTTGACTGCGAGAACGACGATCTGGCTGGCCGCCGCCACCTCCGTATTGTCAGTGGTGAAGCGGGCACGGAGTTCGGTGGCAAGCTGGGTGCCGGCGTCGGTGTTGTGACGCGAAAAAATAATCTGCTCGCCAGGCGTGCCGGAAGAAATAAGGCCGTGCATGATCGCGCTGGCCATCGAACCGGCGCCAATAAAACCAAGAGTCGTCATGGACCTACCGTTGAGATTTTCTGTCAAGATTTTGCTTAGGCATTTCGGTCAGTTCATTGCCGTTTTGAAGTGCCTTGGAGCCTCGCGGATGAGGAGGATAGTCTGTTGGGGACCCTAGGGATTTGTATCTTAGCCGTTGGATATTGCTACGAGGTATTTCTTTGTGTGCATCGAGATATTCGTAGAACCACGCTTGTCCGTCTCGGACCCAACGTTTTTTGCTCGCTGAACCCCAGGCGCAGATAACGAGAGTGTTTTCCGGAGTGTAGTGCCCGTTATAGAAAATGGCGTCGAGCGTCTGATGGAAGATTCCTCGATAGATGTCCGAATTCCCATCGAGAAGATGTGAAACCTTTTCGCTCTTTGTTTCGATAATTGACAGAAGATTAATCATCGTCAGCCGCTCGTAGTTCTCAAGAACAGAAGCTTTTGCGAACCAATTGTAAACTTGCCTTGCAGTATTGTCAGACTTTTCTCCTTGGAAAGCAGAAGCTGTCGAAGGATTCATTCCAATAACCACACAATGCTTGCCAGTGTTTCGTTCGACAGCTTTATGTGTCAGGAGTAGACGAAGTTTTACTTGGTCGGTCAGATCCGAAGCATCATCTAATAACTTCATATCTACGAGTTTGCCGCCGGGGATTTCATCAAATAAGGCTTGATCCTTTTTGGCACTATCCGGATCTGAATCCTGTAGTACTTGCTTGATCTTGTCTAGTAATCTATGCATAGTAAAACATTAGCATTCGGTTTGATTTCAGTGCGTCTTTTTCGAGTTTTATTTCTGAGTAAGTATCGAAATCTAGGTCCAGTATTAACAGTAGGTGGGTAACTCCTGTAATAACTGGAGAACAGATACTTTCTGGTTGTTCTACTAACCTTGCCTATTCAGATGTGTAACATCGAATGAGGGAAGTGATGTGCAGTGAATGGGGCAATAGCGCAAATCTCGACCGTATACGTCGCAGTTTGCGCTATTGCCCGATTTATTGCGAAACCACCACTCCGCGATCGAAGGAGTAGACCTGATCTGCGTGCTCGGTGTGTGCCAACCGGTGGGTGACCTCAATAATCGTCACCTCGGGCAGTTCGCGCGCCAGGCGCTCGCGGATACGAGCGTCCAGCTCAACGTTCAAATTCGCGGAGAACTCATCAAGAACCACCACATAAGGATGCATAATCAATGCCCGCGCCAAACCGAGTCGCTGTGCTTGCCCGCCAGATAGCTGGGTACCGTCTTGGCCGGTGCGGGTTTCTAATCCATCAGGCATGGCACGCACTTCGTCAGCTAATTCTGCCATTTCTAGGGCTGCCCAGACTTCCTCATCGGTGGCGTTTGGGGCGCCGAGACGAACGTTGTCCGCAATTGTGGTGTCCAGAATTTGATTCTTTTGGGTCACGAGCACCACGTGGGAGCGCAGCTCATCGAGTCGGATATCGCGTACTGGCACACCGTTGATGAGGATATCGCCAGCAGTTGGATCGTCGAAACGCAGCAACAATTGCGCGGCAGTCGTCTTTCCAGAACCAGAATGACCCACGAAAACTGTGTGCGAGCCACGCGCAACCTTCACGTTGATGTCCTTCAACGCTGCTTCACTATTATCGGCTGTTTGCGGATAATGGTAGGTGACGTTGCGCCATTCGATCATTGCGTCTTCATCGGACGACGTCGGGAAATCGCGTTCGCCGTCGGCCACACCATAATCGCTGTGGGCAATCGTCCAGATCCGTCGTGCGGAGGCGAAGGAAGCGTCGAGCGCACCGATAGCATCTTCAACTCCTTTTGGCCCTTCGAAAAGCCGCAATGCTCCGGCTGCTAAGGCTACGGTGAGTGCCGGGTCTAATCCGCTAGCATATCCTGCTACAGCCACACCAATAACCGAAAGAGCAGATAGTGAAATGTTGAGTCCGCGGCGCAATCCACGGAAAAGCGCGGGACGGCGGGTGTCAGCTGTGACGATGCCAGCAAGATGATTCATCTGGTCGAGACGTTCAGCTTCAAGGCCATAACCAACCACTTCCTCGGCGCCGAACACCGAATCGGTTATGTGCGAGACGAGGTCGGCGCGATGTGCGAGCTGAGTGGAGGTTGCGCTAAACGATTCGCGTGCTCCTAGCCACGGCACGAGCGTCATTGCTAATAGATAGCAGATAGCTGGTGGCAGCACCACGAGCCAGGAGACGTTCATTCCCAAGGATAGGAAGAAAATCGGTGGGACAACGAGCGCCGAAACTACGGGCGCGAACGTGTGCGCATAGACCACTTCGATCCGGTCTACATCACGGGTCAGCGATGCCAACAAGTCTCCAGAACGGGTTTGAGTAGTGATCATCGGGGCTTGAGGCCAGAGTTTGGAGAAGGCGTAGCCACGCAGTAGTTCTAAGGCTTTAAACGCTACGAAATGTCCAAGGAACTGTTCGAGATAGTAAGCGAGAGCCTTAGCAACTGCCACTATTACGATGCCAACGAGGTGAGCACCTATTGGTTGGCCGGCGAGCGCATTTATGACAGTCCACCCAGCCCAAGCAAAAAGCACGATGTCTAGCGACAAACTAAGGAAGCGGAAAAATGTTGAAAATAAGAGCGGAGTATGAACTGGCTGAGTAATACCTGTCAGCCATCGCAACAGTTCCCGATTTGAAGGCTGAGTTAAAGGGGCGGTGCGATTCATGAACGTACTCCTTGGGAAACAGTGCCGTTAGTGACGGTGTAAACCTGGGTGGCTATGCGAAGTAGTGCACGGCGATGGGTAACCATAACAACTGTCAGATCGGAACTTATGTCAGCGATAGCATTAATAATGTGCGTTTCGGATTCCGGATCTACGTGTGAGGTGGGTTCGTCTAGGAAGAGGATGTCGCGTTCGGAGAGGAAGGCGCGAGCCAGTGAAATTCGTTGGGCTTGGCCGCCCGATAGGCGTGATCCGCGTTCGCCAACAT
The DNA here is from genome assembly GCF_012563545.1 of Arcanobacterium buesumense. NCBI lineage: Bacteria > Bacillati > Actinomycetota > Actinomycetes > Actinomycetales > Actinomycetaceae > Arcanobacterium > Arcanobacterium buesumense. The sequence goes on from NZ_CP050804.1 coordinate 615,029, forward strand.
CAGTATGTAAACCATCTGGCATTCGCCGAATATCATGGGCAACGTGGGCGCGTTCGAGGGCATCCCACATGTCTTCTTCAGTAGCGTCTTCGCGTACCAACCGCAGGTTGTCGGCAATGGTTCCAGTAAAGAGCCACGTGGTTTGAGAGACGGAGGCGGCCAGTTTGCGGATATCGGCTGGGGTCAGGTTGCGCAGTTCGTGACCGGAGATCACGATAGAGCCGTCTTGGAGTGGCAGTGAACCTTTGAGAAGCCCAAGGAGCGTTGACTTTCCGGCACCAGATGGGCCAACGATGCCAACTTTTTCTCCGTTATTGACGACGACGTTGGCCTCATGCAAGACCTCGCCGCGACCGTAATTGTAGCTGACGTTCGATACCTGGATGCGGTGGTTATTAACTGGTGTCTGAGTGGTGGGAGTATCGCTGACTACTGGGGTGGAGGTGGGCTCTGGATGGGATTGCAGGTAGCGTTTGATGGCTCGCTGGGCGGCGATTCCGCCCATGCCGATGTAGAAGAATCCAGCAACTTGGCTCAGTGGTTCGATGAATAATACTAGGAGGAATAGGGCGCTGACGGCACCGGCTATGTCTACGCGTCCGGCGTTGATTCCCCACGAAATGAGGAGAACGGACCAGCATACGAAGACGAGGGAGAAAACTCCGTCAAGGACAATGATAACGATTTGGTTTCCGGCCAAGATTTTCATGATTGCCCGGCGGTTCTTTTCGCCTTGGATGCGCAGTGATGATTCAAGACGTGGGCCAGCTCCGAAAAGACGTACTGTGGTGAGGTTGCGAATAACGTCGAGGTATTGGGTGGTGAGTTTGGCTCGTTCGGCACGCGAGCGTGCGGATACGCCGCGGAAAAGTCGGAGAAATCCGCCAACAAGCAGTGGGACGACGGGGATAGAGATAGCCATGCCGAGGCCTAGGTGCCAGTCAACACCGACAGTGATGTAGATGACTAGCAGTATGGGGGTGAAGAGCGCGGCGAGGGTTGAGCCGAGGTATTGTTGACGAAAATCGGTGAGCCGTTCGGCGTTATCTGTCATGAGCTGAATGAGTTTCGCTGATGAAAATGCGTCTGAATCGTCTTTGGGTAACGATGTGGCTGTGAAGATGCGAGACAGTATCCGATGCCGGATGCGTTTTTCTTCGGCGCGGGCGTGGGCGACGCCGGAGACGATTTCGAGTATTCCGAAGACGCCGGCGGCCAAAGCGAAGAGTGCTGCGATGCCGAACCAAGGTGTCCACGGCTGTGCACCGATGAGGAATGGGGCAAGAGCATTCGCAGTGGCAATCAGTGCAATAGCTACACATAGTTCAACAAAAATTCGCATCAGTGCGGTGTAGCGAGTTCCCCGTTTCCCGGCAGGGGAAATGACCTGCAGTGCAGGATCGGATGTTCGACGTCGGAATGGTGACACGATGGTTCTCCAAGTGATGACAACAATATCTCGAAACTAAGGGTAACCTGAGTTGGGAGGAGAACTCTAGGCTGAAAGTAATGGAATACTTTTTTACTTAGCGACACATTGTGCGTTTAAGGTTCAGCAATCTTTATATGTGGGTAATGATTAAGAGACATGGTTGTGTTGAAGTGTCGCCTATTGGGGAACATGGTGTATCTCACGCAAGGAATTTCACGTTACGTTCTGTAGAAATGCCCGAGATCATTGACTAAGCTAAGGAGATGCAATGATCCGGCAATCACCGGGGAGTATTCGGAAGAACGGCACCGTGTCTTGGTAAAAGCAGGCACAGTGCTTACTAGAACCGAACGGTTGGGCTCGTCAACGCCCCTAATGAGTGGCCACGCCTCGGCTCCGCTATCGAATATGATTCGATAAGCGAAAACAAGGTTTGGCAAGCGAGGTGGTACCGCGCAAACGCCCCAAGGTGGCTATGCGTCCTCGCCTGACCGAACACTATGAGGAGTTCCTACATGGGCGAGCCAACATCGAGCCGTTATCCACTCCACCGCACAGATGATGTGGTGGCTTCACCGAATTTCCCACACCTCGAAGAAGACATTCTTGCCTATTGGGAAAAAGATGAAACCTTCCAGGCGTCCATTGACCAGCGGGAAGGCCGTGAATTCGTCTTCTACGATGGTCCTCCTTTTGCTAACGGTCTGCCGCACTACGGCCACCTGCTTACCGGATATGTGAAGGACCTCGTTGCGCGTTACCAAACTCAGCGCGGCAACCGCGTTGAGCGCGTTTTTGGTTGGGATACCCACGGTCTACCAGCAGAACTTGAAGCAGAACGCATCCTTGGCATTGAAGATAAGTCTGAGATCGAAAAAATCGGCATCGAAAAATTCAATGACGCCTGCCGTAGCTCAGTGATGAAATACGCCGCCGAATGGAAAGAATACGTCACCCGCCAAGCCCGCTGGGTCAACTTCGACGGCGGTTACAAAACCCTCGATCCAACCTTTATGGAATCGGTGATCTGGTCCTTCAAGTCGCTCTATGACAAGGGCCTAGTCTACGAAGGCTACCGTGTCCTGCCATACTGCTGGAACGATCAGACCCCATTGTCCAACCACGAATTAAAGATGGACGACGACGTCTACCAAGACCGTCAAGACCAAACGGTTACCGTGGGCCTGCGGATGGAAACTGGTGAACTGGCCCTGATCTGGACCACCACGCCGTGGACTTTGCCATCCAACCTAGCAATTACTGTTGGTCCAGACATCGACTACGTCGTCGTCGAACCAACCGAAGGGGATCTCGCTGGCGAAAAAGTTATCATTGGTAAAGAACGTCTGAGCGCATACACCAAGGAACTCGGCGAAGAACCACGCATCGTCAAAGAGGTTAAAGGCCGCGACCTCGAAGGTCTACGTTACGAACCAATCTTTGACTACTACACACGCGACTCCGAAGCACCCGGGCCAAACGCTTGGCAGATCTGCCTTGCCGACTACGTCACCACCGAAGATGGAACCGGACTCGTCCACACCGCACCATACGGTGAAGATGACATGTTCGTCCTCTCGGCAGCTGGCGTGAAGGTGATCGAAACCGTTGATGCAGGCGGTAAGTTCTTCGACGTCGTCTCTGACTACGCCGGTATGCACGTCTTTGACGCCAACCGGCCAATCATCAACGACCTTCGCGATGCCACCGGCCCAATCGCCCGCCGGGACCCAGCCGTGCGCGCCGTGCTCGTACAAGAAAAGTCCTACGTCCACTCCTACCCACACTGCTGGCGTTGCCGTAAGCCACTGATCTACAAGCCAGTGACCTCTTGGTTCGTGGCCGTCACCAAATTCCGGGACCGCATGGTAGAACTCAACCAAGAAATCACCTGGCAGCCAGAACACATCAAGGACGGCATCTTTGGACACTGGCTTGAAGGCGCTCGCGACTGGTCTATTTCGCGTAACCGTTACTGGGGAACTCCAATCCCAGTGTGGAAGTCGGATGATCCTACATACCCACGTGTTGACGTCTATGGTTCGTTTGAAGAACTTGAGCGTGACTTTGGCCGTCTGCCACGCGGGCGCGACGGCGAACCAAACTTGCACCGCCCATTCATCGATGATTTGACCCGGCCAAACCCGGACGATCCAACCGGAAAGTCCACGATGCGCCGCGTCACCGACATCCTCGACGTCTGGTTCGATTCCGGCTCGATGCCATATGCTCAGGTACATTACCCATTCGATAATCACGACTGGTTCGAATCCCACTACCCAGGGGATTTCATCGTCGAATACATCGGCCAAACCCGCGGCTGGTTCTACGTCATGCACGCCCTAGCAACCGCCTTATTCGACAAACCGGCGTTCACTTCGTGTATTTCACATGGAATCGTGCTCGGCAACGACGGCCGGAAAGCCTCCAAGTCGTTGCGCAACTATCCAGATCCGATGGAAATGTTCAACTCCTACGGTTCGGATGCAGTGCGCTGGATGCTCATGAGCTCGCCGGTGCTACGCGGTGGAAACCTCGTGGTTGATGAAGCGGGTATTCGTGAAGCCATGCGTCACGTTATCTTGCCATTGTGGAACACCTGGTACTTCTACGCGCTATACGCCGGAACGGTTGATGGCGGTAAAGGATACGTATCAAAGGGACTGACGAGTGAGCCGACCGATGTGATGGATCGCTATTTGCTTTCTCGTACCTCCATGTTGGTATCGGATGTTCGACAGTCACTTGATGGGCTTGATATTCCAGCAGCTACTCAAGCAGTACGCGCCTATCTTGATCTGCTCACCAACTGGTATGTACGTACCTCGCGTGATCGCTTCTGGAATGAGGATAAGGCGGCATTCGATACGCTCTACACAGTGCTCGAAACCCTTATGCGAGTGGTAGCTCCGTTGCTCCCGCTGGTTTCCGAAGAGATCTGGCGTGGATTAACTGGTGGGCGTTCAGTTCATTTGACTGACTATCCAGAAGTTGGGGTAGTTGACGATGATCTGGTGGCCGTTATGGACGAAGTGCGTGATGTTGTTTCGGCTGCCCATTCGCTGCGTAAAGCTCACAAGTTGCGGGTGCGTCAACCATTGCGTGCGCTTACTGTGGTTACCGAGCTCGATTTAGCGCCGTATGCAGAGCTGATCATGAGTGAGGTTAACGTTAAGAGCGTTAAGATTCAGTCCGCTACAGAATCGGGACTTGAAGTTTCCACCGACTTAGCTGTTTTGCCTCGTGAACTAGATCCATCGGTTCGTAAGTTCACGTCGGCTTTGTTTAAGGCGGCTAAGAGTGGCCAGTGGGAGCGCACCGAATCTGGAGTACGGATGCTTATCGATCCACCAGTTGAGCTATCGCCACATCAATACGAGATGACGACGTCGGTGAGCGCTGAAGAAGGCTCAGTTGCCATGGTGTTAGCGTCGGGCGCATTTGTTGTTCTCGATACTGTTTTGGATGCTGAGCTGGAAGCAGAAGGCTACGCTCGGGACGTGATTCGTGCAGTTCAAGATCAGCGCAAAGCTGAAGACTTGCATGTTGCTGATCGTATCCGTCTAGTATTAACTGTTCCAGAAGAGCATCGGGTAGCGGTGGAAGCCCACCGAGACATGATTAGTGCTGAAACGTTAGCCGTAGAATCAGAAGTACGTACTGGTGAATTTGCCGTTCAGGTAGAAAAGGTGAACTAAATGAATGACGCTATGGATTCGGCTTCGACGCCGGATGAGATTGATGAAACAAGTCAAGCGTTAGCTGCCTTATTCGCCTCGCCGCTATTTGCGGGGCCGGATCCAAGCGTCGTTTCCGATATTAATACTGCTGAAGAACGCGAAACTGCCCAATGGGTAGAAGACGCTGGGATTCAGGAGCGGGTACGGGAAATATATACGTCAATCGTAGCGCGAGCACCTGAGCATAAAGTTCAACCGTCTCTTGATCGAGTTCGGCGGGCGTTAGATCTTATGGGCAATCCACAAGAATCCTTCCGGGTTATCCATATCACTGGCACTAATGGCAAAACATCTACGGCTCGAATGGTTGAAGCACTGTTACGCGAACGCGGATTACGTACTGGACGCTTCACCTCGCCACACTTGAACTCGGTGCGTGAACGGATAACTATTGATGGTATCGCTATTAGTGCTACAGATTTTGTGCAAACGTGGGAAGATGTAGCGCCGTTTATCGAGATGGTGGACGCAGAGTCGCTTGCCCATGATGGGCCGCGCATGTCTTTCTTTGAAGTTTTTACGGTGATGGCGTATTCCGCTTTTGCTATGGCGCCGGTAGATGTTGCCGTGGTTGAAGTAGGAATGGGCGGACGTTGGGATGCCACCAACGTGATCGACGCCGATGTTGCCATGATTATGCCGATCTCGCATGATCATGAAAAGTGGCTCGGCCATGAACTAACTGATATTGCCTTCGAGAAGGTCGGTATCGTCAAGCCTGGGTCAACGCTTATTTTGGCACCGCAAGATCCAGAAGTTCGGGCAATGGCCTACGAGCAAGCCCACCGTGTCCAGGCTAATATCGTGGACAACTTCGAGGTTTTGAGCCGGGAGGCGGCTGTTGGTGGACAGTTGATATCGTTGCGTACGCCAGCCGCGATCTATGAAGATGTGCCATTGGCAATGTTAGGTGCTTATCAAGCAGAAAATGCTGCCGCTGCATTAACGGCTGTTGAAGCGTTCTTCGGCGGTGCAGCTATCCCTGGAGATATTGTCGAACATGCGCTGATGTCAACAAGTTCCCCCGGCCGGCTCGAAGTGGTGAAATCTTCACCACTGGTTATTATTGATGCCGCGCACAATCCAGCGGGAGCAAAGGTTACGCGTGAAGGCCTCGAAGAATACTTCCCGGGACCCCGCGTTGCTGTTTTCAGCGCAATGGCAGATAAAGATGTTGAAGGAGTTCTCAGTGAACTTGAGCCGGCTTTCCACACTATTGTGGTTACCGAGATGGCTGGTGATCGAGCAATGGACATTGAGGATTTACAAGAAATCGCTATCGATATTTTTGGTGAAGACCGGGTACGCGTGGAAACTGAGCTTCTCGATGCGATTGCTAGCGCCGTCGATATTGCCGAAACCATTGATCCAGATACCATCGCGCCAGCATCGGTAACAGTTCTTGGTTCAATTGTGTTAGCCGGGCAAGCTCGCGAACTTCTCGGTGCCAGCGTCGTTGATAGCGGGGTAAACTGATGACTATGAAACAAACAACACTTATTTTAATCAAACCAGATGGTGTGCGCCGTGGACTGACCGGACACATTCTGGCCCGGATTGAGGCAAAGGGGTATCGTATCGAAGCGATGCATATGCTCACTGCTACGGCCGAACAGTTAGCTGCTCATTACCATGAGCATGTCGATAAGCCATTTTATCCAGGTATTGTTCGCTATATGACCTCCGGACCATTAGTGGCTGCTATTGTCAGCGGACACCGCGTTATCGAAGGTGTGCGTTCCTTGAGTGGAGCAACGGATCCTACTATTGCTGCACCAGGAACAATTCGCGGCGATTACGGTTTTGATACTGGGTCAGATGCTATCGAAAACCTTATACATTCGTCAGATTCTCCGCAGTCAGCCGAGCAAGAAAAACGTGTGTGGTTTTGATGTGGGTTCGAACATGGGTAATGCGTGCTGCCGAGCTTATCACTGAGCATCGTGAGTATCTTATCGGCCTTGATAGAGCCATCGGAGATGCTGATCATGGGGAGAATCTCGATCGTGGATTTCGGGCAGTTGTAACCTATCTGAAAACCACCGAAGATACGCGTGCTGAGGATCTGTTGCGGGGTATCGGACAAACGCTTATTTCTCATGTTGGCGGAACCTCGGGGCCATTATACGGTTCAGCTTTTATCCGGATGGCGGACGTAGCTACTGATGAACTCACGCCGGTTAGTTTGGCTACCATGCTAGATCGTGCCGTCGGGGCGATCCAAGCGCGTGGACACGCGCAAGCTGGCGAAAAAACAATGGTAGATGTGTGGTTACCAGTTGCCGATGCAGTGAACAATGCAGTTGATAACGAGGCCGAACTGGCTACAATGGCTGAGTTAATCGAACGTACTAGTCAGGCGGCAACACAACGTACCTGCGATATGATCGCCACTAAAGGCCGGGCATCTTACCTAGGTGAACGAACCCTTGGCCACATAGATCCAGGAGCTGCGTCAACAAATCTCATCTTCCTAGCATTGCGGGAATGTGTAAACTAGAACCGTGCACTTAAAAACACTCACATTGCGTGGTTTTAAGTCCTTTGCTTCTGCAACCACGCTTCACTTTGAACCAGGGATTAACTGCGTCGTTGGCCCGAACGGATCGGGTAAATCGAACGTAGTTGATGCCCTGGCATGGGTCATGGGCGAACAAGGTGCAAAAAATCTTCGTGGCGGACAGATGACTGACGTGATTTTCGCCGGTACTGCCAGCCGTCCAGCATTGGGGCGTGCGGAAGTCTCACTCACGATAGATAATACTGACGGAGCGCTGCCCATAGATTATTCCGAAGTGACAATATCGCGAACTTTGTTTCGTGCTGGTGGTTCGGAATACGCGATTAATGGTACCGCTTGCCGGCTTTTGGATATTCAAGAACTGTTATCTGACACCGGTATGGGGCGGCAAATGCACGTTATTATCGGCCAAGGAAAACTCGACCAAGTTCTTACCGCCACTCCGGAAGACCGGCGCTCATTCATCGAAGAAGCTGCTGGTGTGCTTAAACATCGTCGTCGAAAAGAAAAAGCTTTGCATAAACTCGACGCGATGCAAGCAAATCTTACTCGTATCGAAGATTTAACTGCCGAACTCCGTCGCCAGCTTGGACCGCTTGCCCGGCAGGCTTCAACTGCTCGGCGCGCCCAAGCCATTCAACAACACGTGTTCGATGCCCGTGCCCGCCTGCTCGCCGACGATCTTGCCCAAGCCCAAGCGCGGTTAACCACCCAGACCACAAATGAAGAAACGCTAACTCAACAACGCCAAGCAATTAATCAGGCAGTTATTGACGCGCGTGCTGACGTGGAACGTCGCGAAGCCGAGCTAGCGCAAAGCGCGCCACATTTAAATGAACTTAACCAGACTTGGCAGCGTGTCACTTCCTTAGCAGAACGTTTCTCCTCATTGCGCGCGCTAGCTAAAGAACGACAGCATTCGCTTACGGCGGTGGCTCCAGATATCCATCGTGGTGAATCCCCGGAATCAATGAGGCAACGAGCACGAGCTGCACGAGTAGAAGAAAATGACTTAATTCAAGCAGTTCAACAAGCCAGTGACAGCTTAACCCTCGCTGTCACGCAACGCGAACAAGCAGAACAAAAAGAACGAGGTATCGATGCTGAGTTAGCTTTACTCAACCGCACAATTGCGGATAAACGAGAAGCTAGCGCTCGCCTGGTCGGAAAACTCGCCACCGTTAAATCACGGCTCGAATCACTAAGCGCAGAACGCGAACGAGTTGTTAGTACAGCTGCAGATGCCAAAAAGCGTGCTACTGATGCGGGGGAACAAGTAGCCCGATTAGAACAAGATATTGTGGCACATACTGATGGTGATGACACACTAGCAATTGAGCATGAAGAGGCTGCTAAAGACCTTGCCAGCGCTCAAGAAAAGTTAGAACAAGCCAGAAATAACCTCTCAGCTGCCCAGCACCAACATGTAGCATGGCAGACAAAAGCTGAGACATTAAAAATGTCATTAGCTCCTGAGGACGCTACCGCTTGGGCCATTAATGAACACCGAATGGGGATTAATGGGCTGGTGCGCGATGCTATTCACGTTGACGCAGGCTGGGAAGCTGGGATAGAAGCAGCGATGCTTGGCATTGCTGAAGGGGCTGTAGTTGACGATGTAGATTTAGCTATTGATGCTTTGCGGGCAGCTAGAGAAGCAGAAGCTGGACACGTCCAATTTTTGATCAAAGCACCGCATTCTCTTACTGATCACACGGATGAGGTGATTGCTCAAGCCGCAGTATCAGAGCGGGAAGCCCGGCCAGCAAGCGCACTGATTCGTGGTGAAGACCCAGTTGCTTGGGCCTTACGCCGATATCTGATGGATACTATTGTGGCTAGTGATCTAGCTATTGCACGCAAATTGATGGCAGCTGGAGCCTATCGTGTTGCCACATTAGCGGGAGATGTTATTACTCAGACATCGGCGCGTGGGGGAGAAGTTGAGCATAAAGCGACGTTGGCTCGGCAAGCGTTTTACGAGGATGCTGTTCGAGAAGCTGAAAAAGCTCGCGATGCTGAGGCGGCGGCTAATGCGGATATTACTGAGGCTATCAAGGCTCGAGATGTTGCTCAAGAAAGCTATGAACTTGTTAGTGCACAACTGACGAGTCGCGATTCGCATATTGCAGCGGTCAGCGCACAGCTTGGAATTCTACGACAAACACTTACTGCAGCACACGCCGAGCAAGAACGATACGCACAGCGTATTGAACGTATCGACGACGATATTACAACTTATCGCGAAGAACAAGCCGCCCTCGACGCTGAGCATCGCCAAGCTTACGATGATCCACAAGTGCATAATAACCGGGTAACTGAGCTTGCCAGCGCACGAGAACAAGCTCATCAAGCAACAGTGACCGCACGAACAAATGAAACTGAGGCGCGGTTAGCATTACGGACAAAAGAAGAACGTTTGCGCGCAGTAGCTGGGCGAGCTGATGCGCTAGAAAATACTGCGCAGTCAATTCAGGCACGGATTGACCAAGAAAAACGTGCGGCACAGCGGCGCGCTCAAGCTAGTGTGGTAGCTAGTAATGTTTACGAGTATGCGCAGCGAGCGGTGATTATTGCCCAACGCATCGTTGAACAAGTCGAACGTGAGCGCACTGAATTTAACGAAGCTCATGCTCGTCAAGAATCTGAGATGTCACTGGCCCGGCGGCGCCTTGATTCGGCGTTACAAGAACAGCGCATATTTGACGACGACCATCACCGCCATGAACTGTTGCTTGCTGAATTGCAGTTAACATACAAGCAACTAGCGGAACGCGCCATTGACGATATCGGAATGGAAGCCGAGACGTTGATTGAAGAATATGGCCCACATCAACCCGTCCGTGATCTGGAAAATAGTGATGATTCAGAGAGTATTCGACAATATCCATACGTTCGGGCAGAGCAAGAAAAAAGATTGGCTCGTGCTGAACGGGATTTGGCGAAACTGGGCAAGATTAACCCGCTGGCGTTAGAAGAACACGCCGCTTTAGAAGAGCGACACACCTACCTTTCGGAGCAACTTGCTGATTTGCGGCAGTCGCGCGCTGATTTATTGCAGATTGTTCGCGATATCGACGAACGGGTCCATGAGGTGATGACCAGCGCATTTACTGATGTTGCCCAGGCGTTTTCGGAGATTTTCCCGCGGTTGTTTCCCGGCGGTGATGGTCGGTTAGTATTAACCGATCCGGAGTCAATTTTGACGACTGGTATTGATATTGAGGCTCGGCCACCGGGCAAGCGTGTTAAGCGTTTATCCTTGCTTTCTGGCGGGGAGCGATCACTGACAGCGATCGCCTTCTTAGTTGCGATTTTTAAGGCACGCCCGTCACCGTTTTATGTGATGGATGAAGTTGAAGCAGCTCTTGATGATGTTAACTTGTCACGTTTGCTAGATATTTTTGTTGAGCTTCAAGAAAATTCACAACTTTTAGTTATTACTCACCACAAGCGCACGATGGAAATTGCCGACGCATTGTATGGTGTTGCCATGCGTGAGGGCGGAATCACAACTGTTATTTCCCAGCGATTAAAAGATGTTATCGAAGTGTGACTGACGAAATAGCGTGCCCTGTATCGATTAGAGTCAAAAGACAGGCACACTAAGAGTGTGTGGTTACCGTTGATTACTGTGTTTGTTATTTCTGTTTTGGCGATCGGTGTTATTTGGCTGGTCGCTTCTTGGCGTCGTCCCCAGGAGGGTTTCATTGAATATTACGTTGATTCAATAAAAGCCATGCGCGCTGATCGGCTGGGAACAGATGAGTTCGACGTCGAACACTGTGACGTATCAATTTCTGATGTTTTTTCAACCTTTACCCCTTATGAAGGTGACGCATATTTAACCCCTGATGAGCTGAATGCGGCAGTGAGTGAATTTGCTACGTCGCCGGGTGTGGAAAAGGTTAAAAAGGTCGCAGATCTGTTAAAGAAGGAAAATCACGCCGCGTAAAGTTTATTTTTCCGTCATTGTGCGGGAAGATTAACAGGTGGAAACAACAACTCTCATCATTCTTGTCCTAGCAATCCTCGGCCTCGTTATTCTCGGCGGTGCCGTCAGCTATATTAAAAAGCGTCATACGCGCCAACTTCCGCCAGCTACGCGCTTAGTGCTTCCAGATGCGGAAGATGACGACGTCGTACCAACCCCACAAACTATTGGGGAGGACGTTGCCGAAACGGTACCCGATCTTCTTGATGCTGAGGTAACGCCGTCGCTCGACGTACCTGAATCAGTTCCGTCACGGCTTCAGCGACTGCGCGCTCGTCTCGCTCAGTCTGGCACTATGGGTAAAGCCCTGGTGAGTATTCTTTCGCGCGGTGACCTATCTGCAAGTGACTGGGAAGAACTTGAAGAAACCTTGCTGATGGCAGACGTGGGCTTAGATGCCACTATGGAGATTCTCGATAACCTTCGTACCGCTGTTAAAGTTACTGGTCCGCAAGCTAACGTGCGGGAATTGTTGCGTGCGGAGCTATTATCTGCAGTCAATGTGGATATGGATCGGTCGCTAAACTTAGCTGGCCAGCCGGCAACAATTCTCATGGTGGGTGTGAACGGGACTGGTAAAACAACAACGACTGGCAAATTAGCCCGTCTTCTTATTGCCGAGGACCGTAGTGTCGTATTAGGTGCGGCAGATACTTTCCGTGCTGCTGCCGCCGATCAGCTTGCTACATGGGGAGAACGTGTAGGTGTTGACGTTGTACGATCTGATCGAGAAGGTGCTGACCCGGCGTCGGTCGCTTTCGAAGCTGTCAAGCAAGGCGCTGATGACGGCGTCGACGTCGTCATTGTTGATACCGCTGGTCGTCTCCAAAATAAAGCTGGTTTAATGGATGAGCTGGGCAAAATTAAGCGCGTGATGGAAAAAACTGTGCCAACCGGTGAAGTTTTGCTTGTCTTGGATGCAACTACTGGCCAAAACGGGTTGCGCCAGGCTGAGGTTTTTGCGGAAGCTGCTGGTATTACTGGTATTGTTTTGTCTAAACTTGATGGCACTGCAAAGGGAGGAATCGTGATTTCTGTTCAACGTGCCTTAGGCGTGCCGGTCAAGTTTGTCGGACTAGGTGAGGGCGCGGATGATTTTGCCCCATTTGATCCGGAAAACTTTGTTGATTCACTATTGTCCTAATTTCTTCTTCCTTGGTTAGTTCCCTTCGAAAGGTTTGTCATGTTTAACTCCCTCTCCGATCGTATTACTGGTTCGTTACGCAATCTGCGTAAGCGTGGCCGGTTATCTGAGCAGGACGTCGAGGAAGTTATTTCTGACATTCGCCGTGCATTGCTTGATGCTGACGTAGCCTTACCAGTGGTTCGTACGTTTACTGCTGCCGTGCGCGAAAAAGCAGTAGGCGCGGTAGCTTCTCAGGCGTTGAATCCTGCTCAGCAGGTTGTCAAGATTGTTAACGAAGAACTGATCTCCGTACTGGGTGGCGAGTCCCGGGAATTAAACTGGGCACAAGGCGGGCGGCCAACCGTTATTATGCTCGCCGGTTTGCAAGGTGCAGGTAAAACTACCCTCGCTGGTAAACTTGGCCAGTGGTTGCGAGAAAACGGCAAACGTGCACTTCTTGTTGCTTCTGATTTACAGCGCCCGAATGCTGTCCAACAGTTATCGGTGATAGCTGGACAAGCTGGGGTAGATGTGTGGGCGCCAGAGCCTGGTAACGGTATTGGTGACCCGGTGCAAGTTGCTCGATCAGGTGTGGCGCATGCCCAAGAAAACGGCTTCGATGTAGTCGTGGTCGATACCGCGGGTCGTTTGGGTATCGATGAAGAAATGATGGCGCAAGCTCGCGATATTCGTGATGCTGTTTCGCCAGATGAAGTTTTGTTCGTGTTGGATGCGATGATCGGCCAAGACGCTGTGACGACGTCCTTGGCGTTCCGTGATGGCGTTGGATTTACTGGCGTTGTCCTTTCTAAGCTCGACGGCGATGCGCGTGGTGGTGCCGCATTGTCGGTACGTGGCGTTACCGGGCAACCAGTACTCTTTGCCTCCACGGGCGAAAAACTTGATGCTTTTGAGCGCTTCCATGCTGATCGGATGGCGTCGCGTATTCTTGATATGGGTGATATCCTCACCCTTATTGAACAGGCGGAGCGCACCTGGAACGAAGAAGAAGCCGCTGATTTAGCGGCTAAGATGGCCGGTGGCGATTTTACTCTTGACGATTTCCTTGCCCAACTTAACCAGATGCGCAAAATGGGTTCAATGAAGAAACTCATGGGAATGTTGCCTGGCATGGGACAGTTCCGGGAAGCTATTGAGAGTTTCGATGAACGCGAAATAGACCGTCAAGAAGCCATCGTGTTATCTATGACGAAAAAAGAGCGAGCTAATCCTAAGATTCTTAATGGCTCGCGTCGTTTACGTATTGCTAAAGGCTCGGGAACAAGCGTCCCAGAGGTCAATTCTTTGATGGAGCGTTTCGAGCAGGCCAAGAAGATGATGACGCAGATGGCGCGCGGTGGAGGTGTACCAGGTATGCCAGGAATGCCAGCGATCCCAGGTATGCCTGGCGGAGGATACACCAAGAAGCAAAATAAGAAAGCTAAGAAGAAGAGTGGCTCGAAGAAAGGCCGGTCGGGTAACCCAGCTAAGCGCCGGCAACAAGAACTTGAAGCCGCACGTAAGCGTGCTGAAGCTGGAAGTTCTTTTGGTGGGGGAGCTACTTCCCAACCCGATGTCAACATTGACGATTTAAAGAAATTCTTACGATAGAACGCTGATGGCGAATTATCGGCTCACTGGCACTTTGCGGGGAACTGTTCGCGCTGAGGCGTGGATTGTGGATGGGGTGATAGCATATCGTCCGCCACAAGGGCGAGTCATTAATATTCGGGGTTTTATTTATCCAGGGCTTCTTGACGCCCACACCCATCCGGGTCTGAACCGAGATGGTAACCTGTTGCCACACCAAGAGGTCCGCAGGCGGTTAGAAGCTTTGCGTAGTTGGGGTGTTACTGCGGTACGCGACAGCGGCGGCCAACAAAACCCGGGCGATGACCGCTCCGATGGGCTTCCCCGTATTATTCACTGTGGGCAACATATTTCGCGTCCACGCCGCTACACCCGGCATTTGGCGGTAGAAGTCGAACCTGAAGATCTGGTTGCGCAAGCATTGAACGAATACGAAAAATCTGATGGGTGGATCAAAATCGTTGGCGATTGGATCGATCGTGAAGCAGGAGACAACCTTCCGGTGTGGCCACGCCAAGCACTCGTTGAGGCAGTCGCTGCTGTGCATGAACGTGGCGGAAAAGTGACTGTGCATTCGTTTTGCACTGAAACCATCGACGATCTACTCGAAGCGCGAGTTGATGGTATCGAGCACGGCACCGGAATGAGCGCCGAACATCTACAAGAAGCTGCACATCGCGGAATTCTGATCACTCCTACTGTTCATCAGATCCGCCGATTCCCAGAATTTGCGCATGCCGGGGCGCGTTTCCCGAAGTACGTGCAGCGAATGTTGGGCATGGACGCCCGCCGCCGCGAACATCTTGAACTGATGATTGAATCTGGTGTTGCGATGCTGATGGGAACAGACACAGCGGAAAATGTCACTGAGGTCGCTATGCCACATGAGCTTATTGATGCAGTTGAAGACGGTTTTTCACCAAAGCTCGCCATGGCAAACGCGAGCTATGATGGCCGGCGCCGGCTCGGATTCCCCACCTGGGAAGAAGGAATGCCAGCCGACTTCGTCGTCTACGGCAACGATCCAGAAGTCGGCATTCGGCAAACTCTCACCCCAGCATCAGTCTTCATTGACGGTATTCGGTTCCCAGGGAAGAATTGATCGATCGTATAGCTCGAGGCTCAATCTACATCTGAGTAGATTGAGCCTCGAGTTTTTAGCATCATACAGCTTCAGTTGCAGACTTTTCGTTCCACTAGCATTAGCGAGAACGCTGGGTGTACAAGCTCAATGTGCCTAGCCAGACCGTGATCCCCGCAATGCTCAGAACTGCCGAAAGTGGCGTGCCTGCAAGATAGTTCAGCATCGACGGATATTTTTCGATATTCACAACACCGTTGTAGAGCGCGAGGAACAACAAGAATTCGCCGAGCAAAAACGCGATGGTGAGATTACGTGACGCAGAATTCCAGGTGGACGTCACCAATAGAGCATTCAGCGCTGCAATACCGACGAGGGTCAACAAGAATGCGATGATCATCGGCAGGAATGGGAAACCAGTTCCTGATACTAGCGGAGAAGCGAAGACCACGTAGATCATTGCCGCCAGTAGCAAGCTACCAAATGACGTCAAGGTCAGTGCTTTCTTCATGATTACTCCTATGTAATAGTGTGAGTACTTCACTGCACAGTCACCTCAGCAGTGATAAGCACACCACGCAAAAGCTGATACATATAGTATAACGGAGATTTCACCTGAAAATACCCGGAATTAATCTTCTAACGGAATGAAGCCCTGCGGAATATCTTTATATGATTCCGGATCGTTAATCGGTTCGACGTGGACGGTCACGACGGCGTCGTCAAGCGCCTCTTTGATTTGGGTAACGAGCATCTCGGCAAAGTCGTGACCCTTCTTCACCGTCCAGGAATCAGGAACCAAGGCGTCGAACTTAATGAATCGCTGATGGCCAGAAACGCGAGTCTGTAACCCGTGAAAGGCGATCATTCGCGGATGCGAATGCGCCGCGAGAATCGCCACGATCGTCTGATTCTCACTATCTGGCAACGCCACATCCATCAGTCCAGCTAAGGCGTCGCGCATCAGCCCAATGCCCACGTAGATAATGTTGAGCGCCACGATAATAGCAACGATAGGATCGAGATAGACCCAATGCGTCAGCGCCACTAAACCAACACCGATAATAACTCCTAGAGAAGTGACGATATCGGTGAAGAGGTGATGCGCATCGGCAGTTAACGACGGGGAGTGGTAGCGTCTGCCTGCGCGGAACAATACCAATCCGGTTGCGAGGTTAATCAGTCCGGCGACGAGAGAGACGAGAATACCTAACCCGATCGACTCCACTGGAGCCGGGTGTAAAATCCGGCCGATAGCAGAGAAGATAATTAACGCGGCCGCCCCGAAGATCATCGCCCCTTCCAAAGCTGCCGAGAAGTACTCGGCTTTCGCGCGGCCAAATGTGTAGCGTGCGTTAGCAGGTTGCGCGGCCAGTTTGAGTGAAATGACAGCTACGATTGCTGCTACCAGGTTCACCACAGACTCCATTGCGTCCGAAAGTAGCGATACGGAACCGGTGATTTCGTAGGCGGTATACTTTAGTGCAATGGTTGCGATTGCGGCCACCACAGAAAGCCAAGCATACGTGGAGATATTGCGCGGTGAACGAGATGATGAATGCATACCTCTATTGTGCGCACGAACACGGGTATCTCCACAATGTGAGGTGAGGGATGCCACCTCTGAAATATGTGCAATAAATGGTGTCACAACTGGAATTCTGGCAGAATAGTTCGTTGTACTCAGGTTGCAGTTCGGACCTCTCACCGGATGAATGCCTCAGTTAGGAATAGGTCGTCAACACGTGTATTTCCCACCGTAGAGACGTTGTGTTCCGCCCAACTAAAGAACCAGGAGTGACCACTACAGTGGCAGTCAAGATTCGTTTAAAGCGCATGGGTAAGATCCGTGAAGCGCAATACCGTGTTGTTGTCGTCGATTCGCGTAAGAAGCGCGATGGTCGCGTCATCGAAGAGATCGGTTTCTACAATCCACATACTCAACCTTCTACCATCGATATCAATTCTGAGCGTGCTCAGTATTGGATCAGCGTTGGTGCACAGCCATCCGAGCCAGTACTTGCTCAGTTGAAGATCACCGGTGATTGGCAGGCCGCCAAGGGTCTCGAAGGTGGCTCCACCTTAAAGACTGTTGAAAAGGTTGATGCTGACAAGGCTCGCGAAGAAGCTATTAAGGCCGTTCAGGACGAAGCTGAAAAGCGTCGTGCTGCGAAGGCTAAAGCTCGTGAAGAAGCCGAAGCTAAGGCTGCTGCGGAAGCCGCTGAAGCTGAAGCACCAGCTGAAGAGACTGAGGAAGCCTGATGCTAGCCGAAGCCTTGGAACACCTCGTCCGTGGAATCGTGGACAACCCCGAAGATGTCGAGGTTTCATCCCGAACCAACCGCCGTGGCGAGCTTCTTGAAGTTCGCGTAAATCCGGAGGACTTGGGCCGCGTGATTGGTCGTAACGGCCGCACGGCCAAGGCGTTGCGTTCTGTGATGAGCGCACTGGCAACAAACGGTTCCGTTCGCGTTGATGTGATCGAAACAGATCGCTGATTTTACGTGTAGCAGACCCGCCCTTGGAATCCGAGGGCGGGTCTGTTTTTCAAGAAAGGCCATTTTAATGCTTGTGACAGTCGCTATCATCGGTTCCGCTCGTGGACTAAAAGGAGAAGTGAAGCTTAACGTTCGTACCGATTCCCCGGAGCGGCGCCTCGTCGTCGGAGCTATGTACGAAACCGATCCAGCGGAGCTTGGCCCAGTAACTATCTCATCGGTACGTACCTACAAAGGATCAACTTTCGTCACTTTTGCCGAGTATGCTGATCGCAGTGGTGCTGAAGCATTGCGCGATACCAAACTCGTTATTGAAACTGATGAAGATGATATTGAAGACGACGCATGGTATCCGCATGAACTTATTGGCTTAGAAGCCCTTGATCCGGAAGGGTACGAATTAGGCGAAGTTACTGGACTAGAGCCAGGCCCAGCCCATGACTATCTTCTTGTGCGCGAACCAGATGGCATTATTACCCGCGTCCCATTCGTTAAAGCAATCGTCACTGAGGTAGATATTGACGATAACTGCGTGATCATTGACGCTCCGGTAGGACTTTTCTCTGACGCTGACTTGGAGATTGACTAATGCGGATTGACATTATGACCGTCTTCCCGGAATTCTTCGGTGTTTTGGACGTCTCCTTGGTAGGGAAAGCCCGCCGTCGTGGCCTTATTGATATTGCAGTCCATGACGTACGGGACTGGACAACTGATATTCACCGCACTGTGGATGACACTCCATTTGGTGGTGGAGCTGGCATGGTGATGAAACCGGATGTGTGGGGACACGCTATTGATGATGTTCGTGCCCAAGCAGATATCTCACAAACCTGTGTGCTAGCTATTCCTACTCCTTCTGGTGAACCCTTAACGCAGGCTCGATGCTATGAATTAGCCAAGGCAGATCATCTCATTATTGCCTGTGGCCGATATGAAGGGATTGACTCGCGAGTAGCGCAATATTACGCTAGCCAACCTAACGTCGTCGTCTACGAATATTCTTTAGGTGACTACGTATTAAACGGTGGAGAAGTAGCCGCAACTGCGTTAATCGAAGCGGTGGGCCGCCTGGTGCCAGGTATGGTTGGCAATCCAGAATCGCTCGTAGAAGAATCGCATGGGCAAGCAGGCTTACTTGAATATCCAGTTTATACTCGGCCAGCTAACTTCCGCGGAATGACGGTACCTGAGGTACTCACATCAGGCAATCATCAAG
Source organism: Arcanobacterium buesumense (assembly GCF_012563545.1). Taxonomy (NCBI): domain Bacteria; kingdom Bacillati; phylum Actinomycetota; class Actinomycetes; order Actinomycetales; family Actinomycetaceae; genus Arcanobacterium; species Arcanobacterium buesumense. The sequence continues at coordinate 634,230 of NZ_CP050804.1, forward strand.
CGGTTGCTCGGTGGCGTCGAAATCAAGCATTGGAACGAACCGTGCAACGCCGGCCAGATATGATTGCGCGCCTGACCAATTTAGATAAAAAAGATACTGCATTTTTAGCTCAATACGGGTGGATACGTCCGAAAAAATCAGACCAGCCAGTACGAAAAGTAACAGTGCGTCGGGCCGATAATAACGACGTTAATTCGCTGGTAAGCCTAGCTGCCCAAACATTCCCAGATGCGTGCCCAGCTAGTCTTGACCAACAAGCGATTGCACAACATATCTCAGAAAATTTCACTGCCGAACATATCAGTTCTTGGCTAACCAACTCGGACTATATCGTCACTGTTGCCCAACTTGCAGGAGAACTTATTGGTTACAGTGTCGTTGTCACTAATCCAGATCTGGTTTCGGATTCTGGCGCGCCAGATAATGCAAATTGCGCCTACCTGTCTAAATTCTATCTTTCTCGACCTTGGCGAGGTTCGGGGCTTTATGAGCTACTGATGGCAGCAACACTACAAGCTACCCAGAATAACACCGTTGAACATCGACTAAGCCATATCTGGGTGGGAACCCACGAAACGAATAAGCGAGCTATTAACGCATATAAGAAAGCTGGTTTTATTCGCTTTGGACGACGAACTTTCCGAGTGGGTGACGTGGATAATACCGATGTCACTTTAGTGCGAGAGCTAAATCTGGCAGAATAAGAAACGCTTGCCATAATGCACATACGAAAACCTGCCGCAGGGGGCGGTATGTGAGGCAAGAATAATGCACATACGAACGGGGGAAACCCCGGAAAGCATTCTGACCTGCGTGCAGAATGGTTGAGAGAATCATGGATTTTCTAAAGAAGATTACTGAATCCCAGCTCACTGAGCGCCCAGACTTCCGCGCTGGCGATACCGTTAAAGTCAACGTCAAGGTTGTCGAAGGTAACCGTCACCGTATCCAGGTCTTCCAGGGTCTGGTTATTGCTCGCAAGGGTGGCAATGGCGTCAACGGTACTTTTACCGTTCGTAAGTCCTCCTTCGGCGTAGGTGTGGAGCGTACCTTCCCACTTCACTCGCCAAATGTTGACTCTATTGAAGTCGTCACCCGTGGTGATGTGCGTCGGGCTAAGCTGTACTACTTGCGTGATTTGCATGGTAAGGCAGCTAAGATCAAGGAAAAGCGCGCTGACGCTCGCTGACCTCAGCCGTCGAAATGCCTCGGTTTATGCCGGGGCATTTCTTTTTGTGATAGAACTGATACCGGACGCGCGGATATGGCTCCAGCACAAATTAGTCTCCTTATGTAATCTTGAAACAGAGCTTAAAACCACATGTCAGGAGCGTAATGTCATCGGAAAACGATGGAGATTTTGAGGCCGAGCGGTATGCGCCGGCTCCTGAAGTGATGCCGCCATCCTATGAACCGCAATCTCTAGAAGAAGCACGTGCGCAACGGTTGCATATTGTTGTGCCGCAAAGTAGCGCGCCGACTGTATCACTAGGCCGTAGAGTCATTTCCTCACTGCTGGAAATCAGTACTATCGTGGCCGTGGCTTTGTTGTTTTCTGTTTTGCTGAAAACATTTTTTGTGCAAGCCTTTGAGATTCCTTCCGGTTCCATGGAAGATACGATCATTATTGATGATCGTGTGGTAGTCAATAAGCTCGCCGATACTGCTGATGAACTCAACCGGGGCGATATTATTGTTTTCCTAGATCCTGGCAACTGGTTGGCAAATGTTGATGTTCCGCAAGCATCGGGTATAAGAGCCGGATTGCAAAAAGTCGGCGAAGCCATTGGCTTGGTTCCTAAAAATGTTGGTAGTCATTTAATCAAACGTCTGATCGGCTTACCTGGGGATCATGTGGCATGTTGTGACGATAAGGGACGGGTTACAGTTAACGGAGTCGGTATTGATGAAACCTATATTAAGCCAGGGGTAGCTCCGTCTGATGAAGCATTTGACGTAAGAGTGCCACGCGGCCATGTCTGGGTCATGGGCGATAACCGTTCCGATTCTTCTGATTCTCGCTATCATCAGCGCGTGGAAGGGTCCGGTTTCGTTCCAGTGCGAAATATTGAGGGACGAGCATGGTTACGGATCCTACCAGTTTCCCGGTTTGGTACATTGCCTGATGCTTCGGAAGTTTTTGAGGGTGTTCCCGATCCGCAACGGTGAAGGTGAATATTGGTGTTACGTCCAGACCGCCAAGTAGAACGAGAGTTACTTGCTACCATTGCCCCCGGTACTTATGTGGCTGGGGTAGATGAAGTAGGCCGAGGAGCACTTGCGGGGCCAGCTAGTGTGGGTATCGCATTGGTTGGCATGGAAACAAGCGATGATTTTCCAGATAATTTACGTGATTCGAAACTGCTTTCACCTGCTGCTCGGCAGGCGTTAGTTGAGCCAGTTCGTGCCTGGGTGAGCGCATCGGCTGTTGGCCATGCGGATGCTGAAGACGTTAACGAATATGGAATTATTGGGGCGTTGCGAATTGCGGCTAAGAATGCGTTACTGCAGCTTACCGATTTCCCGATTGGCGCAGTGTTATTGGATGGTAGCCACGATTGGTGGAGTTCAGATGGACTTTTTGATCCGGGTGCATCTTTACCGCACTTTCCGGTGCGGATGGAAGTTAAAGGAGATGCGCGCTGTGCTGTGATTGCGGGGGCGAGTGTATTGGCTAAAGTTGAGCGTGACGAGATCATGATTGCGGCTGCAGAACAATTTCCTGGTTATGGTTTGGAACGCAATAAAGGTTATGCCTCGAAAGAACATATTGCTGGACTGGGCGCACGGGGTGCTTCGCGTTTTCATCGTACGGCGTGGAAATTACCTGGGATAAAATAGTCGGAGGAACGGGAGAAGAATATGAGTGAGTTAGAAAATTACGAGTCAGATGCCGAACTCGCGTTATATCGGGAGTATCGGGAGGTTGTTAATCTATTCCGTTTTGTGGTGGAAACTGAACGGCGCTTTTATCTTGCTAATGATGTTGATGTTAAAGTACGTGCATCTGCCGGCGGCGATATTTTTTTTGAAGTTATGCTGAAGGATGCGTGGGTGTGGGATATTTACCGTCCGTCGCGTTTTATTCGGGAAGCTCGTGTGGTGACGTTCAAGGATGTGAACGTTGAGGAATTAAATAAGCCGGATATCACTCACGAACTTGAGATGTAGTTTTTTCGACGACGATGGCGTGCCCTGTGGGTTTGATTTGTCCACGATTATCGCTTGATAGTCATTTTTCCACAGAAGCTTCTGGTTGCCGGTGAGTAAGTGACGGTTTTTGTTTTCATGAATATATGAAAACAAAACAGAAAACTCAGGCCCTTGGTATATGGGGTGAAGAAACTGCTGCACGCTATCTGCAATCTTTTGGGTGGACAATTCTTGATCGTAACTGGCGATGTTCGCGCGGAGAATTAGATATTGTGGCATTCGATCCGTATCGTGATGCACTCGTTGCAGTTGAGGTTAAAACTCGGCGTTCGCTTCGTCAAGGCTTGCCACAGGAAGCCGTCACGCCAGCTAAACTTGAGCGAATCCGGCTAGCATTTAGGCAATGGCGCAGTGCACAGCATCGGCGTGCCACCCATATTGCCATTGATGTCCTTGCGTTGACGGTTGAAACATATGACAACTTTCGAATTAACCATATTCGAGATGCGCTATGAGTACTGGTATTGTCGGACGCGCAACTGCAACGACTCTCATCGGGGTTCATGCGCATGTGGTGTTAATTGAAACAGTTATTTTGCCAGGACTGCCGCATTATTCGATTATCGGTTTGCCTGATACGGCAGTAAGCGAAGCGAGAGAACGTCTTCGGGCAAGTTTTTCTTATGTAGGACTACCGTGGCCTCGGGAACGAGTAACTATTAATCTTTCTCCGAGTGCTTTACCTAAAACTGGAACTGGACTAGATGTTGGCTTGGCGATTGCGATTTTAGCTGCCCAAGGATACAAACCATTAGAAGATAAGGTTCTTGCGTTAGGAGAACTTGGCCTAGATGGTACTATCCGTCCTATCCGTGGTGTTTTACCTAGTGTGGTAGCTGCTCAAGAGCAAGGTTTTACAACTGTTATTGTACCCGAGAGCAATGCGGGCGAAGCCCAGCTAGTAAAGGGGATAAAAGTTATTCCAGTAGCCCATCTTGCGCAGATAGCTCAATGGATGGGTGGCGGGGTTGAGCCAACTTGCTCGTGCTCTCACCAGAGCTCACAACAATCGGTAACAACTGGGAAAAAGATTGGTGATATGGCAGATATTTATGGCCAACCAGATGCGCTATTTGGTGCGGAAGTTGCCGCTGGCGGGGGACACCACATACTGATGATTGGTTCGCCAGGCGTTGGCAAGTCGATGATTGCACAACGTATGCCTGATATTCTGCCAAATCTTACTGATCAGCAAGCTATTGAGGTGGCTATTATCCGGTCTATCCAAGGGATTAGCTCAACTCACCTCGATTATCGGCCTCCTATTGCTGCTCCACATCATAGCGCTTCTATAGCTTCTCTTATTGGTGGCGGTAGTACGATAGCTCGTCCAGGGGCTATCACATCTGCACACCATGGATTGCTGTATTGTGACGAGTTTAGCGAGTTTTCTCCGCGGGCCATTCAAGCATTGCGTGAACCGTTGGAAACTGGACAGATAGATATAGCGCGCTGTGCAGCAGTCGTGCATTTTCCGGCTCGGTTTCAGCTTGTGGCTGCCACGAATCCCTGTCCGTGCGGAAAACGTCTCGATGGGGCAGGAGCCTGCTCGTGTACTTCCCGTGACCTACGCACATACCAGACTCGGTTAGGTGGCCCGGTACGTGACCGAATCGATGTCGTCATCCATCTTAATCGGCCAACGCGCGCTGATATCCAACACGGCCCTACCGCGACAACTGAGCAAATGAGGGAACGCGTACAGCAGGCTCGGCAACGCCAATATACGCGCCAACAAACACTCAACAGCCAATTATCTGGTACATGGCTTCGTGCTCACACCCCGCTCAGTTCTACGATGTCCAAACTTTTTGATACCCGCTTACGATCTGGGCAACTATCGATGCGAGGAATGGATCGAATCATGCGTTTAGCATGGACGGTTTGTGATCTTGCTGGCCACCAACATCCCACCGACGACGATCTAGCTCTCGCCTTTTCCTTACGTACCGCATTGGAGGAATGATGATTAGTGCTGAACATCGGGCTGCTCAAGTATGGACCTATCTATGTGAGGGTAACAATCCATTAGCACATGCACTCATTGCAGTAGCAGGTTATGAACAGGCCTTAGCATGGGTTCGTGAATATGCAACTGGCAGTTCAACGAGTCAGGATTTTAGTAAGGCAATAGAACGAAGTTGCGCTCGCGGAGGCTATGTTAAGCGTACAATGCAAGCTTGGCAATTGCGCCTATCTACCTATCAAGAGATAAGTGATACAGCGATGAAGCGTATGGGTGTATCATTTCTCATTCCAGGTGATGAACACTGGCCGGTAGCACTTGATGATCTCGCGGAGCCAGTGCTCGGCCTATGGGTGCGTGGCCATGTCGAAGTATTGAATCGTCCAGCGATAGCCTTGGTTGGTTCGCGGGCTGCTAGTTCTTATGGTCAACGCTTAGCATGGAATTTAGCGAGCGATATTTCTGATACTCACGTGGTGGTTTCCGGTGGTGCTTTTGGAATAGACTCGCAAGTTCATCGCGGAGCACTAGATAATTCCCAACCAACGATTATTGTTTCTGCTGGGGGTGTAGATCGTCCGTATCCAACAGCTCATACTGACCTTTTCAACGCAACGATTGCGAGCGGGGCAGTACTCTCTGAATCAGTAATTGGCGCAGCTCCACAACGTCATCGTTTCTTGTCTCGCAATCGCATTATTGCTGGTTTGGGTAGTGCGACAGTAGTTGTTGAGGCTCCGGTGCGTTCTGGCGCATTGTCTACGGCACGGCATGCCATTGGTAATAATCGTCCAGTAGGAGCATGCCCTGGAAGTCTTGATTCACCTAATGCTCAAGGGTGCCACCTGCTTATTCGTAACGGTGCTACGCTGATTCGGCACAGCGAAGATATCCGGGAATTAGTCTCGTGGCAACAATTGACTCTTGGAAGAGACGAAGATATTTTTGTGATCCCAGATGATGGCTATGATCCACTGCGTGAACGGGTGTGGGAGGCGATCCCTATCACACGTAGCGTACATACCACTGCAATCGCGCATGTTGCTGGGATGAGCGAACGTGATGTTCTAGCGAAGTTATCGCTTTTAGAATTATCTGGGCGAATAGCGCGTGAGGGCAACCGGTGGAAGCGAGTTCCCTCCCGTGAAAAATAAGGCAGGGTCATATTGGCACGGTAAGATAACAATATGACTGAAGAGCTGGCACAACCCTTGGAAGAGATTCTTACGCAGTATCTCGATGAACTTGACATGCGCAGGGGACTATCAACACATACGTGCCGTGCTTACCTAGCTGAAGCTCGCTCATTATTCCTTTTTCTACAAGCCCAATCAGATGACGTCACCAGAGCACTTGGGCAACTTGACATTCGTGACTTGCGTGCATGGTTAGCTCATCGTGTTCAAGCTGGCCATGCTCGATCATCAATTGCGCGTCACTCTGCTGCTATCCGAACTTTTACTGCTTGGTTATATAAAAGGCGAATAATTGAACATGATCCAGGAGTTCAGCTTAAAGCCCCTAGGGCATCAAATGAATTACCGCATGTTCTTTCTGTTGAACAAGCACGAAAACTACTTCACGTAGCGCAGGAGCGCACGTCAGACGGTGATCCGCTACGTATTCGTGATGCTGCTATATTCGAGCTTCTCTATGCAACGGCTATCCGTGTTAGTGAATTGACAGGGGCGAATATTACGGACATATCGCCGTCGAACACTATTAGGGTGCTCGGTAAAGGAAACAAAGAAAGAATCGTGCCCTTTGGCCGGCCCGCACGCCGTGCTCTTATGGCGTGGCTTGATGTTCGTGCAACTGTTGTCAAGCCTGGTGAACAGGCATTATTTGTTGGAGCACTCGGTAAACGTATTGATCCGCGTGTTGTGCGTAGCTCGTTGTCAAAGCTCACTGCAATAGCCCAACTGCCAGATATTACACCACACGATTTGCGTCATTCGGCAGCAACACATCTTCTTGATGGCGGTTCTGATTTGCGTACAGTCCAAGAGATACTAGGGCACGCATCAATCGGTACTACACAGCGTTATACTCATGTCAGCGCTGAACGGCTCCGAGCTGCTTTTGGGCAAGCACATCCACGTGCGTGATACCGTTCCACAAATAGGCTAAGGTTATCAATCCAGCAAGACGATTGGCCCTTCTAACAAAGATAACGGATTGATATAGCGGTCTTTGCCTCGTTTTGCACCCCAATGCAGGCATGATCGGGGTGCGCAGTGCGTGCCATCAACTGTTCCGATCACGTCATGGCGGCGGACGTGCTGGCCTTTGATAACCATCGGAATTACGGGTTCAAAGGTCGTACGAATGCCGTCCTGGTGTTCTAGGGAGATTACTTGACGATCGTTGAGTGGGCCCGCATAACGAATAATGCCATCTGCTGGTGCATAAACTGGCGCACCAGCCTCCAGGTCAAGATCAACTCCACGATGTCCAGGATTCCAATTAAACTGACCTATCGAAAACTCGCGCAAGATTTTTACCGGATGCCCAGAAGGCCAATCGAAAGCTTGCTTGGGATGCGGTTTTGTTGGCTGTTCATCATTGACATTCTCCTGCGAAGTAGCAGGTGTAGAATTGAGTGGAGTAAGTCCCGCAGAAGTGTTCACAATACCAATAACTGCAACAAGTAATAGTGTAGTGTTAAGTAATTTCGACATAGCCACCATTATTGTAATTATTCAAAACCATTATCCGGGGAGTATTTTTTCTGTGGAAAAGCGGAAATTTGCCGAATTATGTGGACAAGTCACTTGCTGAAAATGTCAGCAATGCCACGTCATAACTCCACTTACTTACTCGCGTTAAAGGTGGGGTTTCGGGTACACTAAAAAGGCTATACGAGTAGCAAATTCGCGCGCACGAACGCCGAAAGGTCACTATCGCATCGGTGCTTATGTTGTGATAGATGGTGCGCCAGGATTCATTAACAATCCCGTTAGTGAATACTAACCGTAACTATCGCGCAGGAATCCCTGTGCCTGAGAAAGGACGACCATGGCAGTCGTTTCTATGCGCCAGCTGCTTGAAGCTGGTGTCCACTTCGGTCATCAGACCCGCCGTTGGAACCCAAAGATGAAGCGTTTTATCCTTACGGAACGCAACGGTATTTACATTATTGATCTTCGCAAGACTGTTGAAGATATTAACTCCACATACGAATTCGTTAAGGAAACCGTTGCCCACGGTGGCAATATTCTTTTCGTTGGTACCAAGCGTCAAGCTCAGCAGCCAATTCGTGAACAGGCTGAGCGTGTTGGTATGCCATACGTTAACGAGCGTTGGTTGGGCGGTATGCTCACCAATTTCGCAACTGTTTCCTCTCGTATCCAGCGTTTGAAGGAACTCGAACTCATCGACTTTGATGATGTTGCAGGTTCGAAGTTCACTAAGAAGGAACTGCTGATGATGCGCCGCGAGAAGGAAAAGCTGGAGCGTACCCTCGGCGGTATTCGTGATATGCCAAAGGTGCCATCGGCAATCTGGATTGTCGACACCAACAAAGAACACTTGGCTGTTGCCGAAGCACAAAAGCTCAACATTCCAGTTGTTGCAGTTCTTGATACCAACTGTGATCCAGATGATGTCGATTACGGTATTCCAGGAAACGATGATGCAATTCGCTCCATCGAAATCCTCACCCGCGTCGTTGCTGATGCTGTTGCTGATGGTCTTCTTGCCCGCGGTCGCGGTAAGAATGCTGAAGAAGATCCAATGCCGGAGTGGGAGCGCGAAATGCTCGCTTCGGAAAAGGCTGAATCAGACGCAGCAGCTACCGAAGCTGAGGCAACTGAAGCTCCAGCTGTCGAAGCTGAAGCTTCAACCGAAGAGTCCGCTACCGAAACAACCGAAGCCTGATTTTTTAGGCTTATAGGGAAGGTATATTTACATGGCAAATTACACTGTTGCTGATATCAAGGCTCTCCGCGAGAAGACTGGCGCCGGAATGCTCGATGTTAAGAAGGCACTAGCTGATGCTGAAGGCGATACCGCTAAGGCTGAAGAACTTCTACGCTTAAAGGGCCTGAAGGTTGCTGCAAAGCGCGAAGGCCGTACCGCTAGCGCTGGCTTGGTTCTTTCCAAGATCATCGATTCTGAAGCTGGTCAGACTGGCTACATCATCGAAGTTAACTCTGAGACTGACTTCGTAGCTAAGAATGAAAAGTTTATTGCATTCGCTGAGGAACTCTTGGAAGCTGCTATTGCTTCTCAGGCTACATCTGTTGACGCTCTTCTCGAAGCTTCACTTGCTGAGGGAACTGTCAAGGATCGTATTGACAACTTCACTGGTGTTATCGGTGAGAAGCTTGCTGTCGGTTCACTTGAAACTCTTTCTGGTGATCACATCGAGTCTTACATGCATCGCACCGCAACTGATCTGCCACCACAGGTAGCAGTTCTCGTCGCAACCGATGATGCTGGCACCAAGGTTGCTCATGACGTTGCTGTTCACATTGCTGCGATGAACCCACAGTTCCTCAATGAGGAAGAAGTTCCAGCTGACGTTGTTGACAACGAGCGCCGTATTGCAACTGAAATTACCGTTGCTGAAGGTAAGCCAGAAGCAGCTATTGCAAAGATTGTTGAAGGTCGTCTCAAGGGCTTCTTCAAGCAGATTACCCTTGTTGATCAGGCATTTGCTCGTGATCCAAAGATGTCTGTTGGACAGGTCATTGAAGCTGCTGGTGGCAAGGTTACCGGTTTCAAGCGTGTTCGCGTTGGCGAAGCTGCTGCTGCCGCTGATGCTGAGTGAACATATAATACTCATGTAGCTGTTTAGCTAAAATACGTTAAGGGCGAGGTTCAATGAACCTCGCCCTTAACGTATTTGGGCGCTATATTTGGCACTTAACAGTGCGAATTTCTAAATTTTAGAGTGATAGCCAGTGGCTTTTAGCGACTAATCCCACCGCCCTATTAACGCATAAGAGGGGTAAAGAGGATAGAATTATGGTGGTTTTACCCGCATATATAGGAGTAGTATTCATGAGTGTAGTTGTGGCATACAAATACACCACAAACCCACAAGATGCTCGAGTAGCAGCTGACGGTACAGTGGACTGGTCACGTGCAAAACCTGCGATGAGTGACTATGATCCGGTAGCGGCACAGGTCGGCAAGGAGCTCGCTGTACAGCTCGGCACCGAATCTATCGGGATAAGCGTCGGGCCAGCTGTTATCGGTGGTTCTATGGCGCGCAAAAATGCGATGTCTAAAGGCTTTTCTCGAGGAATAATTTTAGCTGATGAGCAAGCCAATGATCTTAACCCCACCCAGTATGCCCAACTTCTATCACAACTCGTTGCACGAATTGATGATGCCACAATCGTTATTACCGGGGATGCGTCAATAGATAACGGTGCCTCAATGACATCTGCGATTCTTGGTGGTTATCTTGGCTGGCCAACATTCCAGCAGGTGGAAAAGATTGAGCCACAAGGCGATGGATATGTGCTTACCCAGCAGGTGACCGGCGGTACTCGCACGGTAGAAGTTACTGGCCCAGTTGTTGTGGCAGTAACCTCCGATGCGGCACGTGTCCCAGCGCCGTCGATGAAAGAAATTCTGGCCGCTGGAAAGATGCCAGTTGAGGTTATTTCAATGGCAGACGTCGAATCAGCACCTGCAGGTGTGAGGATCACCGGTCATGCCAAGCCAGCTGAGCGCGAACGCAAGCGCGTTATTTTTGCCGGCCCGGACGCTGTTAACGAACTCGTTCAAGCTCTTCGCACAGACGGCGTACTCGATGGAAAGGAAGCCTGATGGCAACCACATGGATTCTTACCTCCACTGGAGAAATTGCTGACCTGGTTGAACTTGGCCGGCAGCGCGCTGACGTCATCACCGCCGTCGTTGTCGGAGACGCAGAAGTTGCGGGCGTAGATTCAGCGATCACTATTGCTCTCGACGCCGATATCCCAGTTGAAGCCTTAGCACCAGTTGTTGCACAAACAGTTAGCGCAGGTGCCGACGACGTTGTACTCGTTGCAGATACGCCAACAGATCGCGTCTTGGGTGGGGCAGTGGCTGCCAAGCTTGATGCGCCTATCCTTGTTGGGGTGCGTTCTTTAGGCGAGCACACCGCTCAGGTTTCTCGATTTGGTGCTATCACTTTGCAAACAGTGCACTTTGATGGTCCAGTTGTTGCCATCCATGCCGGCGGTTCAGCAGTCGACGGCGAAGCAGTAGCTCCACAAAGCGTTACCGGTCAGCCGCTGCCTGCGCGCGTCAGCGCCTACGACGTCAGTGAAACCCCAGATATTGATATTGCGCATGCTCAGCGTGTTATCTGCGCTGGTCGCGGTTTCGAAAACAAAGAAGATCTGCAACTCGCACAGAACCTCGCAGATGCGTTGGGTGCTGAGCTCGGCGTATCGCGCCCATTGGCAGAAGGCTACGGTTGGATGCCGCGCGAAAGCTACATCGGTGTATCGGGTCAGATCGTTGCGCCGGAACTTTATGTCGCTATCGGTATTTCCGGTCAGATTCACCACACTGCTGGCGTGACTGATTCGCAAACAATCGTGGCAATCAACAATGATGAGCTGGCAACGATCTTCGATTTCGCTGACTACGGCATTGTTGGCGATCTTTATGCGGTCTTGCCTGAGCTTACTGCCGCTGTACAGAAATGAGTTCTGAGCACGTGAGTATCGACTACGATTTTGACGTTATCGTTGTAGGAGCTGGCATTGCTGGTTTAACAACCGCGTACTTGCTGGCGAAAGACGGTCACGAAGTATTGTTGGCCGAACGCGGTAACGAGCCAGGGGAGAAGAATCTTTCCGGCGGAGTTTTCTATTCGCGTGTGATGGACGAGATTTTCGAAGATTTCTCCACCCAAGCACCAGTTGAGCGCTCGATTACCCGCAACGTATTGACCTTGCTGAATGCGGAGTCGGCTGTGTCGGTGGACTATTGGGATGCCTCGCTTGCCGAACCCACCAATGCGGTGACGGTGTTGCGCGCCAAGCTTGATCCGTGGCTTGCCGAGCAGGCAGAAGAAGCCGGTGTGACGGTGATGAGCGGCGTCAAGGTCGATGAGCTTGTGACGAGCGAGTCTGGTGCCGTATGCGGTATTCGTGCCGGCGAAGACGTGTTGCATGCGAAGATCGTGGTCTTGGCTGATGGCGTGAATTCTTTCCTTGCTAGGGCTACCGGACTGCGTGAGGCACCAGCCCCGTCTCACCTGGGTGTGGGTGTGAAGTCGGTTATTCGTATCGGTGAAGACGCAGTGAACCAGCGTTTCGGCGTCGGCGGCGACGACGGCGTAGCATACGCGCTCGTCGGGGACGCCACCCGCGGGGTGCCAGGCGGCGCCTTCTTGTATACGAACAAGGATTCGATCAGTTTAGGTATCGTGGTCAACATTGCTGACCTGGCAAAGTCCGGGCACGACGTCGTCGTTCTCCACGATCATTTCCTGGCCCACCCGTTCATCCAGCCACTCATTGCCGACGGCGAGTTGCTCGAATACGGCACCCATATGGTTGCCGAAGGCGGGCAAGCGATGGTTGGCCGCCTCGCATTCGATGGTGCAGTGATTGTTGGCGATGCTGCCGGGTTCACGATCAACAACGGTTTCGCTATTCGCGGCATGGATTTGGCGGCGGAGTCGGGACGTTGCGCTGCCCAAGCAATTCAATTGGCGTTGAGCACTGGTGATTATTCGGCATCGACGTTGGCCTCATACGAAGAAAACATTGCCCAGTCGTGGCTAGGTGAGGACATGGCCACGTTCAAGAAAGCTCCAGAGCTACTTGCCAGCACGCCAGAACTTTACGGTCCGCTCGGCGAATACGCGGCCAATGTGTTGCGCGGGGTATATCGCATGGATCAAACTCCACGCACTAAGATCGCCTCGCTCGTTGTGAAGAAGATGAAGACGTCCGGGTTGAGCGTGTGGAAGCTCGTAAAGATTATCCGCAAGATTCGAGGAGGACTGTGATGGCTAAGAGCGAGTTTTCACTTCCGCCACTTAATCGCCGATTAGCTGGTAATTCTTATGAAACCGACGACGGCAATTCACATATCGAGGTTCACCAAGAAGAGCTGGCTGCGAGTGGTTTTGCTGATACGCTTATCCGTATTTGCCCAGCAAAGGTGTATTCAAAGAACTCTGATGGAACGGTAGCTGCTGAATATGCGGCATGTTTAGAGTGCGGTACGTGTCTGGCGCTGGCGCCAGCGGGTACATTGAGTTGGCACTACCCACGTTCCGGTATGGGTATTAGTTATCGTGAAGGTTAAATAGTAGCTAAGAAATCAGCGCATAAAGCGCGCTGTTGGGAGAATACGTTGCGGGAGATAACCTACGAGGTTATCTCCCGCATTAGTAGCACTATGCAATGGCGCGATTTCGGCGCCATAATATTAGAGCTGAAGTCAGTGTTAATGAGGCTAAAAAGACAACAAGGCCTAATGCTAACAGCATGCCTAGAAGCCAATTAGGTTCGTCTGTTGTTATGCGTTGTCCCGCAAAGAACACTGCTGTAACCATGGCGATACTGATTGCGGTAGCGATACGCTGGCCGGTTTGTAAAAAGCCGCCAGCAGTTCCACCATGGGCATGGGGCACATCCATCATTGTCAGAGTTTGATTTGCTGATCCGAAAGCTCCGAAGGCAAAGCCTTGAAACGCCAGCGGGATGGCGGCCCACCAGAAACTCAATCCGTGCTCGATTCCCCAGACAACAAGTGCTAAAACACTAGAGCTTGCAACGATGAGGACGGCACAAAACACTTGAATAGCCGCGCCATGCTTAACTGCATGGCGACCACTCCACATTGCTCCGATGGCTGAGGAAGCAGCGTTAGGTAACGTTAATAGACCAACGCTTAACGCTACAATTCCTACTCCTGTTTGAAGATAAATTGCCACGATTGCCATAATTGCTGGCCCGGCCATGAAGAATAGTGAGCCAGTAAGCGTACCAAGCGCATAGGTAGGCAATTTAAGAAGATCAAGATTCATCATTGGATAGTGGCCACTATCTTTGTAGTATTTTTCCCATTTTATCCAACCGCCAGTCAACAGCAGACCAATCGGCAAGAAAATCCAAATCCAAGGCATGGAATGAGTCATAAACGGTAACATAATAAAAAGTACCGAGAGAGATAGTAATAATGAGCCAACGGGATCGATGTCGATTTTTCCGCGCTTAACAACAACTTTTTTGCCAGCTTTAGTGGTTTGCTCAATATATTCTTGTTGTACTTTTTCATGGTTAGGCCCGACAGTTCGCCGTTCCTTACCAAACGGTAGCCATCTGATAGCTAGAGTTAAGCCAATAAGGCCTAGGGGAACATTAACGAAGAATCCACCACGCCAACCGAGGTCATTACCAAGCCAGCCAATAAGAAAACCAGACAAAATTGGGCCGATTGCCACCGATAAGGAGACAACAAGACCGAATAAAGCAAATGCTTTGGCACGGGCATGACCTTCAAAATACTGAAGAATAAGTCCAGTTGTTTGCGGAGAAAGGATTCCTGCGCCGATACCTTGGACAATACGGAACAGGTTGAGCATCAGTACGTTAGTTGAAATACCGCAAGCCAGCGATGCGAAGGTAAAAATTGTGAGGCCGACGACGAACAATGATGAGCGTCCTAAAATATCGCCTAAACGTCCGGCTGGAACTAGAACTATGCCAATTGCTAGGGCGTATCCAGAAAGAACCCACTGCAGGCCACCATCCGAAGAATGGAGTGCTTCGCTTAATGCCGGGAGCGCATTATTAACAGAACTAACCTGGACAAGTGCCATCATCAAGGGCACGAGGAGTACGGTTAAGAGCTGACGTTTATCGTAAACGCGTGTTGATCCAGGTACTGTAAATGCGTGTTCGGCAGGTACCGATCCTTCTTTTCTTTTCATCGATTATCTTTCCTCATTAATAGTATGGATCGATACTAATCCTTTCGAATTTCAACTAACAGTGGGCAGGCCACAATTTTGTGGTGATCTTTATGACCATCTAGGGTAGAGAGTATGAGTGAAACAGTGCGCATTGATGTGTGGTTGTGGTCAGTTCGGCAAACAAAGACACGGAGTTTAGCTACGGCAGAGTGTAAAGCAGGTCATGTGCGTATCAATGGAACGGTTGCGAAACCGTCGTCGCCAGTGAAAATAGGTGACGAAGTACGCTATCGGTTCCAGGGGTTCGATCGTATTTTGCAGGTGACTGGCTTATTGACAAAACGCACGAGTGCTCCGCGCGCTCAAGCCTGTTACACCGATTTAAGCCCGCAACGTCCGAAAATTTTTATTCCAATTTTTACTAGGGAACGTGGTACTGGCCGACCCACCAAAAAAGAGCGACGCGAATTGGACCGAATTCTTGGACGTAATTCGAACTACGGTCACATGGGGTAGAATCTTTGTAGCGCGAACTAGATGAAAGGTGCACCATGTCTTTTGATATGGCCGCGCACGGCACGCGCCGTGTGCTGTTGAAACTGTCAGGTGAGGTCTTTGGTGGTGGCGACATCGGCCTTGATACTCAAGTACTTCGCCGTACTGCGCAAGAAATTGCGGAAGCAGTGCGAGCTGGCGTACAAGTAGCCATCGTCGTTGGTGGGGGAAACTTCTTCCGTGGCGTGGAACTACAAGAAAACGGTATGGATCGAGCTAGAGCCGATTACATGGGGATGCTAGGAACAGTGATTAACGCTGTTGCATTGCAAGACTTCCTCGAAAATAGTGGTATCCCAACTCGGGTACAAACTGCGATCACTATGAGCCAAGTTGCGGAAGCCTATATTCCGTTGCGGGCAATTCGGCATTTGGAAAAAGGAAGAGTTGTTATTTTCGGCGGCGGTGCCGGAATGCCATACTTTTCTACTGATACAGTTTCTGCTCAGCGTGCTCTTGAATTACGCTGTGATGAACTTTTGGTTGGCAAAAATGGTGTTGATGGGGTCTACACTGCCGATCCGCGGAAAGATCCCACAGCCATCATGCTAGAATCAGTCACCTATCAACAAGCTCTCCATGACGGGCTGAAAGTAGTAGACGCAGCGGCGTTTTCTCTCTGCCAAGACAACGGAATGACCATGCGCGTTTTCGGAATGGGTACACCAGGAAACGTGTCGCGCGCCTTACGCGGTGAAAAGATCGGTACCCTAGTGACATCAACCCCGAAAAGCGAGGACTAAGAATGATTGACTCAACATTGCTCGAAGCTGAAGAAAAGATGGGTAAAGCCATCGAAGTAGCACAAAGCGATTTCTCTAAGATTCGTTCTGGACGTGCAAACCCAGAACTGTTCACATCACTGATTGTGGATTACTATGGTGCGCCAACCCCGCTCCAGCAGCTGGCAACAGTCTCTGTCCCAGAAGCACGTACTGTTCTTATTTCGCCCTATGATCGTTCTGCAATGAAAGATATCGAGCGGGCTATTCAAGAGTCTGATTTGGGTGTTAACCCAACTGATGACGGCCAAGTCTTGCGGATCAATCTGCCGGCATTGACCGAGGAACGTCGTCGTGAATACGTCAAGATTGCTAAGGCAAAGGGCGAGGAAGCCCGTATTTCGATCCGTGCAATTCGCCGTAAAGCTAAGGAAACCTTAGATAAGATCAAGAAAGACGGCGATGCGGGCGAAGATGACGTCGAGCGCGCTGAAAAAGAACTTGAAACATTGACGAAAAAGTATGTCGATAATGTGGATACTCTCCTTGTAGCTAAGGAAAAGGAATTAATGGAGATCTGATCTTGACCGCACCAAGTCCAACAAAAAGTCTGTCAATCGTGCAACGACTTCGGCCACACCCGCCGCGGCCGCCGAAAGAAGTAACCTCTAAGGCTGGACGTAATGTACCAGCTGCAGTAGCAACGGCTGGCGTATTGTTGGGCTTGGTTGGCCTATCATTGGCCTACAAGATTGAGATTTTCATAGCGTTAGCTATCGTCTTCCTAGTTGCTGGATTATGGGAAATTGCTGGGGCATTTCTTGCTCGTGACATTCGCATTCCGTTTATCCCAGTGGCAATTGGTGGCGTAGGGATGATGGTGGCGACGTGGATTGGGGGCTTGACTCCCGGTTTCCTTGTTTTCCTGATAAGTGCGCTGATAGTGATTTTGTGGCGTACTTATATGCCAGCACCGAATGCTATGCGAGATGCTATGGCGGGACTTTTCGCGCTTGCTTGGATTGGCATTTTTTCCATGTTTGCTATTGCTTTGGCGGCGTTAGATAACGGACCATTGGCGATTGTTGCTTTTGTCTTGTTACCGGTAGCTTCGGATACGGGTGGCTGGTTAGCTGGAATAACTTTCGGCAAGCACCCGATAGCACCATCGATTTCGCCAAAGAAATCGTGGGAGGGGTTTATCGGTTCTACGATTGGCGCACTTTTAGCGGCTGGCTTAACTGTCTGGTTCGCACTTGGTATGCCATGGTACGCAGCTGTTGTTATCGGCTTGATCACGCCGATTTTTGCCACCGCAGGTGACTTCGCAGAGTCACTATTGAAACGTGATCTTGGCGTTAAAGATATGGGATCGGTCTTCCCAGGACACGGTGGGGTACTAGATAGGGTAGATTCACTTTTGTTTTGTGCCCCGATGCTTTATGCCGTGTTAACCTATGGCTTCGGCTTAAGCTAGTTCGGTGTAGCACCTCGTGAATTGTTGCAAGGACTGGAATGAAGAAGACTAAACAAGTTATGCCCCGCGTGGAGCAAGGCCCGCGCCCGTCGCTGTCGTTTACTGAACAGCGTCATGGTAAACCGCCACGGCATTTGGTCGATCTCAGTCGCAGTGAGCGGCGTGCGATGTTTGCCAATGAGGGATATTCACAGTTTCGAGCTGATCAGATATCGCGCCATTATTTTGAGCATAATTGTATTGATCCAGACCAGATGACTGATCTTCCGCAAACGCAGCGAACCGAGTTGGCTAAGACTTTTTTGCCCCAGTTGATAACAAAAGTTCGTGACCAAATCGCTGACGGTGGCACGACGATTAAAACATTGTGGAAACTGTTTGACGGGGCGGTTGTTGAATCGGTATTGATGAAATATCCAGACCGGGCGACGCTTTGTATTTCCTCGCAGGCAGGCTGTGGTATGGCATGCCCATTTTGTGCTACCGGCCAAGCTGGTTTGACTCGAAATCTGACTACGGCTGAGATTCTCGAGCAGTTGCGATATGCCCGTAAAGCTGCTGCTGAAGGAGTTTTTGGCGAGTCAGTGCGAGTAACGAACGTGGTATTTATGGGTATGGGCGAACCACTAGCCAATTATTCTGCAGTGCGTGACGCGTTGCATCGGATGGTAGATCCTGTTCCTGCTGGTTTTGGTATGTCAGCTCGTAATATTACTGTCTCAACAGTTGGCATGGTTCCGGTTATTAAGAAATTAGCCAATGAAGGTTTACCGGTGACGTTGGCGGTGTCGCTACACGCTCCAGATGATGGTTTACGCGATGATCTTATTCCGATTAATTCACGCTATAAAGTGGGTGAATTATTGGATAGTGCGCGGCATTATTTTGTGCGTACTGGCCGGCGGGTGTCCATTGAGTACGCGTTGATTAAAGATATGAATGATCATCAGTGGCGGGCAGAATTATTAGCGGCCGAACTTAATTCACGCGGCCGTGGTTGGGCGCATGTCAATCCAATTCCGCTTAATCCTACCCCTGGATCAATTTGGACAGCGTCAACAGCGGCAGATACGCGAACTTTTGTTCAAACATTGACTAAGGCTGGGATCTCGACGACGATCCGTGACACTCGTGGTTCAGATATTGATGGGGCTTGTGGTCAGTTAGCTGCCGAGGTTGTTGATCGGGAGCATGTCTCACGACGGGCAGCCCAAGCTCAAGCTGCGGTGGATGCGCGTATTGATGCCCATCGTAGTGAACCTCAAGATTTTGATTCGACACTAGCCGCGATAGCGGCAACGAAGAATGGAGAAAGCGATGACTGATACGTTTGCTCGGGTTGGCTGGTTTCGTTCCGGGTACGATCCCGCTCAGGTCGATTCATTTTTAACGCAAGCCAAAAATGCCTATGCTGCTGGACCAGAAGACACTTCTGAGATTAATGAAGAAACTGTCCGGAATATGTCATTTGGGTGGGTGCGTAATGGGTACCATGCTCAGCTAGTGGATGCCGCATTAGACCGGCTAGAACGTGCTTTTGTACAACGGCGCCGTGCTAACCGTGTTCGAGAAGCTGGTGAGGAACAGTGGTTACGCGAAACCTATGAGCGAGCAACTAGCTTGTATCCTCGGTTGCGCCGTGCGCCTGGAAAACGGTTTGCGCATCCGGAAGGTAAGGGATACGCGATTGCTGATGTGGATGCGATGATGGAACGTATTATTGCTTTCTTTGATAACGCTGAGTCCTTGACATCGGCGGATATTAGGAACGCAACATTCGCTTCAGCTTCCGGTGATAATGCTTATGATGAAGCGGTTGTAGACGTGTTCTTAGATCGGGTTATTTCGGTTTTGCTAAGTGTGGAATGATGCGAAACGTCATTATTCTGGGATCGACTGGGTCGATCGGTACGCAAACGCTCGATGTTATCTCACGCCATCGGGATATCTTTCATGTCCAGGCTTTAGGTGCAGGTGGTTCGCGGATTTCGCTCCTTGTACAACAAGCTGGAGAATTTGATGTTCCTATTGTGGGCTTGGCTGACCGTGAGGCTGCCGATGAGTTTAGTGCACAGTGGCGGCAACTGTTCGCGCATCGTGCTATGCCACAACTTATTGCTGGGCCACAAGCTATGGTTGAGCTGGCTGGTTTAGGCACAGGTACGAGCATTGAATCTTCTGACGTGGTAGTGAACGGTATTACTGGCTCTGTTGGTTTAATGCCTACATTGACAGCATTGCGTTCCGGTGCGACCTTAGCATTAGCGAATAAAGAGTCTTTGGTTGTTGGAGGGGGACTAGTCCGTGAGGCAATGTCATGGCCCGGCCAAATTGTTCCGGTAGATTCCGAACATTCGGCTATTGCTCAAGCATTGCGTTCGGGCCGTCACCGTAAGGGGCTAACATCGCCTATTGTTGATGGCACAAGCGAAGTCAATCGAATCATTTTAACGGCTTCTGGTGGGCCATTCCGGGGCAAAAAACGTCATGAGCTTACTGACGTGACGGCGCAACAGGCTCTTGACCATCCCACGTGGGCGATGGGGCCAGTGGTAACGATTAACTCATCAACTTTAATGAATAAAGGCCTGGAGTTGATAGAAGCAGCCTACTTGTTTGATGTCGAGCCAACGAATATTGTTCCGATTGTTCATCCGCAGTCAGTGATTCACTCAATGGTAGAGTTCATCGATGGTTCCACGATCGCTCAAGCTTCTCAACCAGATATGCGGTTGCCGATTGCGTTGGGCATTTCGTGGCCGGATCGCCTCAGCGATGTTACGCCGTATCACCCGTGGGATCAGCCCACTGCGTGGACTTTTGAGCCGCTTGATCATGAGGTTTTTCCGGCAGTAAAGCTAGCACAGCAAGCCGTTGCTACTTCTTCGTTACATCCGGCACTTTTGAATGCGGCGAACGAAGAATGTGTTAGTGCGTTTTTAGCTGGAAAAATACCATATTTAGATATTGTTGATACGGTTGACGAGGTGTTGAATATGATGGACATCCCCGCGCAACGAGATATTGATACCTTACTTGAAACCGAACAGCAGGCTCGGGTATTAGCACACGATGTTATGCGTCGGCGTGCCTAATTAAACGAAAGTAGAAGAATGCTTCCTGGAATTGTTTTTATGATCGTCGGGCTAGTTATTTCGGTAGCTATCCACGAACTTGGTCACCTTATTCCGGCAAAAAAGTTCGGTGCAAAAGTTAGTCAATATTTTGTCGGTTTCGGTCCAACACTATGGTCAGTTCATAAAGGTGGAACTGAGTGGGGCATTAAGGCTCTTCCGTTAGGCGGATTTGTGTCAATTGCTGGAATGCTGCCGCCGGCTGGTAGTAACACGCCAACAACTAAAAAAGATGGTTCGCTGACGTTGGCTCAAGAAGCTCGCCTGCAGGCTGCTCAAGAATTCGACGATCCGTCCCAACCGGGTGCTTTTTGGCATTTGCCGGCCCGATTAAAAATGATTGTCATGTTTGGTGGGCCAGTGACGAATATGATTATCAGTGTTGTGTTATTGGCAGTAGTAACAGTTGGAATTGGATTGCCCAACTTATCGACGACGATTTCACAAGTTGCTCGCTGTGTAGATAATGCACAAACCTGCACGCCGGCTCCAGCATCTGGCATCATTAAACCCGCAGACACAATTATTTCGTGGGGCGCAACTCCAGTGCACACGTGGCAAGATATTCAACAGGCGATTGTCGACGGTGGGACTGCACCTACCGACGTCGTCGTTGAACGTAACAATACTCGGCAAACTCTCACCGTGACTCCAGTGATACGGGAGAGCGAGGATGGATCAGGACATGTTGTTGCAAAGCCGTTTGTAGGAATTGGGCCAAAAATTGAACGCGAACTAGGGACGCTTCTAGATGTTCCACAACAAGCATGGGCGATGGCCACCGGAACGGTAAAGATACTTGTCCGCCTGCCAGTTAAACTTTGGGATGCGGCAGCTACGCTCGTTACTGGGGAAAAACGTAGCCCAGATTCCGTTGTTGGCATCGTCGGGATTGCTGATGTGGCTGGGTCGATTAGTGCTACGGATGCCCAAGACTACGGTTTTTGGGATCGGCTTGCCGATTTGCTGATGTTGCTTGCCGGGCTGAATATGACATTGTTTATTTTTAATATGATTCCATTGTTGCCACTTGACGGTGGTCATATTTTAGGCGCAATCATTGAAGGGTTACGCCGGCATATCGCATTTGCTCGCGGTAAACCAGATCCGGGACCGTTTGATACTGCGCGGCTATTGCCGTTGAGTTACGGGGTCATTCTTTTCTTTGTTTTCATGACCGTATTGTTAACTGTGGTCGATATCGTTAATCCCATCGTGTGAGATGGTCGTAAGAGTGGAATAATACAGAACGTGAATATGCCAATTGCTTTAGGAATGCCAGCTGTGAAAGAAGCCGATCCGGTTTTGCGTCCACGGAAGAAAACTCGCCAGATTCAGGTCGGCGATGTCAAAGTTGGTGGCGATGCTCCGGTGTCGGTCCAGTCGATGACCACCACAAAGACTCACGATATTGGTGCTA
Organism: Arcanobacterium buesumense; assembly: GCF_012563545.1. Classification (NCBI taxonomy): domain Bacteria; kingdom Bacillati; phylum Actinomycetota; class Actinomycetes; order Actinomycetales; family Actinomycetaceae; genus Arcanobacterium; species Arcanobacterium buesumense. The sequence continues at coordinate 656,600 of NZ_CP050804.1, forward strand.
CATTGCAACAGATTGCTGAGTTGACTGCTGCTGGTTGCGATATTATTCGAGTGGCTTGCCCAACAGATAAAGACGCAGACGCGTTAGCAACCATTGCTGATAAGTCACAAATCCCGGTGGTTGCCGATATTCATTTCCAGCCTCGTTATGTTTTTGCTGCTATTGAGGCTGGTTGTGGAGTGCGCGTTAATCCGGGAAATATTAAGAAATTTGATGACCGTATCCCGGAGATTGCGGCGGCTGCGAATGCGAATGGGACAGCTATGCGTATTGGTATTAACGCCGGTTCGCTTGATCCGCGTCTGCTTAAAAAATATGGCAAGGCTACTCCAGAAGCCCTTGTTGAATCCGCGGTTAATGAAGCACGATTATTTGAAGATGCGGGATTTTACGATTTTGCTATCTCAGTGAAACATCATGATCCGGTGACGATGGTACGTGCCTATGAGCTGTTATCACAGGCGGGGGATTGGCCACTGCATTTAGGTGTTACTGAGGCCGGCCCAGCTTTCCAAGGAACGGTAAAGTCTGCGGTGGCATTTGGTGCGTTACTTTCCCAAGGTATTGGCGATACGATTCGGGTTTCGTTGTCAGCTCCACCAGTTGAGGAAGTTAAGGTGGGGGAGGCGATTTTACGTTCGTTGAACTTGCGGCCGAAGAAACTTGAGATTGTTTCGTGTCCCTCGTGTGGGCGTGCTCAGGTTGATGTCTATACGTTAGCAGAGCAGGTTTCGGAGGGCTTAAAAGATATTTCTTTCCCGTTGCGGGTTGCTGTGATGGGCTGCGTTGTCAATGGCCCAGGCGAAGCGCGTGAAGCGGATCTCGGGGTTGCTTCAGGTAATGGCAAGGGGCAGATTTTTGTGCGTGGCAAGGTAGTTGATACTGTGCCAGAAGCTGATATCGTGCCGACGTTGATTGCACGTGCTCGGTTAGTTGCTGAAGAACTCGGTTTGGCAGAAGACGACGACGCTACCCCAGAAGTGATCGTGTGAGATGATGTGGCCGTTGCGTCGTCGTGGAGATTTGCGGCGCTTAACTGCCCTTGATTTATCTCAGGCACGTCTTTTTTTGGACCAAGATCCTGTTGGGTCGGTTTTAGCGCGTGTGCCTATTGAGTCACGAGTACGCCGGCCATCGCATGCTGTTGGGATTGATGACGACGGTGGTGGCTTGCGAGCCTTATGTTGGCTAGGTGCAAATATTATTCCGGTGGGATTTGATGACGAAGGTCTTGATCAACTTGCCGATTATGTGCGGCGCCATGATCGGATTGCTAATTCGATTGTAGGACCGGCGGACCAAGTATTAGGTTTATGGCAGCGTATTCAAGCTGATTACCCGCAACCGCGAGAGGTGCGTGAGCACCAATTGTCTATGGTGTGGTCCGGGGAGTCGAACTGTGGAGTAGATACTACGGTTCGGATGGCCAAACCCGCGGAAAGTGGTCTTATTCTGCCTGCCTCGGTAGCGATGTTTATCGAAGAAGTTGGTTACGATCCAACAAGCTACGGTCCTAGTTACGCTCAACGTGTTCATGGGCTTATACGTCACGGACGAACGTTTGTGCGTATGGGCGGCGCAGGTGGACAAATGCGTGTGGAGTTTAAGGCAGATATTGGTGCTCTTGGCGGTCATGTTGCCCAAATACAAGGGGTTTGGGTACATCCAGATCTGCGTGGTTGGGGCCTTGCTGGGCCAGCGATGGCACGGGTAGCTCAGCTGGTGAGTGCAACGATCGCGCCAACTGTATCGTTATACGTCAATGATTACAATATTGCAGCGGTACGGGCCTACGAGAAGGCAGGTTTCGTCGTCGTTGGAGAATACGCAACTGTTCTTTTATCCTAACGATAGTGTTGAACGCCACGTGAGATTCTTTCGGGGAAATGGGGTAAGGGCGCGTAAACAGTTAAACTGGAATCGTGCTAAAAATGTCTGAACTCTTTGTCCGTACCCTCCGCGACGATCCGGCCGACGCAGAGGTCCGTTCTCATAAACTGCTGGTACGTGCCGGATACGTACGGCGCGCTGCACCAGGTATTTATACGTGGTTGCCACTTGGCTTGAAAGTTCTTCGTAAAGTCGAAGCTGTAGTCCGTGAAGAAATGGATAATGCCGGTTCGCAAGAAATGCATTTTCCAGCGTTATTACCACGCGAGCCATTCGAAGCAACGAATCGTTGGGAAGAATACGGTCCGAACTTATTCCGGTTGAAGGACCGGCGCGAGAATGATTATCTGTTAGCGCCAACGCATGAAGAAATGTTTACGTTGGCGGTGAAGGACATGTATTCGTCGTATAAGGATTTGCCGGTATCGTTGTATCAGATCCAACATAAGTATCGCGATGAGGCTCGTCCGCGTGCCGGTATTATTCGTACCCGCGAATTTATTATGAAAGATGCATATTCTTTCGATATCGACGACGCTGGATTGGATCGTTCATACGAAACGATGCGTTCGGCTTACCAGAAGATTTTTCATCGCCTCGGTATTCCTTTTGTTATTTGTTCTGCTCAATCAGGTGCGATGGGTGGCTCACGCTCGGAAGAGTTTTTATCTCCGTGTGAGATTGGTGAGGATACATTTGTCATGTCTGCTGGTGGGTATGCTGCCAATACGGAAGCTGTGACGACGCCTGCGCAGCCAGAGCAAGACTATTCTGACGTCCCGCAGTCTCATATTGTGCCAACGCCGGGCACAACGACGATTGCTTCGCTTGTTGAGATGGCGAATCAGGTTGCCCCTCGTGCAGATCGAGCATGGCAGGCGAGCGATACGTTGAAGAATGTTGTTGTTGCTTTTGTTCATCCTGATGGTGAGCGTGAAGTTGTGGTTATTGGCGTGCCTGGTGATCGAGAAGTCGATCTGAAGCGCGTTGAAGCTAATATTGCGCCCCTTGAAGTGGAGATGGCCACTGCTGAGGATTTGGCACAGCATCCGGAACTTGTTACCGGTTATATTGGGCCAGAAGTTGTTGGACCAAACGCTGCTTCCCGCACGATCAGTGAGGAAGGGGAGATCTCCGGTTCTGTACGTTACTTGCTCGATCCGCATATCGCTCGCGGTTCTCGTTGGATTTCTGGTGCAAACGAGATTGACCAACACGTTTTCGATCTGGTCTATGGCCGTGATTTTGAAGCTGATGGCACGATTGAGGCAGTTGAGGTTCGGGAAGGGGATGAAGCTCCAGATGGTTCTGGTCCGCTGACAATCGAACGCGGTATCGAAATTGGGCACATCTTCCAACTGGGACGCAAGTATGCGAAAGCTCTAGATCTTACTGTCTTGGATCAAAATGGCAAGATGGCAGTGGTAACCATGGGCTCCTATGGTATTGGCGTCTCGCGTGTGATGGCTGCGCTAGCGGAGCTGAATTCCGATGATATGGGTCTGAAGTGGCCACTTCATCTTGCTCCTGCTCAGGTGCACGTGATTGCAACTGGTAAAGATGCTGCGGTATTTGATACGGCGCAACGTTTTGCTGATGAGCTATCTGAGCGTGGTCTTGAGGTTCTTTATGATGATCGTGTCAAGGTGTCAGCCGGCGTCAAGTTTGCTGATTTCGAACTGATCGGCGTGCCATTCGCGATTGTTGTTGGCCGTGGATTGAAAGACGGCAAGGTAGAAATCCGGGATCGTCGCAGTGGCGAAAATATTGAGGTTGCTATTGACGAAGCTCTTGGAAAGCTCGATGCTGTGATGGCACAGGCTAAGTAACCCGAACTATCCATCATCTAAGTGACGGTTGGCTTTCTAGTCAACCGTCACTTAGTTTTATATCAGTTTTTTGGAGCTAACCCAGGTGTTGCCGATAGTTGCTGTGTACTGGCAAATTGGCACAAGAATGCTGTGGTTGCTTCGCGTTCATCAGCCGAAGCGTGTTGGGCTTGTTCGATCAATTCATCGACCACGATCTGTGGTCCTGCTGTTTCGTCGCTATCAGGAACGAGCGGAGCTAACGCCGGGCGCGAATCGGGGGTACCGGCGTCGAGCATGTTTTCTGTTAACTGTGTTAAAAGGGAAATTTGTTGATGAAGATCAGCGCGATCTGCTACGTCGGTGATAGCTGCGTGGTATTCAAGCCATTGGCGGCTAACTTCTAAGGAAGCTAAGGTTTTCTCTCCCGTGATATGGGTTCCTAAAACCGAAAAATCGGGGTTGTGGCAGGCAGTGGCAGGAGTGTCGCTAGGGATAAGATGTTGTGCTAAGAGGCGGGACTTTGTTGCGATCGAGGTTGCGAGGCTACCGTCAAGATCGGTGCTAGCAACAAGCATATCGGCAAGAGCCAGTAGTTCAGTATGAAGTTCTTCGACGCTTATATTCGTAGCGGTCAGGTCAAGAGTTGGATTCTGGTAGCCTTCAGGAGCCCCGTCGGGCCAAGGAATCCACACGTTTCCAACAGCTGTTAACCATTGGGCACTAGCTTGGCTAATTTCTGTCACGGTTTCGCTGTTATCTACAAGCTTTGGGTCTGCCAATAATTGTTGGGCGAGATTTTGGGTGCGAGAAATCGCAACAGCGCTATTCTGGCGCTCTTTCTCTGCTTGGCTCGGCGGTTCAGGAGCTACGGAGACATGCTCTAAACGGGCCCCCATAAGGACCATAGATAAGGCAAAAACTGCGATACCAACGATGGCTATTCCAATAAAAGATAGCCATGAAGCAAGAGCGGATCGGGAATGAGAAGAACGTTTAGCCATAAGACTACTTTGCCACACTAGGTGTTTATGTGTGTAATGAGCACAGCAAAACCGAAATATAGAACGTGATTTTTCTGCTGTACCATGACAGCAATAGTGTCAAACCGGTAGTGTTGGGAACATGGTAGATAATGTATCGGCGCTCATTGCGCAACTTCTTGATCCTGTTGTGCAGGATTCGGGTTTATGGCTGGAGACTGTTCGCGTTGTTGGCGCGGGTAAGCATACGGTTGTTCGAGTTACTGTTGATCTGCCAGCTGGACCAGGTGGTGTTGATTCTACTCAGTTGACAGATGTTTCCCGAGCTATTTCACAGGTACTTGATGAGCATGACCCTATTCGTGGTGCTTATACGTTGGAGGTATCAACACCTGGAGCTACTCGTGAGCTATCGCAGGAGCGTCATTTTTCGCGGTCGATAGGTCGAAAAGTTGCGTTCGTATTGGCTGATGGGACAAAACTAACTGAGCGTATTTGCGATGTTGCCGATGGCGTTATCACGCTTGCTGGTAATCCGGGTACAATTGCGGTTGCTGACGTAGCACGTGCGCACGTCATATTAGAGCTGAACAAAGCTGGGGGAGAGAACTGATGGAACTGTCTATGAACGAACTTCGGATTGTAGAATCCGAACTTGGTATCGATCTGAATTTTCTGCTTAATGCTATTGAAGAAGCTCTTGTCCATGCCTATAACCGCATGCCCGGAGCCGTTAAAGGCGCGCGGGTAGACTTGGATCGTACTACCGGAAAAGTCACGGTGTGGGCACCGGAAGTAGATGAGAATAATGAAGTTATCGGCGAATTTGATGATACCCCAAATGACTTTGGTCGCATTGCGACCTCTACTGCTCGGTCGATTATTTCCCAGCGGTTACGAGATGCCGAAACTGAGCGCGTTTTAGGAACATTCCAAGGTAAAAAGGGCCAGCTAGTTTCTGGTGTTGTGGAAGGAAACGCAGGTTCGTCGTCGGTATCACGTGATTTGTTTATTGAACTGGGTGAGCACCGGGGACTGTTGCGTGCTGATGAGCAAGTTGCATCGGAGCACTTCAAGCATGGAGATCTCATTCGTGCACTCATATTAGATATTGCAGTTGGTACGCATGGGGCGTCGATTCGACTATCGCGTTCCCACCCAGATTTTGTCCGCCAACTTTTTGAAACTGAGGTTCCAGAAATTGCTGATGGGACAGTTGAGATTGTTGCATTGGCACGCGAAGCAGGGCATCGTACGAAGGTTGCTGTGTGGAGTAATGACGATTCGGTTGGTGCTAAAGGTGCTTTGATTGGCCATAATGGTCAGCGTGTTCGTGCTGTGACTCAAGAATTGCACGGAGAGAAGATCGATGTTGTTGATTACGACGACGATCCAGCTGTGTTTATTGCGGCTGCGCTTTCTCCGGCGAAAGTTGCTGAGGTGGAAATCCTCAACCGTGATATGCGTCAAGCGCGTGCCATAGTTCCTGATGATCAAGCGTCGTTAGCTATTGGTAAGGAAGCGCAGAATGTGAGATTGGCGGCCAAGCTAACTGGCTGGTCAATTGATATTCGTAAGGAATCAGAATAAGGCGTTGATGTGTGAGCCGTGCCCAGGCAATGTGTGCAGGGGCACGGCTCATATCGTTTAATTTAGGCATGGATGTACAGTAGAATGAGTTCTGTATGTCTGTGTTAATGCTATCGACTAATAAGAACAGGGCCGGTTTACCTAATCGGATCATGATTCGTACCTGTGTCGGTTGCCGTACTAAGGCGTACCGGAACGAGCTTTTGCGTGTAATTGCTAGTGATGATGGTTGTCTTCAACCCGATCCTCGCGCAATTATGCCAGGGCGAGGGGCGTGGATTCATCCGCGTTCCGAATGTGTCGCACAAGCGATTAAAACATCTCAGTTTGCTCGGGCGTTTCGGCGCTCAATTTTAAGCACGGATGTACTTGACGCTTATGTGAGTGATTTTGTTCGATCAGCACATGCGTGTGCTAATAACCCAATGAAAGCGGGTAGAGAGCCGATGGGCACCCGATGAGTACCCAGCGATGAGCTGCCAAACAGGGGCCTGACGCACAGATTGCGCGGGCCAAGACATAAGGAGAAATGTGGCTAAGGTCCGCGTCCATGAACTTGCTAAAGAGATTGGTGTGACAAGTAAGAAATTACTTGAAGTGCTTAAATCTGAAGGCGAATTCGTTAAATCTGCGTCCTCGTCAATCGAGGCACCAGTCGTGCGTAAAGCACGTGAATATTTTGAAAATCATCCCGATGAAGTGGATAAGAAGAAGGTTGCTAAGAAGCCAGCTCCCAAGGCTACGCCAACGAGCGTAAGCCCAGCTAAGGCTGCAGCGCCTCAAGAGACACCAGCTTCGGCTAGTGTTGAAAAACCAAGCGCACCAGCTCCGGCTGCGCCAAAACCTGCAGTCAAAAAAGCTACTGCAAAAACAGCTGCGAGCAAACCGGCACCTAAGAAGCCAGGCCAGGTAGCAGCTAAGGCGCCAACTGCGCCAGCTGGCGAATCTACCGCGAACGAAGCTAAGCCAGCAAAGAAGCCAAGCCCAGCACCACGCCCGGTTGCTCATGGCGTGACTCCAGGTTCAGCACATGCCTCAGCAGAAGCTGCCCGTGATGCTGCTCCACCGCGTCCAAGTGGTGGCCGTGGCCCACGTCCAGGTGCGCCACGCCCGGGTAACTCCCCATTTGCGCCTAAGCAAGGAATGGGTGGACGCAATGGACAGGGTGGTCAAGGCCGCGGTCCACGTCCGAACGGATCATCCTTTGCTGGCAAGGGCCAAGGAGGCCGTGGCGGCCAAGGAGGCCGTGGCGGTCAAGGCGGCCAAGGCGGTCAAGGCCGCGGTCCACGCCCAGAAGGCAGTGCTCGTCCAGCACGTACCGGAACAGGCGTGCGTCCAAGTCCGAATATGATGCCGGAACAACAAGTACCAGCTGCTACTCCAAACCGCGGCGGTGGCCGTGGCCGTGGAGGTAACGGTGGCGGCGGTTTCGGTGGCGGTAATAACGCTGGCGGACGTCCTGGGTTTACCCGTTCAGGCGGTAAAGCACGCGGCGGTTCAACTGCAGGTGCATTCGGACGCCAAGGAGGCGGCCGTGGCAACCGCAAGTCTAAGCGGGCAAAACGTCAAGAGTGGGAAGAGCAGCAATCACCGATGCTCCAAGGCGTCCAGATTCCACGTGGCGATGGTTCCACTGTGGTTCGGGTACGCGCTGGCGCATCTCTAGCTGACTTCGCAGAACGCATTGAAGCAGATCCAGCAGCATTGGTTACCGTCTTGTTCCGTATGGGCGAGATGGCAACAGCTAACCAGTCCTTGGACGAAGATACCTTCGCACTCCTTGGTGCCGAACTTGGTTATGACATCAAGATCATGAGCCCAGAAGACGAAGATCGTGAGATTCTCGAATCCTTCGACATTGATATTGACGCTGAGCACGCTGACGAATCTGAAGAAGATCGTGTGCCACGTCCACCAGTAGTGACCGTTATGGGCCACGTTGACCACGGTAAAACCAAGCTTCTTGACGCGATCCGTAACGCCGACGTCGTCGAAGGCGAAGCTGGTGGTATTACCCAGTCCATCGGTGCATACCAGACTCACGTCAAGGCCGAAGACGGCGAACGTGCCATCACCTTCATTGACACCCCTGGTCACGAAGCCTTCACCCAGATGCGTGCCCGTGGTGCGGACATCACCGACGTCGCCATCTTGGTTGTTGCTGCAAATGACGGCGTCATGCCGCAAACCGTTGAAGCAATCAATCACGCACAGGCCGCAAACGTGCCGATCGTCGTCGCCGTGAACAAGATCGATGTTGATGGTGCAAACCCAGATAAGGTTCGTGCCCAGCTCACCGAATACAACTTGGTTGCCGAAGAATATGGCGGTGACGTCGCATTCGTCGATATCTCTGCTAAGCAACGAATCAATATTCCGGCCTTACTCGAAACCGTACTCACCACCTCCGATATTCTCGTTACCCCAATGGCTAACCCGAACAAGCCAGCGCGTGGTGTAGCGATTGAAGCAAAGCTCGATCAGGGTCGTGGCTCGATTATTACCGCGCTCGTCCAAGAAGGAACATTGCGTATCGGTGATCCGATCGTCGTTGGTACCGCCTATGGTCGTGTGCGTGCCATGATTGACGAACACGGTAACCGGCTGACTGAAGCTGGCCCGGCACGTCCGGTTCAGGTTCTTGGTTTGACCTCGGTTCCTGGGGCTGGCGATCAACTCATCGTCGCTGACGATGATCGTACCGCACGCCAGATTGCGGAACGTCGCGAAACTGCCAAGCGTGCAGCAACTTTGGCCAAGCGTCGCAAGCGCGTCTCGCTTGAGGATCTCAACGCAGCTATCGAAGAAGGCAAGATCGAAAACCTCAACCTCATTATCAAGGGTGACTCCTCTGGTTCGGTTGAAGCACTCGAAGCATCCTTGCTCGATATCGAGATCGGTGGCGACGAAGTCCAACTCAACGTGATCCATCGCGGTGTTGGTGCAATTACGCAGTCCGACGTCGATCTGGCAACCGTTGACAACGCCATCATCATTGGCTTCAACGTTCGCCCAGCAGAGCGAGTAACGGAATTGGCTGATGCTGAAGGCGTAGAGATGAAGTTCTACTCCGTCATCTACGCGGCAATCGACGAAGTCGAGGCGGCTATGAAGGGCAAGCTCAAGCCGATCTACGAAGAAGTTCAAGTGGCAACTGCTGAGATTCGCCAGGTGTTTAAGTCCGGTAAGGCTGGTCTTATCGCTGGGTCGATCGTTCGTTCTGGTTCGATCCGTCGCGGTCACAAGGCACGCCTGATCCGTGACGGTAAGACGATTGCGGAAAACCTGGAGATCGTATCGTTGCGTCGTGAAAAAGATGATGTGACTGAAGTGCGCGAAGGCTACGAGTGTGGTATCACTCTTGGCTACAAGGATATTGCCGAAGGTGACATCATCGAAACGTATGAGATGCGTGAGAAGCCACGCGACTGATCGTTACGTGACTATACGCAAAGTGAGGAAACATGGTTAATCCACGAGCAGCTAGAGTAGCTGAGCGTATTCAGCAAATAGTTGCCTCCATGCTCGGTAAGCAGATCAAGGATCCGCGGTTAGGCATGGTGACAATTACTGATGTGCGCGTTACTGGAGATCTTCAGCATGCAGATGTGTTCTACACCGTTTTCGGTGACGAACACGATGCGAAGAGCACCGCAGCCGCATTGCGTTCTGCCACCGGAGTGATTCGCTCCAATGTTGGAAAGCAGCTCGGATTGCGCTTGACTCCATCGTTGGCTTTCCATCTCGATGCTTTGCCAGAGTCAGCAAAGTCTATTGAAGACTTGCTGGTTGCTGCTAAGTTTAGGGATGAGCAGATCCGCCAGATGGCTCGAGAAGCACAGTATGCGGGAGATCCAGATCCCTACCGTCGTCCAGAAGACGACGAGCAGGACGAACCCGTCGAGGATTTCGCACAGTAGTGGCGCGAAATCGTCAACAGATGCAAGATCGCCCCCGGCGCGTAATGCCGTGGGGCGATCTGCCGCGTGGTGGACATGAAGCTGCCGATGGGTTAATTTTGATCGACAAACCGCAAGGTGTGACCTCGCACGATGTTGTGGGTGCGATGCGCCGGTTGGGTGCGACTCGCAAAGTTGGACACACCGGAACTCTTGATCCGATGGCTACCGGTTTATTGACGGTAGCGTTTGGGCGGGCCACTAAACTCGTCCAGTATCTCACTGGTGCTGATAAGCGGTATCTTGCACGCATTGTTATTGGTGTGGGTACGGATTCGGATGATGCTGATGGTACTGCGATAGCGCCAACTGCCGCGCAGAGTGCACGTGTTGGCCAGATTACGGCTGCGGATATTGATGGTGCGATGGCTGAACTTACCGGCTCGATCCAGCAGGTTCCGGCAACTGTTTCGGCGAAGAAGATTGGCGGTAAACGCGCCCATGATCTGGTTCGTGACGGGCATGATGTGGAGCTTGCTGCACAGTCAGTAATAATCCATAGTTTTGACCGTACCAGCGATGTTGTTGCGCATACCCACCAGATGGAGGGGTTGAGCTTCCCGGTGTTGGCGTTCGATGTGAGTGTGGCGGTTTCTTCGGGAACCTATATTCGTGCGTTGGCTCGCGATCTTGGCGAAAAACTGGGGGTGGGTGCGCATTTGACGATGTTGCGCCGCACCCAGGTTGGCAAGTGGGATATTGCGGATGCGCATACGGTCGAGGCCCTGTGTGAGCTGATAGTGGGCGAGCAGTCGTTGCCGATCGTGGGTATTGATGCGGTGTGTGCTCTAACGTTCTCCCGGATTTCGGTGACTGCCCAGGAGGCTGAGCGCCTCGGGCGCGGGCTTTTTATTGAACGCCGTGATCCAGAGCGTATTGCGGGTGCCAATAAATGGCCGGCGTGTGCGTTTTTAGGTGAGCAGGCGGTTGCTATCGTTTCGCCGCGTTCCAAACAGTTGAAACCTGATTTACAGATTCGGATCTAGATGTAGGGCAGTGCTGCGAGATTAGTGTGCACGAAACCGGGGAATACGGGGCGATAGGGTGCTATAGCGCACGATCTCCCCGTATTCCCCGGTTTTGGTAGCTCATCTGATTATTAATGTGCGCATTAGCTTGAACACGCAGGAAAATGCTTTTATAACGAATTCCGTTTCGTTATCATGTGTAGATAAACAGCTCAATGGTGAGAAATTTTCGGGAGGGATATATGCAACGGTTTTTGCGAGTTGTAGTTGCCATGATGTTGACCGGCAGTATCCTAAGCGCCTGTAGCGAAGAACCGCCTCCACCGCAAAGTTCAGTGGACGATGTTGATGTTACTGGGTTGAACTTGAAGGCAGATATTGATCGTGACTCATGGATGATTACTTTGCCGGCAGATCGTTTTGGAATTTCTCGAGATGAAGAGGATATAATTTCTTCGGCGTATATGGGAGCCAGTATGACGTGCTACAAGAAATATGCGCCTGATCAAATTTGGGTAGATTTACCTCCTCTTTCTGGCTTAAATGCGATGAATCCTCCTGTTTTCTCGGAATTTGGCGTGTGGCGAGTAGGTATGGCGCAGCAATTTGGTTTTGATGCTCCTGCGACTGCTCGTATTCCTATTGCAGGGCGTTCTGATGTTCGCACACCTATTTCCAGAGAAGTAGTTGCGAAAGTTTACAAAGATCGAGGGGCGATCCCTACGGATGTTTTCGAAAAAGCAGTTGCTTCGTGCGAGGATGATCTAGATATTCAAAAGTTTAAAAACCCTTACGAGTTGGTTATTGCGCCGTGGTGGGATGAGATTAATCAGGCGCGAGCCAAGCTATTTGACGACGATGCGGCTCGCCAAATTTATAACGACGTTGCTAGTTGTTTCGAATCCGAGGGTTTGAAAATGGCAGAGGAAGGGTTTGGGGGAGTTGAGAACTTCGATTTTCGGCGTAAAAAGAATAATCCTTATCCTGCTAAAGAAGAGATAGATATTGCACTGAAAGTAGCTCAATGCCAGGAGAAATTCGATGCTACACCGAAGCTTGCTGAGATTTTAGCTGAGAAACAAGCCGACATTATTAAGAAATATCCGAATGAATTTGTTTCGGGCCGCCAAAAGATCGATGCTCTCGTTGCAGATGCGAAGCAATACATACAAGAACATCCCGATGTTTACGTTAAAACGGACTAGTTCTTATGTGCAGTCGGTCTCTTCATCACGGATATAGAGTCGTGAGTTGTCTGCGTTTCGAACGAATATGGTGAGGATAGGGAGTTTAAGTATGTTCATTAAGAAATATGGAGTGTTCCTTGTTTCTCTCATGATGGTTGTGAGCGCCTGTTCTTCTGTTGATTCTGGGGTAGACGTAGACTCGTCTGCATCTTCTAGCATGGGTCTGAATCTGAGCGCGGAAGTTGATAAAGAGTTATGGACGGTAACGTTGCCATGGGATCGTTACACGATGACGGATGAACAGCGCATTATCCTTGTTTCTGCAGAATCTTTTGGACTTGCCGAGTGTACACGTGAGAATATGCAAGACGTTGCATGGACTGCAACATTGCCGGAAGCCCTCAAGGGTGTTAACCCGCATGTTTTTATGGAATTTGGGCCGTGGGTTAAAGAAATGGCACAGCAATATGGTTTTTCGTCAGCCGAATTCTCAGATGTACCGATCAATGGTCGCGATCTTGTGGCTAAGAGCAAAGAACAACGTGATCGAGAAAGAAAAGGGATGCAGAGCAATGCTACGTTTTCAGAGCGAGACATAGAGCTTATGCATGAAACGTGTGATTCGTATCCCCAAGTTAAGAGATTTCAGTTAAAAGAACTCGATGTGCAGGGTCCATGGACAAAATTACTGGCTGATACTCGCGATCAAATTTTCGAGGATAGTCGCGGTAAAGCAGTTGTGGAAGAACTGGCTCAATGTTTCATAAGTAAGGGGCTTAAACCAATTGAGGGCGTTCCCGGATATGTAGAAGGAGTTAGCCCACAACGTAACCCGACTTCAGAGAGTATTGCTCTTGCTTTGAAGGCTGTGGAGTGTCAAGAAGAAACTGATGCGACGCCGCGGTTGGCGCAGGTGTGGGCTGATTTGCAGGCTCCGATTGTGAAGAAGTATGCCAAAGAGTTGATAGCCCAGCGTGAGTTGATTGACGAGCGGGTAGCAGAAGCAAAACAATATATACAAGAACACCCTGAGCTATTGGAACCTCCGGGGAAGTGATAGTTCATGACGGTGAAGTTAGTGGCGGTTTATGGCGATGAAGAAAGTGAATAGTTCTATGAAAAAGCATGTAATGTCGATGATTGTACTATCAAGTGCGTTGTTTTTGAGTGGAGCGTGTTCTCCTGATACTTCAGCTGGCGAGGCGGAACCATCTACCTCGCCGGTTGGGGTTGATGTTTCGGTGAAGGTTGATCGGGATTCGTGGGTTATTGAGTTGCCGTGGGATAGGTATCGACTTACCCGTGAGGAAGAGGCGTATTTACTTTCCGCATGGTCGGCAGCAAAGGCGGAGTGTACTCGGGCTAAACTGGACGGGTTGGTATGGACTGGAATTCCACCAGAGGTGATGCTACAGGTTAATCCGCCGGTGTTTAGTGAGTTTGGTCCGTGGAATAAGGATATGGCTGCGCAGTTCGGGTTTACCCGGGTTGAGACTTCGAAAACACCGATCGCGAATCGTGGATTGAGTGCGCGAAGCGCGGAAACTAAAACTGCTTGGGCGCTTCGAGAAGAGTCAAACGCTAGAGTGCTAGAAACGGCTGAGGATAAGTTTCATGAGGCATGTGATTCATATCCACTATCTAAGAAGTTCGATGTGAGAGAAGTCAGTGGTTCGGGTCCATGGTTTAATGAGTTTGGCGAGATTGAGATCAAATTGTTTGATGATCCGCGGGCGCAGGAGATCGCGGGTGAGTTGGAGGCGTGTTTTGATAAGCAGGGGTTGCAGATGAGTTCTGCATCACCCGGCTTTGTGGAAGGTGTTGATAGTTTTATTGATCCGACTGAGGAGAGTATCGCGATTGCGTTGAAGGCGGCGCAATGTCAGGAAGAAACTGATGCGACGCCGCGGTTGGCGCAGGTGTGGGCTGATTTGCAGGCTCCGATTGTGCAGAAGTATGCCAAGGAGCTGATAGCCCAGCGCCAGTTGATCGATGAACGAGTAGCAGAAGCAAAACAATATATACAAGAACACCCCGAACTATTTGAACTACCAACTAAATAAAACCACTTAGAATAACCCGTGTAATTTCGCGTATCAAAAGGAAAAGCATACTGATGCACAATGAAGAACCGCAGCAAACGAATAAAAAACGCTACGCATGGATCATCGTCACCATCATCATAGCCATAGCGGTACTTATTGGTGCATTCTTGCTGGGACGATTTGTGCGTTCAGGAAATGACGAAGCAATCGCCAACGCACAACATAAACCAGAAATAACCGCCCAAGTCGAAGAACGGGAATTCCCTGCTGAGCCGATAGAAATTCAGGGAAGCGTACAACTAGGCTCAACCTTCCCGGTCACAGTTGCAGCCGGTGAAGGTGGACAAGCAATCGTCACTGCCACACCACGCTCGCCAGGCGAAACAATCTCCTCCGGGCAACTTCTCGCCCAAGTATCTGGCAGGCCAGTTATTGCACTCGATCTTCCCTTTGATATGTATCGCGATATTAAAACCGGAGATACTGGCGCCGATGTTCGCGAACTACAACGTGCTCTCGTACGACTCGGACTATACCGTGGCATCGTCGATGGCGAATATGGACCGCTCACCGCAAACGCTATGAAGGAACTATATAAGCGCGTTGGGGCAGTGTTGCCCGAACCACCCAAAGAACCAGAGGCACAACCAGCAGCTGCGCAAAGCCAAGCACAAGAACCACAGAGCAATCCGGCAGATCAAGGCGCAACTTCCACGCCGTCTAACTCCCCAACACAACCAGCTACCCAAACACCCAAAAAACTCAACCTCCCAACAATAAAAGCAAACGAAATATTCTCCCTCACCCAAGGCTCTGCAACCATTATCGAGATAGCGCCACTGAACACCAAAATCAGTGCAGAAACACCACTCACGAAACTCCGAAGTGGGAAAGCAATCGCAGTCGCCCGCGTCGGCGTCGGAGACAAAAACCTCTTCAGCGTCGGAGCAAACGTTGAACTGAGCGCCGTCGGCTCAACCGAAAAACAACAAGCCACCGTCAACGCAATCAGTGAGTTCAAAGACGCCGATGTGAACAACCCCGCCGCACAACTGCCCGGGCACGATGTTAGCGTGGACCTACCCGGCGAAGGATACACCGACGGACAAGAAATCATCCTCTCCATCGCAAACACCGAACGGCAAGCCGTCTCCGGACTCACTGTTCCGCTCAGCGCACTACGCGAAGATACCGGCACAACCTACGTGTTAAAGAAAGACCCAGCAATCAAACCAGAAGGAACAGCGAAAATAGAAGTCAGTGTAGGACGAACCTTCGACGGATTCGCCCTCATCACCAGCGACAACATCCAAGCCGGCGACACCGTGGTCATAGGCCAATGAGCGTACTCAAACTGCGCAACATCCGCAAAACCTATGATGTGAAACCACCGGTGCCCGTACTACACGGCGTTGACCTCGACGTCGAAGCAGGAGAACGCGTAGCCATCGTCGGATACTCAGGAGCAGGAAAATCCACACTGCTCAACATTATGGGACTACTCGACGAAGCAACCTCCGGCGAATACGAGCTCGACGGGCACCTGACAACAAAACTCAGCGCCCGAAAACGCGATCGGCTCCGAGCCGAAGTACTGGGATTCGTATTTCAGGACTATCACGTACTAGGGCATCGAACCGTACGCGAAAATCTCGATATCAAACTCGCGATCTCCGGGATTGATCCGGCACAGCGCGAAACCGTCGTCGACGAAGCATTAGCAAATGTTGGACTAACAGAGCGGAAAAACTCCCTCTCTAGGCTACTTTCCGGCGGAGAAAAACAACGCCTCGCAATCGCGCGCGCCATCATCACCCACCCCAGAGTCCTCCTCGCCGACGAGCCAACCGGAAACCTCGACTCAGTCAACGCCAAAACCGTACTCGACCTCTTCGACCAGCAAGCAGCCAACGGAGTCGCCGTCGTCGTCATCACCCACGATGATCGCCTCGCATCGTGGGCACAACGCGTCCTCCACTTAAAGGACGGCAAAATCTATGAGTAAATACAACATCGGTCACAAAATACGACAACGACGCGCCGCTATCGCCGACCTCCTCGCCGACGTAGCGATCGAACTGCGCGCCCGGATGGCGCGAACCATCCTCATGATGGCGGCCGTAGCATTAAGCACCGGAGCTCTACTAGCGTCGGTAGGTATTTCGCAAAATGCTGCCCACCAAGTAGACGCAGACATCGCCGCCTCAACCATTGACCAAATCCTACTGACGAAAGCCGATGGGACTGGTGACGGGCCAGGAGGCGATGCAGATAGAGCGTCTCGCGGCCCTGACGGGCAAAAAGTCGAAACATATTTCTACCCCGCCGATGCAAAAGAACGACTCCTCAAAATCGATACGGTAGCAGCCGTCGGGCGACGGTCAAACCTCCTAGACGCCATCCATCCGACCATTACCCATCCGATAACCCACGATGAGATCAATACCATCAGCATTATCGGTGCCGAAGCGTCATATCTCGATGCGGCCAACGTAGACAAGCCCACACAAGCCTGGATGCTTGACCAAGCATACGATGTCGTTTTCCTTGGCGAAAGCGCAGCAGAAAAACTTGATATACCAGTAACTTCCGATACCCGAGGGCTCAAAGTATTAGTTGACGGACTAGCCTATTCCGTAGCCGGATTCCTCCCCGGTGAAACACTGGAAAACCACATCGTCCTCCCGTTGAAAACAGCCTTTCACCTCGCCGGTGGAGACAAACAAACCGATATTCTTATCCGCACCAAAATTGGTGCCGGCTCCCAAGTATCAAACGTTGCACGGCTAGCGCTTATGCCAAACCAGCCCGAAAAACTCTCAGTCTCGCAAGTCGTTTCAGTTGAGAGCATTCGAGAAAACGTTTCCGGGCAATTAGCGCAACAAGCGGCATGGGTAGGGGCGTTCCTGATTGTGCTTACCGTCTTGCTCATTGCGAACTCCATGATTGTTTCAGTAACCGCTCGCACAACTGAGATCGGAGTGCGGCGAGCATTGGGGAGTTCGCGCGGGCGAGTTGCGGCAGTGTTTTGGGTTGAAGGTGCCGTGACCGGAGCACTCGGCGGACTCGTTGGAAGTGCAGTGGCGTCGGTTATTATCGTTGGCGTTTCAGCAGTTAGCGGATGGACTGCGTTACTCAATATTGGATGGATCATGCTCGGACCGGTGCTGGGTGCTGCGGTAGGCGTTGTTGCTTCGGCATACCCGGCGGCACGAGCGTCAATGATTCATCCGGCGATTGCGGTGCGCTCGAACTAGGTTGAAGCTACATGCTTAGAGCTTGGGTGCTTAGCTGATGTGGCAGATGTGCACGAAACCGGGGAATACGGGGCGATAGGGTGCTATAGCGCACGATCTCCCCGTATTCCCCGGTTTTGATACGGCATATCGCCGTAGGAGAACCATCAACCGATTGAGAGCTGGGCGTATTATGATGGTGCCTATGACTGAAGAGAAAAAGGGCTGCGGTTGCGGCGGCAAAAAGGCAGAAGCTACAGAAACCCAAACGGTTGAGGTAGCAACAGAAGAAAAGCGCGGTTGCGGTTGTGGCGGGCATGGCCACGGAGCAAATGGTCATGGCAAGCAGAGTCACAGCCACGGTGAGGGTCAAGGCCACGGCGGGCATGGCCACGGTGGTTGTGGCTGCGGTGGAAAAGGACGCCACCACGGTGTGCGTACCGAAAATACTCCAGCCGGCGCACCTGACGACGTATCGCAAGGGCGCACCCAACTAGGATTGCGTGGAATCTAACGAATGCAGATATGGCATAAAAGTTCCGATATCCCGGCCGATATCGGCTCTACCGTTGTTACTATTGGAATTTTTGATGGCGTACACAAAGGCCATCAAGTCGTGGTTCAAGAAACGGTGAAGCAAGCGCGTGAACGAGGCTTGAAAGCAGTTGCTTTAACCTTCGATCCCCACCCGCGTATCGTGCATAACCCTGACGCCCCGATGCCGCTGATTACCTCACTTGCTGACCGGTTAGAACGCCTAGAGGCTGCAGGTATCGATGCGGTTTTTGTTCAGCACTACACATTGGAGTATGCAAACCAGGCTCCGGAAGAATTTATCGAGTCCCAGCTTGTAGGCATGCTTCACGCGTCGGTTATTGTGGCGGGTGAAGATATTCATTTTGGCCGGCAAAACACCGGCGATGGTCAATTGTTGCGCACCTTCGGAACGGCTATTGGATTAGAAACTGTCATTGTTGATGACGTATGTAATTTAGATGATGGCCGCCGATGGTCTTCGACGTGGGTGCGAGATTTGTTGCGTGCTGGCGATGTACGCCAAGCTGCGGAAGTGTTGGGCCGTCCGCATCGGATCCGTGGAATAGTCCAGCATGGGTTTAAGCGTGGCCGGCAGTTAGGATTCCCGACGGCGAACCTGCCAGGCGTAGGTGTTGGCGAAATTCCGGCCGACGGCGTGTATGCCGGTTGGCTGGTGCGTACTGTTCCAGAAACGAAAGCTACCGAGCATTTGCCGGCTGCTATTTCGATTGGCACTAATCCGCATTTTGATGGGGTAGAGCGCACGGTGGAAGCTCATGTGCTTGGGCGTAGTGACCTGAACCTGTATGGGGAAGAAGTTGCTATCGACTTTATTGATTATGTACGTCCGATGATGAGTTTTGGTGAGCTTGATGGATTACTCTGCCAAATGGATGACGATCTGCGAACTGCTGCCGATGTGCTGTCTGTACCGGTAGCTGGGCGGGTCGATCCGGAATCAGTGACCGCGCATTAAATGAGGTACCCAATCTCACAGTGCTCAATTCGGGCAGAATTTCAAGCCGTGGTAGAATCGAACAGCCGTTGGATCGGCCACGGAGTGTCATCGCTCGAGAGAACAAGCCTCGGGCTCCGTGCAACAAGGATGAAAAGGAGTGATCGTATGGCTCTATCTGCAGAGCGTAAGAACGAAATCATTAAGGAATACGCAACTCACGAGGGCGATACTGGTTCTCCAGAAGTCCAGGTTGCAATTCTGTCTGCCCGTATCAAGGAATTGACAGAGCACTTCCGTACTCACAAGCATGATCACCACTCACGTCGTGGTCTGATGCTTCTCATCGGTAAGCGCAAGCGCCTCCTCGGCTACCTCGCCGCAGAAGACATCGAGCGTTACCGTTCATTAATCTCCCGTCTCGGCCTGCGCCGCTGACGTCAAACTTATCGGCCCGGCCGCCACGGTTCGGGCCGATAAGTTTAATGTGCGCCTTTCACCCCATAAAGGCACGTAATCGCGTAGAATAGATTACGTAACTGGCGGCCCGTCGTCGTCAATATGCATAATACGCCCAGTGTTGTGCACGGCGCTTAGCGCCTACGGAAAACCGCGTACCTCGCCGGTACGCATCGAAGATAAAGAAGCTGCCCGCGAGGTTCGGTCCTCGGTTATGGTGAACGGAAACTAGTGAAAGTTAGCCTGTCCGTTCATGAGAATCGATGACCGCACCGGGGCGATAACCGTAAAGGAGATCCCATGGAGGGTCCAGACGTAAAATTTGCTGAAGCCGTTATTGATAACGGATCATTTGGCACTCGAAAGATTCGTTTCGAAACAGGCTTATTAGCTCGGCAAGCTGCCGGTTGTGCAGTGGCATACTTAGATGATGAAACCACCGTATTGTCAGCAACTGCTGTATCAAGCCAGCCGCGCGAACATTTTGATTTCTTCCCGCTCACTGTAGACGTCGAAGAACGTTCATACGCTGCCGGACGAATCCCCGGATCATTCTTCCGCCGTGAAGGTCGTCCAACCACTGATGCTATTTTGGCTGCCCGCCTCATTGACCGCCCACTACGCCCAGCCTTCGTTAAGGGCTTGCGTAACGAAGTCCAAGTTGTGGCAACCATCCTCACCATTCACCCAGATGACGCATACGACGTCGTAGCCATCAACGCTGCGTCGATGTCCACTCAGCTGTCCGGTTTGCCATTCTCTGGCCCCATCGGTGGCGTTCGTATCTCCCTCATTGACGGACAATGGGTAGCCTTCCCGCGCTGGTCAGAAATTCCACGCGCAACCTTCACCATGGTTGTTGCTGGACGTATCGTAGGCGACGACGTCGCTATTATGATGGTCGAAGCAGAAGGTGGCGAAAATGTTATTGATAACATCGCCAAGGGGGGCGTTAAGCCAACTGAAACTGTTGTTGCCGAAGGCCTCGACGCTGCTAAAACCTTCATCCGCGTATTGTGTGACGCACAGGCAGAACTTGCTGCTCAAGCAGCTAAACCAACCGAAGAATACCCACTCTTCCCATCCTACGAAGATGCCGAATACGAAGCAGTTGCTGCAAAGCTTGGCAACCGTTTCGCCGAACTATGGGGCATCGTCGATAAGCATGAGCGCGATGATGCTCTCAACGAGCTTACTGCCGAAATCGTTCAATCCCTCACCGAAGAATTCCCAGAGCGTGACCAAGCACTGGCACTAGCAGTTAATGCACACTGGAAGAAGGCAATGCGCGAACGCGTCCTGACCACCGGTGAACGTATGGACGGGCGCACCCCAGTTGAAATCCGTACCATCACCGCAGAATCTGGTATTTTGCCACGAGTTCACGGTTCGGCACTTTTCCAGCGCGGTGAAACCCAGATCATGGGTGTCACCACATTGAACATGCTCAAGATGGAACAGCAAATGGATAACCTTTCCCCGGTTACCTCCAAGCGCTATATCCACCACTACAACTTCCCACCATACTCAACCGGTGAAACCGGTCGTGTAGGAACACCAAAGCGCCGCGAAATCGGTCACGGTATGCTCGCAGAGCGCGCACTCGTGCCAGTTTTGCCATCGCGTGAAGAGTTCCCATACGCTATCCGTCAGGTCTCCGAAGCCCTCGGCTCAAACGGTTCGACCTCGATGGGTTCGGTCTGTGCATCAACCATTTCGTTGATGAACGCCGGTGTTCCACTGCGCGCAGCAGTTGCCGGTATCGCTATGGGTCTTGTTTCTGGCGAGATCGACGGCGAACAGCGTTACGTTGCATTAACCGACATCCTCGGTGCTGAAGACGCCCTTGGCGATATGGACTTCAAAGTTGCTGGTACCCGTGACTTTGTCACCGCTCTCCAGCTTGATACCAAGCTCGATGGCATCCCAGCTGAAGTTTTGGCAGGAGCACTTGGTCAGGCGCATGATGCTCGCCAAGCAATTCTTGATCTCATCGAAGAAGCAGTTCCAGAACCAGAAGAAATGGCTCAAACTGCACCACGCATCATTTCCGTCAAGATCCCAGTTGACAAGATCGGCGAAGTCATTGGACCGAAAGGCAAGATGATTAACCAGATCCAAGAAGATACTGGCGCGGATATTACCATCGAAGATGACGGCACAGTATTCATTGGTGCAACCAATGGAACGTCTGCTGAAGCTGCCCGTCAAACCATCAACCAGATCGCGAACCCAACCATGCCAGAAGTTGGCGAACGCTTTGTCGGAACTGTTGTCAAGACAACCACCTTCGGCGCATTCGTTTCTTTGGCTCCAGGTAAAGACGGACTACTTCACATTTCGCAAATTCGTCGCCTTGTTGGCGGTAAGCGTGTCGAAAACGTTGAAGATGTCCTCAACGTGGGAGATAAGGTCGAAGTCGAACTCGCTGAAATCGATCAGCGCGGAAAGCTTTCCTTGCACGCAGTTCTCACTGAAGAACAGCTCGAAGCTGAAAAGGCCGCCGAAGCCGAGTTCAAGGCAAAGCGTGGCGAGCGCGGTGAACGTGGCGAGCGCCGGGAGCGTTCGGACCGGGGTGAACGCCGTGAGCGTCGCCCACGCCGTCGTACTCGCAAGGTTGAAGAATCGGCAGATTCAGCACCGTCAGCAGAGTCTGCTGAGTGAGCCGCCTAGGATAGTTACTTTAACTAGCTAATATGTAGCGGGACAGGGCTTCGGTCTTGTCCCGCTACATTATTACCTACCTAGCCATGATGCGGTGACGTAACATCCCAGTATTGGCTCATCTACTAAATGCAGTAGGATAGGTGAGTGCCGTTTTGTGTCTATACACATGGCTGACTTGTTCGTATGAGGGGGAATGAATGACCTTTACAACCGTGAACCTGCCGATGGATTCTTTTGAGACGTTAACTTTCATTGAAGACGGTATCGTTGGGCAGCGAACGATCTTGCCTGGCGGAGTGCGAGTGTTAACGGAAAAGGTTCCAGGACAGCGTTCAGTTTCAGCTGGTTTTTGGGTCAGTGCTGGATCGCGTGATGAGATTCCGGGACAAGAAGGCTCAACGCACTTCTTAGAACATATGTTGTTTAAGGGAACTGACACCCAAAGCGCCGCAGATATTTCCGCTTTGGGTGACTTCCTTGGCGGAACACTTAACGCCGCAACTGCCCGCCAGTACACCTCCTACTACGGGCGCGTATTTGCTGCAGATCTGCCACAGTTGATGGAATTACTTATCGATATGCTGACACGTTCGGTGTTAGATACCGAAGAAATGGAAACTGAACGTGGCGTGATTTTAGAAGAGCTGGCTGCATCGGAAGATGATGTAACGGATGTTGCCGAACATACGTTGCTTCCGCTAGTGATGGGGGATCACCCGCTAGCTCGTCCAGTTGGCGGTACACCAAGCACCGTCAGAGGATTACAGCACGGTGACATGTTGGATCACTATCATCGCAATTACCAGCCGCAGGAAATAATTTTTACTGCCGTGGGAGACGTTGATCATCGTGATTTTTGTGAATTAGTTCAGGCTTTGCTTCTTGGTGGTGGCTGGGTTCTCGACGACGGTGTGTTACCCGCACCGCGCCGGCGGGTTGCCGACATTTCCTATCCAGTTACAGGACAAGACGTACGAATAGAGCGTCCTGGAAGGCAGACTGCAGTAGCGCTGGGATGGCCAGGTTTGAAGATCGACGACGAACGAGAACACGCTTCTATGGCCTTGGAACTCATCCTCGGTGGCGGACCATCGTCAAGGCTCTTTCAAGAAGTACGCGAAAAGCGGGGGCTGGCATATTCAACATATGCCTGGCAAATGAATTCAGCCGAAGGCGGCGCCTTTTTCCTTGAAGCTCAATGTCAGCCAGAACACGCGGATGACGTAGCTGCGATTATGACCCAATGCTTAGAAGATATCGCGCGTGGGGGAGTATCGCAGCAAGAATTGTTAACGGCTTTTAATCAACGTCGAGCACAACTTGTTTTCTCTGCAGAAGCCAATGGGTTCCGGCGATCCCGGTTAGGGCAATCAGAGATTTTCCGCGGGGATATTTGGTCTATCGAGCATTCATTAGAAGCTTCTCGCCAAGTGAGAGCGGATCAAGTTCAGCAGTTAGCTGCTGATATCCTCCGCCGGCCGCGCTCGTCAGTCATTGTTGGTCCATAATAATTTACAACAAGGCCCACCATAAAAATTCAGCAACCTCGCTACCATCAATTTGCGCAACCCGGCGTAATGGGCGAGCTTGAAAACCTGATTGTGACAACAGATTTGTCATTTTATCGTGGCCTGCAATCACCCAGATATGTATTTCGGTAGCGCCGGCATCTTTTGCTATATCAGTCAGCGCAGCTAACATTCGAGGTTCGTGTTGCTGGGTGGCAAACCGTGAGGGAACATCGAATGCTTGAATCTCACGGGAAATCCGTTTCTTGCCGGTTTCTGAATCAAGACCGTCAGGATCGTCGTCGTCAAGAATAATTGGATCTGCCGGTGCGAGAACCGCGAAACCTTCCACGGTTTCATTCGCATCCGCAACGAGAACATGATAGCCGGGGATGGCTGGACGCGATAACGTATCGGTCCATGTTGAGGCGAGCGAACCGACGTCGAGCATCATGCGCACTTCACCACTAGCTGTTCGGCCTAAACCGGCGCTAATGGCTTCAAACATTGCCTCGGATTGAATGTGACCGATAGCTAGCGCATCTTGCGGAAGGGCTGGGCGGACAGATAATTTTTCACTACTCACATACTTATTGTCTCAAGTTCGTTCCGAGTTAGCGACTTGGTTCTGCCAAGGAAAGCAATCAGCTACAATAGATATTGTGAATGAATTATTGCCTCCAAAACTGCAGCCGGATACGGTACGCATCATCCCACTCGGTGGAATCGGTGAAATTGGCCGAAATATGACCGTCTTTGAGCTTAACGGGCGGATTCTTATTGTTGACTGTGGTGTGCTCTTCCCAGAAGAATCCCAACCAGGTGTCGATCTGATCCTCCCAGACTTTGATTACATTAAAGATCGGATGGATGACGTCGATGCTATTATCCTCACTCACGGGCACGAGGATCATATCGGTGCGGTTCCTTACCTTTTGCGCTTGCGTAACGATATTCCGATTATTGGTTCGGAACTAACTATTGCGCTCATTGAAGCCAAACTTGCCGAGCATCGCATCAAGCCGTATGTGATGGTTGTTCAAGAGGGCGACGTCGAACAAATCGGCCCGTTCGAATGCGAATTCATCGCGGTCAACCATTCGATTCCGGATGCACTTGCGGTGGCTATCCGCTCGGTAGCTGGCACGATTTTGCACACCGGCGATTTTAAGATGGATCAGTTGCCACTTGATGGTCGCATTACTGACCTGCGTACGTTTGCTCGACTCGCTGATGAAGGCATCGATCTGTTTATGGTTGATTCAACAAATGCTGAAGTGCCAGGATTTGTGCGTTCTGAAGGCGAAATCGGGCCGGTATTAGAAAATGTTTTTGCACAAGCCTCGGGGCAAATTGTGGTTGCCTCTTTTGCTTCGCACGTCCACCGTGTCCAACAAGTATTGAATGCTGCTGCGATATTTAACCGCAAGGTGTGTTTCGTGGGGCGTTCGATGGTGCGCAACATGGGGATCGCCGAAGAACTCGGATATCTAGATGTTCCTGATAATGTGCTCATTGATTTGAAGAATGCACATTCGGTTGCCCCAGAGCAGATTGTTTACATGTCTACCGGTTCGCAGGGCGAACCAATGGCTGTGCTTTCGCGTATTGCTAGCGGTAGCCACAAGACGATTTCAGTTGGGCCCAATGACACCGTCATTTTCGCCTCTTCGATGATTCCGGGCAACGAAAATTCGGTTTTTCGGTTGATTAACGGGTTGACGAAACTCGGTGCCCGCGTCGTCCACCAAGGAAATGCGAAGGTTCACGTTTCGGGTCACTCGGCCCAAGGGGAGTTGTTGTACTGCTACAACATTGTAGAACCTGAGTACGTGATGCCAGTACACGGCGAACCACGCCACCTGGTGGCCAATGGCGCTATTGCGGTCAAGACTGGTGTTCCTGCAGCAAACGTCTTGCTTACCGAGGACGGCTCGGTTGTTGACATGCATGACGGTAAATGTGCCATCGTTGGTGAAGTGCCGTGCGGTCACGTCTATGTTGATGGATCTTCGGTTGGTGAAATCACCGAAGCTGAACTCACCGATCGTTTGACGCTCGGTGAAGAAGGTTTCATCGCTGTTTTCGCAGTGGTTGACGGGCAAAAGCGCTCGATTATCGCTGGCCCACATATTCAAGCTCGCGGAATGGCAGAAGACGATTCGGTATTCGACAACATCTTGCCCAAGGTCACTGAAGCTCTGGAAGAGGCGGTCGCTTCCGAAGGTGCAACAACGTATCACATGCAGCAAGCTATGCGTCGCGTACTAGGCCGCTGGGCTGCCAAGTCGCTTCGCCGTTCGCCAATGATCATTCCAACGGTGATTGAAGCCTAAGTCGTGGATAGATAATGGTGGGCACCTCGGGTTGAGATGCCCACCATTATTTGTCTTTGCTTAGCGTCGAATAATGTTTTCGAGTTCCTCACCAGCGAGCAGGTGGCGAACTTGGCGTTCAATCAACCGCTTGAGGCGTGGTGCTAAAGCCTCCGAATATCCACCGTTATGCGCTGAGATAAGCACGTTAGGGTGAGAATAGAGAGGGTGAGTGGCCGGTAGCGGTTCCGGATCGACGACGTCGAACGCGAAGCGTAACCGGTCAGCATGCTTCACCATCGCATCCGTATCGACAATCACGCCGCGAGCCATATTCACAACCAACGCGTCATCCTTGAGCAAGCTCAAGAATTCGTCGTCAACCATGCCACGCGTCTCGTTCGTTGCTGGAACAATCAAAATAACAATATCGGCGTCCGGTAACAATTGCGGAAGCTGCGAGGTGGCGAAAACGTGCCCATCAGCGTCGTCACGTTCGCTACGGCCAACGCGCACCAGATCAACCTCGAATGGCGCCAAACGCTGAGCGATCGCCGTTCCGACGCCGCCTACGCCCACCAGCACTACACGCTGATCAGCTAAACCATGCGAATAGAACGTATCCCAGTTTCCGGCAGCCTGGGAGCGCACCGAACGTGGAATCTGGCGTTGCATCGCAAGGGTAAGCGCAAGCGTCAACTCCGCCGTCGACGTTTCATGAACAGTTTTCGCATTAGCTAAAACATGGTGCGCAGAAAGATGTGGGAGAACCGCATCATACCCGAGAGTCGAACATTGAAGATAGGTGAAATCGACACCGTCAAGATACTGATAATCCGGATTTCCACTAATCAATGGGGTAACAACTATGTCAATTTTCTGAACTGGTGCTGGGCCGCGGATATCCCAATCAACGATCTGAATATCGTCACCAAATTTTTCGAGAGTGCTACGAACAATGTCGTTGGGCGAAGAAACAATAAGAGTCATACCCTTAGCGTAATACACGTAAGCGATTTGGGTCGCAATCCATTCATTGACGGCGTGCCACATATGTGTTCTTGTGGATTTAGTTTTAGGCTATCGTTCAGTTATGCCCGTTGCATAGCTATGAGGAGGAAACATAGTGGCACGCTCCGGATCAGCCGAGAATTCACAACGTAAACCCAAAAAACCACAGCACGTGGAAGCAGAAGTAACCGATCCTACGCTCAGTGCTGCGGAACGTATTTTAGGTGGGCACGGCGGTCGCCTATTTATCCTGATGGGGTTGGCTATTGTTATAGCATTGCGTGAATGGTTTGGTCTTTCTGGTGCCATCGGACCAATTATTCACCACGCCACAGCTGGAGTTGTGGGTGTTCTTTCTATTTTTGTTCCAGTTTTGCTTATTGGCATTGTGGTTAAGCTTTTCCGCAGATCTCACGCTGAGACAACGCCGCGTGTGATGGTCGGTGGAAGTCTTATTGTGGCCGCTGTTGCTGGTCTGATCCATATTTTTATGGGTCAGCCAATGGTGACAGCCGGTTTTGCTAAAATCGAGCAAGCTGGCGGTATTATCGGCTTTCTAGTGGGTTCAGGACTAGCGAAATTGTTCTCCGTATGGGGTGCAGTTCCAATTTTAGTATTCGTTATTTTGTACGCTCTGTTGTATGCGACGGGGACATCAGTGCGGGATATTATTGAGTGGATTGGCGCTAAACGTGCACAGCGTGCCGAATTTGAGCCACATCATTCAGCATCAGTTCCTTTTGATCATCCAGAAGAAATCGACGATGATGCACCAGTTTCCCGGCTACGCCGGCCACGCAAGAAAACAACTGAGCCGACGCAGACTCAGATTGCGGAGCCAGATGTACAAGAAACGCCAGCACCTCAAGTTGCTAAACCAGCAAAGCCAGTAAATCCTCGTAAAATTGTGCCGACGGCGGTCCAGCCGGAGCGTAAAGCACCCAAGCCTGAGCCACTCCCAGAGCGAATTGAACAACTAGAGTTAGCTTCGAATATTACTTATACCTTGCCCTCGTTGGATTCGTTGAAACAAGGGCCACCGCATTTGGAGCGTTCGGAAGTAAACGATCGAGTGGTGGAAGCACTAACTCGGGTGTTTTCCGAGTTTTCGATTAATGCGGAAGTCACGGGCTTTTCGCGTGGCCCAACAGTTACGCAATACGAAGTTGAGCTTGGCCCTGGAGTTAAAGTTGATAAAATTGAGTCTTTATCGAAGAATATCGCCTATGCAGTTGCTTCGTCTGACGTACGCATTTTGTCACCGATTCCAGGTAAATCGGCTGTTGGTATTGAAATTCCAAATGCTGACCGCGAAACAGTTCTTTTAGGTGATGTTTTACGTTCGGCCGTTGCCCGCAAACAAACTCACCCACTCGTCGTCGGTGTTGGTAAAAATGTTGGTGGCCAATACGTCGTCGCTAATTTGTCAAAGATGCCGCATTTACTGGTTGCTGGAGCAACTGGTGCTGGTAAATCGTCGTTCATTAATTCGATGATTACCTCGATTATGATGCGGTCAACTCCGGAACAAGTGCGAATGATTTTGGTTGATCCAAAGCGCGTTGAATTAACGATTTATGCCGGTATTCCACACTTGATCACTCCGATCATCACCAATCCAAAGAAGGCAGCGGAAGCTCTTGAATGGGTTGTTCGAGAGATGGATCAGCGTTATGACGATTTGGCTGCCTACGGGTTTAAGCATATTGATGACTTCAATGCGGCGGTTAGAGAAGGTAAAGTTACGGCCCGTGAAGGCTCCCAGCGCACGCTTCAGCCATACCCGTATTTGCTTGTTGTTGTTGACGAATTAGCAGATTTGATGATGGTGGCGCCGCGCGATGTGGAAGCGTCCATTCAACGTATTACCCAGTTGGCGCGCGCTGCTGGTATTCATTTGGTGCTTGCTACTCAGCGTCCATCAGTTGATGTTGTGACCGGTTTAATTAAGGCAAATGTGCCATCTCGGTTGGCGTTTTCGACGTCGTCGGCAACTGATTCTCGTACCATTTTGGATGCGGTTGGTGCAGAGAAACTTATTGGTATGGGCGATGCGCTATTTGCTCCGGCTGGTTCAATGAAACCGATGCGTGTGCAAGGTGCTTGGGTTGACGAAGATGAAATCGCTGCAACAGTTAAGCATGTCAAGACGCAGATGCAGCCGACATATCGAGAAGATGTATTGCCGAAGCCGGGCGAAGTTAAGAAAGTCGACGACGAGATTGGTGACGATCTAGACGTTTTGTTACAAGCCGCAGAATTAGTGGTCAATACTCAGTTTGGTTCGACGTCGATGTTGCAACGAAAACTCCGCATCGGTTTTGCAAAGGCCGGGCGTATGATGGATTTGTTGGAGTCTCGGGAAATCGTTGGTCCGAGTACGGGTGGTAAAGCACGTGATGTGCTTGTCACTCCAGAACAACTCGATGATGTTATCGCTCTCATTAAGGGTGAAGATGTAGATTTGTCTGCCCCTCAAGCTGATGATGATTATGCTAGCGATGCGACTCAGGTTGTCGATACTGCACAGTATGCTGATGCTGAGGAAGGTACCGTAGTCATGCCGACAGATCGTTATGCGACTGATCCGCTAGCCGATACTGAGCAGAGCGATGTGGCACGTAATTGGTATGATGATGAACTTGACGATGAAGGTGAATCTGGCGAAGACGCATGGCAATTGACCGGGCGATAAGTTCCGTCCGGTGCGTTACCGACACTTTGGTAAGAAAACCTCTATGATATAAGGGTGAAACAACAGCGTATTTCTAATTTCAATATTGCTAACGTGCTCACTGTTATTCGGTTGATCTTGGTACCAGTGTTCATTGTGGCCTTTTTGAGCGTTACCGATGAGAGGTTGTGGCTGTCATGGGCAGTTTTTGCCATTGCCGCCATTACCGATAAACTCGATGGGCACTATGCTCGAAAATATAACCTTGTCACAGATTTTGGTAAGCTAGCTGATTCAATCGCTGATAAAGCCTTGATCATTTCAGGTTTAGTTTTGCTCTCGTGGCATGGGTATTTGTGGTGGTGGATGACGATCATCTTCATCGTGCGCGAGTTGGGTATTACCTTAATGCGTATGTTTATGGTGACGAAGAAAGTTATGGCTGCTGGTATAGGTGGGAAAATTAAGATGGTTGCCCAGTCTTTCGGCATCGCAGGTCTGATTTTGCCGTGGCATACCTTCTTATCTGCAACACTCACTGAGCTGTTTATCGGTGCGTCTTATGCGTTGATCGGAATTGCTTTGGTCTTTGCGATTAGTAGCGCAGTTGAATATGTTATTGAAGCACGTAAGATTAACGAAGAATCAAGTGAGAATGCAGTGTCTACGGTGGTTGAGAGCAAGTAGATAGCTGAGTGTTGGACGACGAATTAGCAGTTAGGGTTTTATCTCGATTAGCTCATGTAAAAATGACTCTTGCGGTTGCTGAATCACTTACCGGAGGTTTGGTGGCTAGTACTTTGGTGTCTGTGCCAGGTGCGTCGCGTGTATTTCGCGGTGGAGTTGTTACGTATGCTACGGATACCAAATCACAGGTGCTTGGGGTGGATTCTGCCCGTTTGGCGCGTACTGGTCCTGTTGATGAAATAGTGGCATGTGAGATGGCGGCTGGAGTGGGGCATTTGTTTGATGCTGATGTGGCGGTTGCAACGACTGGTGTTGCTGGGCCTGGTCCGGCCGATGGACATGATGCTGGAACAGTGTGGATAGGATTTTGCCAGCGTGGCGGGGGCTCTTGCGCTAAGATTTATCATTTTCAAGGTGATCGGCTGAGTGTGAGGGAACAGACAGTGAATGCTACTTTGCGCAGTATATTGTTGAATATTGAAGGTATTTAAGCTCGTGTGCAGGCGAATTTCAGTAAATTCACAGAATAGCTTGGGAAGATAATGGCATCAAGATGCGTTGAGTTAATTGATGAAAGCTAAAGCCGAGAGCTAAATAACTTGGCAAGAAGAGGTAGATTGAAGATGACTATGAATGACATGGCCCGCGAAACAGTTCTATTCCGTCGTGAATTAGGTGAAGTTCTTCGCGAGTATCGTCAACGGCAGGGGCGTACGCTCCGCGAAGTGTCGTCCGATGCCCGTGTTTCACTTGGTTATTTGTCGGAAGTTGAACGTGGACAGAAGGAAGCTTCTTCGGAGCTGCTTCACTCAATTTCTATGGCTCTCAATGTTCCCATGAGCCATGTTTTGCGTCTTGTTGCAGATCGAATTGACTTTGCTGAAGGGCGCATTCCACCTATGATGCGTAAGCCACGAATTCCAGATTCGATACCGGAGTCTTTGGTTCGTGCAGAAATGGCTGCAATGCGTGGCTAAGGATGAAGCATACTGAATTTTGGCAGTGTGTAGACCGTGCCTTTCCAAACGGGTTAGGCCGAAGTCTTGTGTCTGATTTAGTTATTCCTGAGTTAGGTTCCAAAACGGCTGAACAAGCATTGGCTGATTGTCAGGCGCCACAAGCTGTGTGGAGTGCGTTGCGGCGCACGATGGATTTGCCAGAACGATATGAATACTTGCATAAAATTAATCCTCGGGACCTTAGTGTTTGAAGGATAGTTAAAAGCGGGAGGCCACAGGCCTCCCGCTTTTAACTTATAATCTTTTAACTAATAATCTTTTAACTAATAATTATGGTGCCTTGTGTGTCGAGTAGACGGTCGAACAGATGTTCGGTTAGAGTTGTCCACAGAACATGATGTCAGCCTGTTTATCCGCAAACGGGAAAGCGTACATCGTTTTATGTCGGAGGTCGGTCATAAGCTGTTCTCATGGGAGCTCGGAGAGAGATTCTCGTGCTATAGACCTGTTCTGTTCAATGATTACAATAACGAGGAGCTTACATGGCTGCGAAAGATAAAGATGCGCGTGCAAAGGCGCTAGAAACTGCACTGGGTCAGATTGATCGTCAGTTCGGTAAAGGGTCAGCCATGAGACTTGGTGATGCACCTCCTCAGCGGGTGGCAGTTATCCCAACTGGCTCTCTAGCACTGGATGTAGCCTTAGGTATTGGCGGTCTTCCGCGCGGTCGCGTTGTAGAAATTTATGGGCCTGAATCATCTGGTAAAACAACGGTTGCGCTTCATGCAGTTGCTAATGCGCAAAAGCTTGGTGGTATTGCTGCTTTTGTTGATGCTGAGCACGCACTTGATCCAGAGTATGCGCGCAAACTTGGTGTGGATACTGATGCGCTGATAGTTTCTCAACCAGATACTGGAGAACAGGCACTTGAAATTGCCGATATGCTTATTCGTTCTGGTGCTCTAGATATCATTGTTATCGATTCGGTGGCGGCACTCGTGCCAAAGGCGGAGATCGAAGGTGAAATGGGTGATTCGCATGTTGGCCTTCAAGCTCGGTTAATGTCGCAAGCTCTGCGTAAACTGACAGGTGCCTTATCAGCAGCTGGAACAACGGCAATTTTCATTAATCAGTTGCGTGAAAAGATTGGTGTTTTTTATGGAAATCCGGAAACAACAACGGGTGGTAAAGCACTGAAGTTCTATGCGTCGGTTCGGTTAGATGTACGCCGTATTGAAACATTAAAGGAAGGTTCTACGCCAGTTGGTAACCGTACACGTGTAAAGGTAGTCAAAAATAAGATGGCGCCTCCTTTTAAGCAAGCTGAGTTCGATATCTTATATGGGAAGGGTATCTCCACTGAAGGTGGAATTATTGATCTTGCCGTCGATACGGGAATTGTTCGTCGCTCTGGCTCGTGGTACACGTATGAAGGGGATCAATTGGGGCAAGGAAAAGAAAAAGCGCGGCAGTTCTTACTTGATAATCCGGAAATTTCTGATGAGATTGAGCGTAAAGTATTAGCATCAATTGGAATTAATAAAGATGGTAGCCCAATTGCTGATCCTGAGGAAGCTCCTGAGCTATAAATTGTAGGACAGTAGTTCTTTACTGCCCTACCAGGCATGATAAACGATGGTAGATTACGCACACGGTGCTGAAGAACGTGCGGCTCGGAAAAAATACCGTTCCGCTCGCGAGATAGCACAACGGAAAAAAGAACGTGCCGAAGCCCGTACTGAAGAAGACTGGACGAGATACGCAAAGGATCTGTGTTACCGGCAGCTGGGGATGATGGAACGCTCAGTGTTTCAACTTCGTCAAGCTTTAGAACGTAACTTGGTACCCGAGGCCATTATTGTTCACACACTCGATGCGTTTAAGGTATCTGGGCTAGTTGATGATGCGCGATTTGCTGCGATGTTTGTAAGGTCAAAGTTTGCTGAAAAAACAATTTCCCGGCGGGGGCTTACTCAGGAGCTTCTGCGGCGAGGAATTGCCCCCGATATTATCGCTGATGCACTAGAGCAAATCGATACGGAAGACGAACAGCATGCAGCTGTAGAGTTCGCACTGCGAAAAGCTCACTCCATGCGTTTATTGGAACCGGATGTTATTCGGCGGCGGCTTTATAGCGCGCTTGCACGTCGTGGTTTTAGTGCTGATCATATTAGGTATGCGGTCGAACAAGCACTCAGTTCAATACAGGATAAATAATCGTTGATGCGTCAAAGATCGCATTTATAGAACATGCTTGGTCAACAACCCTCTACTAGACTGGCCGAATGTAGAACATTAAATACGGATGGGGTATACATGAGCGAGAAACCGCAAACTGCTGACGTCAAGACTTATGCTGTTCGCACCCTTGGATGTCAAATGAACGTCCATGATTCTGAACGAATGGCAGGCTTACTTGATCAGGCAGGTATTGTCCCGGTTGAGCTCGTACCAGAAAAAGCTGCTCGAGCCACTGAAGCTGGGGACCAAGGCGCTGATATTTTGGTGATCAATACTTGCTCTGTCCGGGAAAATGCAGCAAATAAGTTGTTTGGGCATTTGGGGCAGTTAAAATCTGTGAAAGATGCACGTCCAGATATGCAAATTGCTGTGGGCGGTTGTTTGGCACAACAATTGCGAGAAGGCATCATTGAACGAGCGCCATGGGTAGATGTTGTGCTTGGGACTCATAATCTTGACGTGTTACCTGTGCTATTGGAACGTGCCCGTCATAATAAAAAAGCTGCGGTGGAAATTGAAGAGTCATTAAAAGTCTTCCCATCCACGTTGCCAACCCATCGTGAATCGGCGTATGCGGCATGGGTTTCGATTTCAGTAGGATGTAATAACACATGTACTTTCTGTATCGTGCCGCACCTTCGTGGGAAAGAGCGTGACCGTCGGCCAGGAGAAATCCTTTCCGAAATTCAAGCTGTCGTAGATCAGGGAGCGATTGAAATCACTCTACTTGGACAAAATGTTAATTCCTATGGAGTGGGGTTCGGAGATCGAGGAGCTTTTGCTAAACTCCTGCGAGCTTGTGGAGATATTAACGGATTAGAGCGAGTTCGATTCACTTCGCCACACCCGGCAGCTTTTACGGATGATGTTATTGACGCCATGGCTGAAACACCAAATGTCATGCCCTCATTGCATATGCCTTTACAATCAGGCTCTGACCGAGTTTTGCGGGCTATGCGTCGCTCCTACCGGTCAGCTAAGTTCCTCGGTATCTTAGAACGAGTACGCGAGCGGATTCCGAATGCGGCAATCACTACCGATATTATTGTCGGTTTCCCTGGGGAAACCGAAGAAGATTTCCAACAAACGCTAGATATTGTTGAACAGTCCCGTTTTTCTTCGGCGTTTACTTTCTTATACTCGCCACGCCCTGGAACGCCAGCTGCCGATATGGCAGACCAAATTCCAGCAGATGTAGCGTCAAACCGTTATCAACGGCTCCATGAGTTGCAACAGCGTATCACTTTAGAAGAAAACAACAAGCTTGTTGGCGAACGCGTTGATGTTCTCGTTTCTGCTGGCGAAGGCCGAAAGGATGCAAAGACTGCTCGTATTACTGGAAGAGCAGCAGATAACCGCCTTGTCCATATTGCACTTCCTGACAATCTTGTTGATATGCCGCGTCCGGGAGATCTCGTATCTGCTGTTGTCACGCGTGCGGCTCCGTCACATCTTGTAGCTGATTCGGCACTCACTGGTGGTTTATTCGCTATTCGGCCAACACGTGCCGGGGATGCTTATGAAGCGGGAGAAAGGCGTAAAGCACAGTTAGCCGAAGAAGCTGCTGGTCGGGCACCTGTTTCTCTAGGGATTCCTAGTATCGGATTGCGGAAGAGCTAACGCATGGCTTCGCCTATTATTGCTGTCGTCGGAGCTACTGCCTCTGGGAAAACTGCCCTCTCTATCGAACTGGCACAGGCAATCGGGGGAGCTGAACGTGTAGAAATCATCTCAGCTGATGCAATGCAACTGTATCGCGGAATGGATATCGGTACTGCTAAAGCCACGCCGGCTCAGCAATGCGGAATCACCCACCATCAACTAGATGTTCTAGATATTTCTCAAGCTGCATCGGTGGCGGCATACCAAAAATATGCTCGGCAAGATATTCGACAAATCCGCGAACGAGGGCGTATTCCGATGATCGTGGGTGGATCTGGACTGTATGTTAGTGCTCTGCTTGACGAATTAGAGTTTCCTGGAACTGACCCAAATATTCGTGAACAGTTGCAAAACCAGTGGGATCAAGATCAAGGTGCTGAACTGATCGCTGAGCTACGAGAAAAGGATCCAGTTTCGGCAGCAACGATCAATCTTGCGAATCCGAGACGCGTAATCAGAGCATTAGAAGTCGTGCGTCTTACTGGGAAATCATATACTCCAGTATTTCCTCGTCACACCAGTCACTACAGTAATATTATCCATCTTGGGGTGCGTCGAGAGAAAACTGAACTTGATCGCGCAATTATGCAACGCGCGCAGGCGATGTTTGCGGACGGCCTACTTGACGAAACACGTCGTCTTCTAGAAAATGGCCTACGGGAAAGTCCCACCGCGCGCAAAGCCACCGGGTATGCTCAAGCAATCGACGTCATAGATGAAAAGCTCAGTGTTGCCCAAGCGATTGAAAATGTTGCGTTCGCAACGCGTCGACTCGCCAAAAAACAGCGCACGTGGTTTCGCCCAGATCCGCGCATCACCTGGATTGATGTGGCGGATGGAAACTTAGATCAAGCAGTAGCCAGTGCTGTTAATTTTGTTTCTGGTGAGTGCGAAGGACTCTAAAGCCTTTCGCGGAGCCTATTTTTTCCGTAATATAGCCCTGAGAATTCAACCATACGGCTAACGAATCAGCGCCAAGATTTTTTTGAACAACAAAAAAAGCCACACCGTTCGGTGATAATAGCCCAAGCCATTGCATCAGTAATTCATGCAATGCCTTTTTTCCGATACGAATTGGTGGATTCGACCAGAGTAAGTCAATACCAGTATGCTTTCCAGCGGTAATATCTGCTGCTATCTGGTCAAGCATTTTTGGTGCCAAGTCAACACAGACATTGGTGTAGCCAAGTTCTGCAACATTTTGTTCAGTCAGCGCAATAGCTCGCTCATTGACATCACAGGCTAAAACTTGTGCCTGAGGATATGAGTGAGCGAGTGCCAGAGTGATAGGACCCCAACCACAACCAACGTCCACTGCAAGACTCTGCGCAGGAAGATCAATAAGTGGCACTTTGTGAAGAAAAACGGCAGTGCCCTTATCTAACCCAGTAGGTGAGAAAACACCAGCATCTGTTGTGACGTGCCATTCACGCCCAAGTGCCCAATAGCTATACGTCCGCGGGTCTGAAGGGACATGTGGCGAGTCAGAAAAATAATGATCATTCACATGAATAACGATACGTGTCCACTGAGTGAATGTCCACGGTGTAGAAGTGGCAAAGAAGTGAGATAATGAAAGTCGAAGAATCTGTGTTAGGAGAACCCTATTAGTACCCGAAAGCCGCAACAGCAAACTGGAAAGAATCACGATCAAGAATCTCATGCTGGACATGTCGATTTAACGTCATACGAAGGAACAGCACTACAAGCAAATCCCGCATACGGCGGAAGCTGGGCTGGTGAGGCTATAGAACGTGAAGAACGATCCTCATTACGTCGTGTTTCAAGTTTAGCTACTCAACGTGACGAAAAAGTCGACGTCGAATATCGCCAGCTTCGTCTTGAACGAGTTGTGTTGGTCGGATTATGGCGCGAAGGACCATTCGAGGGCGCACAAGATTCGTTACGTGAGCTTGCCGCGTTAGCTGAAACTGCCGGTTCTACCGTGTTAGACGGGCTTATCCAACGTCGTCAATTACCTGATCCAGCTACCTACCTAGGATCAGGTAAAGCTCAAGAATTAGCTGAGATTGTTCAATCCCATGAAGCAGATACTGTGATTGTTGATTCTGAGCTTGCTCCTTCACAACGCCGTGCGCTTGAAGATGTTGTCAATGTCAAGGTCATTGATCGAACTGCACTCATCCTCGATATTTTTGCTCAGCATGCAAAGTCAAAAGAAGGCAAAGCGCAAGTTGAACTAGCCCAACTTGAATATCTCTTGCCGCGGTTACGTGGCTGGGGTGAATCGATGTCCCGGCAGGCCGGTGGCCGAGTGGCTGGTGGTGCCGGCATTGGCTCGCGTGGTCCAGGCGAAACCCAGTTAGAGCTAGATCGTCGGCGTATCCGCACCAGAATGGCAAAATTACGTGCTGATATTAAGGCAATGGAACCGGCACGTGTTACTCGCCGAGCTTCGCGTAATAAAAATGCGATACCAGCCGTCGTCGTCGTCGGATATACAAACGCCGGGAAATCTTCCTTGCTCAACACACTTACCGGAGCAGGAGTGCTTGTAGAAAATGCGCTCTTTGCTACCCTTGATCCTACTGTGCGACGTACTCAAACCCGTGATGGGCGCCCATATACGGTTACTGATACGGTCGGATTCGTTCGTAACTTGCCCACCCAGTTAGTTGAAGCATTCCGTTCTACTCTCGAAGAAGTTGGATCAGCTGATTTACTATTACACGTTGTAGATGCTTCCCATCATGATCCGATAGGACAGATCGCGGCCGTACATGAAGTCCTAGCAGATGTTCCAGGAGCTAATCTAGTTCGCGAGCTTATTGTGTTATCGAAAGCCGACTTAGCTGATCCGATAGATGTAGCTACATTGCGTTCGCGTTACCCACAAGCAGTTCTTGTTTCGGCAGTGACTGGGCAGGGTATCTCTGAATTGGTGGAGGAAATAGATCAATTATTACCGCGCCCCAATATTCTCATTGACGTAACTATTCCATTCTCGCGTGGTGATATTGTCTCACGTATTCATGCTGACGGAGAGATTTTTTCGGAATCATTTACCGCAGAGGGCACTCATATTAATGCTCACGTGACCAACGAAATCGCCGGAGAGTTAATCGAGGCAGGATTGCTAACTCGTGAGTGAGCTTGATTCGGTACTGAATAGTGTTGTCAATGCGGTGGGCGGAAGCACGCGCGAGGGCCAGGTAAGTATGGTTCATCGAGTGGGGCAAGCACTTGCTGATGACGAACATCTCCTCATCCAAGCAGGCACTGGAA
Source organism: Arcanobacterium buesumense (assembly GCF_012563545.1). Taxonomy (NCBI): domain Bacteria; kingdom Bacillati; phylum Actinomycetota; class Actinomycetes; order Actinomycetales; family Actinomycetaceae; genus Arcanobacterium; species Arcanobacterium buesumense. Next base: position 695,187 of record NZ_CP050804.1, read on the forward strand.
CAGGTAAATCTTTTGGGTATTTAGTGCCAGCAATGGCGTGGGCAGCACAAACTGGAAAACGAGCAATTATATCCACAGCTACGTTAGCTCTTCAGCGTCAGATTATGCTTTATGATGCCCCACGAGTCAAAGAAGCGATACAAGAGCAATTAGGTGCTCATGTTGACGTGGCGTTACTTAAAGGCTGGCACAATTATGTGTGCTTGCGTAAGGCGACCGGTGGCTATCCAGAAGAAGGAACACTTCTTTCGCGCGCTGAAGGTGAAGTTGGGGCAACTGCTACTGGTGAGGAAGTAATGCGCGCTCGCCAGTGGGCAATGAGTACTGAATCTGGGGATCGTGATGATCTGGTTCCAGGAGTTTCGGATCGGGTATGGTCCCAGGTTTCTGTGCCAAAACGTGAGTGCATTGGGGAAAAGTGTCCAGTACGGCAAAATTGTTTCCCGTTTTTAGCACGGGAGTCTGCTGAAGATACTCACGTGGTGGTAACGAACCATGCGATGCTAGGTATCGCTGCCACTGGCACTCCAGTTTTGCCAGAAGGTAATGCTTTTATTATTGACGAAGCTCATGAGCTGGTTGATCGGGTTACTAGCCAGCTCACTCGCTCTTTGTCAAAATACGATATCGCTGGGATCGCACGGATGTTACGGCGATCGGGATTATCTGATGCGGATTTAGATGAGTCAGCTGATGAGTTAGGAACATTGTTAGCTGATGTTCCTGAAGGGCGTATTAGCCGCTGGGAAGAAGACCTATTTGACGCTATTGCGCGCCTGGCTGGGCGCAGTCAAGAAGCTGGTGAGAATGTTGCTGGTTTATCAGGTAAAGACGAAGAACAAGCTATCACGAAACAGATCTTGCGCACCCGCTTGGTAGAAGTAGTTGAGCTGTGCCAGGATTTACTTTCCGAGGCATTAACAAATGAAACTTTAGTGGTATGGAAAGCTGATTTCAGTGACGGTACGGGAGTGATTTATGCTGCTCCGTTAGATGTAGCGAGCTCGATAGCAGATGAGTTATTTGACGGAAGAGCAACGATATTAACTTCGGCGACACTTAAAGTTAACGGGTCTTTTGATGTTATGGCTAGTCGTACCGGACTGAATTTTCCAAGTCAAGGACCGTGGGAAGGTCTCGACGTCGGCACTCCTTTTTCGCCGGAAACTCAGGGTGTATTGTATGTTGCCCAGCATCTGCCGGTTCCCAGAAAAGAAGGGTATGGCGATGAACAGTTGGCTGAAATGGTTGAGCTTATTCAAGCTTCACAAGGCGGAGCTTTAGCGCTGTTTACTTCTAAAGTGGCTGCTGAACGGGCGGCGCGATTTGTGCGCGAACGTGTCGATGTGCCGATATTTCTCCAAGGTGAAGACCAGATTTCTACTTTGGTTGCGCAATTTGCGGAAGATGATGCGGCCTGCCTTTTTGGCACAATTTCCTTGTGGCAAGGTGTTGATGTTCCTGGGCGTACGTGCCGTTTAGTGATTATTGATCGCATTCCTTTTCCACGTCCCAATGATCCTCTTATGCAAGCGCGCTCGCATGTAGTTAGTAAAAATGGTGGTAATGGTTTTATGAGTGTTGCGGCTACTCAAGCAGCATTAATGCTGGCTCAGGGAGCTGGCCGGCTCTTGCGTCGCGTTACTGATAGGGGAGTTGTGGCTGTTCTTGATCCGCGGTTGCGCACTGCTCGATATGCAAGTTTTTTGTTAGCCTCGATGCCACCTATGTGGCCAACGACGGACCCAGCTACAGTGCGTGGTGTGCTACAGCGTCTTGCCCAAGATAATAACTAGTGTATGAAGACTATAAAGAACGCAAGACGGTGACTATACGGCCAATAATATGTGCATCATCGGCTGGGATTGGGGAATAATCTGGGTTTCGTGGCAGAAGCCATTGATGCCCGCCGGATCGTGAGAGTACTTTCACAGTTGCTTCTCCATCGATCATAGCCGCGACTATTTCACCTTGTTCGGCGTCAGGTTGACGGCGAACAACTACCCAATCACCGTCGCAAATGGCGGCATCAATCATAGAATCGCCGCTAACTTCGAGCATGAATAGTTCACCGGTACCAGTTAGTTGCCGGGGAAGGGCGAAGGTATCTTCGACATGTTGTTCGGCCAAAATAGGAGCTCCAGCAGCAATGCGGCCGACAAGCGGAACTGTGACAATGTTGCCTTCGAGATTGGGTAAGTTGGACTCTGACAAAGATGTCAGAGGGTTGATAGGCGTTGCAGATGAGCTCTGGTGTGACACGAGTGTTGCATCAAATTCTCCCGTTTGAGTATTGAGTCGTCTGCCCAGTTCAGTGAGATCAAGCGTGCGAGAGCGGCGCTGATCATAGGAGATAATACCTGCTTGGAGAAGTGAATCGAGTTGGTGTTTAACTGAAGAGGGTGATTTAAGACCAACCGCATCGCCAATTTCGCGCACTGTTGGCGAGTAGCCGCGTTCATCGATTAATTCGCGAAGCGCGTGGACGATGGAGAGCTGCCGCGGTGTGAGGGTGGGGAGTATTGGCATAGCTTTTCTCATTTCGCGAAGTGTGAGGTAGGTTTCTGAGCCCTGATCTGCCTTCACAACTTTATTGTGATGCTACTGCGGAGAGTGGACATTAAAGTGTGTGGGAGGCAGATGATTGTCTTATCTCAAAGCCTAATGCAGGACGGATAGATTTTCAAACATTTGTTCGGCTGCGTTCGTACAAATGTTCTAGACAGAATGAAGTTTTTCCGATAGCATTAGAACAGTTGTTCGATTGAGAATCTAAAGGAGCCCCGATGTCAGTTATCGATATCCGAGAGTATGAACGCGTCGCAGCGCCACATAAAATCGAACGGAAGGCATCTTTGCGTGCGGTTCCACAGCAGCAACGTCATATTAATGCGGTCCCTAAATACTCTGCTGGTCCTCAACGCAGTGAAAGGATTCGTCATGTTGTGCGTCCTGATAAACCAATTAGCTCCACCCTTCGTTCTCTTTACGCGGTGCCTACTGCTGCTAGTGCGGCGCAGGTGAGTGAATCGGACGTACATTGGCGTATAGAATCAGCTCGCACTGATGCGAAGTATCAGGTATCTCACCAGGGTGATGAGGGGGATATCCCTCGCCAGATTGTTATGGGTTTGGTCTATGCTCGTCGTTTGCTTGATTCTTTTTCAATACGTCAGGTACTTTCATTTATTGGTGTTATGGCAATGTCAGTCGTTGCTGGCTTAGCGGTGGTAACTATCTTTGGTCTATCGCCAGAAGCTGGCCAAACTCGAGTTGTCCAACCTGGTGATACTCTTGTTTCCATTGCTGAGTCGCTAGAAGCCCCAGTGCCTCAATCGCAAATCGTTTCGGATATCTATGCGCTCAATGTTATAGATGGAAATGTTGTCCAGCCTGGCCAACGTCTTGTGATGCCTAGATATTAATGCCTGTTGTATCCTGCCCTGCAAAAGTTTGGTATATCGCGCTATTATTGCAACATGCATTGTCCTTTCTGTCGCCACCCTGACTCGCGCGTTATCGATACCCGTACCTCTGATGATGGTATGGTGATTCGCCGCCGGCGGGAATGTCCAAAGTGTAAGCGTCGTTTTTCGACATCTGAATCTGCAACACTTATGGTGTTGAAACGTTCGGGAACATCAGAACCTTTTTCTCGAGAGAAGATCGTTTCTGGTGTTGGGAAAGCATGCCAAGGTCGGCCAGTAACAGATGACCAACTGGCAGTATTGGCTCAGCAAGTTGAAGAGAGTATTCGGGCTCAGGGGCTAGCGCAAATTGATGCGCACGATATTGGGTTAGAGATTCTAGAACCTTTGCGCCATCTGGACCGAATCGCCTATTTGCGCTTCGCGTCAGTTTATTCAAACTTCGATTCTCTTGAGGATTTTGAAGAGGCGATAGCTCAGTTACGCGCTGAAGGCGATACACAACTACCCGGCGACTAACGAAGTAAGTGAAGGTGTTGGGGTGCTACGTGCATCGTGGCACCCCAACACCTTCACTTATGATTGTTACTTTTTAAGTAGCGATCAACAAGAAGCGATAATGCTCTTACTAATCTGTTTCATCAGATTCCTGATTCTCCGGCACGGTATCGGTGGGTGCAGCATGATTAGGCTTAATATCAGATTTTGTGGTAAACAATTCCGATCTATAGTGAGCTACCCAATTCTTGAAATTTTCGACTGACAATCCGGATTGGCGAGCTGTTGTGTCAAGCTCTTCAACGAGGGTTGTTTTGTCAGCTCCTTTATTCATTTTATCAGCGAACTTTGCGCGCAATGCTTCAAAGGTCTCTGAGTTTTGCTCGGTCCAATTCTTCCAATCTTCTTTCGATGCCTCGGCGCGCTCACGCAGATTAGCAAGATATTCATCAATAATTGACGAAGCTGAAGAAGATGCTTCAGAGAGTTTTTCCCGCCACTGTCCAGAATTTAATTCAAAAGACGAAAGCTTTTCCCGCACGGATCGGCGCATTACTTTGCCTATTTGTGATCGCGGAAGTTCATCCAAAATAGCAATTGATTTAGGAATAGCGTAATGGGCTAGTTTATCTTCAGTCCATTGGCGCACTGCCTCTATATCGACCTTAGAACCTGGCTCAAGAACTAAAGCGGCGACAACCGATTCGGAAAAAGAATCAGTAGGCATGCCAACAACAGCTACATCGACAACACCGGGCATTTGCCGAACAGCTTCTTCTACCTGAGACGGATAGACGTTAAAGCCGCCGTTAATAATCATTTCTTTGCGACGATCGGCCATAACGATAAAACCATCATCCCAATAGCCTAAATCTCCGGTTCGCAGCCAACCATCAGGAGTGAACGCATGAGCAGTTTCTTCCTCATCTCGTAAATATCCTTGGAAAACCTGCGGTCCGCGGGCGCATATTTCACCGACTTCATGTTCGGGGAGGATTTCACGGGTTGGATCATCGGGATCGATGATCTTTACTTCGGTTGATGGGAAAGGGATGCCTAGCGTTGAAGGCCGCCGATCAGGGGATACTGGCGAAGCGGCAATAACTGGGGAAGCCTCGCTCATTCCATATCCTTCGATAATGTAACCTCCAGTGGCCTTCTCCCAACGGGCAGCTAGCTGCGGATCTAATGGCATAGCACCGGATACGGAAAAACGAATCGTCGAAAGATCAACTTTTTTACCTTCGTCAAGAGAGTCCAATATTTTCTTATACATTGGCGGTACGCCGCCAAAGAAAGTGATGGGGTGACGGGCGTGTCCGGCAAGTAGAATATCGACATCAAAGCTTGGCGTCATCACAATGGTTGCAGCTGAGTTGACACACACACTCAGAGATAGTTGTAAGCCGAATGCATGGAAGAAAGGTAATACTGCCGCAACGGTTTCTTTGCCGCGTTCATAAGTAATAAGCCAGGCTTCATTTTGCTTTGCATTCGCAACGATGTTGCGATGAGAGAGCTTAACCGCCTTGGGCGTGCCAGTAGTCCCGCCAGTTTGTAACAATACAGCGATCGAATCTGGAGAGACATTCGAGGCCTGTGCGATATTAGATGGGGTTGCATACTTGACCTGATTGTCCCAAGAATGGACCCCGGCAGGGACGCGACCGCGTAGCTTGGCGCGTTGCTCTCGAGCAGCCTTAATAGGTAGCTGTAACAGAAATTGAGATTTTGCTGGCAAAGCTTTCACAAGATTGACTGATAGATACGTCCGGCCACGGAAATCCCCGTCGCACAAAAGGCGCTCGATAGTTTGTTCCCATGCGATAACAACAGTAGAACCGACAAGTTCAATCTGATCGTTGAGCTGGGCGACAGGAGCTAATGGATTATGTTCGGCTATGGTGGCTCCCAGAGCGGTAATAGCGTAGAACGCAACGAAATGCTGTGGACAGTTAGGCAAAATAACAGATACGACATCACCTTCGCGCACTCCGCACATTTTTAGAACGGTGATTGCTCGCTCAACTTCGTTAGCGATTTCTTCATAGGTCCACTCGCGGCCTAGGAAATCTATGGCGACACGCTGTGGGAAGTCTGCTACCGCATCAATAAGCATCCGCTCGACAGTGTGATCGGGGATCGGCACGGATGGGTTGACGCTGTGAGGGTAATGCTCATGTGCTCGTTGCATATGGGTCATATCCGGGCTCCTTTGATGAGAGTTAGTGGATTATGGCAATCGCTCTATGAGTAAAGCTACCATACCGTAACTTGTGTGTGAAGTCTTATTTTATGCGTGTTATCTTAAGGAAGGTGGTAGTTGCGCGTCAGTAACTACCACCATGCGCCTCGTGGCGCGGGTCATTGCCACATACAAATCACCCGGTCCGCGCTCGCCAATGACCAATGGGTTGACCACAATGACAGTATCGAATTCCAGCCCCTTGGACTCGCGAGCGCTCATAACGTGGATACGTTGAGATACATCGGATCCAGTCCGATCAATGCCCCACCGAGATAATTGTTGAGCTGCGAAAACTGTTTCTTTAACATCACGAAGTTGATCGGTGTCGGCAATAATGGCCAAGGTGCCATGCTCAGAGCCATATTGGGTATCTAAGAGTTCGGATTCATGAGCAATTCGTTCGATGAGTACTGTGGTTAAAGAGTCACTTTCAGTGAGGTCATATGCGTAGGTATCGGGAAGATCACGTACTGCTTGGACCGGGCGTACGGGATGGCCAAGGTCAGCCATAAGATCAGTAGCGCGTTGGAGAAGTGATGCTGGTGTTCGGTACGACATTGTTAATTCGTCAATTCGGCTAAATTCGCCTAGTGTACCGAGTGCCTGGGCCCAACCACCTTGCGGGGCGCCTTGTGGACGTTGGTCAACATCCCCGACAATGGTCATTGATCGGGCTGGATTGCGTCGTGCAATCATTCGCCACTGCATATCAGATAATTCTTGAGCTTCATCGACGACGACGTGGCCATAGGTCCAAGTGCGATCCGCGGCAGCGCGTTCAGCCAAGGTATCTCCTGACGTATCGCCATAAAGACGTTCAGCCACATCATTAGCACGGACGATCCCGCCACCGAGGTCCATCGCGTTCATAGTGTCAGCAACGTAGGCTTGATGGCGGCGACGTTGTTGCTCGAGAGCTTGTTCTTGAGCCAATTCGGCGCTGGAAGAAAACTCACCTAAGTGTTCGGCGAGTTCATCGAGAATTGGAATATCTGCACGAGTAAAACCTGCAGACCTATCGCGGCGCAACAGGGCACGTTCTTCTTCGGTTAGTTCTGGTGCGATACGTGCTAGTAGCTCGGGGTAATGATAAATACGTGCGAGCAGGGCAGTAGCTGAGCTTGGCAACCAATGAAGATTAATTTCCCGGCGGGCATCAATGGATTCGATAATATCGCCATATAAGAAATCGTTATGTCCAAGATCAACCTCAAGTTGTTGGGCGAGTTGTTGAGCGAGCTGTTCGACTAGGTACTTGGCATAGGTGTCGCGAGCTTGATTGTGAGGTTTGTTAGTTCGCCGGGCGCGACGCTGAGCGGCTTCGACCATATCTGGTGTCAGTTTGAGTTTCTTACCAGTAATAACGATATATGCGGTTTCGCGGCGCGGTTTTTCAACAATTCGGCGGACAGCGCGCTGTGCGAATTCTGCCCACCTCCTATCACCTTTGAGTTTGGCGACGTTGGCGGGTTCTGTTGCGCTAACACGCACATGTGGTAACAGATCGTCAACAGTGGTTGAAACGACGTCGGATTCGCCAAGAGCGGGGAGTACTTGATCGATGTACCTTAAGAAAATTGGCGAAGGGCCAATAATAAGAACTCCTGATCGGGCAAGGCGCTCGCGGTGGGTGTAGAGAAGGTAAGCTGCCCGGTGAAGAGCTACTGCAGTTTTACCGGTTCCTGGTCCACCTTGAACTACGAGGATTCCGTTGACATCAGAGCGAATAATTCGGTCTTGTTCAGTTTGGATGGTTGCGACGATATCACCCATTCGCCCATCGCGTGCTTTACTCATAGCAGCAAATAGTGCGCCTTCTCCGGTGAGGTTAAGATCAGCAGAATCTGCACCGGCATCAGTTAAGAGTTCATCTTCGACGCCAATTACTTCGCGCAACCGCGTTTGGATGTGTCGACGACGGCGAATATTACCCGGATGGGCTGCAGTAGCTTGATAAAAAGGTTCGGATTGCGGTGCTCGCCAATCGGTGAGGATAATGTCATTATCGCTATTGCGTAATGTGGTTCGTCCAATCCGAACAATCGCGCCGTCATTAGTGTCTAGACGGCCGAGAACTAGTCGGTTTTCAACATTTCGTAGGCGGGTTAGATTATCTTCGTAGTGACTGGCGAATGAATCACGTTCGGATACTTGGCCCGGAGTACCCCCGCCACCTTGCGCGCGAACTTTCTTTAGTTGCTCACCGTAATAATTTACTTGAGTATCAAGCGCATCATATGCTTGGTAAACAAAATCTTGTTCTTCGGCAATTGCTTTGGTCTGCGTCGTTTGATTCGTCACTGGTGTCCTCCGATAAAATCAAGTCCCATAATTATTCCCCATTTTTGTGGTCCGCGCATAGCGAACCAGTCTATTGAGATTAGCGTTCTCACTATTCAATACAGGCGCAAAAGCGATCGATGAATTAAGGTAGAGACTAAGAAGAGCACATGAGGAGGGTCGATGTTGAATTACGCCAGATATGCAGAGAACCTAGGCGAACTTAAAGTTCCTACCCTGGTTATTGCCCTAGTTGATCATCTGGTTGATCCGGGTGCTATTGGTCAGGCAGTTAATGCGTGTATCGACTTATTGGATTCTGTCGAGGTAGCTGCCTTTGATTCTGATCCGCTTTATGATTATCGCGCTCAACGCCCTATCGTGACGTACAACGATGGTGTTCTCTCATCTAGTGCAGAACCAGGAATGTCACTCGATCTTGTGACTGATGTTAATGGTCAAACATTCCTTTTCCTCCACGGAACTGAACCCGATTTCCACTGGCCGCGATTAACCGCAGACGTTATGGAGATTATGGGGAAACTCGGTGTGGAAAAAGTCTTTTCGATCCATGGAATGCCGGCACCAATTCCGCATACGCGCCCGGCAGATATGCTCATTAGAACGACGACACATGTTGATAACCCAGCTGTTGTCCGCGGGCAAGTCACTCACCCAGCGTCGTTATCTGACTATATCGAATATCAACTAGGACAAAGCGGGTATCAGGCGATAAATATTCGGGTGCGCGTACCACTATATATGTCTCGTTCAGATATGCCTTTCTTCTCTGGTGCGCTCGCGGTAGTACGTCAGTTAGCAGCTCTCGGCGGGCCAACGATCCCGCTGGGCGATCTGGAACAGCATGAAGATCAGCAAGGGCTAGAACTGGCAAATATTGCTCAGCAAGATGATCAGTTTGCTGCGATGGTGGCCCAGTTTGAAGAAGAATATGATTCTTCGGAACAAGGGTTTGTTAAAACTCATGACGAGACTGGGCCGTTGCCTACTTCGGAAGAAATTGGTGCCGCGGTAGAAAAGTTCTTAGCGATGCAAAACTCCAATCCGCTGGAAGGTGTTCGCCCGGTTCAAGAGCCGCCGCAAAAAACGAAGGCTAAAGATGCCGATGCTCAAGATTTTCGTACTCATTTGCGAAATTCTCTTGCTCAACTTTTTAATCGTAAGCAAGAAGATTAATCAGTTTGCCACCCGGCTTCCTCATCTGTGAAAGGCGGATGCCCAATAGCTTGCCGTTCGATTTGTTCTTGCGGAATTAAGCGAGCTGGCATGGCTAACGCGCGAAGGTTGCGATCGATATTGGCTGTATCAATCGGATGATGGCTTGCGAGTAAAACAATGTTGCCCATGCGGCGTTTTTTCACAATAGCTGGATCCGCAATTGCCGTTATATGGGCAAATGTTTCGCGAGCAGATTGAACTTCACGATAGAGCGGGACTAACCCGTGCTGACCGGCAATATTCACGCAATATACACCGTCTTCACGCAATAGCCGTCCGGCACTAGCGTAGGCTTGGCTGGTTGCTAGATGAGCAGGAACTTGACCGCCTGCGAATGCGTCACGAATGATGACGTGCCAGCTTCCCTTATTAGTTTCTAAGGTCTGCCGGGCATCTTGGGTACGAATCCGTAATTCGGGGGAAGAAGGAAGATCAAAATGTTCCCGCGCAACTAAGGCAAGTTCTGGATCAATTTCGATTGCCAATTGCCGAGACTGCGGGTACTGGGCTGCGAAACAGCGAGCTAAGGCGCAACCAGCCCCGCCCAAATGTAAAATCCGAAGACTGGCAGGGGGCTGATAGGTGGCGGTGACGGCAACAGAAATATGTTGCATGTACTCAAATTCAAGATAAGTTGGATCGGATAAATCGATAGCCGAAGATTCAACGTCATCGATAAAAAGGGTACGTATAGTATCGCGAGTTTCAATACGCAAAGTCGACATTGATGTTTGAATGATTTCACTGGTAGGTTTGCGTGCCATTCTTTCAGCATAACGATGCATACCGCGCTACGCTAAAGATAACTCGTTGAAAGAACAGGAGGCGAATATGTCACGTGCACCGCGTTCTTCTGCTGCCCGGCGATTTTGGGGTGACGACGATTCGCAAACTCCAATCATGCATATGGACCTAGACGCCTTCTTTGTATCTGTTGAACTTATTGAACGGCCTGAGCTCGTTGGTCGGCCAGTTGCTGTTGGCGGCCAAGAACGTGGTGTTATTTCGGCTGCCTCATATGAAGCGCGTGAATTTGGAGTTAATTCTGCCATGCCGGTAGGACAGGCTAAACGGCGGTGTCCGCAACTGATAATCTTGCCGCCGAATCATGAAAAGTATGAGGAAATATCACGACGAGTGATGGATTTTTTGCGCACAATCACTCCGCTTGTTGAACAGCTTTCCGTTGATGAAGCGTTCCTTGATGTGGCCGGTGCCAGAAAGTTGTTTGGTAGTCCAGTTCGTATTGGTCACTATATTCGTCGCCATATTCAAGAAACTGAAGGTATTGTTGCTTCGATCGGTATAGCCGCAAGTAAGCATGTAGCAAAGATCGCTTCGGCCCACGCTAAGCCCGATGGGCTTTTGCTTGTCCCGCGGGATCGGACACTTGATTTTCTCCATACTCTGCCAGTAGGTGCACTGTGGGGCGTGGGAGAGAAGACTCGAGAAAATTTAGCCAAGCGTGGAATTACTCATGTGGCAGATATTGTTACCATTGGTCAGCAACGGTTGAGCGCTATCGTCGGGCAGGCTAATGGACAACATCTTTACAATTTAGCCCTAGGCCAAGATAACCGCCGCGTTGAACCTCAGCGCGAAGAAAAATCGATATCGCGTGAACAAACTTTTTTTGAACCGATTATGACTAGTTCGCAGGCTCATAAAGTTCTCTTATACCAATCTCATGATGTTGCTTCTCGGTTGCGAGCACACGGTAGTTATTCTAGAACGCTATCTTTGAAAGTTCGGTACTCAGATTTTTCTACCCTTACTCGTTCGATTACCTTGGGAGCGCCAACTAATACTGGGGCAGATGTGTACGAAGCTGTGTGTGCTTTATTCGATCAACTGTACGCCGAAGGGCGGGGAATTCGGTTATTAGGTGTTCGTGCTGGTCAGCTTTCTCGTTACGATGGTGGTGTACAACTGACCTTAGGTGACGATGGGCGGCGTTCGAAAGCTGAAGAGGCGATGGATTTAGTGCGTGCCAAATATGGGCGAAGTGTGTTGAAACACGGTTCACTATTGGAAAAAGATTCGGAAGTTTAGTTCAACTCTTGATACTGGCGTTACTTCGGGTATTGTGAAGATATACGGATATAGAAGGGAACCATTTATGGCTCTGTCGGATTATGAGCGTAAAATGCTTGAACAACTCGAAGCTCAGCTCAAGGGTGAAGACCCTAAGTTAGCTGAGTCCTTGGCCCCAGAAGATCTTCATCAGACCCGCATGGCGCTTTCTGCACGTCACCTAGTTTTAGGCCTTATTGCGGCTGTTAGTGGCCTGGGGATCGTCGCTGCTGGCGTGGCGACGGAGTTTATATCGGTTGGTGTAGTTGGTGCCGTTGTTGTGTGGCTAGGTTTAATGTACATCATTCAAGGGATGTCTCAAGTCACCGTAGAAACCGGTAAGGCTAGCAAGGTTCATAAGCCTACTGGGCGGCAAGCACAGGACTTTATGGAACGTCAAAAACGAGCGTTCGAACAACGTCGTGATGAAGGACGGATGTAACTGTTATTTTTTCCGTCTTTAGGGCGGTCGGAGAAGGGCCGGAGCTGAAAAAGCTCCGGCCCTTCTCTATTTTTTAGCGTTGACTTATTGGTGCTCCACTTTTCTCCACTGGGGATATGAGAGCGGCATTTTTGAGCGATAAAATTATTTGAATATCGGATAATATTGACATTAATATCTCCTTTAACAATATTCACTCCACTCGACTTTTTCCAATAAAATCAAAGCAATGTGATAATAATTTCGCATTTCATAAACAATAGTGGTGGGTTTTGGGGTAAAGTGGAGACAACGTTGTGAGGAGGGGGGTGAATGATGTTCCTTGGTACATACGAGCCACGGCTAGATGACAAGGGGCGTCTGATCCTGCCTGCCAAGTTTCGTGATCAATTAGCAAATGGTCTCGTCATTACACGAGGTCAAGAGCATTGCTTGTACGTGTTTCCATATGCTGAATTTGAAAACATTTTGGAACGCTTACGGCAAGCACCGATGACTTCAAAGGAAGCGCGAACATACACTCGCGTATTTCTGTCAGGCGCTAATGATCAGGTTCCTGATAAGCAAGGACGAATTACATTGCCGGCAATGCTGCGAAGCTATGCCGGATTGGAGCGCGATCTTGCAGTTATCGGATCTGGTGATCACGTAGAGATTTGGGACGCTAAGGCGTGGGAGACCTTCTTAACAACGAGTGAAGATGAATTTGCTGATCGAGAAGACGAACTAATTCCAGGCGTTTTCTAGCACGGTCTAGTGGCCCTCTTCCAACCCTCCTGAGGTAATTCCCCGATTTCAGGCGGTTGGCGGGGGACCAGTAGGTCCGTGATGAAGTATGGAAAAGAAGGGATGTGTTATGCGAGTAACTGCAGACAATAACGCGTTGCACATTCCTGTGCTAGTGCAAAATATTATTGACCTTTTTTCCCCCGCTTTCACTAATGATCAGCCAGTACTCATCGATTGCACCTTGGGTATGGGGGGGCACAGTGAAGCTCTATTACGTGCCTTTGATAACCTGTGCATCATTGGAATAGACCGTGATGAGCAAGCTATTGAGTTAGCTTCAGCGCGTTTAGCACCATTTGGTTCTCGGTTCATTGCTGTTCACACCACCTACGACGACGTCGATCTCATTGCTGAGCAATATGGTCACGATGGCTGTGTTGATGCTATTTTGATGGATCTCGGAGTATCGTCATTGCAACTAGATGAAGTTGACCGTGGCTTTTCTTATGCTCACGATGCGCCCCTAGATATGCGGATGGATACCACCCGAGGGGTAACTGCAGCTCAACTTCTTGCAACGGCTTCTCATGCTGAACTCTCACGAATTTTACGTGTCTACGGTGAAGAAAAATTTGCTTCCCAGATTGCGCGAGCTGTGGTCAAGCGTCGGCAGACTTCGCCACTAGAACGAACCGCAGAACTTGCTGAGCTCGTCCGTGAGACGATTCCCGCTCCGGCTCGCCGGAAGGGCGGAAATCCTTCCAAGCGCACATTCCAAGCTTTACGTATCGCGGTAAATAATGAACTCGAAGTTCTCGAAGCTGCGGTGCCTAGAGCGTTAGAAGCTCTTCGAGTGGGTGGACGTATCGTCGTCGAATCATACCAATCACTCGAAGACCGCATAGTTAAAGAAGCGTTTAACGTGGGACTAATTTCCACATCGCCGCCAGGTCTGCCTATGGAGTTGGAAGATCACGCACCGTATCTTGCGCCATTAACACGCGGAGCGCAAAAAGCAGATCCTTCTGAACAAGAGCAAAACCCGCGTTCGGCATCAGTGCGCTTACGTGCTGTCGAGCGTTTGCGTCCCACCCCAGCACATATTTATCAGCCCCATCGTCGTCAAGGAAGTGCATTATGAGTGTTCTAGCACGAGCAGTACAGCGTAATAGTGCACCCGCATCACGTCCGATTATCGAGGTGCCGGGATTAAGCGTTGTACCAACTCCGGCCGCTGCTCGTGGATTTTTTGGAACAGTTTTATTGTGCGCAATTTTATTTTTTGGGGCACTTGCCACAGCTTTTTATCTCAACACGCTGATGGTAGCTGGAGCTTACGAGCTTAAAGATATTAATGTAAAACATAACGAGGTGGCGGCACGCGAAGCGACGCTGAGAAGTGAAGTCATTTCCGTCTCCTCACCTGACCAATTACGGCATGCCGCTCAAGGAATTGGGATGGTGTCAGCTACATCACTTCTTCATATAGATATTGAAACAGGAGCGGTGACAGCACCAACTGAGGGCAATCAGTGAGCATGATGAGGAGTAAGAATGACGTCTCGATACGAGGAGTTCGAGCAGCTTACGCTTACTGAACGTTTAGCCGCTAGTTATCGCGCGGGAATGGGTAGTGGGCGTGGAGGCGGAGTTGCTGGCCGAAAACTCACAAACTCACGATTAACTTTGACGATTATCGTTATCCTTGCGGTCGCCTTAGTTCTGGGTGCTAGGTTATTTTATCTGCAAGTTGTAGTTGGCCCGCAGCTTTCGCAAACAGCGCGGTCGTTACGCAACCATGCTGAAACATTAGAAGCACGCAGAGGCGATATTGTCGACGTTCATGGTGCAATTTTAGCCACCTCGGTAGAACGTTATAACGTACGTGTTAATCAGGTGGAAATTGCAGATTATCGAGAATACGACGACGATGACAACCTCGTCGGCGTTGGCGCTGCGGCAGCGGCTAAAAAAGTCGCTCCAATCCTTGAGATGGATGAAGCTGAACTTGGAGGTATTTTTCTTGGTGGTGAAGAAAAATACCAATGGGAGCTCGTCAAGCGTGATATTTCGCCTGACACATGGCGTGAAATTAGCCAACTAGGAATTCACGGCATCTACCCAGATCCCTATATGCAACGAGTTTACCCAAATGGCTATGTTGCCGGAAATATTTTGGGATACACCGGAGTAACAGCAGACGATGACACTCTGGCTGGACGCGCCGGTATTGAATCAACCTATAACGAACTTTTAGCTGGAAAGAACGGCGAACTTAAAGTCGAAGTAGGTCCCTCCGGGACTGTCTTTCCACAATCGCCACGTAAAGAAATACCGGCGGTTGACGGCGGTAAAGTACAACTTACTATCGATCGAGATCTGCAATTAGCTACCCAAGAAGCATTAGATAAGTCCGTAAAACGTACCCATGCTGAATGGGGCGCAGCCGTCGTCGTCCAAATTGGAACTGGTCGGATATTAGCGCTCGGTGATTCTTCCGCTCCAGATCCATCAAACCTTGCCAATGTTGACCCAGCTGACTGGAATTCACGAGCAGTCCAAGCAATTGTCGAACCTGGATCAACTGGAAAAGTTATCACGCTTTCTGCCGCTCTCGATAAAGGAGTTGTCACCCCTACAGATACTTTCGTGGTGCCAGATTCGATTACCATGCCAAATGGCGAAGAAATCTCCGATAATGAAAATCACGCCACTGAAACGATGACAGCTGCCGGTATTATTGCGAAATCATACAACACTGGTTTGGTCCAAATTGGTGATCGAATGGATGACGCATACCGATATGATATGCTACGAAAATTTGGAATCGGAGAAAAAACAGGTATTGAACTACCAGGAGAAACTGCCGGTATCCTCAGCTCCTATGACACATGGGATAACCGTACTCACTACACCACAATGTTCGGACAAGCATGGGCTGCGTCCACACTCCAGCTAGGACAAATGATCTCTATTGTGGGAAATGAAGGAGTCAAAGTGCCATTGCACATTGTTGATGGAACGTATGACACAGATGGTAATTTCCAGCCAACAGTAATTGGCGCATCCCAACAAATAGTTTCAGCTGAAGCAGCGCGCACCGCAAATAAAATGCTCCAAGGCGTCACTCGCAAAGATTCTACTGGACAGCTTGCGTCCGTGCCGGGGTTTAATGTGGCTGGCAAAACTGGTACTGCTCAGGTGCCTGACGAAAATGGAAACTTAACCAAACGTGTGGGTACCTTCGTCGGATTATTACCTGCAGAAAACCCGCAAGTTGCCATTGCAGTTGCTATTTATAATGCTGCGGGAGCTGGCTATGGTGGCCAGACAGCCGCGCCTGTTTTTGCTGATATTGGAAAATTTGCGATGCGCTCAATGGGAGTTGCACCGTCCCAAGAACCATTGGTGAAATATCCGTGGACCCAAAGTGAGATGCCATGATTCGTCCGCGCCATGTTTTGTCCCAACCTTTAGGGAAGATCGTTACTGGAGTTGAACAACGGTATGCGAATATTCCTGTCACCGGGGTGACAACCGATAACCGAGCAGTTATTCCAGGAGACATTTTTATCGCCGTTCCCGGAGCTCACGTTCACGGAGCTAAATACGGTGATGCGGCAATGCATGCTGGGGCTGTTGCGATTATTACCGATCGAGAGGGAGCAGACTTTATCAGTGCCGATGTTCCGGTTATTGTCACTGCTCAAGTGAGTGAGAAAATTGGCCAGATAGCCGCCCGGGTGTACGATAACCCGGCGGATAAACTTACCACCTATGCGATTACTGGCACTAACGGTAAAACAACGACCGCTTATATGATCGATCATATTTTGCGTGCCCTGGGCGAAAAAACAGGCCTGATCGGCACAGTGGCTGTTCATATTGCCGGTCACGAAGTTCCTGCTGAGTTAACCACACCCCAGCCTGCAGATTTGCAAGCCATGCTGGCCGCATTGGTAGAACAAGGCGGAACGAGTCTCGTGATGGAAGTATCGTCTCATGCTATTGCACAAGGCCGAACAAATGCGATCTGTTTCTCAGTTGCCGGGTTTACTAATCTGACTCAAGATCATCTCGATTTCCATCACTCGCTGGAAGAGTATTTCGCGGTAAAGTCTCAGTTGTTCACAGCTGAACATTCACATCAAGGCGTAGCTGTGGCGAGCCAGACGTGGGGTGAACAAATTGTGGCCGCTCATCCAGAATATGTTGAGGCCTTAGTCGTAGGAAAAGAGCAACCAGGTGCGTGGATTATGCATCCGGGGGAACATCAAGCGTTTAATTTAACGAGTCCTACTGGTGAGACGATCTCCACCTATACAGATTTACCCGGTGACTTTAACGTCATGAATGCCGCATTAGCCATTGCGATGGTCAATAAGGGCGGTTACCGTCTAGACGATATCGCTCATGCCTTAAAAACACATCATGGGGTTAGTCCAACAGTCCCTGGCCGGATGGAGACCATTAGCTATGCACCCCGTGTAGTTGTTGATTTTGCACATAACGAAGCTGCACTGACTCAGGCAATAACAGCGTTGCGTCCCCAAACAGCTGGCCGCTTGATCGTGATAACTGGTTCGGCTGGAGACCGCGATACAACGAAGCGACCAGCCATGGCGAAAACTGTGGCACAGCATGCTGATGTTTTGATTATCACCGATGATGATCCGCATTCGGAAGATCCAGCTGATATTCGTGCTCAACTTATTTCTGGTATTCCACCCCATGCGACATGGAAAGAGATTGCTGATCGGCGAGTAGCCATTTTGACGGCAATAGCGGAGGCTGAACCGGAAGATACTATACTGATAGCCGGACGTGGGCACGAACGTTTTCAAGATATCGGTGGAACCTTATTTGAGCTTGATGATCGTGAAATCGCCCGTGAAGGAATAGCTAACCGGAGGCCACCCAATGATTGATACTACATTAGAACAAATTGCGGATATTGTGAACGGTAGCTTCGCAGGTACGCAGCCGGCTGGCGAAGAGGTCGTCACCGCAGTAGCAACTGACAATCGCCACATCAAAGGCGGCGAACTATTTGTTGCTATTAAGGGCGAGCGAGTAGATGGAAATCGATTTGCAAAAGCCGCCCTAGAAGCCGGGGCTACTGGAATTCTCACTGCTGATCGAGATGCAGTGTTAGCAAGTGGAGCAGACCCAAACCTAGTTATTATTGTAGCCGATCCAATTATTGCCCTCGGAAAAATAGCTCAATCGCAAGCACATTTGTTGCGTAGTCAAGGCGCACAAAATTTCGAAGTGGTCGGAGTTACTGGGTCAGTTGGCAAAACAACGACGAAGGATTTGCTCGCAGAAATTTTAGGCTGGCGTGGACCAATGATCGCTCCACCAGGCTCATTTAACAATGAACTCGGCTTGCCCTTAACCGTGTTGCGAGCTGATAGCGCGACGTCAACTCTTGTCTTAGAAATGGGGGCCGATCATATCGGAAATCTGAAATATTTAACGGATATTGTTCAGCCAGATATTTCAGTTGTTTTAGCTGTCGCCCGGGCGCATTTAGGTGAATTCGGCGGTATTGAAAACGTCGCTCAAGCTAAAGCTGAACTTGTTACCGGAACCCGAGAAAATGGTATCGTCATCCTAAATCATGACGACGAACGAGTACGTGCGATGGCTATCCACGCCCCCGGAAAGGTTGTCTTTTTCTCTGCTTCAGGGGCACATCAGTCGGGAGTGTGGGCCAGTGATATTGAGATATCTGCCAGTGGTCATGCCTCATTCATCTTGCATTACGGGGACGAAGAAGGACACGTAGATCTGAGTCTCGTAGGTGAACACCATGTGGCTAACGCATTAGCTGCTGCTAGTGTTGGCCTTGTTATGGGGATGACAGTGAATCAATGCGCACAGCTGTTATCCCAGGCACGTGCTGGCAGCCCGCACCGCATGGACGTGTGGCACTGGCGTGGGGCCACCATCATTGACGATTCATACAATGCAAATCCAGATTCGATGCGAGCTGGACTACGGGGTCTAGCTCATGTAGGTCAGGGCAAACGTACAATCGCTGTGCTCGGGCAAATGCTTGAACTCGGAGCAGCATCACATGACGAACATCGATCGATTGGTCAGGTTCTTATTGAGCTTGGAATTGACGTGCTTATCGCCGTCGGACCTGGATTAGAACCCACTGTTACTGCTGCAAAAGACGGCCAAGTGGTGGTCTTTGACGTGCCAGATGTGAGCAAAGCACACCAGTTGCTTGATACTCTTGTTTCAACAGATGACGTAGTCTTACTTAAAGGTTCTAACGGTTCTGGGGTGTGGCAACTCGCAGAGGCTCTAAAGGAGAAAGATCGCTAAATGCTCGCGATTCTTATTGCACTTGGAATATCGCTGATTGTGGCGTTGCTTGGAACACCTTTGTTTATCAAGGTGTTAGAAAAGCGTTCGTACGGTCAGTTTATTCGTGAAGATGGTCCGACCACGCATCTAGTTAAGCGCGGTACACCAACTATGGGCGGTGTCGTAATTATTGGGGCGACGATTACGGGTTGGGCAGTTGCTAACATCGTGATGCAACGTGTACCTCAAGTATCTGGTTTCCTTCTTCTCGGTTTGATGGTCGGAATGGGGATCGTCGGTTTTCTCGACGATTTCATTAAGGTAAGTAAAGAACGATCCTTAGGATTAACTCCGCGTGCAAAGATGCTTGGTTTAGGAACTGTAGGTATCGTCTTTTCTGTTCTAGCCTTACAATTTCGTAACGATATGAATCACACTCCGGGTTCTACCGCAATATCGTTTGTGCGGGATTTGCCGATTAATCTCTCCGCCGGGGGAGCTATCCTTGGTTTAGTCCTATTCGTGTTGTGGACAAACTTCCTTATCACTGCTTGGTCAAATGCTGTTAACCTGACCGATGGTCTTGATGGCTTAGCAGCTGGCGCTTCCATGCTTGCCTTTGGTGCATACACAATTGTTGGAATATGGCAGTATTACCAAACATGTCAGTCTGTTGTGGCCGGCAGTCCAGGATGTTATGACGTTCGTGATCCGCGAGAAATTGCAATTATTTGTGCCGCGATTGTTGGCGCATGCTTTGGCTTTTTATGGCATAACACCTCGCCAGCAGCAATTTTTATGGGAGATACCGGATCGTTGGCACTCGGTGGCGCATTCGCCGGAGTCTCGATTTTAACCCGAACAGAAATTCTCGCGGTTTTTCTTGGCGGACTGTTCGTCATCATCGTCATCTCTGATGTTATCCAAATCGGGATGTTCAAACTCACCGGCAAACGCGTATTCCGGATGGCTCCGCTCCATCATCACTTCGAACTTAAAGGTTGGAAAGAAGTTACGATTGTGGTGCGGTTCTGGCTCATCCAAGGCTTGTTTATTTCCGCGGGTATGTTTTTATTCTATGCAGAATGGTTGGCACATCAGTGACTATGTCTATCCCTGGCGCTCAACAATTTAACTCCCAACGCATTGCGATTCTTGGTCTGGGCGTTTCTGGGGGGGCAGCCCTGAGTGCTCTTGGCCAGCATACTAGTGCAATTCTTGGCGTGTGGGATTCATCGGCTAAGGCTATTGAACAGGTGGATTCAACAATCCTTGACTGTGCAATATCGGATGCCGAGCCAACTAAACTGATTGCCTCTTTACTTGCCTGGCAACCAGATCTAGTTATTATCGCTCCAGGATTTCCCCAGACGGGTATCGAATGGCAAGAATTGCGAAAAACACAGATTCCGGTGTGGTCGGAGATTGAACTTGCTTGGCATTTACGAGCACAAGATGACGATGGACATTTTGCTCCTTGGCTATGTGTGACCGGAACTAACGGTAAGACAACCACTGTGGATATGCTTCAAGCCATGCTTCGTGCTAGTGGTAAGCGGGCTTTAGCTGTGGGTAATGTGGGCACTGCGGCAGTAACAGCAGTTAGCGACCTTTCTGACCAAGCACCAGAAGTGTTTGTATGCGAGCTGTCATCTTTCCAGCTTGCGGCTACGTATTCGATGGAGCCTACCGCCTCTATTGTTCTCAATATCGCTGACGACCACCTTGAATGGCATGGGAATCGTACCGAGTATGCGCGTGCAAAAGCTAATATCTATGAGCGTACTCACCGCGCATGTATCTTCCCAGTAGGGGACAGCAATGTACAAGCAATGGTTGATAATGCAGACGTAGTTGAAGGTGCTCGTGCTATTGGGCTATCGCTGGGAATACCATCGCCTGGCGAATTAGGTTTAGTTGATGATGTGGTTGTGGATAGAGCTTTTGTACGTCAGATGTATTCGCAGGCAGAAGAGCTTTTTACCCTTGCTGATGTTGCGCATTTGGCTCCGCCAAGTTATGACCTCCCAGTGCATATCGTGAAAGATGCCATAGCAGCTGCGGCTTTAGCGCGTGCTATTGATACTCCGTCGTCAGCTATCGCTGCGGGACTTCGTGAGTTTCATGCGGATCGGCATCGAATCGAGTTTGTTGCCGAACACGGTGGTGTTACATATATTGATGATTCGAAAGCGACAAACGCACATGCAGCCCAAGCGTCACTTTTGGTTCAAAAGCCAGCTAATACGGTTTGGATTGTTGGCGGGTTATCAAAAGGTGCACAGTTTGATACGCTCGTTGAACGGGTTGCCGATCGGTTAGCCGGTGTTGTTGTGATCGGCCTTGATCAACGTCCGTGGCGTTCAGCATTAAGCGCGCTCAAAGCGCCCGTAACGTATATTGACGAACAGAGCCAGAATCCAATGCGTGAGGCAGTCACACAGGCAGCTGAGTTAGCTCAACCGGGAAATACTGTTTTGTTAGCACCAGCTTCTGCTTCGCAAGATCAATTTACTAATTATGGCGAACGCGGAGCGATATTTGCTGATATGGTCCGTGAATTGATTGTTACTGGCGGGGAGAAATGATGAGACAGAACGAGCCAGTGGAGGGCTTATCAGCAAAAGATCTGGTGCGTCGTAATGTTATTCTTCAATCTTTGCTTCTGATGATTGCTTCGGCGCTTATGCTGATTACTATTGGTGTTTTCATGGTATTTTCGGCAACAGCCCCGTCGTCGATTTCTGCGGTGTCGCGCGACCCGTCAACTCAACTTTTTGCGGTAGCTTTGCGCCAAACCATTTTTGCGGTATTAGGTATAGTTGGTGCAGGTTTCCTGGCGTTTATTCCGTATAAACTGTTGCAACGAGTTGCGCTACTGCCGTTGCTACTAGGCGTTGTGTTGCAAACTCTTGTTTTACTACAAGATGGTGATGGAGTTGCTGGTAATAACAACTGGCTAAGAATTGGTAACTTTGCTTTGCAGCCCTCAGAGTTTTTAAAACTGGCACTCATTATTTGGCTGGCTATGATGCTGGCTCGGCTAACCGTTGATGAGATTCAACATTACAAAACGATCATTATTCCAGTGCTTGGCTTTGGCGCGTCTATGGGTGTTGTTCTATTAGGCGGTGACGTCGGTACTGCTCTGGTCTTCGTTCTCATTGGGGCAGGAATGTTCTGGCTTGCTGGCTTGCGCAGTGGTCAGCTTGTACCACCAGCGTTTGTCTTCGGTTTTTTAGCAACTATTTTGATTGTTATCCGTCCATCGCGGTTGTATCGTGTGGGTGACTATTTCACTAATTTGTTAACTCTTCCGGACCAAATTACCCCAACTCAGTTAGATTATGCGCTTTTTGCATTCGGCTCTGGTGGGGTGACTGGTGTCGGAATTGGTGCTGGTAAAGAAAAATGGCGTGATTTGGCCGAAGCTCATACTGACTTTATTTTTGCAGTGATTGGCGAAGAGCTTGGAATGATCGGTGCGTTTACTATCATTTTGCTCTTTTTAGCATTGGGATGG
This sequence comes from Arcanobacterium buesumense, assembly GCF_012563545.1. NCBI lineage: Bacteria > Bacillati > Actinomycetota > Actinomycetes > Actinomycetales > Actinomycetaceae > Arcanobacterium > Arcanobacterium buesumense. The sequence continues at coordinate 717,968 of NZ_CP050804.1, forward strand.
TCGCTTATTCGTATTGCTATGAATCACCATGATCGTTATGCTCAATTATTGGCTGTCGGGGCGTTGTTGTGGTTATGCGGCCAAGCTTTCGCCAACATGTGGGTGGTTACCGGACTTTTGCCAGTTTTTGGTGTGCCGTTACCCTTTGTATCTATGGGCGGTTCGTCGATGATGGCGACGGTGTGGATGTTAGGCGCTGTCATAGCTACGACGCTTGACGTTCCGGGGGTGCGTGAAACATTCACTGCGCGCCGTGGATTAGTTCGACAAGCACGTGCTCTAATTCGGAGGAAATCATGACATTACGTGTTGTTTTATGTGGTGGAGGAACTGCTGGGCATGTCAATCCTTTGCTTGCTACGGCACGAGCAATCCGGGAAAGTGATGCGCAGGCACAGATTACTGCGGTAGGAACTGCAGGCGGGCTTGAAAATGATTTAGTCCCATTAGCTGGTTTTGATTTGCGGTTAATTGAACGAGTGCCTTTCCCACGCCGCTTATCGGTGGATGCGTTACGGTTTCCGGTTCATTTTCAGCGAGCAGTTCGCCAAGCGCGGCAGATTCTACGTGATACCCAAGCAACATGTGTTGTCGGTTTTGGCGGCTATGCGGCTACTCCGATGTATTGGGCTGCTCGTCAAGAAAGAATTCCGATTGTGGTTCATGAGGCTAATGCAGTTCCCGGGTTGGCTAATAAATTGGGCGCACGCTGGGCGCAGGTGGTTGGATTGACGTTTCCTTCCACGCCGTTAGTTGCTCGAAAAGGTAGAACGGTGACAGTGGGTTTACCGTTGCGTTCCGAAATTGCGCAATTAGCTACAAGCGATGAAAAAACCCGGCTTCGTCGTCGGCAGGAGGCAGCAGCTCGTTTTGGTCTTGACCCACTCCAGCCTATTATTGTTATTTCTGGAGGGTCTTTGGGAGCTTTGCGGTTAAATGAAACGATGCAAGTTGCTGGGCCTGATTTAAATGCTCAGATTTTACATTTGACCGGAAAAGGCAAGGACGACGACGTGCGTGCTGCTGTAGGAGAGCGCGCGCATTATGTTGTTCTTGATTATTTGACCGATATGGAAGAAGCCTACGCAGTGGCTGATTTGTTAATAGCGCGTTCTGGAGCAGGCATGGTTTCTGAAGCTGCGACATTGGGTATTCCAACTGTTTTCGTGCCGCTACCAATTGGGAATGGCGAACAAGCGCGTAATGCCCGTGATGTGGTTAGTGCCGGTGGCGGCGTGTTGGTAGATAACGCTGATTTTACACCGCAATGGGTTCTTACCCATCTTCCTTCGCTACTTGAACCGGAGCGTCGTTGCATGATGAGCATTGCGGCGAAGTCGGTTGCTCCTTCTGATGCGGCAATGAAGTTGGCACAGTTCGTGGCTGAAATTGTGGAGGCGTAATGAAGTTTCATCTTATTGGTGTTGGCGGGGCAGGGATGAATGTCGTGGCCCGTTTACTCAGCGCAGAAGGCCATGAAGTATCGGGCTCTGACCGTGATTTTTCGGCTGTTTTACAAGAATTAGCAGCGGAAGGAATCACAACCTTTGTGGGGCATAACACCAGTCATGTGCCGCAGGATGCAATTGTTGTGCGTTCGAGTGCTATAAAGAACACTAATCCAGAGTTGGCTATCGCATTTCAACGTGGTCAAGAAGTTTGGCATCGGTCGGAGGCGTTAGCATTTGCCGCCGGTAAACGAGATTTTATTGCTGTTGCTGGAGCGCATGGAAAAACGTCGACGTCGGCAATGATTGCGCGTGCATTATCTGCTTTGGAAGCTTATCCGTCTTGGGCTATTGGAGGCCATCTTGCCGGTGACGAGCCAGGTGGACATCTAGGTTCTGGAACGGTACTTGTTGCGGAGGCTGATGAATCGGACGGATCGTTTTTGAACTATGAACCACGGATTGCATTAGTAACAAATGTTGAACCTGATCATCTTGATCATTATGGTTCTGCCGAAGCTTTTGCACAGGCTTTTGTTAAATTTGCGCAACGGATAAAACCGGGTGGGTTGCTGGTATGTTGCACCGATGATCCGGGGGCAGCGCAATTGGCATATGCTGCACGTGCTTTAGGAATTCGCGTTACGACATATGGAATTAAGCCCTTTGAAGGTGACCATTGCTTAATCACCGATATTGTATCGTCTAATGATGCTGTTAGCGCACATGTTATGCGGGGTGAACAACTAGTAAAGATCGCGTTAGCGGTTCCCGGTGAACATATGATGCTTAATGGTGTAGGGGCATGGATAGCATGTTGCGATCTTGGTTTTGCCCCTGAAGATGTCGCACGGGCTCTAGCACATTTCCGCGGTACAGGACGGCGGTTTGAGCTTCGTGGTGAAGTGCGCGGAGTGCGAGTTATTGACGATTATGCTCATCATCCTACGGAGGTTGCTGCCACGCTCAACACGGCACGTTCAGTAAGCCAGGGTGGCGTTAGGGTAGTGTTCCAACCTCATCTTTACTCTCGAACAAAGAATTTTGCCAATGAGTTTGCTCATGCACTTGATCTTGCCGATGAGGTCATCGTTACTTCGGTATATGCAGCTCGTGAAGTACCTGCAGATGGGGTCGAAGGTGATGCTATTGTTCGTTACTCGTCCAAAGCGATATATGAACCAGATATGGTTACAGCGGGTCGTCGCATTGCTTCCCAAGCAGTTCCAGGCGATCTTATTCTGACGATGGGAGCCGGAAGTATTACGACGTTAGTTCCGACGATTTTGAGTGAGCTAGACCGATGAGAACCCCGCGCCGGCCTCGTAAACCGACTCCGCTAGAACAAGCGGCAATACCTGAACGCATGCATGGCGGAGAAGCGAAACCGTATGTAATATCCGATTCAGAGCAAGATTATGTGCCCACTGCCTTAGTAGATTCAGAGGATTTTGCTGCCCAAGAATATGATGACGAGGATGATTATGGGTCCGACGGCGAGGCAGCTTTGGTGGGGGATGAACCCGGTGTTGAGGATGCGTCAGGCGTTAGAAAACCGGTAGAACTCAGCGAACGTTGGCAAGAACGGCAAGCAGAGAAACGCCGCATTCGTCTCAAGCGAGTTATTTCGATCGGCGGGGTGCTGGCTGGGGTTGCTTTGACGGTCTGGATATTTTTGTTTTCCCCGTTATTTTCGTATGAGTTTCATGACAATGATATCCAGGGGCTGACTGAAGATTCTATTGTAGATCGGGCGAAGCTAGCCGATATTTTGCGATCATATAACGGCGAACAGATTTTTCTTTTCGACGATGCTGAATTAGAAGCCTCAGTTATCAATGCTCTTCCTGAGGTATCCAATATATCATCGTCGTATAAGTTTCCGAATTCTCTCACTTTTAATGTTGAAGCTCAGATTCCGGTTGCTTGTATCGTCACTGGCTCTACATGCCAAGCTGTGGCCGAAGATGGCACAAAACTGACTATTCCTGCAGATCAACTCGCTAACTTGCCAAAGATAGGCGATTTACCCGCTGAGCTGGATCAAGAACTTGCGATGTCAGGATTAATGAGTGTGCTTGAGAGTTTGTCTGATGACGCTCGATCCTTGGTTGGCCAGCTTATTATTGATCGGCATCAACTCATTACGTTAACGTTGAGTGATGGCCGTACCGTTGTGTGGGGGACGGCGGAAAAAAATGAGCAAAAGAGCAAGATTCTCATGGCATTACTTGGACAAGGCAGTCATTTTATTGATATTTCTGCACCCTCTGCACCAGTGACAAGTAACTAATTTCGCAACACACCTACGAGAGTCTTGCAACTAGGCCCATAATTCTTTAACTTTTGCGCGAGGTTGGAAGCTTAAAACCTCAAGTTTTACTTGAGGTTTTTTGGAAGGAAACGAGAGATATGTTTAATAGCAATGCAAACATCAAAGTTGTTGGTGTTGGCGGCGGCGGTGTTAATGCCGTTGACCGGATGGTTCAAGATGGGCTAGTCGGTGTCGATTTTGTTGCAGTAAATACTGACAATCAGAGCTTGGCAAAGTCTGAAGCAGAAACTAAGTTGGATATCGGACGCGATATTTCTAACGGTTTGGGAGCCGGGGCGGATCCAACGGTGGGTCGTCGCGCGGCAGAAGAAAATGCAGACACTATCCAAGAAACGCTTAAAGACGCTGATATGGTGTTTGTGACAGCTGGTGAAGGCGGCGGTACTGGAACAGGTGCCGCACCAGTAGTTGCACAAATTGCACGCGATTTAGGCGCGTTAACTATTGGTGTTGTTACTCGTCCATTCACTTTCGAAGGACGTCAACGTGCTAATAATGCCGACTCCGGTATTGCTGCACTGCGTGAGGCAGTCGATACGTTGATCGTTATTCCTAATGATCGACTTTTGCAGATTTCTGAGGAATCGCTGTCGATTATTGAAGCTTACCGGCTAGCAGATCAAGTGCTTCGGTCTGGCGTTCAGGGGATCTCGGATCTTATTACCAAGCCTGGTTTGGTGAATTTGGACTTTGCTGACGTTAAAGCCATTATGAAGGATGCTGGTACAGCATTAATGGGCATTGGTGTGGCTACCGGTGAAGATCGCGCAATGCGGGCTGCTGAGATGGCTATTTCCTCGCCATTGCTTGAAGCTCGGATTGATGGCGCACGCGGAGTCTTACTTGCCTACACCGTTTCGGAAAGCTTTGGTCTACATGAATTAGCACAGGCTTCTGACCTTATTAAGGAATCCGTTGCTGATGACGCCAATATTATTGTCGGTGTTACGATTGACGATAATGTCGGTGATGAAGTGCGACTTACCGTTATTGCAGCCGGTTTCGATCAAGAAAATGACTACCTATTAGCTCAGACTCAGAAACGTGCCCCAGGGGAAGTTCAGCAAGAGCCGCGAGCAAAGCATGTCATGACTGAGCCAGTAGCTCCTCGTGAAGAAGCTGCCCGACCAACCGTTACTGGAACACCTGTTCCGCCTCCGGTTGCTGAACCTGTAGCAACACCGGTGCCACCAGTCGTGCCGGAGCAGCCAACATCTCTTGATGTTCCACCCACTCTTGAAGAAGAGAAGTTTAACCGTCGTCCTGATTTAGATATTCCAGATTTCTTGGTTAACGGTAACTAATTTCTTTTCCGTGTTCCAACCTCAAGGGCTGTAGTGCAGTGGTGCATTACAGCCCTTGTAGATTTGTGGCCACTAATGAATTACATAGCTAAAATGTCTAGGAGATGCCTATGAGTACTGTGCATAATTTGGGATCGAGTATTTCATATATGTTTACGACCATTGAGGGTGGTGTTTCGTGTCCGCCGTATAGTGAAGCTAACCTTGGTTTCCATGTCGGCGATGATCCTATTTCAGTAGCTGAAAATCGGCAGATTTTGTCGCGAAAGATTAATACTGAGCTTGTGTGGATGAATCAGGTTCACGGTTGTGATATTCGTGTTCTTACTGATTTAACGCTTGTAGAAGTGCCACGCGATCGTTATGGGTTTTTGACTTTAGATAATGTTGATGGGGTGATGTTTGACAGTGATCGTATTCCCGCTACCGGCATAGCCTTAGCTGTCATGGTGGCTGATTGTGTACCGGTGCTCATCGCTGATGTAGTGACTTGTAGAATTGCGGCAGTACACATGGGACGTGCTGGGATGTCTGGCCGGATTTTACATCGTGCTATTTCAATGTTCTTAGAGAGGGGCTCAAATCCCGCTAATCTGCGTATTATTTTTGGTCCGCACATTTGTAGTCAATGCTACGAAGTTCCGGAAGAGTTACGTGCACAGATGCCAGTAGCTGCTCGTAGTTATACCCGATGGGGTAGCCCGAGTGTGGATATTGCGGGTGGGGGAATTGCACAAGTGCACGAATTAGGCTGTAGGGCTGAAGTGAGCAACGAGTGTACATATGAAAACGAGCATTATTTTTCTCATCGCCGAGCTATGAAAGAAGACCACCAAACGGGGCGCTTTGCTGGAGTTATCTATATTAAACCTAACGACACGCCAGTAAAATACTAGGATTTTCCGGCTATAACACTTACCTTTAGGAAAGGTAAGGAATTAAGGAGTCCATAATGGGTATTTTTGATCGGATCGCAGCCAAGGCAGCACCATATGAAGATGATGCGGAATATGATGCATACGATCAGTATGATGGTGAAGGCTATTTCGAAGAGGATGATTCGCAGGTAGCTCCACTACATTCGATTCCTTCGGTGCCAGAAGTTGCGCGTATCGTCACCGTGTGGGTGTCCGATTTTAAAGAAGTTAAGGACTTTGCAACTGAATACCGTGCAGGTTTGCCAGTGATCTTAAATTTGTCGGACGCGACAAATGATGATCGTAAGCGGATTGTGGATTTTGCACTCGGTCTCGTTTTCGGTTTAGAAGGCGCTTTCTCGCGCATTTCTGAGGATGTCTTTTTGCTTACGCCACATTCCGTTAAGCTCGATTCTATGGGTGCGGAAGAACCGCATAACTTCGGCTGATAATGTCCTTTCTTCTTATTGCCGTTATATGGTTATGTAGCGCCTATACTTTTGTGCTTTTCGCGCGTGTTGCGCTCGATTTGATATTAACTTTGGCGCGTGACTGGCGGCCTTCAAGTGGCGTGGTTATCGTGATTAATGCGGTCTATTATTTAACGGATCCGCCGTTACGGATAATTAATCGATTTATTCCACCACTGAGATTAGGTGGAATTGCATTGGATGTGGGATTCATTCTATTGTTCGTGGCGGTTCGCTTAATTCAGAATATCGCGCTCGGCTTATTGTGATGATAATTATAGGTATTTCTACCTAAAATTAGACAATTTTGTCGGTGTAATACCTTTTTTGTTTATTAAAAAGTTATGAAATTTCTTCTAAATTACCCGTGGAGTGCATTCCTCTAGTAATCTATCGTGGTAGGTACTCAAAACGGAGTACATGAATTTTTAAACGAGGTGAATAATGGCTCAGCTTACTGAACAAGATGTGGTGAACAAACAGTTCAAGGAGCCCGCTTCCGTCGCGGACGGCTACGATCAGGATGAGGTCGACTTTTTCTTAGATGAAGTCGCAGAGACTATCGCAAAGCTCACTGCTGAAAAGGCAGAGCTAGAAGAGAAGCTTGCTCGGGCTCAGGCACGAGTTATCGAGCTTGAAAATGCTCAAGGAATGGCTCAGCCACAGGCTGGCGGTGCAGCTCCATCTGATGCTACTTCCACAACTGCATTTGCTCCAGTCTCAGTTGATAATGAAGCGGCTCAAGCAACATCTGTTTTGGCGATGGCAAAGCAGTTGCATGACAAGTTCGTTGCTGATGGCAAGGCTGAAAATGAGCGGTTGATTGCTGAAGGTGAGGCTGAGAAGATTCGAATCGTCACCGAAGCAGAAGATATTCACAACCGTACTTTGACAAAGCTTGAAGAAGAGCGTTCTCTCATTGAGCGCAAGATTGCTGAACTTCGTGATTTCGAACGCGATTATCGTACTCGCCTCAAGAGCTACTTGGAGTCCTTGTTGCATAACGTTGATTCGAATCAGCAGTAATTCTTACTCGACTTCTGGGACCGGCACATATGATTGCCGGTCCCTTGTCGTTTCATTACTCAACCTTTGTTAGAATCACTGGGTGACGAAAAAGAATCTTGCATATGCAGTAGTAATTGCACTTATCGTGGTAGTAGCTGATCAGGCTTCGAAACAATGGGCATTACATGCGTTAGGTGATGGGCAAAGTATTGCATTATTAGGTGATGCGCTCAGTTTACATTTAACATTCAATCCCGGTGCTGCATTTTCCTTTCTAGACGATGCAACATGGATTTTTACACTTCTTAGTTCAATTTTTGTTCTGGGAGTGCCGTTCCTTGTTCCGAAGTTTTCGTCGGTTCCTGTGTTGTATACCGGTGCGCTGATTTGGGGAGGTGCTTTAGGAAATCTCATTGATCGACTTATGCGCGCCCCAGGATTTCCACAAGGGCATGTTGTGGACTTTATCCGCTACTCGAATTGGTTTATTGGCAACGTTGCCGATATTGCATTGGTAGTGGGGTTCGCACTATTGATTCTTTTGGAGATACGTGGTTCAACCACGTTCACGAAACAGGAGAAGAAGTGACTCATACTTACGTCGTTCCCGACGGTTTTGCTGGGGAACGTCTTGATGCCACATTGGCAAAGATGACCGGGTTGTCCCGGTCCAAAGTTGTTGAGCTGATTCTTGGTGGGGATGTCCAAGTGGATGGAACTATACCGGGAAAATCAGATAGGGCGCATGGCGGGAGTATCGTCGTCGTCAAGATTCCGGCACCACCTTCAACTGAGCCAGAACTCACGCCAGTTGATGGAATGGGAATTTTGTATGAAGACGAAGATATTATTGTTATCGATAAACCGGCTGGTGTTGCAGCACATGCTTCGCAAAACTTTGAAGGACCAAATGTTTTAGGGGCACTTTTAGCTTCCGGGATACGTTTGACGACGTCGGGGCCACAAGAGCGAATGGGGATTGTCCATCGTCTAGATGTTGGAACAACTGGAGCGATGGTTGTGGCTAAATCTGAGCTTGCGTATACGATCCTGAAACGAGCATTTCGAGACCGGACAGTAACTAAAATTTATCATGCCCTCGTTCAGGGACACCCTGATCCGATGCGTGGAACTATTGAAGCACCAATAGGGCGCGATCATCGGCATCAGTGGAAAATGAATATTCGAGCGGATGGCAAGCACTCAATCACTCACTATGACACAATCGAAGCGATGGCTGGGGCAAGTTTGCTCGAAGTACATTTGGAAACTGGTCGCACCCATCAGATACGAGTCCATATGAGTGCGCTCAAACATCCTTGTGTTGGTGATGACATGTATGGTGCAGACCCTCGCCTTTCTCAGAAACTTGGGCTCGACCGGCAATGGCTACATGCGGTCCGTCTTGGGTTTGATCATCCACGAACTGGTCACTATTTAGAAGTTGAATCTCAGTATCCTACGGATCTACAACATGCATTGGATGCAATGCGAGAAGGTATTTTATGACTAAGGTTCAACGATTGAGATGGAATGATGATCTAGCTGAACTTTACCGGCTTCGTCTTGATGTTTTTGTCACCGAACAACATGTTCCACAAGAACAAGAGATTGATGAACGAGATACAATGCCAGGCACATATCATGTGTTGGTTTGTGATCCGCATACTAGACAAGCGATGGCAACTGGGCGCGTTTTTCGTGACGCTTCAGGAATAGTCCATATAGGGCGAGTGGCTGTTCGTCGCGGAACGCGTGGTACGGGTCTTGGATCGGTTGTTATGAGTGAACTTGCTACTATTGCGTTAGAAGAATTCGCTAGTGAAGGGAAAGTCACGATTGAACTGTCTGCTCAACTCAGAGCAATCGGCTTCTATGAAAAATTAGGCTACCGCATCATCAATAATGAGGTATATCTCGATGCTGGTATTGAACATAAAGATATGGCGCAAACATTTCATCGCTAGTGAACTCACAGTGATAACAAGCAGGCATGTGTGACGGGTAGTCAGTAGACTAGAGGCATGGCTGGAAAAAACTTTGCGCATTTGCATGTTCATACTGATTATTCGCTTCTTGATGGTGCAGCGAAAATCAATAAACTCGTTGCCGAAGTGGCACGTTTAGAGCAACCAGCTGTTGCAATAACTGATCATGGTTATCTGTTTGGCGCCTATGAAATGTATAAGGCCGCTACCGCAGCAGGGATTAAGCCAATTATTGGCTTAGAAGCGTATATGACTCCAGGAACATCACGCTTTGACCAAACACGACAACTATGGGGAACACCTGATCAACGTGCTGATGACGTTTCAGCACGTGGCGCATACACCCATATGACGCTGTTATCAGAGAATAATACTGGGATGCATAATCTGTTCCGCATGAACTCGTTAGCGTCCCTTGAAGGCCAAATGGGTAAATGGCCACGCATGGATCGAGAACTACTAGAAACGTACCATGAAGGGCTTATCGGCACTGCTGGATGCCCGTCTGGCGAGATTCAGACCCGATTGCGTTTAGGACATTGGGATGAAGCTTTAAAGGCCGCCGGGGAGCTCCAAGACATTTTTGGCAAAGATAATTTTTATGTCGAAGTCATGGATCATGGTTTAGAAATTGAACGGCGCGTCCAAAACGATTTGCTTAAAATAGCACGCATGATTGGTGCGCCGCTGATTGCTACTAATGATTCGCATTATGTGAAGCGTGAAGATCGAGATATCCAAGATGCGATGCTGTGCATCAACTCAGGATCAACCCTCATGGATCCTGACCGATTCAAATTTGACGGTGACGGATACTTTATTAAGTCTTCGGAAGAAATGTGGCGACAATTCGAAGATTTACCAGAAGCAGTTGAAAATACATTGCTAGTGGCAGAACGCTGTAACGTGTCATTTAAAACCACTGCAGATGGTATTAGTTACATGCCGGCATTCCCAGTTCCAGCTGGCGAAGATGAGACATCATGGTTTATTAACCAGGTCGAGGCCGGGTTATTGAAGCGTTACAACGGGTCAATACCGGCGCATGTACGCGAACGCGCCGATTATGAGGTAGGTGTTATTACCTCGATGGGCTTTCCGGGATACTTCCTTGTTGTGTCTGACTATATTAAATGGGCGAAAGAACACGGTATTCGTGTCGGACCTGGACGTGGTTCAGGTGCTGGATCAATGGTTGCCTACGCACTGGAAATTACTCAGCTCGATCCAATTAAGCATGATTTGCTTTTCGAACGTTTCTTAAACCCAGAACGCGTATCGCTTCCAGATATCGACGTCGATTTCGACGATCGTCGGCGTGACGAAGTTATTCGTTATGTGGAAGAAAAATATGGTTCGGATAAAGTTGCGCAAGTTGTCACCTATGGCACGATTAAAACAAAGCAAGCATTAAAAGATGCGGCGCGTGTGTTAGGAATGCCGTTCCAGATGGGTGATCAGCTCACAAAAGCCTTGCCGCCAGATGTACAAGGCAAATCGATCGCAGTTAAAGACATTTATAACCCGCAAGCTGCTCGTTATAACGAAGCAGGGGAATTCCGGGAATTTGTTGATAATAATCCGGAAGCAAAACGAGTTTTTGATTTTGCTTTGGGACTTGAGGGTATGACACGGCAAACTGGTGTGCACGCGTGTGCTGTGATTATGTCATCTATTGCTCTTACTGATGTCATACCTATTATGAAACGGCTTCAAGATGGTGCAATTATTACCCAGTTCGAATATCCACAATGTGAGGAATTGGGTTTGGTTAAAATGGACTTCTTGGGACTGTCCAATTTGACAGTAATCGAAGGGGCATTAACCAATATTCGCAATAATGGTAAACAGGCACCAGATATTGATGTGATACCGCTTGATGATAAAGAAACTTATGAGTTATTAGCGCGGGCTGAGACGTTAGGCATTTTCCAGCTAGATTCGCCAGGTATGCGTCAGCTTCTCAAACAAATGAAACCGGATACTTTTGCCGATATTTCGGCAGTTTCTGCGTTGTATCGACCTGGGCCAATGGGGGCAAATTCGCATACGAATTATGCGCTGCGGAAAAATGGTTTACAGGAAAAAACGCCGATTCATCCAGAACTTGCTGATGCTTTGGAAGATATTCTGGGTAATACTCACGGGCTCATTGTCTTCCAGGAACAAGTGATGCGTATTGCTCAAAAACTTGCCGGATTCACTCTGGGGCAAGCAGATATTCTGCGAAAAGCAATGGGTAAGAAAAAAGCTGATGTTCTTCAACAACAGTTCAAAGGCTTTGCCCAAGGAATGCGTGATCATGGATACTCTGATAATGCGATCAACACGCTGTGGGATATTCTGGTTCCGTTTGCTCAGTATGCCTTCAATAAGTCGCACTCGGAAGCTTATGCGCTAGTTACTTACCAGACTGCTTTCCTTAAAGCGCATTACCCGAGTGAGTACATGGCGTCGTTGCTAACGTCTAACCAAAATAACAAGACTAAAGTAGCGACATATTTGGCTGATTCTCGCCGCATGGGTATCCGAGTTAATGTTCCGGATGTGAATAAGTCGATGGATGTGTATTCTGCGGTTGGTGATGAAGTCCGGGTTGGCCTTGGATCAGTTCGTAATGTTGGAAAGAACGTTGTGGATGGAATCATAAGTACCCGGAAAGAAAAAGGTGAGTTTACGTCATTCCAAGACTTCCTTGATAAAGTTCCGGCAACAGTGCTCAACAAACGAGCAATTGAATGTTTGATCAAAGCTGGTGCATTTGATTCACTGGGATACTCTCGTCGAGCTTTAGTCTCCATTCATGAAGAAGCTATCGAAGCCGTCTTGCCGGTGAAACGTAACGAAGCTGGTGGTCAATTCGACTTGTTTGGTGGCTTAGGGGAGGACAACCCTATTGCGCAATCATTCACAGTTAATATTCCTGATCTACCGGAGTGGGATAAGAAAGAAAAACTGAATATTGAGCGAGATATGCTCGGATTATATGTTTCCGATCATCCGCTTTCCGGGTTAGAAGCTTTCCTGGATCGGGTCGCTGACCATACAGTTTTGGGGATTCAAAATGATGAAAATCCACTTGATGGGCAGACGGTGACAGTTGCAGGACTCATTACATCGGTTCAAACACGTATTTCGCAGAAGAACGGAAAAACCTGGGCGACGGCTACGATTGAAGATTTTACCGGCTCGATCGAAGTGAATTTCTTCCCGGCAACATACCAGTCTGTTTCGCACTTTTTACTTCCAGACACAGTAGTGACTATTAAAGCTCGAATGTCAGTGCGAGATAGCGGTGTTCAACTTAATGCTATGGATATGAATGTTCCGCAGCTTGCTGGAATTACTGAAGATACTCCGCTAGATATTCAAATACCAGAACGCATGCTTACCCAAGATATGATGGCACGGCTATCTGATCTGCTTTGTCAGTACCCTGGAAAAGCTCCGATTCGAGTACACGTGCGGCAACTAGGGAAAACAACGGTTGTTCAACTGCATGATGGGTACAAGGTCAATGTTAATCCTGCCTTGCTTTCGAACCTTCGGGTTCTTCTCGGCAAAAACGCCTTGCTAGCAGAGTAATAATACGAACAATAGTGGGCAGGCATCTCATCGCGAGATGCCTGCCCACTATTGTGGCGTTAATTTGCTACGCGTAAGTCTTAAGCTTGGCAGACCCGGGCGCGCATTCGAGGACCGCCGGGATATGCCACTTCAACAAGATCACCGTCATTGAGCTTGGCAGAACGATGTGTATTAACCTGACCATTAACTCGAACGAAACCTTCTTGTATGACTTCTCGGGCCTGTCCACCCGTTTCCGTCAATCCAGCAAGTTTAACAAATTGGCCAAGCTGGATGGGCAAGCGGACATCAAATTCTTCTGTCATGAGTTTCTCCATTCGGTGATATGGACGTTGGATCTTCGGCAAGTGCATCAGCAAGATCTCCTAAAGGACTAGGAGAGACGTCATTTTCTTTAGCTACCTCGTTTATGATGTCATCTCCAGCGCGTTTACGCCGAATGACAAAAACACTATAGACTCCAAGGATTGCGATGATCATCAGAAGGCTCCACGGTGAACCGGTAACAGAAGCCATAGCAGCTTTCCAGACGGTCCATCCAATGGTGGCGTAAATTGTCGCCCAGGCCAGCCCTCCAGGAATCATAGCCGCAGTAAAAACGGTCCACGGCATCCGAAGAATTCCGGAAGATAGTAGAGCAATTGTTTGGAATCCAACAGTGAGAAACGAGAAAGTGACAACGGGCCAGCCACGTCGTTGAACAGCGTCGATACCACGTACAATCCGTTCAGAGGTTAGCCAAGCTTCAAAACGCTGCGACCAAAGCCCTCGTCGTGGATCACCTACAACCTTGCTATAGACAATGTAAGCAACGCAGCGACCCAGCCAATACGTTCCTTGGGCCCGGAAAAAAATAACGACGCATAAAAACGAAAAGACGATAATGAAAGGACCATGGGAGAGAAAGTCCGATAGGTATGACACTATGTTTTCCATTATTTTGTGTCTTTTGTGGAACATTCGGCGCACAGTCCGAATATCTCGAAAGAGTGTGATACACGGGTAAAACCGTGTTGACTAGCAACACCATCAGCCCATTCTTCAATCCCGGACCCAGAAATCTCGACTGTTTTTCCACACGAACGGCATACCATATGGTGGTGATGGAAAGTTTCTGCACAGAACCGGAAAAGCTGTGTTTCAGAATTCTCTAACCGTAAAACATCGACATCCCCGCTTGCCGCGAGAGCTTGGAGATTTCGATACACCGTGGCAAGGCCAATTGCTTCGCCCGATTTTTCCAGGATGTCGTGAACTTCTTGCGCAGAAAGAAAATTATTTTCAGTACGCAAGAGTTCCCAAATAGCTTGACGTTGTTTCGTCATGCGTTGCATTATGACCCCTTTAAGCGATTAGATACACGTCACTTGTGGTGCATCAATGGATACCTCGATGGCTCTTGTGTGCCTAATAACTTAAGTATAGCCGGTCGGAAGATAGCGACAAGAAGATACAGGCTGACAGCGTACAAAACGATAGTTGCCCCGGGAGACCATGGATAGTAGTAGGTGGTTATGAGTCCACTAATAGCAACCACTACGCCGATCGCCATTGCAAGGTGCATGGTATGTCTAAACGAATGGGTAAGAATTTGCGATATTGCAACTGGAATAATCATTAATGCAGATACCAGCAATGCGCCCACAACGCGCATCGCCACAGATACAGTGAGTGCAGCTGTTACGGCGATAAGCGCGGATAAGAAAACTGTTGGAAGTCCGCTAGCACGAGCGTGTTCTTCGTCGTGACACAGGACGAAGAGAGCAGGACGCAAGCCTAATCCAACGCCCATAATGACTAGGCACAAAACAACTGTCAGTAAAACATCAAGCTCGGTCACTGTTGAGATTGAACCAAAAAGGTATGACGTAAGGTTTGATGTGGTTCCACCGGCAATCCCGATGAGAATAACTCCGCCAGCTATTCCACCATAAAAAACGAGGGCTAAGGCAACATCAGCTGATGAGTGCCCATGATTCCTCATCCATTCGATTAAAAGGGTGCCAAGGATAGATGCGATAATTGCACCTGGAACTGCCCACGCGTCCCGATTTGTTGCCTCTGCGGCATTGGCTGCTAGCCAGCCTAACGCAACGCCGGTGAGGGCAATATGCCCGATGCCGTCACCTAATAATGTTAGCCGGCGTTGGACGAGATAGGTGCCAACAATAGGGGCTGAGAGACCAACGAGCACGGCAACAATAAGTGCACGAACCATCAAAGGTGAAGATAAGAAATCAAGCATGGGTGTCCTCGCATTCACATGCAAGCGGATCAGGATGAACGTTGTGTAAAGGAGCAACGGTAGGAGCTAGTCGGCCTTGAGATACGATATGAGTTGAGTCAATTATAGTATCGAGGTTATAAATATCGTGCAGAACCATGACAATCGTTTTTCCGCGAGAACGCAGAGTTATCAAGGTGTCAATAATGTGTTTTCGAGATTCTGAATCGATTCCTGCAAAAGGCTCATCAAGAACAAGTAGATCAGGATCGCGCACAAGTGCTCGTGCAATAAGAATACGTTGCTGTTGCCCGCCAGAAAATGTTTGGACTGACTCATGTGCCCGATGCGCCAATCCCACAGTAGTCAGTGCTTCTAATGCACGATCCTGAGCCCCAGCTGGATACCGAAAGTGCCAACCATAAATCAGGCCAGACATGACTGTTTCTAATGCGGTTGCAGGAACGCTAGCAGCTTGGGTGACTCGCTGAGGAGCGTAACCGATTCGGCTCCATGGAGCTTTACTGCCCAGGGGATCACCAAATATTTCTATTGTTCCGCGACTATGGGGGATCGCACCAACGAGGGCACGAATAAATGTTGATTTTCCCGAACCGTTAGCGCCCAAAATCGCAACTGTTGATCCGGTCTTGATCTCCAGATCAATACCATGCAGGATAGGTTTTCCATCTAATGCCACATGTAGATCATGGACGCTAACGGCAGGAGTGATCATTGTATTACTTCGTACATCTCATTGAATTGGACAGAGCGGTTAAGTTCTTTTCCATCATACCGATATAGTCAGTTGAACCATTGGCGGTGGCTGCTACATCGAGGATGGCAAATTGTGCGCCGGTCTCTTTAGCCACTGTTTGTGCAACCTTCGTTTCTCCGGTGGTGGGAGTGAAGATTGTATTGATTTTTTCTTCATCAACCAGCGTTTTCACTTCAGCAATACGTGCTGGGGATGGCTCGAATTCGGGGTCGATGCCAGCTACGCCGATTTGCTTCAGCCCGTATTCGTGCGCAAGGTATCCGAATGCGGCGTGGGTGACGACGAAAGACTTTGTTTCACACGTACCACTGAATGTTTGAGAGAATTTCTCGTCTAGGTCGGTTAGTCGAGTGACGATGGATTTGGCGTTTGCTTGGTAGTCGTCCGCATGCGCCGGGTCTTTTTCTTCAAGCGTCTTAGCGATGGCTTGTGCAGCGTCTGCCATGCGCTCAGGGTCAGTCCAGAAATGCGGATCATAGATTCCATGATCATGTTCGTGCTCGTCGTCGTCTGCGTGCTCGTCGTCGTCTGCGTGCTCGTCGTGGTCTGCGTGCTCGTCGTCGTCTGCGTGCTCGTCGTGGTCTGCGTGCTCGTCGTCTGCGTGCTCGTCGTCGTCTGCGTGCTCGTCATGGGCATGCTCCCCGCCGGTCTCTTCGTTCTTCAACAAATTAACAAACTCGCCAATGTTGATTGCATCAATTTTCGCAGATGCCACAGCGTCGTCAATTGCTGGTGAGAGTTTAGCTAAATAGAAAACAACGTCAGACTTTTGCATATCCGCAATTTCTTTCGGAGATAACTCAACGCCATGAGCATCTGCACCCGGAGGAGTTAAATCAGTAATCTCAACATGGTCTTGACCAATTTCATTAACGAGAAACGTCAACGGGTAGAAGCTGGTTGTTACCGAGACTTTTGCGTTTGCGGTGGAAGCTTTGGAAGATGAGGGAGTGGCGTCAGAACATCCGATGAGGGCAAAAGCTGAAGCACTTGTGATAGCAAGTATTTTACTGAGCATAGATACTCGATTGTTTTTCATGATCATAAATATATTCAATCCTAGTTGAGAACAATTGTCACCAAAGGGTTGCCTGATAACTGTAAATGTGGCCCCTTTAACTTTGCTAGTCGCAAAATGATCGTTATGCGTGAAGATAAAGAAACGTAATCCACGTAGAATAGAGAAACGAACTTATAACTGCATCATCCAGATGCAGACATCTGAAAGGAGTAGCCGCATGGCCAAGAAGGCCCCATCGCGACTAGATAATGTTATTTCTCTCGCTAAACGACGTGGATTCGTTTTTCCTGCCGGTGAGATATACGGCGGAACTCGTTCCGCTTGGGATTACGGTCCGCTAGGCGTAGAGCTAAAGGAAAACATTAAGCGCCAATGGTGGAAAACAAATGTGACCGGTCGGGAAGACATGGTGGGTTTGGATTCCTCTATTATTTTGCCGCGTGAAGTATGGGTGGCTTCCGGTCACGTTGCCACCTTCTCTGATCCGCTCATTGAATGCCAGCAGTGCCATAAGCGACTACGCGAAGACGATCTTATCGAGCAATACGCCGAGAAGAAGGGGATCGCTGAAGCAGACGTTTCCATGTCTGAGATTGCCTGCCCAAATTGTGGTACGCGCGGTCAATGGACTGAATCTAAGCCATTCTCTGGTCTACTCAAGACATTCCTCGGCCCAGTTGATAACGAAGAGGGCTTGCACTACCTGCGCCCAGAAACCGCACAAGGCATTTTTGTTAATTTCCTTAACGTATTGACCGCTTCACGTAAGAAGCCACCATTTGGTATCGCTCAAGTTGGTAAGTCTTTCCGTAACGAAATTACGCCAGGAAACTTCATTTTCCGCACTCGTGAATTTGAGCAGATGGAAATTGAGTACTTCGTCAAGCCTGGGGAAGACGAAGAGTGGCATCAATCATGGATCGATGCTCGCCTTGACTGGTACGAAGATCTCGGCATTTCACGGGATAATTTGCGTCTCTATGAGCATCCGCAAGAAAAGCTTTCGCATTATTCCAAGCGTACTGTTGACATTGAATACCGCTTTGGTTTCCAAGGTTCAGATTGGGGCGAGCTAGAAGGCATTGCCAACCGCACTGACTTTGATCTTTCCTCCCACTCCGAAGCTTCTGGAAAGAAACTGGAATATTTTGATCAAGCAACAGGCGAACGTTACACGCCATACGTTGTCGAGCCTTCGGCCGGGCTGACCCGCTCGTTGATGGCTTTCTTGACTGAAGCATACACCGAAGACGAAGCTCCAAACACCAAGGGTGGCGTTGATAAGCGAGTTGTTCTCAAGCTTGATCCGCGCCTTGCTCCAGTTAAGGTGGCAGTTCTGCCTTTGTCACGTTCAGCTGATCTTTCCCCAGTAGCCCGCGAATTGGCTGCCAGCCTTCGAAAGCACTGGAATGTTGAATTTGACGATGCAGGAGCAGTGGGTCGCCGTTACCGCCGACAAGACGAAATTGGTACGCCTTACTGCATCACTGTTGACTTCGATTCTTTAGAAGATCATGCAGTCACAATCCGTGATCGGGATACCATGGAACAAATCCGTATCCCAATCGCAGACGTTGAGTCTCACCTCGCAGGTAAACTCATTGGCTGCTAATGACTCTGTGGCTGGTGGAGCGCAACGTTCCACCAGCCATTCTCATGTGCACACTCACTCTGCGAACTTGAATCTTTCTTCAGCAGATCGACGTCGAGTGAGCGTTCTGCTTGCGAGTATTGTTATACCGCTCGCGTTGCTGACTGTTCTTGGCTTGTTTTTGTTGTGGCCTACGGGGCAGACTCCAGTTGGTTCCCGTCCCGAATTTGACGCTGGTGTGGAACAAGTTATTGGTGAAATCGCCTCTATTGGGAAAACGGATCAAAGTCGTCAAACGCCGGTGACTATGATTGTTGATGGGGTGGAAGTGGGTGTCCATGTTCCTTATGAGTACATTAAAAATGGGCTTGACATCGGTGACCGTGTTAAAGCATTGTTCTCACCTGGACTTGTTAGTACTGATACGCCATATATTTTTATCGATTTTGTTCGTACAACGCCGGTATGGCTGCTGATAGCAGGCTATGTCTTCGTCGTAGGAGTGGTAGCACGCGGTAAAGGTTTAGCTGCACTTTTGGGCTTAGGAGTCTCATTAGCCGTTGTTGGATTTTTCATGCTGCCCGCTCTTATGATTGGAAAGTCGCCACTCCTTGTTGTTTTAGTGGGTGCAGCGGCTATGATGTTCACATCTATCTATCTGGCGCATGGAGTTTCAATTCGTACGACGACGGCAGTTTTGGGAACGCTCGGTGGTCTGATTATCACTGGTATTATTGCTTGGATTGTTATCGATTACGCAAATCTTACTGGTACGTCAGGCGAAGAATCCATTGCGTTATATGGCCAGCTTGATTATCTGCAGATGAATCAGATTTTATTGTGCGGAATGATTTTGGCCGGTCTTGGTGCACTTAATGATGTGACGATTACTCAAGTGTCCACAGTATGGGAATTGCATGCGGCGAATCCGAGTGCTGGACGTACTAAAATATTTGGCCAAGCTATGATTATTGGGCGTGATCATATCGCGTCAACCGTATATACATTAGCTTTCGCTTATGTTGGTTCGGCGCTTCCATTGTTGATGAGTGCCGCTCTTATCGATAGAGGTTTTGTGGACTTTTTGATGATTGGTCAGGTTGCTGAAGAAATCGTGCGAACCTTGGTTGCCTCTATCGGTTTAGTGCTGGCTATTCCAATGACGACGGCGATTGCCGCAATGTTTGCACCAGTGGCACCCGCGAAAAACCGGGAAGTGGCGACGATATGACAGTTCGTATTGGTGATATTTCGTTAGCGTCGCCAGTTATTTTGGCTCCCATG
The DNA here is from genome assembly GCF_012563545.1 of Arcanobacterium buesumense. Lineage (NCBI taxonomy): Bacteria > Bacillati > Actinomycetota > Actinomycetes > Actinomycetales > Actinomycetaceae > Arcanobacterium > Arcanobacterium buesumense. The sequence goes on from NZ_CP050804.1 coordinate 737,924, forward strand.
GCTGGGGTAACTAACCCGCCTTTTAGACAGCTATGCAGAGAATTTGGTGAAGCAGGTGCCCGAGCTGCGGGGTTAGATATTGCAGATAACGGTCATACGAATGGGACGGAAAGCTATGCCGGACTGTATGTATGTGAGATGATCACATCGCGTGCGCTTATTGAGCAGAACCGAGAAACTCTGACAATGATCCAACCTGATCCGGCTGATCCGGTTCGTTCGATTCAACTTTATGGCGTTGAACCAACAAGCATTGCAGCTGCTGTAGAGATTCTGGTTCGTGATCGTTGGGCTGATCATATCGATTTGAATTTTGGCTGTCCGGTACCGAAAGTAACTCGTAAAGGTGGGGGATCGGCACTTCCTTGGAAACATAATCTTTTTTCTCGTATTGTTACTGGCGCTGTTGAGGCTGCACATCGTGCATCGCGTGACAGTGGGCGGGATTTTACGGTGCCGGTGACGGCAAAATTCCGTATTGGTATTGATGATGATCATCAAACATTTCGTGAAGTGGCGCAGATGAGTGAGGACGCTGGAATATCTGGATTAACTCTTCATGCACGGACAACTGAGCAACATTATTCTGGAAAAGCTCGTTGGGAGTTTATTAGTGAGCTAAAAGAGTTAACGACATTGCCGGTGTTTGGTAATGGGGATGTTTTTGGTGTTGACGATGCTGTCTCGATGATCGAGATGACGGGCGCTGATGGAGTGAGCGTGGGACGCGGATGCCAAGGGCGCCCATGGCTGTTTTATGATTTAGTTGCGGCTTCGTATGGTTCATCGGCCCGTTATCGGCCTTCATTGCGCGAAGTCGCTAATATTATTGTTCGTCATGGAGAGCTCTCGGTTCTGCATTTTAATGATGAACATCGGGCGATGCGGGAATTACGTAAACATGTCGGGTGGTATTTGCGAGGGTTTGCTGTTGGCGGGCAGATGCGTCACCAATTAGGGCTGATTGAATCAGTAGAGCAGTTGCGTGAACTACTCGATACGTTAGATCTGGATCAAGCTTATCCGCAAGCAGCCGAAGGGCCACGAGGCCGAGCGGGGAGTGCCAAGCGTCCTCATCTTCCAGAATTTTGGTTGGATTCTCACGCATTATCCGCAGAGCAAGAAGCGAAGATTCACGAAGCTGAAGTCAATGTTTCTGGTGGTTAAAGCTAACGTAGTTTAATCCAAGCTACCTCGCCGGAAGGTAAGTAAAGATCGTCATTCGGGGATTGACTTGGCTTTTGGTGGGACATAGCAAGAACGCTTCCGTCAGTAGGCAGTGGCTCGTTGTGAGACCCAAAGTTCATTCTTACCTCAATGGTATCGACGAACATACGCAGTATACCGTTTTGGAGTTGGCGACGGTCGATCGCAAGACTCGAATTTGCCAAATAGTAGGCATTTCGGAGTCGTAAAATATGGCGAGGCGCCGGAGGAATAGTTATACTCTGCTGGTCAATGTGAATTAATCCGGGGAGAGCTAGTGTTAAAAGCACGATGCCAGCTGGTGAAAGATAGCTGCTTGCTGTATGGATTGCCGGAGCTGATAAATCCCATGCTGGTAGTGTACCGGTAGACTCGAAAAGACGATAAAGATCAACAAGTTGTGGGGCTATGTTGTCAATAGTTAGCGGCAGAGCTAGCGGGCGGCTACGTACGATATGGACGTAGGCATCGTGTACTTGGTTAGAGAGTTCGTCAAACTTTTCTGCATCGTCATCCCACAGTCCTAACGACAATACTGAATCTGGGTGGGCAAGGGAAACTTTAGCTTGTATTTGGCCAAGAGTTAAGTCGTTGACGGTTGTGATATGTTCCTTGAGATGATGCAACCCCAATTCGATTCCCCAGGCACCTTCAGCTAGCCATTGGTCAATGACTTCTGGTGCGACATGTGAATCAGCGATATTGGGTAAGATCCGCAGGCCGCGTTTTTGAGCACGGTGAATTGAATCAGAAATCGGGTAGGGAGTGATATGAGCAGGCAGTGTTAGGACATTGACTCCTAACCGGCTAACATAAGAAATAAGATCACGAACGGCGTCCGATGATGATGTTTCAGACGGGGTTGCGTGATACCAGACGGAGTGTTTTGCCCACGCGTGGGTTGTGCCCGAATCTCGGTGAATTACGGTGACTGATTCAGCAAGCGGCGTGGTAGGTATCTCACCTGCGGTCATCGTAGTGTTGCCCATAGTTTTATAGCATCCTGAGAGGTAGGGTAGTTACGTGATTCAAGCCTACACCGCAAGTGATAAAGAGCGTTGGGTAAGTGAAGGAACTAAAAGTTCTGCCCGTACAGATTTTGAACGCGATCGTGCACGCGTTTTGCATTCGGCTGCTTTGCGCCGATTGGGAGCTAAAACTCAGGTTATGGGCCCAGAATCAGATGATTTTATACGTACCAGGCTCACGCACTCGTTAGAGGTTGCGCAAGTTGGTAGGTCGCTTGCAAAGAATCTTGGTGCTGACGAAGACGTCGTTGAAACGGCATGTTTATGCCATGATTTAGGTCATCCACCATATGGCCATAATGGAGAGAAAGCACTTGACGAACTTGCTCAGTCATTTGGCGGTTTTGAAGGTAACGCGCAAACTTTGCGTATTTTGACACGTCTTGAACCGAAACGTTTCCATCCGGATGGCCAGCCTGCTGGCTTAAATCTCACCCGGGCGATAGTAGATGCAACAGTAAAATACCCTTGGACGCGTTTTGCTGGTCCACAAGGAAGGAAGTCGCCAAAGTTTGGTGCTTATGATGACGACGTCGCCGCATTTCGATGGGCACATCAAGATTATGGGTTACGACGTTCAGCAGAAGCGCAAATGATGGATTTAGCGGATGATATCGGCTATTCAGTGCATGATGTTGAAGATGGTGTTTTCTCTGGCTATGTATCTCCGCATATTTTAGCCGCTAGTAACGATGCAGAAATTACTCGCGTAGTTGATTCTACACTTGCTTGGTATAAGCCAGATTGTACTGCAGATGAGCTGGGAGCGGCCGGCGTGCGAGTGTTAAATATGCTTGCTTGGCCACTTGAATACTCCGGTTCTCAACGGGATATGGCGGGTTTAAAAGATTACACCTCGGATCTAATTGGACGTTTTATTTCGTCAGTGACTGAGGCGACGCAGGAACAACATCCCCAAGCATTGATGCGCTATACCGGCAATGTCGTTGTCCCGCGGTTAACTGCATTAGAAATCTTATTTGTTAAAGGCGTGGCAGTTCATTACGTTATGGCCCCTCGGGAAAAAGAGGCACCATATTTTGAGCAGCGAACAATTCTTTTCGATCTCATGGATGCAATCGTGGAAGATCCAGCGCACCGTATGGAGCCGATATTTGTGGAATTATGGCGTCAAGCAGCAGATGAAAAACAACGTCTGCGCGTCATCATTGACCAGATTGCTTCCTTGACTGATCAATCTGCGCGGCAGTGGCATTCTCGCTATTGTGGGATGTTGCGAAACTAAGGCATTTTCCTGTTGCTGTGATGAACATCTAAATGTATTCTTTGTACTGCTGGTAGCAATGATGCACATAATGTCGTGTGCTGATCGCGCTAGAAAGTCAATGGAGACTATAGAAAAGGTTCACGATGAAGAACATTAAGAAATCTTTAGCAATTTCGCTCGGAACGCTTATGGCATTGTCAGCTTGTAGTGGGGGAACAGCAGATTCGGGTGCTTCCTCAAGCGTTGAAAATAGCCAAAACCCCTTGTGTGGTTCAACCGCCAACCATCAAATTCTTCCACTGGCGATCTTGATAAAGAGGCACTTAATTTCAACGAAAATACGTATTATGTTGGCTTTGACGCATCTCAAGGTGCCGAGTTGCAAGGGCAGATGGTTGCCGAATTTATTGAAAAGCATAAGGACACCATTGACCGCAATGGTGACGGCAAGATTGGTTATGTCCTAGCTATTGGCGATGTTGGGCATAATGATTCTATTGCCCGTACGCGCGGTGTTCGAAAAGCGCTTAATACAGCAGTTGAAGAAGGCGGCAGTATCCTATCTGACCCAACAGAAACCAATGCTAACGCTGTAAAAGAAGGAACCTTAGGAAGCTTTAAAGTTGTTGAGCTAGCTTCTAAGGAAATGAAGACTGGTGCTGGAGCAACATGGGATGCAGGTACTGCTGGCGATACCATCACCGCATGGAGCGGTAAGTTTGGCGATGATATTGATCTTGTCATTTCTAATAATGACGGCATGGGTATGGCTATGTTCAATAAGTGGTCCAAGGCGCAGAAAGTGCCAACCTTTGGTTACGACGCAAACTCCGACGCGGTAGCTGCTATTGCTGATGGGTACGGTGGAACTATTTCTCAGCATGCTGACGTTCAAGCATATTTGACATTGCGTGTTTTACGTAATGCTCTCGATGGCAAGGATGTCATGGAAGGTATCGCGAAGGCTGATGAAGCAGGCAATGTTTTGTCTGATCAAGACTACAAGTACGTTGAAGAAGAGCGTTCTTTCTATGCTTTGAATGTTGCAGTCAATGCCGATAATTATCAGGACTTCTTAGACTCAACTGTTACTTACAAGCCAGTTAGTAACCAAGTAACAGCTGATACGAAGAAGGTATGGCTAGATATCTACAATTCGGCAGATAACTTCCTGGGTTCAACCTACCAGCCGCTGTTGCAAAAGTACGATAAGCTCCTAAACCTCGACGTGGAATACATCGGTGGTGACGGCCAGACCGAATCTAACATCACAAACCGGTTGGGTAACCCTGGTTCCTATGATGCATTCGCAATCAATATGGTGAAGACCGATAACGCATCGTCCTACACCTCACTTCTTACTCAGTAGTTTTTAGCGAACAAATAGCTGAAGCTAAGAAGCAATGGATTGGGGCAATCGGAGAGTATCTTTGATTGCTCCAATCCGAGAAAGAAAGAATGTTATGGTAACAGGCACTGATGATGTAGTTTTGACAATTCGTGGTATGTCAAAATCGTTCGGTCGTAATCGTGTACTTGAACATATCGATTTTGATGTTAAGCGTGGATCCATTATTGGTTTGATGGGTGAAAATGGCGCTGGCAAATCTACAATGATGAAATGTCTTTTTGGTACTTATCAAAAAGATGAAGGAGAAATTACTCTTGACGGCCATCCAGTATCATTTTCAGGGCCGAAGGAAGCCCTTGAAAATGGAATTGCTATGGTTCATCAAGAATTGAATCAAGCGTTAGAACGTTCGGTTGTCGATAATCTTTTTCTTGGGCGATACCCTAAAACTTCATTAGGGACAATTGACGAAGCACGCATGCGTCGTGAGGCAGCTGACCTATTCCGTCAGCTAGGAATGACCGTTAACTTAACTCAGCCAATGAGAAAAATGTCAGTCTCTCAACGGCAGATGTGCGAAATCGCGAAAGCTATTTCGTACCATTCTCAGGTGATTGTGCTTGATGAGCCAACCTCATCATTAACTGAACCTGAGGTTCGCAAACTGTTTGAGATGATGCGTAAGCTACGTGATAGTGGTATTTCGTTAGTGTATATCTCGCATAAAATGGATGAAATCTTTGAAATATGTGATCAGGTTTCCGTCCTTCGCGATGGCAAGCTGGTAATGACAAAAGATACTGCTGACACTAATATGAACGAGTTGATTACTGCGATGGTTGGCCGTTCTCTCGACAATCGTTATCCTGAAGTCGACAATAACCCAGGAGAACCAATCCTTACGGTTAGCCATTTATCAACAAAATATGCGCCATATATAAATGATATTTCTTTCAAAGTACGTGAAGGAGAAATCTTTGGATTATATGGCTTGGTTGGTGCTGGAAGAACTGAGTTACTCGAAACTATTTTTGGCGTTCGAACCCGAGCGACTGGCCGAGTGTATTATCGTGACAAGTTGATGAACTTTAATAATCCTCGGGAAGCTATTGATTCTGGTTTTGCGTTAATTACCGAAGAACGAAAAGCAGATGGATTATTTCTTAAAGGTGATCTCACGTTCAATACAACGATTGCTAACTTGCCAGCTTACAAGAAGAATATTGCACTGTCAGATCGTAAGATGCAAGCAGCAACAGTCTCTGAAATTCGTACTATGCATACGAAAACTACTGGTCCAGATGAATTAATTTCAGCTCTTTCTGGTGGAAACCAGCAAAAAGTTATTTTTGGTCGCTGGTTAGAGCGGGAACCTAAAGTTTTCATGATGGACGAGCCAACACGAGGTATTGATGTTGGAGCGAAGTATGAAATATACGAGCTGATTATCCAGATGGCTAAGCGGGGAAAGACAGTGATCCTTGTTAGCTCGGAGATGCCAGAAATTTTGGGAATTACTAATCGTATCGGCGTTATGTCTGCCGGACGTTTGGCAGGAATCGTCACAACAAAAGAGACTAACCAAGAAGAGCTCTTGCGACTGAGCGCAAAGTATCTGTAAGAAAGGGAAGGCAATGAGCATCCTAACCTATGAGAAGGAAGAAGAACTTCTCGCTCCGATTAAAGAATATGTGGGCAAAATCCAAGCTGAAATAGATGCTTTGCGTGAAGATGGCACCACGAAAGCAACTCGGCTACAACACCAACTTCGTAATATGAAAAATGACCGGACACTATCAAAAGAAGAACGTGTCCAGCTACGTCGTCAAGATGAAGCTGCTTTAGTAGAAGCTAAACGTGTTCAGGCAGCTAATCGCTCACGAATTAATGAATTGGTTGCTAAAGCAGAAAAATATATTGACGAGAATTTTGATAAGCAGTACCTGAATGAAGTTGAATTAAGCGTCGAAGCTGAAAAGAAAGAAGCAAAGGCAGAATATCAACGCCAACTTGCTCTTATCAAAAAAGAGCATGAACAAGCAGTAGCGGAACTTCGAAAGAATCCGACGATTGATCTTAAGCAAGAGCTTAAAGATGAAGAGATGGTCTTTAAGAATAAACAGTATGATGCAAAAGTTTCTATGCAACATCGTTTGCAAGCCGCAAAAGATCGGCGTCATGCAGCAGTCGCCGAAAAGTATCATATGATCGACCTATTGCGTAATTCGAATTTCTCTTTTAAACAATCGTTGTCGCAAAAGATTGAGAATTATCGTTATTCGTTTAACCGGCGGCAATTCTTGCTTAAAAACGGATTGTATATCGTTATTGTATTGATCTTTATTGCAATGGCGGTTCTCGCTCCGGTGACTAAAGGTGTAGATCTCTTCACCACTCAAAATATCTTAAATATTTTGCAGCAGGCATCGCCACGCATGTTCCTCGCGCTTGGAGTAGCCGGGCTAATTTTGCTTACCGGAACCGATTTGTCTATTGGACGTATGGTCGGAATGGGCATGGTTATTGCTACTGTTATCATGCATAAAGGACCAAATACGGGTAGCGTATTTGGGCATGCTTTTGACTTCACCGGGATCCCAGTTGGTGGCCGTATCATCTTTGCACTTATTGCCTGTATTATCGCTACAACAGCATTTACAATGGTTGCTGGCTTCTTTACCGCTAGATTTAAAATGCATCCTTTCGTTTCGACGATGGCTAATATGCTCATTATTTTTGGCTTAGTAACTTATGCAACCAAGGGGGTAAGCTTTGGTGCTATTGAGTCAGATATTCCAAAAATGATTGTTCCAAATATCTCTGGTTTCCCGACTATTATTTTGTGGGCAATTGCTGCCACCGTTGTTGTTTGGTTTATTTGGAATAAAACAACTTTTGGCAAGAACCTGTACGCCGTTGGTGGAAATCCAGAAGCAGCAGCGGTTTCTGGCATTTCTGTTTTCAAAGTAACTATGGGGGCTTTTATCCTTGCTGGAATCTTGTATGGTTTTGGATCATGGCTTGAAGCAGCACGTATGTTTGGTTCTGGTTCGGCGGCTTACGGTCAAGGCTGGGATATGGACGCAATCGCCGCATGTGTGGTTGGTGGAGTATCTTTTACCGGTGGTATCGGTAAAATTTCTGGAGTTGTTACTGGTGTTATGATCTTTACTGGTCTGACATATTCGTTAACGATTTTAGGTATTGATACTAACCTCCAGTTCGTATTCGAAGGCATTATTATTCTTGCTGCAGTTACATTGGACTCCTTGAAATACGTTCAAAAGAAGTAATTTGTCAAGGAAATATGGATGGCCTACACATAACGTGCAGGCCATCCATATTTTTACTGGGAATTAAATTATTTATCAAAAGGGAATCCGGAACGTTTCCAACTATCTAACCCACCGTGAACTGAGGTTACGTCAAATCCAGAACGTCGCATTCTTTCAGCTGCCGATAGTGAACGCACTCCATTGGAACACACTAGAATCAGGCGCTCATTGGTAGTCAATCCCGAATCTGGACGCATTAGCTTGGCTTGGGGAATATGCTCACTTGTTGGAATGTGTCCTTTATTCCATTCAATAATGTCACGGATATCAATTATCCGTACGCCATCTGCGTGCTCTTGCATCGCTTGTGCGGTAGTAATTTGCGGTGACTTGCCGTTTGGAAATATGAAATCAAAAAAGCCCATACCTTTTATTGTATTAGCGAACACCTCTTCTATGTTCATACTTGACACAGCCAGCTAAACTAGAGCCATGGGCGGAATGATAAAACGATCAGTGATTGACGATGTTCGTGATAAAACACGGATTGAAGATATCGTTGGTGAGTATGTGACTTTAAAAACAGCGGGTGTAGGGTCAATGAAAGGGCTATGCCCGTTTCATGATGAAAAAACACCGTCTTTCCACGTCCGTCCGCATGTGAATCGTTGGCACTGCTTTGGTTGCGGCCAAGGCGGGGACGCGATTTCTTTCATTGAAAAAATAGAACACGTTTCATTCGTTGAAGCCATCGAGTTTCTCGCTAGAAAAGCTGGCATTGTTATTGAATACGAAGATAGTGGGCGTCCTAACCGCGACGATTCACGGCCACGTGATGTCACACGCGCGAGACTAATTGATGCTCACCGTGTTGCAGAGGAATTCTATGTTCAACAACTAGCGACACCGGCTGGTCAACCGGCCCGGGATATGTTGGCTGCCCGCGGTTTTGATGACCAAGCTATTGCTGACTTTCGTGTCGGTTATTCTCCAGATTCGTGGGATGGATTGTTAACTGAATTGCGACGCCGCGGATTTTCCGATAAAGAAATTATTGCTTCGGGCTTAGCATCGCAAAAAACACGGGGGCTTTATGATCGATTCCGTGGCCGTGTCATGTGGCCAATCCGATCGATAACAGGCGATCCCATTGGGTTTGGTGCTCGAAAACTATTGGATAGTGATCAAGGCCCGAAATATCTCAATACGCCAGAGACGATGATTTATAAAAAATCTGGTGTTTTATATGGCTTAGATATGGCTAAAAAAGAGATTTCAACACAACGAACTATCGTCGTCGTCGAAGGCTATACCGATGTTATGGCTGCTCATTTAGCGGGTGTGACTAATGCGGTCGCAACGTGTGGTACTGCTTTCGGTTCCGAACACGTCAAAATTGTTAGGCGGTTGATGGGAGATTCAGCGAATCCAGCTGCTGGCGTGATGATGAGTAACGGACATGCTTTTGGCGGAGAAGTTATTTTTACGTTCGACGGCGATGTTGCAGGTCAAAAAGCTGCTTTGCGTGCATTCCAAGAAGATCAGAGTTTTGCTGCGCAGACATTTGTAGCTGTGTCGGAAAACGGCATGGATCCGTGTGATTTGCGAATGGCTGGAGGAAATGAGGCTGTTCGTCAACTTGTTGCTAATCGTAAACCTCTTTTTGAGTTTGTGATCCGGTCAATTCTTAAAGAATTGCCACTAAATTCTGCTGAAGGGCGTGCTGCTGGATTACGGGCTACTGCGCCGATTGTCTCTCAAATTCGGGATCGAGTCTTGCAGTCTGAATACTCCCGCCAACTGGCGGGCTGGTTGGGCTTGGATGAGGCACTTGTACGTGATTCTGTGCGCCAAGCTGGGCGAGCGGTATATGCTAATTCGCAACGTATTGAGCGGGTTGAAGAGCCTCTCCCACGGCCGATTCTTGAACCGAGAGAGCAACTACGGGATCCTGTTATGCGGATCGAACGGCAAGCCTTAGAAGTTATGCTACAGCTTCCTGGAATGGCTCATGTTGCACATGCTGACCAGATTCCGTCTCGGACATTTCGCACGCCGATCCATCAAAGTATTTTTGATGCTATTAATGCAGTGGGAGGTGTAGCCGCTTACGATGATAGATTCACAACATTAAAGAACTCTGGTATGGATGAGAACGCGGCGTCAATTCGAGCCAGTGCGTGGTATGTGGAGCAGGTAGAAAGCAATGCTGATGAGCTAGTTAAGGGAGCAATCCGTCAGCTGACAGTTGCGCCATTACCGGAAAACGGTGGGAGAGAATCCTGGCCATATGTGCGCGGGATTATCGTCTCGCTGATTCGTCAGGGTATTACTCAGCAGATTGCAGATGTTCGCAGACATATGCAATCTCTCGATAGTGATTCTCCGCAGCAAGAAGAACTTTTTGAAGTGTTGATGCGCTTGGAAGCTGCTCGGCGTGCATATGACGAAGAAGATACTCTGTGAGATATAAAGTGATTATGGGCTAGATTTTCGATTCTGGCTAACTTTTAGGTACGATTGTGTTCGTCGCCCCTGTAGCTCAGCTGGTTAGAGCAGGGAACTCATAATTCTTTGGTCGCGGGTTCAAGTCCTGCCGGGGGCACGAATCCCGCAGTTCGCATTATGTTGAACTGCGGGATTTACTTATTTCGGCTTGCCTTTCAGAAGGCTGTGGATAACTTTGTTCGTTGATGTACGAAAATTGTTACATTTGTGCTGTCCGAACGTATATAAGGCGATTGAAGTCTTTTGTTATCTGCTGAAAACGAGGTAGAACGGAATGGGAGAAAAGGCAGCGAAAAGTATATTCTGCAAGGTATGGAAGGGGCTGGTACTGGTTTCCAGCTGTGTTGTTTTAGCATCGTGTGTTTCCGCAGATATGAAACCTGAGAGCCAGCTAGAAAAAGATAGAGAAATCGTAGCTGAACAGCATATTATTCCACCACGGCCGATTCTTGACCGGCCTGCAGAACCTGAACTAACTGGTGATTCACGTACTGATGCAGTTGCGGTCGCTCAACATTTCGTCACGTTTTATCCCTACATGCTTAAAACAGGAGACACGTCTTATTGGGAAAAGCATTCCGCTCCGGAGTGCGAATTCTGTCAGAAAGTATTAGCTGCATCTAAAGCAAGAAACGAAACTGGTGCTTGGATTGACGGGGAAATGAGAATTATAGATCAAGTAAACGGAATTGTGGATGAAGAAAAAGACAAATACGAGATTCAATTTTTAATTGAGCGTACACATGTCGTTGAGTACGGGGAATCAGATGAAAGGGAAAATGATCGTCAGTATCATGTTGTGATTTCTCTTGAAAAGAATAATTCTTGGTCAGTAAAACAATTTCAAATAGGAAATCCATCCGGTTTCAAAGGCAAAATTGGTTAATTATGACTAGTGAAAGCTTATTCTTGGGGTTCATGTGTCTTTTCGTGATGGGTACAGATACATGGGCAGATGTTAATGAAGACACAGTAGTAGTTCATGCTGAAAAAGAATTTACTTTGAGCTCAGATAGTATTCTGGGTCACAATAGTCATGGTGAGAATCTAAATCCTACAACCAGCGTCTTGGCTCAATCTCCTTCACTCTATACCCTCGCTGACTTTTGTGCTGGTAAGCAATTTCCATCCTCCTTGAAAGCGGGATGGGGTATAGGTAATGTGCGTGAATTGGAAGCTAGACGTGAGGAATTATGTGCTCAGCGCGAAGAAAATGGCGTCAGCCTAGACGATATAATGCAAGCGGTTCATGATCAGGCGTCACAGATTATTGATTCTGGGAAGGTCATAGTTCAACCCTCAGCTGGAACAATCCTGGTCAATAAAGACGTGTTCTATTTTAGTACCGCAAGTGAACACGTCTCGGCGGTTAAGGTTGCTGGAGAAAACATTCCACTTCGGCTCACCCCGGTATCTTTTCGGTGGGATTTTGGCGATGGCAATGAGCTTTCGACTCAAAGTCCGGGTGGTAAGTGGCCTGATGGAGATGTTGTTCACGCATATCAAAAATCTGGACGATACACGCCACGCCTCGACATATTCTGGAAAGTAGATGTTCGGCTACCAAAAGCGCCATGGCTCCAACTGCCAAATCTTGGGCATACTCAAGCTATCGGAGAGGAATTAGATCTAGTTGAAGCTAAAACCGTACTCACCTATCGTTCACGATAGACTGAGTGCATGAATAGGAACATGGAAGATAATGAAACGCTTGAACCAGAAATGCGTGAGCTTACGCCTGATGAGCTAATGAAACTAAAAGTAGTGCGCAGGCGCCTAATTCTTGCGCTTATAGCAGGGATTATTCTTGCGGCATGTGGATTTTTTGCAGGTCAGAAAGCGGCAAAATATGAGACTAATGTCATGCCAGAGTACAGCATTAATGAAGTTGTTTTAACAGGAGATAGTGATGTTTCATATCAAGCGTAAATTCCCAACATATCTTGTTGATGATAAGGGAGTTTCGCCCATTACTGCTTCCAAAATAGCAGGTGGCGAAGAATCGTGGATCGCGGCATGGCCCACACGTGTTGCCATAGTTCATGAAGCAAAAATTCAGCACATGTTTGAGTGGTACGAAATCGAGACAGCCGCATGGGATGAAACGAAGCGAATATTTACGATGACTTTTGTAGACTCACAACAAGAACCAATCGAAATACAGTTTGCTCTTGACGCTAACGACAGTTTACTTACGATGATCCATGAACGAGTAGAACGTTCAATTGTGTGCCAAGGCTTTGCTGAACTTCCCAGTGGTGGAACTGCCCGTGGTCAGGTTCGTCGAAGAGCAGACGAGAGCTTGTTCGTGCAACTTATCGTCGATAAACAACCCTCGGGAGAAGATTTGAAAGAGATCGGTAGGCTCGAAGCTGAGCTTCGAGATCTCGTTGGACTAGATGAGTGAAAACCGCGGAAAATCAATGTTTTCGAGAAATCCCCATGTGATGCCAGTTACAATAATGCTGAAAATGCGGAATTGATTTTGCATCTAGGCGGAAGACGTTCTATAGTATTTGAAGTCGCCTTCCCGCATAGCTCAATGGCAGAGCATTCGACTGTTAATCGAAGGGTTGCTGGTTCGAGTCCAGCTGCGGGAGCCAGTTAAAAGAGCAGCTGAGAAATCAGCTGGATCTTTTGTTATTTAGCTTAAATGAGCAGGTAACATATTCTATAGATTTTTATTTGTGAATACTGTATTTTAATTTAACTCTAAATAAAAGGATCGGTAGCTCACATTCCAGCCTGAAAGCTGGGATTAAAGGCCTGATACTGCTTATACTAGAGGTGTTGAAAACAAATAGTAAAGCAGGAGGTGACAAACATGAAGAAATTTAAGAATATGTTCCGTTCTCGCGAAACCTCCAACGCGCTAATCGTTGAAGCTCGCGCGAAGGATGTTGATTTTGCGATCGATAACCGGACATGGTGAAACAAGTCCAGAATATAAGAAGGCGCACAATGGGGTGCGCATTTTTTATGCTCAAATAACGTTAATAAGATTATTCTTTTTTATTTTTAATACATTCATGGCATGTGTAGTACATGCGCTGGTGGATAAGTGAAAACATATAGTGCGACAAAAGGGGCTATGGATATTGCAACCATAGCCCCTTGTAATTATGCTCTCTGCCAGATTAGGCAACTACTTCTATATCTGGTTTGTCGCGCCATGTTCGAATGGCACTAACAACAAGCAACCAAATCCCGCTAATCCACCAAGGGATTAAAATCCACAGCGGAGTTCCTGGGTAAACTGCCACCCAGATAGCTGTAATAACTACCCATACAATAGCTGCGATTGCATTAAAAATGCGCAAATGCTTTACTCGGAAAGGGTGAATCCACTTCCAAGGAATCAGTGCCAAGACGCTAAAGAGGATGACAACGATCCAATTGGTGATCGCATTAGTCCCAAATAGCCACATAATAACGATAACGATATTCCAAGCGGCCGGAAAACCGACGAAATACCAGTCGGCTGATTTCATCAGGGTGTTTGCGTAGCAGAACATAGAAGATGTTGCAGCTAAAATAGCGGCTGCTATAGCGAAGTATTCACCGCCAAAAGGAAGAACCTTTGCCATAAAAACTACCGGAACCATTGTCCAAGTCATATAGTCGACGATATTGTCCATCATCGTCCCAGAAAACCAGGGGATAACTTCCGTTACTTTAGTTTTACGAGCCATTGGGCCATCGGCCGCGTCTACCACAAGAGCGATGCCTAGCCACAGCCACATCATTTTGTAGTCGTCAATCATCAGCGCACGGATAGCTAGGATGACCCAGATAACGCCAGTCATTGTAAAAGCGTGCACAGCCCAAGCGCTCACATAATGTGAGAGGGGGTATGGGCGTTGGTCTTTCTTATTCACGTTTTCTCCGTCTAATTGTTTGCGACTCATGCTGGCTATACTACCGGACGTATTTAGGGAAGTGAGAGACATTTATGTGGCAATTGCAGCGGTTAATGTCTCTAATTAGTAAGAGAATGTCTAGTTCTGTGCCGATTTTTATTATTACTCGCCTATTAAATATGCGCTCAAAGGTAACAACAGCTGAAAATCTACGCTCACATGGCTACTTTCCTCTAGCATACAAGGGTATTCCTATGGCATAGTAGAGGTATCTAGTGACCAGATGTTAGGTGTTACGGGGAATCTCACCTAATTTAGGAGGTCACGGTGAAACAAAAATATACAACTCGGGGTGTCATCTTCATTCACTCTGTAACACCGGCTGTTCAACCACATGTTGAATGGGCGGTTGGAAGTCTGCTCGGATATCCTGTTCATTTTGAATGGACAGCCCAACCAGCGTTGCCATCGATGAATCGTGGTGAAGTGTCATGGACAGGTGAGGTTGGAACTGGTGCAGCCATAGCTTCTGCATTAGGTGGCTGGGAGCATTTACGATTTGAAATTACTGAGGAAGCCTCGCCTATATCAGACGGTGGCCGGTGGTCTTGTACTCCTGGATTGGGAATCTTTTACGCGCAAACTGATCTGCTAGGCAACGTCGTCGTACCTGAAAATCGAGTTCGCGCAGCGCTTGAGCAAGCTGGTGATGATCCGCAAGAAATGCGTCGAATGCTTGACATTGCATTGGGAACTGCGTGGGATGACGAACTTGAAGTTTTCCGTTATGCCGGTGCTGGAGCGCCAGTTCGATGGTTACATCGAGTGGGCTAACGTTGATTAAACAACGTAGCTAGATCAGCCATTGCCGAAGCCACATCGTGCACTTCCTCCTCCTTGGGTGCATGTATTGGCTTATCGGCAATAAGTTCTATCAGGTCATTAACTGTATGCGCCTGATGGATGAGAGCATCAGCAATATGCTTTTTAGCAAGCATTTCGAGGTTAGTTACCAGAGCCCAGACACTGACCTCATCAAGGTGCAAATCGTCGATTAATCGCGCCTGCGGAACAATTTCTGCGTCTGGAATTTCTGGGGCAATTTCATCTAATGCTACTCGAATGCGTGCCAAGGCAAGATCTTGTGGTTGCGCATCTTCCATTGTTTCCCCCTTATTTCACAATTTCATACTCTAAATACTATAGGCTGTATCTATGGCCTTTATTGATCTTATTAAGCAACTTGCAGAAGATTCCTCTCCGCTTGTCCAACGTGCGGGTGAGTTACGTGTTGCTTTAGCAGCGGATCCAAATAACGCTGAATCATTCGATGAACTGATATCTATTATTCGTTTACTTGGGCAGCAGACGCCAACGGCAGATCCATTGACCGCCGATGATACTTACTCGAGTAAGCCACCTCTAAATTTGGTTCTTTTGGCATTATCTGAGGATCTTGCTTCAGATTTACGAGCCTGGTATCCCTTAATCCAGTTGGCAAAGATTACTATCGACGACGATCCAGCAGCTGCGGTTCATCAAATTGAAGTTGCTGCTGGCCGAGAGGAAACAGGTCAGGCGTTAGCATCTGGTATTAAACTTTTATGCGAAGCTGGACAACCAGATACTGCAATGCAGGTGGGGCTGGGGAGATGGTTGCCCGATGAACACTGCATCGATGTAGGACTCGAGCTTATTCGCGCTGCAATGGCTAGTGACAAGATAGCGGATGCCCAAAGCTTTTTGGATGTGCTGCAGAAGCGTTTTCCGTCCGATCACGATGTTTTAGATATTGTAGAAGAATTAACGCATAAACAGTAATAAGACTAAGGAATCGCTATGGCATGGTATGTTGATCTACATCCTCAAAACCCGCAACAACGAAACGTTGATAAGATAGTTGATCGTTTACGGCGCGGTGAAGTAATCGCGTTGCCTACTGACTCTGGATACGCTATTGCCTGTACTATGGCCAATAAAGAGGGCTTGGAGCGTATTCGTCGTATTCGTCAGGTGGGCGAGAAGCATCATTTCACATTGTTATGCCACGATTTTGCCCAGCTCGGTCAGCTCGTTATTGTCGATAATTCAGTTTTCCGACTCATTAAATCACTGACTCCTGGACCCTATACTTTTATCCTTAAAGGGACGAAGGAAGTGCCGCGGATGACACTCAATGCGAAAAAAGCGACTGTGGGCGTCCGGCTACCAGACCATAAAATAACCCAAGCCATCGTTGAAACGTTAGGAGAGCCGTTATTATCCTCGACGTTGATTATGCCGGGTGAGAGCGAACCGATGAATCAAGGCTGGGAGATTGCGGATCTATTAGGTAACGCTCTTGACGTCGTCGTTGAAGGCCCAGTGGGTGAAGACGGATCAACGACAGTTGTTGATTTAAGCGACGGCGATGTGCGGATTGCTCGGCAGGGAGCCGGCGATACATCTATGTTTGATTAAGAAAGATACGAATTATTCATGACTTCTTTGTTACGAGCAGTGCTCTTTGATCTTGACGGAACGCTAACTGACTCAGGTCCGCTTATTCGGCGAATGATATCTGATGTTATGCGAGCCCGAGCAGGTTTAGATCTGCTTGAGTCAGCGTATTCTCGTTTTGTTGGTCCACCGTTGGAAGATACATTTTGCGAATTAGGCGTGCCTGAATCAGAGATAGAGGACTATATCGACGATTATCGCACTCGTTATTTTGCTCGGATGGATACCACGAAGCTGTTTGATGGAATACTGCCAATGCTTGAACGCATTCAGGCTCAAGGACTCCATACTGCTATTGCCACATCTAAAGGAGAAAAGTCGGCTAAACAAGTGTGTGATATGACCGGCCTGACCCAGTTCGTTGATGTGGTGTGCGGATCTGATCCGGAAGCCGGGCGCACTCATAAACATCATGTTGTAGACCATGCGTTAAGAAGCCTTGAAGAGCGCGCAATGCTTGACCCAAATCAGCGCCAGGAGCCCATGGCATTGGGTACACAATGGTCAACACGTTCATTGCGATTCGACGTCGTTATGGTTGGGGACCGTAGCTTTGATACTCAGGGAGCTGCTGTTCATGGCATACGCACAATCCTTGTTGACTGGGGAGAGGGAACTGCAGAAGAAAAGGCGAATGCCTGGAAGCACGTTTCCTCCCCAGATGAACTTGCTAATCTGCTGACCCGCCAGTGAACTGAGCCTGATATAGGTCATAGTATGCTCCGTGCTGATGGAGTAATTCGTCATGGCTTCCTTGTTCGACGACGCTACCATTGACCATGACTAAAATCATATCTGCATCACGAATGGTAGATAGTCGGTGAGCAATAACAAACGATGTGCGTCCAACACGTAACTCACTCATTGCGCGTTGGACAAGCATCTCGGTACGGGTATCTACAGATGACGTTGCCTCATCTAAAATCAATACGTCTGGATCTGCAAGATAAGCGCGGGCAATAGTTAAAAGCTGTTTTTCCCCGGCTGATAAATTCCCATCCTCATCGTCGATATGCGTGTCATATCCATCTGGTAGCTGTCGGATAAGATGATCGGCCCCTGTTGCTTTGGCAGCCGCCACAACGTCATCAAAGCTCGCATCTTGTAGACCAAAGGCAATATTTTCAGCAATAGTACCAGAGAAAAGCCAGGTATCTTGCAAAACCATTCCCGTTCGGGCGCGCAAGGATTGCCGGGAATAGGAACGGATATCAACTCCGTCGATGCTGATTTTTCCGTCGTCGATATCGTAGAAACGCATGAGCAGATTGACGAGGGTTGTTTTCCCGGCCCCCGTCGGACCGACAATCGCTATTTGACTACCATGTTTAACATGAAGATTCAGTCCGTTAATAACAGGTTTGCCTGGTTCGTAGCCAAAGCTGACATCATGGAAGTCAATGCTTGACGTTTCTTTCAATGGGGGTAATTCGTCGCGAGCGTCAGCAGATATGTCAGGGGAGTCGAGGAAACCAAACAACCGTTCACCGGAGGCCGCAGAAGACTGTAAAGTACTGGCAACTGAAGCAATCATTGAAACTGGATTATTTAACTGACGAGAATATTGAATAAATGCTTGAATACCACCGATTGTTAGTGTGCCCACTAAAACTTCAAATCCACCAACAACGGCAATGATAACAAAAGAAAGATTTGCTACTAGCCCCATAATCGGTTGCGTAAGCATCGATAAGAAATAACCACGGAAACCTGCAGTGAAGAGTTGCTGATTGGCGGTGTCAAATATTTCATTAATATCGTCTTCCATGCCATACATGGCGACTACATCATGTCCAGTAAATGTTTGTTCAACGACTGTTGAGACATCACCAGTTCGTTTCCATTGTTCACGAAACGCCGGTTTGGATCTTTTAAGGATCTTACCAACCGCGAACAATCCTAGGGGGACAGTGAAAAGTGACCATAATGCAAGTGTCCACGATAGATAGAACATAAGTGTTAGAACACCGATGACCATATAGAACGCATAAATAGTTTGTCCGAGTGTTTGCATCAGAGTTTGAACGATATTATCAATGTCGTTAGTCACTCGGGATAATAAATCACCGCGTGATTGTTGATCAACGTATGCTAACGGAAGCCTGTCGATTTTTTGTTGAGACTGTTCTCGAAGCCGAGAGCCGAGATTTTGAACAGAGATTCGTGCCAAAGCACCGCCAGCAAAATTTGTCACGGCATGCAAAACGTATAATGTGACAATAGCAAGGGCTAAGTTACGGAGTTTTGTAAAGTTAACTCCTGATCCGTTGACGCCATCGACGACGATATTGGTAGCGTCGCCAAGCAATTTCGGTGTCATTAACATGGCGAGGGCACTGATAAAGGTCAAAATGACGACGCCGATAATGCGTCCACGTTCAGGGCGGAATAAGCGAGCTAGACGAAGTAGAGCTCCTTTTGTATCGTGAGCAGATTCATCTGCGAAAGGATACTGTGCCATTAACGTGCCTCCTTTTCACTCATTTGCGATGCAACAATTTCTTGATAGGTATTGTTTGTTGCTAAAAGTTCCTCATGAGTGCCAGTGCCAACAATGCGCCCTTGATCAATAACGTGAATAACATCTGCCAGGCGAATTGTCGAAATACGTTGGCCAACAATGAGAACGCAGACATCTTCGATAAAGGTATGAAGATTATGACGAAGCTGTGCGTCGGTTGTGTTATCAAGAGCAGAGAATGAATCGTCGAAAATGAGAATGTCGGCTTGTCGGTTTCCCTCTCTATCGGGTAAACAGCGGTAAATAGCGCGCGCGATAGCTAAACGTTGACGTTGGCCGCCAGAAAAATTAACTCCGCCAGAATCGACGACGGCGTTGATTCCTTTGTCGAGTTCAGAGACGAAATCCCAAGCTTGTGCAGCCTGCAGGGCTTGTTGTACGCGTTCGATGTCAAGGTCTGCGTCTTCTTTCAGTCTACCGGCAACATTTGTAGCAATTGTTCCGGAAAAGAGAAAAGACTTTTGCGGAACAAAGGCAATTGTTGATCGTAACTGGGCCAAATCTAGGTCACGAATATCGACACCGTTGAGGGTTAATGACCCGTGAGTGGGGTCAATTAACCGCGGAATGAGTTTGAGAATCGAGGATTTTCCAGAACCTGTTGATCCGATTAATGCCACCGTTGTTCCTGGCTGGAGAGTACAAGAGATATCAGTGAGAACTGCGTGTTCGGCTCCGGGATAACGCAATGTGACAGATGTGAGGTCATATCTGCGCGGGCGCTGGGGTAGGGGCTGTGGCTTTGTCGGGGAAGAGATAGACGACGACGTGGTAAAAATTTCTGTTAGTCGTGTGGCAGAAACTTGGCCGCGTGGAAAAATCATGACCATAAAACCAGACATCATTACTGATCCCATGATCATCATCAGGTATGAAATGTAAGCAGTTAGCGCACCAACGTTCATCTCTCCACTGGCGATACGATGTCCACCAAACCAAATAACCCCGACTGAAGAAACACCGATGATAAGTTGGGCAGCGGGCATGAGGAACGCCCACAAGAGTCCGATCTGTAGCCACACAGTACGTAGCTCGCGATTAGCTTGATCAAATTTGGCGCTAATTGTTTTTTCTTGGGTGAAAGCACGGATAACACGCAATCCAATAAGTTGTTCACGTAACAGTGTGTTAATGCGATCGATGCGCTTTTGCTGTAAGACCGAGCGTGGGATTAACGCAAAAACAGTACGAATAATGAGGAACGAAAGTACTGGTACAACGGCGAGAAGGAGTAATGACAATGGAAGATCTTGCATAATCGCCATAACGATACCCCCAATTCCCAGTAGCGGGGCCATGATAACGATAGCGAATGAGTTAAGAATAATGCTTTGGATTTGGGTGATGTCATTAGTGGCGCGGGTGATAAGGGTTGATGCACCAAAGCGGTGCTGTTCGGTGGCTGAGAATGTTTGAACATGGCGGAAAGCATCCGCGCGTAGTTCTTTACCAACCTGCATCGCGGTTCGTGCACCGATGTACATCGCGCCGATAATGCAACAAATTTGCGCGAATGACACAATTAGCATTAGTGCACCGGTTGTTAATATATAGGGTGTATTGTTGGCGATGATTCCGTCGTCGATAATATCGGCGTTTAATGCTGGTAACCATAAACTCAGCAAGACTTGTGAAAATTGTAAAATGACAATAAGGCCTAAGGCGCGCTTCTTATCGCTGAGATAGCGCCATACTAATCGAATCAGCGTCACATATCCTCCTGTTTTCAACTATCAGTCTTCAGCGTACTCCCTTGCCCTAGATAAGAGCACAGCCAAATGCTAGGAGGGCAATCAGCTGGTAGCTGATTGCCCTCCTAGCATCGATAAAGGTTAGGCGACTTCGTTTGGATCTGAGACGCCAGATGTTCCGGCATTTGGATTGAATAGATCGTATTTGTCAATCGCTTGCTTGACAACGGAACGATCAATTTCACCACGATCTGCTAGTGCCTGGAGGGCACGAACGACGACGGACGCGGAATCAATCTTGAACTCTCGACGGGCTGCTGCTCGCATATCTGAGAAACCGAAACCATTAGCGCCAAGAACGTAATAGTCAGTTGGTACCCATGGGCGAATAGCATCTTGTACTTGTTTTTCAAAGTCTGAAGTGGCAATGACTGGTCCATTGGTGTGCTTGAGCACTGAAGTCAGGTAGGCTTCGCGCGGTTCTTCATCTGGGTGGAGGAAGTTGTGCTCGTCTGCAGCCAATCCGTCTTTACGTAGCTCATAGAAGGAGGTCACTGACCATGTTGTGGCCTTCACACCCCAATCGTTACGAAGCATGTCGCGAGCTTCACGAATCCATGGGACACCAATACCGGAGGCAAAGAGCTGGACCTCTGGGCCGTCGCCTTCACCTTCATCAAGCTTGTAAAGTCCCTTGAGGAGTCCATCAACGTCTAACCCTTCTGGTTCTGCTGGTTGATGAATTGGCTCGTTATAGATCGTGATGTAATACATGACATTTTGATCTCTGCCGTCTGAGCCGTCACCGTACATGCGCTTGATACCGTCTTTAACGATGTGGCTAATTTCGTATGCGTAGGCAGGATCATATTGAACGATGGCTGGGTTCGTTGAAGCTAGGACATGTGAATGTCCATCAAGGTGTTGTAAACCTTCTCCAGTAAGTGTGGTTCGGCCGGCGGTTGCGCCCATAATAAATCCACGTGCTAACTGGTCTGCCGCCGCCCAGAATTGGTCAGCAGTTCGTTGGAATCCGAACATCGAGTAGAAAATATAGACTGGAATCATTGGTATTCCGTGAGTGGCGTAGGATGTTCCTACGGCTGTGAAGGCTGCCGTAGAGCCAGCTTCGGTAATACCAGTGTGTAGAATTTGTCCATTTTCCGATTCCTTGTAGGAAAGTAGTAGCTCGGAATCGACAGCGGTGTAATTTTGACCGTGAACATTAAAGATCTTCGCGGTTGGGAAGATTGCGTCAAGGCCGAAGGTTCGTGCCTCATCTGGAATGATTGGCACAATGTGTTTGCCAAATTCCTTGTCCCGCAAAAGATCTTTGAGCATCCGGACGAAAGCCATTGTTGTGGCTACCTTTTGCTTGCCAGAACCGGCGCGAATACCATCGAAAGGTTTTTCTGGTGGTAGCGCGATGCCTTGTTCGATTACCCGGCGTTCTGGAACGAACCCACCAAGTTGACGACGACGTTCGAGCATATATTCCATTGCTGGATGGCTATTATCAGGCTTGTAATATGGCGCCTGATATGGATCGTCAAGCTGCGAATCTGGGATATCAAGATGCAGTGTATCGCGTAGCATCTTGAGATCGTCAGAGTTGAGCTTTTTCATCTGGTGGGTAGAGTTACGACCAGCGAAGTTTGATCCTAAAACATAACCTTTAATCGTGTGGGCAAGGATAACAGTTGGTGCACCCTTGTGTTCGGTAGCAGCCTTGTAAGCAGCATAAACTTTACGATAGTCGTGGCCGCCACGCTTGAGCCGCCAAATCTTTTCGTCTGACCAGTCCGCAACCATTGCTTTTGTACGTGGGTCACGGCCAAAGAAGTGCTCACGAATATAAGCGCCGTCGTTAGCCTTGAATGTTTGGTAGTCACCATCGAGAGTGTCATTCATGATGTTGACAAGTGCGTTATCTTTATCGGCGGCAAGGAGTTCGTCCCACTCGCGTCCCCAGATGACCTTGATAACGTTCCAGCCAGCGCCCTTGAACGAGGCTTCGAGCTCTTGGATAATCTTTCCGTTTCCGCGAACAGGGCCGTCGAGTCGCTGCAAATTACAATTGACGACGAAGGTGAGGTTGTCGAGTTGCTGTGAGGCAGCTAGGTGAAGAACACCGCGCGATTCGACTTCGTCCATTTCGCCGTCGCCCATGAAGGCCCAGACATGTTGGTTGGACGTATCCTTTAATCCGCGGCCTTGAAGGTAGCGGTCATACCACGCTTGATAAATAGCTGAAATTGGCCCTAGGCCGAGGGAAACCGTTGGGAATTCCCAAAAATCGTCCATTTGACGCGGATGTGGGTAGGACGGGATTCCGCGACCGCCTGAGCGGCGTGAAGCTTGTTGCCGGAATGAATCAAGGTCTGCTTCACTTAACCGGCCTTCGAGGTATGCGCGGGCATAGTTGCCGGGAGAGGAGTGGCCTTGGAAGAAGATATGGTCTCCGCCGCCTTCTGCATTTTTACCTCGGAAGAACCAGTTGTGACCAACTTCGTAGAGTGTTGCTTGTGCTGCGTAGGATGAGATGTGACCGCCTACGCCAATGTTTGGGTTTTGCTGACGAGTAACTTGCACGGCAGCATTCCATCGTGTCCACCGGCGGAATTCTCGTTCAAGTTTTTCGTCACCTGGATAGAAAGGCTCGTCTTCTGCATCGATAGTGTTGATGTAAGGAGTGACGATATTGCGGGGGAATTGGATGCCGCGCTTACGAGCGTGGCGCTCCATTTCCATGAGGAGGTAACGCGTGCGTGGTCCACCCTTATCGTCGATTAATCCTTCAAGTGATTCAATCCATTCGCGCGTTTCTTCTGGATCGATATCAGGAATGCGGTTGTAGAGGCCATTCAGTAGCGGCCGAGTGGGCTGTAGGCTCACGTTATCTCCCTCG
Organism: Arcanobacterium buesumense; assembly: GCF_012563545.1. Classification (NCBI taxonomy): domain Bacteria; kingdom Bacillati; phylum Actinomycetota; class Actinomycetes; order Actinomycetales; family Actinomycetaceae; genus Arcanobacterium; species Arcanobacterium buesumense. Next base: position 761,999 of record NZ_CP050804.1, read on the forward strand.
CTAGTTGTTATCTTGCATCATCGCGATAGATATCACCGAGATATAGTGCTCCGATGCGCTACTTCTAATCTATCGTGAAATAGGCATTCAGTCCTAGGTATGAGGGGTAATTGAGCTTAGGATAACGCTCACGTCAAGATTCAGTAAATAAAGTGGGGGTGTATATTTTAGAAGTTCTGTGTGTGAAGATGCAGAAATCCAACGTGCTTGCCTACAATGTTTGTAGGCATACGTCTGTATGTTTATGCGTAGCATAGTGCTAAAAATGAAAGGGAGGTCCGGTGTCCGGGTCTACTGCTGGCGAGGCTTACGGTTTCGGTAAAGGTGCGATTGTTCAAGAGTTTGGCTATGACGACGACGTCGCTTTTGAACTTCGTGAAGATATTGAAACTGCTACAGGCGTTGAACTTGAAGATGAAGACTACCGAGGCGTAGCCGATGGTGTGCTTGCCTGGTGGCGGGCGGACGACGGGGACGTTGATGATCTTACCGATTACCTCGTTGATGTTGCAGCTTCGCTTGATTCGGATCTTTCTGTTGTCTGGCTTGTTGTTCCTGCTCCGCGAGAAGATCTCCATGTGCCGACTGATGTTGTTAATGAAGCGGCTAAGACTGCTGGTATGTCAGTCACTCGTACTATGGGGGTTGGAGCTCACTGGACTGCGTATCGCATCACAGTTTCGCGTTCTTATTGATTTCAGTTTTGACATAGCTTGAGATTCGGGCTAAGCTGTCTCTCGGACTCTTAGCTCAGTTGGTAGAGCAACGCGTTTACACCGCGTGTGTCATCGGTTCGAGCCCGGTAGGGTCCACGTATGAAATAATCGAGTGTTTACTGAGATATGTAAACACTCGATTATTTTATTTGTTGCCTATTGCTCCAGCTCAGTATTGGATTTAGTTAATCTGACTAGCCGGCTGGTATCAATAACTTCGAGAACTTATGAAAGTATATTGATTAAGCTTGCGTATGATAAACGTTAGTGGCTGACACTAGAAGAAAATAGTGTCAGCCACTAACGCTATGAAATAGAACTTTGTTTACATCTGATCGAATGGGACAAAGTCAGCGAAGAGCGCAGTTGCATCGTCGTCGTTAGCGGAATCAATCCGCTTATTTGGTTCTGTGTAAACCTGCGCGAGACGAGCGAGTTCTTGGCCGGTGCGATTAATGCGTCGTTCAAGAGTTGCTCCGCCGCGACCATCAGAGTCCTTTGCTGCTACCCCGAAGTCCTCAGTAGCCGCATAGACGGCAGTAGGAGCGGTAATAGCATGCAGGTAGGTGAACAATGGGCGCACAGCATGTTCGGTAACAAGCGAATGCCGTGGAGTTCCTCCCGTTACTCCAATAGCAACTGGTTTACCCCGTAGTGTCTCTTCCGGTAATACGTCGAAAAAGAGTTTGAATAACCCAGAAAATGACGCATTGTAGGCGGGCGTGACGGCTATGACAGCATCCGCACGGGCTAGGTCATTGAATACCATTTCCAACTCGGGAGAGGGGAAACCCGTCAATGCGGCATTTGTGATAGCGCTAGCAACGTTACGTAATTCGATAACTGAATAGCTTGCCTCGTCCGCGGCTTCGATAGTTGCTTGGGCAAGTTTGCGTCCCAAAGTGCTCGTTGCCGAAGATTCGGAAAGCGAAGCTGAAACAACAACAACTTTCACGACTTTAACCTGCTTACTTCTTGAGATTAATGAGGTTGTCAGCGTGACGTACCGCGGCTTCGTCATCGGCTTGCTGTTCGTAGAACGAACCGCCGGTGACGTCGTCAACGAGAATTCGTCCGTCGTCGTCGATCTTAATTGGACCACGTGCGGCTACTCGAGCTGCATGTGTTGGAGCATCAGGTACGCCAGGTTTACGCATTGCGTCAAATTCTTTACGCAAAACAGGGACAATTTCGCCGAGGTGGTCAATCTGCTCATGAACCTTAGCTAGTGGTAAACCAGCGTGGTCGATGAGGAAGAGCTGACGCTGGTAGTCACCAACGTGCTCACGGAAACCGAGGGTGCGATCGATAACTTCTTGTGGCGAACCAACGGTGAGTGGAGTCTGGGAGGTAAATTCTTCCATCGTCGGGCCGTGGCCGTAAACCGGTGCATTATCGAAGTATGGTCGGAATTCGCGCTTCGCAGTTTGTGAATCCTTAGCCCTGTAGAACTGACCGCCCAAACCAACGATCGCCTGTTCTGCGGTGCCGTGACCGTAGTGCGCGTAGCGCTGGCGGTAAAGCTGAATCATGCGCTTGGTGTGGCTCATTGGCCAGAAGATATTGTTGTGGAAGAAACCATCACCGTAGTATGCGGCAAGCTCTGCGATTTCTGGGGAGCGGATTGAACCGTGCCAGACGAATGGTGGTACGTCGTCGAGTGGGCGTGGGGTAGAAGTGAAGTTGCGTAGTGGAGTGCGGAACTTACCTTCCCAGTTAACTTCGTAGTTATCCCATAGTTGGCGAAGCAAGCCATAGTTTTCGACGGCGAGTGGGATACCTTGGCGAATATCTTTACCAAACCATGGGTAGACTGGTCCGGTGTTTCCGCGTCCCATCATTAAGTCGAGTCGACCGTCTGCTAAGTGCTGAAGCATGGCGTAGTCTTCGGCAATCTTCACAGGATCGTTCGTTGTAATTAACGTGGTAGCGGTTGATAGTGTGATCTTCTTTGTTGAAGCGGCAATGTATCCGAGAAGAGTTGTTGGGGAAGATGAGAAGAATGGTGGGTTGTGATGCTCGCCGATAGCGTATACATCAAGGCCAGCTTCTTCCACATGCTGCGCAATTTCTACAGCTGCTTTGATGCGTTCGTTTTCGGTAGGAGTTTTGCCCGTAGTGGGATCAGTGGTGATATCGGAAACAGAAAAAACTCCGAATTGCATAGTCATAGCAGATTACCTTTCAGGAAAAGCCTAAACGCGTGGGGCGCCATACAAGGCGCCCCACTGACGTCAGTTTATTAAAATATGTGTGCTGGACTCAGGCTTCTTTGACCAAAGCGAGTTCGAGTTCTAGCTTGATCTTGTCAGAAACCATGACGCCGCCTGCTTCGAGAGCGCCGTTCCAGGTGATGCCGAAGTCCTTGCGGGAGATGTCGGTTGCGCCTTCGAAGCCAATACGGAGCTTACCTTCGTGATCAACAACAGCGCCGCCGAATTCGAATGGAATTGTGATGGACTTGGTGTTACCACGGATGGTGAAGTCGCCAGTAATTTCAACGGTCTCTTCGTCGACAACCTTGATGTTGGTTGATCGGAAAGTGATGGTTGGGAAAGCATCTGAGCCGAAGAAATCATCGGAGCGCAGGTGGTTATCACGCATGGAGTTGCCGGTATTAATGGACTCGGCCTTAATGTTAACTTCAATGACGCCGTTTTCTGGAGCGTTAGCGTCGCCTTCAGCGAAACCATCGAATTCGTCAAAGTTGCCGCGAACCTTCGTTACCATTGCGTGGCGAGCAACGAAACCAAGACGGGAGTGAGCAGAATCGATGATGAACTTACCGTTGAGATCTTTGAGAGCGGTCATATTTTTCTCCTTTGAGTGAGAATTTAGTATTTTCAAGTTTGAAAGATTATTCTTCCGAACCAACAAGAATTAATTTAATACCTAATTATTGAAAAGTCAACTAATGGCGAGTGTGATATTTAAAAGGCTGATATTTCAAGGAAAAACTGATATTTAACGCGGGGTGGGGAAATCGCTACTTGTGACGATCGATTATCGAAAAGCCGCAAAAGAGATATTTTCCTCCGAAAGTGCGGTAACTGAACTAGACAAATGGCTGCCGAGATCGAGTAGATATTTCTTAGTGCTCATTTTTTACGCTAATGTGGAGTTATGTCGATCACTGTCACTGATGTTATTACTGCCCTAGAGCAAGCCTTTCCACCCCAATTAGCTGAAAGCTGGGATCGGATAGGACTTATTGTGGGTGAACCTAATGCTCCGGTTAGCCGCATTGGGTTTGCCGTAGATCCTTGTCAGGCTACTGTTGATGAAGCAATAGTGCGTGGTGCCCACATGCTTATCACGCATCATCCATTATATCTGCGAGGCACTTCAACAGTTGCTGCTTCAACTGCGAAAGGTGCATGGGTTCATCAGCTAATCAAAAATGATGTTGCACTGTATGCTGCCCATACTAATGCTGATGCTGCTCCTACCGGTTCAGCGGTTGCCTTTGGAAATCTTCTAGGGTTAGAAGATATGCGTCCGTTAGCTCCCAATGGCAAGGTGGCGCACCTTGGTATCGGTCGTATTGGGCGATTACCGATAACAATGTCTGTCCGGGAATTAGCTCATCGCATCCAAGCATTGATTCCACACACAGAACCTGGAATCTTAGTTGGCGGTGACCCAGAACGAATAGTTCGAACCGTGGCTATCTCTCCTGGATCAGGAGATTCGTTCTTAGCTACCGCGAACGAAGCAGGCGCGGATGTTTATATTTGTGCCGATCTGCGCCATCATCCAGCTAGTGACCATTTATGGGCAGGCGGATGCGCACTGATTGGGCTTACTCACTTTGCGTCTGAGTGGCCAGTTCTGCCTGCAATGGCAAAAGCCGTATCACATCTATCAGGATTAGAAACCTATATCTCCACTCTCGTAACAGACCCATGGACGCTTCGTTTATCATGATGATATCGATAGGAAAATAACAATGTACCAAGCCCCAAGATCCGATCAATTAGCGCTTCTCGATATTGTGGAACTCGATGCTCAACTTACCCGATTGCGGCGCGCTGACGAGACACATCCGTTACGGGCCCAAATAGGCCAACTGATGAACACGATAGCTGCTCTTGGCCGTGACATCATGGAAACGGAGTCCAGCCTAAGTCATATCCAAGAAGCCTTGGATGAAGCAAGTAGCGCAACTGAAAAGTTTCGCGCCGTCGTCGTCGACAAAGAAACCCGGCTAAATGCCGGTGTCGGAATGGACTCGCGGCAACTATTGACCTTACAAAGTGAGATTGAGACAAACCACAACCAACTCGCTGAACTTGAACAAGCTGAGTATGCCGAACTTGAAAAGCTCGATAACGCTGAAGAGCGTATTGCAGATGCACAAGCGCAACAGAAGATTCTTAATGCTCAACTCGTCGAAAATCGCGCTCAATTAGAAGATGACATTGCAGTGATTGCCCGTGATATTCACGATCTTCAGTTGCGACGTGAATCGCTATATCGCCCCATTAATGATGCGCTTAAACATGCTTATGAGCGCGCCCAAGAAACTGGTGGGTTAACAGTTATCGCGCTTCGCCCCGATGGTACTACCAGCGGCGGGGTAGGGCTCTCGCCAATCGATGTCGCTCAGATTCGCCAGGCAGAGCCAGATCATTTTCATATCTCGGAAGACTATGACTGCATCATTATTCGAGATCGAGATTTTCCACTAGAGTAAGCGCGCGGGTCTTTCCTGGTGGATCTAGTTCAACGTTGGTGATGATATTTCGGTCAACAAGGATGTGGGCAAATTCTGCCAATTCTTCAGCGTCTTCGGGGATCTGTGTGCTGCGGATAAGTTGGCCAGCAAGAAGCCCGCGATAGTGTTTCGTATGATGCGAGACAACTGTGCGCTTCCCGTTTTTGATTCGTACTGCGTTGATGACGACGTGGTCGGCTTGTGCGGGCGGATCCCAGACGCGGTAGGCGCCCGAGCGGGCATCGATGACAAGCTCATCTTCGGAAAAATCGGCATCTGCGAGTACCTTTTTCCAAAAGCTTTTGGTGTTTCCAGAACTCGGTAAACTAATGCCCATCGATAGTCGATAGGCAGGAATCATATCCGATGGGTGATTGATGCCAAAGAGTCCAGAAAAAATTAGTGTATGGCGATTAGCACGTTTGATATCTGAAGGGCTGGCATTGGACATATCCATTGCATTAAAAAGTACGCCAGAATAAACCTCATATGCCGGCGCACAGGGAAGGTTCCATAAGTCAGTTTGCCGGGCGATGTCGTCAGCCACCCGGGCACCGACCTTCAAAATATCGAGAGCATCCTCGCGCTGTGATATGGCTATCAACTCGGTGATGAGTTGCTCACGAGCATCAGAAAACTCAGGGAAGCTCAAGGATTGAAGGTCTAAAGAAGGACCTTGGGTGGGCTGAGTTTTGCCTTCAGAAGGGGGTAGTAGAATAAGCACGTTCCCAGTTTATGCAAAGCTGAGGTAAGATGCAGATGCGAATGAGTTGGTTAGGCGGCCGCGTGAGTATCAAACTCCCGAGGAACGTCCGGGCTCTACAGGGAACGGTGGTGGATAACATCCACTCGGGGTGACCCGCAGGCTAGTGCCACAGAAAGTAAACCGCCGCAGTAATGCGGTAAGGGTGAAAGGGTGAGGTAAGAGCTCACCGCGTAACGAGTGATCGTTGCGGCATGGTAAACCCCACCGAGAGCAAGACCGAGTAGCGTACGCTGAGGCGTCCCGTTGAGTGCGCGGGTAGGTTGCTTGAGCTTATTGGTAACGATAAGCCTAGATGGATGGTCGCCACGCTTATTTTAAGCGGACAAAACCCGGCGTATCGGCCAACTCATTCGCTTCTTTTAGAATACGTGTGGGGACGCCAGTTCTTCACTAGCGTCCCCACACGTTTCTATGCTTCTTGAGCTGCAACTAGTGCAGCCCCTGCTATACCTGCAGTATTAAATAACCGAGCCGGTTCAAGATCAGCGCGGGTGGATAAGAAACCTGCGAATTCTGCAAAGCGTGTTGAAATACCTCCTCCTAAGATGAGAGTGTCAGGGGAGAAGAGTAGTTCGACCATATCGAGAACATCTTGGAGACGAATAGCCCACTGCTCTAAAGAGAGATTTTCCTTTGTTCGAATAGACGATGCTGCCCATTTTTCTGCCTCTAGACCGTTGGGCAACAGGAGATGTCCCATCTCGGTATTTGGCACAAGCATGCCATCACGTACGAGTGCCGAACCAATACCAGTACCAAGCGTCAAAACGATAGTCGTGCCCTCTTGCCCGTTAGCTGCACCAAACTCGGCTTCGCCAAGACCAGCCGCGTCAGCATCGTTCAACACAACAATCGGGCGGCCAACATGTTGAGTGAGTAACTCAGCGACATTCATCCCCACAAAGTCTTGGTTGAGGTTAGCTACGATGGGGCATACGCCATTGATGATCGGTGCTGGGAAAGTCACCCCAACAGGCGTATCTTCGGACATCTCAAAATGCTCAACTACTTGCCGAACAATATCGCCAATAACATCAGGGGCGGCATTGTCTGGAGTAGCAATACGGAATTCCTCACTGATGAGTTCACCTGTTGCCGTATTGACGATCGATCCCTTAATCCCGGAACCACCGATATCTACACCGATAGCGGCTTGAGCTAATTGTTCAGTCATTCGTTTCTCCTTTGAATACAAAAATATTTAAGCTACTGGCATCGCTGGGGAAGTCTGCCCTTGGGTTGGAAGCGTCAAAATATCAGCACCATTTTCTGTAACGACTATGGTGTGTTCCCATTGAGCGGTACGTTTGCGATCTGCAGTCACCACGGTCCAGCCATCGTCCCATTGATCCCAGCGCTGAGTGCCGAGCGTAAGCATGGGCTCTACTGTGAAGACCATGCCGACTTTTATTTCGTCGTCGAAATTCGGGGCGGCGTCATAGTGCGGAATAATCAGGCCAGAATGAAAAGCTTCGCCTACCCCGTGGCCAGTAAAATCTTCGACGTCACCGTATCCGAAGCGTTTAGCATATGACTCGATCACTCGGCCAATAACATTAACTTGCCGACCAGGCTTAATTGCTTTAATCCCTCGCATCATCGCGGTATAGGTCCGTTCGCATAAATCACGCGATTCTTGATCTACTTCACCGGCGTAGAACATGGCGTTTGTATCTCCGTGTACACCATTTTTATAAGCGGTGACATCTAGGTTGATAATATCGCCTTCGCGTAATTCAGTGGAGTCAGGGATACCGTGGCAGATGACCTCATTAATGGATGTGCAAATGGATTTCGGGAATCCCATATAACCTAAACAAGAAGGATAAGCTCTCATATCGCACATATACTCATGAGCAATTCGATCCAGTTCGTCTGTTGTAACTCCAGGACGAACCGCAGCTCCAGCTAAATAAAGAGCATCAGCTGCGATCTGTGAGGAAATGCGGATTTTTTCGATAGTTTCAGCATCTTTTACATCGGATGCAGTAACGACTTCGGGGCCGTCGTGAAACATGTATTCCGGGCGTTCGATTGAATCCGGAACCATTCGAGTAGGCGAAAGCGTTCCTGGAGTCAATATGTGTTGATCGTGCATAATACCCATTCTATTTGCTTGTGTAAGTCCGCAAGATGCTTTTCATATTCATCAGTATCTAGCGGTATGAATCTTATTGGTTGAACCGGTGATCGCTATCTGGGAAAGACCGGGAACGAACTGCATCGTTGTAAGCTTGAGCAGCATTCTTCAATGCCATGCCAACTTCGCCAAAGACTTTGACAAATGATGGTTGCCAGTCACTCATGCCTGCCATATCAGTCCAGACTAAGACCTGCCCATCGGTATGCTCACCAGCGCCGATACCGATGGTTGGAATTGTCAGCTCACGGGTAATATCCGTTGCGATTGGAGCTGGGACAAGTTCGAGGACGACGGCGATTGCACCGGCATCTTGGACAGCTCGTGCATCTTGTCTGATCTGTTCGGCTGCATCACCGCGGCCTTGTACTCGGGGGCCGCCGAGAGCATTTTCCGATTGAGGAGTATAACCGATGTGTGCTACGACGTTGATTCCCGCGTTCACGATAGCTCGGATCGTTTCAGCCATGCGAACTCCGCCTTCAAGTTTAACTGCGGAAGCCCCGGCCTTAATGAGCTTGACTGCGTTTGCTACTGCATCCTCGTGAGAAGTTTCGTAAGAGCCGAATGGCAAATCAGCGACGACGAAGGCACGTTTTGCATTGCGTGCCACTGCGCCAGTAGCAACCACCATTTCGTCAATACCGACGCTAGTGGTTGAATCAAATCCGAGCATAACGTTGGCGTATGAATCGCCAACGAGAAGCATATCAGTACCAATTTCGTCAAAGATACGGGTAGTAATCGCATCATATGACGTCAACATAGTGATGGGAGTGCCGTCAGCTTTCATTTGTGCAAGGTGATGAGCTCGAACGCGCTTGATAGCCATAACTAAAACCTTTCTTTTATCGGTTATTATTCTAGTCCATTATTGCTAAAGATCTATAGCCTGGTTAGGACGAACAATGGCACAATAGAAAAGCACGAGTAAAAAGCAGAGGGACAACATGGATCAGCAACAAGAATACGTTGTACGTACGATAGAAAATCAGCATGTTCGTTTTATCCGCCTATGGTTTACTGATGTTTCTGGCACCCTCAAATCAGTAGCTATTCCACCTGCTGAAGTAGAAAGCGCTTTTAACCATGGTGTGGGATTCGATGGATCGGCAATCGAAGGTTTATCGCGAATTCACGAAGCCGATATGCTCATCAAGCCAGATGCCACTACATTCCAACTATTGCCATGGGATGAATCAGGCGAAAAATGTGCTCGAATGTTTTGCGATATTCACACTCCTGATGACCAGCCGGCACGTTCTGACCCGCGAGGAATTTTACGTCGTGCCCTCGATCGGGCTTCGGAACTCGGCTTTACATTCCTTATCCATCCGGAAGTGGAATTCTATCTTTTCCAACAACATAATGACGAATTTGGCGAACCGGTTCCAATTGACAACGGATCATATTTCGATCATGTTTCCCATCCCTTAGCTCAGAGCTTTCGTGCCCAAACCATTCAAGGACTTGAAGCGCTAGGGATACCAGTTGAGTTTTCACATCATGAAGCTGGGCCAGGACAAAATGAGATTGATTTGCGCGTAGCTGATGCCTTAACAATGGCTGATAATCTCATGAGCTTACGCGCCGTCGTCGAACATATTGCCATCACAGAAGGAGTCGTCGCCTCCTTTATGCCGAAACCACTCATTGACCACCCTGGAAATGGTTTACATATTCATATGTCTCTCTTCGAAGGGAACCGTAATGCCTTTTTTGATCCATTACGTGAATACCGTTTGTCTGAGACTGGAACAAAATTTGTGGCTGGTATTTTGCGCCATTCTCGGGAAATCTCTGCAATTACCAACCAGCATGTTAATTCCTATAAGCGCTTGTGGGCTGGGGACGAAGCTCCAGCCTATATCGCTTGGGGAAAAACAAACCGAAGCGCTCTGGTACGGGTCCCCACATTCTCAGCCCGTGAAGGCCATAGCGCCCGAATCGAATATCGCGCCCTTGATTCAGCCGTCAATCCATATCTCGCATTCGCCGTCCTGTTGAACGCTGGACTCGAAGGAATCGAAAAAGATTATGAGGTACCCGAATCTATTGATACAAATATCAATGCATTAACTGATCTAGAACGGCGCATTATGGGGATTGCCGAACTTCCATCATCACTACATTCGGCCGTTAAATTAGCCCAAGAATCAGATCTCGTTGCTACTACTTTGGGTGAGGATGCATTCGACTACTTCCTGCGAAATAAACAGCGTGAATGGCACGAATATCGCCAACAAATTACAATATTCGAACGAAAAGTCTATTACTGATGCTTAATGAACACTCGGATATTCTTGCCTATGCAGCTGATAAAGAACTAGCACGAGCACATTTAGCACGATTAGAGGATGCATTAACTGAGCACACTCAGCCAGTGTGGGAATCTGTTCGCCAAGATCTCAGTCAGCGTCAAAAATTAGGTGCAATTCTTGGATTTTCTACCGCATTATCAGATCTTCTTATCGTCCATCCGCAGTTATTGACTGCGTTAGGTGATCAACTCGACGCAGACCACTCTTTGCAGATTCACCTCGCAAATGATGATGAAAGATCACATATAGCAGCGTTGCGTTTAGCCTATTATCAACGTTTAATCACTATTGCTGCACACGATCTAACCCACGAACACCCGCATGCATTACTACCTAAAATCTCCACACTTATCTCTGACCTTGTAGATCAAACCCTGCAAGTAGGGGTCAACCTCGCATACCGATACGTCTCCGACGCGCATAAAATCGACTTCGCTGTTATCGCAATGGGGAAAAGCGGTGCCCGAGAACTCAACTATATTTCCGACGTTGACGTCATCTATATCGCACAACCACGAGACCCTAATACTCCTGATAGTGAAGTTACTCGAATCGGAACGGCATTAGCTAATTGGCTCAGCCGGGCAGTGACAACCCCTGGGCCGATTCCTGCATTATGGGAACTGGATCCAAACCTGCGACCAGAAGGCAAACAAGGCCCGCTAGTGCGCACGCTTGCTTCTTATCAAGCATATTACGATCGCTGGGCCCAACCATGGGAATTCCAAGCACTACTTAAAGCCCGCCCAGTTGCGGGTGACCAGCAGACCGGTCAAGCATTTATCGACCACGTGTGGCCAAAAGTATGGCACATAGCAAACACTGATGGATTTGTTGATGATGTGCGCAAAATGCGCCAACGCGTCGAAGCTAATCTGCCACGAAAACGTGCCGAACGTGAGCTTAAACTTGCCCCCGGCGGATTAAGAGATATCGAATTTACTGTCCAACTACTCCAACTTGTCCATGGACGTACAGATACAACTTTGCGGGTGGCACACACGATAACAGCTATTAAAGCACTGTCCCAAGCTGGGTATATCGGCCGGCAATCCGGTGCGAAACTAGAAGAACACTACCGTTTTTTACGGTTACTTGAGCACCGTAGCCAACTCCAACGTCTACGTCGTACACATGAAGTACCACCACTATCACAATTGGGAACGATTGCAACATCTCTAGGATACAGCGCTGAGGAACTCGAAGAACGCTGGCATACTATTCGTCGGGAAGTACGCGAACTTCATAGCGCTATTTTTTATCATCCACTATTGCCATCTCTTGCTTCGCTTTCTCCTGATAATGTTGTTCTTGAAGAGCATGCAGCAAAAGAGCGTCTAGCCGCTATTGGTTTTACAGATCCGCAACGTGCACTACGCAATTTGCATGCGCTTACCGCTGGGCTATCACGTACCGCTACCATACAACGCCATGTTCTTCCGGCAATGATCGGTTGGATGGCGCAAGCAAGCGAACCAGATCACGGACTTAACGCGTTCCGTGATGTCTCTGAACAACTTGGTACAACCTCGTGGTACATGCGCTTGCTACGCGATAGTGCTGTGGTCGCTCCACGTTTGGCAAAATTATTGGCAACTTCGCGTTATATCGCAGCAATGTTGCCTACTTTACCGGATGCAATTGTGTGGCTTGAGGACGATGCGCAGCTCATCCCACGTACCCGTGATCAGCTTGCTCATGAGTTGGCTGCGCTACTTCGTCGTCGTAAAACGCCAGAACAAAAAGCGATGGCCGGGCGTTACTTGCGCCGCAAAGAAATTTTACGGATGGCGATCGGCCAAACTTTGGGACTTGTCAGCGCTAATGAAGTGCATAAAGCATTGAGCGATGTGATGGATTTAGCTATTGAAGCAAGTTTAGCGGCTGCCTGCCAAACAACACAGTGCTTGGCACGACATACGGTTATTGCTCTTGGACGGCTGGGCGGAAACGAAATCGGTTACGTCTCAGACGCTGACGTGCTCTTCGTCTATGAATCTCAGGAGGGGATAAGCGATGATGTTGCATATGCTGAAGCCAAAGGCGTTGCTACACGAACACTTGCATTATTATCTGCTCCAGGAGCCGAACCGAGCATAACAGCTGATATTCAGTTAAGGCCCGAAGGTAAACAAGGAGCAGTTACGCGCTCGATAGAATCTTATCTGGCATATTATGAACGTTGGGGATCGACGTGGGAGCGTCAGGCACTCTTGCGCGCACGGTATTGTTGTGGGGATAAGAGCTTAGCCCAACGCTGGCTGGCTGGCATTGAGAACTTTCGATATCCGCACCAAGGTTTAGCTCCGAACCAAGTGCAAGAGATCCAGATGATGAAGATTCGTATGGAAAAAGAGCGTATTCCGCGAGGAGTGGATCCATTGCGGCACGTTAAACTTGGACGAGGCGGATTGGCTGATGTTGAGTGGACGATACAGTTACTCCAGTTACATTTTGCTGGGCGCTACCCACAGTTGCGGGGGAGTTCAACCTGCGCGATGATTACCACTGCAGTTTCCTTGGGGCTGATGGAAAAGCACGAAGGAGAAATCCTTATTGAGGCATGGAGCCAAGCCTCACAGATCCGGGGTCTTAATGTGTTAGCGACCGGAAAAACAGGAAGCAGTGTTGATATCGTTCCTGATGATTCAGAAGTTTTGCGGCTTATGGCAGCTATTGCTCATATTCCGCTCCAGCGTAGCCAAGATATTTCGGAACTATATGCGCGGGCCGCTAGACGGGCGCGAACTGTGACCAATAAGCTATTTTATAACGAGTAACAACAATAAGAGGAGTAGATGTGCAATTAATCTTAGTTCGACATGGACAAACGTATGCAAATGAACGTGCCGCAATTTCAACAATCGTACCGGGCGAGGCGCTGACGGAAACCGGGTGGACTCAAGCCAATAATGTGGTAGCTGACTTGATTCAGTATCGTCCTGACGCTATCTGGCGATCTGATACCCTCCGGACTGAGCAAACAGCAACTCCCTTAGCTACTCAGCTCGCTATTACCCCACAAGTACATCCCGGCTTACGAGAAATTCAGGCAGGATCTTTGGAAGGCAAGACTTCCCCAGAAGCAATGCAAGAATATATATCGACCATGATGGCATGGCTGGATGGCGATCTTGGATTGCCGATGGGTAGTGGCGACACCGGTTATGAAACCTTACAGCGATTCGATGAAGCAGTGGCCGAAATTGAACGCTCGGGCGCGCAACGACCAGTCATTTTTGCGCATGCTGGTATTCTCACTTTTTGGGCAGGAATGAGAGTACGGGGAATTACCGAAGATATGCGCCACCAGCGCCTGCTGAACACCGGTATTGCTGTAGCTGAAGGCACCGTGGCACAAGGTTTTGATATTCAGCGATGGATGAATGTTTATAGGCCGTAATACAGCTGGTACTCGTATGGGTGAGGACGCTGACGGAGCGGTTCAATTTCCATTTTCATCTTGTAATCAATCCACGTGCGAATAATATCTTCGCTAAAGACCCCGCCTTCGGTGAGGTAATCGTGATCTGCTTCAAGGGCACGTAACGCATCATCTAGCGTTGGCGGAAGCTGCGGGATGCGAGCGTGTTCTTCAGGGGGAAGCTCATAGAGGTCTTTATCGATCGGATCTGCTGGCTCAATGCGGCGCTTGATGCCATCAATACCAGCCATCACTTGGGCAGCAAAAGCTAAGTATGGATTTGCCGATGGGTCAGGCGTACGGTATTCGATTCGCTTAGCTTTCGCTGATGTACCACCAGAAACCGGGATACGGATACATGCCGACCGGTTGCGTGCGGAATACACTAGATTAACTGGTGCCTCGAAACCAGGGACAAGACGATGGAATGAGTTAACAGACGGATTGGTAAATGCTAAAAGGGAAGGGGCATGCTCCAGTAAACCTCCGATATACCAGCGTGCGATATCAGATAAGCCACCATAACCACGCTCATCGGCAAATAGCGGTTCGCCATTCTTCCACAAGGACTGATGGCAATGCATTCCCGAGCCATTGTCACCAAACAGTGGTTTTGGCATAAAGGTTGCGGTTTTGCCAGCGGCAACCGCTGCATTCTTGATGATGTACTTGAATTTCATCAGATCGTCACCAGCGGCCAAAAGTGTATCAAAACGATAGTTGATTTCTTGTTGTCCTCCGGATCCTACTTCGTGATGGGCACGTTCAATATGCAAACCGACTTCTTGGCACAGGCTCGTCATTGTATCGCGTAGATCAGCCATCTGATCGTGCGGGCTTACTGGGAAATATCCTGCTTTTTGTTCGGTTTTGTATCCGAGATTATGACCGTCTTCATCACGTCCAGTGTTCCAAAAAGCTTCGGCTGAATCAATGGCGAAGAAAGAGTATTGTGGAGTGTTCTGATAGCGAATATCGTCGAAAACGAAAAATTCTGCTTCGGCACCGATATAGACGGTGTCTGCAATACCGGTAGCCCGAACGTAGTCTTCGGCACGTTGCGCGATTACTCGTGGATCTCGATCGTATGGTTCATCAGTAAACGGATCGACGACGAAGTGGTTGATAACAAGTGTTTTTGCCTTTCGGAACGGATCGACGAAGGCTGATGACAGATCCGGTACGAGCTTCATATCAGATTCGTGAATCTCGGTGAATCCGCGGATCGATGATCCGTCAAACATAATCCCTTCTTCTAAGGAATCTGGATTAAAAGCTTCAACTGGGATAGTAAAGTGTTGCATCATCCCAGGCAAGTCGCAAAAACGAACGTCAATGAATTGGATGTGTTCTTCGGTGATGAATGTGATTGCATCAGCTGTCGATGTGAACATCATGCGGTCCTTCCCGACCCAGCGGTTGTGTCTTCTTTCTTAGTCTAATGTGGGGGTAGGTGCGAAATGCAACTACCCCCACATTATGAGATAAGGATGATGTTTACCGGCCGCGCATCCCACGTCGGTCAGGACGGGCCTTATATGGGTCGATGCCTTTAGGTACGCCGATATGGTTAACTTTTACTGCATCTAAGCGTTGGAAAACAGCTTGTACTTCTTGGTTTGTTAAAGCTTTAGGCAACTTACGCATAGCGCGTTGTAACTGTAAAAGCTGGGTTTGATCCGGGCCGTGACCGACAGAAATGACATGAACTGGTACTGAGGGAGCGATACGCTTAAGCGAACGGCGTTCTTCCTCAACTAGCTTAGCCGTGCGGCCCTGATCGCCATCAGTGACAAGGACAACTCCCGGACGCCCAATAGCGCGGAAAAGCATATCTTGAGTACGAGCATTAAACCGGATAGGCTCTTCGTTAAGGATCCAGCCTCGTTTAATCTGGCTCAGAACAGCCATGGAAGCACCGGGCATTCCATCAATTTTTGCATATGAAGCGCGTTTAACAAGTTGTACGAGGATAAACATGCTTGCAGTCACTGCGAGTAAAGTGAACATAATCGGCCAGATAATCCACCGATTTGTGATCATACCGATGATGATTCCGGCAGCGATACCACCTAAAAGCGGCCCAAAAACAGCAAATGGAGTCCAAGAGTATGTTTCGCGCGAAATCTTGTATGCTTCGGCGAGATACGAATACCAACGCTTCTTCTTTGGCTTCTTTGCTTTACCATCGTTGCGCGATTTAACCATGACATTCCTTTTTCTCTTGTGTAGGACACTAGTGCTGATTTTACGGTACGTAAGGGCAAAGCTCCAACGCATCAGGCTCGGAGATTCCTCGCATCAGTAACGATAGCACTCAACGCAATTAAGATTCCGCACACTGCGCAGACGAGAAAACCATAGGCGGTTGCTATACCCACTATTTGGCCAGTAATAGAAGCCGATACGGCTACTCCTAAAACATTGACTGAGCCAAGGGCAGTCACCGCAACTGCGTCACCACCTCGTGGTGCCCGGGCGCCCGCGAGAGTGAAAATAGCTACTGATGCTGGTCCAATAGCTAGACCAGAAATAAAGACAGCTACTGATAAGAGAAGTGAAGATGGAGCAAATACGCAAATAATTGATCCGAGGGCTAGTCCAGTTCCACCGAGAGCGATTCGTGCTGTTTGAGTTATGCGGTCAGGAAGCGCAACAGAGCCTAATGCGGTAATAGCTGCGCCCAGTCCCATCGAGGCGTATATTAAACCCGCTTCGCTTGCGGCACCTGCCTGTTGTGCAAAAGCGGTTACCGAAGTTTGTGCTGCGCCAAAAAACATGCCAAGAGCCAACATTGCTAGTAACGGTGTGCGTACGGAGTAGAGAACTGAGATAATAGCGGGAGCTTTTTCACCCGCACCGTGGATTGCTGGGCCCACCGAAAATTGTGATAACGCGAATGGAATAATACACGTAAGAACGATAAGTGCAGCAACGATGAGTGGTGCTCGAGGGCTTAGGGCAGATGCAAGTATTCCTACAATCGCTGGTCCGAAAACGAATCCCATTTCATCGGCAACTGATTCTAATGACAAAGCAGCAGCTAGTTCATTGCGTCCGCGAGTGATCGGATACCATCTGACACGAGCCAGAGCGCCTAATGGAATTGTCGTCATACCAACAAGTACCGCAAGACAGATGATTGCCCATAACGGCGTGTTTGAGTTAAGTAAAAACACTAGTGCTAAAAGCGCAAGGATATTTGCCGGTGCGATGACGAGGAGTGGGAAACGCTGACCGAAATTATCAGTCAAACGACCGATAGTTGGACTAGCGATACCAGTTGCAATAGCTAATCCTGCTGATGCCAGTGATGCTTGAGCAACTGATTGTGTCACTGAGGTGACAAGTGTTAGTACACCAATCACAGTCATCGACGTCGGAAATCGACCGATAAAGGACATTAAAAGATATCCAATTCCGGTCAAACGGGGAAGTTCACGATAGCCGGAAAAACTATTCACAGGTCTCCAATCGAGAAACGAAGGCTAAGGAGACGTCGAACGTCGCAGAGCCATTAATCATCTTACGTTGCGAAGAGTTTTATGCGCATGTTAAGACACAAGATTAATAGCAAAATCGGCGAGGTAGTAAAATGTACCTCGCCGATTTTATGTCTATCGTTAGATAGCTAGAGAAGATTAAGACAAGCCGAGTTCACCGGCAAAGTCTGCCTCCTCCAAGCGCATCTTCACATCGCGCAAGTAACGCGAAGCGTCAGCGCCATCTACAATACGGTGATCGTAAGAGATGGATAGATAGCACTTGGAACGAATAGAAATAACATCATTTCCATCCTGATCCTGTACCACTCCAGGAGCCTTAAAAATAGCACCAGTTCCCATGATTGCAACGTTTGGTTGGTTGATAATCGGGGTGTCAAACAAAGCACCAATTGAACCGGTATTTGTGATGGTGAATGTCGAACCACTAAGCTCATCTGAGGAGATGTTGCCGTCCCGTGTGCGGGTAGCTAGATCGTTAACAGCTTTTGAAATGCCAGCAATATTCAGATCGCCGGCATTCTTAATGACTGGGACGAAGAGGCCCTTAGGTGTGTCCACAGCAATACCCACGTGCTCTACATTGTGGTAGACGATTTCATTGCCTTCCACAGAAGAATTGATGATGGGATGTGCTTTGAGGGCTTCAGTTGCAGCTTGGATGAAGAATGGCAAGAAGGTGAGTTTGACACCTTCGCGTGCCAAGAATCCATCCTTAGCAGCGGCCCGTAGCTTGACGATGCGAGTAACATCAACTTCCATCACAGTAGTTAACTGTGCAGAAGTTTCGAGAGACTCGACCATTCGCTTGGCGATAGTCTTGCGCAATCCAGTCATCTTTTGGCGGGTACCGCGCTTCGAGGTAGCTTCTTGAGCCTTAGAGGCTAGTGCGGATTTCACAGAACCCGGAGCTACCGCTAGGGTAGGTGCAGCATCTGTTGGTACTCCAACGGTTTGTTGTGCAGCTTGTGCAGCCTTTGCGGCCTGTGCAGCAGCTTCAATATCTTGACGGCGGATGCGCCCGCCAACACCAGTGCCAGTAACATTTTCTAGTTCTACACCGAGTTCCTTAGCAAGTTTACGCACGATAGGTGTGACGTAGGATGATTTGCCTTCAGCGCCGGTAGGTGGAACTGCGACAGGAGCTGGGACAGCTGCTGGTTCGCTTGCAACTGGGGTAGGTACTGGGGCCACGGCTACAGGTTCTGGGGTTGGGGCAGCTGGTGCTGGCGCCACTTCACTGCCGATAACTGCCAGAATGGTTCCTACTTCAACGGTTTCGTCTTCAGATACAACGATCTGTGACAAAATGCCAGAAGCTGGCGCAGGAACCTCAGTATCGACCTTATCGGTAGACACTTCAACGATTGGCTCATCGGCTTCGACAGTATCACCAACCTGCTTGAGCCAAGTAGTGACAGTACCTTCGTTAACTGACTCTCCGAGAGCTGGCATAAGAACATTGATGCCATCAGCAGGTGGAGCTGAGGAAATGACAGGTGCAGGAGCTTCAGCAACGGGTTGAGCTGGTTCTTCGCTTGCTACTGTGCCAGTTCCTGAGCCGTCTGAGATGTAACCTAAAATAGTACCGACTTCAACGGTTTCATCTTCATTTACAATGATCTGTTCGAGGATTCCAGCGGCTGGCGCTGGAACTTCGGTATCAACCTTATCGGTGGACACTTCAACGATTGGCTCGTCAATGTCAACATGTTCGCCAACCTGCTTGAGCCAGGTGGTCACTGTCCCTTCATTGACGGATTCGCCCAAGGCGGGCATCTTGATTTCTTCAGACATATGTGGAACTCCCTGTCTCAGTTATGGGTATGGAGTGGTTTGCCAGCAAGGGCAAGTACAGCTTCGCCAAGCGATTCATTTTGGCTTGGGTGTGCGTGGATGAGGCCGTCAAAGTCTTCAGGGAATGCTTCCCAAGAAACCATGAGCTGGCCTTCGCCGATTTGTTCGCCCATGCGGGCACCAATTGCATGGAAACCAACAATCGGACCGTTCTTTTCGCGCACAAGTTTGACAAAGCCAGTTGTGCCAAGCATCTGTGACTTACCGTTGCCCGCGAGATTAAATTCCGCAATTTCAACGTTATCTTTGCCGAACTTTTCTTCGGCTTTTGGCTGGGTAAGTCCAACTGATGAGATTTCTGGATCGCAGAAAGTCACCTTAGGAATGAGGTTGTCGTCTACCGGCTTCGGATTCAAACCGGCAATTTCTTCAGCTACGAACAATCCGTGCAAGAAACCACGGTGTGCTAGTTGAACACCAGGAACGATATCGCCAACTGCATATATATTGCCTACCCCAGTATGGAGACGCTCATTAGTGATGACGAAATCGCGTTCCATTTTAATACCTTGTTCTTCATAACCAAGATTTTGAGTTGCTGGACCACGGCCGATAGCAATTAGGAGCATGTCAGCATCGAACTGTTGCCCGTCTTGGGTGAAGACGTGAACTCCGTGTTCATCTTCTTCTACGCGATCAAACATTGTCTTGGTCTTAAACGCGATTTTGCGCTTCCGGAAAGCGCGTTCAAGCGTCTTAGAAATAGCTGGATCTTCGTTGGGAACGAGGCGATCAAGACCTTCGATAATAGTGACGTTTGTTCCAAAAGAAGCCCAAACCGAAGCGAACTCTACGCCAATGACGCCACCACCAAGGACAACGACGGAGTTGGGAACGTGGTCAAGTTTCAGGGCTTGTTCTGAAGTAATAACGCGGTTTGTGATCGTTTGACCGATGGTTTTTGAATAAGAACCGGAGGCTAAAACAATGTTCTTACCTTTAAGACGGCGACCGTTGACTTCCACGGTGTCAGGGGCAACAAGTCGTCCCCATCCGTTGATTGTCTCAACGCCACGCGAATCTATCAGACCAGATAAGCCCTTATACATTTTAGTAACAACGCCTTCTTTATAGGCGTTAAGAGCATTCATATCGATTCCTTCGAAAGTGCCTTTAATGCCAATGCTGGCACCTTCGCGCATCTCATCGGCTACTTCAGCTACGTGCAGTAGTGCCTTGGTGGGGATGCATCCACGATGTAAACAGGTTCCGCCGACCTTGTCGCCTTCGACAAGCGCGACTGATAGACCGAGCTGTGCGGCGCGTAGAGCCGTGGCGTAACCACCGGAACCGGCACCGAGAATAACAATGTCGTATTCTTGAGTGTCTGACACTTAACCTCTCCCTCGAGTTGGCTTTTGGGTACTGGTATACCCAGCCCCTTAGGTATATTGTCCCACTTCGTAAGAGATATTGCTCATTGTTATGAAAGAAATATTCGTTAAGAAGATTACGTTGTGACCAAAATTCAAGCTGTTAGAGACTAGGAATATGGATAAATCTGTGCGTAAGATGTGACTATGGCATGGTTTTTTAAACGTTCAGGCAGTAAAAGTTCAAAAAAAGCTCGGCAAGAAACAGTAGCGTATTTACGTGATTTTTGCGCCACGCGACAAGGGGTAGAGGCATATTTCGAATTAGAAACGCCGCGTGATCCTTCAGCGATACTGCTTGTTGCTGAAGACGGTGAGTGGACTCGGCGGAAAGTTCCAGATATTCATGCGGCAAGCGAACTCGCCAGTGAACTAGGAATTCCACTATATGATGTGGCCCGTACAGGTTATCCGCGTTCAATGCGTGAGTGGAATCTTAACCACCCAGGCGCATCTCGCCGTTAAGAGAAAAGCAGGCAGCACACCGATCTAATGTTACTAATGTGCCGTGAGCTGAGATCGTAGATACTGTAAGAATTATCAGTGGGGCTATCAAATCGTTTGATAGCCCCACTGATAAAATTAACAAGTAGTTAAGTGCTCAGATTAGCGTGCTAGATGTTCTACAAGAGTGCGGAGCATGACACCAGTTGCACCTTTAGGCTGGTAGCCCCAGGCACTTTCTCGGTTAAATGACGGACCGGCAATATCAATATGGGCCCACGGCGTTTGGCCAACGAATTCCTTCAAGAATAAACCGGCTACAAGCATTCCGCCATAACGAGAACCAGAATTCTTCATATCAGCACAATCGGAATCAAGCGAAGAACGAAGTTCCGCAGGTAACGGCATTCCCCATGCTGGCTCTCCAGCACGATCTGCGGCAGCGACTACTGCGTCACGAACATCGTCGGTTCCCATAATGCCAGTTGTCCGATTGCCTAAAGCAACCATTTGTGCGCCAGTGAGTGTAGCGATATCAATAATCTCATCAGGGTTCTCTTCAACACCCATGATCAGACCGTCGGCCATAACAAGACGACCTTCGGCATCAGTATTGTTGATTTCCACAGAGATACCGTTGCGGTAGACGATGACGTCATCGGGCCGTCCAGCGGTTCCGGAAACCATATTTTCAGCCAAGCAGAGCCAAGCAACCACATGACGCTTGATTCCGAGGTTTGCGGCGGCTATAACAGCGTGTAAGACAGTTGCCGCGCCAGTCATATCGGTCTTCATCTCAGTGATAGAACCCGATGGCTTCAAGCTATAACCACCGGTATCAAAGGTGATGCCTTTACCAATTAAGGCAGTAAAACCTTCAGCATTCTCCGGCTTGTACTCAACACGAACCAACCGTGGGGCAGAAGCGGAGCCGCGGCCAACTTGGAGTAATCCAGCTAGCTTTTCTGCTTCGAGGTCTTTTTCGTCATAGACTTTGACGGCTAGACCAGCAGCTTCGGCGATATCCTTAGCGTGCTGTGCGAAAGTTACTGGGTTGAGATAATTTGGTGTGGTGTTTTCGAGGTCACGAATCGCATTTACTGCTTCAGCAAGGACTAGAGCGTGATCGCGGATTTCTTCGTCTGTGTGTTCTGATACGACGACGACGTGAGCGACAGGCTTCTTTGCTGGCTTCTTGTATGCGTCAAATACATAAGCACCTAGCTGAGCGCCTTCAATAATTGCGCCAGCTTGGGCAGCCGTTTCGTGAGGGAAACATAGCGTTAATGAGTCACGGCCATGAGCTGCCCGGCTAGCAACACCGGCCATATGGCGTAATGATTCAGTTTCATGCTCGGTGCATTGGCCGACGGCGATCACGATCTTAGTAGGATCAACTGGGTTGACGATTACTGCAGTGGAAAGTGGCTTAGCGCTAAAATCTAGCGTTGTTAATGCTTGTGTTACAGCTGCGCTAAAATCAGCGTCAATCGGTGAAAGGACAGTAAGTTTGTCTTCCTTCTGCGCTACAACAATAGCAAGGTTGGAATTGATATCGAGAGAAGAAGTTAAATCAAAAGTAGTCATACCTACTATGATAAACGGGACTGCGGCCAAAAAGAATTTGACGCAGTCCCGTTAGAGCTAGCTGTGAGAAATTAGCGGCCTTTTTTAGCCGCTTTTGCGGCTTTCAGATCAGCTGCAGTTGCACCATCTGGGTATTGCCCACGCTTTACTTGTGGCGTTGGAAGACGCCACCGGGGCATATACATTCCACGGGAAAACATTTGTAAGGCAAAACCAGAAGGAATCTCATCTTTGCCAAATTTATAGGTGGCTAGAATCTTAGCGTTTCGCACAATCCACACTAGCTGGAGGACCATAAGTAAGAAGATCACATAGATGCCGATAGTTGCCCAAAAGGCCGCCACTGGCCAATAAGACATGAAAGCGGCAAGGACAAGTAAAGGAATGACCATCGGCATAAACCACTGCCCGAGTGGACCTGCGGCGTCAATATAGTCACGTCCCCAACGGCGCACCCGTCCGCGATGTGCCGGAGGCATATTCTTTTCATCCCCCGTGCGCATAGCAGTTTGTTGCTTGTAATAAAGCTCATTACTTTTAGCGCGATTTTCTGCTTTTAGTTTTTTCTTTTCTTCTTTTGTTAGCGCTGCAGTTGAGGCAACAAGGGGGCGCCGGCGTGCCTTTTCAACATCTTTCCGCCGTGGAGTAGGCACTCCTTTACCAGGTACTCGTCCTTTTTCCACCGACTGCGCAGGTGTAGGCGCCGTCTCGTGCGCTTCGTCTTTTCGATGACCGAACACAACTCTTCCTTCACATTAAATGAAATACCAAGTGTTAGTTTACCGGTTAATGCCTCATTAGGCGTTAGGCTAGAGGGTATGGATACAAAAAATATTATTTCGCGCGTTGATGAAGCGCTACCTCATGTTTTAGCCGAGTTAAAAGACTTTGTCACGATTGAATCAATCTCGTCGTCGTCATATAACCAAGAACCTCTTAGTAAATCAGCCGAATGGATTGCTCAGCGTGCCAAAAAACTTGGTTTAGATACACAGATTATCCAGTTGGAAACAGCTTCTGGGCTCGTTGGCCGCCCGGCTGTTCTAGCCACTCGGCAAGCGGTAGCAGGCAAACCAACAGTCCTGCTTTATGCGCATCATGACGTTCAACCAGTAGGGGATATCGCTGAATGGGATTCTGCACCATTTGAAGCTGTGGAACGTAATGGACGGCTTTATGGACGGGGAACAGCTGATGATAAAGCCGGTGTGCTTGTTCATTTAGCCGCCATAGCTGCGGCTGACCCTGGCGTGGGAATTCGACTTTTCATTGAGGGTGAAGAGGAAGTAGGATCTCCAACGTTTGTCGATTTTCTTAATACCTATCAAGAGCAACTCAAAGCTGACGTAATTGTTGTTGCCGATTCATCCAACTGGAAGGTTGGTGTCCCGGCGTTGACGACTTCGTTGCGCGGGGTGGTTCAGCTTCAGGTTGGAATCAAGGTATTAGATCACGCGCTTCATTCGGGTTTCTTCGGCGGGCCGATTGTCGACGCCGTTGTTGTTGCGTCGCGTTTAATTGCGACATTGCATGACGCTGAAGGCAATGTCGTCGTCGCTGGCCTGCGTCAAGAAGACCATACTGATGTTGATTATCCAGAAGATGAATTCCGCCGCGATGCCGGAGTTTTGCCTGGGGTAGAGCTAGCCGGTTCTGGATCCTTTACTTCACGGCTATGGACCAAGCCAGCGATTTCAGTTATTGGTATGGATGTGCCACCTGCTCAAGGAGCATCAAATACGCTTATTCCAGCTGTTAATTTCGTCTTGTCAATGCGTGTGGCGCCTGGCCAGGACTCTCAAGAAGCTGCGCAAGCTCTTGTTGATCATTTACGTTCTCATGTGCCGTTCGGTGCGCACATCGATGTCGAAGTTTCCGAAGCTGGTTCAGCATTTTTAGCTGGGGCAGATAGCGAAGCAACAGAAATCGCGCGATGGGCGTTGCGTGAAGCGTGGGGAGTTGACTCCGTCGATATCGGACAAGGTGGTTCGATTCCATTTATTGCTGATCTGTCCAAGGTTTTCCCGGAGGCTCAAATTCTTGTCACTGGTATCGAAGATCCGGACACTCGGGCACATTCTGCCAATGAGTCCTTGCATCTTGGTGATTTTCGAAATGCCATCGTTGCTGAGACTCTTATGCTGTCGCGGTTGGGTAAGTAGTTGCAGGTCGTATGTATAGCCACGGCGCTCCCGGGATGTGAACCGAGCGCCGTGGCGCAATCCATTAGCAACGGCTGGCTAAGTGCTCGGCCAACGGATCAGATTGCGGCTATAGTCCACTCTGATGGGGATAGCATAGCCCATGTTGGAACAGGTTTAGCTCAGGTTTTTTCCCGGGATTTTCCAGATGCTCAGGATATTGAGCGGCGTGGCGATGGTCCCCGAAGAATTTTATGGATTTCCCATTCACAGCGTAGCGCCATGATTGATCTTGCAGAAGCTGCCACCTGGCCTGGTAACAGTGATCCTCGGGGGTCGTCGTCGTTCCTCGCACATGACCTGCTATTTTTGGCTGATCTTGGCATTTCTTACGTTCATATTCATCTGCCAGTATTGATGTCCAACACTGATCTGGGAATCGGATTGCTCAGTGGTCTTTCTCATATCACACTCGCCTACAATTCTTCGATCGATGTTTTAAGTAACGCGCTCCATAAAGCTCGTTCTGCGCTTGGTACTATGGCGTTGTATGTCACATACCCGCATGATCAGGATTTATTAGGGCTTGCTGGTCTTGCTCGGACATGGCAACGATCAGGATTGGATCCTAACCTTGCTCATCTGATCAATAAGGATATGGCAACCTTTGCGCATAATCTTGACCAAGCTGCGCAGGTAAGAAGTTCTTCATTACTCAATGCTGAGCCGACCTTAACATTTGAAGGTGTTGGCGGTGGGCTAGGTAAGATTTTTTATCTCCTGAAAGCAAAACTCGATCTTATTGGGCAAAACTTAGTGCTACCGCCAGAAGCTGATATTTATATATATGTCACAGATCATCTGGAGTTAAATGTTCCGCGAGGGCTTCAAGTGGTGGCAGAACACGCTGAATCACTTGGGGTGCCGGTTGTGTTAGTGGCAGCTCATACTCAACTAGTACGTGGAGAATTGCCTGGATTGGGAGTTCATGGTCTTTATCGGTTGCCCACAGAATCGGAACCCTTTCACACCCAAGGATTGGAAGAGCTCGGTGCTCGGTTAGCGTCAACATGGGGGTGGGATACATAGCTCTCAGCGTATCTAGTGGATTCAATAGCCATGAGCCGATACGCTGGAACATGTCTATTTATTTTGGAGGAAAAGATGAGTGAAATCGCAACACACGCTGTGGCTCTGACCGATGTGGCAGCGGCGAAAGTCAAGTCACTACTCGAACAAGAAGGCCGAGATGATTTACGGCTCCGAGTAGCTGTTCAACCAGGTGGTTGTTCTGGCCTGATGTATCAGCTTTATTTTGACGAGCGTTTACTTGATGGCGATGCTGTCGTCGATTTTGACGGTGTGGAAGTTGTGGTAGATCGGATGTCTGTTCCTTATCTTGACGGAGCTACAATCGACTTTGCTGATTCGATCGAACGTCAAGGTTTTACTATCGATAACCCGAATGCTCAGGGTTCTTGTGCATGTGGAGAATCCTTCCACTGAGCATATGCGCGGATGCTTTAATAGAGCGTCTGCGCATTATTTTTTAAAGGAGTTTTATACGTGAAACGTTCGATTGTTGCGGCCACGGCTGCTCTTATGATGGTCCTCACCGGTTGTTCTTCTACGGACAGTCCAGAAAACGCAGCGGCATCCGCTGATGCGGAGATGCAACCTGGAACTGAGATGCCCACGGTAAAAGTTGATGGTGCCAATACGCGTCTGATTTTCCCGAAATCTAATGCGCCTGCTGGATTACAGAAAACAGTGCTTGACGAAGGCGAAGGTCGGGTTATTGAACAAACTGATTTCGTTGTAGCGAACTATGTAGGCCAAGTATGGGGCAATGAGAAACCGTTTGATTCTTCTTTTTCTCGTGGTAAAAGTACCGGATTTTCTCTTCTGCAGGTCATCCCTGGTTGGACGCAGGGATTAACGGGTCTTAAACCGGGTGCTAAGGTGATTTTGTCGATTCCTGCGGAAATGGGCTATGGTCCCTCTGGTGGTAATCAGCAAGCGGGCATTGGAGAAAAGGATACGATCGCATTTTATGTGGAGATTACCGATGTTTATGGTACCGATCAAGCTGGTGATCCACAGGCGAGTATGGAAGCCGATCTCGCTACTCTTCCAGTAAATATTACTGGTGAGCTTGGCCAACCGGTAGGCATCAACGTCAAAGAAGGAACACCGAACCCTACCGAAGTTTCAACCACTGTCATTGCTCGTGGTAATGGGCCAGAAGTGGGAGGAGAAGGCTCGAATTTTTATGTTCAGTACTCGATGGCAACGATCGATAATTCAAAGACCGAAACAACGTACGGGCAGACTGGGCCTTTTCGTTCGACCATAGGACGCGGTTCTATCTTTGATGGATTAGAAGGAATCCCAGTCGGATCTCGCGTTCTTATTATGGCTCCAGCTCAAGGACAAGCACATAGTGATGATGAACCTGGCATCGCTGTTGTTGTTGATATTATCGGAATTGATTAGACGCCTGCATAATATGCAATAAATGTAGCGGCATAAATGTTAGCGGCCCGACACACGTCGGGCCGCTAACATTTAACAAAGATTAACTGAGAGAAAAATTAGCTAAGAACGAGTGTTGTTGCTTGCTCTTGTGCTCGGGTTAGGCGAGCTGCGACATCTTCCCAGTTTGCAATATTCCAGATGGCCTTCAAGTAATCAGCCTTAACGTTCAGGTAGTCAAGGTAGAAGGCGTGTTCCCACATGTCAACCATGAATAATGGAATGGTTACCGGAGGAACATTGCCCTGCTGATCGAAGAGCTGGAAGATGTTGAGTTTACCGGAGATAGTGTCATAAGCAAGCACTGCCCAGCCTGATCCTTGGATGCCTAGTGCAGCAGCGGTAAAGTGCTTTTGGAATGAATCAAAAGAGCCAAAAGAATCTTTAATGGCTTCAAGAAGTTCACCTTCGGGTTGGCCGCCACCGTTAGGGGAAAGGTTTTGCCAGAAGATTGAATGGTTAGTGTGTCCACCTAAGTTAAAGGCGAGATCTTTAGAGAGCTGGTTGATTTTAGACAGATCACCGGCTTCACGAGCGGCGGCTAAATTGGCAACGGCGTTATTGGCACCGGTCACGTAAGCAGCGTGGTGCTTATCATGATGCAGTTCCATAATCTTGCCGGAAATATGCGGTTCTAGTGCGGCGTAATCGTAGGGAAGCTCTGGAAGAGTATAAAGCGACATGTCTGTCTCCAATAATAGTTGTTCGGGACTTAAGTCCGTTGGTACATAAACTATTATGCACATTTCCGAGACTTAATGCGGGCAGATATTCCTAACAGTGAAATAAAACGACAAGATTATCTTTCCATTCTGGGTTTTCAATTAGTTCGCTGAGATGAAAGGACGTAGACTTAAGTGCAGAAAAGATGATATCTAGCCGGAGGTGGGCATGGATTCGCATGCAAAGGTGTTAGTCTACTCAGATAATCGTGATGTGCGTGAATCTGTTATGCGCGCTGTTGGGCGCAAAGTCCGTAGTAGTGGTGCAATGATCGAATGGGTAGAAGGCGCTACTGCCGAGGGAACTATCCTTAAGATTAAAGAAGCCCAAGAAGCAGATAAAAAATTTGATTTATTAATTCTTGACGCAGAAACTCCTAAACTTGGAGGCATCGGCTTAGGCAAGATGGTTCGAGACGAAATTGATGAAAGCATCCCTTATATTGTTCTCATCGCCCGTCCGCAAGATGAATGGTTGGCTCGGGTAGCTCGGCCAGAAAAGATTTTGCCTTATCCTATTGATGCAGCTGAACTCACAGCTGCGGTAGAGGACATTATCGGCTAGCCAGTCAACTCTTTAGATTATGCTTCCCGCAGTTTTAGCCAATCCTAGAAATATCGGGGAGCATAATTTTTGTCCGTGACCAATTTCTATCGCTAGGGCTTGTAGATAAGTGACATACACTAAACAGACACCGCCCCGCCACATTCCGGAAGATAAACAACGTAATCAATAACGAGCACTTCCCAGCAGTTAACCTGGCTACTGTTCGGCACTGCCGCAATAATTCTTCCAGCTTGAATAAGTGGATTCACTGATGCTTAATTAGTGGTCCCACCCGCTAACGCACGTAGAGACGTTCGCGTTCACACCGGGTGCTACAAAGCTGAATGCCGTGCAGATGACATGCTACCTAGTTTGACTCTTCTGAGTAAACGGTCCCAACATTTCGCGAATTCGGCGCTGCTTTTCTCCAGCAGTAAAGTAATGACAAGCCCGTTTGTAAATATTGCCTGATGCTCCTCTATAGAGCACTTCGTCATACAACCCGATAAAAGAATAGACTCCTGTTTAGCTAGAAGATGATCGGCTAACTGGGCATTTAATCGGCGATGGTGTGGAACTTGGGAGTGCGTTAATAGATCGCCAAGATAGGTTGCTCCTAGTACGGATAGCAGGGATAAAATACATGAAAAACATCCACAGTTACGCGGCATCGTCCAAGGCTCAACGTGAGGGAGACGTTGTTGCCTGGACGAAACGCGCTAACGCCGAAAGTTTATAGCGGGATGCCTGGGGTTAATCAAGAAGCTAAAACCTCAACAACCTCACCGCGAACGTTACCTCAGTGAGATCTGTTGCTAGATTGGTAAACAGTTAGTTGCTGGGGGACCAGAGTGCCTTGACAACGGCGATGAAATATTGGCTCGCTGGCATCAATACAACTGCCCGGTGAACGTAATAGTTTATGTGCCATAATGACGAGGTTATTTCACGCCTCCACCATAGTTTTGTGTCATTTACAACCGAGCGCCGTCGTCGTCTCTATCGTTTTCTACCGGCGCTTGTGCCAAGACAGCTCCAGCTCCTGAAATAAAAGCAAAGAAAGCCATCCCAAGCCATACTGGCTGAGGAAACTCAAGTAGATCGAAAAAACCGGCTAAACACACGATAATCAACACCCCGCACAATCCCCATAATGCTAAGGATAATCGGGGAAAGCCGGCGCGAGACTGCGGGTAGGCGGGTGGTAGCGTGGCCGGATCAAAATCCGCATCATTGTCACTCGGGCTCCAATCCCGTGGCCCGAAATGCCGCTTGGGCGGATCGAGAGAAATAAAATTTTGCCATTCGCGATCTGCATCCCACCCGGAAAGGTTGCCCAAATCATTATCTTCACGTGCCATAGTCCTAGCTTACAACCGGTAGACTAGTAGAGGAGAAGCGGGAGTAGCCCGCACCACACATGAGAGGAAGGATACGGATGTCTATCCGTCGCGTCGCAATTCTTACTGCAGGTGGTTTCGCACCATGCCTGTCCACCGCAGTTGGCGGTCTTATCGAGCACTACACCAAAGAGATCCCGGATGCAGAGATCATTGGATACCAGTACGGTTATCATGGTTTACTCACCGGAAACTTTATTGTTTTCGACGACGAAGCACGTGCTAACGCAGCTACATTGAAGAAGTTCGGTGGTTCACCAATCGGTAACTCCCGCGTCAAGCTCACTAACTCTCAAAACCTTGTGGAACGCGGTTTAATTAAGCCTGGCGAAAATGCACTTGAAGTGGCAGCAGAGCAGTTGCGTAAGGATGGCGTCGACGTTCTGCACACCATCGGTGGTGATGACACCAACACAACTGCTGCTGATCTCGCAGCATACCTTCACGAAAATGACTACGAACTGACTGTCGTTGGCCTACCAAAGACCATCGATAACGATATTGTTCCAATTCGTCAGTCCCTTGGTGCCTACACCGCAGCTGAAGAAGCTTCGAAGTTCGCACAAAATGTTATTGGCGAGCATCGCTCAAACCCACGTATGCTCATCATTCACGAAATTATGGGTCGTGCATGTGGTTACCTCACCGCTCAAGCTACCCAGTACTACCGTGAGTGGCTCGATGAGCAAGAGTGGGTTCCATCAGCTGGTTTATCCAAGGAACGTTGGGATGTTCACGCAATGTACATCCCAGAAATTACCTTCGATCTTGATGTTGAAGGCTCACGTTTGCGCAAGATTATGGATGAGCAGGGTAACGTTAACATCTTCCTTTCCGAAGGCGCTGGCGTGGAAGAAATCATTGAAGAAATGCTTGAAGATGGCATCGAGGTTGAACGTGACCCATTCGGTCACGTTAAGCTTGATACCATTAACCCAGGCCAATGGTTTGCAAACCAGTTTGCAAAGATCATCGGTGCAGAAAAGGTTATGGTTCAGAAGTCTGGTTACTTCTCACGTTCGGCTGCGTCTAATCCAAAGGATCTCGAGCTTATTGAGTCTATGGTTGAGTTGGCTGTTAAGTCTGCTCAGGAAGGCGTTTCCGGAGTTATTGGCCACGACGAAGAAGATAACGATACCTTGAAGGCAATCGATTTCAAGCGTATTGCTGGACACAAGGCATTTGATGTTTCTCAGCCATGGTTCCATGAAGTTATGGATGCTATCGGCCAAGAATGGGAGCCAAAGCCAGCTAAGTAATAGCTGAACAACGTATATTGGCCGGTCTTCGTCATTTTCCGGAAGGCCGGCCAATAATCATGACATGAACACCTAGAACAATGTGGAGAAATGACGAGTTTACATGGGCAATCAGGTAGATAAAAGAGATTTCTTGCCAGTATATCCTGATCCTCATGAGCTTTCTTGTGCGGTGAACCAGATTCGGCGAGCTCCAGATATTGTACAGGTCTCACATATCCGTCAGCTCCAAGAACAGCTTGCGCTTGCCGGGCAAGGCCAAGCCTTTATTGTTCAGGGTGGAGATTGTGCCGAGCGATTTTCAGATGCGACCCGCTATCATGTACGGGCTAAAATAGGTTCCTTACTTCAAACTGGCTTTATTATTAGTAGACTCAGCTCTCGTCCAGTAGTGCCAGTTGGGCGAATAGCCGGGCAATATGCTAAACCGCGAACGCATGAAACCGAACAACGAGATGGTATCGTTCTACCGTCGTACCGTGGTGATGCAATCAATTCACACGTTTTTACCTCCCAAGCCAGAACTCCAGACCCGCAGCGTCTCGTGCAAGCGATCGAAAGTGCTCAGACTGCTTATCGCTATATTAGGGAACTAGAAGTAACTGACTTTCTCTCTAACGCTCACGCGCTGGAATGGAATACATCTGGCTATCCTAGTCCGCAATACCAGCGATTCAACGAATTAGTTACGAGTGAATATGTAGATGGTGGGCCAAGAAACATTTATATTTCACACGAAGCGCTATTACCGTTCTATGAGCAAGCATTAACTGACCGTGAACACTGGAACAGAGGTGCTCATATGCTATGGGTTGGAGAGCGGACCCGATACGTAGAGAGCCCACAAATGGCGTATTTGGCTTCGATTAATAATCCTATTGGTGTCAAACTTGGGCCGAACGCATCAGGTTCTGACATCCATCAGATTATGGACATGCTCAATCCTCATGGCGTTCCAGGACGCCTAGTTTTTATCCCACGGATGGGTGTTTCTCGTATTAGGGAAAAGTTGCCAGAATTATTGGTTGCG
This sequence comes from Arcanobacterium buesumense, assembly GCF_012563545.1. Taxonomy (NCBI): domain Bacteria; kingdom Bacillati; phylum Actinomycetota; class Actinomycetes; order Actinomycetales; family Actinomycetaceae; genus Arcanobacterium; species Arcanobacterium buesumense. Next base: position 794,481 of record NZ_CP050804.1, read on the forward strand.
GCACGTGAGAATGGCCGTCCAGTTACTTGGCTTGTTGATCCAATGCATGGCAATACTCAGACGATTGCGGGACGAAAAATTAGGTTTTTACCTGATATTATCTCTGAAATCGAGAAGTTTTTTCAGTTGTGTGCGCAATATGAAACTATCGCCGGTGGAATGCATATCGAGTTTTCTGGCCATAACGTAACGGAGATTGCCGATAGCTGTGATGACCTTAATTGGACGCATACTGTGGATCACCCACTGGTAGATCCACGGCTTAACCCACGCCAGCTATTGGAGGTGGCTTTTGCCGCTGGAAAGTTCATGGCTACACAACAGTAATTGTAATCGTAGTTCCAGGCTTAGCTTTTGTTCCGCCTTCTGGGTCTTGAAGACGCACTGTTCCAAAGAAACCACCAAGTATTTTTTCAACTTTGACTTCAAATCCGGCATTTTTCAAGGTAGTGAGCGCGTTTTGACTTTGTTGTCCAATGACGTTCGGTACTTCTACCAGCTTTGGCCCGAGCGAAACGGTAACGTGTACTTCATCTAGACGCAGCCCAGCAGAGTTAGCTTCTGGAGTTTGAGAGATGACGTTTCCTTCGGGAACGGTATCTGAGTATTCTTCAGTTAATACAAGGGTAAGTCCAAGATCGGCAAGCGTTTGTTCGAGTTCGCTACGTTTGACATCACTTAAATTAGGGATTTTCACAGGCGCTCGACCATCTGAAATAACGTAATGGATAGTCGCGTTGTGTGGGATGGAAGAATCTGGTTCCGGTTCTTGAGAGACGATATGGTCTTTCTCTACTGTATCGGAGTAGTTAGAAGTGTGGTCAATATCAGAAAAACCGGCGTCCTTGAGAGCCTGCTCGGCCTCTGCGGAAGTTAATCCAGCAAGCGAAGGAACCGTTAGGTGTTTGATGCCATCGGAGATACGAATCTTTACTTCAGTGTCTGGATGAATACGGCTACCTGCTATAGGGTCAGTTCCTATGATGGAGTCTCGCGCAATGTTGTCGGAAAACTCATGCGTTACTGAGGTGTGAAATCCCTGTTTTTCAAGTGTTTCTTGGGCCTGTGCTAGCGACATAGCTGAGACATCAGCGAGGGTAACGCGTAAGCCAGGGCCGTAGAGGAAATACCAGCCAGTAGTTCCGGTCAGAGCGAGTAATAAAAGGAAGAGAGCAGTGAAAAGTGGCCACCGTCGACGACGTCGAGTCTTCGACGTCGATGAGGAAACAGAAGCTGGACGGGTAACAGCGGTAAGTTTTTGTGTGTTAGCTGCAGGCTGGTCTATTACCGGATTAGTGAGTTGCTGGGTTGTTGCAGAAGTGCCTGTCTCTTTGACTTGTTGTGGGAAAACAGGAATACGGCGAATAGCAATGTCACTAGGGATTGATTCGGTAATATCTTCGAGCGCATCAAGTGCTGCCTGGCCATTTTGTGGGCGTTTTTGTGGATCTTTGGCTGTGAAAAGACGGATTAAGGAATCGATACTAGCCGGAATCCAATCAGCTAAGTCACTGAGCTGTGGCACTTGGTCATGGGCGTGTTGATAAGCGATCGCGAGGGGTGTCTCACCGGTGAATGGTAAAGAACCAGCAATAAGTTCATAGAGCATAATGCCAGTTGCGTAAATATCGGTGGCTGGTCCGGCAGTGCCAGCAGTGACAAGCTCAGGAGCAACGTATCCGACGGTGCCAAGGACTGTTGCTGTTTGGGTAGATTTTGACGCGGCGCGTGCTAAACCGAAGTCGGCAACTTGTGCATTGATTGTTGGTTGCGAGATAACTGCGGAGATATCAAGTGGTTGGGTTAATAAAATATTTTCCGGTTTAACGTCACGGTGAACAATATCGGCGCTATGTGCAATCGCCAGTGCTTGGAGTACCTGCTTAATGATTGTTAGCGCCATTCCTATCGGCAAGGAGCCATTAGCGTTCAATTCAGAGCGCAGGTCTGGTCCAGAGACAAGTTGCATAACAAGATAAGGTAGATCACCAAGTGGAGTTTGTGCTACCCCTTGATCGTAGACGTTGACTACGTGTGGGCTGGTAAGTTTAGCGGCGGAACGCGCTTCTTGGATAAAACGTTCAACAAAATCTGGTTGTTCAGCTAAATGAGAGTGAATGATTTTTACTGCTACATCACGGTCTAGACGGTTATCGTGAGCACGATAAACGCTGGCCATGCCACCGCGGGCTAGGCGTGAGGTGATACGGTAACGTCCTTCGATAGCAACGTTGAGTAATGGATCTAGATTCACATCTTTTAGGATATCTGCAAAAGCCGGTCACGTGGGTGGCCGGCTTTTGCGTGTCGGGTGGGAATGCTCTTAGAACCGAGCCATGGCAGCTTTTATTTTTGCTACATATGCAACGGTGTCTGGACGCATGCCATAGCGTTTGACGCCACCGAGCCCTTGATAGTAACCAGCAACAGCTTGGTCGAAGTTGTCAGCGTTATTATGCAAGTAGCGAATAATAGCTATGCCAGCAACGACGTTATCATGCGGATCAAGGAGGTTGAGTTCGCGTCCAACCATCGTTCCTGCCCATGAACCTGAGGAAGGGATAACCTGCATGGTGCCGATAGCATTGGCGGGTGATACAGCGCTTGCATCGAAGCCAGATTCGATATAGGCATGTGCTAAAGCAAGGCGTGGGTCAACGCCCATCTGAGCTGCGGTCTGGCGAATAATGCGTTGCATTTCTTCACGAGAGGGCAGAGTTTGGTTGATGAGCACATTTTTATTGTCATTGGCGGCGTCCACAACTTCATCTGCGTAGGTATATCCAGGGAAGTTATTTTCCACGAGTCGTTTTTTAGTAGATATTTGGGTTTGAAGTGTTGGTGTTGGTGCTGGAGTTGCGTTGATGGAGAGTTGTTGGCCGGGGTAAATAAGATTTGGGTTTGAAATATTGTTTGCGGCAACTAGGTGGGCGACGGTGGTACCTAACTTGTGTGCGATAGCTCCCAAGGTATCTCCAGATTGAACCGTGTAAGTAGTTGAGGACGGTGCTGGGGTTGCTGCAGGTGCTGGAGCTGGGGTTGGAGCCGGGGCTGGTGCTGGGGCTGGGGCTGGAGTTGCGTTGATGGAGAGTTGTTGGCCGGGGTAAATAAGATTTGGGTTTGAAATATTGTTTGCGGCAACTAGGTGGGCGACGGTGGTACCTAACTTGTGTGCGATAGCTCCCAAGGTATCTCCAGATTGAACCGTGTAAGTAGTTGAGGACGGTGCTGGGGTTGTCTTTGGAGCGGCATGTGTTACTGGAGTGATATCTTTAATGACTGGGGACTGGACTGGTAATAGTAGGCGTTGTCCGATGCGAATAAGTGCAGTCGAGTCAAGATTATTAGTACGAATAATGTCTGCCATAGGTATGCCGGTACGTTGCGAAATGCCCCAGACAGTATCGCCTGTGCGTACTTGATATGTCATGGTTAGCGTTTGTGGAGATTTATTTTCCTGAATAGGTGATTTTTGTGGTGTGGTTGCCGGTTGCGCCTGAGCAGCTGAAGCAACGGTTGGTGATAAAAGGGTGACCGCAGTTGCAGTTGCGAGCGCGGCGTTTGATCGCGACATCCACGTGGACATAAATCCTCCAGAAATAACACATCTGTTACAAATGTTAAAGATGATGTTGTTGATGAAATTGTTATAATTGAGCTTAGTGGAATGTTCAGCGTGTCGCCACTCTTTTTTCAATATGTGAGCTATCATTGGCGCGTGAATAATGTATGTGCGTACGGCGAATGGCTATCTATTCCTGAAGTAGCCGATATTTTAAATCTTCAACAACGCGATGTGCGTGCTGCGCTCGATCGCCATGAGCTCATCGCTGTTCGGCGTGGGCAACATAATGCTCTGGCAATTCATTGTGAACAATTGGTAGAGGAAGATGGAAAGATCCAGATACTACCTGCACTTCATGGGACTGTTGTAGCTCTTCATGACGCTGGTTTCACAGACAACGAAGCTCTTGATTGGTTACTGCGAGATGAACCTGAGCTGGAAATGACTCCGCTAGCCGCTTTGCATTCTGGTAATATTCACGCAGTTCGTCGGATTATTATCGGTTTAGCGTTCTAACTTTTCGTCGTCGTCTTTTAGAAGCGACGATCCATGAGTTCAGTTGCTAGTTGACGTAAGATCCCGGCATTTTCTGGCATCTGTGCTAGTGCTCGATCTTCCCGTTCGCTAATTAGTTTCTCATGCTGTTGATATGCGCCAGAAGAATGGATGATTTCTTTAATCTTGGCGACTTCTGTGTTGTTTAGCGATTGGCCAAGGTGATCGTCGATAAAAGCGCGTTCGGTAGGCGAACATAACGAACGAGTTAACGCCAACAAAACGGTGCGTTTACCTTCGGTAATATCACTACCGGCCGGTTTTCCGGTAATCGACGGCTCGCCGAAAATACCTAATTCGTCGTCGCGGAGTTGGAATGCTTCGCCCAGCGGTCGAGTTACGAGAGAAAGCTGGGCCAGATCTGCGTCATTCGCCCCCGCCAGCGCGGCTCCGAGGAGTACGGGTAATTCGATGGAATATCGGGCAGATTTGTGTAGGAGCACCAAAAAAGCGTCGGTTATTGCGCCTTGAAAATTATTCTCAACGGCAGTAAATTCCGCCCGCATATCCATGTATTGGCCAAATGCTGTTTCAGCACTCATTGCATGAAAAAGACTGGTTGCTCGCCGATAAGCGTGGTCAGTAGCGTCTTGCCTTGCAAATTCTTCTCCCGCTAATGAAAGTAAATAATCTCCCAACAGTAAACCGGCATGGTGCCCAAAGGTTTCTTGTTGACCGGTAAAACTATGAGTATTGTGGACGCGTTCAAAAAGTCGATGCGCTGAGCTAATGCCACGCCGAGTATCAGCAGCATCAATAATGTCATCATGGACAAGCGCCGAAGCTTGATATAGCTCAACTGCAACTGCAGCTGGCAAAGGGAGTTCGCGTGCAGTGGGGGCAATGGTTTGATAACCACCAGCTACACATAGTGCCCGGATTCGCTTACCGCCTGAGCTCAGTAACTGAGCAGGTTCAATAAACTCAGCAAAGAGTTCCTTACCACGCGGATCTTCAATAAACGACGGAGTCGCAGTAAGTAATGCTATTAAACGAGCAGATACTGCATCGCGAAAATTAGAAAAGACCATAGTAAAAGACTACCGGGTTGTCCACAATCAAGGCTACTTTATGTTCTTTCCACAGACTTGGGAGTAGGACAGCTACGTAGGTGGGGAAATTGATTGACTAGAAGTATGAAAAGACCACTGATGAAAAGCCTAGCTGAAAGCCTAGTACTTGCACCTCGAATGCTGCGAACGGATGCCGCTGGCGTGCTACTTGTGTGCGCGATCGCAGATCAAACCGAGGGGTATATGATTACCGCAATTGCGCGTGTTGATCTCGCTCTTGATAATGCTGTGCATCATGTTGCGAGCGACTTAGCGGATTTTTTCGTAGATACTCACCCAGATCGTGTGTGTCTGTGTTGGCTGACTACTGAACATGAGCTACACAATGAAGAATCTGTCCAACGAACACGTGTAGCGTCGATTCTCCGTGAACTTTGTGTGTTAATTGAGCAGTCTCCACACTTATTGACAACGGAGATAACAACTTTCTATACCGATCGGCAAAAATGGGGAGAACTTACTCTTAAAACAGGTGTATTGACCTCCGTAGGACAATTAGCCCCTTACTCTCGTCTCTTGGAAACGCCGCTCGCTTGTGAGCTGATGCTCGAAGAAAATGAGCCTGCCGAGGGCATATGGGGGCGCGTCGCATTTCGACGTCGAAAACTTAGTAGCGATGCAGAAAAGCGTTATCGGGATGATCCCGATGATGTCCACGGGCGCCTTTTATGGGCTAATACATTAAAGAAAGTGCAGGTTGATTTTCCTGATTTACTGCCTCATCGTACTGTTCATTTTCTTGGAGGTACAGATCGGATAGGTAAACTTAATGCGGCATTGCACGATGCCGAAATCCGCGATCGCATCCTATTGTGGGTTGTTACTGGGAAGAAGATACAAGAAGATGTTGAGTGGGAGAACTGCTATTCATTCATGCGGCAAGCATCTATGAATGAAGAAGTTATCCAGCGGGCACGGCAAGCTATTAGAGTTCTCAATGCCTGTGGAAGCTTTTCCGCAGATGATTCCCCATGCGCGTATGGCACAATCGCCTACATATACTGGTGGTTAGGTGAAACCCAATCTGCTTCTACTGCAGCGAAAATGTCGCTCTGCTCTGACTCGTCATATCGGATGGCTAATCTAATAACCGCCATTCTTGGAGCTCGTATTATGCCGCCATGGATGAAGTAGTCACAAATCTGGTTGGAAATTGTGAAAAAAATTAGTTAGCGTGTAGATTTTCAGGAGACGAGTAGTATTTAATATATTGGTAGGGGTGAGGGAGCATATGAGCGTTATTGTGCCTATTGGACAGCAAGAACGGTATGAAGCTATTCTCCAGCGCGGGATAGCTTTTGCGCAAGACCACGATATGACGCTTATTGTTCTACTGTCACGTTCATTAACTCAGTATTCGCAAGAGCAGATTGATTATGATGTTGATACGCTAACGGATAAGTTGGAACAGGCAGATGTTGCATTCGAGATCATTACACGCTTAGATGACACTGATTTAGCAACGACGATTCGTGAAACGGCGCTGGAACACAATGCTGTTCTTATCATTACATCGCTAGCCCCGAAACCGTCACACGGTTCGTATCAACTTGGAACTCAAGTCCAAAAACTTTTGGTTGATGCTCCCTGTGAAGTGTTGATTATGCGAGATGTAATCAACACCTGACCCTAGCTAATGGCTTAGATACAAATAAAAGTCATTGTTTCATAGAATATTTTAAGAACAAATGACGTTCTATTAGCGTGCCTGATGCGAACTATATGCTGTGCTCGGGCTATAATGTAAAAGCTTATCGGCTTTTGCCTCCGTACGAAAGGTATCACGTGGCTGTTTCTTCCCGTCCCTCTGAAAATCTCCAAAAGTATTTAGATACATCGGAGCTTGCTAAGTATCGGGTGCCTGAACTGAAAAAAATTGCCTCAGATCTGGGCCTGTCCATACCTTCGAAAGCTGTCAAGGCAACATACATTGACCAGATCGCCGAATACGCTGCAGATACGTTAAAGGACAGCACGGCTGCGGCAAATGAAGAGACACAACAGGCTACTAAAACAAATAAGTCAGCAACAAAAGCTACTTCCTCAAAAGTGTCTGTGAAAAATGCGGACACAAAAATAGCTTCTCCAGCTGATTCATCAACACTTGATGGCGAATCTGAAAGTGCTGAGGAACTCGATGATGATCTTCAAACACCAGATGAGCCCGAAGCTCTCGAAGAAGAAGATGTGGATCTAGAAGTAGAAGATCTCGATGTTGCTGATGAAGAAGTTGACGACGAAGATCCTGACGTGACCGCTTCAAGCGCTGAAGAAATCGACGAAGACGAGGAACAAGAAACTGTTAAAGAAACAACAGCGAAACGTTCTGGTGCATTCATTGTTCGTGACTCTGATGATACTGATGAACCTGTTCAACGAGTCCATGTTGCTGGCGCAACCGCTGATCCTGTCAAGGATTATCTCAAGCAAATTGGTAAAGTTGCGTTGTTAAACGCCGAAGAAGAAGTTGAACTTGCTAAGCGTATTGAAGCTGGCCTTTTTGCACAGCATATTCTAGATACCACCGAGATCGAGGATGTTCGCCATCGGCGGGAACTTGAAATTATTTCCAGAGACGGTCAAAAAGCGAAAAACCATTTATTGGAAGCAAATTTACGTCTAGTTGTATCCTTGGCTAAGCGTTATACCGGGCGGGGCATGCTTTTCCTCGATCTTATCCAAGAAGGAAACCTTGGTTTAGTGCGCGCAGTTGAAAAATTTGACTACGCAAAGGGATACAAGTTCTCAACTTATGCGACTTGGTGGATCCGTCAAGCAATTACTCGCGCGATGGCTGATCAAGCTCGAACAATTCGTATTCCGGTTCACATGGTTGAAGTCATTAATAAGCTCGCCCGTGTACAACGCCAGATGCTTCAAGATCTTGGGCGCGAACCAACTGTGGAAGAACTTGCGCATGAACTTGATATGACTGAAGAAAAAGTGATTGAAGTTCAAAAGTACGGTCGTGAACCAATTTCACTTCATACCCCGCTCGGTGAAGATGGGGATTCTGAATTTGGTGATCTTATTGAGGATTCAGAAGCGGTTGTGCCTGCTGATGCAGTTGGTTTTACTCTTTTGCAAGAACAACTTCATCAAGTTCTTGATACGTTATCTGAACGCGAAGCCGGTGTTGTGTCGATGCGTTTCGGCCTTACTGATGGCCAGCCAAAGACACTGGATGAAATTGGTAAAGTCTACGGTGTTACGCGTGAACGAATCCGTCAGATTGAATCAAAGACGATGTCGAAGTTACGCCACCCATCGCGTTCCCAAGTTCTGCGTGACTACCTCGACTAAAATAACACCTTAATTTGTGCTGAAACGGGCATGCCAGGGGCATGCCCGTTTCCATTCTGCAGGCAAAATGACATTGCCCTGACGATTACGTGCATAATCAGCAATTCGTTGGCCAGATTCTTCCGCTGCGAAATAAAACTGAAATAGTTCTGAACACGTTAAAGCATCAGCTAGTGCGCGATGTGCGACCGGCGTTTCAATTCCCAGCCGACCAGCTAGACCAAGCAAGGAGTGGGATCCGTCCGAACAATAAATTCGAGATTGATCCATTGTGCATACTGCATTTTCACGTAAGAAAGAATACGGCGTAGCTGCACGAGTGAGTTCAGCGTTAAGGAATCCAAGATCGAATGGTGCATTATGCGCAACAAGAATATGCCCATCGAGAATTCCGATAAGCGATCCGATAATGTCTGTAAAAAAGGGGGCGTTAGATAGCATCTCGTCACTTATATGGTGTATATGCTGTGCAGAAACAGGCCGGGCAGGATTAACTAAAGTATGGAATGTTGTTTCCAGAGCTAAGGAGTCATCCAAAACGGCCACGCCAACTTCAATGATCCTATCGGTTGTCGGATCAAGTCCGGTTGTTTCTACATCAATAGCTGCATACGGCATGTTCTTTCCCCTCCTCGCCTAACACTACGATGATTTTGCCTGACGCGAAAGTTGTCTAGTTATAGGTGAAAGCTCGACGTATACATGACATCATAGGGAACATGACAACATTAATTGAAGAAACAACACGCACTACCTTCACGGCCGCAGATCGATGTGATGCCTGCGGAGCCCAAGCCTACGTTCGTGTAGATATGGCCGCTGGCTCGCTTATGTTTTGTGCGCATCACGCGCGCAAGTACAATGCCAAGCTTAGTGAAGTCGCGTTGTCAATCGTTGATGAATCCGAAAAAGTAGCTCGATAAAAAGACATAGGGCAAGGCACGTGCGATCAACTTCGCACGTGCCTTGCCCTATGTGAGAGTGAATAACCGCTAGAATAACAATCGTGCTGCATAGTAAAGAAGAATATACCGCTCGTCATTTGTCTGTCCTTGAAGGACTTGAAGCTGTCCGGAAACGTCCTGGAATGTACATTGGTTCCACGGATTCGCGTGGACTTATGCACTGTGCCTGGGAGATTATCGATAATGCAGTCGATGAAGCAACTGAAGGTTACGCGTCAACTATCTCCATTACGCTTCACAGCGATAAATCTGTTGAAGTCAGTGACGATGGCCGGGGTATTCCAGTCGATGAAGTACCGGGAACAGGAGCTTCTGGCGTTGAGGTTGTTTATACTAAACTCCACGCTGGTGGAAAATTCGGTGGTGGCTCATATTCGTCTTCCGGCGGTCTACATGGCGTCGGTGCCTCAGTAGTTAATGCATTATCACAACGTCTAGATGTGGCAGTAAACCGCAACGGTAAAGTCCACGAGATTTCCTTCCAACGTGGTGAGCCCGGAACGTTTGCAGATAACGGTGAGCCACGACCAGATGCTCCCTTCACTCCAGCAACCGAAGAATCAAGTCTACGAGTGACTGGAAAAGTTGCAAAAAAGACGACTGGTACGCGGGTACGGTACTGGTATGATCCGCAGATTTTTCCCGCCGATTCAGAATTTTCGTATGATGCTCTTATTGAACGCGTGCGAGAAAAAGCATTTTTAGTTCCGGGTCTACTCATCCGTGTTCAAGATGCGCGTAGAGAAGATGTAGTTGAAGAAGTCTTTAAATATGACGGTGGGGTAGTGGACTTCGTTGAATACCTAGCTAGTGACCCGGCGGTCACATCAACAATGCATCTTACCGGCGAAGGCTCTTTCAATGAGACTGTTCAAGTTCTTGATAAAAAGTCTGGCCACTTAACGGCAACTGATGCCGAACGAACCTGTACCGTTGATATTGCACTACGCTGGGGTAGTGGGTATGACACGATTGAAGAATCTTTTGTCAATATTATTGCTACTCCCAAAGGTGGCACACATGTTGCCGGTTTTGAACAAGGATTAGTCAAAGTAATACGTAGTGCTATCGAGCAAAAAGCGCGTCAACTCAAAGTTACTGCGCGTGATCCACGGATTGAAAAAGACGATATTCTCGCTGGCCTAAGTGCCGTAATTGCAGTGCGATTCCCAGAGCCACAGTTTGAAGGACAAACAAAAGAAATCCTTGGCACTGCACCTATTCGCGCTATTGTTGCAAAAGTCGTCGAGTCAGAACTCACTGCGATTCTAGCTTCAACAAAGCGAGACCAGAAAACTGAAAACTCACGGTTATTAGAAAAAATTGTTGCAGAGATGCGTGCTCGAATAGCAGCTCGCACGCAAAAAGAAATATCACGCCGAAAGAATGCCTTAGAGACCTCGTCGTTGCCAGCCAAACTTGCCGACTGCCGATCAGAAGACGTCGAACGTTCCGAACTGTTCATCGTCGAAGGCGATTCTGCGCTCGGAACAGCAAAACTCGCAAGGAACTCGGAATTTCAAGCACTTTTGCCGATCCGCGGAAAAATTCTTAATGTGCAAAAAGCCGCGCCAGCAGATATTTTGAAAAACCAAGAAGTTTCCTCGATTATTCAAGTCATTGGCGCTGGCTCAGGACGAACATTTGATTTAGATGCAGCTCGATACGGCAAGGTTATTTTTATGACCGATGCGGACGTTGATGGCGCCCATATTCGCACCTTGCTCCTGACACTGTTTTTCCGTTACATGCGCCCACTTGTTGAGGCAGGACGAGTTTATGCTGCAGTGCCGCCGCTACATCGAATAGAAGTCAGTGGTCAAGGCCGGCGTAAAGGAGAATATATTTACACCTATTCAGATGCTCAGCTAAAACAAGAACTCGCCAAATTAGAACGCGCAAAACGCACTTATAAAGAGCCAATACAGCGTTATAAGGGATTGGGCGAAATGGATGCGGATCAATTAGCTGAAACTACGATGGATCCTACCCATCGCTCCTTACGTCGTATTGCGATGGCAGATGAAGCATCTCTACGTTACGCTGAAGAAACATTCGAATTGTTGATGGGGTCAGATGTTGCTCCTCGAAAAGAATTCATTATTGACGGTGCTTCTCAAATTACACGTGACCAGATTGATGTTTAGGAGAGTGCACTAGAAGCTATGAACGAGCCTACTTCGCTTCCGTTACGTAGCCGATCGTTTGCTCAACGGTTGGAAGCACCTGAGTCCGTTCGTATACCAGGAGCACATCTTGGTTTAGTATGGCGTACATTAGATCGGGAAGATCTCGATGATGTGGTTGATCTTATGTCGCATGTCCAAGATTCACCATTGGGCATTGCACCTGCTTCTCAACGTGCCATTTCACAGTGGTTTGACGAACTTAACGCACAGCCGCAATCATCAGATATTCTTTCTGGCTGGGACGTACAAGGTAAACTACAAGCAGTAGCCTCCGTTCGGGTTAACGATCAGCCTCTATCAGAGCTGCAAGCTGAGGTTGCTGCTGTGGTACGGCCAGAATGGGTTGGCCGGGGCATTGGACGGTCATTACTTGAGTGGCAAGATGATCGCGCTCGTCAGCTTATGGCGCTGCACCCTTCCGATCTTCCAGTCTCTATCCGTGCTATTGTCGGTGAGCGTAACGCTAGCCGACGACGTTTATTAGCTGCTGGGGGATACACCCCCATTACTCACGTTACCCAGGCATCTGCCTCAACAATGGCGGCCCATGTCACTATGAGCGAACAGGCTCGCCAGCGTTTAGCACAACGCGGATATACTATCCAAGCCTATACATCAGATGTTGATGTTGAGTTACGCCGGCTACATAACCGGTTAATTCTTGCTCTTGAACGTTATCAGCCAATGTCAGCACCAGCATGGCGGGCAAAACTTGCCCGCGCAGATTATTGCTATTCGTTTTTGCTGATTAAAGATCATCAACTTGTTGGTTATACCTTGGCTGAACAGATTCCAGAAATTTCCGCATTGCGAGTTTACTACTATGGGATCGAACGAGCGTTACGCCGTGAGGGCGTGGGTACAGATCTTGTTCTTAGTGTCTTAGGGCCAGCTTTTGAGGCAGGAGTGGCGAGTGTGAGTGTTCCGATAGTAAACAAAAATGGAGGTATTCCTTCTTCTCTTGAAGACGCAGGATTTGTCCCAGTGCTTCGTGAGATAGTCTATTCTCTTGATATCTAATGAAAACTACTAAACAATGGATCTGGTCAGAGCTCAGCGCAGCTCACGTAGATGACTTAATACATCTGATCTCAACGACTGAAGAATATGATAAGAGTCCAATCCGTACGTCAGCAGCTGAAGTTGCCTCATATTTCGGCTCTACCCATTACTGGCGAGCGCAAGGAGCATGGCTAGGCGAAGAGCTTATTGCTTTCGGTCTTGCTCGTCTTATGGCTGATGGTTCTCGAGACTACACGATTACGTTGTCAGGAGCTGTCCATCCGCAGCAACGCTCACAAGGCGTAGGGGCTGAACTTTTAGAACGTCAAGTCAGTGTCGCTCATGAGCTGGCCCAGACGCATTCTCTCGATCAAGCTCACGCATTGCTATACGTTGATGCTGACCATGAAAATGTTTTAAACTTGGCAAAAAATAAAGGATTTGTATGGCAAGCGACTTTTGTCCAAGTACGCGGAGAAACCCATATTCATGTGCCTACTCAAAAGCTTTCTGACTATGTCACGATTGACCCATTGACAGATGAACTAATCGAAGATGTGCGCCGGATGCATAATCTTGTCGTTTTGGAGTCTGCTCTCTTCGATATTCAAACAGCCGAGTCCTGGGCACTTCTTCTGGAAGATATGGATCGGGAATGGTGTGTTGTCGCCATCGATCGATTCGGAGATCGCCCACGGGTCATTGGCTATCTTTTGGCATCAGTTTTTGTGAGCATGGTTGACGGTCGCGAAAAATCAGAGGCCTATATTGATGAAGTCGTTGTATCTGCACAATGGCGAAATTCTGGAGTCGGCTCTGCGATGATCAACACTGTCTTAGAGCGCTTCGCTGCCAGTGGATACGATTCTGTTGTTGCTGACGTGGCAGTAGCTGATCCGAAAGCATCAGCTTTCATGGACGTTTTTGACGCCAACGGTTTTTCTGAGCTTGGTCGCACTCAAGTGATGTCTTTGGTGCTTTAAATGCCCTAGCCAATAGCCGCAACGACGTCAGGCAAGGCTGTTCCTGAAGCATCACGTCGTTCATCAACATCGGGAAGCTCGATGGGCTTACCATCGGCTCCAACTGCACGTGGCGGGAGTTGACCGATCCATGCTAATGATAAAACGTCTTCGCCTCGTAGGAAGCGTTGTGCTCGTACCCCGCCAGTGCCGCGGCCTTTGGCTGGATAACGATCAAGTGGCGTGACTTTTGCGCTACCCGGCATAGTTCCAGGTAAGGCGTCTGAAGAGCTGGCAATTGTGACTGCTACATGGCCTGCAAGATCGTTCACAGGTACCACACCAAGCGCAATAACTGTGGCGTTATCACCAACTCGGATCCCCGCGATTCCTTGGCCTGAGCGGCCTTGTGGGCGCACAGCTTGCGCATCGAAGCGTAACAGTTGCGCGTCTGAGGTGACAAGAACAATAACATCGGTATCGCGTGATACTTCGGCGCCAACAACGTAGTCATTATCGATAAGTGTTATAACTTCAAACTGACTCTTATTGGGTGGATCAAGTACTACTCGTTTGATTTTTCCTTGAGACGTTGCCAGAGTCAAGAAAGATTCACTGTGCGTGAGGCTGACTAAGGCTAGTGGTTTTTCGTTTTTTGCTAGCAAGAGGAGCTCGGTGAGCATTGTGCCGGCAGCTAAGCTTGGTGCATGTTGAGTATCCGGGATAGCAGGGACATCGATAACGTTGAGGCGGTGTAGATTTCCTGCAGTTGTTACTACGCCAATCTCACTGAGATTAGTGGTGTGGACGACTGATGCGATAGCGTCATGCGCGGCTCGCGGGCCTTCCCGACGCAGGGGCTCTCCATCGACGATTCGAGCAATTTTCCCGGTGGCAGAAAGAATAACTTGGCAGGGATCATCAGCTATTTTTAGCTTTTGTGGGGAGGCCTTAGAAGTTTGTGCAACTGCATCGGCTTCGAGCAATATTGTTCTTCGGGGAGTGCCATATTGGCGTGCTACGTCAGCTAGTTCACTTGAGATGAGCTGACGCATCCGATCATCTGAGCCAAGGATAGCTAGAAGTTCATCGATGGTTTCTTGGAGGGTGTTGCGTTCAGATTCAAGTTCAATTTGGGAGAACTTTGTTAGCCGTCGAAGACGCAACTCTAAAATATAGTCTGCTTGAGCTTGGGAAAGATCGAAAACGCTCATCAGTCGAGTAGCAGCAGTAGCCGAATCCTCAGATGAACGAATAACGGCGATAACTTCGTCGATATCGACGATGGCGATAAGCAGACCTTCAACAAGATGTAGGCGTTCTTGGGCTTTGCGCAATCGATATTCACAACGACGTTTTGTAACTGAATGGCGATGTTGAAGGAATACAGCCAGAATTTCCTTCAAACCCATCAGTTTTGGCTGTCCACCAACTAGGGCAACATTATTTATCCCAAAAGATTCTTCAAGCGGGGTGTGTTGGTAGAGCGCGGCAAGGACTGCCTCAGGGTTAAATGCGTTTTTAACTTCGACGACGAGGCGTGTGCCGTGATGGCGATCTGTTAAGTTTTGAACTCCAGAGATCCCTTGGAGTTTCTTTGAAGAAACACCATCTTTAATCTTTTCGATAATTTTTTCCGGGCCGGTTAAGTAGGGAAGCTCGGTAAAAATAATGCCTTTTTTACGGGGCGTAATATTTTCGATATGCGCCGTAGCACGAGTGCGGAAGATCCCGCGTCCGGTACTGTAGGCTTGGCGTATTCCATCTAATCCAACGATTTTCCCCCCATCAGGCAGATCAGGGCCGGGGATATAACGCATTAACTCATCGAGAGTGGCATCTGGGTTATCGAGTAAAAACCGTGCTCCGGCGATGACTTCTACTAAATTATGTGGCGCCATATTTGTTGCCATACCGACAGCAATACCCGATGAGCCATTAACTAACAAACTAGGAATAGCCGCTGGTAAAACTTCGGGTTCTAAGTATGTGTTGTCATAGTTAGGCACCATATCCACAACATCTTCGCCGAGAGAGGCAGTCATAGCTAAGGCAGCTGGTGCCATCCGGACTTCGGTATATCGTGGGGCTGCTGGACCGTCGTCAGGTGAACCAAAGTTTCCATGACCGTCAACGAAAGGTAATCGGAGCGAAAAATCTTGAGCTAAGCGGACCATCGCATCATAGATGGCAACATCGCCATGGGGGTGTAGCCGTCCCATCACATCACCAACAACGCGGGAAGATTTGACGTGTCCTCGGTCTGGCTTTAAACCCATCTGATCCATTTGGAAAAGTATTCGGCGCTGAACTGGTTTAAGGCCATCGCGCGCATCGGGCAAGGCGCGCGAGTATATGACAGAGTATGAGTACTCTAAAAATGAGTTTCTCATTTCGGCAGAGACATCAATATCTGTAATGTTTTCCGTTTGGGTATGTGCCATTCTTCTATTATTCCTTCTTGTAGGAAGATATGGGGATTTCACACGGGTAAATTGAGGTGATAATGGCAACCTCCAGACCCACTGGATGTGACGGATATGGAACAATAGAAGCGATGAATACTGATCGGATGACTGCGTTAACCGCAGCACTTTTGACACTCTTACCACAAGGATCTTCTGTTATTGACGATGTTGTTGATGCCGTTGGTAGCGATGTGGTTCAGTCTTATTATGTTCGTCCGGAAACAATTTTCGATGCGGATTCAGTTTATGATCGAGTGGTTGCTTTTATCGTAACTAATCATCGATTGATTTTGGTCTATACCGACACCAGCTATGAAATGGACACGCGAGGAGAGCTAGTAACGACGATGCAATCAGTCAGCCTTGATTCTATTAAGGAGCATCATGTTATCCGTCGTCGTCAACTTCACGGGGACGACGATGGCGCGCTCAATTCTGTTTTGTTGCGGTTGCGATGGGGGGCAGCTTTTTCGCAAGATTTGCAACCCGGTGCTTGTGAAGATCCGCACTGTATGAATGACCATGGCTATCTAGGCGTGATAACGAATGAAGATTTTCAGTTGTTCTTAGAAACTGGTCACGACGGATCATATTTCGCCTCTGGGGTAGAATTTATCAACGATATTATTCGCATACTAGGGCAACGTTTATGAGCATATTTGATGGAGCAACGCTTCCGGGGCAAGCTCGTCTTGACCGGGTTTTACCGGCAGCATTAGCCGCAGTTGGGCTGGGGAGTGATCATCAAGCACGAGAACTTTTGGAATTGCCTCGAGTAGAGCGTGCTTGTGTGGTTATGGTCGATGGCTTAGGGTTTGAAAACTTGTTAGCTCGGCGCGGACATGCCCCTCACTTACGATCTCTTGGGATAACGACGGCGATATCTACTATCGTTCCATCAACTACTGCCGCAGGGATTACTGCTTTCGGCACTGGATGCCAACCTGGTTTAACGGCGATGACTGGATACTCATTGCGGGTTCCTGGAACGGAGCGAACATTTTCATTGATTAAATGGCCTGATCCTGAAGTATCTGTTGAATCATGGCAAACTCAGCCGACATTGTTTGAAAAACTTGGCGATCAAGTAAATAAAACGGTCACTGTTCAGCCAAAGAAGTTTTGTGGATCGGGGCTGTCTGTAGCGGCCTTACGCGGGGCACGGCACTTGTATGCGCATTCATTAGAAGACCGTATCCGGGTTACCAGTCGCGCTTTGGCAACGGATGCCCAACTTGCCTACCTTTACTGGGGAGAGATTGATGCTGCCGGCCATAAATTTGGCTGGTGTTCGGAAGCGTGGATTAGCGAGTTGGAGCGTTTCGATGCCGGGGTGGGATTATTGAGGCGGATGTTGCCAGCAGGCACGCTACTTATTATCACTGCTGATCACGGAATGATCGACGTGGAGAACCGGGTTGATATAGCGCAGACACCGCAGTTACGTCGGGGAGTTGATGTAGTTGCTGGTGAACCGCGAGCTGTGCATCTTTATACCCGTGAACCTGAGGAAGTTGCTACCCGGTGGCAAGAGTTTCTTACTGAGCGTGCTTGGGTGGCTACCCGCCAAGATGTTATTGCTTCAGGTATTATCGGACCGGTGCGAGAATTCACACGGCAAACAATGGGCGATGTGATAGTTTTTGCGCGTGACGCACATGTTTTTGTTGATTCGCGGGTACAGTCAAGTACAGCTATTGGGCTCATTGGGGTTCATGGTTCGTTGACCCAAACCGAAATGTCGATCCCATTAATTGCGGAGGTTATCTGATGGCAGAGCTGGTGTTTTTTTCAGGCACAATGGATTGCGGAAAATCTACGTTAGCCCTCCAAATGGCATATAACTATCAGCAACGTGGTCTGACTGGGATTATTTTTGCGATGAATGATCGAGCTGGTGAAGGCAAGTTATCCTCACGTCTCGGGCTGGTCACAGATGCCATAGAAGTTACTCACGATACTAATTTTTGGAATGTCGTTGTTTCAGCCCGGCAAACTGGCCAACGTGTTGACTTTATTATTTGTGATGAGGTTCAGTTCTATAGTCGTGAACAGATTAATCAACTAGCGCGGGTAGTCGATGAAATGCACATCAGTGTGTGGGGGTTCGGTATTACCACTGATTTCACGGCCAGTTTATTCCCTGGATCAGCTCGTATGCTTGAGCTAGCAGATCGGGTAGAACGTCTCCAAGTTGAGGCTTTGTGTTGGTGTGGTAAACGGGCAACACATAATGCGCGAACCGTTAATGGGGTAATGGTCACTGAGGGCGAACAAGTCGTTATTGGTGATACCAATCGTAACGAAGTTATCGGCTACGAAGTGCTCTGTCGTTATCACCACATGCAAGCAATGACAGCAAAAACTGCTCATGCGGCCGATATATCTCCAGAGACGCTCGATTTAGGTATCACTGAAAACTAATAGTCATAGTCCATAAGCGTATGAACTATGACTAACAGGTAAAATTAGTCTTTCGGCGCACCAAAGACAATCTCATCCCATGACGGCATTGCCGGCCGGTTGCGTCGCTTCTGGGCGCGTTTTGGAGTGCGCTTGATGGCTTCTTTTCCTAACGGCAACGTATTGCCCTCTGCGGTGTCTGCAGTTGGAGGTGTTGCAGCGGATTCGTCTGGTTCTGGTTCAGGACGTGGGCGAGTAGGTAATTCGACTACAGTCGCATCACGTATGGAATCGGTGTCAGACGTTGCCGGATGAGCACCGTCGAAAAAATCTTCGCCGGGCATGCGCCGGGTTTTCCCGCGTTGTGAATCGAGAGAAGCGAGCATATCGTCTATTGAAGGAGTACCTGCCGATGCGGGTTGCGCATCAATAGCTGTTACTCGAGAAGGTGCTTTTTCAGCTACATTTTCTGGTGTCATTTCCGGAGAGACTTCAGGGGTATTGAGCGGACGCCACGGTGATGTTGGTGCAGGAATTTGTGTTTCAGTTAGCCAAATTGCCTCATCATTAGTTGCCTCAACGCTTTGGCTGCGGGTGTTAATAATCCATGCTGCCTGGTGGTCGGTGTCTGCAATTGTATAGCTTGCAGAAAGTATCCAAGGGCCGCCTGTTTCTCGGGTGGCGTCCCATGATATTTCATTTGCGGATACGCCACGGGGGACGAGACGAGAGACAACGAGTTCTTCGATTGTCATGCTGCCAGCGTCAGCGCTTTGGCGAAAGTTACGAGCCCGACTAGCAGTGTATTCGCGTTCAGCGAAAATAGGGTGAGCAAAGACAGTGATTTGTGACGCTGGAACAGTTGCAATTTCGCTAACCTGTGCCACGCTCATTCCGGCGCGAATATGAGCCTGAATCTCCCGCGGTGACATAGGTTTCAGATCATCGTCAGGGGTTGGGGCTACAGTAGTATCTTTCCGCAGTGCAGCGCGTAACGAGTCAGTAATCGGGAGTAAATACCGGTTACCCGTAGCATCGTTTAGGGAAAGCTGGTTCCCATCTGGATGTAAACCTAACAGTTCAAGCTCAATCATTCGTCCTCCTCATACAGCTCTAGAGTGCCATTCTTTCACAGTTTTTGGCAGATAAGAGCGGTGTGTTTGCAAAATTCGTTGTATTACCTCTTGTCAAATGTTCCACAAAGTGGTACAACATGGGGGACAGAACGCGTTATTTCATGTAAGGACTACGATTCATGGCAACTGACTACGATGCTCCTCGTAAACAAGACGAAGAGCTCAAGGAAGACTCCCTTGAGCAGCTCGGCGCTCGCCGATCAGATCACCAATCTAATTCAGTCGATGAAGATGAAACTGAAGCTGCGGAAGGTTTTGAGCTACCAGGCGCAGATTTATCGAATGTTGAGCTCTCTGTTGCTGTGGTTCCACCACAGGATGATGAGTTTACGTGTTCGGTATGTTTTTTAGTTCACCACAAGTCGCAATTAGCATACGAAGAAAACGGCTTGCCGGTCTGCACTGAGTGTGCTTCCTAAGCCCTGATAGAATAAACTCGCCGTGCTTACGCCGGCGAGTTTTTCTGTGGCTTTTGAAAAATCATTATCGGTGACAAGGAGTGGAAAATGGCAGGGTTCTTTCGTAAAAAGAAGAGCGAGTCTCGGGAGAGTCAAGCCAGTGTCAAGCCTGAACATTCGGTCCAAATAACGACTGGTCCTTATGATGTGGCAGACCATCCTCAACAAGAGGATTTGCTAGACGCTGGTTCCTTGTGGATTCCTGTCATGCCCGATGCTTCGATTCAGTTTTCTGTTGATCATTCGAAACAAAAAGTTTACGGAATTGTCTACGTTATCGATGATGCCGCCATGCAACTGCAAGTTTTTGCTGCGCCTCGTTCAACCGGTATCTGGAATGATGTGCGTCGCGATATGATCACCTCTATTGCTCAACAAGGCGGATCGTCGATTGAAGTTGAAGGAACATTCGGTACAGAACTTCATGCGCAAGTCCCAGTCCCCGATACCCATCAAGTTGCCCCCCATCGTTTTATTGGAATCGATGGACCGCGATGGCTGTTACGCATTACGTTATATGGTCGTGCCGGCTCGGATAATCAAATTGCTGACCGGATGTTGCGTATCGCACGCCAACTCGTCGTCGTTCGTGGAAATACTCCTCACCCGCCACGTGAACTACTTGAACTGCACGTTCCGCAAGTCGAAAAGCAGCGTGGAGCTTAAGTGTTTAGAAGGGCGCTAAGCGTAACTGGAACAGTAGCATCTATTACCTATCCTGGACACGGCTTACGGCCAGAAGTCGTGGTTAATATCGACGTCAAAAATGCAACGCTCCAACTTGTTTTCCAATCGCGGCGCACGATTCACTGCCTCGACATCGGCCAGCGTGTGCGAGTTTCTGGGGCAGTGGTTAAGCGTCAAGGAATTCCCTGTATCTACAATCCGATGTACACAATTGTGAAAGGTCATAATGACTAATAAACGTTCCTCGCTTGCGGTAATTACCGCCGCTGATTTTGATGCCATGCAAGCAGTGGGAGGTTTGCGAGGAATAATTGAATCGATTGTGCCAACAGTCGTTTTTCTTGTCATTTTCGCAATCTATGGCAACATTGGCATAGCGGCAGGAATCTCCCTAGGAGCAGCAGCCCTTGCTATTGCTGGACGGCTGATTTCTCGGGTGGATCCTTCTCCGGCACTAGGCGGTTTGGGGGCGGTGGTCATCTCTGCATTGATGGCTTGGCGCACCGGGCAGGCGGCAGACTTTTTTGTGTGGGGACTGGTTGTTAATGTTGGGTATCTGGCAGCTTTGCTCATATCAATAGTTGTACGCTGGCCGCTGCTAGGAGTGCTTATCGCGATGCTCCGTGGCGAAGGCCGTACATGGCGGCACACGAAAAGCACCCTCAAACGTTACTATGCGATTACTTGGATGTGGGCAGGTTTGTTCGCAGTCCGGGCGGCGGTGCAATTGCCGTTATATTTTGCGGGTGCAACAAACGCGTTAGGGATAGCCAAATTGGTGATGGGCGTACCGTTCTTCGCTTTAGTGTGTTGGCTATCGTGGCTTATGATTCGGAACTTGGCTCCGGTTGTGGATCAGCAGCCGGAAGATCCTCAGATTCTGGAGCAGAAATAAGCACATTCAGCTCCGTAATAGTTTGTTCATCGTGAACGTTACCTATCACGATGAGCTGGTCTCCGACGTCGAACGTAAGATCAGGATCCGCGGCGATGGCTGTTCCGTCACGTAAGATCGCGGCAAGTAAAATATCTGGGGGAAGAACGAGATCGTCGACGAGCATACCGGCAATAGGCGCGTGTGGAGCGACTTGTCCTTGAAACATTGACGCTTGCGTTTCGATGAAATCAACTTTACGTACAAAGGTTCCATCGCTAACGGCGTCCTCGATGAGGTTTGTCATTATTCGAGGTGTTGAGACAGCAACATCGACGCCCCATGATTCGTCGAAAAGCCATTCATTAGCTGGATTGTTCACTCGGGCAATCACACGTGGAATACCAAATTCGGTTTTAGCAAGTAACGACAAGACAAGATTGGCTTTATCATCTCCGGTCGCAGCTACGACGATATCGGTAGTGTCCATACCGATATGTTGCAAAGTATCAAGTTCGCACGCATCACCAAGCACCCAGTCGGCGGCAGGAACAGAGGCTACTCGCATAGCTTGTGGAGACCGATCGACGATAAGAATATCGTGTCCACGCGCAGCTAATTCACGGGCGATAGAGCGTCCCACAGAGCCGGCGCCGCCGATTAAAACTTTCATCGGTAATCCTCCTGAACTTGATGATTCATAATTCGTTGAACTGCGTGAGTGCGTTGTTGTTGAACTAAAAGCCATAAATCATCCCCGTCTTGGAGAATAGTTGACGGTTGAGGGAAGAAAGCTTGTCCGTTGCGTCCAATGTAGGCAACTCGTGAATCAGTAATGCGTTGAATGTCGCCAATCTCCATGCCGTACCAGGATTCATCGATATCTACCCAAATGAGAGTGACGCCGTACTGTGAATCGGTGTAATCGACGTGTGGTCCGGTAGCAATCAGCTCGCGCAGCATCTGATCAGCACTCCATGTTACTGGAGTCACAGTATCGATTCCGAGACGGTTAAATACTCCTGCTCGCTCGGGGTCATAGATTCGTGCAACCACATTTTTTACGCCAAAGGTATCTCGAACAACCCGAGCAGCAATAATATTTGAATTATCCCCTGAAGAAGTTGCCGCAAACCCATGCGCGTCCTCGATTCCAGCTTGTCGCAAGGCATCTCGGTCAAAGCCCACACCGGTGACTTGCTGACCATTGAAATCGGGTGGGAGGCGCCGAAAAGCATCGGCATTTGAGTCGATAATGGCCACCGAATGACCCCGTTTTTCTAAACTGACGGCGAGAGTCGATCCGACCCTACCGCACCCCATAATGACAAAATGCACGATGAGAACGCTACCTTACTTGACGATTACGCGTAACCTATTGACGTGATGAAACAATCTACTGAAAGTTCCCAGGCCATCGCGCGGACTGCCTCGATCACGTTGATCGGGATGGTAGTCCTCACGACCCCTATGCTTATTCTACGTTCTGCGTCGCACGCAATCACCAGCGCGGAGGTTTCCCTTGCTTTTTCGCTGGGATTAATTGGATTTAGTGTCACAATATACGCATTGCACATGTTGCATATCGCAGTTCCGCGTCGTTCCCTCCATCAAATTGCGCATATCTACATTGGTGGATGGGCCGGTATTCTGATCGCCGCAGCTAAAATATTGGCTTATGCAATCGTGATCATGATGGGGGTGGATCTAGTCACAATCGGTATTGTTGCTATTGTGGGCCCAGGATCATGGGCGTCCTGGCTGCCGCCGATGGCGATCGCGATTTTAGCAATCCCAACCTTATATGCGCGGCTTGAGACTCCGATTCTTTGGGTGCGATGGTTAACCTATATTGGTGTTGGTGGGCTTATTGTTTTACTTTTCGCAGGTTTGCTAAGAGAAGCATTCGGGCATATTGATTACGTTGCCATTAATGAGGCGCGACGTGAAGCATTTGAATCTGCACCTCTCGTTAGTCGTTATTTCCCACGAATTGACAGTAGTTTAGGGGCGCTTTTTCCAGCAGCGTTGTTAGTTATCACGGCAGAACGTGTGATGGTGTCACCGGAAAATCGACGAGTGGGCACTCGACGCCTTTTGCGATTCTTTGTCCCAGGTTTCTTTCTTATTGCGCTTACTTTGTATTTTGCGGTGGTCTTGTATTTACCTGGTCGTCGTCTTTCGGTTCCAGCTATTCCCATAGCAACAGCAATATTTGGTTATAGTGGAACGGTTGTGATGGCCGTATTGCTGGCGTTTGTGGGACTAGCCGGTGCATATACGTCTTACCGTCAGTTGCCTCGCCTCATTAGAGATTTAGCCATCGATACGCTGTTGCCTCGCCGGTTAGCGGCCAGTGATGCAGTTCGGCCGCGTAAAACAATAGTTTTGATTATCGCTCTTTTAGCCACGTTTACTACCGCTTTTTTGGATTCAACAAAAGCTTTAGCGAGTGTGTGTTTGTTCGTGATCGGGGTGATGATGCTAGTAACGTCGGCTGCAATGGTTTATCGTTCACGGTCGATTTTGCACGATTCAACGCATGCTGCTGAGCGTTCCCAAGCATATTTTTTACAGTGGATTTTCCTTGTATACGGTTTGCTAAATGCCGGGGTTTTGGCGCTTATTTCTTGGGTCCATCCGGCATGGAGTTTGGCTTCGGTATTATTGCTGATTGTGCCTGGGGTGTTTTTGTGGGCTCATCGCCGCGGACAGTCGAAGGTTTCTCATGCTTTAGCGATTGACGACGACGTAGCCCGCCGTCAACTACCAACGCGAGTGCACGGACTGGTCCTGATTGAACGGTGTGACCAACCGGCATTGAAAGCTGTTGCCTGGGCGCGTGCAACCCGGTTGTCTTCGTTATCGGCGGTTTTGCTCGATATCGATCCAGTTGTGACTCGCCTTGTTCGTGAGCAATGGAGTGCGGCTCGTATCCCGGTCTCGCTTACTATATTGGGGACCCCGCGTGGTGCCGTGCGTGGTCCTTTTATTGAACATATTCGTGCCTTGCGGAAATTTCATCCGCATGATGTGATCGAAGTGTTTATTCCTCGGGTGTTATCCACTGGCTGGTGGGATAGGTTCTATGTTCGTCATTTAACACCTAAATTAATTACTGAACTGAAGCTTGAGCCGGGAGTGATGGTCACTGAAGTGCCTTACCTCATTGATGTTTCTGGCTGGAACGTGGATGATAGCTATGAAGAAAACTATGGACGCGGAGAAAAAGATGTCTAACCTTACCCTTGAAATTACTGATATTGCACACGGCGGACTCGGAGTTGGCCGTGATGGTGACCGTGTCATTTTTGTCCGCGGTGCTTTACCTGGAGAGACCGTTGATGTTGAGGTCGTCAAAGAGCGGGCTAAATGGGCACGGGCAGTAGTGCGTGAAGTAGTTGTCCCAAGCGTGCATCGTATTGAGCCGGTTTGGCGTGAAGGTATGGCTGGCGCAACTGGAGCTGCTGATTTTTCTCATGTTGAGCTTACCTACCAGCGCGAGCTGAAAACAATGGTCTTGCGTTCTGCTATTCGTCGAGTTGGGGGAGTAGAACTTCATGAACATCTTGCGAAAGCCGGTATTGAGCCGGTTGTCTCTGCGGTTGATAATAACGACGGATGGGGGACGCGCACACGCGTTGATCTAATTAAAATGTCGCATGGGTTTGGTATGCACAAAGAACAGTCTCATGATCTTGTTTCCCTTACCCAGTTGCCTCTTGTGGTGCCAGATCTAGCTCAGATGATCTTTAATAACAATTGGGATTCCACTTTTAAGTCAGGCAAGCGGATTCGTTTTGTTGCCCCATCAACTGGGGAAAATGTAGCAGTGTGTGGCGGTAAAGTTTATAGTGCCCCGCAGATTCGAGCGAATTATCATGTCTCTGAGACGGTTGCTGGTGATCATGATTTCTATGATTACCGAGTAGCAGCGGATGGTTTTTGGCAGGTGCATTTCCGAGCTCCGGGTGTTTTACAGCGAGAGGTAGTCTCTCATGCTGGTGTACGAAGTGGTGACGGCGTTTTAGAGTTGTTTTCTGGTGCCGGTTTGTTCTCGGTTCCACTTGCCCGAGCAACTGGTAAACGCGGCCGGTTCTTGGGGATTGAGGGTGCTGAGCAAGCTAGTGCTGATGCGACGAAGAATTTAGCAGGTTTGAGCTGGGCTGAAGCCCGCACTATGCAGCTGCACAATGTGTTGCCTGAGTTTGGTGCCGATGTTATTGTTGCCGATCCGCCCCGTAATGGTTTGGGTGTTGGGTTGGCAGACCAAATTGGGCGTAGCCAAGCTCGGCGAATCGTTCTTGTCTCCTGTGATCCAGCTGCGGCGGCCCGCGATGTGGCCGCTATGGTTGCCACTGGCCGCCGAGTACTATCGATGAACGGCTTTGATATTTTCCCCCATACTCATCACCTTGAAGTTGTGACGACGCTAGGGTAGCACCAGCCAGAAAGAGAGACTTTTATGACGTCAGCTAAGGTTGTGATAGTCACTGGGGCAAGCTCGGGTTTTGGTGCATTGGTAGTCGAAAAACTACTTTCTCAAGGGTATATCGTCTATGCAGCTGCGCGTAGGGTAGAACGAATGGCAGCCCTGGAAGAGTTGGGTGCGAAACTCTTGCGGATGGACGTTACGTGTGATGACGATGTTGAACAAGGAGTTCGTCGTGTCATCGAGGCTGAAGGCAGCATATATGGATTGGTTAATAATGCCGGCTACGGTGGTTTTGGCATGCTTGAAAATGTTAGTTTGGCTGAGGCGCAGCGTCAGTTCCAGGTAAATGTTTTTGGGCTTATGCGAATAACAAAAGCAGTGTTGCCCTATATGCGAGCAGCTGGCGAGGGACGTATTGTTAATGTGGCATCGGTTGTTGGCAAGGTTGCGTTGCCGGTAAGTGGCTGGTATTCGGCATCAAAACATGCCGTTGAAGCGCTGAGTGATTCGTTGCGTCAGGAAGTGAAACGTTTCGGTATCCGCGTTTCGATCGTTGAGCCTGGTCCGGTACAAACAGAGTTTTTGGATCATGCTATGGATGTTGTCGATAGCGTGGATCATGATCAAGTGTATGTGAAACAGGTGGCGGGCTTTAAGCGGGCTTTTCTCTTGAGCTATGCACATGCTGATGGTCCGGAACGCACAGCCAATGCGATTGTTGCCGGAATCGCTAGTGTGCGGCCAAAAATTCGTTACGCAGTTAGTGGTGCCAAACCAATCTTTGCCCTTGCTGGTGTTATGCCTACGGTCGTCGTCGATTATCTTGTCAATAAAGCGATGGGCCAAAAATAGCTTAAATGTTTACTATGTGGGATGGATTTAAGATAATTTGTTTCATTATGTGAGAGGTTCGCGTAAGTTGATGGACGATTATCGTATTTCACTGTTAGAGTGAAATCGCCTTGGTGACTGGCGGTTTTAGTTGAATTAACAACGTGAAGCCAAGGTTTTACTCATCGTCCGTCTGGGTACATTCTGCAATGGAATGTGCCCATTTTTGTATATGGAGGGCCCTTGCGAAAAATTGCTCTTGTCATGGGAAGTGACAGCGATCTTCCGATTATCGAAAAAGCAATTCATTTTCTTCAACAATACGAAGTTGATTTTACTGTTAACGTCTTATCCGCGCACCGAACACCTGATGCGGCACGTGAATTTGCCCGTTCAGCTAAAGACAATGGCTACGGAGTAATTATTGCCGCCGCTGGCATGGCTGCTCATCTTGCTGGATCTCTAGCGGCACATACCGTCTTGCCCGTTATTGGAATTCCGTGCACATCGAACAATCTTGACGGTTTGGATGCATTACTTGCCACTGTTCAGATGCCATCTGGTATCCCAGTAGCGACTGTGGCCATTGATGGTGCCAAAAATGCCGCGATTCTTGCTTGTCAAATCTTAGCACTTGAGAATGCTTCCCTTTCCCGCACACTCGAAGAACTGCGAACCGCAGATACTCATGCAGTTCTTGCTAAAAATACAAAGATTTCGGCAGCATATTCAACCCACCACACTGATTAGAAAAGGAACGCAGATGACAAAGGAACTAGTTTATGCCGGCAAAACAAAAAATGTTTTTGCCTTGAACAACGGCAATTACGAATTGGAGTTTAAAGATGATGTCACTGGGAAAGATGGCGTTTTTGATCCTGGAGAAAACTCTGTAGGCCTTTCTATTGATGGAGTTGGTGCGATCAATCTTAAAATGACCACACTGTTCTTTAAGATTTTGCAGGAAAAAGGGATTAAGACACATTTTGTGTCATCTAATTTCGATGAGACGACGATGGAAGTTCTTCCAGCTAGTCCGTTTGGTCAGGGGCTTGAAGTTATCTGTCGATACAAGGCAGTGGGTAGTTTTTACCGACGTTATTCAGAATATGTTGAGCTTGGCGCGGACTTGCCAGCTTATGTTGAAATGACGTTTAAAAATGATGACAAGGGCGATCCGTTGGTAACAAAGGACGCCCTTGTTGCTTTAGAAGTGATGAGTGCAGAACAATATGATGCGATCAAGAAGATGACTCAAGATATTACCCGTGTTGTTGCCGACGAAATAGCAGATCGTGGATTAGATCTGTACGATATCAAGTTTGAATTTGGTTATGACGCAAACGGAGAAGTCATTCTGATTGATGAAATAGCCTCGGGAAATATGCGTGTTTATCGCAATGGTGAATATATTGAGCCGCTTGAACTGAACAAGCTGTTCTTTGCATATACTGAAAGCTAAATATATGGGCGGCCTATTTGCGCTCACGTCCGCCCGGGACGTTCAAGAAGATATTTTCTTTGGCACTGACTACCACAGTCATTTGGGTAATTATCGAGCTGGCATGGTGGTCTGGAATAGCCAGACCGGTTTCCAACGCGAGATACATAATATTCAAAAGGATTCTTTTCGATCACGTTTCGCAAATTTTTTGCAAAACGCGTCTGGACAAGCAGGTATAGGTTGTATTGCTGATGATGCTCCATCGCCTTTGATTATTTCTTCGCATCTGGGGACGTATGCGCTATGTTTTATTGGTGCCATTACGAATGCTGATGAATTAAGCGGGGAACTTTTAGCTGAAAAAGGGCCAATGTTTAATGCATTGAGCGGTGGCCGGATTAACCCAACTGAGGTTGTTTCGGCACTGATCAATACCAAAGATTCCTTCCATGAGGGCATTGAGTATGCGCAAAGTCGGATTAAAGGGTCGTGTAACCTTACGATCTTATTAGCCGATGGCTCGTTGATTGTTGGGCGTGATAAGTTGGGTCGCTTGCCGATGATTATTGGCAAAGACGATGACGGCTATGCGGTCAGCTTCGAATCTTTTTCATTCGAGAAACTCGGATATCACTATGTTTGCGAGCTTGGGCCAAACGAAGTAGTCAAAATCGCTCCTGACAAGATAGAGCAATTAGTGCCGCCCAAAGAAGAGATGAAAATCTGTTCATTCCTGTGGAACTATTATGGTTACCCCACCTCAACATATGAACATGTCAATGTTGAAATGATGCGCAATCGCAATGGTGAAATCCTTGCAGAGAATGAGGCAGATCCACAACTCTTTGACCGCCTTGACTATGTATGTGGGGTGCCTGATTCTGGTACTCCACATGCCATGGGGTACTCGTATAGATCTCGCGTGAAATTCGCTCGATGCTATATCAAGTACACTCCAACCTGGTCACGTAGTTTTCTCCCACATCTTCAAGGGTCACGCAACGAGATAGCAAAAATGAAGCAGGTGCCGATTAAAGAATTAATCAATGGGAAAAATATTTTATTTGTTGATGATTCGATTGTGCGTGGGACACAGCTACGCGAGACCGTTGAGTTTCTGAAAGAAAACGGCGCCCAAGAGCTTCACATGCGTAGTGCATGCCCGCCGATGATGCACACATGTAAATATCTCAATTTTTCTGTAAGCACAAGCAAAAATGATCTCATCACCCGCCGAATTATTAGCCAAATAGAAGGCGACGAGGGACTAGAACATATTGACGAGTACGCAGACCCTACCTCGCAAAGAGGTAAACGGCTACGTGCTGTATTAGCACAACGTTTCAACTTTGACACTGTTGAGTTTCAAACCTTAGACGGGATCATCG
Source organism: Arcanobacterium buesumense (assembly GCF_012563545.1). Lineage (NCBI taxonomy): Bacteria > Bacillati > Actinomycetota > Actinomycetes > Actinomycetales > Actinomycetaceae > Arcanobacterium > Arcanobacterium buesumense. The sequence goes on from NZ_CP050804.1 coordinate 824,219, forward strand.
AAGCAATTGGTCTTAACCCAGATAGTTTATGTACCTACTGTTGGAGTGGAAAAGAATAATCATGCGTGATTCACAATCAGAAAGCTATAAAAATGCTGGCGTTGATATTGAGGCCGGCTATGAAGTTGTGACGCGAATCGGTCACCATATTAAGAAAACGATGAGCGGGCAAGAAAACTTTGATTCTCTAGGATTTGGAGGTTTGCTTCCACTCGATACACAAGGAATGGCACACCCGTTACTCGTTTCTGCTACCGACGGGGTGGGTACTAAACTTAAGCTTGCCTTTTTACTTGATAAACATGACACCGTAGGCATCGATTGTGTCGCTATGTGCGTCAATGATGTGTTGTGTGTTGGCGGAAAGCCAATTAATTTCCTTGATTACATTGCGTGTGGAAAGAATAACCCGGCAAAGATTGAAGAAATCGTCAAAGGCGTTACTGAGGGGTGTATCCAAGCAGGCATCCCACTTGTTGGCGGCGAGACTGCTGAAATGCCCGGCTTCTATCCAGAAGACGAATACGACCTTGCTGGTTTCTGTAATGGCATTGTTGACCAAGCACATCTTCTCGATAAAAATACTGTTCGCGAAAATGATGTACTCATTGGCATTGCCAGTTCTGGCGTTCACTCCAACGGCTTTTCACTGGTACGTAAAGTATTTCGCATGACTGATCGGCGGGTGCTTGAACAAACATACGAGGAACTTTCCGGTCAATGTTTAGGCGAGGTCCTGCTTACGCCAACGAAGATTTATGTCAAGCCAGTAATAGAGTTGTTAAACAAGAAAATCGTTAAATCTTTAGCGCATATCACCGGTGGCGGTTTTTATGAAAATATTCCCCGCAGTTTACCTGCTGGACTGGGCGTGGTAATAAACCGGTCCGATGTAGATGTTTTACCGATTTTTTCGGTAATTCAACAAGCTGGTCAGATAAGTGAACGCGATATGTTCAATACCTTCAACATGGGCGTTGGTATGACCTGCATCGTCGATCCATCTGACGTTAACGAGACATTAGATCTGCTTGCCCAGCATGGTGAGAAAGCCTATGTGCTAGGTCGAGTTATTCGTTCGCACACACTCGTCAACATAGTAGAAGGCTAACGATTGTGAAGAAAAAAGCGCGAATAGCAGTTTTTATTTCCGGGAACGGGAGCAATCTACAAGCAATTCTTGACGCCACTAGAAAGCAGGTCCTGCGTCATGGACAGGTAGAACTGGTTGTGAGCAGTAACGCTGATGCATATGGTGTGGTGCGCGCCCGGCAAGCTGGCCTACCAGTTGCCATCATCAGGGGCAAAGATTATGCAACACAAGATGAATACGACAACGCATTAATTCGGGCAATGGGCGATTATCGCATCGACCTCATCGTCTTAGCAGGATACATGAATATTCTTAGTGCACGTTTCGTCAGCCAGTATCCACAACGGATCGTCAATATCCATCCATCTTTAATTCCAGCATTCTCAGGAAAAGGATACTACGGTATCAAAGTCCATCAAGCAGTAGTAGCTGCCGGTGTCAAAATCTCGGGAGCTACGGTTTACTATGTTACCGATGTGTGTGATGGCGGGAAGATTCTTGCTCAAGAAGTAGTACCGGTTTATGACACTGATCGTCCAGAAGATGTCCAACATCGCGTCTTAACACAAGTTGAGCACGTTCTGTATCCACGCGTTATCGAACGCTTATCTGAAGAAATTGTAGGTAACTAATATGATGACAAAATCCGTTGTTTCCTATCTCGGAAACAAAACCTATCCAGGCCGTACGCTTGTTCTTTCTGTTTCGCCTGATGCTAAGACAGCTACAATTGTCTACTTTATTATGGGACGAAGCGCGAATAGCCAGAACCGCATTTTTGTTGACGACAGAGAAGTTGTTCGAACTCAAGCCTTTGACACATCTGAAGTTGCAGATCCCAGCCTTATTATTTATCCAATTTATCGTTTCCTTGGTAGGACACACATCTTCACCAATGGTGATCAAACCGAAACAATATATCAAGGTTTAGCTGCTGGTTTGCTACCTGCAGAAGCTCTCCAAGAACGGGATTGCGAGCCCGATGCGCCGAATTTTACTCCGCGTATTTCTCTTATCGCCCAACCAGAGGGATATTCAATAAACATCATTAAAGCCGCAGAGGAAACCGGGCAGACATCGTTACACTTTGATTTTCACTATCCCTATACGCCGGGTCTTGGACACTGCATACATACCTATTACGACGATGGGGATCCGCTTCCTAGTTATTCTGGTGAACCAGTTATGTTTAGTCATGAAGACAATCTTGGGCGCAAGATTTGGGATGCGATTAATCCACAGCTCAAAGTGTCACTACTAGAAGCCACACTAGATTTAGAAACATCCGAAATTATCAATATGTCACTGTTCAACAAACATGAGGTAAACCCATGAATCGCTTAGAACTGAAATACGGCAATAATCCGCACCAAAAGCCAGCACATATTTCTATTAAAGATAGACAGGATTTACCTCTGACGGTGCTCAATGGTCAAGCTGGATACATCAATTTGCTCGATGCGTTAAATGGCTGGCAACTTGTTCGTGAGTTGAAAAAAGCTACTGGGATGCCTGCGGCAACTTCGTTCAAACACGTCTCGCCAACCTCGGCAGCTATTGGCCGACCGTTGTCCGATACGCTTAAAAAGATGTCTTTTGCTGATGATATCGAAGGGCTTGAGGAATCTGGTTTAGCATGTGCATATGTGCGCGCTCGCGGAACTGATCGAATGTGCTCATTCGGAGATTTCGTGGCGTTGAGCGATATCTGTGATGCGGTAACTGCGCAGTGCCTTAAACGTGAAGTATCCGATGGTGTTATTGCCCCAGGATACTCTCCGGAGGCTCTTGAGATACTGTGTGCTAAACGAACCGGCAACTACACAGTAATTCAGATAGATCCAGCATACGAACCCGAACCAATCGAATCTAAAGATGTTTTCGGTATTACCTTTACTCAACGTCGTAATGACCTCATCATAAATGAGTCATTACTGAACAATATTGTGACCCGCAATAAGGAACTTTCTGCGGAAAACAAACAAGATCTTTTGATCGCCTTGATTACGCTGAAATACACCCAGTCAAATTCGGTTTGTTACGCATACCAGGGACAGACTATTGGCGTTGGAGCAGGCCAACAATCACGTATTCATTGCACCCGACTTGCTGGAGATAAGGCAGATACGTGGTTTTTGCGCCAGCATCCGAAAGTTTTAGCATTACCGTTTCTAGAAAATCTTGGGCGTGCTACCCGCGATAACGTTATTGATAGCTATATTAATCAGCATGAAGAAGATGTTTGCCTAGATGGCGTATGGCAAAACTATTTTGTTCAGCAACCTGCTCCGTTAACAGATGAAGAAAAAAAGAATTTCCTTGTGCAATGGCAAGGGGTAAGCCTGGCATCAGATGCATTCTTTCCTTTTTCAGACAACATTAAGCGCGCTGTAAAAAGCGGTGTTTCTTATGTCGTTCAGCCAGGGGGATCAATTCGTGATGATGCAGTAATTGACGAATGCAATGAACACAATATTGTGATGATCTGCAATGGTACTCGGTTCTTCCACCACTGAGAAAGGTTGGCTGTGAAAGTTTGTTTAATAGGAAGTGGCGGGCGAGAATATGCCATTGCTACTCGGCTTATCACTGATAATCCGGATATTTCATTAGATGTTATTCCGGGCAACGATGCTATGACATTTGCGACCACTCATCCCGAGATCGCTGCCACGGATATAAATAGCATCGTAGAATTTTGCACAAGCCAAGGAATCGATTTTTGTATCGTTGCTCCGGACGATCCGCTAGTCCTTGGGCTTGTTGATGCATTAGAAGATGCTGGAATAGCGTGTTTTGGGCCGCGCAAATCTGGTGCCAAATTGGAAGGCTCGAAACGTTTCGCCAAAGATTTTATGCTACGCCATGGAATTCCGACGGCGCGCTACGCTAAGTTTACTGATATTGAACAGGCGCGTCGGTACATCCGCACAGCAACCTATCCAGTTGTTATTAAAGCTGATGGTTTGGCACGTGGCAAAGGCGTTGTTATTGCCCATGAGCGGATAACAACAGAGAAAGTCTTAGAAGACTTCATGGTGAACTTGACGTTTGGGGCGAGTTCAGCTGCGGTGATTATCGAAGAATATTTAACTGGTCCAGAAATATCTGTTTTGGCTTTCTGTGATGGGCGGACCATCAAACCAATGATATCGAGCATGGATCATAAGAACATTTTTGACGGTGATCGTGGGCCAAATACCGGAGGGATGGGGTGTATTGCGCCTAACCCGGTCTTCACCCCTGAGGTAGCTAGTGAGTTTGACCAAAACATTTTGCAACCGACCTTAGCTGGTTTGAAAACAGACAAACTTGATTTTCGTGGTTGCTTGTATTTTGGGCTGATGCTTACCTCCGAGGGCCTCAAAGTTATTGAGTATAACGCTCGTTTCGGAGACCCCGAAACACAGGTTGTCGTACCCCTGTTACGGGGCAATCTCTTAGATATTTTCTTAGCTACCAGTCACGGAAGACTTGCCGACGTCGACGTCGATTTTTCGGATAAACACAGCGCTTGTGTCGTTATGGCTTGTGAAGGATATCCAAACAAACCCCATACGGGGGACATTATTTCTATTGAACCGAATGTAGAACCTTATCTTGTTTTTGCGGGTGTGAAACAGAATAACGACGGACAGTTGGAAACCGCTGGCGGTCGGGTGCTCAACGTGCTTGGTTTTGGCGACAGTCTCAACCATGCAGTTAAAGCTGCTTATGACAACGTAGAAAAGGTTTCTTTTACTCATTGCCATTACCGGACTGATATTGGGCAAACCGCTCAAAGAATTGAGGCGTACCATGATCTCTAGAATATACGTTGAAGCACTACCTGGTACGAATCCAGCTGCTGATAATCTTGTCGAGGATATCAGGACATTTTTAAATATTCCGGCAGTAAATAGTGTACGAATCATTAACCGCTATGACTGCGAAAATCTTACAGAGGAGGTGTTTGCGCAGGCTATCACAAATGTTTTTGCACAGCTTCCGGTTGATCGTTATTTCACTGACTTAGAGGTGGGCCCAGAAGATCATGTTTTCGCAGTCAGCTACTTGCCAGGACAGTTTGATCAACGTGCGGACAGTGCTGCAGTCTGTATCCAAATGATGGCACAAGTGGAAAAACCACGAGTCAGTTATGCCTGTGTATACGTTATTGACGGGAAAATAACTGATGCTGAGTTAATGAAAATTAAAACCTATCTGATAAATCCTGTTGATTCGCATGAAGTCCCGCTTGATTTACCAACCTCTCTTGCACTGAATACCACTGCGGCACAGTGGGTTCCTCAGGTGGATAACTTTACTGATATGACTCGTGATGAGCTTCTTACTTACGCGGATAACACAGGTGCTGCGATGGATCTAGCAGATCTAACGATGGTTCAAGATTATTTCACTCGGATAGGTCGCCAACCTACGGTCACCGAATTAAAGGTTATTGATACCTATTGGTCAGATCATTGCCGGCACACGACGTTTAATACCGAGCTAGCCAATGTGGTTATTGAGGATAAGCGTGTTTCACGCGCATACGAATCTTACCTTCGCATTAAATCTGATATCAGCCCAGATAAGCCGGTAACGCTGATGAGTATAGCCACAATGGCGATGAAGTATCTGCGTGCCTGCGGACAACTAGAACAACTTGATATTAGCGATGAAATAAATGCATGTACGATTAAAGTCGACGTCGACGTTGACGGAAAAATCGAGCCATGGTTGTTGCTGTTTAAAAACGAAACCCATAACCATCCCACTGAAATTGAGCCGTACGGCGGTGCCGCAACGTGTATCGGGGGAGCGATTCGTGACCCGCTGTCTGGCCGAGCCTACGTCTACGCTGCTATGCGTGTAACAGGCGCTGGAAACCCGCTTCAGCCGCTTGAAGAAACGCTGCCAGGAAAGTTACCACAGCGTAAAATAGCGAAAGTATCTGCAGATGGTTATTCCTCATACGGAAACCAAATTGGGTTAGCAACGTCGTTTATCGACGAATTTTACGATGCCTCATATATCGCTAAGAGATTAGAAATCGGCGCCGTGCTAGGGGCGGTTAAGCACGATGATATCCAACGTTCTACACCCGAACCTGGTGATCTTGTTGTCCTGATTGGTGGGGCTACTGGCCGGGATGGCATCGGAGGCGCAACCGGTTCTTCCCGCCCCCATGATGCAACATCGGTCAGCGAATGCGGCGCCCAGGTGCAAAAGGGAAATGCTTTAGAAGAACGGAAGCTACAACGCTTGTTTCGGCATCCAGAAGTTACCAAACGTATTAAAAAATGTAACGACTTCGGCGCTGGCGGAGTCGCAGTAGCCATTGGCGAGCTAGCCGATGGTTTGCGAATTAATCTTGATCGGATCCACACGAAATATGATGGCCTTAATGCAACAGAGCTCGCTGTTAGTGAGTCGCAGGAGAGAATGGCATTAGTTATTGATCCTGCAGATCTTTGTTTCTTGGCTGAACAGTGTTATGCCGAAAATGTTGAGATGGCAGTTGTCGCTGAAGTAACTGCACAACCAGTGTTATCGATGTCGTATATGGGGCAGGAAGTAGTCCGCATAGATCGTTCATTCCTTGATACTAACGGCGCCCCCAAAGAGGCTGATGTTCTTGTGCGCGCTGGAGTCCAACCGCAAGAAGCTCAAGTGGTCGATTGGGAGTCTAGCGTGCGAAACTTGATGGGCGATCTTCATCATTGCAGCAAAGAAGGGCTCATCCAACAATTTGATTCAACCATTGGCGCGAACACTGTCTTGATGCCGTTGGGTGGTAAATATCAAAAGACCCCGATCCAAGCGATGGTCCATAAGCTACCTGTTCCGCATGGCAACACGCGGACGTGTTCTGTGATGGCCTATGGATTTAACCCCCAGCTGAGTAAAAATGATCCATATCAAGGCGCTTATGATGCAGTGATCGATTCAGTTGCAAAGATTATCGCAACAGGTGCAGATCCTAACCAAGTTCATCTCAGTTTCCAAGAGTATTTCCCTTCGCTGAAAAATGATCCGGCGAAGTGGGGCTTACCCTTAGCTAGCTTGATGGGAGCATTCCAAGCCCAATTAGACCTTGGAATCGCTGCCATTGGTGGTAAAGACTCGATGAGTGGCACATTTGAATCTATGGATGTGATACCTACTCTGGTTTCTTTCGCAGTGAGTTTAGGAGAGGTTAATTCGATAATTTCTCCTGAGCTTAAAAAGCCAGGTAACAAGATTTATCTGATGACTCCGCAACAGTTGTCACGTCAATATTTTCAATCATTTGCTGAGCTGATCGGGCGTGGTGAGATTGTTAGCGCCTACAGCTTAACTGGATCGTCTATCTCTGAAGCCGCAGTTAAAATGGCATTGGGCAATCAGTATGGAATTAATTTTACTGAGAATTTCGATCCGTTAACCAGTTGTGTACCTATTCGCGGCGGGTTTTTATGTGAAACAACATCGCATCTTGAGGACGCGTTATATCTCGGAGAAGTCTGTGAAGAGTTTGCTCTATCGCATGGTCAAACTTCTATTGATCTCGCTAAAGTCCAAGAGGTATATGAAGAGACTTTGGAGCCGGTATATCCGGCAAGATCGGAGCACTCGGCGGACATTCCAGAGGTGGTAATGACCGATGGTGAGGCGACGAAGTATGCGGGCCCGCCGGTAGATCGCCCAAGGGTACTTATTCCCGTTTTCCCAGGTACGAACTGTGAATATGAAACTGCGGCTGCGTGGCGAGCAGCTGGAGCAGAGCCGGAAGTGTTGGTTGTTCAAAGTCTTTCGGTAGATGATATCGAAAAAAGTATCGAGACATTTGCTGCGGCGTTATCTCAGGCTCATATTTTGTTTATTCCTGGGGGTTTTTCTGGCGCAGACGAACCTGATGGTTCAGCAAAGTTTATTACTTCTTTTATGCGTAATACGAAGGTTGCAGCGGCTATCACAGAGCTACTCGACGAACGTGGTGGCTTAATCGGTGGTATTTGTAATGGTTTCCAGGCATTGATTAAGTTGGGTTTGCTTCCGTATGGAAAGATCCTGGATCCGACGTCGGACATGCCCACGCTAACTTATAACTCAATCAAACGTCACCAATCGTCAATAGTCAATGTTCGGGTAGCTAATAACACCAGCCCATGGTTGAGTCAGGTTGGTTTAGGTGACGTTTTCCGAGTGCCGATATCGCATGGCGAAGGTCGTATTGTTGGCAATATTGATGCGAAGAATATTGCCACTCAATACGTTAATTTTGCGGGAAATCCAACGAACGGCATTGAGTTTAACCCTAATAATTCGATTTTTGCGGTTGAGGGTATGATCAGTGATGATGGACGGGTATTTGGCAAAATGGGCCATACTGAACGTTACTCAGATGGGTGCTACCTTAATGTTCCCGGCAACTATAACATGCAGATTTTCGCTTCAGCTGTCGCTTACTTTACGCATTAGAAAGACACTACTATGGTACATCTGCCAGATATAGCGATTGCTCAGCAAGCTCAGATGCTTCCGATCACGGAGATTACCCAACAGTTGGGGATAGCTTCAGATTGTGTTGAAACGTATGGACGATATAAAGCCAAAATCGATCTCTCTGCTATTGATGAATCGCGGATTGAAACGAATAAACTAGTGCTTGTTACCGCAATGTCACCAACTCCAGCTGGTGAAGGAAAGACGACGACGACGGTGGGTTTAGCCGATGCGTTACACCGCATGGGCCCAAGTGTTTCGATGGCTTTGCGAGAGCCGTCATTAGGTCCGGTTTTTGGTTTAAAAGGCGGAGCATGTGGCGGGGGATATGCTCAAGTTGTTCCGATGGAGGATATAAATCTCCATTTTACCGGTGATTTTCATGCGATTTCTGCGGCAAATAACTTATTAGTGGCAATGCTTGATAATCACATTTACCAGGGTAATGTGCTTGGTATTAATCCAAAGCAGGTCCTTATCAAGCGCTGTCTTGACATTAACGATCGGCAGCTGCGACATATTGTTAGTGGTTTAGGATCGAGTGTTGATGGAGTTAGCCGAGAAGATGGCTTTGAGATCACGGTTGCTAGTGAGGTTATGGCTATTTTCTGCCTCGCTACTTCTTTTGATGACTTGAAGGAGAAACTTGGCAATATCCTCGTTGCTTATACCTATGACAAAAAGCCAGTTACCGCACATGATTTGGGGGCTGTCGGAGCAATGGCGGCATTGTTAAAAGATGCTATTAAACCGAATATGGTTCAGTCTTTGGAGCACACTCCGGCGTTTATCCATGGCGGTCCATTTGCCAATATTGCCCATGGCTGTAATTCCATTTTAGCCACGAAGCTATCGCGCAGTTTAACTGATTACACGATTACTGAGGCGGGTTTTGGTGCTGATTTAGGTGGCGAAAAATTTCTCGATATTATGTGTCGCATTACTGGTACTGTGCCTAACTGTTGCGTAGTGGTAGCAACCGTGCGAGCACTTAAAATGCACGGGGGAGTAGCGCAAGAAGATTTGGTGCGGGAGGATATAGATGCGCTAAGCAAAGGTCTGTCTAATCTCATCAGACATGTTAATAATATGACAAGAGTGTACCGGTTACCCACAGTGGTAGCGCTCAATCTGTTTCCGACAGATACTGAATCAGAAATTGCGCTCGTTGTTGCAGAGTGCGAAAAACTGGGAGTGCGGTGTATACGTTCTTCTGTGTGGGCTGATGGAGGGCGTGGTGGTAGTGAACTGGCGCGTGAAGTTATCCAATTGTGTGACCAACCGGCAGATGTTCAATTTGCATATGGCGACGAGGAAACAATAGAAGCCAAGATTACTCATGTGGTGCAGCGGGTTTATGGTGGTACAGGTGTTGATATTAGTCCAGTAGCGCAACGTCGTATTGCTAATATCGAGGCACTAGGTTTCGGGCATCTGCCTGTGTGCATTGCAAAAACTCAATACAGCTTTAGTGATGATCCGCTTCTTTTGGGTAGTCCCGATAATTTCGTATTGCATGTTAAAGATGTGAAAGTAAACGCTGGAGCGGGATTTATTGTCGTTTACACGGAAGATGTCTTAACGATGCCAGGCCTACCGAAAAAACCTGTTGCTCAGGGAATCGATATCGACGATCGGGGCAGTATTTCTGGATTATTTTAGATAGTGATTGGTTGCGCGTTTGTGAGACAAGTATCAAAATCTCTGGTATCTTGATATTGAGATAGTTTGAAGGAGCACCCATGAGTGTCGATACATTCCACGCCAAATCTACGTTAACTGTTGGTCGTGACACATACGCTATATATCGGTTATCTGCCGTGCCTGAGTTCAGTATGTTGCCTTATTCGTTGAAGATTCTTGCGGAGAATTTACTTCGAACAGAAAATGGTACACATGTTACAGCTGATCATATTCGTGCGCTTGCTTCGTGGGATCCAGATGAAGAGCCGAAAGATGAAATTCAGTTCACCCCTGCGCGTGTGGTGATGCAGGATTTCACTGGTGTTCCATGCATCGTAGATTTAGCAACGATGCGCGAAGCAGTAGCTCAATTAGGCGGCGATCCTAACACTATTAATCCACTTAATCCGGCCGAAATGGTCATTGATCACTCAGTGCAAATTGATGTTTTTGGACAAACTAATGCCCTCGAGCGAAATATGGATATCGAATACGGGCGAAACGAAGAACGCTACCAGTTTTTACGTTGGGGGCAGGGCACTTTCGATAATTTCACTGTTGTCCCGCCAGGTACAGGAATTGTGCACCAAGTCAATATTGAACACCTTGCTCGGGTAACTATGGTCACTGATTCTCACGGTGAGAAAGTTGCCTATCCTGATACGTGTGTTGGCACAGATTCACATACGACGATGGTAAACGGACTAGGAGTGCTCGGATGGGGAGTAGGTGGAATTGAAGCGGAAGCTGCTATGCTTGGACAACCAGTTTCGATGCTCATTCCTTCGGTCGTTGGATTCAAACTTTCTGGTGAAATACCGGCAGGAGCGACTGCAACTGATGTCGTACTCACCATCACTGACATGCTTCGCAAGCATGGAGTTGTCGGTAAATTCGTCGAATTCTATGGCCAAGGCGTAGCTGCAGTGCCACTGGCAAACCGGGCAACGATCGGTAATATGTCGCCCGAATTTGGTTCCACTGCCGCAATTTTTCCTATCGATGAGGTTACTTTAGATTATTTACGCTTAACTGGAAGACCAGAAGAACATATAGCGCTGGTCGAAGCCTATAGTAAAGCACAAGGCTTATGGCATGATCCGGAGCGTGAAGCGCGGTATTCTGAATATCTGGAACTTGATCTATCGAGCGTTGTCCCGTCTATCGCTGGGCCAAAACGCCCCCAAGACAGAATTGAACTCTCGAGAGCAAAAGCTGAGTTTCAGCAAGCTCTTAGATCGTATACCGCCGATCCTGGAACTGATCGGCCACATAAGATCACGCCAATACGGCTCAACGGCCATGACACGTATATCGATCATGGAGCAGTAGCAATAGCGTCAATAACATCTTGTACAAATACGTCTAATCCTTCCGTGATGATGGCTGCTGGATTACTAGCACGAAATGCAGTCAAACGTGGCTTAACCACAAAACCATGGGTGAAAACATCAATGGCACCGGGCTCGCAAGTAGTGACTGACTACTATGAGAAAGCAGATCTTTGGCCAGCCTTGGAAGCATTAGGTTTCCATCTTGTTGGTTACGGGTGTGCGACCTGTATTGGTAATTCTGGTCCACTTCCACACGAAGTCTCGGCGGCGATCAATGCGGCTGATCTAGCTGTAGTTTCTGTTCTTTCTGGCAACCGGAACTTTGAGGGTCGCATTAACCCGGATATCAAAATGAATTATCTGGCCTCACCACCACTAGTTATTGCCTACGCCTTGGCCGGGACAATGGATATTGACTTTGCTTCTGATCCGCTAGGATATGACCAAGCAGGCCAACCAGTCTACCTCGCCGATATTTGGCCAACTCCACAGGATGTTCAAGAAACAATTGACACCAGCGTTAGTCGAGAGATGTTCGAAAAATCTTACGCTGATGTTTTTGCTGGTGATGAACGCTGGCAGAGCCTAGAAACTCCGACTGGTTCGACTTTTACTTGGGATAACGATTCAACTTATGTGCGCAAAGCGCCATATTTTGATGGCTTAACGATGGAACTGACTCCGGTTAAGAATATTACTGGAGCACGAGTACTCGCTAAGCTTGGAGATTCGGTTACGACCGACCATATCTCTCCTGCCGGAGCTATTAAGGCTGATTCGCCTGCTGGGCAGTATCTGGCTGACCATGGTGTTAATCAACGTGACTTTAACTCGTATGGATCACGACGTGGTAACCATGAAGTGATGATTCGCGGAACCTTTGCCAATATTCGACTCCGTAACCAATTACTCGATGGGGTAGAAGGTGGATACACGTATAATTTCCTTACCCAGACCCAAGAATCGATTTATGAAGCAGCTATGGCGTATCAACAAGCAGATATACCCCTAGTTGTTTTAGGTGGAAAAGAGTATGGTTCGGGATCTTCTCGGGATTGGGCAGCAAAGGGAACTGCTCTGCTCGGAGTGAAAGCTGTTATCGCAGAATCCTTTGAGCGTATTCACCGCTCGAATTTAATCGGTATGGGGGTATTACCACTGGAATTTCCTGCTGAGGAAAGTTCAGATAGCTTAGGACTAGACGGTAGCGAAACATTCGATATCTCTGGGATAAGCGCACTCAACGAAGGTGCTATACCACCGACCGTCGAAGTTCGGGCGACACGAGAAAACGGCAGTGTTATTGAGTTTCATGCGGTTGTCCGTATCGACACTCCGGGTGAAGCTGATTACTATCGCCACGGCGGAATTTTACAGTACGTCTTACGATCTCTTGTCAACTAAAGCACTGTTTCTAGCACCACTGAGGAAGAAAGCGAAAACAATAAAACACAGACCTTTTATCGCTCAAATATTCATATTCGACTAGGGATAAAGCTGGTAACGCTGGTAGTCTAGATGGGTATGAGCTAAGGAGGCTAATAGCGAATGGGTATGCTGAATTCCATCAATGGACCACAAGACGTTAAGTCGTTAAAACCGCATCAATTACCTGCTTTAGCCGCTGAAATTCGCTCATTTTTAGTCACTAATGTGGCACGTACTGGTGGACATCTAGGGCCTAACCTTGGGGTTGTTGAACTCACTATTGCGTTGCATCGAGTTTTTGATTCGCCACGAGATGTTCTTGTTTTCGATACCGGGCATCAATCCTACGTCCATAAACTTCTTACCGGCCGTCATGATTTCCAAGAATTACGCCATGAAAATGGCTTATCGGGTTACCCATCCCGAAAAGAATCTGAGCACGACGTCGTCGAAAATTCGCATGCTTCGACTGCACTATCGTGGGCAGATGGAATAGCGCGCGGTATGCAACTATCTGGGCAGGACCAACGTGCGGTTGCAATTATCGGTGATGGTGCAATGACTGGCGGAATGGCTTGGGAAGCATTAAATAATATTGCCGAAGATCCAGACCGTCCTCTTGTTATCATTCTTAACGATAATGGTCGTTCCTACGCTCCGACAGTGGGCGGAATAGTCCGGCGGATTGATGCAGTACGCAAAATGGATGCTATGCGAGTCAATCGATCCTATGAACGTGCTTTGGATTGGGGAAAGCGGACTTTACAAAATTCCGGGCTAGCCGGGCAGTTGACCTACGAAGCTCTCCATGGTTTAAAACGCGGAATGAAAGACGTTTTTATTGATGCCGGAATATTTGATTCACTAGGAATAAAATATCTCGGTCCAGTTGATGGTCACGATATTTCTCAACTCGAAGAAGCTTTCAGTATGGCACGAAAGTATGGTGGTCCCGTCGTCGTGCACTGTATTACCGAAAAAGGTCGCGGTTATAAACCAGCTGAAGAACATGAAGCTGACCGGTTCCATGCCGTTGGGGTTATTCACCCAGAAACCGGACTACCCGTTGAGCCCTCGAGATTCGGGTGGACAGCTGTTTTTGCGGAAGAAATTGTCAGTTTGGCCAAAGAAAACCCACAAATCGTCGGGGTTACAGCAGCGATGATGCAGCCAGTGGGATTAGGCCCACTGAAAAAGGAATTTCCAGAACGCGTAATCGACGTAGGGATTGCTGAACAACACGCGCTAACAATGGCTGCGGGGCTGTCGCATGCTGGCTTTCACCCAGTTGTTGCTCTCTATGCCACGTTCATGAATCGCGCCTATGACCAACTCTTGATGGATGTTGCGTTACACGGCGAAGCTGTTACTATTTGCCTCGATCGTTGCGGAGTTACGGGAGACGACGGGGCGTCCCACAATGGCATGTGGGACCTCGCTATTGCGAGTATGATTCCCGGTCTTCAAGTGGCGATTCCACGTGATGAAACTCGAATGCGAGAATTGCTACAAGAAGCTGTTGCTATTTCAGCGCCAACTATTATCCGTTACCCGAAAGGCTCACTGCCGCAGGAACTACCTACTCTTCGGCAGATCGGAAAGCTTGACGTCGTGTATGAAACTACTGGAGATGAAGCTCCAATTGTGCTTATTGGTTATGGGCCGCTTGTGCACACCATGGTTGATGCAGCGCGCCAACTGGAAGAACCAGTTATTGTTATTGATCCGCGCTGGGCATTACCAACCCATGAAGATCTGATCGCAACGTGTTGCCAAGCGCGCTGTGTGATTACGCTAGAAGATGGTTTAGTTAACGGTGGAGTAGGAGTGAGCCTACAGCAAGCTCTCAATGAGGCAAATTGTGCTGTTCCGATTGTTGCACTTGGTATTGGCCATCAGTTTTTGCCCCATGCCTCTCGTCAATCAGTGCTCATACGCCAACATATGACTGCCGAAGATGTTCTCGATGCAGTGCGCACTAGGTTAGCGAACAAATAACGGCAGTATTAGGCTAAGGCGTGACATACTTGGTCAATCTGCCAAGGACGGGCTCCAAGGTCAGCTAAGATGTGTGGAATATCTTGCGGGGACTGCCAGCCTTGCCATGCTAGTTCTTTTTGTAAGCGAGGTTTGAGCAGTACCTCTTGGCGAATGCCAAGGTTATCTGCATGATGCAAGACAGCGCTACGAACCTGTGACCAACGTTCGGCAGCTTCCGGACGCAATTTTTCCCACCGCTGGACGGGCGGAAAAGGATCTTTGGAGTACGTAAATTTACGTTCCGGGAGCTCGGCTTGAGATAAGTTCCAGGCATGGTGTATCGCATTCCACCATGTAGTTGTGTCGCGTTTGCGGGTTCGGGAACGAAACATTGATGAATTATGAATATCAGCCTGAGAGCGTGGTTTGCGCGCAGCTAAGGCGGCCAATACTTTGTTTGGCAGGACTTTTCCAGGTGCGAGATCGCGTTCTTGGGCAAGTTTATCGCGTGCATCCCATAGCTCTTTAAGCATAGCGAGGGAACGTTGATCTGGAAACTTCGCGTACTTTACTGCTTTGCGCCAGGGCTGCGGGTGCGGTTGTGGTACTGGACGCAAACGAACTTCCTCGCATTCTTGAACAAACCATTCCCACCGCTTAGCCTCGTGAAGTTGAGTGGTGAGTTTTTGGCGTAGCTCAGCTAAAAGCTCGACGTCGAGAGCAGCATAAGCGCGCAATTCAGGGCCCAGAGGCCGTTGTGACCAGTCGGCATGTGAATGTTCTTTTGCGAGTGAAATCCCGAGCTGATCAGCGACCATAGCCTGTAACGAAACATGATCAAAACCGAGGATTCGGCCGGCAAGTTCAGTATCAAAAACACTCTGAGGTTTTAAGCCAAGTTCAGCTAAACAGGGAAGATCCTGATCAGCAGCATGTAAAATCCATTCCGCGTCCATCACCTGGGCTAAAGGAGCCAGCTGATCTTCAATGCCAATTGGGTCAATAAGGAAAATACCAGCACCAGAACGCTTAATTTGAATAAGATATGCCCGATTTGAGTATCGCAAGCCCATGGCCCGCTCGGTGTCAACGGCGAATGGGCCCGTACCTGCCGCAAGTTTCGTTATCGCTTGCGCGAGATCTTCATGAGTAATATCTGGTAGCCCATCTCGAGGTTCTATAAGTGCATGAAGTTTGCTATTTTCGACGCTCATCAGACTCTTTCAATTCGTCGTGGCAAGCTGGTAATGGTTTGTTCTGGTGGAAGCCCGGCCATTGTAATACAAAAATGTTCCCACGCGTGCAGGTGCTGGGTTAAGAATTCAGATGTTGGAGTCCAAGACGCACGTATTTCCAGATCGATACGTGACGAATCGATGTAGAGACCACCAAATGTTTCATTAAATACCCGGGTTACCGTTCCATTCAATGAATGAAAATCTGCTCCAGCATGAGCTAATGATTCGGGCAACCACGACCAGGCGACTTCGCCAAGTAGCGGATCATCTCCAAGGTCTGATTCAACCGGCGCTTGTGCGTGCATAACAATTCGAAACGTGCCATTCCAAGCTTCCTGGCCAGCAGGATCGTGTAGTACAACAAATTTGGCACTGCCCCGGAAGGAATCTGGATCTTTCGATGGGGACTCGTTGATTTCAGCCTGTAACGCAACACTCCATGGTGCTATTCGGGTAGGAGGCGGAATTTGGACAACATGAAATCCAGAACGAAAACTCTGCCCTTTCAGTGACTCAAGGGCAGTAAGAAATTCTGCAGTTGGTTGATTGTTATCCACATAGGCGACTTTAATAGGGTAGCGTTGTTCACTTCACGGGGCACGCCGCAACTAACTCTTAGTATTGACCACAATTACACCAGGTTGTGCAAAGAATGCCTGCCGTGAATGGAACTCGACAGTTTCCCATGAAGTAAGAACCTGTTCTTCTTCTATCGGAATATCAACAGTTGTATTAGCGTGCCGAGCAAAGATGATAAGAATAGCTCCACGTCTCATCCAGCCACTACTGCGAGATGGCGAAAGAACGAATTGCGTCTGATGACGATCGCCACTGGCAATATCGGCGTTTTCCTTACGGAGTCGAATAAGCTCACGGACAAAATCGCGCAGTCGGCGATGATCGCCGCTTTCAGCTTCGGACCAGTTGAGTTTTGACAGGGTAAAGGCCCTGATATCTTGAGGATCTATCATTGTATTCCCAGCTGGATAAACTGAGGCTAAATCCCATGATTCAAATTCTTTTTCTCGGCCAGCTTTAATATGCGGTCCAATTTCAGGACCGTGATCAGTGAAGAACATAAAAGGAGTCGTAGCTGCCCATTCTTCGCCCATAAAAAGCATCGGAGTAAATGGGGATAGTAAAATTAAGGCTCGTGAAATAGCGACATCTGATAGCGGAAGTGAATGTGAGGGGCGGTCGCCAATAAGGCGGTTTCCAACTTGGTCATGGTTTTCATCGAAAACAACGAAACTATGGCCACTGAGATGATCAGGGACCGGATGGCCGCATGGTTTACCTTCAAATATGGAATGTTGTCCAGTTCGGGTCATGCCAGAGGTAAAAGCCTTGGCAAGCGTTCCGTGATCGGCGTGGTCGATATAAAATGCGTTTTTCTCTCCCGTTAGCCATACGTGTAAAGCATGATGGACATCGTCGACCCATTGCATATCCATGCCCCAGCCGCCCTCGCCAACCGGTGCCAGCGTACGTGGAGTATTGCTGTTATTTTCGGCAATAAGAGTGATTCGCCGGCCGCTTTGTCTACTGTAGGCAGCAATATTATCGGAAATATCTGCCACAATATGCCGGGACGATTCGTCAATAAGGAAATCAGTAGCATCTAGACGCAAGGCATCTAAACGATAATCACGAACCCACATGAGCGCATTGTCAATGAAATACTGGCGTACATGAGAAGCGTTGTGGCCATCAAAATTTACACCATCACCCCACGGAGTATGATGAAGATGTGTGAAATACGGGCCAAACTGTGCTAAATAGTTACCATCGGGGCCGAAATGATTGTAAACAATATCAAGGCACACTGCGATACCACGGGTATGTGCGCTATCAATAAATGCGACAAGATCTTCGGCAGTGCCATAGTGTGGGTTGAGCGCGAAGAGAGAAACTGAATCGTACCCCCAGCCACGTGTTCCAGGAATTGGGTTGATAGGCATTAGTTCAATGGCATCAATACCAAGAGCAACTAAATCATCGAGCCTTTCAATTGCTGATCGAAAGGTGCCTTCTGGGGTGAAAGTGCCGATATGAAGCTCATAAAAAACCTTTCCCCCTAAATCTGGGCATACCCAATCGTGAGCTGCAAAAACAAAAGATTGTGGATCAATCACAGTACTTGGTCCGTGAGCACCGGCTGCCTGACACATTGAACGCGGATCGGGTAGTTTTAGATCGCTATCGTCAAGTTGTAAAAAATATTGTGTGCCTGGGGCAAGATTAATATGCCAAGTACCATCCGGCTTTGCCTGCAAAGCAATACGGCGATTATCTACGATGGCATACACATTGTGTGCATCTGGTGCCCACACTGAAATATCCATTAAGCCTTCTTCACTAGTACTGCGACTGGGAAGCGACCAGTAACGTCCACTAACGACTGGATACCCCCAGCAATTTCGTCACCGGTTAACACATTTTCCCACTGACCATCGGGGAGAACCACGGTGTGATCACTGTTGTGTAATAAACCCAAGGAACGAGTCGCTAAAGTGGTAACAAATGGTTTTTCGTCAATAGTGCGTGCAAAAGCTATCGCATGTCCAGTCGATACTGGCAGTGCGCGATAGCCGGTATTTGCAGATGCGATAACCGGATAATCACGGCGCATGCGTGCCAACCGGGAGGTGACCCAGAGTTTTTCTTCATCAATATTGGGGTTGCTTGGCAGTCCGAGAGTATCAAGTTCACTGAGTTGGGTAAGTAAGCTCGTAAAATCGACAGGACGACGATTATCTGGATCGACGAGAGAATTTTGGGTTACTTCTGCACCTTGGTAAATATCGGGAACGCCTACTATGGTCAAATGTAGGACACACATGCCTAAAATGTTGGCACGTACTGCTGGTTGAATCTTTTCCCAAAATTCAGCTAATGCTTCCAAGCTTTCCGGATTTTGAATAATGGCCATGGCATAGTCAATCATGGCCTGTTCGCCTGTTGAATCTTGCTCGGTCCATGTTGTCCAGAGCTTTTGCTCGCGAGCGGCTTTGAGGAGGTAGGCTTCGAGCCGTTCGGGAGAAATAGGCCCATCAGCAGTCCATGTTCCGATGATGGTTTGCCATATCAAGTTTTCAAACTGACCATGGAGTTCAGCTGGTCGCTGGTCTTTCAATAGTGTACGAAGTTGGTGGACAAGCTCAGTCCATTCTGTTGGGAACTGAGTTAAAGCACTGATATGTGCGCGCACGTCTTCGCCACGTTTAGTGTCATGCGTAGAAGTGACTACGCCACTTACCGGCCAAGCATGATGCATATATGATTGCCAATTATGGAAATCATCGAGGCTGGTGACCATATGGTGTGGACTACCGCCGACCTCATTAGCAGAAAGAAGCGCTGTGTAACGGTAGAAGGTTGTATCTTCTACACCTTTTGCCATAACCGCACCGCAAACCTGCTGGAACCGAACGATGGCTTCTAGACGAGGCACTTCTAATGTACGTCCAGCTGAACCGATCTCATTACCTAAGAGTAAATCGACGACGATATCAAGAGTTTCCTGGGAATCTTCATCAAGATGCAAACGCGCATGTTGAGCTGCGCTACGAATAATGCTTTCGTCCTCACTTGAAGGGCGTTCACCTGGAATGACATACGCACGATAGCGAGGCATATGAACTACCAGTTCACTGACAACTTCTAATATTCGGCGGAACGTATGATCTCGAAGACGCACATCAGAGTGGCATACATCAGCAATAATGGAACCTAGGCGATGAATTTCAGCATAAAGTGATGTGGACACAATTTGCCGTTTTGCGGCCAGTTCTGTTGTGGCAACACTGTCAGTAGAACCGGAAATTTCGCCGTAGAGCTGGGTGAGCGGTCCGATACCAGCTGGCTCGGTAAAAAGCCCTTGAATTCGGGACAAAGCATCATAACCGGTTGTTCCTGAGCATGGCCAATCGTCGGGAAGCTGTTCGTCGCCTTCAAGGATTTTCTCGGCAACTATCCAAGCCCCTCCAGTAGCGTGGTGGAGATGACGGAAATATTCGCGCGGGTCAGCTAATCCATCAGGATGATCGATACGCAATGAATCGATTAACCCCCGATCCATTAATTCGAGAATCAAAGCATGCGAGGCACGGAAGACGTCTTCGCGTTCTACCCGAATAGCGGCTAAGGTATCGATGTCGAAAAAACGTCGATAGTTGAGTTCTTCATTGGCAACACGCCAATAGGCTAACCGATAAAACTGTCGTTTCAAAAGATCGACAAGCGGGAGAGATTCAGTACCAGATCGCACTGGGAAAACATGGTCAAAATACCGTAAGATAGGCATCGGGCCTTCACCTTCAAACCCGGGAACGACCATCGTGTCTAAGGTAAGTTCCCCTGCTGCTAGCACGCGCCCGATGCGCTGACCAAGGACCGGGAGTAAAAGTCCATCGCCATCTTCTGCAAGATCAATATCGAACCAATGGGCGTAAGGCGATTGGTCACCGTCACGTAATACCGACCACATCGCACGATTGTGATACAACGGGGTAGGAACCGCCATATGGTTAGGAACAACATCAACCACTAGGTGCATACCGGCGTCATGGATTGCTGCCGAGGCCCGTTCAAAGCCAGATAATCCACCTAAATCAACTGAAATTTTGTCATGGTCAACCACATCGTAGCCATGTAGCGATCCGGGTGCAGCTTGTAAAATAGGGGAAAAGAAAACATCGGTTACCCCCAGTTTCTTCAAATACGGCACCACGGTGCACACGTCGTCGAAATTAAAATCTGGTGTGAGCTGAAGCCGATATGTTGTTACCGGCTGGTGTTTACCTGATGCGGGAGTGTGAGAATGAGAGCGCGGTAATGGGGTAGTAGACATGATCCTCCTTGTCTTACTCTGACCATTCTAGTCCGTTACCTCTGAATCTGTGGTGGGATCGGCTGCTTGACTAACATCATCGCCACTAACAGGTTCTTGCTCTTCGTTATTCTCAGTAAGTGAAGCAGAAATCTTCGTCGCAATCGAAGCGATTTCGTGGGTGGATTGCGAGGTTACTGACCGGACAAAAATCTGGACGCTTCGGCTTGGTAAGACGAAAGCGTCGCCCGGCATGAGGGATTTTTCAATAATATCTGTTGCTGTTGTAGAAAAAGCGTTACGCCAAGGTTCAGTAAACGGGGCTTGGGGGACAGTGAACGTAAGATCTTCTTCTGAAGCATTGAACGCGATTAAAATATCGTCATCAATGATTTTCTCGCCGCGTTTTCCGGGTTCGGCGATACCTTGTCCATTGAGCCACAACATTACTGAGCGTGCGAACCACGTTCCCCAATCATCGTCTTGCATTTGTTGGCCATCGTTGCGTAACCAGAGGATATCTCCGCGTTCAGAAGTTCCGCCGTGATAGGCTGAGCCTTGGAAAAAACGACGACGGCGCAAGGCTGGATGAGCTCGGCGGAAGTGGATGATAGCCCGGGCAAAATCCAGAATTTCGAGGGCTTCATCGTCAAGGTCCCAATTAATCCAGGAAAGTTCATTATCTTGGGCATAAGTGTTGTTATTTCCGGCCTGGGTGCGTCCAATTTCATCCCCATGGCTGATCATTGGGACACCTTGGGAGACTAGAAGAGTTGTTAAAAAGTTTTTTATTTGGCGCACGCGTAGAGCACGGATATTTTTGTCTTCAGTAGGACCTTCAAATCCACTATTCCAGGATCGATTATGCGATTCGCCGTCCATCGAGTTTTCCCCATTGGCTTCATTGTGCTTTTCGTTGTAGGACACCAAATCGCGCATTGTGAAACCATCATGTGCAGTTACAAAATTAATTGAGGCAAATGGACGACGTCCAGAATGTTCGTAAAGATCTGACGAACCAGAAATGCGTGAGGCGAATTCAGAGAGTGTAGAAGGTTCGCCCCGCCAAAAATCTCGGATTGTGTCGCGATATTTTCCGTTCCATTCAGTCCACAGTGGCGGAAATTCACCAACGTTATATCCATTTTCGCCAATATCCCACGGCTCAGCAATAAGTTTGACTTGAGAAATGACAGGATCTTGCTGAATGATATCGAAAAAGGACGAGAGTTTATCAACTTCGTGTAGTTCCCGGGCAAGGGTTGAAGCTAAATCAAACCGGAATCCGTCTACATGCATATCGACAATCCAATAACGCAAGGAATCCATAATCATCTGGAGCGAATGTGGAGAGCGCATGTTTAATGAGTTGCCGGTTCCGGTGGTGTCGAAATAGGATGCCTTGTCATCAGGTACTAAACGGTAGTAGGAGACGTTATCGATGCCGCGGAAAGATAGGGTAGGGCCCATGTGGTTGCCTTCTGCAGTATGGTTGTAAACCACATCGAGAATGACTTCAATATTGGCCTCGTGGTACGCCTTTACAAGAGATTTGAACTCATCTACTTGTTCACCACGAGTGCCGGCAGCAGCATAAGTATTTTGGGGCGCAAAGAATCCGATAGTGTTGTATCCCCAATAATTAGAAAGTCCTTTATCGATGAGTGAAGTATCGTTAACGAATTGATGAATAGGCATCAGTTCGACGGCGGTGATACCAAGATCTTGAAGATACGAGACCATTGCAGGGTGAGCCATTCCCATGTATGTGCCACGAAACTCCTCGGGAATATCCGGGTGAGTCATCGTCATTCCCTTGAGATGCGCTTCGTAAATAATTGATTCATGATACTCATGATTCGGAGGCCGGTCATGCCCCCAATCAAAATAAGGGTTGATAACAACGGACAACATCGTGTGTCCTAATGAATCTTCTTCGTTACGCTGAGTCGGATCATTGAAATCATAAGAAAAATTTGCTGGATGATTTTCTACTTGACCGTCAATTGCTTTGGCGTAAGGATCTAAAAGAATTTTTGATGGATCGCAACGGTGGCCGTTTTCTGGGTCATAGGGGCCGTGCACCCGATATCCGTAGCGTTGCCCTGGACGAATACTTGGAATATATGCGTGCCAAACAAAACCATCAACTTCTTCGAGAGGAATACGTTGTTCGTTGAGGTTATCGTCAATTAAGCACAGTTCAACGGATTGAGCTACCGAGGAAAATAGCGCAAAATTTGTCCCGCTACCATCATAGGTGGCTCCTAATGGATAAGGTTTTCCCGGCCATATTTCCATTTTCACTCCTTAGCGCTAAAGATATGAAATAGATTATCGCAGGAAAGAACCTTCCGGTGAGGTAGCCACACTAATGGCATGGCGTTGGGTGGAAATATTTCGCGTAAAGCTGGCAACTAGTAGTAGGAAAAGTAGGCCAAAAGCACTTGCTATCAGGAGGGAAGCTGGTGGTGTCGATGTTGAATGATGGGATTGTTCAGATTGTTTAATCGGTGTTGTTGCCGGTGTTAAAATGGTGGCGACATCGCCAGAGTTGTTAAAAATTTCGTTTGCTCGCTCGAGCGCGTCCGGCATCTGTGGCACAAAAGCCGGAGGTAGATCCTGGTAACCCACTGTTGGTAGTTGTTTATCGCTGAGAGAAATACTGGTTATAGTGGGCTTTTGGGGAGCTGGGCTCTCGGCGAATATTGGGAAAATAGCAAAAAGTAAAAAACCAGTGAGGGTTAATAAAGCCAACCAAAACGAGTGTTTTCTATGTTTGCGCATTGTAAGCGCCTCCACCGTGAACTTGATTGACTGGTTCTTGCTTGAAGATGGTGGGCGGTACTGGGTTCGAACCAGCGACCTCTTCGGTGTGAACGAAGCGCTCTACCACTGAGCTAACCGCCCGCGAGTAATACTCACCTATTGAGGATACGACGAGTGGTAAATAAATGCCACTGAGAAAGGCGTGGCGCAGGTCATGTTCTGATGATTGGACAAGGAGGGTTCGGAGTAGCTATATTTATTGAGCGTCGCAAACATGGTTTGTGATCACCAAGCGGATGTAGCTCAGTTGGTAGAGCATCACCTTGCCAAGGTGAGGGTCGCGAGTTCGAGTCTCGTCATCCGCTCGATGGCCGAGTAGGTAAAACTGCTTACCACGTGGTGGGTTGGCCGAGAGGCGAGGCAGCGGCCTGCAAAGCCGTATACACGGGTTCGAATCCCGTACCCACCTCGAATAACTAGGGCGATTGGCGCAGTGGTAGCGCGCTTCCTTGACACGGAAGAGGTCACTGGTTCGAACCCAGTATCGCCCACGAAAAAGCCAGTTGGTTTTTCGTCTGCGGATGTAGCTCAGTTGGTAGAGCATCACCTTGCCAAGGTGAGGGTCGCGAGTTCGAGTCTCGTCATCCGCTCGAAAGTAACGCAGTATGCGTTACGTTTACGGGCTCAGGTAATGAGTCCGTTTTTAATTGCTTAGGGCGATTGGCGCAGTGGTAGCGCGCTTCCTTGACACGGAAGAGGTCACTGGTTCGAACCCAGTATCGCCCACAAAAACCAGGAGGTAGTCAGTTGACTACCTCCTGGTTTTTAATGTTGGCCCTTATATTTATTTTCCAGAGTCGAGGCCGTTTTTCTCTTCCTTGCGTTGTCTAGCACGAGCTTTGAAAACAGTACTGATGCACACAACAATAAGGAATAGGTTAAATAGATAGTTGCCGGTTTGTGGTGAAATAGATGCGGCAGCCCACACCCCCAAAGGGGTGGAAGAAACTGCGGCACAACCAATAATTAATCCTACCGGCAAGTCTACTAAGTTGTGACGGAAACTCGTGATAGTTCCAGATAAAGCTGTTGGGATCATTGCAAGAAGTGATGTTCCGCGAGCTATTAAATCTCCTGCTCCAATAAGTTCTAAGCCTGGGACGATAATTCCGCCACCACCGACGCCTACCAGACCAGCAAAAGTTCCAGATACTACGCCTACTGCAAGCATTGCTATTCCAGATGTCAAGGTAATAACGATTTCTGTATCACGGGACGGTAGTTGAAATTGCTGGATAGTAATAATTCCAGTTACGAAAACCACAAAGATCCAAGGGAGTACTCGTTCTGGCAGTATTCGTAACAACCATGTTCCAAGTTGGGCTCCGCCTAACGCTCCTATTGAAACGCATACCATCGCAGGAACAGACAACTGTCCTTGAGTAGCGTAGGACACTGACCCAGCGGCTGCAGTGATAATGATAGCGGACAGTGACGTGGCTGCGGCTCGCCGTTGAGGCATATCAAGAATTATCATCAGAGCTGGGACGATGATCAGGCCGCCACCCACGCCAAAGAGTCCTGCTAAAAACCCCGCAATAGCACCAATAATGATGACTGCCAGAATACGCTGAGGAGTTAAATTCCGACGTGAATTTTTACTAGTCATACATGCAGATTACTACACTGAAAGAATATGACTAATACGAGTTACCGCTGAACGAAAAGACTTAGCACTCTACCACATTAACCGGGACTCCAACGTGAACTGCGAGCCCGCCGAGTGCAGTTTCTTTATATTTTGCCTGCATATCTAATCCAGTTTCACGCATTGTAACGATCACATCGTCAAGAGAAACAACGTGTGAGCCATCTCCATTCATTGCAGTTCTAGCTGCCGTAATTGCTTTAACAGCGGCGATGGCATTTCGTTCAATACACGGAACTTGAACAAGGCCACCGATTGGATCACAGGTTAATCCGAGATTGTGCTCCATGGCTATCTCGGCAGCATTTTCTATTTGTTCTGGCGTACCGCCCATAATTGCGGCACACCCTGCGGCTGCCATAGAACATGCTGAACCAACTTCGCCTTGGCAACCCACTTCGGCACCAGAAATCGAGGCAGTATTTTTAAAGATCATGCCGATAGCAGCTGACGTGAGTAAGAAAGTTTTGATACCCTCCCAATCAGCGCCGTCAATGAAGTCACGGTAATAATGCAAAACTGCAGGAATAATACCAGCAGCACCATTGGTTGGTGCCGTAACAATTCTGCCGCCAGCGGCGTTTTCTTCATTAACTGCAAGAGCATAGAAAGCTACCCAGTCTAACGTGCGTAACGGATCGGTGGAGCTTTCGCTCGTCAATTTCCGATAAAGTGCTGGGGCGCGTCGTAACACTTGAAGTTTGCCCGGTAGCCTGCCCTCTGAGCTTGCCCCACGACGAACACATTCTTGCATAACATCCCATACAGCACGTAAGTCTCGATCAATTTCTTCGGCAGTGCGCATGGACAACTCATTGGCATAGGCAATATCCGCAATAGACTTTCCAGTTCTACGACAATGATTCATTAAATCAGCTGCTGTTAGATAAGGGTAAGGGACATTAGTTGTTTCGCAGACAACAGGGTCAGACGGAGAGACGTCACCAGAAACAATAAACCCACCTCCAACAGAATAGTAAGTTTTATCGGCGAGTTCGTAACCGTCGTCGTCCCACGCCTGTAACCGCATACCGTTTGGATGCCCAGGCAACTCATGTAAGCCATCAAGAATGATATCTACTCCAGGAGAAAAAGCGATCTCATGGATGCCACCGAGTTTCATCCGGCCAGTAACTTGAACGTCAGCGACGGCAGGGGCAACTAAAAGTGGATCAACCGTTTCAGGATTTTCTCCCATTAACCCGATAATGACAGCTCTATCGGTTCCATGGCCAATACCGGTGGCACCAAGCGAACCGTTGAGAGTACACGTTACCCGAGCAACCTTGCACAGGTCACTACCGAGATAATCTAAGAAATCCACAGCTGCGCGCATCGGTCCGACAGTATGCGAAGACGAAGGACCAATACCAATCGAGAATAAGTCAAAAACACTTAAAGCCATGGCACTAGATTAATGGAGTTAGCTCCGTATTGCTTGGTGAGTGATATCCCTCTTGTGTGGTTGTTCTTGGGTGAACCTTGCGCGAAGGTGGCGTAAACTAACAGTGTTTTAACAATGCCGCGCGCTCTCGTATGGCGAACGGATGACTCAGGAGGCTTAAGTGAAGCTTTTTATTGACGGTAGTGAGCAAGAGTTCGAAGCTCCCATCACTGGTATTGAATTTTACGACAAACAACGTTCAATTGTGGCACTACGAGTAGACGGAGTGCTCAAGGACCTCAATACCGATTTGACGTCCTTGGAAGAGGGCGCCACAGTTGAAGGCGTTGATATTAGTGAACCTGATGGTCTAAATATCCTGCGTCATTCGGCAACTCATGTTCTAGCTCAAGCCGTGCAAAATCGGTTCCCTGATGTGAACTTGGGCATTGGCCCATTTATTACTGATGGTTTCTATTACGACTTTGGAAATATTGACTCAGTAACACCAGAACTGCTTAAGCAACTGGAAAAAGACATGATGCGTATTGTCAAAGAGGGGCAGCGTTTTGTTCGTCGTTCTATTTCCGATGACGATGCTCGCGAAGAACTTGCCAACCAGCCATACAAGCTTGAATTAATTTCTTTAAAAGGCGGTTCGGATGCAGATCGTGACCAGGCTGCTGACGGGGCTTCTATTGAAGTCGGCGGTAGCGAATTAACGATGTACGATAACGTGCGGCGTAATGGAGAAGTCGTATGGACTGATTTGTGCCGTGGGCCGCATCTGCCAAGTACAAAACTTATTGGTAACGGGTTTGCCTTAACACGTTCTTCAGCAGCTTATTGGCGTGGTGATCAGGCTAATGATTCTCTTCAGCGGATCTACGGCACGGCCTGGCCGTCGAAAGACGAATTACGTGCGTACCAAGAGCGTATTGCGGAAGCAGAACGTCGTGACCATCGTAAACTGGGAACCGAATTAGATCTTTTCTCTTTCCCGGATGAAATTGGCTCGGGGCTGGCGGTTTTCCACCCTAAGGGTGGCATTATTCGTATGGAAATGGAAAACTATTCGCGTCAAAAGCATATTGAAGCGAATTATTCATTCGTTAATACTCCACATATTACAAAAGGAAACTTATTTGAAGTTTCTGGGCACCTTGATTTTTACGCCGATGGTATGTATCCACCGATGCACATGGATGAAGAACACGATGCAGACGGCAATATTACAAAGCAGGGTGCGGACTACTATCTCAAGCCTATGAATTGTCCGATGCACAATCTCGTGTATAAGTCGCGGGGGCGGTCATATCGTGAACTGCCGTTGCGATTATTTGAATTTGGCACGGTTTACCGAAATGAGGCCTCTGGTGTTGTACACGGATTGACCCGAGCGCGTGGTTTTACCCAAGATGATGCTCATATTTACTGTACGCGTGAGCAGATGAAAGATGAGCTCACTCGTCTTTTGACATTCGTTTTGGATTTGTTGAAAGATTATGGACTTGATGATTTCTATCTGGAATTATCAACAAAGAACCCGAAGAAGTTTGTTGGCGATGATGACGTTTGGGAAGAATCGACTCGTACGCTAAAAGAAGTTGCTGAAGCATCCGGACTTGAACTAGTTCCTGATCCAGAGGGTGCAGCATTCTACGGACCGAAGATTTCCGTTCAGGCTAAGGACGCACTTGGACGAACCTGGCAGATGTCAACTATTCAGCTTGATTTTAACTTGCCGGAACGCTTTGATCTTGAATACACCGGACCAGATGGTGAGCGTCATCGTCCAGTGATGATTCACCGTGCACTCTTTGGTTCTATTGAACGCTTCTTTGGTGTGTTGACTGAGCACTATGCCGGGGCTTTCCCGGCGTGGCTGGCACCAGTCCAAGTACGATGTGTGCCAGTGGCTGACGCCTTTAACGATTATCTTGACGGGGTAACTGACAAACTCCGGGCGCATGGAGTGCGCGTAGAGGTTGACAAAACTGATGACCGATTCCCTAAGAAGATTCGTAATGCCTCCAAGGATAAAGTGCCATTTACATTGATCGCTGGTGGTGAAGATATGGAAGCTGGTGCTGTTTCATTCCGTATGCGAGATGGTTCACAGGACAACGGGGTAGCGGTGGATGAAGCTGTATCTCGTATCGTTGAACATATTCGTAACCACACAAATCAGTAAGGATAGCTATGCTCTCCCGTAGTGGTAGACCTTTCGCGCAACTGGCCTTCGAGCCAGTTGCGCGGCTGTTCGTTCGTCTTGGCATTAGTGCGAATATCGTTACTTGGGTAGGGACGATTCTTTCGTGTGCGTCAGCCCTTTTCTTTTTGCCACATAATATGCTGGTCAGCGGTGTGATCGTAACCAGTATCGTTCTTGTTTTCGATAATCTCGATGGTCAGATTGCACGTCTGACAAAAACAAGTTCGGCATGGGGATCTTTTCTTGACTCAACTCTCGATCGGGTTACTGATGGTGCAGTTTTCGCTGCTTTGGCTGGTTGGGGATACTTTCATGCACAACCGGATATGGCGCCATGGGTCATGAGTGGCGCAGTAGCTGCTGGATTACTCGGTAGCGTTGTGCCATATACTCGGGCTAAGGCGGAAAGCATCGGTGCATCAGCGGCGATTGGTTGGGCTGAGCGTGCTGATCGACTAGTGTTTGCCGGAGTTATCACCCTTGCAGTTGGCTTCGGAGCTCCCCAATGGATTCTTGCTCTTGGATTATGGGTGCTAGCAGGTCTCGCAGCAGTTACTGTTTTGCAACGGATGCATTATGTTCATCGTCAGTTAATTGATCGCGGTAACGAATGACACCAGAACGCCTTTTCCAGATCATTGATTTCACTGCTAAATTTCTACCAGAACGGTTAGCACGCGGGATTTTTGCGGTGGCTGGTACTGTTGTTGGGTGGTCTAATTATGGGGGTGTCCAACAGCTACGAACTAATTATGACCGGATTGATTTTCAACCTTCATGGTGGAAAAAACGTTCTCGTTCGGCGTTGGGGATGCGTCATTATTATCGTTATTTTTATGAGGCATTTCGGTTACCGTATTTGTCCCAAGCACAACTACGAGCACGAGTTAGTGTGGAAAATATTGACCTGCTACGGCAAGCTCTTGCGGAAGGTTCTGTTAGCGGGGCGTTGATGCACATGGGGAATTGGGATCTAGCTGGAGCGTGGGCTGCACAAGAACTAGGACCAGTCCATACTGTGGCAGAAAAGCTAACTCCGGAAACAGTAGCGCAACAATTTTTATCCTTGCGCAGATCACTAGGCATGGTGATATATCATGCCGTCAAAGATCAACATGTGATTGATAACCTCACCCATGACATGTTGGCAGGATCGTGTTTTGTCCCTTTGCTGTGTGATCGTGATCTACGCGCTACCGGCGTGGAAGTCCCATTGTGTGGTCACAGTGTGCGCGTAGCGCCCGGACCAGCCATTTTAGCGCAGCGCACCGGCCGTCCAATGTTTCCTGTTATGTGTCTTGCTGATAATTTCAAACATGACCGTCAACGAGTCCGTCAGGCCGGAACGACCTGGGGAATTAAGATCATTGTTGGTGACCCGATATGGCCAGCTGTTCAACCTGATGCTGATAAAGCGCAGCGGCTTGCAGATGTACATCGTATGATGGAGCAGTGGGCAGCCGTCATGTCCGATGCGCTTCCACAGTATGTTACGCATTGGCATATGCTGCAAAAAGTATTTGTTGAGGATCTTGATCGGGGCCGATTAGCGCGGACACTTAAGGGGGAGAAGTGAAAATCGGAATCGCTTGTGGGTATTCTTGGGATGTCGCCGGTGGAGTCCAGTTCCATATTCGAGATCTTGCGACTGAGCTGATTCGGCGTGGGCATGATGTGAGTGTTATTGCACCGTCGGAGCGTGAACCGGGGCATGGTGGGTTGGAAGATTTTGTGCGTCCAGTAGGTGCCACTATTCCGATTAAATACAATGGATCAGTTGCTCGGCTTTCTTTTGGTCCGAAAGTTAATCGCCAGGTTCGCGGATGGTTACGCGATGAAAAACTAGATGTACTCCATGTACATGAGCCTTTTACCCCCTCTGTTTCTATGTTGGCGCTTATGAGCGCTACGTGCCCGGTGGTTTCGACATTTCACACGGCAATGGATCGATCCCGACTCATGGCAATTGCCTCACCGTTTCTCGTTCCGATGCTGGAAAAGATTAGTGCACGTATCGCAGTTTCTCAGGAAGCACGACGTACGGCAGTTCAGTACTTAGGTGCTGACGCGTGGGTTATTCCTAACGGTGTGTTCGTTGAAAAAATGATAGTGCCACACAAAGATCCACGTTTTGTGGGACAACCAGATAAACCTACATTGAGTTTTCTGGGCCGTCTAGATGAACCGCGTAAAGGATTGCCTGTTGTCGCCAGAGCTTTTTCTCAGATTCGCGAACAACTACCTGGCGTGCACCTGTTTGTTGCAGGCAAAGGAAATATTGATCAGGCACGTGAACTATTTGGTCAAGATCAATGTGCAGTGACGTTCCTTGGTCCAGTATCTGATGACGAAAAAGCACGTTTATTGGCTAGTACGGATATTTACCTAGCACCAAATACTGGGGGCGAGTCTTTTGGCATAATTCTTGTCGAAGCGATGAGCGCTGGAGCTGGCATTGTAGCTTCCGATATTCCGGCATTTTTAGCTGTGTTAAATAATGGTGCCTATGG
This sequence comes from Arcanobacterium buesumense, assembly GCF_012563545.1. Taxonomy (NCBI): domain Bacteria; kingdom Bacillati; phylum Actinomycetota; class Actinomycetes; order Actinomycetales; family Actinomycetaceae; genus Arcanobacterium; species Arcanobacterium buesumense. The sequence continues at coordinate 855,862 of NZ_CP050804.1, forward strand.
AGCTCATTTTGTCAATGACGACGCTGATTCGTTAGCTGCTGTGGTATGTGATGCTATCAATGATCCAATAAGCCGAGCTAGCCGTGCACAAGCAGCTCAAAAAGCTGCCTGGCGTTATGACTGGGGAACAGTCGCGTCGCAAATTCTCACTGTTTATGAAACAGCCTTAAACACTGCCCACTTAGCGAAGGGGCCTTGATTATGTGGTGGAAAATTGCGTTAGCTGCGATGATAATTGTCGCGTTATGTGTAGTTGTAATTGTGACAACTCAGGCTCGTCGATTAGATGCTTTACATAAGAAAATTTTAACGTCACGTGCGGCGTTGGAAAACGCGCTCCACGCGCGAGCTCGTACGGCTATCAATGTTGCCCAAAGTGGTGTGCTAGATATGGCAGGAAGCGTGGTGCTAGCGAATGCTGCTAAAGAGTGTGGAGATAGTGCAGGATACGATCTGGTGGCAGATGGTCTCAATATTGTTGATGATGTTAAGTTTGAGCCAGTTGGCCGAGCCGATGGTTCATTTATCCAGCACGATCGGCTGGCGCTAGAATCTGAGCTTTCGCGAGTTCTGCGTTATACGGTTGACGAGTTGGAAGACGAAGATATTGTGGGCCACGAGCAGCTTCTTGAGCGCTTGGCCCAGGCTCGTCAGTCCGTGCGCATGACGCGTCGGTTCCATAATATACACGTGGTTGGGGCACAACGTATTAGACGCCAGTTGTTGGCGCGTATTTTCCGTACCTATGGTAATGCTTCATGGCCACAGACGGTTGATCTAGATGATGAATAATCGTATTAAACGTGTTGTTTTTCCGCGGGAGCATGGCCTAGATTTTTATGCGCCTTTATTGGCCTTAGGCGTTTTTGCTGCTATCACTTTTTTAGAACTACTACCTGCCCTAGCTGGTCCGGCTGGCGTTTCAGCTGCGGTAACTTCTAGTGCGTGGGCGCTAGTTCCGGTTGTTTTTACACTTATCTTGGTCTGGCTCATCGACTATTGGGAGCCTGAGCCACTATGGCTTTATGCTTTTGCTTTCGTCTGGGGTAGCGGAGTGTCTGTCGTGGTTGGCGCAACGATTAATGATTTTGCTTCAGCCCGTGTACTTCCACGCTTACTCAATGAAGGTGCAACTGTCTATGATATTTCGCGATATACCGCATCGTGGATTGCTCCGTTATCGGAAGAAGCAGTTAAAGGCGCAGGGATTATCTTAATCTATCTGGTTTTTCGCCAGTACTTTAATGGGCCAGTAGATGGAATCGTTTATGGGGCATTGATCGGTGCAGGTTTCGCATTTACGGAAAATATCTTATATTTCGTGCGCAATTATGATTTCCTTGCAGAAGTTTTTACTGTTCGGTTCCTTGATGGCCCGTTGAGCCACGATACATATTCGGCCATGTTCGGTTTTTGTATTGGCTTTGCAGAGTATTCCAAGAGTAAATGGGCTTTAGCTCGTTGGTCAATTCCCGCTCTTGCAAGCGCTGGCACGTTCCATTTTATTAATAATGACGCCTTATATTGGGAGGGGATGACGTATGAGTCATATAAATTCATCACGAATGTTCCTCTCGCTCTCGTAGCCACGGGGATGGTTTTTTATGCTCGACGTTACGAAAAACAAGCAGTTCTTGGTGGCTTGGAACCCTACGTGAAAATGGGATGGTTTGCCCGCCATGAAGTTGTGATGATTTCCCGGATACGTAACCGAAGGCAGGCATTGTTATGGGCAGAACGTCAGGCGTTACGCTTGGGCGCTCCAGCTGGTAGTGGAGCTGAGGCGATGCGTCGTTTCCAAAATATCATGTTGCAGATTGGACATAAGACGACGCGAGCGGCGCGCAGTGGAAGGTTGGGCGACCCTATTGAGCGCGCATCTGTTTTTTCTTTATTAGAGCAGGCTCAGACATTGCGTTCTGTTTTTACTATGCGTTAATGGAGGGTAGCACGTTGAGCGTTGATGATTCTTTTGTTGAGTGGCCGTTGAACGACGAGGGAGTTCCGTATCGTCAGGCAGCGAGAATTGTAGTTTTTGATTCGGTAGGGCGTATTTTCTTAATTAAGGGTCACGATATTGATGATGAAGCCTACAGTTGGTGGTTTACACCTGGAGGTGGCTTAGAGAATAATGAGAGTACACGCCAAGCTGCTGTACGTGAACTACGCGAAGAAACTGGATTAGTTGTCGAAACTCATCGACTGATTGGACCGGTTTTAGCGCGTTATTCTACGTTCCATTTTGCTGCTAAAGATCGACGTCAAGATGAAGAATTTTTTATCGTTCATCTTGATGATACTGAGGCGCAGGCAATAGTTTCGGATAGCGGACGGCAATGGACTTCCTTAGAAGAGCAGGTGTTAGATGAGCAACGTTGGTGGGATCTCGATGAACTTGCTAAAGTTCAATCTGATGGCCAGCTAGTTTTTCCGCGAGATCTGATTGACTACGCACGCGAATGGTTAGATGGATGGGATGGGGTGTGCCGCACTATCGTAGAAAGATAGTGCGTAGGTTTTCGGTAATACGCCTATTTGGTTGTAGAATCACACCGTAGATAACGTTATAGAAGGAGAATTACGTGTCAGGACACTCTAAGTGGGCCACCACGAAGCATAAGAAGGCTGCGATTGATGCCAAGCGTGGCAAGTTATTTGCGCGTCTTATCAAGAATATTGAAGTTGCTGCGCGCACTGGTGGTGGAGATCCTTCTGGGAATCCAACTTTGTATGATGCGATCCAAAAGGCGAAAAAGAATTCTGTACCTGCGGATAATATCGATCGTGCAGTAAAGCGTGGTTCGGGTGAAGGTGCGGACGCAGTTAATTACGAAAATATTATGTATGAAGGGTACGGCGCGAACGGTGTCGCAATCCTCATTGAATGTTTAACTGATAATCGTAATCGCGCCGCGTCTGACGTTCGCGTTGCGTTGACCCGAAATGGTGGAACGCTGGCAGATCCCGGCTCAGTTTCCTATATGTTCTCGCGTAAAGGCGTCGTCGAAGTACCCAATAGCGGCGATTTCAGTGAAGATGATATCTTGATGGCAGTTTTAGAAGCTGGCGCTGAAGAAGTAAACAATGAAGGCGATGTTTTTGAAATTATTTCTGAGCCCAACGACGTCGTCGAGGTGCGTAAGGCACTGCAAGCTGAAGGCATAGATTACAATTCAGCAGAAGTGCAGTTTGTTCCGTCTATGAAGGTACCGATCACTGACCTAGAAACAGCCAACAAACTTTTTAAGCTCATTGATGCTTTGGATGATGTTGATGATATTCAAAATGTGTACTCGAACCTCGATCTTTCTGAAGATGTAGAGGCGGCGTTAGCCGAGGAAAACTAATTGCGGATTCTAGGAATCGACCCCGGTCTAACCCGATGCGGCATTTGCGTTTTGGATGCGGCCGGGGCACGCAGAATTTCATTAGTGTCAGTAGGCGTAGCGCGAACTGATCCACAGATGGCTCCGCACCAACGTTTATTAGTTATCTCTAATGAAATAGAAGAAACGATTAAACTGCATCGCCCTGACGTTGTAGCCATTGAACGTGTTTTCGCGCAAGATAATGTTCGTTCTGTGATGTCAACGGCGCAAGTTGTTGGGATTGTTCTACTGGCAGCAGCCAAAGCGAGTTTGCCGGTGGGGATGCATTCTCCTTCTGAAGTCAAAGCTGCGGTTACCGGAAATGGGCGAGCTCAAAAAATTCATGTGCAAATGATGGTTCAGCGTATCCTTGGCTTAGAAAAATTACCACGGCCAAAAGATGCTGCAGACGCGATAGCTGTTGCAATATGTCATGCTTGGCGTGGTGGAGCTGAGCCATTTGTGGAGCTGGATCGCGCTCAACATGGTGGTGCCGGTATGTTGCCACGTGCTGAGGGAGCAGATCTGACGCCTGCACAAAAAGCGTGGGCGAGTGCAGAACGCATGTCGCGTCGTCATGGTGCAGTTAAGCCTTCATGATAAACTCATTCAAACAGATGTTCGAAAGGGTTTAGGTTGTGATTTCCAGTTTACGGGGTATCGTCACCTTTATTGGGTCTTCGACGGCCATTATTGACATTAACGGTGTAGGGATCAGCGTTTATGCTACTCCTGCAACGCTGGGCACTTTGCGTATTGGTGAAGAAAAGCGGATTATGACGTCACTGATTGTGCGGGAGGATTCGTTAACGCTTTACGGTTTTGCTGACGACGACGAACGTGATGTTTTCGATATTCTCACCGGTGTGAGTGGAATAGGGCCGCGTACTGCGTTAGCGGTATTAGCGACGTTAACTCCTGATGAATTACGTGACGCGGTTGCAAATAAAAATGAAGCGGCGCTTACTCGTGTTTCGGGTATCGGAAAAAAGGGAGCACAGCGAATGATTTTGGAACTGGGCAGTAAACTTGGTCCAGTTCGTGGTTCGTTAAGTGGTAGCCCCGTCGTTTCCGCGTCGGTCGCGGATGCTGATGTTCTGGAAGCGTTGACCAACCTAGGGTGGAACGAACGTGAAGCTGGATTAGCAGTTTCCGAAGCTATGGCTAACTATCCTGGTGCAAGTGTTGAGCAGTTATTGCGTAGCGCGTTACAAATCTTAGGATCACGGAGGTAGCAATGGACTGGAATGACATCACTGATACGGGAGCTTCGGATACTGAACGAGCCCAAGAAGCTGCTTTACGGCCTAAACGATTGACGGAGTTTGTCGGTCAACATGTTGTCCGTGAACAGCTATCGTTAGTTCTTGATGCGGCGATAGCCCGGCAGAAAGCACCAGATCATGTATTACTCTCTGGTCCTCCCGGACTGGGGAAAACAACGTTAGCGATGATTATCGCAGCCGAAGTTGGTGGGGCTTTACGTTTGACGTCTGGGCCAGCTATTCAGCATCCGGGCGATCTTGCAGCGGTTTTATCGTCCTTACAAGAAAATGATGTGCTTTTTATCGATGAAATCCACCGATTGGCGCGTACTGCTGAAGAGATGTTATACCTTGCCATGGAGGATTTTCGGGTAGATGTCATGGTCGGAAAAGGGCCGGGAGCAACATCAATTCCGCTTGCGTTACCTCCTTTTACAGTTGTTGGTGCAACGACGCGAGCCGGAATGCTGCCAGCGCCGTTACGTGACCGTTTTGGTTTTACCGCTTATCTTGACTATTACACCCATGATGAACTGGCAACAATCGTAGAACGGAATGCTGTCAAGCTTAATGCCGAACTTTCTTCGGATGCTGCCCGGGAGATTGCCTCACGTTCTCGTGGAACGCCACGTATTGCCAACCGTCTTTTGCGGCGAGTACAAGATTGGGCTCAAGTTCGTGGAAGTGGGAAGCTGGATCTGCCAGCAGCTCAAGCGGCACTGGATGTTTTTGAAGTTGATATACGCGGCTTAGATCGCCTTGATAGGGCAGTGCTTGATGCGTTGTGTCGTAGATTCAATGGCGGTCCGGTGGGATTAACAACGTTAGCGGTTTCTGTTGGGGAAGAACCAGAAACAATCGAAACAGTTGCTGAGCCTTATCTCATGCGTCAAGGATTTATTTCCAAAACACCACGTGGCCGAATTGCTACCCAGATGGCGTGGGAACATTTAGGTCTGACGCCGCCAGAGCACACATTATTTTCATAAATAAGGCACGAAATAATGTGGTGAGAAGTGTATAAGTGTGGTGTTGTACCAAATACTGATGCAATCTCCGGTTCTTGCGCGTTAACGGGTAGACTTTTACCCGTATGACGTCTCCTCAATTGAAAGCGAACAACGCTTATGAAATTTGTAATCATTATCCTGATGATGCTTGTCTTTATGTTTATGATGCGCAGAACTGCGCTTAAAACTCAGCAAAAGCAAAAAGAGATGCGTGATGAAGCGATTACAATCGGCAATAACGTTGTCACCTCTTCTGGATTTTTTGGAAGAATTGTTGATATTGATGGCGATGCTGTCACATTGGAATCTCCGTCCGGTGACGAAACAGTGTGGATGCGTAGTGCGATTATGTCGCAGATGGATATCCCACTTGCTGTTGAGGATGAAGATGAAACGTATGACACCGAATCAGAAACCGATGTTGATATAGATACCGATTCGGTATTTGATGACGGTTCTGATTCGAGTGATAACCAAGGCTCAGCGTGGAAATAAGTTCCCGCTTACCTGAAGAATGTCAAGGAGTACACGCGTGCAAAACTCACGTGATGAACTGAGCAAGCAAAGTAAGCCCGTCGGGCGCCTCATTGTTCTTATTGTGCTGATTGTGGCCCTTTTTGCCGCACTCGGTTTTGGTACCTTTACTGGTACGAAGAATAGGTTCTTGCCAGAATTAGCACTAGACCTCGAGGGCGGTACACAGATCATCCTCACCCCCTCAACTACTGATGGCTCGGAGGTGACTGATGAGGACGTTAAACAAGCTATTGAAATCATCCGTCAACGAGTAGACGCCTCTGGCGTTGCCGAAGCAGAAATTACCGCGCAAGGCGGCTCCAATATTATTGTTGCTTTGCCAGGGCAGCCTGATAAAGCAACGTTGGATCTTGTGCGTACATCTGCAGTCCTTCGGATGCGACCAGTATTATCCTTAGCCGATCCACATGCGATAAGTAAAGAAGACCTTATCAAGCAACTCGGGGACAAAGCTGAAGGTCTTGATGCGAGCACAATGACTGAAGAACAGTATCAAGAAGAAGTCATGAAGCTTGCTGATACTGACGGCGATGGAAAGCTTTCCGATACGTCAATATCCGCTCCTGCGGATTCGTCCGATCCGGCATGGGTGACAGAGCAAGTTATTTATAATTCGCTCGTTTTGGAATGTGGTTCGAAAGATGAAGCTATTTCATCGAATGCTGACGATCCAAACAAGCCGCTGGTGTCGTGTGCTCCTGACGGTACAATTAAATATCTCCTTGGCCCTTCGGAGCTTGAAGGATCTACTATTGCTTCAGCTAGCTCAGGTCCGGCAGTAAACAACCAAGGACAGCCTACCGGTGGTTTTGCTGTTCATATGAATTTCAATTCTGAAGGATCAGAGAAGTTCGCTGACATCACTGGACGTATCTCTACGTTACAACCACCACGGAACCAATTTGCAATTGTCCTTGATGGGAAAACAGTTTCTGCCCCACGTACTTCAACATCAATTACTGGTGGACAAGCGCAGATTACTGGATCATTTAAAGCAAAAGAGGCAGCCGGTCTAGCCAATCAGCTTAATTTCGGTTCCCTACCACTGTTCTTTGAAGTACAATCTGAAGAACAAATTTCAGCTACTTTAGGTGCCGAACAACTTGAATCTGGTCTCATTGCAGGACTATTTGGTGCGTTACTTATTGTGCTCTACATGTTGTGGCAGTATCACGCTTTAGGTCTTATTGCGATTGCTTCGATTGGTGTTTCTACCGGGTTGTCCTTCTTAGTCATTTCATTCTTGTCATGGACAATGGATTATCGTCTATCAATGGCAGGCGTTTTAGGTATCATTATTTCGATTGGCGTGACTGCGGATTCCTTTATTGTTTACTTCGAGAGAATTCGGGATGAAATTCGTGACGGTCGTACAATCCGTAGCGGTATTGAACACGGCTGGGATCGTGCTCGGCGCACGATTATTATTTCGGATCTTGTGAATCTTGTTGCTGCTTCAGTTTTGTTTATTTTGACTGTTGGTTCAGTGCGCGGATTCGCATTTACTCTCGGAATTACCACAGTCCTCGACTTGATTGTTGTCATGATGTTTACTTATCCCGTTATGCACTATCTCGGCAAGACATCGTATTTTGGAGATGGAAAACGTGGTTCGGGTCTAGATGCGCAAAAACTCGAGCAGACGCCAATCTATCGTGGCCGGTCTTATGCTCTTGCGAAGCCAGCGAAGAAAGTGCGTAAAGTCAAAGCAGTTAGTGCCGATGGAACTGAAGTCGAACTTAATAAAGATGAATATCCAGACGAACGTTTCGTTGACCAACACGAAACTCTCGCACAGCGTCGCGCGCGTGAACGCCGCGAACGAAAAGCTGCTCAAGAAGGGGAGAACTAATGTTATCAATGTATAAGATTGGCAACGATCTCTACACTGGACGTTCTTCGGTCAATATTATTGGTCGCCGGAAGACTTGGCTTGTGTTAGCTATCGTGTTGATGGTGATATCGATTCTAGGATTTGCGATCAAATCGCCAAATACTGGTATTGAGTTCCGCGGGGGATCGCAATTTACAATTTCTGGTGTTGCTGACACCTCTCATCAAGCAGCTTATGATGTGATTAAGAAGGTTGGCAATGATGACGCTCCTCGAGTTGCAACACTCGGTTCTTCATCGATTCGAGTTCAGACTGTCAAGCTGGATGACAAGCAAACACAAGCTGTACGAGAGGCCTTAGCAGAAGCGTATCAAGTAGCTCCGACTGATGTGACTTCTACGTTCGTTGGTCCATCGTGGGGTGCTGATATTTTGTCTAAAGCGGTTCGCGCAATGATTATCTTCATGGTGCTTATCTCGCTTGTTTTGACCATATATTTCCGTTCTTGGACGATTGCTGTTGGTGCTAATGGTGCGCTGATCCACGATTTCATCATTACGTTAGGTGTTTACTGGTGGGCAGGTTTCGAGATCACTCCAGCAACTGTTATCGGTTTGTTGACGATTATGGGATATTCCTTATATGACACTGTTGTTGTTTTCGATAAGGTGCGGGAAAATACCGAGCATGTGACAAGTCAACATACCTACACGTATGAAGAAACAGCTAATCAAGCGATGAACCAGACCTTGATTCGTTCGTTGAATACGTCGATTACTGGATTGTTACCAGTTGCAGCAATCTTGTTTATCGGTGTGTATATTCTTGGTGCAGATACACTACGTGACCTTGCATTGGTGATGTTTGTTGGCATGTTATTGTCAACGCTCTCATCGTTAATTATTGCTGCGCCACTGGCTGTTGCATTAGCAATGCGCAATCCAAAGATTCGTGAACATACGCAAGATGTCTTAAATCGGCGTCGAGCAGTTCAAGTAAAAGAAGAACAAACTACCGCTGACCAAGATAAACTGAAGCCGGTAGAAACAGTTGCCGGGGCTCACCAAGGGCACCGTGCGCAACCAAAACGCAATAAGAAGAGGAAGAAACGTTGAGCAGCGATAATATTTTCCCCCAGGACGTCGTTGATCTCGTCCGTTCGCATGTTCGTGAGGTTCAGGATTTCCCAGCTCGTGGAGTATTATTCCGGGATATCACACCGTTAATTGCAGATCCGGAAGGTTTTGCTGCACTCATTAATATGCTTGCGGAAAAGTACCGTGGCAAAGTTGATGCTGTAGCGGGACTCGAATCGCGTGGTTTCATCCTCGCCGCACCTTTGGCTGTGGCATTAGGCGTGGGTATGCTGACAGTTCGCAAAGCTGGCCGTTTGCCTGGTCCAGTTGTTGGAATTGACTATGATCTGGAATATGGCTCCGCACGAATGGAGCTTCAACCATTTACAGTTGAAGACGGTCAGCGAGTCTTAGTTCTTGATGATGTGTTAGCTACTGGTGGTACCGCTGGAGCTGCCTGTGATTTAATTCGACAAGCAGGTGGCAACCCGATTGGTCTCTGTGTACTTATCGAGCTGACTGAATTTAATGGCCGAAACTATTTAGGCGAAGGTGTTGCAGTAGATTCAGTCTTGCAATACTGAATCTTGCGAGACTTAATATCACGATGATGACAAGGAGGAGAAAAGCTGTTAGCTTTTCTCCTCCTTGTCATTTTTACTATGAAATGCGCTAAAATAGGGTATCGCTGAGGCTGAGGAGGTATGAATATGACATCTCATTCGAATGTGCCACGAGTGCGCTCTCGTTTATCGTGGCTAGGCAAGAAGGTTTCTGTTCCTACCATTCTTGAACCGATGATGAGTATAGAGTCGACTAAGTCGATGAACCTTGATCGTCTGATTCACGCATACGAAGTGGCGGAAAAACTTCACCGTGGAGTGGTACGAAAGTCCGGAGAGCCGTATATTACTCATCCAGTAGCAGTAGCGACGATTTTAGCTGAACTCGGCCTTGATGAAGATACGCTAGTTGCTGCCCTTTTGCATGATACTGTGGAGGACACGCCTTATACTCTTGAAGAGCTTAGTAGCGAATTTGGCTCTACTGTGGCTCTACTAGTCGATGGGGTTACCAAGCTCGACAAGGTAAACTATGGCGATGCCGCTGCAGCTGAGACTGTGCGTAAAATGATCATCGCGATGGCTAAAGATATCCGTGTTTTATTAATCAAACTCGGCGATCGGCTACATAATGCGCGAACATGGCGCTTTGTTTCTCAATCGTCAGCTCAGCGAAAGGCTCGTGAAACATTAGAGATTTTTGCTCCTCTTGCACATCGTCTTGGAATGAATTCGATTAAGTGGGAATTGGAAGATTTATCTTTTCGTATCCTTTACCCTGCTGTCTATTCCGAAATTGAACGAATGGTACGGGAGCGTGCCCCTCAGCGTGAACGTTTTATCGAAGAAGTTAAAGAAACCCTTCAGCGAGAATTAGCTAAAGCGAATGTTAAATGCACGATCTCTGGTCGCCCCAAGCACTATTATTCGATTTATCAAAAGATGATTTTGCGTGGTCGCGATTTTGAAGATATCTATGATCTTGTTGGTGTGCGTGTTCTCGTAGAAGAAGTTCAAGATTGTTACACCGCGCTCGGGGTAGCTAATTCTGCATATACACCAATTCAAGGTCGTATTAAAGATTACATTGCATCCCCTAAATTCAACCTTTACCAATCTATCCATACAACCGTTATGGGATCAGGCGGACGTACGGTAGAAATCCAAATTCGCACCTATGAGATGCATCGGCGTGCTGAATACGGCGTGGCTGCTCATTGGCGTTATAAAGAAAATCCAAATGCTAAAGAAAGCCAACAAGCTGCTAGCCGAGAAGACACTCAGCTAGAGTGGCTTCGTCAATTAGTTGATTGGCAACGAGACACTGCTGATCCTTCTGAGTTTCTTGATTCGTTGCGTTATGAAATGTCGCGTAACAAAGTGTATGTCTTTACCCCAGCAGGTGAAGTTAAAGAACTTCCAGCAGGCTCCACGCCAGTTGATTTTGCCTTTGCAGTACATACCGAAGTTGGTTATCGCACTGTAGGAGCGAAAGTTAATGATCGGCTAGTTACCCTGGATCATGAACTGCAATCAGGCGATACGGTTGAGATCATCACATCGAAATCAGAAGATGCTGCGCCGTCCCAAGGCTGGAGTGAATTTGTTGCCACAGCTCGTGCTCGATCAAAAATTAAGCAGTGGTACTCACGTTCGCGTAAAGAAGAAAACGCCGATATTGGTAAAGAAAAACTCGCACGCGCGATCCGTCGTCGAAACGAACCAGTTCAACGTTTGATGAGCCACGAAACCTTGAAGGCAATCGCGCAGGACTTGAATCGCTCTGATGTTAACGATCTTTACACGGCAATCGGTGAAGGTGTTATTTCTGCAGAGTCAGTTGTCCGGCGGCTTATTGCTTCACAAGGAGGTAACGCTGGGGCTGAAGAGACGATGGCAGAAGCTGTCACGCCTACGCGTATCCAGCATCGTTCAGATGGTAATAGTTCATCGGCTGTTACCGTTACCTCGATTGAAGATACTGATGTTCTTGTCAAATTAGCTAAGTGTTGTACTCCTGTTCCGCCAGATGAAATTGTTGGTTTTATTACTCGTGGTAAGGGGATTTCAGTTCATCGGGCAGATTGCCCGAATGTTGATTCGTTACGTCGAGAGCCTGATCGTTTTATCGATATTGCGTGGGATCGTGACGCTGATGCGGTTTACCTTGTCCAGGTACAAATTGAGGCACTTGATCGACGCGGGTTATTGGCAGATATTTCCCGTGCATTGGCTGAACACGACGTCAATATGATTTCTGGAACAATCAACACCTCTTCCCAGAGAGTAGCTAAATCAAGCTTCACTTTTGAGATGGCAGATCCGCACCATCTAGAACGTGTATTACGTGAGTTGCGCAAGATTGAAGGCGTCTACGATGCCTATCGGATCACGGGTAACAAGAAAGACGATGCTCGCCTACTTCGGGCTGCTCAAACCCCTATTCCGCGACGTAATGCGAACTAGCTTGAGCGATCACAGCATCGGGTAGTTGGTAGAGTAGATCTCGTACTCCACGCATTCGAGGATGATATCTGAGCCGGTTGGCCCGCTCAACTATCTGATCAAATGATGCGCCATGCCGTAATAGATTGAGTAATGCTTCAACACCGGTAGCTAAGTCGCTTCGAAGTAAATCAATGGCAGTTCTCTCTTTTGTTGTCAGTGTCGTTGAGCCAAGCATAACTAAGTCAGTAACTGGATAAATTTGGCGTGGATATTTTGTTGTGGCCATATCTGGATGGCTCATAAGATGGATAGAACGAGTTAATTCAATACTCGTTTTCCCGGTGTATATCCAGTAAGCACCCACATGAGAGACAATAACTTTAGAACCATGTATTGCTCCGATAAGTCCAGCACGTTGAGTTTCGGTCAAGACATAATTCCGCGCAATCCACCCGATACCTCCGAGTTCAACGAGAAGTCCAGAAGTAGTTAACAATTCGAATTGATTGCGTTCGTACAAAGAATGTGGTCTAAGAATAAGTGGATGCATACAATAAGTAAAACATAGGTATAAACAACACGATGGGGGTAATCCACAGCAGTGGATTACCCCCATCGACAGTTAGCGCATATAGGCTAGACTATGATGTTCACTCAGCTAGGACTGCAGCAAGCCAAGTCTTACGAGCTTCAAGGGCTGCATTAAGTTCCTTCAGCTTCTTATCGTTGCCAGCACTCTTTGCCTTTTCGATATCTGCTTCAAGCTCGACGATAAGAGCTCGAAGTTGAGCGACCATACCGTCAGTACGTTCTTTCTTATCTGGGTCAGACTTACGCCATTGCTCTGATTCTGCATCGCGAATCGCACGCTCGATATCACGCAAACGACCCTCGGTGCGAGAAACTTCTGCACGCGGTACGCGGCCAATCGCATCCCAGCGTTCACCGATGGATCGAATCTGCTCTTTCGCATAATCAACATCAGTGACTGGAACAAGCTTTTCAGCTTCCTCTAGCAGGGCAAGTTTAGCAGTCAGGTTCGCACCGAATTCCTCGTCCAGAGCCGAATTATGAGCGGATCGGGCATCGAAGAAAGATTGCTGAGCCAAGCGGAAACGCTCCCACAAGCGGTCGTCTTCCTTCTTGATCGAGCGGCCCGCGGCCTTCCACTCTTCCATGAGATCACGGAAACGGGCGGCTGTAGGGCCCCATTCGGTGGATGATGCGAGGGACTCTGCTTCAGCAATAAGTTCCTCTTTGCGTGCCACGGTAATCTTCAGAGCCGCATCACGTTCGGAGAAGTATTGACGACGGTGACGGTCAAACTTTGTACGAGCAGAAGAAAAACGCTTCCACAAGCTTTCTTCAGTTGGTCTATCGATACGTGCACCAGTACGCTGAGAAGTTTTCCAAGCCTCAAGTAAATCGGTTAGTTCCTGACGGGAGTTCTTCCAATGTGTCCGGGCTGGATCTTGGTTGGCGAGAGCTTCCGCCTTTTCCACGATCTCAGTGCGTTCAGCTAACGCTTGCTCTTTAGCAGCAGCGCGCTCGGCAGCTACTTGTTCCCGGCGCTCTTCGGCCAGTTCATCTAGCTTAGCGGTACGTTCTTTCAATGAAGCAATATCGCCAACAACAGCTGGTTCGACAAGTTGCTCATGCAAAGTTTTTAATGACTGGCGTGCTTCTTCAGGGGAAATGTTAGAAATGCGCGTCTCAAGGAGGGCGACTTGTGCTTGCAAATCTAAGAAACGACGAACGTAAAGTTCGAGCGCCTCTTCTAGGGTGCCGCCAGCAGCGTACTGACCGACGACGCGTTCAGTGCCATCGGCTTCTTTAAGCCAAACATTTCCCTCGCTATCAACACGACCAAAAGTAGCCGCGAGTTTTGCCTGCGCATCGTCAACAGGCGGAATTGGCGCAGTTGCCGGCTTAGGATGTGCGATTGCGCGCGGGGTTGGGGTGGGATTCTTATCAGTCATGAGACCCTCCTTCAGACGGGGTAGACCGTTCTCGTTGTCATACGTAATTCTAGTTTACGCCTAATTGGAGTGTTTTGTTGATCTTCCGGTACGGTTAAGACATGTTATTTTTGCGATACGACCAAACATTCTTGCAGGCAAACACGTATATTTTGGCTGACGACGACGAACGGTCCGCTCTCGTCGTCGATCCGGGAGCCGGAAGCCGCGCTTGGATTCAGCAAACATTGGCTGAAACAAACCTTACATTAGGCGCAGTGCTCCTTACTCACGGTCATCCGGATCACGTCTGGGATAGTGCGAGTGTCGCTGGTGACAAACCCGTCTACATTGCTCAACCTGACGCATATCGAATGGATGATCCCAATGCCTTTTTACCCGCCGATAGTGGACGTGAATTAGCGTTACGACGTTTAGGCGGAAGTGATTGGAAGAAACCGAGCAATCTTGAATTATTACCGGCTGATATTTTTTCTACCTCAGTTGAACTTGTCCCTGGTATCGCGATGCGCGCAGTGCCAGCACCTGGGCATACCGAAGGCTCTACAGTTTTCTTAATTGAGGGACAGGTTACTAATGTTCCGTATTCCATCATGTTGCCTACCGGACGTCGCGAGAAGTTTTTACTTGGCGGAGATGTGATCTTTAATGGTGGAATTGGCCGTACGGATTTCCCAGGCGGTGATGAACATCAAATGGTAGCCACCTTGCGCTTGCTTGTTAATGTGATTCGACCAGAGACCTATATTTTGCCCGGTCATGGTCCGCTTACTACCATGTTTCATGAGACGCGACATTCTCCGTTCCTGCATGCGGCAATGAGCTAAGAATTTAGCTCACAAACCCTGCTTTAGATTCCCTTTTCTTTGGTATTTCATGGAAGAATAATATTTATGGCTAAAATCGCACCGTTATCCGGATTTCCTGAGTGGCTTCCTGCTGGGCGCCTTGTAGAACAAGAAGTATTAGACGCACTTCGGCGTACTTTTGAGTTACATGCCTTTTCGTCGATTGAAACGCGAGCAGTTGAGCCAGTCGAACGGTTATTATCTAAAGGTGAAACGTCGAAGGAAATCTACCTTCTGCGGCGTTTACAGGCTGGGGAAAACCAGGAAAAAGATGAACTAGGTTTGCACTTTGATCTGACTGTGCCATTGGCGCGTTATGTACTGGAAAATGCTGGACATCTAGATTTCCCATTCCGGCGATACCAGATTCAGAAAGTTTGGCGAGGTGAGCGACCACAAGATGGGCGATTCCGAGAGTTTATCCAAGCAGATGTGGATGTTGTTGGTCAAGATACTCTCGCATTCCATCACGAAATTGAGTTGCCCTTAGTTATGGTCGATGCGCTATCAACCTTGCCTATTCCACGAGTCCGTATTCACGCGTCAAACCGTAAAGTCGCACAGGGATTCTACGAAGCAATTGGTATCGAGGATGTTGAGCAAACCCTACGCATTGTCGATAAGCTCGATAAAGTCGGCCCAGAGGTGGTTAAGGAATTGCTCGCCCGAGATGTGAACGCAACTCCTGATCAAGCACGGCTAACTCTAGAACTTGCTCAAATTTGTACTGAAGATGCCTCATTCGCAGATAAGATTTCATCCTTTGGATTGAAATCGGATCTGTTAGACGAAGGCCTCCATGAGCTTGTTGCTTTAATTGAAGGTGCTAATGACCTTATACCAGGTTCAGTTATCGCAGATCTCAAGATCGCCCGCGGTCTTGATTATTACACTGGTTCAGTCTATGAATCAGTGATGGAAGGGCATGAAGACCTCGGCTCGGTATGTTCCGGAGGTCGCTATGACTCCCTCGTTTCAGATGGTAAACGAACCTTCCCAGGAGTGGGTCTTTCAATCGGTGTTTCACGTATTTTGGCCCGTATCATTGGGCAAGATGTTGTGCGAGCTAGCCGGAAAGTGCCAACTGCTGTGCTTGTCGCCGTTAATGATGAATCCGAACGCTCCCACGCCCAAAAGACGGCTTTTGAATTACGTCGCCGCGGTATCCCAACTGAGGTATCTCCGTCGTCAGCAAAATTCGGAAAGCAAATCCGGTATGCCGATCGCCGTGGAATCCCATACGTTTGGTTCTCCACAGAAGAAGGCGAACAAGTCAAAGATATCCGTAGTGGTGAGCAAACTGACGCTGATATGCATACGTGGCAACCACCAGAAGTTGATTTGCGCCCGCACTTATACAACGGAGACCAAGAATAATGGTTAACGTAACCCGCTATTGCGATGTTGAAAGCGCCTTGGGTGACGTGCGCGAGGTGTTATCAACGATTCACTTCGCCTTGCCAACTATGCACGCTGAACTCGGTGGGGAAATGCTTAATGACGTTATCCACCAACTCGATGATTATTTGTTACCACGCTACCAGAATATGGATGCGCCAATTCTCGGTGTTATTGGCGGCTCAACAGGTTCTGGAAAATCGTCATTGATTAATTCTCTTGTACGCGAACACGTTGCTCTTACTTCACCAGTACGTCCAACAACTCGCCAACCGATGCTGATATTTAACCCAGCTGATGAACAGTGGTTTACAGATAACCGCATTCTTCCGGGTCTGACCCGCATATCTGGAACAGCTGCGCAAGAAGATGGGCATCAATTTTTATCCTTGCACGCCTCGGAAGCTGTTGGGCCAGGGATTGCTCTTATTGATTCACCAGATATTGATTCGATAGCGCAAGATAACCGTGAGCTTGCTGCTCAATTATTATCGGCTGCTGATTTATGGATTTTTGTGACAACAGCTGCGCGCTATGCTGATGCAATTCCGTGGGCATTACTCGACGAAGCAGCTGAACGCAATATCGTTATCGCAGTGGTTCTTAACCGGGTGCCGCGTGGACAAGGTGCGCAAATACGCCCTGATCTTGTTCGTCGTCTAAACGAACGAGGCTTGGGCAGTGCGCCATTGTTTGTTATTTCGGAACAAGATTTCGATGATCTTGGTTTCATTCGCAAACCCGATATTGCATCGTTACGTGACTGGCTTCTTGCGCTCACCCGAGATACCGCAGCTCGTTCGGCAGTCGTGCGTCAAACATTGTCAGGGGCTGTAGGTATGCTCCTAGAATCGCTTGGCACTATTCACGATTCCTATCAAGAGCAGGTTGATTCGGTTCACTCGCTTCGTTGGGATATTGATCATGCTAGTGATACCGCATGGGATAATATCGACAAAGCTCTTGAAGATGGTTCATTATTGCGTGGCGAAGTACTTGCCAGGTGGCAAGATATCGTTGGCGCCGGAACCTGGACGCGGGCCTTAGAAGATGGAGTTAGTAAAGTACGCGATCGAGTATCTGCGTGGTTGACTGGCAAAACAACAGCTGAACGTGATGCAGTCGCAGCTATTGAAGAAGGCATTCACACTTTGTTTGTTTCACAAAGTGAGGCATGCATATTGAGTGTTCAACAGGCCTGGCAACGAAGTGGTTTAATAGATCCGCCCGCGACACTGCGTTCCCCAGAAGAACGACGAATTGATGCTCATGACATTGTTCGCCAATGGCAAGAAGATCTTTACGATATGGTTACTAACGAAAGCGGCCATAAAAAAGCAACTGCACGGGCTCTGGCATTGGGAGTTAATGCCATAGGCCTAGCCTTGATGATAGCGGTATTTTCGGCAACTGCGGGGCTTGCTGGTGGTGAAGTTGCGGTTGCTGGTGGAACGGCTGTTATTGCGCAACGCGTTCTCGAAGCTGTTTTTGGCGACGACGCTGTTCGACGCATGACGAAAAAAGCAACTGTCTCGTTACACCAACTAGCGCAGTCGTTTATAAACACAGACCTTGACATTTACCGCGCCGCGCTTGATGAGCTTTCCATCGATCCGGCAAGTGGACATGCCCTAGCTAAAACAAGCACCCAACTGCGGTATGCATATAATGCAGAAAGAGCATCATGAGTACATCACTTAATGCCGGTATTGAACTTTTAGATGAGGTGATGACAGACGCCGGCCAGTATTTATCTGCTAACGTATACGATCAGGCTAATGCTACACGGCAGCGATTGCAGGAGCGGCGTGGGTATGATCCCGAAGTAACAGTAGTGGCGGTTTCGGGACCAACTGGAGCTGGAAAATCTTCTGTTATCAATGCGCTCATTGGTAATGACCTTTTGACCGTTGCACCAACACGACCAACCACCGCCCATCCCACGGCATTATCTTCACTGCCGCAAAGTGAACAAAAAAATATTATGCAGTGGCTGGATGTTACGCATAGTTACGAGTGCAGTGAGCTCAGTCAAATATTTGGAACGTCGGCGCCCTTTATTCTCATCGATTTACCAGATATCGATTCCACCTCGGTATCTAATCGGCAAACCGCTGCCTCAATTATTACCCGTGCAGATGTCATCGTTTGGGTTGTTGATCCGCAAAAATATGCCGATAGTATCGTACATGACGAATATCTTAAGGGTATGGCTGAGCATTCTTCAGTGATGATAACTGTGCTTAATCAAGCTGATAGGCTCTCTCCGGATGATCTGGATCGGGTAGTCGGATCGCTTCGTGGCATTCTCACATCTCACAACGTGAGCTCCGATCTTCTTGTCACTTCAGCAGTAACCGGGGCAGGAATCGACAACCTTCGTTCTCGTATTAGCCTTCTGATTGATGCGAAAAAAGCAATGCTGGACAAGCTGGCAGCCGACCTGCGTACAGTTGGCACGGCTATTGGTGAAGATCTGGAAGTCACCGGCGCAAAACAGCGTAAAGCACAGGCACCTAATCCACAACATTTTGTTGATTCTGTGTTAAATGCGGCTGGTGCTCCAGTGGTAGCCCGGTTAGCTAGCCAATCCTATGAATATCGCGCTAAAAAAGCGACGCGATGGCCGGTAACGCGATGGATAACAGCCTTAAAGATTGATCCCCTGCAACGTTTTCGACTTGCCGGGGGACCAGCAGAGCCAGAAAATAATCCCGTTACAGGTATTGCACTTTCAGAGGTTGCATTGCAACAAGCAGATAACGAATATCAGCGCTATGTAACGCAAGCTACCAGTCATCTGCCACGACGTTGGGCACAAGAAATTATCAGTGATACCCACCATTCAGTTGAAACATTAGTGCGGCGCGTTGATTATGTTTCCTCACACGCTGAATTAGAGACAAGACGCCATCCATTATGGTGGCGGCTTGTTAATGTTATGCAGTGGTTGTTAATGATAACTGTGTTTGGCGGCGTGCTATGGTTAGTTGCACATGCTTTAGCCGTCAATCTTGGTATCTGGCTTGACCGTCCACCGATGGTGGGAATTTTTCCACTGCCGTTAGTAATGGTCATTGGTGGGGTGATGCTTGGATGGTTAATCTCGTTTATATCTCGCATCGTTATTCGCCGCGGCCGGAATAGAACATATCATCGTGTTCACCGGCGTTTACTGGCGGCTTTTCGTGAAGATCTGATAGAGCATTTGCTTGAACCGTTGGAAAAACACATTGCGGTATATAACCGCGTTGCACAGGCATGTATCGAACTAGCGAAGGTTCAACAACCATAATAATGCGGTTTTAGGGGGCATAACGATTAATCGTTATGCCCCCTAAAACTGACTTACCAAACTAAATCTTAGTAAGAGTCTTGATAGGAACGACGGTCAGAAGTCCAGCTACCTTTGCGGTGTAACTTTTTGAAAGATCCACGGCGATCAGGTTGCGAATGACGACGCTGGGAACGTTCCTCGCCAAATTTACGATCTGCACGGTACTTACGTAATCCGGCTTCGTCACTGTTGTCATCAAATGAACGGTGACCACCCCGTGGACCAGAATCTTTTGTGATATCTAATGTGCGTCCTGAAACTCGAGCTTTAGCAATTCGACGTAGTGTTGCTGTATCGAGTTCGTTGCTGACATGAACGAGAGAGAAGGACGGGAAGATGTCGATTTTACCGAGCTGAGAACCTCGTAAGCCACCCTCGTTAGTCATCGCTCCAACGATAGCTCCAGGAGCTACACCGTCACGCCGGCCAACTTCAACTCGGTAAGTAGTTCCAGGTTCGTCAAATCCTCCGCGATCGGATCGGCGGCCACGATCTTCGCGACCCCCGCGATCGTCACGCCGGCCACGACGTTCGCGTCGATCGTCGTCGTTACTAAAACCGACTGTTAATTTATCTGGTTCGTCACCAGACTGTGGTCCCGGATCTCGAACACCCAACGCAAGTAGCGCAGCAACGAGATCGGCAAGACTGAGTAATTCCATGCCGTCGCTTTGAGCATCTTCTTGTGCGGCAACAAATTCAGAAATAATCTCGTCATAAACATGTAGGCGACCAACACTGTGGCGTTCTACCGCTTGGGCAAGGAGTTTACGGGCACGTAGTCCAGAAACTTCAGCAGGTGTTGGTAATTCCACCTGTTTCATGTGCGTATGCGTAACCTTTTCAATTCGGCGTAACCGTTGCTTTTCCTTCGGTGTGACGAATGAAAGTGCGGTACCTTCTCGGCCAGCGCGCCCGGTACGTCCAATACGATGAACGTATGTTTCGACTTCACGAGGAATATCGAAATTAACGACCAATCCAATACGCTCGACGTCTAGTCCACGAGCAGCCACGTCAGTAGCCACGAGAACATCGATAGATCCATGGCGAAGTCGATCAACGAGTTTTTCACGATCTTTTTGCGCGACATCGCCAGACAAAGCTGCAGCTTGTACGCCACGGGTGGTCAGCTCAATGGCAAGGTCTTCTGCGGTAGCGCGAGTGCGCACGAAAACTAACGCAGCATCTGCTTCGGTTGTGGCGAGCACGCGAGCTAATGCGCCAATCTTATGACGGGTTGGGACAACCGCATAGGTTTGAGTAATTGTATCGACGGTGGAACTCGGTGAAGAAACCTGAACTTCCACTGGATTCTTTAAGTGCTTTTCAGCGACGAACCGAATTTGCTTCGGCATAGTAGCGGAGAAAAGAGCTGAGATGCGTTCTTGTGGCAAACCGGAAGCGATTTTCTCAACATCTTCAGCGAAGCCCATGCGTAGCATTTCATCAGCTTCGTCTAAAACAAAGTAACGGATTGTTGAGAGGTCTAACGCACCACGATCAATCATATCCATTACACGGCCAGGGGTACCGACGACAACTTGAGCGCCGTCGCGAAGTGCTCCCAGCTGTGGGCCGTAAGCCGAACCGCCATAAACAGCGACGACGTCGAGACCGCCAGTTTGAGCAGCGAAAGTTTCAATTGCGTCGGCGCCTTGCAAGGCTAGTTCGCGGGTAGGTGCTAGAACAAGAGCTTGCACCTGTCGGTTATGCGCATCGACGTGTGCCAACATTGGAAGTGCGAAAGCAGCAGTTTTGCCGGTTCCGGTCTGGGCGACGCCTAAGACGTCACGTCCTTCTAAAAGCAACGGAATTGCTTGCTCTTGGATAGCAGTTGGTGTTGTAAAACCTAGATCAGTAACTGCATTGAGAAGTTCTTCTGGTAGGTTCAGGTTAGCAAAAGTAGTGGCATCAGCCATGTAGATATTCCAAACGTAGATCGAATAAGCCCGCGGAAAATCCCCATGCAAACACTAGCGGGCCTGGCGCAAGACTTGCGCACCTACAACTGTAATAGTTTTCGCGTAAAAAGTTAGTAAGGACAACGGTGAGATGGATTACCGTGTGCCATCACACGTTGGCGGGCTGGATTCGGTTTGTTAATGCCATGGCACCAATAAGAATTATTAGCATGATTAAGATCGGGATTCCGTAAGCAAATGCTCCCAGTCCATGAGATATCGCGTAGGCGATACCTGCAATGCCAATGAGGAAAGCTGCTCCCAAGGTATCTGCAATTTGTAATGCGGCAGAAACTTCACCGTGACGTTGGAGTGGAGTGAGTGCAAGAGCATGGACAGTTAAAGCAGGGTAGAGGTAGCCCAATCCAAAACCAGCAATAAACCATCCGATGAGTACTACGATTCCAGTCACTGAAGGCAATACTGCAGGGAAAACAATGAGAGTGCCAGTCAGCTGCATAGCGATGCCGATGTACGGGATACGTGCGCGACGTTTTTCTGAGGTAATTCTGCCTTGAAGTTGGGAAGCCAGTGCCCAAGAGATAGCAGACATCGTCAGAACGAAACCAGCACGGGTGGCGGACCAGCCGTGAAGCTCTTTCAAAATAAGTGGCAAATATATTTCTACTGCCATCAGGCAACCATTTGCTGTCCCGCGTAAAAGAACAGTTGAGGGTACGCCTCGTCGAGCTTTAAATGTTCCCTCAGGTAAAAGTAAAGGAGCAAAGGCGATCACGAGAATCATGCCGATAACTAAGAGCGCAAGAGTTTTTAGATCCGGATGACCATTGTTAGATGAAGCAACGAGCAGTGCTCCGATGCCGATGCTTGCTCCGCTTGCAAGGTAGAAGGTATTTAACGCACGCAACGGTTGGCGATTGTCATGTGCTGGTAAGGCTTTGAACTGTGACCAGGCCAAGGGAACAGTAAGGAGGAAAATTATTGGTGTGAACCCAAAAACCCAGCGCCATGACAAGTATTCAACCAATACACCGGCGAGGAATGGGCCAACAAGCGAAGGAATTACCCACGCAGTTGCGAAGGCTGCAAAATAACGAGGTTGGCGTTCTTTAGCTATAAAGTTGCCTACTAAAACGTATAGCGGTACAACAAGGAGGCCAGAACCAAGGCCCTGCAAGGCGCGACCGATGACGATGGTTTCAATATTTGGTGCGAGAGCAGCGATCGTTAGCCCCACCATTGCGAGTGCAGCTCCGGTGAAAAATGAAGGTTTGGGACCGCGCGCATCTACCCACGGGCCAGATAGGGCAGTAGTCATCAGCTGCGCAGCGAAAACAATACCGGCTGCCAAGGCGTATAAATGCTTGCCGCCAAGAATCTCTACGATATATGGCATTGCCGTTGTTGCTGCCATAGTCTGAAAGGCAGCAAGCGAAATGAAGACAATAGCCAGAATGAGGATCCAGCGCTCAAGATTACGTGAAACGCGAACTTCGGAAGTATTGGTTGATGCACTCGTCATAGAAATCATCTTTACATACCTTGGGGAGATTTAGGGAGACCAGTGCCGATAGGAAACGTGATTTATGCCAACAATGGCAGGATGAAATCGTGATGTATACCCCGTCGGCTATCCCCGTGCGTATGTAGCGGGGAGGCGTAGACTGAGAGATGTGTACGTCACCCGTCTCGTGGCGTACTGTAGTCCGCTCGTCTCGCGGATGAACATCGCAAGAGAGAAATGAGGATTGCGTGTTACGCACTCGTATGGCAGGATCCCTGCGCAAAGAAGATATTGGTTCCATCGTCACTTTGACTGGTTGGGTAGATCGTCGCCGTGATCACGGTGGTATTGCTTTCATTGATTTACGTGATGCTTCTGGAATCGCTCAAGTAACAATTCGTGCTGAAGTAGCGCATGAGCTACGCTCTGAATATGTTGTCAAAGTAACTGGCACTGTTATTGAACGTCCGGAAGGAAATGCGAATACGGCAATCCCGACCGGTGAGATTGAAGTTGAAGCAACTGAGGTTGAAGTTCTTAATCCGTCTGCTCCACTTCCGTTCCAAGTTTCTGATGCAGCTGAAGATGCTGGCTCGGTAAACGAGGAAACTCGGTTAAAGTACCGTTATCTAGATTTGCGGCGTTCCTATGAGCAACATGCAATTCGCTTGCGTGCTAAGGTTTCACAGGCTGCCCGTCGAGTGCTTGATGGTCATGACTTTGTGGAAATTGAAACGCCAACACTGATTCGTTCGACGCCGGAAGGCGCACGTGATTTTATTGTGCCAGCTCGCTTGGCTCCAGGATCGTGGTATGCGTTGCCTCAGTCTCCTCAGCTATTTAAGCAATTATTGATGGTCGCTGGTATGGAGCGTTACTATCAGATTGCACGTTGCTACCGTGATGAAGATTTCCGCGCGGATCGGCAACCTGAGTTCACTCAGCTTGATGTGGAAATGAGCTTTGTGGAACAAGAAGACGTGATGGCTGTTGCGGAAGACGTATTGCGTGAGATCTGGGGTTTAATCGGTTACAAACTTAATACGCCAATCCCACATATGACGTACAAAGATGCCATGGAAAACTATGGTTCGGATAAGCCTGATCTGCGTTTTGAGCAAAAGCTGGTTGATCTAACCGAGTATTTCAAAGACACTCCGTTCCGTGTGTTCCAAAACGAATACGTTGGTGCTGTTGTCATGCCTGGTGGTGCTTCACAGCCACGCCGTACATTTGATAAGTGGCAAGAATGGGCCAGGGCACGAGGCGCTAAGGGGCTAGCTTACGTCACCATAGCTGAAGACGGAACAATCGGTGGTCCTGTTGCGAAGAATATTTCAGATGCCGAGCGCGAAGGCCTGATGGCTATCACCGGAGCTAACAAGGGCGATTGTATTTTCTTTGCTGCGGGTGAACCAGGTGCATCGCGTGAGCTTCTCGGGGCAGCACGCTTGGAGATTGGTAAGCGTTGTGGCTTGATCAATGAAGATGACTGGGCGTTCGTGTGGGTTGTTGATGCTCCACTCTTTAAGAGCACAAAGGCAGCCGAAGCTGAAGGAGATGTTGCAGTTGCTGATGGTGCATGGACTGCGGTGCACCACGCATTTACATCGCCAAAGCCAGAGTGTCTCGATAAGTTTGATCAAGATCCTGGCAATGCGCTAGCTTATGCTTACGATATCGTCTGTAACGGTAACGAAATTGGTGGCGGCTCTATTCGTATTCACCGTCGTGACGTACAAGAACGCGTTTTCAAAGTCATGGGGTTGAATGCTGAGCAGGCTCAAGAGAAGTTTGGTTTCCTATTAGATGCGTTCAAGTTCGGAGCACCGCCGCATGGTGGAATTGCTTTTGGCTGGGACCGTATCGTTGCCTTGCTAACGAAAGCACCATCGATCCGTGACGTTATTGCATTCCCGAAGATTGGCAATGGTTGGGACCCGATGACTGACGCTCCAGCGCCTATTACGCCACAACAGCGTAAAGAGGCTGGCGTGGATGCTAAGCCAAAGAAGAAGGAAGAAGTAAACACGCCCAACGATGGTCGCGTAGAAAAGGCCGAAACAAAGTAGTAACATTTTCAATTACTGGTGTTTGGCGCGCGTCACCTGCGCGCCAAACACCATAGTAAACGATTATGTTGAGGACAAAGATGACGAAAAAACGGTTAGCGATTTTTGGATCTATCGGCGTGTTGGGTGTGTTTATTATTGCAACACTCACATTCGTTGGGTATTTCGCGATCTCCGGTAGGGCACTGCCTCACACCCACGTTGGTGAACTCAATGTTGGCGGAATGAGTAAAGCAGAGATAGAAGCGAAGCTGAAGTCTAATGCAACAACAATAACAGCCGACATTAGTGGAGACGGAGTCAATCAAGTAACCGCTAACCTTGCTTCAATGGGAGCCGAAATTAATACCTCTAAAACAGCTCAACAGGCTGTTGACGAGCGTCGTTCTGCGTTCGGCTATCTTTCGTCAATCTTTTCTTCGTCGAGAATCGATCCCGTTCTTACCTTCGCTGATGAGAGTACGCTGGCTGATTTCGCGTACTCGTTAACGGAAGGTCAGAATTCTCAAGCAATCCCAACGGAACCGAAAATTGAAGCCCAGGATGGCGTTTTTTCGGTAATTCCTGGCACCGATGGTCATGGAGTTTCTGTTGATGAAATTAAACGAGTAGCAAAAGCTCTTGCAACGGCGCAAAAAAGTTTGCCTATCACGGTCACAACAACCGAGCTAAAAGCTTTGGCATCTACTGAGCAGTTAGAAAAAGTTGCAGATCGTGCAAATCAACTAATCGATGACGAAGTATCCATCACAGTAGGTGATGATGTTATCACCGCTGATGCGCCCACAAAAGCTTCATGGGTTACTTTCGATGACGATGATTTGCAACTCAATAAAGAGACTGTGACTGCTTGGGTCACTGAAAATACGAAGGAAGCTGAAGGCGAAGAAGTAGTCGGAGTCCGGTATAAGAACTCAGCAGGTGACGTCATTCGTGTTGCCACTGAGCCGGTTGGGAAGCGGACAGTCAGTAATCTTGATGATGTTGTTTCAATAATTATTGATGGGATGAATGCGCAAACGCCCGTTTCTGCATCAATTACTATCACCGAAGGTGAAAAGCAGTGGGAAGACCGTCTAATTGCACCGGGCGCTGAGGAGCTTGCCTATCCTGCAGCCGAGGGTGAAAAGTGGATTGATGTTAACCTTTCAAACTTTACCGTCGTAGGATATGAGGGCGCTAAAGCTGTTGTCGGGCCAATTTTGCTCGTTCCTGGAGCTACTGATACACCGACGGTTACTGGAACATTCAAAGTGTGGCACAAGATGGAAAAGCAAACTATGCGGGGAACTAATCTTGATGGTACGCCATACGAGACCAAAGACGTTCCATGGATTATGTATTTCCACGGTGACTACGCCATACACGGAGCGCCTTGGTTCAAGACATTTGGCTATCACGCTGGAGCCTATGGCTCACACGGCTGTGTTAATATCGCTGTTGATGACGCTCACACGTTGTATGACTGGGCCCCAATGGGAACAGTTGTGGTATCACACTACTAAAATAGGCAGATGGATTAGGCTTCATCTTCATGTTCTGTAGTCCGTTTTGGACGCTCAGCGTAGTTAACGAATGGCGTGACATCACCCCGGTGTATCATGTAGAAGATAGTAATGTTGGTGTTATTTTAGGGCTAAAGGATAATGTACTAACGCTTACTATTGCTGGTGATATCGAACCTGCGATAAAACATATTAGTTATATTCAGCGGACATTTGCTCGCCCATCATTAACGCTAATGACTCAACAAATCGCAGACGCATTACCCACTGATATCAAAGAATATCTAGGTCCTTCATTTGGCTGGGCATGGGATTTTTATTATGTTAATAAACCTTTAAACCCAGTTCACAGTTCCCACGATGTGGTTGAGGTAGCCCTAGGAAGTTCCAGAATAGCATCCTATCGGGACGAGATTTTTCAGGTCTTGGAAATGTCAAATCCCATTTCCGATGCTCTAGATTTCTTCGACTCGCTTTCGTGGTTTACTATTTTTTCCGATGACCGAATCGTAGCTGTTTTAGGATATGAAGAGCGTGAAGGGTGTGCTTATCTTCACGGATTAGGTACCCATCCGGACTATCGTCAGCACGGATATGGCGGAGCTGTGATGGTGGGCGCGGTTAACCAGCTCCTTAAGCGTAATACAAGTGTTCAGTTTGGTATGTGGGCATGGAATAATAATGCACGACGTCTTTATCGAAGGCTAGGCATCACTCACGGGGGTGCTCTCATCCATGCCCAACGGCAAGCTTTCAAAGAACTTGGTTAGTGACGTATCCCGAATCGGTTATAGAGTTTGCGTAGTGGAGCAGGCGACCACCAATTCCACTTTCCTAAGATAGTCATGGTTGCCGGAACTAGTAAGAGCCTGACAAATGTAGCATCAACGATCACAATCAGCGCCAGTACAACACCAATCTGTTTTACTGCTATGAGATCTCCGAATACAAAGCCGATAAATACCGCAATAATAATGGCGGCGGCTGAAGTAATTATTCGCCCAGATCTTTGTAGTCCATGTTCTACAGCAAGATCGTTAGGCTCACCGGCGTCCCAGTACTCTTTTATCCGAGCCAATAAAAATACTTCGTAGTCCATAGCAAGCCCAAAACCGAATGCAACAGCGGAAGCTACAACGAAAGTTTCAAGGCCTTGTGTTTGCGGCAGACCAAACCAGCCATGTTGGAAAATGAAAGCGCCTCCGCCAAGACCAGCCAGCAAGGACAAGCTGTTAATGAATAGCGCAGTAAATGGAGCTATGACTGAGCCTGTCATAAAGAACAGCAAAATAATCACTGCCAACGCGACTATTCCTAGCGCCAACGGAGCATCGACCCTATTTGAAGAGTTGAAGTCCATCTGTAACGCTGCTGCGCCTCCAACATAGTACGGATAATCGAGCTGGAGCTCTCGTATTTCTTTGACAACGTTAGTGACCTTCGGTCCTACTGGATCGGCGGAATCGACGTCGAACCCGATAAGTATGCCATCGTTTATTTCGATTGGGGTTCGAACATTGGTCACATCGGGGAATGACTCAATCCATTCTGTCAGGGCAGAGGCATTGCGTTCATCAGTTTTTGCAAAGACGGTGCCTTCCGGTGTTGAGAATGCAGGGAATTCTTGCTCAACAACCTCGAACACCTCTTTTTCGCGAGAGTCGCTTGGCAAGTATTCGATGAAATTCGAGCGCAATGTCATCGTAAATACTGGTGCTGCGATAATTGCAAGGAGCGCGAACACCGAGACCATGACAGGCCATGGTCGGCGGTGTACCCATCGGGCCAAGGAAGAAAAAGCGCCGCTATCAGAAGTGGCGTCACCAAAGTGGGTAAAGAGAGTCCGTAAAATCGGTAGCTTTGATAATTTCGTAGGACCAACGATCTTGGTACCGGCTAGTACTATAAGTGCTGGGACAAGGGTAATTGCGCTGGCTACAGCCAAAATAGTAACGATAACCCCGCCTACTGCAATCATTCGTAGCATAGGGGCATTCATAACTAATAAACCACTAATCGCGAAGGCGATTGTTAGTGCAGAAAACGCGACAGTTCGTCCAGCTGTTTCGATGGTGGTTTGAACGGCGCCAACGATCTTATCTCCAAGGTTCGGAGATGAAAGATCAGTAATTCGATGTCCGATTTCTTCACGATAGCGAGAGACGATCAGTAAGCCATAATCAATTGATAATGCGAGTCCGATGAGGGTGACGATATTGAGTATGAAATTGTCTACGTTCGTGAGGAATGTGATGGTCCAAACCGCGCCCAGTCCGATGGCTATCGAAACCACTGCAGAACCTAGTGGCAAACCTGCTGCAATGATTCCACCAAATACGATGACCAGTAAAATAAGGGCTATCGGCAGTCCAACAATTTCACCAGTAATAAGGTCTTTTTCTGTCTGCTCTAAAATAGCATTTTTTGCTAGGGTAGTGGATAGGGCTCCAGCTTTGATATTGGAGTTATGGACTGATAATTTATCGCTGAATGTGGTAACAGCGTTGTTTATTTCCGCTACTGTATCGGAGTAGTGACCGGGCTCGAGAGTAATAGCGATGACGAAGTTCTGTGCTGAGGTAAATGACAGCGCGGGATTTTCAATACCTTTTGTTTGCTCGCTAGCAATATCGCGAGCTTGCTGGACGATAGTGCTTTTAACAGTTTCAGTGGTTTGCGCAATAATAGCTTGTCGGGTGCTTTCTTCGGCTACGGGACCGCCAAGAGCTCGAGCGTTTGCAAGAACGTCGGCAGAGCTTTGGAGAGCTTGCTCAATAGCAGCGTCAATAGTTGGTTGGTTATCAACTAATGCTTGGTTAACGGCGTCATCGATATTTTTTGTTATTTGTTCCCGGAATTGGGTATCGACGCTGATCGGATCATTGATCTGTGCTACGTGGGGTAAATGTTCGATATTTCCACGAAATTGCGTTAACTCGTCCAGAGCGGCTTCAGGGGAAATGTTTTCTACAAGAACAACGATGGTTTCGCCCTGACCGCCTGCTCCAGCAACTTCAAGAACTTTATCTGATTCCGATCCGGGAATCATAGATTCCGACGAATACATACGATCAAATAAGTTACCGTAGCCAAAACCGGAAAAAGCTCCAGCTGCACTGATAATAGCAATAAGAAGCCAGATGACAACAACAGTCTTTGGCTTACTTGTTACACGTTTACCTAACCACTCAAACATATTTTAATTGTGTCATAGATTACGTTACAGTGGTGAGGGCTAGGGCATTTCTGCTCAGGACGAATGTTGATACGCCGTAACGTAAACTAAAGGTGTGGATCTTTTTGAATCGTCTGAAACAGGAAATAGTCACCAGGCGCGTGCACCATTAGCTGTTCGTATGCGGCCGACGTCGTTATCTGAAGTTGTCGGTCAAAACCACTTGCTTGGTGAAGGGCAGCCGTTACGCCGATTGATTGAGCCAGGGGCGAGAGGTACTCTGAGTTCAGTTATTCTCTGGGGGCCACCAGGGATTGGTAAAACCACTCTTGCTTATTTAGTTGCCCGTGCTGGAAAGCGGAATTTTGTGGAACTATCTGCCGTTTCAGCCGGTGTTGCACAGGTTCGTGCGGTTATTGAAGAGGCGAAGAACCTACTCCGAACTCGCGATGAGGAAACGGTATTATTCGTCGATGAGGTGCATCGTTTTTCTAAGTCGCAGCAAGATGCATTGTTGCCAGCAGTTGAAAATCGATGGGTTATTTTAGTTGCTGCAACAACAGAAAACCCTAGTTTTTCGGTTATTTCACCTCTACTTTCTCGTTCGCTTTTACTGACGTTGCATCCATTGAATTCGGACGATATTGGCGTGTTGCTAGATCGAGCGATGAGCGATGAGCGAGGGTACGACGGACACGTTAAGCTTGACGGCGATGCACGTCAACATATTATTCGGCTTGCTGGCACAGATGGACGGCGTGCATTAACGATTTTAGAAGCAGCTGGCTCGGCCGGTAATCGAAAAATAACGTTACGTGATGTCGAGCAGGCGGTTGACGTCTATGCGGTGCGTTACGATAAAAATGGCGATCAACATTACGATGTTATTTCTGCGTTTATCAAATCCATTCGAGGATCGGATGCTAACGCGGCATTGCATTATCTTGCGCGCATGATAGAAGCTGGAGAAGACCCTCGTTTTATTGCTCGCCGGCTGATCATTAGTGCAGCTGAAGATGTTGGCATGGCCGATCCATCAGCGTTGCAAACTGCCACGGCAGCTGCCCAGGCTGTTGCTTTAGTGGGAATGCCTGAGGGGCGTATTATTTTAGCAGAAGCAGTTGTACATCTTGCCACTGCACCAAAATCAAATCGGGCTTATAGTGCAATAAACGCGGCACTAGCAGATGTTCGTGCTGGCAATATTGGATCTGTTCCGGTTCATTTACGTGACCAGAGTGTGACTGCTTCACAGATCGCTGCCCGGAGCATAGATAAGGACGCTACATATCGTTACCCGCACGATGATCCAGTAGGTGTTATTGCACAACAGTATCTGCCTGATGAACTAGACGGCATCCGGTATTATGAGCCAACAAATCGTGGTTTCGAGTCTCAAATCACGTCCCGACTTGAACGGATAAACAAGATTTTAGATTCGTAAGCGTGCTATTCTAGACGGGTTGTGTTCGCATGACACCTGGGGTCTTAGCCGTCAATGGTGGCCCCGCTTAGCAAAACGCTAAGCGCTATGTTATCGACAGGAGAAAATATTATGGCAACTAATCGTGCCCGTAAGCTAGTGCGTAAGTCTCGTGCACTTGGCCTTGCTCTTACCCCTAAGGCAGAGCGTTACATGCAGCGCCGCCCATACCGTCCAGGTGAGCACGGTCGTGGCCGCGTTAAGGAATCCGATTACTCGGTTCGTTTGAAGGAAAAGCAGCGTCTGCGTGCACAGTACGGCATCCGCGAAGCTCAGCTCCGTAAGGTTTGGGATGAAGCTCGCCGTATTGATGGTATGTCTGGTGAGAACCTCGTTGAGCTTCTTGAGATGCGCCTTGATGCGCTAGTATTGCGTGCGGGTTTTGCTCGCACAATTGCTCAGGCTCGCCAGGTAGTTGTTCACCGTCATATCTTGGTTGACGGTAAGCTCGTTGACCGTCCATCTTTCCGTGTAAAGCCAGGTCAGGTTGTTCAGGTTAAGCCACGTTCGCAAGCTTCGGCTCAGTTCCTCGCAGCGGCACAGGGTCAACATGCAAGCGTTTTGCCTGCTGTTCCTGAGTACCTCAAGGTTGAACTAGAGAAGCTCCGCTTTGAGCTTATCCGCCGGCCAAAGCGTGCTGAAGTTCCGATCACCTGTAATGTCCAGATGGTCGTCGAATTCTACTCTCGCTGATCTTAGATTTAGTAAAACGCGCCGCAGTGAATGCTGTGGCGCGTTTTTATATCGTGTAGACCACCACACTTTAAGGTGTGTCACAGCTGGCTTAAGCCCGGTAAACTACTAGCTAGTATTGTCGTAATCCCACGGCAAAGTTTTCATAAGGAATATTCATAATGCGCACTGCTGAGATTCGTCAACGTTGGTTGGATTACTTCGCGAAGCATGACCACCATATTGCAGAATCTGTTTCGTTGATTTCACCGGATCCTTCGATCCTCTTCACCATTGCTGGTATGGTTCCCTTCACGCCGTATATCATCGGCACTGAGAAATCCCCGTATCCGCGTATTGCCTCGGTACAAAAGTGTATTCGTACCAACGATATCGATAACGTTGGACGCACCACCCGTCATGGAACTTTCTTCCAGATGTGTGGAAATTTTTCTTTTGGCGATTACTTTAAAGAAGGTGCGCTCGATCTCGCTTTTGGACTGCTAACATCATCTGTTGGTGAAGGCGGTTATGGTCTTGAAAAGGATCGTTTATGGGTGACGATTTGGGAAAAGGATGATGTTTCTTTCGCTCATTTGACGCAAGTCATCGGTTTAGATCCTCACCATATCGTGAAACTGAAGCGCGAAGAAATTTTCTGGTCTACTGGACAACCTGGGCCTGCAGGGCCATGTGCAGAAATCCACTATGACCGTGGTCCAGAATTTGGTCCCGAAG
Source organism: Arcanobacterium buesumense (assembly GCF_012563545.1). Lineage (NCBI taxonomy): Bacteria > Bacillati > Actinomycetota > Actinomycetes > Actinomycetales > Actinomycetaceae > Arcanobacterium > Arcanobacterium buesumense. The sequence continues at coordinate 888,599 of NZ_CP050804.1, forward strand.
CAGTAGGTGGCACAGTGGATCCCGGTGGTGATCGCTACCTAGAAATTTGGAACATCGTTTTTGATCAGTATTTGCGAGGAGAAGGCGAAGGAAAGAACTTCCCTCTTCTTGGTGAGCTAGATCAAACCGCTATTGATACTGGCGCGGGGCTTGAACGTATTGCTTACCTGTTACAGGGTAAGAAGAATATGTATGAAATTGATGAGGTTTATCCGGTCATTCAGGCAGTGGAGCGTATCACGGGGAAAACCTATAGCAATAATGAAGATGCTGATATTTTAATGCGAGTTGTTGCTGATCACGTGCGGTCTTCGCTTATGCTCATTGCTGATGGAGTCCGGCCGGGTAATGACGGACGAGGATATGTTCTGCGTCGTCTGATTCGCCGTGCAGTTCGATCCGTTCGGCTCTTGGGTTACTCCGATGTTGCTTATCCGGAATTGTTGCCGGTTGCTAAGGATGCGATGAAAGACTCTTATTCTGTCCTCGAAAGTAATTTTGAACAAATTTCTCAGATCGCTTATAGCGAAGAGCAAGCTTTCCGTCGTACTTTAACGTCTGGCACTCAGATTTTTGAGCAGGCAGCCAAGAAAGCAAAGAAAGCTGGAATGCAACTTCCAGGAGATGCTGCTTTCACTTTGCACGATACTTACGGTTTCCCCATTGATCTTACGCTGGAAATGGCGTCCGAAAAAGGTATTTCTGTTGACGAAGCTGGCTTCCGGCGTTTGATGCAAGAACAAAAGGATCGTGCACGCGCAGATGCGCAAGCAAAGAAGACTGGCCATGTCGACGCGACGGTCTATCATGAGATTCAAAGCCAAGGTGGAGACACCCACTTCCTCGGTTATACGGACTATTCGGCAGACGGTAAAGTTGTTGGAATTTTACGAGATGGTGTTTCGGTTCCAGTAGCACAAGCTCCTGCCGAAATTGACATTGTTCTTGACCAGACTCCATTTTGGGCAGAGCAAGGTGGGCAACTTGCTGATCATGGCACAATCACTGTCGCTGGCGGCGGGATTGTTGATATTACTGATGTTCAAATGCCAGTTAAAGGGTTATTTGTCCATCGCGGCACACTTACCGAAGGAACGATTGCATTAAATGATGCTGTTCATTCGGCTATCGATGTTACCCGCCGCGAACAGATTGCCCGGGCGCATACTGCAACCCACATGGTTCACAAGGCATTACACGAGTATCTGGGAGAACAAGCAACCCAGGCTGGTTCGGAAAATTCTCCATCACGGCTCCGTTTTGACTTCCGTCATGGGGAACAAGTGCCAGCAACGATTTTGCACGATATTGAATCACGCGTCAATGAACGACTGCAAGATAATCTTGACGTTACCGACCAGATTATGTCACTTGACGAAGCGAAGTCTTTGGGAGCGATGGCGTTATTCGGAGAGAAATATGGCTCTAACGTGCGCGTTGTATCCATCGGTGGTGACTGGTCTCGCGAACTGTGTGCCGGTACCCATGTGAAGGCTTCTGGTGCTCTCGGTTTGGTCAGTGTTCTTGGCGAATCTTCTATTGGCTCTGGAGTTCGTCGTATTGAAGCTTTAGTTGGGCAGGGCGCATATGCTGCTGAAGCGCGTGAACGCGCTCTTCTCTCGCAGCTGTCAACACTCACTCATGTTCGCCCAGAAGAACTGCCCGAACATATTGACACGTTACTCAATCGCTTGAAAAATGCTGATAAGGAGCTTGCTGAGTTGCGCAAAGAAAAAGTTCTTTCGCAACTAACAGCTGTTCTTAATAAGCGTCGTGATCTCGGTGGAGTTTCACTTATTGCTCATGATCTTGGAGCGGTTGCTTCTGCCGATGACATTCGAGTAGCAGTCACCAATCTGCGGGAACGTTTAGGAGATGGTCCTGCCGTGGTAGCTTTGACCGGTGTCATTAAGGAACGCCCAACCATTGTTATCGCTACGAATGATGGAGCTCGTAGCGTGGCACTTAAGGCAGGCGCGTTAGTCTCGTTGGCCGCCAAAATACTTGGTGGTGGTGGCGGTGGAAAGCCAGATATGGCCCAAGGAGGCGGCACAGACAGCAGTAAGATTTCTGCTGCTTTTGATGCAATTTCTGCGGCCATTCAGCAACGCTAACGGCAAGGAATATATGCGTACAGGTGCTCGAATAGCTGTTGATGTAGGCGAGGTTCGGGTCGGTGTTGCTCGCAGCGACTCGGCCGGAATCCTCGCCACGCCTGTGGGTACTTTCCAGCGACACAAAGATGATTTTTCTGCAGTTATTTCTCTTGTGCATGAGCTTGATGCGCTTGAAGTAATTGTTGGGTTACCATTAAATATGGATGGTAGTGAAGGAAAGTCCGCAAAAAATGCTCGACGTTGGGCACGTCGAGTTGCCCGACGTATCTATCCAGTTTCGGTAAGATTAGTTGACGAACGGTTGAGTACGGTGAGTGCTCACAGCCTCCTTCACCAAGCTGGTCGCAAAGAAATCACTCATCGAAGTGTTATTGATCAGGTTGCAGCAGTTATCATTTTAGAAAGCGCATTAGCGCAAGAGCGTTCGACACTGGCTCCTCCTGGGGAGCTTGTAGAGATTCAGGAGAATTGAGTGTCTGAAGTATTCACACGTCTGGAATCGCAGCGCAGGCAGTCTGCCAGAGCTCGTCGCGCGCTTCGTCGTAAAAAGCGGATTCGATCCGCTTTAGTGCTCTTCGTAACCTGTGTACTAGTTGTTGCTGCGGGCGTCGTTGCTGTGCCGCATGTGAAGAGTGTACTGAGCTCTTCGTCGGTCACTGACTATGCTGGCCCTGGCTCTGGGGAAGTCATTGTCCAGATTCCAGAAGGTGCAACAGGTTCGACGATGGCTGAAATTCTCGCTCAGAAAGATGTTGTCGCTTCCTCACGAGCATTTATTGACGCATTCAATTCCGATCCGCGCTCGGCTTCGATCCAACCTGGTTCCTATCGGTTAAAGTCTAAAATGTCTGGCCAAGGAGCGGTGTCAGCTCTTCTTGATCCAGCAAGCCGGGCGGAGCTAAAGATTACGATTCCAGAAGGATTTGCAAAAAAACAAATCGTAGAACGAATCGCTAACGTTATGAATACACCTATTGAGGATGTTCAACGAATTGCTGATGATCCAGCGGCTATCGGTTTGCCCGCTGAAGCTAATGGTAATTCTGAAGGTTGGTTCGCGCCCGCTACCTATACGGTTGCTACAAATGCGACTGCCAAAGATATTTTGTCGGACATGGTACAAAATCGTATTCGCGATCTGGAAGATCTGAAGTTACCACGAGAATCATGGCAACGTACGCTTATCGTTGCCTCTATTGTGGAACGTGAAGTGAATTGGCCAGAATACTACGGCCAAGTCGCGCGGGTGATTGAGAACCGGCTGGTCGATACTACGCAGGTCAATGGCAAACTTCAGATGGACTCAACCACCATGTATGGTGTGGGTAAGTTTGGTGGTATTCCAACAGAGGATGAACTCCAAAATGACAATCCATACAACACGTATTTGCATGCCGGTTTACCGCCTTACCCGATTTCCAATCCGAGCCGTGATGTGATCGAAGCGAGTATCAATCCTCCTGCTGGAGATTGGCTATTCTTCGTTACGACAAACCTAGATACCGGCGAGACGCTCTTCGCAAACAATATCGATGATCATTCTAAGAATGTCGAAGTTTTGCGTAAGTGGTATTCCGAACATCAAAAGAACTAATGACGCACGCAATTATTGGTGAGTCGTGGTGGCGTGATATCGCTACCGAACTCGACATAGATTGCGCGGTGTACCATCAAGACGATATCGACGCGCTGGTTGCAGATTCACATGTGCAGTCACTGTGGTGCGTTAGTACGCCTGTTTTCTCTCATCGGATAGATCTACGTGACGGGATGGCTAAACTCATAGGCGCATGTGATGTGGTCGTCCGTCAGCCAACTGGTGCAACCTCGCTGTTAGTCGGTTTTGCAGTCGCTTCGCGCGCTCTAGCTCCCGTTATCCGCAGACACGTGTCTTCGATTTCTCGGCTCGTTATTCTTGGGGGTCATTATTTAGCGGCGAGTGCAATTGCCGCTGGTGTTGAATTGGGTGCGTCGGAGATCGTCGTCGTCACTGATCCGTTAGGTGGACCCGGAAGCGCAGTTGCCGCAGCACATAAAATAGGCAGTGATATTCGTGTTATCCGCGCAGAAGATGTACTTTTTAAGCAGACCGACGTAGTTATTGATACATCCGAGTCTATTCGTGAACGCGTCTTATGCCAGGAAGAGCCAGCTGCTCTCATAAGAACCTATCGTGGGCAAAGGACACCCGATAAACAGGAGTTTTTCGACGATTTTATTTGCCGTTACATGCGTGAACTGGTTGTCGTGACAACTGGCCAAGATCTTACGCTGTTAACTATTAAGCAGGCTGTGGATAACATTCTTCATCACTAATTCATTATTCGTACAATTCATTGTTATGAATAGGTCGATAGTGAAACGAGCACACGCTGTAAGTGGTGCGGTAGCCCTGATGACAATTACCTTAGCCACGATTGTCCACGGTAATTTTTTCTGTTTATTACCGGCAGTTTTCTATGCACTATTGTTTTGGAATGCGGTGATTGATTGCTACACTCACCAACTTTTCATCTGGCTATCAAATTGTGCGCTGGGCATCGCTTTGGCTTTTCATTTATGGCATCATTGGGCAGATATTAACTGGTGGATAGATGCAGGATTGTTGGCTTTATGTATTGGCGGTCCGCTGTGGTTGGCTTCCGCTGCCAGTAACGGACAACTGATTGGCATGGGGGATGTGCGGTTGTTTATGGCCATTATTGCGTGGCATGGCCTTGGTGGACTAGCTGTTTTAGTCTTGTCTATTGCCGCTGCCGGAGTGATGAGTATTGGTGGTTTGGCGATCAAGCGGATGGATTTTTCCTCTGTAATTCCGTTTGGGCCATTTATCACAGGAGCTTCCTGGGTGATTTGGGTGAGCACAACTTCCTTTTCTTTGGCACAATCGGTTATATGATGCGATGGAGTACAGCAGGCGAGTCACATGGGCGGCAACTAGTGGCGTTAGTTGAAGGGCTGCCGGCAGGAATCGTTGTATCAACTGCCGGCTTGCGAGCAGAATTAGCACGACGCCGAACTGGTTACGGCCGGGGTGCTCGTCAAAAGTTTGAGCAAGACCAATGCCGATTTATTGCTGGTGTACGGCATGGAAAAACTCTTGGCAGTCCGATTGCTATTGAAATTCTTAATAGTGAATGGCCACGGTGGGAAGTGGTCATGGATCCGGATCAAGTAGATCCTATGCTCCTTCGTCAGGCAGATGGTCAGGGCGATAGTCGTGAACTCGCTCGTCATAAGAGACTTACTAAACCGCGTCCAGGGCATGCAGATTTAACTGGCATACTCAAATTTGGTTTTGATGATACGCGTAATGTTTTGGAGCGGGCCTCAGCACGCGAAACAGTTGCTCGGGTAGCGGCAGGATATGTTGCCAAGGCCTTTTTGGAACAAGTAGCGGGGATTAAAATTATTGGGCATGTCGTTGGCGTGGGGGAGCGGAGTGCCCCGTCAGCCGTTATTACGCCTGAGGATTGTCCTGTGATTGAAAGGTCTTTGATGCGAACTGCTCATAGCAGCTTAGAAGTAGAATTCATGGCCGAAATTGATCGAGCTCACCGTCAAGGGGATACAGTTGGCGGGGTAGCTGAAATAGTGGCATGGAATGTGCCCCCGGCCTTAGGATCCTATACGACGTGGAAAGATCGACTAGATGGACAGTTAGCTCAGTCCCTTATGTCGATTCCTGCTGTTAAAGGTGTGGAAATCGGTGATGGTTTCGCACAATCTCGTGTCTACGGTTCACAGGCGCATGATGAGATTATTTACGGTAACGGTAAATATACACGGGTAACGAATCGTGCTGGCGGCATTGAAGGCGGGATGAGTAATGGTGAGCCTGTGGTAGCGCGTATCGCAGTTAAACCTATTCCGACTGTGCCGCATGCCTTGCGTACAGTTGATATTGACACGAAGGAACTAACCACCGCTAACCATCAACGCTCAGATACGACAGCTATTGTTCCAGCGGCTGTTATTGGTGAGTCAATGATGGCATTGACATTAGCTGCTGCCTTACTGGAGCGATCTTCGGGGGACACGCTTGATGATATTCAGCGGCATATGGTTGATCTTGGAAAGATGGGATCATGACTCTTAGTGCGGTTATTGTTGGCATGCCAGGTGCCGGTAAAACAACCGTTGGGCGGATTGTTGCGCATCGATTACGATTACCATTTGCTGATTCCGATCGGCTCATTACGCAGAAAACTGGGATGGCTGTTGCTGATATTTTTGCGCAGTTTGGCCAGCATCATTTCCGCGACGTTGAGCACGATGTTATTCGGGAAGCTTGTGAGCATCGGGATGGCATTTTGTCCGTTGGAGGCGGAGCGTTATTAGATCCACGCACACGGAAATTATTGGCACAAGAGCGGGTTATTTTTATCGACGTCGACGACGATGTTCTTATTGCTCGGTTGCGTAGATCGCGTACTGTTCGTCCAGTTTTAGGCGACGATATTGCTGGTTCGGTAGCGCGATTACGTTCCGAACGTAGCGCTTTTTACTATGAAGTTGCCTCTGAAATTGTTATGTCTGATGACCGGGGGCTCAATGTGGTTGTGGGACAAGTACTAGATAGACTGAGCAGGCCACAGACGATAGTTAAAGTTGATGGAGATGATCCTTATCAGGTTGTTGTTGGTAGTGATTTGGTGCCACAAATTGTGCGTGCTTTACGCCCAGCAAGCAAAGTCTTTTTGATTCATAGTCCAAACTTAACGAGTTTTGTTGGCCGGATTGATGAGCACTTATCTCATGCTGGCCTGCGTTCACTTGCTTTTGAGCTTCCTGATGGGGAGGCTGCTAAGTCTCGTACTGTCGTGGATCAGTTGTGGGATATTGCGGGTCAGGCACATCTTGGCCGGGATTGTGTCGTTCTTGCAGTTGGTGGGGGAGCAACGACCGATGTAGCTGGGTTTTTTGCTTCAACATGGATGCGCGGTGTGCGTCTGGTTTGTGTTCCAACGACTTTATTAGCGATGGTTGATGCTGCAGTGGGTGGAAAAACTGCTATCAATACTGGGCAGGGGAAAAACCTTGTAGGAACTTTTTGGCCGCCTTCTCAGGTTTTTTGTGATACCGATGTGCTTTCGTCATTATCTGAAGTTGAACGAATCAGTGGACTTGCTGAAGTTGCCAAATGTGGTTTTATCGCTGATCACCAGATCATTACTATGCTTGAATCCGCCAACTATTCGTTGCAAGATCTTATAGCGCGCTCGATTCGGGTCAAGGCTGAGGTGGTTAGCCAAGATTTGCGCGAAACGGGACTGCGTGAGGTTCTTAATTATGGGCATACGCTGGGGCATGCTATTGAACGGGTCGAAAATTATTCATGGAAACATGGATATGCAGTTGCAGTAGGCTGTGTTTTCGCTGCCGCATTGGCTGTTCATGCAGGTTTTGCGCCAATTGAGTTGATTGACCAGCAGCGTCAAATATTGAAAAAAATAGGTTTGCCGACGACGTATGCGATCGGTAAGCGAGACCAGGTTGAAGAAGCGATGCGTGTCGATAAAAAAGTACGCGATGGACAGCTACGGTTCGTTGTCGTTGATCAGGATCGTGCCATGCATATTGTCCAAGATCCAGACATTCAGGCGTTAGATTTTGCTTGGGAGCAGATTCAATAATGCAATCAGTTATTATTATCGGGCCGGATGGAGCAGGAAAAACGACGCTAGTACGTGCGTTGGCTCAAGCAGGCTTCACCGCTGGCGATGTTGATCTGATGGTTGCTGATACTCTTGAGGTGAGTTTGGCGGATATGTACACCGTGGTTGATTCGCATCTGCGGTATCAGGTTATGGCTTCGATAGTACGAGCGTTGTTCGACGATATCGCGAGCGAATCAGATAGTGTATTTGCATTAGCGCTACCGGCAGATTTTTTCGAATATCGAGATCTTTCAGAAGAATTAGAAAAATTGCGGTGCTTAGACGTTGTCTTAGTTGTCGGGTTAGAAGCTGGTATTGACCAACTAATGAAACGTCTTGGTTTATCTGGCCCGCGGGTAACAACAATAGTTTTGCCGCGTAAAGAGCTGTCCGTACAGTTAGCTCGGCGGATGCCAGTTTATCGCGAACATGCTGATGAAATGATCGATACATCACGTTATGATGCTCAAGAAGCCGGTGAGCTTGTGGCTCAACGCGTAATTATGCTCATAAATAACGCGTCTTAAGCGAGTTTGCGATAAAAAACAGTTAAAATCCAAGAGGAATCATTGACGTTATAGATTGGAACAACGTGGCAACCACAAACGATCTCAAAAATGGCATGGTGCTAAAGATTGACAACCAGCTTTGGCAAGTTGTCGAATTTCAGCATGTTAAGCCTGGCAAAGGACCAGCATTCGTACGTACGAAATTAAAGAATGTTCTTTCCGGAAAGAATGTTGATAAGACATTCAATGCAGGAGTTAAAGTCGAGACGGCAACGGTTGATCGCCGAGATATGCAGTACTTGTACAATGATGGATCTGACTTCATTTTTATGGATCTTGATAACTACGAGCAGCTTCCGGTTAGTGCTGACATCGTTGGCGATGCGAAGAACTACATGTTAGAAAACTCTAACGCCATTGTTGCTATGCATGACGGGGCAGTGCTCTTCATTGAACTGCCTGCTTCAGTTGTTTTGGAAGTTACATACACCGAGCCTGGTCTTCAAGGAGATCGCTCAAATTCTGGCACAAAACCAGCAACTGTTGAAACTGGTTATGAGCTTCAAGTCCCACTTTTCTTGGAGCAAGGAACCAAGATCAAGGTTGATACCCGTACCGGCGAGTACATTAACCGCGCCTGATGAGTACTGAACAGCAAAAGCATGAGCGTCGGAATAATCGTCGTAAAGGACGCTCGTTACAACGCCAGCGTGCTCTCGATGTTCTTTACGAAGCTGATGTACGTGGTACTGGTGAAGATCTGCCACAGCTTTTAGCTGAGCGTATTCAGATATCTCCAGCCCAGCAACCTATTCAGGAGTACGGTCAGCTTATCGTTTCGACCTATAGTGAATGGGCTGACGATGTTGATTCGATGATTGAGGCAGCTTCGCCGCAATGGGCACTATCTCGAATGAGTGTCGTTGATCGTAGCTTGTTACGAATCGGCGCAACTGAGTTGATGTACCTTGACGTCCCAGTAGCTATTGTGGTTAAAGAAATTACGTCACTTGTACGCGATTTCTCTACTGATAAAGCTGTTGGATTCACGATGGGTGTACTCAATCGAATCGCAGAAATCAGGTCTGCTGAGACAGCGGGGCTTTAGCCAATATCGCTAAGATTCTTGGCCGGGATGACTTTGATAGTCTTCCCGGCCTTTGCTGTGTTCTTCTGGATATAGAAATAATATTCTACCCGAAATTAGTTTTTGTGAGGTAAAATACAACTGTCTGTATGCTCAAAGGAGAGTAATGGTGATCCCACATTTGACTAACGAACAGCGCCGAGCTGCTCTAGCAAAGGCCGGACTGGCACGTCAGCGTCGCGCGGAAATCAAACAAGCTATTAAAGAAGGCAGTTGCCAATTGATAGATGTTTTTAGTGCAGCAGGTGAAGATGAAGCCATCGCTAGGATGAAGATACTAGATCTTCTTCTCGCTTTTCCAAAAATAGGAGAAGTTAAAGCACAATCTATTATGGAAGAGATCGGGATCGCTGCCTCGCGCCGTATTGGTGGATTAGGCTACCGCCAGCGCGCATCTCTTATAGAGTTGCTTGGGTAACGGCTCACACCGACGAGCGTATGTTTTACACGCTATCTTTACTCTGGCACCATAATAATTATGACTATTTTAGAAGGGCATGCTTTTGTTGTTTGTGGCCCTACTGCCGTTGGCAAGGGGACAATTCTACAAGAAGTGTTAGCGCAAGATCCGAATTTGTGGTACTCAGTTTCTGCAACTACGAGGGCTCCGCGTCCTGGAGAGATTGACGGAGTTCATTATCTTTTTGTTTCTGCTGAGGAATTTGATGATTTAGTTGCGCACGACGGAATGCTTGAATGGGCTGTGGTTCATAAAATTCATCGGTATGGAACGCCCCGAAAACCTGTTGAAGAAGCAATGGCCCAAGGGAAGAATGTTATTTTAGAGCTTGATTTAGACGGCGCCCGTCAAGTCCGCCAATCAATGCCTCAGGTGCGTCAGATATTTATTGCGCCGCCATCATGGGAAGAGCTTGAAGCGCGGTTACGTGGACGAGGAACCGAAAGCGAAGAAGAACAAGAACGGCGATTAGCTACAGCGCGCACGGAATTGGCTGCTCAAGACGAGTTCGATGATGTTATCGTTAACGATACAGTGGCTAATGCCACCGCTAAGTTACTGCAAATTTTTTCGCAATCCACGGTAAACTGAAGTTCTGTATAAGAACCGGCCAACCCACTTGTAAAGAGGTACATATGTCTGGAACAACCGCTAATCCGGAGGGCATTACGTCTCCGGCAATCGACAACCTGCTAGAAAAGGTCGATTCTAAGTACACACTAGCTGTTTTTGGTGCCGCTCGTGCGCGTCAAATCAATTCCTATCGCCAAGAACTCAAGTCTGGTGATGGTAATATCACCAGCATTGGTCCACTTGTGTCGTCAAGCCCTGAAGATAAGCCACTTTCAGTTGCTCTTCAAGAAGTTGCTGACGATAAGCTGAAGTTTACCCGCGAGTAATGAACAGCAAAAACGTGAGCCAACGAGCCTCCCAATCGGGGGGCTTGTCTCATGCCGCCCCTAGGATTCTGTTCGGTGTGACCGGAGGTATCGCTGCTTATAAGGCTGTAACAGCGATCCGACGACTACGTCAATGGGGGGCAGATGTCGTCGTCGTCCCAACGCACGCCGCGTTAGACATGGTAGGTAAAACTACATGGGAAGCAATTTCAGGGAATCGTGTACACGTCGATGTTTCAGAAAATGCCAACGATGTTGTTCACGTTAATACCGGAGCTCAAGCAGATCTTTTAGTGATAGCTCCGGCAACGGCAAATACTATTGCGAAACTTGCTCACGGTTTGGCAGATAATCTTTTAACGGCTTCCGCCCTTGTTGCCACGTGTCCTCGGCTTATTGCTCCGGCAATGCATACCCAAATGTGGATGCATCCTGCTACCAAGGACAACATTGCAACAATGCGGCGCCATGGATGGGAACTAATCGGACCTGAAACTGGACAGCTCACGGGATCTGATATTGGACCGGGCCGGATGAGCGAGCCGGAGGACATCGCCCAGCGAGCGATTGATATCCTCACTGAACGCGGCTTTGGGACACCGGCTCAGCCGGCTGAAACAGGTCAAAATTGGGTGATCTCTGCCGGAGGGACGCATGAAGCTATTGATCCTGTCCGGTATATTGCCAATCATTCAACCGGCATTATGGGCGTCGAATTAGCAAATGCCGCGCGGGCTCGAGGGCACCACGTTACCCTTGTTGCTGCTAACCTCAGTGCTGATGTTCTTGCTAGATGTGCTCCAGATATTGATGTCATCCCAGTTGTCTCAGCGCTCGATGTTCACGATGCTATGCTTCGTCAAACTCCGCGAGCCGATGTCGTCATTATGGCAGCAGCAATTGGAGATTTCCGCGTTGATCAATCCACTACAAAGATAAAACGTGGAGAGTCTTTAACTATTGAACTAAAAGCTAATCCCGATATTTTACACGAAATTGCTATCAATCGTGCGAAACAAGATCAATGTGTAATCGGATTTGCCGCCGAAACTGGCGATGAAAAAAAGACATATATTGACTACGGGATCGCAAAGGCTAAACGCAAAGGAGCAGACCTGCTTGTTATTAACCAAGTAGGTGATGGTATTGGATTTGGGAATGTTGATACAAATGTGACGATTGTGAGTGGGAAAGGTCAAATCGTTGCGAATGCAACTGGCTCTAAACCCGATGTCGCCGAGCAAATCATCGAAACGATCTCGCACTACCTGCCCTAAACTTTATCTATCATCGTCGATAGGATGAATTGACCATACTACTAAGGAAGAAGAGAACGTTTTATGACGCTTCAGCCATTTACATCAGAATCGGTGACCGAAGGCCATCCAGACAAGGTCTGTGATAAAATCGCTGACTCCATTTTAGATGCGTTACTCGCTCAAGATCGAAACTCCCGTGTAGCTGTAGAAACGATGGTAACTACCGGATTAGTGCATGTCGCTGGTGAAGTAACGACTGATGGTTATGTGGAAATTTCTGATATTGTGCGTTCGGTTGTTAAAGATATTGGCTACACGTCCTCGAATATTGGCTTTGATGGAGCATCATGCGGAGTCTCGGTCTCAATTGATCAACAATCTGCGGATATTGCCTCCTCAGTTGACACTTCTTTAGAAGCTCGACTTGGCGAAGAAATAGATGTTCTCGACCACCAAGGAGCTGGAGATCAAGGATTAATGTTCGGTTATGCCTCTAATGAGACACCTGAACTGATGCCGCTACCAGTATTTTTATCGCACCGCTTAGCTGAGCGATTAACCGAAGTTAGGAAAGAGAATATTGTTCCTGGTTTGCGTCCAGACGGTAAAACTCAAGTAACTGTTAATTATGACGGGGGCATTCCAGTTAGCGTGGAAACTGTTGTGGTTTCGACTCAGCATGAACCGGGTATTAACATGTCTGATTTAGCTACTTCTATTATTGATCATGTTATCCGCCCAATCTTAAACCAGTATGCTACCTCAGTATCTATTTTGGATGCTGTTTTCCTCGTTAATCCTTCTGGCCGCTTCGAAATAGGTGGTCCAATGGGAGATGCTGGAGTTACTGGACGGAAAATTATTGTCGATACATACGGTGGTATGGCACGTCATGGCGGTGGTGCTTTCTCTGGTAAGGATCCATCGAAAGTTGATCGTTCGGCATCTTACGCCGCTCGGTGGGTGGCTAAGAATGTCGTTGCTGCCCAACTAGCTGACAGGTGTGAGGTGCAAGTTGCCTATGCGATTGGTAAAGCGCGGCCGGTATCTGTCCGAGTCGATACGTTTGGCACAAACAAAGTTGATGAGGCAGTCATTAGCTCAGCGGTGAAAGAAGTCTTTGATCTGCGCCCAGCGGCTATTATCCGTGACCTAGATTTATTGCGTCCGATTTATTCGCTAACCTCGAACTATGGACATTTTGGCCGTGAATTAGCGGAATTTACCTGGGAGAAGACAGATCGAGTTGCGCAACTTCGCATCGCAGCGGGTCTCTAGTATGCCTCGATGAGGGTAATATACTGCTCACTAGAAAACCTCAGGTGTGCACTAAAATGTGGTGGAAGCTCGTGATTGACTAGTAAGTATGAATGATCTTTTTTCATTGCCAGAGTATTCGGCGCAAGAAGAATTATTGCGTCTAGAGCGCATAGCTCAGAAAGTAACATCGTCTTTTCCTAATCCGGTGGCTCACGTCGCTGTCGATGTCCCGCATGTTCACATGAATACGCTATTTGACTACCGTATTCCGGAAAAATATGCCCAGGTCCCGGTAGGCGCGCGAGTAATGGTGGAATTTGGCTCCGGCAAAGCGCAAGGGTTTATTGTGGGGCGGTCGGACAGTAGTAAGTTTAGTTCTACTTTGCGTCCATTGAAGAAAGTAGTATCACCAGTACCAGTACTTGATGCAGATATTTATCGTCTTGCTCAAGCGGTATCTCAACGGCAAAGTTCGACACTTAGTCATTGTTTACGTTTAGCTATTCCACAACGTCATGCTCGAGCAGAAAAGGAGTTCCTCGAAACTGATCATATAAAAGAAACTTATCGGTTCAACACGGACACGCAAGCATGGCATAACTACTCTGGCGGTAAAGAGCTTCTTGAGAAACTTCGTGATGGAAACGTCATTCAGGCTATCACCCAAGTGCGGAGCGTTGATTCAGTTATCGCCCTTGCACAAACAGTGGTAGCTATTGTAGCCGAGAGTCACAAGAGCGTTATTTTTGTCGTGCCTACTGCGCAACAAGCTCATATTTATGCCGAACAGTTACAACGCAATCTCGGAATTAGAGTAGCGACGATGATTTCTGACAACACGCCAGAAGTCCGATATCGACAATTTCTTGATGTTAAATCTGGAGATATTCGCGTTGTTGTTGGCACCCGTTCAGCCGCATGGGCACCGGCACAAAACCTCGGTCTCGTTATCCTTCTTGATGATCACCATCGGGCGCATGAAGAACCGCATAATCCGTATATTCATACACGTGAATTACTGATGGAACGTAGCCGCCTGACCCCGTGTAGTTTTTTGTCCTTTAATTATGGGCCTTCAGTAGAACTGGCATGGTACGTAAAAAATTCAGCGAGTGCACAGATCCTATTGCCCGCCCAACGGCGAGATCCGCACGCGCTCGCTCAAGTATTGGCTGCGTCGTCCCTTGCTTATGAAGGAGAGCGGTGGTCACGGATGCCTTCGGCGGTATTTACCGTGGTACGCGAAGGATTAACTCGTGGGGACGTTGTAGTGATAGTACCACGAACTGGATATATACCAATTGTTGCCTGTGCTCGTTGCCGTGAAGTTGCAACCTGCCATATTTGCGATGGGAAGCTTGGTATAGCTGGACCTGATCAGCCCGCGCGTTGTCAACGTTGCGGTGTAACCATAATGAGCTTTACTTGTCGTCATTGCCGAGGTACACAACTCAAGCCGGTGCGTATTGGCTCTCATCGAACAGCACAGGAAATAGGGCGTGCTTTTCGTAACGTTCCAATACATTTAGCAGGTGTCGGCCAAGAAATATCGCCAGCAGACGATGAACATCGGATAGTTGTTTCTACTGCAGGGCAACTTCCACGAATCAAATCAGGATTCGCTGCTGGCGTCATTCTCGATGCTGGCTACATGCTACGTTCAGAAAACCTCGATGCTGAAGTGTATTTTCTGCGGGCACTTGCACATATAACTACTATTATTCAACCGCGTTCCCAAGGTGGGCAGCTGCTTATCGTAGGAGATGTTCCAGCACAGTTGATTTTGACAATAAAAAACTGGGATATGTATGGTTGGGCTGCAAAAGCATTGCTTGAACGAGAGGAATTATTGTTACCACCAGCGTATGTGTGGGTACAGGTAACCGGTACTATGAAAGTATTACGGCACTTTCTATCGATTTTGCAATCTCTTGCACATGATGCAGGGTTAAGCTCTGAAGATTCTTCTCTAGCAGCTCTCCTAGGTGCAGGAGCTGATGAGTTGATACCTGGGGTGCGTGTTATCGGTCCGTATCCGGGAGGGCAAGACTCCGATCTCCATGTGTATTTAGCATTTCCACAACATGAGCGAGAGAAGATTACTCTACTTATCTCACAGGCGCATCGAATTATTTCAGTTCAAAAACTTGGCCGAATCACGATTAAAATGGACACTTCAGTGTGATTGTCAACGATTAATAACTAAAGGAAGATAGACTACAACTGTGCGTATTATATTTGCTGGTACTCCTGCCACTGCTTTGCCGGCTCTTGAACGACTCCGGCAAGATCATGAGATTATTGCTGTTCTAACCCGTGCCCCAGCACCCGTAGGTCGGAAGAAAGTTCTTACCCCATCACCAGTACATCACGTTGCTGAAAAATTAGGTATTGAAGTATTGACACCGCAGTCATTACGCGGTGATGAGATAACCCAAAAACTTTTATCACTTGCACCGGATGCAGTAGCCGTTGTGGCTTATGGATTGCTGATTCCTGAAGCTCTACTTACTATCCCAACCCATGGTTGGATTAATCTACATTACTCGCTATTGCCACGGTGGCGCGGAGCAGCTCCAGTTCAATATGCGATCGCTGCTGGGGATGAGATGACTGGTACATCAGTGTTTCAGATCGAAAAAGGATTGGATACTGGTCCGGTCTTTGATATGGAAAAACAAGAAATAGCTGGAAGAACTGCTGGCGAGATGCTCGACCTTCTTTCGCTGACGGGGGCGGAACAATTGGCACGTGTTTTTGCTGGACTAGAAAAAGGCGAAGTGCACAGTCAGCCACAAGAAGGTGACGTTACCATCGCCCCACAAATGTCGACTAGAGATTCATATATCGATTTTTCTTGCCCAGCTAATGTTGTTGATGCGCGAATTAGGGGTTATAGCCCGGAGCCTGGTCCGTGGACGATGTTTCATGGGCAGCGGATTAAGCTCGGTACTGTCCAGGTCACTTCTGTCAGTGGTATTCCTGCCGGCATGATAGTTCCAGGAAATATCGTTCGCGTTGGTACCGGAACTACCGCTGTTGAACTTTCTGATGTTACGCCTGCAGGTAAGAAAACCATGTCTGCAGCCGCGTGGGCGCGTGGTTTAACAGCAGAAAAGCTGGCATTCACCATCAAGGAAGATAACTCATGAGTTCACAACGACCAACTAACTGGAAACCCGGACGCGGCACATCCGACCGGGCTCGGCTTGCTGTTTTTGATGTGTTAGTAACGGTTGAAGATGATGGAGCTTACGCGAATCTTGCTTTGCCGAAAGAAATTCGCAGAGCACGGCTCAATAAACAAGACGCCGCATATGCCACCAGCTTATGTTACGGAACACTACGTTTGCAGGGACGTTGGGATGCGATTCTGGGGCATTGCACAAACGGTCGTCCGGTTACGGAACTTGATAGTGCAGTGCGGGTACTACTGAGAATGGGTACTCATCAGCTTTTAGAGTTACACACGCCAGCTCACGCGGCCATTAATGAAACTGTTGTGATTGCGCGCAATGAATTGTCTCAGGGAATTGCTGGTTTCATTAATGCTGTTTTGCGCCGAGTTAGTGAACGGTCATTGGCACAATGGCAAGCTCAGCTGAAAATGGATGCGGGTGGGAAGGTCAACTCGGTGGCTTTTCTTTCTACTTGGTATTCTCACCCACAGTGGATCGTGCGTGCCTTAGATAAGGCCCTGATACATCATGGACGTACACATAAGGACATTCTCAGCGTTCTCAAAGCCGATAATACCCCGGCATCAGTAGCTCTTGTTGCTCGTGGTATTAGTGTTGAAGCCTTAGCAGAAGATATTTCTCGTGGTCATATGGGATCAGCACCTGGTCACCTTGTAGACAGTGCGCTTTTGTTGCACGGCGGCGATCCGTATCGCGTTTTTGCGGTTAAAGATCGCCTAGCAGGGGTCCAAGATGAGGGCTCTCAGTTGGTAGCAAAAACATTAGCGAGTGCAGAACTTGAAACTGATGATGACTTATGGCTGGACATGTGTGCTGGGCCCGGTGGTAAAACTGCGACATTGGCAGCGATTGCGCAGGAGCGAGGAAGTCGGATCCACGCTAATGAACTACATCCACACCGCCTAGAACTTGTTCTCGATTCGATATCCCCGTGGAGTGATATAATCGATGTCCGTGAAGGTGATGGTCGAGATTTTGGTTCTCCAGACCATCAAGATATTGTGCCTAGTGAGCGCTATTCGCGTATCCTCATTGATGCTCCATGCACAGGAATCGGTGCATTGCGTAGGCGTCCGGAAGCCCGTTGGCGAAAACAAGCTGGTGATGGACTTGACTTAGCAAAATTGCAATTGGAGCTTGTAGAAGCCGGATGGAAAGCTCTCCGGCCTGGTGGTGTTCTTGCATATTCGACATGCTCACCCTATTTGACTGAAACCTCGGATATTGTTGCTAGTTTCATGGAACGCAATCCTGAGGCGATTAAACTGGACACTCCCGCTATTGCATCAACCCAGGCGCGTCAAGAGCTCAGTGGTGTTAATGGTGAATTGCAGTTATGGCCGGATTTACATAATTCGGACGCTATGTTTTTAGTGTTGATTGCCAAACCTGCAAGTGAATAATACGGTACTGACTGGAGGAAATATGGAAGTTCGAATCAATCCATCGATCTTGAATTCTGACTTTTCGCAGCTAGGTGTTGAACTCGATAAAATTTCGAATGCCGATTGGGCGCATGTTGACGTTATGGACAATCATTTTGTTCCAAACTTGACGATGGGTGTACCGGTTGTGGAATCGATTTGCCGTGTAAGCCCTATTCCGATAGATACTCATTTGATGATTGCAGACCCGGATAGGTGGGCACCTAGCTACGTAGAGGCTGGTGCGCAATCTGTTACATTTCATGCTGAAGCAGCCCAAGCTCCGCTTCGGTTAGCTCGTGAATTACGTGCCATGGGTGCGCGTGCTGGGCTAGCTGTTAAACCGGCAACGTCGATCGAACCTTATTTGGATATCCTTGATGAATTCGACATGATTTTGCTGATGACAGTTGAACCAGGTTTCGGGGGTCAAGCGTTTATTGAGTCGATGATGGCGAAAGTTGCTCGCACTCGTGAAGCTGTTAATAAAACTGGACTAGATGTGTGGATACAGGTTGATGGTGGTATATCTAGTGCAACTATTGAGAAGGCCGCACAAGCTGGAGCTGATACATTCGTTGCTGGATCAGCGGTATATCGTTCGCCTGATACACATGCAGAGATTGAGAAACTTCGTTCTCTGGCTAGTAAACACATCCATAGTGCATGACAATATTTGTAGTCCGTTGCTAGACATGGAATAATAGCTATGTGCTCCGGGGTCAGTGTAAGTCTGAACCGGCGGTGATAGTCCGCGACCCACGTCAGTGGTTGACTAGGTGGAATTCCTAGACCGACGGTTATAGTCCGGATGGTAGGAGCAGCATGAGTTCGCTGACCTAGCGTACCCATGTTTCCCCGGTGCCTACGGGGAAGGATCATATATGCGAAACAGCAGAATCATGGCACCGTTGCTAGTGGCGGTGATTCTTTTTCTGTTGTGGGCATGTGTTTCTTATGGGGGTCTCATTAGTGAATTTGCTTTGCCGAACCCGGTGTCTGTTGCCTTACGGCTGTGGCACGGAGTGAGCGAAGGCTACCTGCTTACTTCAGCTTGGCAAACGCTTCTTGTTGCCATTATAGGATCACTTATTGCCGCGTGTATTGGCATCCCAGTAGGCTTTGGCATTACCCATTTTGCGCTGTTTAGTGCAGCATTAGAGCCATATTTGGCAGCTTCGCAAGCAATACCGGCAGTTGCATTTGCCCCTTTACTTGTTTTATGGGTGGGGTATGGAACAACGCCGATTATTCTGCTTTGTGTTCTGATGGTTATTTTCCCGATTATTATTAATACCGCAGTAGGCGTTCGCGACGTCGATTCCGACGTGGTTGACGCTGCTCGACTTGACGGTGCTCACGGCCTTAGATTGTTGTATTCGATTGAGTTCCCCTTGGCGTTGCCAAGCATTTTAGCTGGTATTCGCACGGGTTTTACTCTTTCGGTTACCGGATCTGTTGTTGGAGAGCTTGTTATTGGCGGGCAACGTGGTTTGGGTATCGAATTATCAACAGCACAACATTTAACTGACGCTCCGGGAATGTTTGCGACGATTGCTATTTTGGCTGTGCTGGCTATCGCCATATACCTCGTATTACGGGTAATAGAGACCCGTATGCTTGCCATAGTTTCGTGAAGGAAGCACCATGAAAAAAATTATTACGTTCATTAGCGCGGCGCTCATCGCTGTGGGACTAACTGCGTGTAGCTCGGCAGTGCAAACAGTCTCACCAACGCCGGAAAAAACTGGGCCAGATAAGGTCACTATCGGATTGACTTATATTCCAGATGTGCAATTTGGCCCGTTGTATGTTGCACTTGATAAAGGTTATTTTGCCGATGCTGGATTAGACGTCAAATTGCGCCATCATGGTGCTCAAGAAGCACTTTTTGGTGCACTGGAAGCACAAGAAGAAGACGTCGTTTTTGCTGGTGCAACTGAGATGATGCAGGCGCGCACTCAGGGATTAGACATTATTAATTGGGCAACTCTCTACCAACAATATCCAGTGACACTGATAACAACAAAGGACTCTGGCATTACGACACCAGCTGATCTTGCCGGCAAGAAAGTTGGTCTACCGGGACCTTATGGAGAAAACTATTATTCACTTTTGGCTATGGAAGATAGCTATGGTCTTAAAGACAAAATGGACGTGGAGTATATTGGGTACACTCAAGCCGCAGCAATGGTCAGCAAACAAGTTGATGCCATTATCGGTTTTACGAATAATGATTCCATCGCGATGGCAAATGCCGGACTTGACGTTGTTGAAATCCCCATGGTTGAAGGGGATTTGCCACTTGTTGGTGTGGGATTAGGATCATTGAAGCCGAAGCTCAATCCGAAAGTGTATGCACGAGTTTTAGGTGCTATTGAGCGTGGAGTTCAAGAAGCACAGCAAGATCCGGAAGGTGCGATGGATATTATCGCTAAACATGTGCCTTCTTTATCAGATCCAGAACAGCGAGCGTTAGGCCGGAAAGTATTTGATGCGACGTTGAAACTGTACGCCTCAGCTGAGGAATTTGGCCATCAAGATACCCAGTTATGGGAAAAGATGAGCGTCTTCCTTGCAAAATCGGGCATTGTGGATAATGCGGTTCCACCGTTAAGTTCCTTTACTGCTGAGGTAGTGAAACTCAACAGTATGGCAAAGTGAATCAGTTAATTAGCTGATAACAAACTGGCACTATATCGACCAGCGACCGCAGCTGAGAGGAAAGACATAACGTCTTCTTCTAGGTTGCGGCCCATGGTTCTTAACGGGACAGGGCAGTGCAACAAAGCGTCGTACAGCCCGGTGCAATCGATGTCTAAACAGTGAAGATGAGGTAGTTGCGCCAAACCTGCGTACTGTTCTTTGACAATATCGAACCACGCTTCGTCAATGAATTCTCGTGGACAATGTGTTAATTCTGGTAATGGAACTCTACATTCCACTTTGGTCACATCGCGAAGAATTCGTAAAGTGTGGTGCGAGATACCATAGTGTCGATCGCGTCTATCTGCATTCGACATGCGGACACAGGCAATGGGCACTCCATCTAATGTGCCGGCAGCATTTAAGGCTTCGCCACATGAGACTCCCGAAAATCCCCAGCGTGTTCCAGTTCCGAGATTCCCTGGTCCTTGAGCGATAATAGTAATGTCTGCTTTCCATACATGGCGAGCTGCGAGCAGGCCACTATGAATAGTGACGGCCTCAAGCTCCCCACCGAATGCTTGGCCACACGTTATCGTACCGAGAATATGGCCTTTTTCTTTAAGAGTGTGTGTTGCCATGGAAAACCATGCTGGTAGTGCTCCGCCGTCGGTCATAAGATAGGCAATGCGAGCATCTGGAAGAGTAGTACGAATTCCTGTTGTGATTGCTGGAAGCGCTGAATGTAGATCAGCAACAATCACCGGCATGCCGTCAACGGAATCCGCTTCCTCAAGCAACTCGTGATATGGCGATTCTTGTTCATCGACCCCTTGAACCATAAATTGTTGGGGAGTATAGCGAGCTTTTATTAAATGACCCGGTTGTGGTGGCGTGTCAGCAGGTAATCGGTCTGGCGCCAATACTATGAGCATGTACCCGCCTGTTCCTAGCCCTCGTTCATAGGCTGAGGCAGACAGTACGACTGCATCCCCAGGAGCTAGCAAGCCTATCAAAGGAACATATCCTAAAGCTCGTACTTCACGTTTATCATCAAGCCGGACAAGGTATTCGCAAGCTGGCCCCCAGCTACGTCGAATAGTGAGAATAACGCCGTGTCTGTACATCATCATGTAATCAAGAATAGTGCACTAGAGTAGGAGTATGCCTATGTCTGCCGAAGAACGCCGTTTTACGCTGCTCACGTTGCTGTCACGTGCTCCAGCTTCTGCTATCGAAATAGCGCAATTACCTGCGTATGCGGGTAAGTCAGGTAAAGCATTGCAACGGATGATTGAACGTGACATTCAAACTCTTCGCGATTCAGGCAATACGATTACTGTTGATGAGAACTACCGTTATCGTGTAGATGAATCTCGGCAGATCGTCATTGATGTCAGTGGCCTAGATGTTAGTATTTTACGGCGTATTTTGGGGACAAAGCGCCGTAATAATGTGGAAGCATTTGCGCAGTTTGGCGCCGCAAAAGTCTTAGGAAGCGGCACGATTTCCGATAAAATAACTCCGTATCGGCTTAACGTGCCAAATGGTGAGAGCGTTATTGATGTAGCACGCGCAATGAGCGAACACCGGCGCATGCGTTTTCGTTATCACCGCTCTACTTCTGTGACACAGTACATTTTAGAGCCCTGGCAAGTTACTGTTCATTTTGGTGCGTTTTATGTGCACGGGGCGGTTGTTGAACGTGATGGTATTCAGGTAGACGGGCAGATTCGCACTTTCAAGCTTTCTCGTATAGAAAGCAAAGTAGAGGTTTTAGATCAAGCATGTACGTTGCCAGTAACTGATCAGGTTGATTCTGAGCTTGCACCGGTTGATATTGTGCTTTTTGTATCTGATCCTCAGGCGCCACTGGCACGTCGCGGGAAGATCATTGATCAACGTGACGGGGGAGTTGTTGTAGAGTTTCCGGCAAGCGACCGTTGGGCTATCGTCGACGATATTGTTTTCCATGGGGATTTAGTTCAAGTTATTTCTCCTGCCTGGTTGCGTGCGGATGTGGCCGAACGTATTGCCTATGCACAGGAGGTTATCGATGGGGTTTGGTGACTTGTCCCTGGTGCGTAAACGAGCTATCGCTGATTATTTACTGGGAAAAGCAGACGTTACCTTAGCAGAACTGGCAACTCGTTTTGATGTTTCTTGGCAGGTAATGCGCGAGGAAATTGCTCAGTTATCAACAATTGAGTTGGTTAGTGGCGCTTTTTTCGAATCGCCTTTCGACATATGGATTGACGACGACGAACCCACTCCTGACTCACTAGTACGAGTTGGCAATGTGGAAAGTAGTGGTATTCCAGCATTATCGTTACCTGAGGTTGTTGCTTTACTGGCAGCAACCGATATAGCAATGCTAACGGTGGATCAACACGATATTCATGCATTATCTGCCCTGCGCGAGCGGATCGTCGCAGCTACTGCGGAGCATGGATATCGTTCTGTTCTTTGGCCCGCTCCGCAGCTTCAAGCGCCACGCGAGGTACTTGATATTCTTGGCCAAGCTTTGGCCGATCAACGCGCTGTTGATATTGACTACTGGAAAGGCGGAGTAGATCGTCCGCATCGTATATCAGCAACTGTTTTTCCAGTTAATGTTGTCTACACCCCGCATCCATTGCTTATTGCAGCTAATGCTGAAGGTGATGTGCGACGATACCGGTTTGATCGGATAACTGATGCTCGGTTAGGACAGCGATCCGTTTCGCGCAGGCTGGCGCGTAAAGTGCATTCGCATGTTATTCGCGAGCACGAAGTTACTGGTGAACGGGTGCGCTTATGGTGTCATCCTGGAGCACAGTGGGTTGCAGAAGAGATACCAGGTGCGAATCTTCAGTCGAGCGGTAACTATGACATTATTGAGTTACCAGTTCGCGATAAGGCATGGCTTTTTTCGTTACTTGTACGGTTAGGTAAGACGGTCGTTCGTCTTGAGAAAGTTTAGGGTGAGCGTGCGTGTTTGATCGTGTTATCGACCATATAATTGACGAGTATTCGGCGCGTGGAATCACGCTTGACGACTTTCAGATTGAGGCAATGACAGCTCTCGGTAAAGGGCATGATGTATTGGTCAGCGCCCCAACAGGTGCTGGGAAAACTGTTGTTGCTGAATGTGCCGTGGAGTTTGCGTTGGCGTCGTCCTCGCGATGTATTTATACCGCTCCGATTAAAGCGTTATCGAATCAAAAATTTAAAGATTTACAACAACGCTACGGTGAGGAATATGTTGGGCTGATTACTGGCGATGTTGTGATTAATCGAGAAGCTAATATCCTTGTTGTGACTACCGAAGTTGTGCGAAACATGTTGTTATCGCGTGATAGTGAGGTGTCAGATATTGGTTATGTGGTTCTTGACGAGGTGCACTTCTTAGGCGATCCTTTCCGTGGGCCGGTATGGGAAGAAGTTATTTTGCAATTGCCACGTAACACACGGTTGGTTTCCCTATCGGCAACAGTGGCTAACGTGGATGAATTTAGCTCGTGGTTACGGGGGGTACGTGGACCTACCGAGGTTATTTCAACGAGTGTACGTCCGGTTCCACTTGAGCAGTTTGTTGCTACAAAGCGTTCTTTTGTTCCATTATTTAACGACGACGGTGAGGTGGGTTATGTTCCGTCTGAAGAGCATAGTGGCGATAAACCGGTACGCAGACGTCGAAGAGATGTGCCTGCGCGCCGTCGCCGGGTCTTAATGATAGCTAAGTCGAAAGATATGCTACCAGCCATCCATTTTGTCTTTTCGCGCAAAGGTTGTGATACCGCGGTTAGTGATCTTCTGGATGCTGATATAGAACTGACGACGGTACATGAGGCGAGACTGATTCGTCGTCGTCTAGCAGAACTGAAAAAGACAATGTCTCCAGCTGACGCACGTACAATTCGTTTCGATTTTTGGGCGAAAGCCTTTTCACGCGGATACGGGGCACACCACGCCGGGATGTTTCCGGCGCTTAAAGAACTTTCAGAACAGCTCATGGATCAAGGTCTTCTTAAATTGGTTTACGCTACTGGAACGCTTGCGTTGGGTATCGATATGCCCGTGCGGACGGTCATTATCGAGGATTTGATTAAGTGGAACGGTGAAGATTTTGTATCACTGACTGCTACGGAATATACTCAGCTGATTGGACGGGCTGGTCGGCGTGGTAAAGATACCCATGGCAATGCAGTAGTGATTGGTAGTCCAGAACTTGATGTAGACTATCTTGCCCACATTGGTTCAGGGCATGTTGATCCACTTATGTCAGCGTTTTTTCCGTCTTATAATACCGTTGTTAATCTACTGAGTTACCATACTCTTGATGAAGCACGAAAGATTATGGGGCAGTCTTTTGCACAATATCAAAAGAATGCGGATTTAGGAGAAATTGAAGCGAAACTGGCTCGATTAGATCGGCGTTTGTCACGGGTGACTGATCAGTTAGCTGAGGTTTGCGAGAGAGGTTCAGTTACGGAATATATTGACATCGTTAAGGCTACTGGCCGGGCTTCTAAAGCGCAACGACGACGCGCAAAAGAAGCCTATAGACGCGATATTGAGATGTCATGGAACAACGCCGTAACGGGTATGTTATATGCCTTTGCTATCAATGGCGAGGTAGATTATGGTATTGCATTGTCTGTTTCGGATCGACGTATTCGCATAGTTGACGTTTATGGTGATATTTTTTGGTTGCATCCAATGGAGTTATCCTCTCCGTTGCGGGAGCTCGGTTTCCTTGATCTGCCTTTCGGACGTTCTATCAAAGATCCGAGTGTGCGTGATGATGTTGCCGCTATTATCGATCAGGAGATAAGCGATCGTGTCGATTTAGGGCTCGATGAGGATCTGACTCGCTCATGGGCTCGTTATGCTGTCAATGAGACCCCATTAGTTGATGCCCATCCAGTCCACTCCTGTCCAGATCGTGCTTTGCATCTTAAACAAGGTGATGAGTATTCCACCTTGGTAGATCGCCGTCGTGAGCTTAGCCAGCTGCGTGATGCTTATGAAGGTTCGGTAGCTCGTGAATTCGATGCAACGGTGAGTGTTTTAGAAAACCTTGGATATATTGCAATCACGGATGGGGTAGCACGATTAGGCGTTGGTGGACGGTTGCTGCGTGGCATTCATAGCGAGGCAGATGCATTGACTGTGATGAGTATGTCGGAACCGATATTCGAACAGCTCTCTCCAGCTAAGTTTGCTGGGGTGTGCTCAGCCCTTTTATGTGATCGACGTTTTTCTGCCCAGGGACCACGTGATCCCCAATTGCGGGCGGCATGGGCACGCATTGAAGCAAATATGGATGATTTAGTCGGTCGCGAAGCGAAAGCGGGTATTGTTCGTACCGGTGTGCCAACAGCTGGTGCTATCGAAGCGTTTACGATTCTTGCTAGCGGAGGGGGACTTGAATCGGCTGTTAGTGTTTCAAAGCTTGCGGTAGGCGATCTTATTAACGCTAACCGGAGACTAATTGACGTTCTTGGGCAGCTAGTAGATATTGGCTCGGATAGCTGGCTGGGGGAGAAGGCGTATCAAGCGCGAGAGTTGTTGCGTAAATGGGACTGGAATTAAAGCCTATGTCATATATCACACAATGCTGTCAAGTGGGGAAATGGTTGTCTCATTGATTTGACAGGTAGTTAGGCTTGAGGTTGTTTTTCCAGCTAACTATGGTGTTTTATATACCCACATGATGTGAGTCAGGTTCTCATTCGCGTTCGATAGAAAACGATCTTTTGATCGGTCCGAGGTTCGCGAGTGGGGGCCTTTGTCTATACTCAAAGGGTGGAGTTTAACGTGAGTTTTCTGAGCCGCCTCGCAATATCTGTACTCGGCGGGTGCGCGATGTGGGCTGCCCATGCGCCTTTGTCATTGTGGCCGTTAGTTTTTCTTTCCCTTGCATCCTTATGGTTAAGCATTTACCACACAACGGTCATGCGCGCCTTTTTACTTGGGGCAGTATGGGGTATGAGCTTTTTTACGCCACACTTATTCTGGGCGTCAATTGCCGCGGATAGCTTGCTTGCGTTAACTGCATTAGTTGTGAGCCAATCATTGTTTATTGCCATCGTGGCGTTACTGTGGAGTCAGATATCACGAATGCCAAGTATTTATTCATGGATATTTGCTGCACTAGTGTGGGCGGGTTTAGAGCATGTTCGTGGTTCGTTACCTTTTGGCGGGATGCCGTGGGGGAAAATTGCTTTTGCGCTTAACGACAGTCCACTTATTAGCCTTGCACCATGGGGTTCTACGTTACTGGTTGGATGTGCGGGTTCGGCTATTTCAATTTTGATTTCCCAAGCCCTTCTTGCTTTTCCGTCGTGTCCGTATCGTGGCATTGCCAGTATTGGTATTGCATGCATGGGGCTTATCTGCCCACTTTTGTTGCCAATAGGCGGTAAGCCAGATGGCAACATAACTATAGGTATAATTCAGGGAAATTCGCCAACAAAAGAGGAAGTTCCCGATGGGTGGCTACGCGCCTTGGAGGTTACCCGAAATCATGCAAACCTCGCGAATAAGGTATCAGGCGCAGATCTTGTCGTCTTCCCAGAATCAACCTCAGATCACGATATCCGTGAAGATAGTCAAGCATATGACCTCATAGACGGGATAATTAAGGATGTTCGCGTACCGATTTTACTCGGGACACAAGAGTACGTCGAAAATGGCCGGTATAACGATTATTTAGCGATAGATGAAACTGGTGAGATCGTTGCTAGATATTCTAAACAGCATCCTGTGCCTTTTGGTGAATACATACCGTTGCGCAGTTATATTGCGCAAATTTCGGATACGGTAGCACATATTATTGACCAAGTTCGGATTGATATGTTGCCTGGTAAAGGTCCTGCACGACTTGATATTCATACAGCAAGGGGAGATGTAGGTGTTGCCACTCCCATTTGTTTCGAAGTTGCTTATGATGATTTAGTTGCCGAAGCGATAGTAGGTGTACAGAATCAGAATCCAGCTTCCCTTATTGTTGTGCCAACAAATAATGCATCCTTTGGCAAATCCGGCGAACCTTATCAACAGTTCGAAATGACGCGTTTTAGGGCAGTTGAGCATGGGCGCAGTGCAATTCAAGTTTCGACGACGGGTGTTAGTGGACTAATCGAACCTAACGGGGTAGTCCGCTATGTCTCAGAGTTGCTAGATTCTGACGCGAGGGTGGTCGATGTGACACTGCGGAAAGATCTCAAATTTGCAACGGTTACAGCAGTTTATCGGGAATATCTCGGATATGTGTTCGTATTGATTGGTACTTGTGTAGCGATACTAGCGCGTCGGCGCTATGGAAAATACCATAACGCCGACTAACTATGTATAAAATGGCAGATTTTGCTACTCAGTGCCGCCGAGCGTAAAGACGGCCGGTGCGAAGTAGCTCTAGGCGTTCGTCGAGAAGAACTTGCAGTTCTTCTTTAGAACGGCGTTCTAGGAGCATATCCCAATGAGTGCGGGCCGGTTTAATAATTTTTTCTTCGCCTTCTTCGCCATGATCGCCAATAAGTTTAGCTTCAGCGCCACATTTGCATTCCCATGTAGCTGGCACATCTGCATCGTGTGCGAAAGTGACAGTAAAGCGATGGCCACGTGAACATAAATATGTTTCATCGTGGCGTTCAACGAGTGCAACACCAATATCTGTCTCTAGTGAATTCGCGCCGATTTTCATTCCACGCAACGAGCGTTCTACCATCGTCATCCTCTCGATATGTCTTTAACGTTTATTCTACACAGTCTTTAAATGAACCTGACTTTGCGGCTTATTTACGGGAAGTACTTATACTACTACGATCCGATAATGTACATTATGTCAAATTAGATTCTTTGGACAAGCAAATCAAGCTGGTCCTATTCCCTATTACTTTCCAAGCCGCCAGTGCGAAAAAATTCCTCAGTGTAAACCACTGAGGAATAATCCTGGAGAAATTAATTAGCCGAAGCTAACCGAGCTTTACGCCGCGCAGCTAACTCATCAACAATTTCGTCCTGAACACGCATAGTTGGAATCTCGCTTAACGAACCTTCAACTTCACGCCATACTTTGCCAAGGGCAATTCCAAATACTCCTTGGCCACCATTGATAAGATCGATAACTTCATCGTTCGAGGCGCATAAATAGACCGAAGCGCCGTCGGACATAAGCGTTACTGAAGCAAGGTCATCAACGCCGTATTCGGCAAGTTGCGTAATGGCAACTCGAATCTGCTGAAGAGAAACACCAGTATCTAAAAGCCGCTTAACAATTTTCAGAACCAAAACATCGCGGAAGGAATAAAGACGTTGTGAGCCAGATCCAAGAGCGTTCTGTATTGATGGCTCAACTACCCCGGTACGCGCCCAGTGATCAAGTTGACGATACGTGATACCTATGGCACGACAAACTGCCGGGCCACGGTAGCCAGTTTCAGTATCGAGATCTGGCAACGTATCCCCAAAAAGCATTTGCTGTGCACGCTGTGGGTGTGCATTGTGTGCAGTTCCGTCAGTCACGGATCCTCCTCATGGAATGTTACTTCCTATAGCCTATTCCTCCACGAAGGATTTGCCAACGACATCCTTGAAGGAAGTTCGGCGTGTCGTTGTGCCGTGTCTCAAGTTCTACTTGAAGTTTTTCATTCATCGAAGCTCAACATCAATACTTTCAAGCAATAAAGCTCGGTAAAGATTCGTCAATAGTGCTGCAAATTCGCCGGTTTCAGCGATTACTCGCTCTTTGGCAAGTGGGGTATTCTTCGCCCGTTCGGTGGCAAGCATGGCAACAACGTGGGCAGCATGTGAATGAGCTGAGTGGCGCACGGCACGCAGTTGGCGGGTATCTAGACCTTTTTCTTCAAGCATCATCACGTAACGCACAATGTCGACTGCTTGAGCGGTAAGTCGGCCACGAGCATCTGGCGTTAAAATCTTTACTTGAATGAGTCTTTCAATATCGGCATAGGACGCACCAACGAGTGCCGCTAACTCACGCACCTGCAACCGTGTTCCAGGGCTTGGTTTGGTAACTTCAGAATCTTCAACTGCACGCATCCGGCCAGGGTGATCAGCTACGTTCTCCCCCGCGTCTAATTGTCGCAACATTTCTTTTATCTGAGGTAAAGCGACATATCGATCGCGTTGCTCTATCAGAATAAAACGCAATCGTTCAACGTCAGCCAAAGAAAATAGCCTCTGATTAGATGCTGTACGTTGCGGGTCTATGAGATTTTGTGACTCAAAATAACGTATTTTAGACGCGGCAAGAAAGGGAAATTCTCGAGATAGCAAATCGATAACTTCGCCTATCTTGAGCGTGCCTTCATGTGAGACATCCTGGGGCCAAGAAAGACCAGAAGCTTTGTGTGGATTCGAACACTTTGCTATTTCAGCACTCATTTAGCCACCTTCGGTGAGCCATAAAATGTTAGCTGAAATTTGCCGATACGAACTTCATCCCCATCGGACAATGCCGCTTCATCAACTTGGTTCATGTTGACATAAGTGCCATTAAGCGAATTTTGATCCCGTACGACAAAACCTTGATCTGTCCGTTCGAAAACTGCATGCTTACGAGAAACTGTAACGTCATCGAGGAAAATATCTGCACGTGTATGGCGACCAACTAATACACGATCGGAGTTAAGTAAGAAACGTGCACCTACGTTAGGTCCATTAAGCGCAATAAGAAGTGCCGACGCCTCAGGTAGCGCATTAATAGTAGCAATATCTTCCGCATCAAGACCACGTCCGGGGGTAGGAGAATCAGGCTGCTGCGAGATCGCACTAAACCGTGATGTAGCAGTGGGATCTTGCCATTGATCTGGGGTAGTGAACTCGTTATTCATCTTTTTCTCCTTGGGTCACATTTATGTAACATATCTTAGCTTAGGAATGATATGTTATTCATTCCCAAACTCGTTCTTCATCGAGCTTGGTTACGTAACGCACGAACATGGAAATCACGTTTATCTAAAATAATCTTGCGAAGTGCTGCAGGTGCATGCGTTGCATCTGCTAACCATTGAGTTGCTGCGCGTACATCGGCGTTGTCTTCAGGAACAGTTCCAGGTTCAAGATCTGACATAGGATACAGGCCATAAATGAGGCGTTCGGCTAATTCTTGCGAATGGGAAGTCCAGATGTCTTCAATGATTCCAAAGTAATCAGGCAGTGCTTGACGAGCTTCTGCACTATGAAGGTATTGGGTGAAACCTTCAATTAATGCCGATAAGTGATCGTTGGACATATCAGCTTTCATCAGCTTAATGACTGTTGCTTCCCGGTTCCCTGGCATCGATGCGACAGCACGTAGATGCGCAACAACATCGGAAGCTGTTCCCCCTCGTGCCAATTCCGCATCGATATCATCGACAGTAATTGTTCCGCAGGCAGCCCGGGCAGTTAATAGCATCCAACGCAGATCTTTATCTGTTGTTTGTTGGAGGATTTCTGCTACCTCTTCGTCGCGTTTTGGCAATACTGCAGCAACGGTAGCTAAGGCTCGAGTCCAAATTGTGTATGGATCAGAATGTGGTTCAGCTAAGTCGCGGGCTTTAAGAGCAATATCGAAAAAAGCGTTGAAAGATTCACTGCGCTTACGTCCTGCTAGGAAGAACCGAATTGCTTGAATAGCAGAATCGGTGCGTTGCGAAAGCAAGGAAGCTGATGGGAGAAGTGGCTCGCGCGCTACAAAGGAAGCATAAGAACCCGGCTGTATCAGACCGTCGTAGGCCATTTGCCATAATTGTCCTGAAATAACTGAACGTGATAAGTCTTCACGTATCCGATTGTGCAAAGCGCTATCGAGTGACCGCCCATCAAATGCAATTTTCAGATAAGACAGGGCGTCGTCGTTCGGCAAAATGAGATCGACGTCTTCTCCCCCAATTTTTTCCCATGGAACTGTGACGTTATCTCGCAAATCG
Organism: Arcanobacterium buesumense; assembly: GCF_012563545.1. Lineage (NCBI taxonomy): Bacteria > Bacillati > Actinomycetota > Actinomycetes > Actinomycetales > Actinomycetaceae > Arcanobacterium > Arcanobacterium buesumense. The sequence goes on from NZ_CP050804.1 coordinate 920,102, forward strand.
ACGTCGTAAGAAGCAACGCGCTTTAAAACTCCGTCGTTAGCAACAAAACCTGATACTCGAATTCTGTGTGGCCGGCGAATAGGCTGACCAGAGATACTGTCAGTGCCAATTTGGGATAGGCGTGCACCTTCCGCGGTACGTTCAACCATCACAGTTGATACGCCGGTAGTGTGCAACCATTCGTTAGCCCAATCATGTAAATCTCGGCCAGAAGACATCTCTAAAGCCGTGAGAAGGTCATCGAGTGTAGCGTTCGCAAACGCATGTTGAGCAAAATACTGACGTACTCCAGCAAAGAATTTATCTTCACCGACAAAAGCAACAAGCTGACGGAGAACTGCAGCGCCTTTGGCATACGTAATGCCATCAAATGCTTGGTCGGCAGCTTCTAAATCAGGAATATCGGCAACTATCGGATGAGTTGTTGGCAATTGGTCAGTCCGCAAGGCCCAATCTAGGCGTGCCCCAGCAAAATCAACCCAGGCTTCAGTGTATTGGGTAGCAGTGGCACTCGCCCAAGCTCCCATAAATTCTGCGAAAGACTCTTTAAGCCATAAATCGTCCCACCATACGGGCGTAGTGTAGTCACCAAACCACATGTGGGACATTTCGTGCAAAATTGTATTAGCGCGAGAAGCCCGTTGTGCACGCGTTGCTAGCCCGCGGAAAATATAATGGTCTTCGGAGAACGTGACGCACCCAGGGTTTTCCATAGCGCCGAGATTGTACTCAGGAACGAATACTGAATCGTATTTGCCCCAGGGGTAGTCACAGCCAAATGCGGATGGGAAAGTATTAAGGCCTTGTTTAGTAACCGTAGAGATGTCGTCAAGATCGAAATGTTCTGCTAAGGTTGCCCGGCAGTAGAATCCAAGAGCAATTGGCCCTTGGGCCGTTTGAGCAGTGTCGTTAAAACCAACATAAGGTCCAGCGATAAAAGCTGTGAGATAGGTTGACTGGCGTTGGGTAGGAACGAAGCTGACCTCAACGCATTCAGTACCTAGCGAGTTAGGGCTAATATTTACCCGATGGTTTTCTGCGCCGTTAGAAAGGATCGTCCACGAAGCTGGCGCAGCTATGGAAATATGGAAGTGTGTTTTTAGATCAGGTTGCTCAAAGTTCGGGAATACTCGACGGGCGTCTGCTGGCTCGAACTGGGTGTAGAGATATGTTTGGTTATCTTGCGGATCGCGGAAACGGTGTAGTCCTTCACCGGTTGTTGAATACCGTCCCACGCCATCTATACTAAGTCGGTAGGAACCTGGCAGCAACTCAGGGAGGTAGAGACGTGCACCGTCGAATCGCGCATCCACAGCTACCCCATCGATGCTTAAATGTGCTTGATTACCGATAAAGTCAATGAATGTTTCAATCGGTTTGCGCACAGTGACATCGATACGAGAAGTGACGGTAAACGTATCGGTATCTGCGGGAGCTTCCGTTATATTGAGATCGATAATATGTTTGGTGACCTCGAGAGCTTCAGAACGTGCGCGAGCTTCGGAACGGGTAAGATTTTCGGTATTCATATTCTCATTCTGCCACTCTCATAGCTGAGAGCCTAATTATTAACGACGACGATGTGACGATCATACTCGGCGTGTGATTGGCATACGGTCAGTTCGTGTTGTAATCTTGAGACGTTGCTTTGAGTAACCGGGCTATAGCGCAGTTTGGTAGCGCACTTGACTGGGGGTCAAGGGGTCGTGGGTTCAAATCCCGCTAGCCCGACGCAGAGAAAACGGCTCCACCACAACGAAAAGTGGTGGAGCTGTTTTGTTTTGAATCTGCGTATTACCGTGAATGGAGGCGTTCACGTAGTTAGTATCTGTGTGAAAAGAAATCAAGGATCGGAACACCTTGAGAGATTAAGTAATTGCCGATGCCTGTTTCGATATTTGCTCGCTTTAGGCCTTTGGGAATATTTATCAATGGGAAAGCAAGCACGAAAGTGCGGTCCCACTGCTTGTGAAGTGATTTCACAATGATTCCAGGGGTGTTTCGAGTGCATAGATGTGCCTCAAGTGATGGCGGTATATCGAAGTTAATATCGTTGCTGACTGCGACTACGCCAAGATAGCCATCTTGCGTAAACTTCATCCAGACTAAGTCTTCACAATTGCCATATGCATCATGAATCGGTGCATATAACGTACGGTTAAGAACTTCTTGAATTTCGGCATCAGTTAATTCGGAGGCAAACGATATTTGAGGGTTATCTGAGGCTAACATTCCGAGACTTGTTAGAAACTCATTAACGTAGGCGATGATGTCTTCAATTGGTGTTGGTTCTTTCAGTGATTGTTCTTTTGCTATACGAATTCTGAAAGGGGCAGACCCAAAGCGTACAGAGGACGCTCTGCCGTGAGGACGGTGTCGATCTTGAATAAATAGGATGGCTTGCGCTTTCGTCAAGGACATTGATAACTCCACATTGCCGAGTTTAAGGATAATGAAATCATACCAATATACGGCGAAACTGAATTAATACGCGCAATAAGATAAAAGACATGGGTGTCATGATATTCGACAACATCATGACACCCAGCCAAAAAGTTCAGAAAGATTACTTCTTTCGTGCCCGCTTTTGACGAGGACGAACCGATATTTCTACCGGCGAGCCAACGAACCCGAACTCGCGACGCAACCGGTTTTCGATGAACCGGCGGTAGCCGTGATCGAAGAAGCCGGAAGTAAACAGCACGAAGCGTGGCGGACGATTAGCGACCTGGGTAGCAAACAAGATACGTGGCTGCTTGCCCGAACGCACCGGATGCGGATTCGCTGCCTGCAGCTCCCCCAAAAACGCGTTCAACTTACCAGTAGGAATACGCGTATCCCAGGACTCAAGCGCGGTGTTCATTGCACGCGTCAGCCGGTTGGTATGCCAGCCGGTCTTGGCCGACAAGTTGATACGTTCTGCCCATTGGATTTGGACAAGCTCACGTTCGAATTCACGATCGAGTTCTATGCGACGTTCTTCTTCGACCAGATCCCACTTATTCATGATGACGACGACGGCTCGCCCGGCATCGATCACTTGTTGGACCACACGAATATCTTGCTCAGCAATAGGTTCGGAAGCATCCATAAGCACTAAACCAAGCTCAGCTTTCTCTATTGCGGATTGGGTGCGAAGAGTCGCATAGTAGTCAGCACCTTTAGTTAAATGAACTCGACGGCGAACACCTGCAGTATCGACGAATGTCCAAGGCTGGCCATCAAGTTCGATAACCTCATCAACCGGATCGCGTGTCGTGCCAGCAAGCTCATTGACCACCACACGCTCACTACCAGCGAGCTTATTCAACAAGGAAGACTTACCAACATTCGGGCGGCCAACCAACGTAATCCGGCGCGGACCTTGATCCGGACGAGCAAGCGCCACTTCAGAAACTTCAGGAAGCATCTTGACAGCAGCATGGAGTAAGTCGCCAGTCCCTCGGCCATGCAAAGCAGAAATGGGATAGGGTTCGCCCAGACCCAAATTCCACAATGCGGCTGCGTCAGATTCACCCTGTGGTGAATCAACCTTGTTTGCTGCAAGAATTACCGGTTTACCGCTACGACGAAGTAACCGAACCATACGTTCGTCAGTGTCAGTTGCTCCCACAGTGGCATCGACGACGAGCATAACAACATCAGCTTCATTGATCGCCATTTCTGAAGATTCCGAAACCGACTTATCGATACCTTCAACGGCAGCTTCCCAGCCACCAGTATCCATAATCGTGAAATCAACGCCAGCCCATTCAGCATCATACTTCACGCGATCGCGAGTAACGCCCGGAGTATCTTGAACAACAGCGACGCGCTGACCAACTATCCGATTAACCAAAGTTGACTTACCAACATTTGGCCGACCCAGAATTGTTAATACCGGTTTTCCCCACTGTTGCGTAACAGGTGCGAACTCGATCTCACCATCGAGCAGAGCTTGGTCTTCGTCGTCGAGGTCATACTCGTCAAGGAACGAACGCATCACATCGGCTTGCTGAGCCTCCTCGACGTCGTCCTCCCCGATCGGAGTAAAGGTTGCGTTGATGTCGAAGTCGTCATCAAATACGTACTCGTCGCTCATGCGCGGGCCTCTTTCACTAGCTGAATAACTGCCTCAACAACCTCATCTATCCCCAGATTTGAGGAATCAATCGTGGTAACACCATCTTGCGCAGTCATAAACTCCGAAACTGTCGAATCATCGCGATCACGGCGAATAACTTCATCACGAGTCTGTGCTAACGCGTCCGCATCAGCGCTCCCCCGCACTTCCAATGCGCGACGAGCCAACCGGGCTTCCTCAGAAGCAGTCAACAAAACCCGCACATGGGCATCAGGCGCCACAACCGTCGTAATATCACGGCCTTCGGCAACAATCCCACGCCCAGATGAATACGAATCAGGAGCATCCTGGGACTCGATAATTGCGCGCTGACGACGAAGCATCTCTTTACGCACTGGAATATTAACCGCAACTTTCGAAACAACTTTAGAAAGTTCTGACGTGCGGATCGCAGAAGTAATATCTTCGCCACCGCACACAAAGCGTTGAGCTTGAGGATCGAGCACGATCTCTAACGGCATTGCTTTTGTCACTTCCAATACCGCTTGCGGATCATCAAGATCGATATTCTCGTGAATTGCCCACCACGTAGCTGCTCGATACATTGCGCCCGTGTCAAGGTATCCTAACCCGAGTTCCTGAGCCACTCGGCGGGCAACTGTGGACTTACCAGACCCCGAAGGGCCATCAATTGCTATACGTAAACCTGCCATCACATACCTACCATTGACATCAAAGCACCCAGCTCCGAACCAGCAATCTGGCGAACCTGTCCAGGTTTCAAATGTCCAGCAACAATATTGCCGAACTGCATACGAACAAGCTCCATCACCGGATGGCCAACTTCATCCATCATGCGGCGCACGATACGGTTACGCCCCGAATGCAACGTGATCTCAATAATCGAATTCTTTCGGGCAACCTCACGCACAATAAAACGGTCAGCCTTAACTGGACCGTCTTCTAACGTAATGCCCTTTTCCATCACCTTCTGCAAGCCACGGCTGACCGAGCCTTCAACACGCGCAATGTAGGTCTTAGGAACCTCGTAAGAAGGGTGGGTTAACCGATGAACAAGTTCGCCGTCGTTCGACAACAAAATAAGTCCTTCAGTGTCCACGTCCAACCGGCCCACATGAACCAAACGCTGAGGATAATCTTCAACAAAATCAGCTAAGGTTTTACGCCCCTGATCGTCCGACATCGTCGAAACAACCCCTGGTGGCTTGTATAGCGCAACAGTAATTAAGTCCTGATCTAACTGGACGCGATTGCCATCAACATGAATAATTGCCGTCTTTGGATCAACTCGGATGCCTAACTGGCGAACGATAACACCATCGACGCTAACCCGGCCTTCTTGAATCATGTCTTCCGCAGCTCGGCGTGACGCCACACCAGCATGTGCTAACACCTTTTGTAGGCGCTCGCCGTTCGGATCATGAAGATCTTGTGTTTTTCGGCTCATGCCATCTCCTTTACTACATCGTCAAACTCATCATCATCTGGCAAATATGGTGCCAGCGGAGCAAGCTCATCGAGGGAATTCATTCCCATTTTTTCTAAAAATAAATCAGTTGTTTCATACAACACTGCGCCAGTATCTGCAGTTGTGCCAGCCGGCTGAATAAGTCCGCGATTTTGTAATGTACGAACAACAGAATCCACATCAACACCACGAATAGCGGCGATCTGTGCTCGAGTTACTGGCTGGCGATAAGCAATAACAGCCAATGTTTCCAGGGCTTGAACAGATAAACGTGACGAATGGCCGGACGAAACAAAACTACTCACAACATCGGCATAACGTGGATCAGAATAAAAACGCCAACCTCCACCAACATGGCGCAGTTGAAAACCACGCGACGGATCAGCTTGGGCATACTCTTGTGCCATGAGCGTCAATAAGTCATCGATATCCGCCGGTGTAGCCGCCAATATAGGCGCCAGATCAGTAGCCTTAACCGGCTCAGAAACAACCATCAAAATTGCTTCTAACGCCCCACGGCGATAATTATTATCCTGCATTATAAACTCCGCTCTGCATCACTGCGATCGTTAGACTCTAAGGCTACCGTATTTCCTGGCTTAACGCGAATAACAATGAGAGACTCAAGCGGACCGGCTTGATTAATATCGACTTCACCCTGACGCAACATTTCCAACACCGCCAAAAAACGCGATACAACAGTCGCCACATTGACCGCATCTGAACACAGCTGAGCAAACGACATCCGATCGCCAACCATTAACCGTTGGCGAAGCACTGATATTTGAGATTCTACTGGGACAAGCGGATCGTGAATATGATTGATAGCTACTTGGTCAGGGCGGCGAAATAACGCCCCAGCAGCCAAAATAGCCAAATCAACACAGCCAATCGGCACATCGACATCTGGCAAAATATTGTGAAAAGCCTCCTCTAATGGCACATTCCGTGGAAAACTCAACGATTGTGCACTCATATATTGCGCAATTTCTAAAGCAACTTTTTTAAATGCTCGGTACTGTAATAATTTTGCAAATAATATGTCCCGAGCTTCAAAAATTGCCGCTACATCGTCGTCATCACGAGCTTCGCGCGGCAAAAGACGCGCGGCCTTAATATCCAAAAGAGTTGCCGCTACTACCACAAACTCGCTCATTTGCTCCAACGCAGCCTCATCTTGACTGCGAATAAAGGCGATGAAATCATCAGTTACCTGCGCTAACGCAACTTCAGTTACGTCAAGTTGATGCTTTCCAATAAGCGATAAGAGAACATCAAACGGGCCAGAAAAGACGTCAAGGCTGACGGCGAAACTGGACCCGTTTGAAAACAGATTGTCACGCGCAGACATGGCCAGTAAAACTAGGCGCTACCGCCACGCGAAATTAGCTCCCGTGCGAGACGCATATAGGCTTTTGCTCCCACATGTGTCGGGGCAAAAGTCGTAATCGGTTCAGCAGCTATCGTTGCATCTGGGAATTTCACTGACCGGCCAATCATAGTGTCAAAAACCCGGTCACCAAAACGCTCTTTAATCAAAGAAATCACTTCACGAGCATGTAACGTGCGCGTATCGACCATCGTTAATAACACACCGTCAATACGTAGCCGTGGATTAAGACGATCTTGGACACGCTCAATCTGATCAACTAGCAAGGCAACGCCACGCATCGCAAAATATTCTGCCTCTAACGGAATAATCACACCATGCGCGGCGGTTAGCGCGTTAACAGTCAACAAACCAAGTGACGGCTGACAGTCCACAATAATGACGTCATAGCTATCCATCACCGGGCGCAATACACGCATCAATGACTGTTCACGTGCGACTTCATTGATAAGTTGAATTTCGGCTGCCGACAACTCAATATTCGCCGGCGCCACATCAAGATTCGGAACTACCGTGTGATGAATTATCTGAGTGATATCTGGCTTAGTTGCAACCATTTCATCGTAAATAGTTCGCTCTAAGGCCATTGCGTTAACGCCCAATCCCGCGGAAGCGGCTCCCTGCGGATCGAAATCAACGATAAGCACTTTACGGCCATATTCTGCTAAAGCGGCGGCGAGATTAATCGACGTCGTCGTCTTACCCACCCCACCCTTTTGGTTGCACATTGCGATAATGCGCGCAGGGCCATGGGCATGCAATTCTTGCGGAAGAGGAAAATCCTGTTCCGTGCTGATATTAATCAAAGATGGTTGTTCTGCACTCACACTACTAATCTACCGGATATTTAGTCGTGCCACGCACGTGGATGGGCAGTTGCGTACACTTCATTGAGTGTTTCGCGTGTCACCATCGTATAAATCTGGGTAGTTGTGACCGACGAATGTCCCAACATTTCTTGAACAATGCGTACGTCTGCCCCTCCTTGTAACAGGTGCGTGGCAAAAGAGTGGCGAAACGTGTGTGGCGTGATATGCGGTAAATCAGCTTGCCGGGCAATGTCTTGAATAATCCCCCAAGCACTTTGACGCGACAGTGGTTTTCCCCGCTTATTAAGAAATAACGACGATGAACCAACAGTGCTACGAGAAGCAAGGAAAGGACGTCCCCGAACCAGATAAGCATTGATCGCGTCAATAGCATACCTGCCCAAAGGCAAAATACGTTCCTTACGGCCTTTTCCTAAAAGTCGGATAGTAGCTGTGTCGACGTCGATGTCATCAGCAGATAATCCCACAGCTTCTGAAATACGTGCCCCAGTACCGTATAAAATTTCGAGCAATACTCGATCTCGTAATCCAATCGGATCAGTCGATTTAGCCGCAACATCAAGTAGATGCTGCATTTGCGCTATGGTGATCGCTTTAGGTAGACGCATACCGATTTTTGGTGGGCGGACATCAACCGAAGGATCCGTCGTCGTCACTCCTTCAGTAACTAAAAACTCGTGAAAGCGACGAACTGCAGTAATCATTCGGGCCACAGAAGTTGATGCCATCGGCTTGCCCGCAGATCCATTCTGTAAATACTCGGCAAAAGACGCAACGTCTTCATAACTAATCGCAACTAAGGATACAACATGACGTTGTAATAAATGATCACGATAATGGTTAAGATCACGGCGATAGGCAGCAATGGTATGGGGCGAAAGAGAACGTTCAACACTTAGATGCGCAAGATAATCAGATACCGCGTGGCCGAACTCATCCCCTAGCACTAGATATTCCTCCCAGAAAAGGTAGCTGTGAATAGCACGCCATCCACGAAAAAAAGATACGCTATATAGGTATCGTAATTCACTGAAGAAGGATAAGTCAGATGACGTCACTTACTTGGACTAACTTAGACGACCAAGCATTAAGCTATGGTCGAGTATTGGCTGGCGACGCAGTTCAAAAGGCTGGAAATGGCCATCCTGGAACGGCAATTTCATTGGCGCCAGTAGCGTATCTACTTTTCCAAAAAATTATGCGACATGATCCGAAAGATCCACACTGGCTTGGCCGGGATCGCTTCGTGCTATCGATTGGCCACTCGTCCCTCACGCTCTACACCCAGTTATTCTATTCGGGTTATGGCTTAGAGATGGACGATCTCAAGGCTCTACGCACCTTTGACTCTCAAACTCCAGGTCATCCGGAATATGGCTGGACACCAGGGGTAGAAATGACAACTGGTCCGCTTGGACAGGGGCTTGCTTCGGCAGTTGGCATGGCGATGGCAGCTCGTCGGGAACGCGGTCTTTTAGACCCGTCGAGCGTGCATGGCGCCAGCCCTTTCGATCATTTTGTTTATGTATTATGTGGCGAAGGCGATTTACAAGAAGGTGTGACCTCCGAAGCGTCGTCGCTTGCTGGTACGCAAAAACTCGGCAATCTTATTGTTATTTTTGATGATAACCAGATTTCTATTGAAGACGATACTGTCATTGCTTTCAATGAAGACGTACTCGCACGTTACGAGGCCTACGGCTGGCATACCCAGCATGTTCAGTGGCGTAAAGACGAGGGTTATGATGAAGATTTAGACGCACTGTATGAAGCCATCGGCAATGCGCAAAAGGAAACTGAACGTCCTTCTATTATCAAGCTTTCGACCATCATCGCTTGGCCAAGCCCAACGAAACAAAACACTGGTGCTTCTCACGGTTCGGCCTTAGGAGAAGAGGAATTGCGTGGCTTGAAGCAAGCGGTTGGTATTGATCCAGAAGCCAGTTTCCAAATGCCGGATGAGGTTTTAACCTATGTTCGTTCGAATGCTGCCTCGCGTGCATCTCAAGCACGCCAGATGTGGGATAAAGATTTTGCGACCTGGCAAGAGGGAAACCCAGACAAAGCTGCTCTCCTTCAACGCCTACAGGCACGGGAACTGCCACAAGGATGGGAAGAGTCTCTTCCAACATTCGAAAGCGGTACCTCAATTGCTACCCGAGCTGCTTCAGGCAAGGTGCTAACAGCGCTCAAGGACGTATTGCCTGAACTTTGGGGAGGATCAGCGGACCTGGCTGGTTCGAATAATACGACGATGGTAGGAGAGCCATCCTTCCTTCCTCAAGAACGTTCATCGAAAGCATTCCCTGGTCACAAATACGGACGTACATTGCATTTCGGTATTCGAGAGCATGCGATGGGCTCAATCCTTAACGGTATCGCCCTTCATGGCCTTACTCGCCCGTATGGTGGAACATTCTTTGTGTTCTCTGACTATATGCGTCCAGCAGTCCGACTTGCGGCATTGATGCATGTGCCGTCTATTTTCGTCTGGTCTCATGATTCAGTTGGCGTAGGCGAAGACGGTCCGACCCATCAACCGATTGAACACTTGTGGTCTTACCGTGCTATTCCTGGGTTAGATATTGTTCGCCCAGCTGACGCAAACGAGACAGCTTACGCTTGGCGGGGAATCTTAGAACGTGACGCTAATCCGTCAGGCATTATTCTTTCTCGTCAGAACCTTCCGGTCTTTGAACGCGGTGAAGGATTAGCTCATGGCAATACGTTGGCAAGCGCTGCCGGTGTGCTTCGTGGCGGATATGTTTTAGCAGATGCTGAAAAGATCGACGTGGTATTGATCGCTACTGGTTCGGAAGTATCTGTTGCTTTAGAAGCTCGCGAGCTTTTGGCTACCGAAGATATTGGCGCACGTGTCGTTTCTATGCCGTGTATCGAATGGTTTGAAGCTGAAGACGCTGAATACCGTGAGTCAGTTCTCCCCCACGATGTGAAAGCACGCGTATCGGTAGAAGCTGGTTCTACATTTGGCTGGAAGTATATTGTCGGGGATACAGGTTGTAGCGTAGGCATTGATCACTATGGTGCTTCTGCAAGTGGTAATTTCCTTATGAAAGAATATGGGATTACTGCCGAAAACGTTGTTGCAGCGGCTAAAGAATCTATGTCCCGATAAAAGAGTCGCTTCTTCATGATTGTGGGTGTCTTCTCAGTACGTATCGCTCATAGGACACCCACTTCATGGGGCAAAAAATAGATCGGGAGAGCAACCGAGAGATAATTTAAGGCGAGAATAGGAAAACCTATTCTCGCCTTAAATTGATACTTAAGAAATATATTCTAGAACTGTATTTTGGTGATCAGTCCGAGCAAGATAACGCATGTGATCCAGACGAGTGCCACAATAACAGTGATCCGGTTAAGATTCTTTTCGGCAACTCCAGATGAACGCATAGCGGTAGAAATTCCGCCACCAAACATATCAGAGATGCCACCTCCACGGCCCTTATGTAACAAAATAGAACCGATAAGCAAAAGGCTGGAGATAACCAGTAAAACGGTGATGATGATTTGAAGAATCGCCACGATATGAACTCTTTCTAACGTAATACGTAACCTGTTCCAGCATACAAGAATGCGCGGGTAAGAAGAAAGTTCTTACCCGCGCGATTCGTCACGAAAACAGCAAACTATGCTGTTTTACTCTGTCAGGCCTGCTGGAAGGTGACAATTTTAGCGAATTCTTCTGCCTTGAGGGATGCGCCACCAACAAGAGCGCCGTCAACATCTGGCTGTGCCATGATCTCAACAACGTTGGAGGACTTTACCGAGCCGCCGTACTGGATACGAACTGCTTCAGCGGTTGGAGCATCGAACATTTCAGCAATCTTGCCACGAATTGCACCGCAAACTTCTTGAGCATCGGCAGGAGTAGCAACTTCGCCGGTACCAATTGCCCAAATCGGTTCGTAGGCGACAACAAGCTTAGCGACTTCCTCAGCTGTAAGTTTGGCAAACATAGCTTCGATCTGTCCAAGAACGTATTCGACGTGAGTACCTTCCTTACGGACTTCAAGCGCTTCACCACAGCAGACGATTGGAAGCATGCCAGCATCGAGAACTTTCTTTGCCTTCTGACCGATCAATTCGTTTGTTTCACCGTGGTACTCGCGACGCTCGGAGTGGCCAACAACAACGTAAGTGACGCCAAGTTTGTTGAGCATTCCGGTTGAAATCTCACCGGTGTATGCACCTTCGTCATGAATAGAGACATCTTGAGCACCGTAGGTAATCTTGAAGTCCTCTGAATCAACCAAAGTCTGGACAGAACGGATATCTGTGAAAGGCGGAACAACGACGCACTCAACAGCATCAAAATCATGCTTGAGATCATTTAGCATCCAACCAAGCTTTTGTACAAGAGCAGTAGCTTCAAGATGATCAAGATTCATCTTCCAGTTACCTGCCATAATTGGGGTACGTGCCATAATTATCAGTCCTCCAGAACTGCGATACCTGGGAGCTCCTTGCCCTCGAGGTATTCGAGGGAAGCGCCACCACCGGTGGAAATATGATTAAACTTAGTCTCATCGAAGCCGAGGAGACGAACAGCGGCTGCGGAATCGCCACCGCCGACAATTGTAAAGCCATCAGCAGACTCAAGAGCAGCCGCAACTGCCTTGGTGCCATTTGCAAATGCTTCGAACTCGAAAACGCCCATTGGGCCATTCCATGCCACGGTCTTTGACGAAGCAATAGCATTGGTGAAGAGTTCTACGGTCTTTGGACCGATATCGAGACCCATCTTGTCAGCTGGGATAGCACTAGCTTCAACTACTTCAGCTGGAGCGTCAGCTTTAAATTCCGGTGCAACGACGGTATCAACTGGCAAAAGGAATTCAATTCCCTTTTCTGCCGCCTTATCGATGAACGACTTTGCAGTCTCCACCTGATCTTCTTCAAGAAGCGATGTGCCAACTTCGTAGCCCTTTGCCTTGAGGAAAGTGTATGCCATACCGCCGCCGATGATCAGGCGATCGGCCTTCTCCAAAAGATTTGCGATAACGCCAAGCTTGTCCGAGACTTTAGCGCCACCGAGAATGACAGTGTATGGACGCTCTGGTTGAGCAGTTGCCTTGGACAGGGAAGCAATTTCCTTAAATACGAGCTCACCGGCAGCTGAAGGTAGAACTTTGGCAACATCATAAACTGATGCCTGCTTGCGGTGAACAACGCCGAAACCGTCAGACACGAACGCGTCCGCGAGCTTTGCATATTCTGCAGCGAGTTCTTCACGCTCTGCGTCAACCTTGGAAGTTTCGCGAGCATCAAAGCGGACGTTTTCGAGAAGGACGACGTCGCCATCTTTCATATCAGCAGTAGCAGCCTGTGCACCTTCACCGACAGTGTCATTTGCCAAAACAACATTCTTGCCAAGTAATTCGCCAAGACGCTTAGCTACTGGTGCCAAGGAGAAGTCTGGGTTGACTTGGCCCTTTGGCCGGCCTAAGTGAGCTGCAACGATGACGCGTGCACCAGCTTCAATAAGGCGCTTAATGGTTGGGAGTGCAGCCTGGATACGGCCATCGTCGGTAATGTTCTTGTCAGCATCGAGCGGAACATTGAAATCCGATCGCACAAAAACTTTTTTGCCGGCGAGATCGCCGAGTGTGTCAATAGTTCTCATTAGTGTCCTTCTGTGTAAATAAAAGATACCAACACTGGCATCTAAACAATCTCAGTATAGCTGATGAAACTACGGGCCCGGGCACGCAAACGCATGCCCGGGCCCGTGAGTTATCACTTACTCAAACTTGCGAAGAATCAGAACTTCGAAGCAACGAGATCGGTAAGGGAAACGAGGGAGTTGGAGTAACCCCATTCGTTGTCGTACCAAGAGATGATCTTAACCTGACCATCGATGACCTTGGTAAGACCAGCGTCGAAGATGGAGGTGTGTGGATCGTGAACGATGTCGGTGGAAACGAGTGGCTCTTCGGAGTATGCGAGGATACCCTTGAGTTCGCCTTCAGCAGCTTCCTTGATTGCAGCGTTGATCTCTTCAACAGTGACATCGGACTTCTCGGATTCGAAGGTCAAGTCAACTGCAGAGCCTGTTGGAACTGGAACGCGCATTGCGAAACCATCGAACTTGCCCTTGAGCTCTGGAAGAACGAGAGCAACAGCAGCAGCAGCACCGGTCTTGGTAGGAACGATGTTGATAGCAGCTGCGCGTGCACGGCGAAGATCAGAGTGTGGTGCATCGAGGATGCGCTGATCGCCAGTGTATGCGTGGACGGTGGTCATAAGACCCTTAACAATGCCGAACTTCTCCTGGAGAACCTTGGCAACTGGTGCCAAGCAGTTCGTGGTGCAGGAAGCGTTGGAGATGATGTTGTGCTTTTCTGCATCGTAATCGGTGTGGTTTACACCCATAACGAAAGTAGCATCTTCATTCTTTGCCGGAGCAGAGATGATAACCTTTTTGGCGCCAGCTTCAATGTGTGCCTTAGCCTTGGTTGCATCGGTGAAGAAGCCGGTGGATTCGATAACGACGTCGATATCGAGTTCGCCCCATGGAAGATCGGCTGGGTTACGCTCTGCGAAAGCCTTGATCTTACGACCATCAACGACGATTGAATCCTCATCGTGGGAAACTTCGTGATCCCAGGTTCCGAGAATTGAATCGCGCTTGAGTAGGTGAGCGAGAGTCTTGTTGTCTGTCAAATCGTTGACTGCAACGACCTCAAAGTTAGCTCCACGCTGGTATGCTGCGCGGATAAAGTTACGGCCAATACGGCCAAAGCCGTTAATAGCAACGCGAATAGTCACTGCGTATCCTCCTTGTGTACTTCAGTACACATTGTAGATTTCTCAACGAGCTGTACTCGCTGACTCACGAACGCCTGACTTTTTCGCCCAACGTTCGATCCTCTCCTATTCTACAAGTTTTTGGTGCTGTATTGTCTAGGCAACTTCGCGTGTAGGTGAAAGTAAATTAAAAAATCCCCATCAACAAGAAAACACAGTGACTTTGGGCCCGTTTCAAATTGTGCGATCAGATACACCTGTCTGTTCACGAACAGCATCCATAGTGCTTGGAATGCCTAACTCACTAGCTCGTTTATCGGCCATAGTGTTGAGCCTACGAAGCCGTCCCGCCACAGCATCTTTTGTTGCCGGCGGCGTGAGCCGCTCCCCCAAAAGGTTGAGTGAGTCTTCCGGATACTTAATTCTGAATTCGCCTGCTTGCCGGAGATTATCCGGTATATCGTCACCTAAGATTTCAAAAGCTCGCTTGACACGAATAACCGCAATAATGGCGGCATCTGCGCTCCGGCGCATATTTGCGTCATCAAAGTTTGCCAAACGATTAGCTTGTCCATGCACTTCGCGTTCTGTGCGCAACTCTTCCCATTTTAAGACAGTGTTATGAGCGCCGATCCGAGTGAGCATCGTTGATATTGCATCGCCTTCGCGGATATCTGCACGGTAAGCTCCACGCGATTCCCTAGCCCGATATGGAACATCTAGTCGGCGAGCCAAACCGCCAATAGCATACGCCGCTTCCATCGATGGACACGTCACTTCAAGCGCAGCATTACGCCCAGGTTCAAGAAGAGTGCCACGAGCTAAAAAGGCACCACGCCATGCCGCAGCAGCATCAGCTTTCGTACCACCAACAATTTGAGGAGCAAGTCCGCGAACAGGACGCCCACGAACATCTAAAATACCTGCGCGCCGGGCAATCCGTTCACCGTCGTTAACCACGCGAAGAAGATAACTATTACCTTGTCTCATCGGCTTACTGATGGCAACCACATCAGGCTCTATTGAATAAACTTGCCGCACCAATTCGGCCAAGTGGTGCGTCGCTCCGGGATGCGTCAGCTCAGCTTGTAAGGAAACAATCCCACCGTTAATTTGTAAACCTCCAGCGAACCGAAACATCGTCGATAACTCGGCCACCATGGCTGACAAGTTCGTTGGGAAAACCAATGATATTTCGTCTTTCACAAAAGACGTCAAAGCTGGCATCGGCTACTCTTTTCTACAGCTAGTGAATAACTCTGGGACAATTCTGGCAATTAACGCGACGATTCTTCGCTGATCATGATGTTACAAGGCGATGATAGTGGCGTGAGGCGATTATGAGAAACTATCAATAACATCACGAAATGCCGTTGCCAGAAAAAGTGGATCGTGCATACTTCGATTACTCTTCTTCGCTACATGGCTGACCATAACATTGGCACCAATACTTTTGGCAGCATTTTCAAGAGTTACCCGATCTCCAACAGTGTCAGGATCAACAATCACACAATCGATGGTGATATCTGGGGCGTGCTGCCGAAAAGCCATAATTAATTCACTGGGTGATAGATGAGCCGTTTCTTCATCCGGAACTAAGTTCATCACGAGTGCTTTTTTCGCTCGAGTATTTTCTAGTGCGTGAAGAAGATCTGGCACCAGCAGATGCGGAATAATTGAGGTATACCATGAACCAGGGCCAATGATAACCCAATCGGCGTCATCAATCGCATCAACAGCGGCCGGATGTGCAGGTGGGTTTGCTGGAATAAGGCCAACACGTTCAACGCATGCATGTGATGTAGCAACTGCCACTTGTCCGCAAATCGACGTCGTCTGGCCAGATACATCGCATACATCTGCTTCTATCTGCAATGGAATAGTTGACATTGGAACAACTCGACCGCGAATGCCCAGTAATCGACCAACAAGATCTAGTCCATCGAGCTCGTCGTGTAAAAGTCGCCATGTTGCAACAATCAATAAATTCCCTACAGCATGGCCATTTAATGGCCCAGTAGATTCAAAACGATGTTGCAATACGTCACGCCATGTTTGCCCCCAGTCACTATCGTCGCATAAAGCAGCCAACGCCATTCGCAGATCTCCTGGTGGTAACACATCCATCTCTTGGCGGATGCGCCCCGAAGAACCGCCATCATCAGCAACGGTAACAACAGCAGTGATATGCGGAGTCAGAATTCGTAGAGCGGATAATGATGCATACAGTCCG
This sequence comes from Arcanobacterium buesumense, assembly GCF_012563545.1. Lineage (NCBI taxonomy): Bacteria > Bacillati > Actinomycetota > Actinomycetes > Actinomycetales > Actinomycetaceae > Arcanobacterium > Arcanobacterium buesumense. Next base: position 936,878 of record NZ_CP050804.1, read on the forward strand.
TGACCTCCACCTAAAGCAACGACGCGTGGTCCGCGCGCCCCGACATTTTGATTTTCACGCATCACTCTCGTCCAAGATCTCGATGAATTGTACGTACTGATACGCCACGTGATCGCAATTGCTCAGAAACGTATTCGGTCATTGCAACTGAACGATGTTTTCCGCCAGTACAACCGATAGCAATCGTGACATAGGGCTTTAGCTCGCGGATATAACCTTCAAGAATCGGATGGATTAAATCAACATAGGAGTTAGCAAAATCCTTAGCACCATCAATACTCAAAACGAAATCTCGAACAGGTGCATCCCGCCCGGTTAATTTGCGCAACTCAGTAACCCAATATGGATTAGGTAGAAATCTTACATCTGCCACATGATCAGCATCCATAGGTAAGCCATATTTAAACCCAAAACTCATCACCGTTACATGTGGTTCAGTATCTGAGGCACTAGCGACAGCTTTGCGAATTTTCCTAGATAAGTCATGTACTGAAAGATTACTTGTGTCAATGAGCGTGTCCGCCCTACGGCGTAACGGAGCAAGCACCTCGCGTTCTTGTGAAATGCCATCCAGAAGCCTACCGTCTCCTTGCAACGGATGTGGCCGACGCACAGATTCGTAGCGTTGTACCAATGCTTGGTCTGAAGCATCAAGGAAAAGAATTCGATACTCCACGGCATGTTCTTGCAGTGATTCCATGACTTCTTCGAGTTCTTTAAAAAATTCTCGTGAACGTACATCGACGACGGCAGCCAACCGACGCACACCAGATGTTGGCGTTACCAAACCAGCAAGCGCAGAAAGCAGTCGAGGAGGCAGATTGTCGACGACGTACCAGCCAAGGTCCTCTAAGGTAGCTGCGGCCCGCGAACGCCCAGCTCCAGACATTCCCGTGATAATAAGTATTTCTGGAATGTCAGCGGGAGGTAACTCAGCTTGCGCATCGTCCAGAATGACTCCAAGGGGAATATTTGCTGTATCGTTAATGTTGTCCATATCACTATCCTGCCAGTTATTTGTGATCGATGCCTAATTGCGAGATCAATGCGTCGGCTAACACCGGACCGATTCCAGGTGCGGCCAAAAGTTCCGCACGGGAAGCCGCTTTAATCTTCGCAAGGGAACCAAAATGTTTGAGCAATGCTTTTTGTTTGCCTTGGCCAAGTCCTGGAACGTCATCAAGTGCAGAACGAGTCATTGCTTTACTGCGTTTCTTACGGTGGAAAGTAATTGCAAAGCGATGTGATTCATCACGTAAAAATTGCAATAACCGCAAGGCTGGTGACGATCTCGATAAAATCACGGGAAAGTCCTCCCTTGGTAGCCAGATTTCTTCCAAACGTTTCGCTAGGCCGATGACGGTTACATCAGCTGCTAGTTCTTCGACAACGCGTTGTGCAGCATTAACTTGCGGGAGCCCGCCATCGACGACGATAAGATCTGGGCGGTAAGCAAATTTTCGTGGCTGTTTACCGGGTGGAGTTGTTTTATCTAGTGGTTCATCATCAGAGGCATCGTCTGCCGCAGCTCCAGATTGAAGACGGGAAAGACGACGTCGTAATACTTCATCCATAGCAGCTGTATCGTCCCGTGCGCCGGTGCCTTCTGGCCCCCGAACAATAAAATGCCGATAGTCTGATTTTTTCGCAAGTCCATCTTCAAAAACGACCATGGAAGCCACTTGGTGCGTTCCTTGGGTATGGGAGACGTCGTAACATTCGATACGTAGCGGAGCTCGTTCCAATCCAAGCCCTTCGCGTAATTCTTCCAGGGCTTGAGAACGCTCCGTAATATCGCCAGCACGTTGAATTTTGTGCCGTTGTAAAGCCTGAACTGCATTGGTATGGACAGTCTGAGCGAGCTGTGCTTTCGGCCCACGTTGTGGGGTGAGAATACGTACGGGTGCACCACGAAGTTGGGTGAGCCACTGCTGAAGCACTTCTCGATCAGCTGGCATAGCGGGAACCCAGATTTCTCGAGGAATTGCATCTATTGCGGTATGTTCGACATCATCAATAGAGCGTGCCTGACTTCGTTTTTTATGCGTTGGAACTGGCGCATAGGCACCATACACCTGTAGTAAGAGTTGGCTGAGTAATTCGGGTTGTCCGAGATCTTCTACTGTGGTGACCCAGCCACGCTGACCGCGAATACGGCCACCACGGACAAAGAATACTTGTACGGAGGCTTCCAGTTCGTCGTACTCTAACCCAAAAATATCTGCATCAACATCTCGATCGAGTACAACTGTATTTCGTTCCGCAACTGTTGTTAGCGCAACAATATCATCTCGCAACCGAGCAGCCCGTTCGAAATCGTAGGCTTGAGCGGCACTATTCATTTCTGCAGTCTTCTGCTTAATCAGTTTTTCACCATTGGAATCAAGGAAAGAAATCATTTGCCGAGCGATATTCTGATGTTCTTCTTCACTGATCCTTCCCACGCACGGTGCAGCGCATTTGTCGATATATCCATTCAAACAAGGACGTCCGCTGCGTTGCGCATTGTTAAACACGCCTTTAGTGCATGATCGCATAGGGAAAACCCTGAGCAGTAGATCCAGAGCTTCGCGTACTGCCCATACTTTCGTGTAGGGACCGTAATATTTATCTCCCCGTCGATGAGCATTGCGGGTAACGAGCACGCGTGGATACTTTTCACTCATCGTAATTGTCAGGTACGGATAAGATTTGTCATCGCGATACATCACGTTGAACCGCGGTGCAAATTCCTTAATCCACGCGTATTCGAGAGTCAGCGCCTCAATCTCTGATCCGACTACTACCCATTTGACATCCACAGCGGTAAACACCATTGCTCGGGTGCGCGGATGGAGTTGTGCTGGGTCTTGGAAATAGTTACTCAGCCGGTTACGCAATGACGATGCTTTACCGACGTAAATAACTCGACCTTCGTCGTCGATAAACCGATAGACTCCCGGGTTTGCCGGAATATCGGTGGGACGATAGCTCTGCGGATCGGCCATGGTTAGAGTGTTCCGGCACTGGTGAGAATCGGTTTGAGGAATCGCCCAGTGTGGGATTCTTCCACGCGTGCAATATCTTCTGGTGTGCCTTCAGCGATAACGCGACCGCCGCCCTTTCCGCCTTCAGGGCCAAGATCGATTACCCAGTCGGCAGATTTGATGACGTCAAGGTTATGTTCAATAACGATAACGGTATTGCCTTTATCGGTGAGTGATTGCAGCACGCTGATAAGCTTGCGGACATCTTCAAAATGCAGGCCAGTAGTGGGTTCGTCAAGAACATAAACGGTTCGCCCGGTGGAACGACGATGCAGTTCGGAAGCGAGTTTGACACGTTGCGCTTCACCGCCAGAAAGCGTTGTTGCCGGTTGGCCGAGCCGAATATATCCCAAGCCAACGAGTTCAAGCATCTCTAAGTATTTCGCGATTCGCTGGACATTGCCGAAGAATTCGCGAGCCTCAGAGATCGTCATGTCAAGAACTTCAGCTACATTCTTGCCCTTGTAGTGTACTTGGAGAGTTTCACTGTTGTACCGTGCACCACGGCAAACTTCGCATGGTACGTAAACGTCGGGCAAGAAGTTCATTTCGATCTTGATCGTTCCATCACCAGAGCAGGCTTCGCACCGGCCGCCTTTGACGTTGAACGAGAAACGCCCTGGGCCGTATCCGCGAACCTTTGCTTCTTGGGTTTCGGCGAACAGCTTACGGATCGGATCCCACATGCCGGTGTAGGTGGCAGGATTGGATCGTGGCGAACGCCCAATCGGTGATTGATCGACGTGCACGACTTTATCAAGTTCTTCCAATCCGGTGACTTTCTTATGCCGGCCAGGCAAGGAACGTGCACGGTTGAGCTCGTTTGCCAACACCTTGTACAAAATAGAGTTAACCAGGGTGGATTTTCCCGAGCCAGATACGCCGGTTACTGCGGTGAAAACTCCGATAGGGAATTTGACAGTGACGTTGTCGAGATTGTTTTCGGTAGCTCCGGAAACCGTGATCTGGTTCTTCTTGACGATTTTCCGGCGTTCGGTTGGCACCACGATGGCGCGCTTTCCGGTGAGGTACTGCCCGGTGATCGAGTTAGGCGATTGAACGATATCGGCTGGTTTACCAGAGAAGACAATCTCTCCGCCATGTTCACCAGCTCCAGGGCCGATATCGACTAGCCAGTCTGCCTGCCGGATCGTATCTTCATCATGTTCGACGACGATGAGCGTATTGCCCAGGTCGCGCAACCGGTTGAGTGCTTCAAGGAGTTTTTCATTATCACGTTGATGAAGGCCAATAGAGGGTTCATCGAGAACGTAAAGCACGCCAACAAGACCGGCACCGATCTGGGTAGCCAGACGAATACGTTGCGCCTCACCACCAGAGAGCGTTCCAGCTGCGCGTGAGAGCGTGAGATAGTCAAGGCCAACGGAAACGAGGAAAGTTAACCGTTCGATGATCTCGCGAAGTACTTGCTGAGCAATTTTGCGCCCACGCTCATCGAGATCAATATGGGTGACGTATTCGAGGGCTTCCCCGATAGGAAGGTCGGTTAGCTGAGCAATATTGAGATCACCGACGCGCACTGCTAGAACTTCCGGGCGTAATCGTGCACCGCCACAAACAGGGCAGGCAACTTCACGCATAAAGCCAGCAAACCGTTCTTTAGACCACTCGGATTCAGTCTCATTGTGCTTGCGTTTCACAAAATTCAACACGCCTTCGAAACCGGAGGAATATATCTTCTCCCGGCCCCACCGATTGCGGTACTTCATTTTGACTTTGAAATCCCGGCCACGCAAAATCGCCTCTTTTACTTCCTTGGGAAGTTTCTTCCACGGGGTGGTGAGCTTGAAACCCATATCCTCAGCAAGACTGGCGAGCTGACGTTGATAGTAATCTCGGGCGCTCGCTGATGCAGTCACTGACCACGCCAGAATAGCGCCATCTTCAATCGATAGTGATTCGTCAGGGATGACGAGTTCGGGATCGACCTGGAGTTTGAAACCAATGCCGTCACATTCCGGACAAGCACCATAGGGCGCGTTGAATGAGAATGTGCGCGGCTCAATTTCTTCAAGTTCAAGTGGATGATCATTCGGGCAAGATCGTTGTTCAGAAAAGCGACGTTCTTTATATGGATCGTCGGCTTCACGATCAACGTATTCAATAACCACTACGCCTTTTGAGAGGCGTAGGGCATTTTCAACCGAATCATTTAACCGAGAGCGGATACCATCACGAATCGCTAAGCGATCCACGACAACATCGATATCATGCTTATAGGTTTTCGCTAACGCAGGTGCTTCGTCAAGACGGTAAACAGTGCCGTCAATACGAGCGCGCGAATAGCCATCGGTTTGTAGCTGTTTGAGCAGTTCAAGGTGTTCGCCCTTGCGGCCGCGAACCACCGGCGCCAAAATATGGATACGGGTTTTATCTTCTTCTTCGAGCAGCCGATTGACTATCTGTTCTGCTGACTGCGCTTCAATTAATGCCCCGCATACCGGGCAATACTGCGTGCCAGCGCGTGCGTAAAGCAAACGCAAGTAGTCATAGACCTCGGTGATCGTTCCAACGGTAGACCGCGGATTGCGGTTAGTGGACTTCTGATCGATCGAAACAGCCGGTGAGAGTCCTTCAATGAAATCAACAGCCGGCTTATCCATCTGGCCTAAGAACTGGCGCGCATACGATGACAACGATTCAACATAGCGCCGTTGTCCTTCCGCAAAAATAGTATCGAACGCTAAGGACGACTTACCAGAACCCGACAGGCCAGTGAACACAACCATCTTGTCACGCGGGATATCCAGCGTGACATTACGAAGATTATGTTCTCTCGCACCTTGAATATGTATTGAATCATGCACATCTAAGATCATACCGACCGTCTCCGACACGTTTCCATACCAGTTTTCCGTGAGCACAACGTAAGATAGTACACATGAGTACATTTGCTGTTATTTATACATACGATTCTGCCCAAACTGATCTCACTACCGAGATACGCCCACGTCACCGTGAGTTCTTAAAAATGCTCTTCGATAGGGGCGCGCTCAAAGCTTCTGGTCCAATGGCAGGAGGACGTGCGCTGATCGTCGTCGACGCCGAATCAGAGGATAAAGCACGGGAGCTACTCGCCGATGACCCGTTCAACAAAGCTGGTGTACTTGCCAACGTCGAAATTGCTGAATGGACTGTCGTCTACGGACCATGGGAGTAATGTGCGCAAAGATCCGCTCATTATCGGGATAATTCTTGCGCTCTGTGCTGGATTATTTATCCCGTTTTCACGAGAGATTGCAAACGGCTTTGGGATCGCCGCTGATATCGGAGTTGCGCTCGTTTTTCTCCTGTACGGAATGCGGTTACCTACGCGCGAGGTTCTGAGCGGTTTAGCTAACGTTCGTTTACAAGGGTCGATTCTGTTTGCGACGTTTGTGATTTTCCCGTGTATGGGTTGGGCGGTTGCAACACTTGCTTCTCCCCTGCTCGGCCCAGAACTGGCCCGTGGGATTTTTTACCTGTCATTATTGCCGTCTACGGTTCAATCCTCGGTGACCTTTGTGTCGATTGCGAACGGTAATGTTGGTGCCGCAATCGCTGCTGCAACCTTATCGAATATCGCCGGGATGTTTATCACTCCAGTTTTAGTTGCAGTTTTCATGAGTGTTTCCGGAGCAGATACTGGCGGGTTTGGCTCGATTATGGTCAAACTGCTGTTGCCGTTTATTGCCGGGCAACTTGTGCAACCCTGGTTTGGCGGGTGGATGCGTGCCCGGCGTGACTTGACCAAGACTACCGATACGGGCGCAATTATTTTAGTGGTTTTGACGGCGACGACGGTGGCAACTCTCGACGGCTCATGGAGCGTTATCACGGCCTATTCGTTGGTTGTCCTTCTGATCGTGTTGGCGCTTTTCCTGGCGTTGATGTTGGCGCTAACGTGGTTCGGATCGCTCGGCCTAACGAGGAAAGACCGGATTGTGGTGCTGATGTGTGGTTCTAAAAAGTCCTTGGCTACCGGGCTACCGATGGCCAATGCCTTATTCCCTGCGTCTGTTGTTGGAACGATCGGAATCCCGTTAATTATTTTCCATCAATTGCAGTTGATGGTGTGCGCTGTGATAGCTCGCAAATTAGCTCTCAAGGGCTGAGTACATCTAACTTGCCGTTCAGTATCTAAATGAACAGGGATTTATCCAGCACTCCTCTGAAGGTGGCATGAACCATGCAAACTATGCGTTCTTTCTTAGTACGCTGTAGCGCTCCCGCGATAACGTTGGGACCAGATGATTCCTTTCTAAGGCCGGAACCGTATTCTTTCGTGCATGTACCACGCCATGAGATTGAAAGGTTATTTCGAGCCAATCTCCCATCACTGTGCTTCGATTCCGATCTGTCAATAGTTCTCTCACAACCGATTTATGGTGATCGCATCTATCTGTCGTATAGTTACGCAACAGCCAAAAATCTCCAGGACACATTAGCGGACGTCTATCCAATATCGCCTAACGATCCGCTGCCTATAGGCTCTCTATAAGAACTAGTGTTCAGCCCGAAGTCTGCGTGCTCCAATAATGGAGGCCACCACGGTCACAATAATGATGCCTAGGATGATGCCTACCGAGACACCTGGTGTCGGTTCGGTAATTGCGGTGAGCATATCGTATCCGTGGAAGGCGTGGAGCAGAAGCTTCAAGCCGATGAATCCGAGGATTGCCGCCAAACCGTAGTGCAAGTAGATGAGGCGATCGAGTAAGCCATCGACGAGGAAGAACAACTGGCGCAAACCAAGCAACGCAAACGCGTTCGATGCGAACACGATAAACGGCTCCTTCGTCAACCCAAAGATTGCTGGAATCGAGTCAAGAGCGAACAGCAAATCGATCGTCCCAATGGAGATAATGCAAATAAGCAGCGGAGTAAGGAAAGTTTTTCCTTGGGAGCGGTGGAATAGCTTATCGCCAACGAACCCAGCTGTCACAGGGAATACTCGAGAAATAAAGCGGGTCAGCGCAGTCGGTTTATACTCATCATCTTCTTTAACACCATTTTTGCGGTCACGTGCTTCTTGTAAACCGTCCAAGACCTGCTTGGTTGCGGTGTAGACCATCCACACACCGAAAGCGAAGAACACCCAGATGAATTTTTCAACAAGGGCCGCGCCGATCATAATGAAGATAAATCGCAAGACAAGGGCAATAATGATGCCCCACATCAGTACTTTTTGCTGGAATTTCCGAGGTACTTTAAAGGCTGCGATAATGATAATAAAAACAAAGATGTTATCGAGCGAGAGTGAATACTCGGTGATATAGCCGGCGAAGAATTCAGTGGCGAACCGGCCACCGTGGCGGAAGTAGGTTGCGATACCGAAAAGTACAGCAAGCGAAACATAAACTCCGGTCCAGCGTGAGGCTTCACCAATGGTTGGCTCATGAGCTTTACGCACATGTCCGAGAAGATCAAAAAGAATCAATGCAACAACGAATACTCCAAGAAGTACCCATTCCCATGCATGAACCACCATGGTTGGATCAGCAGAGGACGAGTTTGCAACAGTTACAAGCATAGAGTTAAGCAAAGTTAGCCTTTCGGTTCAGAACATGACCGAAGGTCTCTTCCCGCCATCTCTAATGAGAGTAGTGGCCTCGGCCCGGGCTAAGCAGCCGCGATGACGAACCGATATTTCGTGGGAATACTCCCCTTCGCTATTTCTAGCTTACGCGAGAGTAGCTAGAAGGTAACATCTTAGGCGTTATGATATCGCGCTCAGTTCGCGACAAGCACTATTGAGCTTGTTTGATGGCACGTAACTCACGCTTAACATCTTCGATTTCGTCGCGTAACCGGGCAGCGAGTTCGAACTGTAGGTGTTCGGCAGCAACGTGCATCTGTTCGCGCAGATCTTGAAGTAGTTGCTCAATTTCAGCACCATCTTGAGGTAATCGTTCGGCAACTGACTTTTCTTTGCGATACCCGCCGTCTAGCAATTCGCCAGTCTCAAGATCTTCACGGGCGAGCATGTCAGTCACGTCGGCGATCTTCTTCCGCAATGGTTTCGGATCGATGCCGTGCGCAGTGTTGTATGCTATTTGCTTTTCGCGACGGCGGTTGGTTTCGTCGATCGCCTCACGCATATTTGGTGTTATCGAATCGGCGTACATGTGTACTTGCCCAGATACGTTTCGAGCTGCACGTCCAATGGTCTGAATGAGCGCTGTCGTAGAGCGCAAGAAGCCCTGCTTATCGGCGTCGAGGATCGCAACAAGTGAGACTTCTGGTAGGTCCAAACCCTCACGCAACAGGTTGATACCCACTAATACATCGAATTTGCCCATGCGTAGTTCACGCAACAGTTCAACGCGCCGTAAGGTATCGACGTCGGAATGCAAATACTCAACCTTGACCCCGCGTTCGGCAAGATAATCGGTGAGGTCTTCGGCCATTTTCTTGGTTAACGTGGTAACCAAAACTCGTTCATCACGATCGACGCGGGCACGTACTTGTTCGAGCAGATCGTCGATTTGGCCTTTTGTTGGCTTAACAATGATCTCTGGATCTACTAGGCCGGTAGGTCGAATAATTTGTTCGACGTATCCATCAGAAAGTTCCATCTCATATTTAGCCGGTGTTGCTGAGAGATAAACAGTCTGACCGATTCGTTCCAAGAACTCCGCGAATTTCAGTGGCCGATTATCCATTGCGGAAGGCAGGCGGAATCCGAAATCCACAAGGGTGCGCTTGCGGGACATATCCCCTTCGTACATGGCACCAATTTGCGGTACCGTCACGTGCGATTCGTCAATAATCAACACAAAATCCTCAGGGAAATAATCGAGCAAGGTATTCGGAGGTGTGCCTGGGCCACGACCATCAATATGCCTCGAATAATTCTCGATACCCGAGCACGTTCCGATATTGCGCATCATCTCTAAATCGTAGGTGGTACGCATCTCGAGCCGTTGAGCTTCCAGTAGCTTATCTTGATCGCGTAACTCTGCTAGGCGCTCAGCTAATTCTTCCTCAATAGAAGCAATTGCACGTTTCATGCGTTCTTCACCAGCAACATAGTGGGAAGCAGGGAAAATATGAGCATGGTCGGTTTCGCGCACCACATTGCCAGTTAGCGGATGCAGTAAGGCGATGGATTCAATCTCATCGCCGAAAAATTCGATCCGGATAGCGAGCTCTTCATAAACTGGAATGATCTCCACAGTATCGCCGCGTACCCGGAATGTGCCACGGGTGAACGCCATATCGTTGCGCGTATACTGCATCGTCACGAACTGCTTAAGTAACGCATCGCGGTCGAGTTCTTGCCCAACATGGACGTCCACCATACGATCAACGTATTCTTGCGGCGTTCCCAAACCATAGATACACGAAACAGAAGCCACCACGACGGTATCGCGCCGCGTAATCAACGAATTGGTGGCCGAGTGGCGCAACCGCTCAACTTCGTCGTTAATGGAGGAATCTTTTTCAATAAACGTATCAGTTTGCGGCACATAGGCTTCTGGCTGATAGTAGTCGTAGTACGAAACGAAGTACTCGATGGCATTGTTGGGTAACAATTCCCGGAATTCGGCAGCCATTTGGGCGGCGAGGGTTTTGTTTGGCTCGATGATGAGTGTGGGGCGCTGTATTTGTTCGATCAACCATGCAGTGGTTGCTGATTTTCCAGTTCCGGTTGCGCCCAACAAAACGATATCTTTTTCCCCGGCGTTAATCCGCTCAGCGAGTTCCGCAATTGCGGTGGGCTGATCGCCGGACGGAGTGTATTCAGAGATAACTTCGAATGGTGCTTCTTGACGCACAATATCAGTAACAGGACGCATACCTCAAGCCTACCGGTTAGCTCCGACAATATTCGATACCTATCGCTACCAGCTTTACAGGTAACGAGGTGTTACCTGCTGACTGTAGGCTCCTAGAAATCGTAATCGACCAGGGTTGAATACTTATTAATAGGTGGTTCCGCTTGAACACCTCTTAGTGCCCTGCCGGATCATTCCGATCAGAGAGGTTACGGGTGGAATACGTGGCAAGGGCGACAACGAGACAAAAACTAACCGACAGTACAGCCGAAAGTAGGAGATACGTTCGAGAGAACCCAAGGGCGTCCAACACAGCTCCGATCACCGGATCTACCGCGATCGTCGCAGCCTCGTCGAACATCGCCACGATGGATAGCATCGTTGTGCGATACTTGTCAGAAATCACCAGATTAACTTGTTCATCGATGAGGATAAAGAAAACTGATGCCAACCCAGACAACAAAACAAACGACCCTGCACCTATCCAAGGCGTTGAAGGCATGGTCACACTCACTGCGACCAAGAAAAGAATCACTAAACCCATAACAGTGAGAACACGCAATCGCTCGTGGTCCGTTGAGCGCTTGAGCCGATCAGTATTTCGCACTGCAAGCCACTGGACGATCTTCCCGATCACCAATACGATTCCCAAGTTTCGAACCTCAAGACCGCGTTCTTCCAAGAACGGCCCAAGATACGTCGAGTAATTTGACACTGCAATCATGACTATCGTCGAAGCGAGTGCAAGCGAAACAAAGAGGCTATGATTTCTTATTACCCCCGCGACACGGCGAATTACTGTGCCCAGTTTATGCGCTCCGTGACTGGATTGATCGGCTTTAGAAGATTCCGAAGATAACTGGTCATGCAAACGCAGACGTAAAAACACGCCAGCAGCTGCGATATAGCAAGCCACACTCATCCACAGCGGTAGGTTGGTGCGCCATGAGAACAGTATCGGTCCAACCACACTTGAAGTCATGGAAAACAATAAGGTCACCGATCCGACGGCTGACCGGCTCTTCAAATAGTCATCTAGTCATCTTCCATCCCCAATCGCTTGTGCTCTTGGAAAAGCCAGGCACTGTCAGCACCAGAAGAAAGCGCAAGGCCGGCGCCAATGACGAGTTCAGAAAGATAAACTGCTGGCAACGCGTCGAATACGGCAAGAACACTGACACCAAGCGCGATCAATCGGGATCCGAAAGCTAATGCATACTTTTGTCCAAATCTATCGGCAAGACGTCCCATAGGTACCTCAAATAAAAGAGATACAACAGCCCCAAACGAATTAAGAAGCCCGATCTCTAGATATGAAAGTCCCTTCGCCTGAAGAATCATCGTCATCAAAGGCCATGCCATAACTGAAGCGATCAGGCATTTAGCAATCAAGTATCCACCGAAAAGGACGAGCAACGGAACGCTTGGGTATCTTCACAGAAGCTCTCCCATCTTCACCTCAATCAGAACTTCCACACACCGAGGATTATGCACCATTCGGGGCTTGCGTACGATATTCGAGCGCTATCGCTACGAGCATCACCTACAGATCTGTTGCTACCAGCTCAGTGTGTAATGCTCAGCAGGGTTAGCCGTCGTCGCTTGGCGAGAACCGGTGAGGATCCAGCCGGCGTCGAGTAAGGTGTCTGCACCAGGATTAGCCCGTAGTTTGATATGTGTTCCTTGTATTTCGACAACGTCGCAACCAAGGTTTCGTAATCGACTGGCCTGAAGATGCGTATCACTTCGAAATATTACATTTTCGATGGGATTCGTCAGTTCACTAACGCGTTCTTGGCTAAGTGCCCAGTCATAAGGTATTACCCAAGTATCCCAAAGTTTTTCAGCTAATGAGACGAATTCATCTTGAGTCGTTGAGTTTGTGACAACGACATCGGATATTGCGGTTCGCGTCATCTCTCCTGGTTGAGAATTGATTCGGCTTTTCGCTTGAGCTAGGCTCATCCCACGGTTGTCAACCATGCGAGCGATCCGAACGTGGTCAGGGGTATGGATAGTCATCGTGGCCATAAACGAAAACTGATTTGCGCTGCCAACCAGCAGTGGAACGTCGTAGACGACGATTTGGCTCGGATGAGCGGTACGTAGTTGTGCGGATACTTCACGTGCGATATAGGGGTGAATGATTGACTCGAGTTGTTGGCGTGCAGCGGAATTGGAAAACACGAAAGAGGCAAGTGCTCCACGGTCAAGGTGTCCGTCTGCACGCAGTACACGCGGACCGAAGGTGCGCCCTATTTGGTCTAAGGCTTTTGTGCCAGGGGCAACGACGTCGCGGGCAACCTGATCGGCGTCGATAACCATTGCGCCACGGGTGGCGAAAACGTGCGTCAGCGTGGACTTTCCTGACGCAATACCACCGGTTACTGCAAGTTTGAGCATGTTAGCGCACGTCCACTGAAGAACGCACTCCCCTTTCAATAACGCAAATAAATCGTTACCTATTTAGGTTATCGTATCTGTGCCCAGTTATCTATGTTCAACGCGGCCTGGTTACGGCATACGCATGACTCGCACCGGGTCTCGGTATGCAGCAAAAATAGCGGGCGGAATTGCTGCTACCGCGGCTGCACATAGAGCCAATATAATGCTGGCAACTGCGAAGTCGAGCGGTACGGGAGTGTGCGCAAAGTACATCACCGTATAGCCGAGTATGACGCCCGAAACAATGCCGATCAAGCTGATGACTACGGTACGTAGAACCACGAAACAAATCAGAGCGGACCTCGTGATCCCTAGGGTTCGACGTCGTCCTAAATCTTTGGCATGGATAAGTACGTTAGTTAGCACAATAACACCGATAATCACGATTCCCACGCCATGAACAAGTAATAAAATCGCGCCAGATTGCTGCTTTAAAGAATTAATTAAGGCCTGTGACTCAGCCGCTTTTCGGGCTGAGGATTCCACAGATAGTGTGGACTGGGCTGAAGGCAGATTCTTGATCAGGACGTGTTCCATCGGACCAACGTCGTCGAGGCTGGGCGCAACAAAACGCATTTGCGACCACGCTTGAGCTGATTGGGTCGGCTCGATAACGAGATCGGCTAAATCTTCGTGCGGGGCGAGGGAATCAAAAGAGCCGACGACGGCCCACTGGTGTCCATCAGCACTCATGACGTAACCTGAAGAGCTAGTGAGCCCCAGTTTGGCTTTGGCGTTTACTCCCACGATTACTTCACCAGCTCGCGGCATGCGACCATCATTGAGTTTGAGCGCATCGTCGATGTTTCCGGCTAATGAGACGAGGCCTATTCGCGATGCATTTAAGCCAAGGTTTCCATTGACGACGTCGACGGGTCTGCTGAGCGCAAGCACTGATTGTGCCCCACTTTGAGTTGCGAACGTATGGACGAATGCGTCAGTAAGTAAAGAACCTTCGGGATCGAGGACTGTAAAGGTGCGTGTTTCAATACGCGCTAGTTGCTGTTCTAAACCATCTGATTGGGCAACGCTTTTGCCGGCGGTGACAAGAGTAAGCAACGAAATAATCAAGGTGACGATGCCAAGCATGAGTGCCGAGGTGCGAGAGGCCCACGCTGCTTTCATAACTTCGTGAATAAAGCGTACGTTCATAGTTGCACCACGTCGTCGGCATAGTTGATAACTGTGGGGTCGTGCGTAGCTATCAACACGGTCTTATCTGATTGTGCTGCTTCGCGTAGCGCGTTGAGCACAATCAGCGAGTTGTGCTCATCGAGGTTGCCGGTAGGTTCGTCGGCGAGGATAATGTGTGGATTGTTGATGAGCGCCCGGCATACAGCTACGCGTTGGGCTTGTCCACCAGATATTTGACCAGGTTTGCGATATGCCTCATTATCAACTCCCATACGGGTCAAAAGTTCGAGCGCATAGGCCTCTTGGGGGCGAGCCTCTGCATGGGAATAGATACCGGGTTCGCACACAGAATCAATAATGCTGCGGTTGGGATCAAGTTCGGCGCTTTGAAAAATGAATCCGAAATTGTGTGCTCGATAGGACGACTTTTGGCTATCGTTAAGCGCCGTAAGATCAGTGTGACCGTAATAGATGTTGCCTGCTGTTGGAGCAAGCATTAAACCGAGGATATAGAGCAATGTTGATTTGCCGCGTCCCGATTCGCCAGTGATCGCAGTAATCTTTCCGGGGGTAAAGGTCAGTGAAAGACCATCGTATAATTCCGGGTCATGTTTGCTGTAGCGAAACGTTAGGTCAGCAACCCTTAGCTTGTCATTCACGAGATTGCTCCGCAATTGCTTCGACTTTTGTTCCCACCTCGATACCATCAACAACGGCTAATCCTGAAGCGAGGGCGCGCACAGTCACTGGAACAAGGTGAGATTCCTTGCCGTCAATAACACGTACCTGGGTTTGTCCGTCAGCAGTGGTGAGGATAGCCGATACCGGAACGGTGGGGCCGGTTTGTTCGGGAACAAGAACGACGTGAGTGTTTAGATGGAGTAACTCCCCCGGTGGTAATTCGCTACAACTATCACCGCACAGAATTGATCCATCTGACGCGGTAACAGGGATAGATACTCCATCTGGTGTGGTTGTACCAGATCCCGCTACACCTTCCCACATGGTTTGGCCACTATACACGTGTACTACTGCCCCGGTAGGAATCATTTCCGCTTGGCCTTGTCCCAGCATCATGATGAAGGTTGGAGTTTGGGAATAGGTAGATAGGAATGCTTCGCCACCGTTGAGTTGGGCTCCGGTAAACAGTATTTTGTTATCAATTTTTATTGGCGTATCGTTATGCGGGATAGCTATGAGAGTTCCGTGAGGAAACTGTCCCGTTTCTTCTAATCCGCGGTCTTTCTGGAAAGCTTTAACTCCCCACGCTAGCCCTGAGGTAAACGTTTGGCCTTCTCGTATGTCGATATATCCAAGGTCGGCGAGAAAGTTTCGCAAGGCGACGACGTCGTCACCGCGTACACCTTCGGATAAATCGCGCCAGATTGGAGTGGAGCTGACTATCGCCCACACGGGTTGATCGTTGACAGTATAGAGGTTATCTCCTTGCGTGGCCGAGGTTTTATCGGTCACGTATGTTGCAGTGCCGGTGAGAGTATTGGCAGATAGTGGTAGTGGATCACGCGAAGCTGTCGTCGTTACGGTCAAGGATTGGCCGACAGTTTGTTCTAAGACGTCAACTGTTATGTGTGTTTCTGACGTTGGATTAGATACTGCCTGCGTTGCAAACGTCACCCGCAATGCCCATAAAATGCTTAACACAGTTATGGTTGTTAGCAGTAGAAACAAACTAACAACCATAACTTTTTGAGGACGTTTCGTCATTTCCTGACCTATGCTTTACCAAATCGGCGGTGTGCACATGCCGTAGGTACCGTTCCATGTTAGCCAGTCCGAATGCGCGGACCATGATTTAGTGCCGCCATTGCGCGCAGCTACCGTTTTTTCGTAAACCCCACCCTTTTTAAAAAAGGTTACCCCGCCAATTTGGAGCGTCATAATGGTGTGGACTCTTTGCTGTTTGCCGTGAACGGCGTTAACTGCACCATTTGTACATGTTGTTGTTCCACCTTTTGTGCCAGCCATAGCTGGGAGCGATCCGCCCAGCACCAAACCCGTTGCGCAAATGATACTGGCAATGGCACGTAATGATTTCTTCATGTTTTCACCTCTTTAAGGTAAAGTTTACTTGAGATTGTACTCACCATTGAGTAAGTTAAAGATATCAATTATTCCTTATTGTGTAAAGGAGGATTTAATGTTTAAACCTAGCAAAGTTCTTGCTCTTCTTGTTGTCGGGTTATTGCTCGGTGCATGTCAAGATGCTGATACTAGTTCGGATCCTACAGTCCCGTCACATCAGAGTGCGGATAGGTTTGCGCCGAGTAAAACCTGGGATTACACCTCATGGGAACCCACGATTAAGATTGTTCGGAAAAAGATGACCGAGGAAGAAAAGCTTCAATGGCGTACCGACTTGCTTGATCGGAGTAAAAATGTTCCGGGTGTTGATCCGAGCCAGCTCAACGATCCAGGTCTCGTTCGTTTCGAACCAACCCTCCGCGATGTCGACCTTTCAGTAGCGCAGTGTCTTAACGACCGTGGGTTTAAAGCTCACCCACACCCGACCGGTGGTATTCAATTTGACCCTCATCCGCAGTCCCAGGAATCAGCATTACAAATCGCGGACTGGGAATGTCGTGCTATGTACACCCCAGAACCGGCGTTGTTGACTGAGTGGTCTGAAGATCAACTGTCTTTACTTTATGATTATTGGGATCAATACTTTATCCCGTGCTTAGCAGACCACAATATTAATGTTGATACGTCAAATAAACCCAGTAAACAAACATGGGTGAGCTTATTCCACACACCAGATAGCATATCGTGGCAACCAGATGACTATCTGGTATTTGTAGATCGCTATCCCGGTGGTGAACAAGTCCAAAAAGACTGCCCTGGAATGCCACCAACCGACGTCTTCTACGGAGCAGAAGAATGAAATAATACTCATGAAATAAGGCTGTGGCCCGAACGTAATTGTTCGGGCCACAGCCGTTAAGATTAACTAACTTATGAGTTTAGCTAAACTCATTAAGCTCAGTTATTGGTGAGCTTGTCGCGCAAAGCAGCAAGAGCCTCGTCAGAAGCGAGTGTGCCAGCAACATCAGCATCAGCCGATGAGTAGTTAGCTGGAGCAGCTTCCTCGGTTTCGGAAGTAGCAGCTGGAGCGGCAACAGCGGCAGCAGCATCAGCTTCGGCTGCGGCAGCAACCTGAGCCTTGTGTGCTTGCCAGCGAGCTTCAGCAGCAGCATACTCTGCTTCCCAAGCAGCCTGGTTCTCTTCGTAACCTTCGAGCCATTCGTTGGTCTCAGGATCGAAGCCTTCTGGGTACTTGTAGTTGCCCTCTTCGTCGTACTCAGCGGACATGCCGTACAGTGATGGATCGAAGTCTTCCGAGTTAGGATCCACACCTTCGTTAGCCTGCTTGAGCGAGAGCGAGATGCGACGGCGATCGAGATCAATATCGATCACCTTAACGAAGACATCGTCGCCAACCTTGACAACCTGCTCTGGCAGATCAACATGACGCTGTGCGAGTTCAGAAATGTGAACGAGGCCTTCGATGCCGTCCTCAACGCGAACGAATGCACCGAATGGAACAAGCTTGGTGACCTTACCTGGCACGACCTGGCTAATAGCGTGGGTACGTGCGAAGGTCTGCCATGGATCTTCCTGAGTAGCCTTGAGCGAGAGCGAAACACGCTCGCGATCCATATCGACTTCGAGAACTTCAACGGTCACTGGAGTACCGACTTCGACAACCTCAGATGGGTGATCGATGTGCTTCCAGGAGAGCTCGGAAACGTGAACGAGACCGTCTACGCCGCCAAGATCAACGAATGCACCGAAGTTAACGATGGAGGAAATGACGCCTTCACGTACCTGGCCCTTCTGAAGGGTGTTAAGGAAGGTGGAGCGGACTTCAGACTGAGTCTGCTCGAGCCAAGAACGACGGGAAAGAACAACGTTGTTGCGGTTCTTGTCCAGTTCGATAATCTTAGCTTCGATTTCCTTGCCAATGTATGGCTGAAGATCGCGCACACGACGCATCTCAACGAGAGATGCTGGCAGGAAGCCGCGCAAGCCAATGTCGAGGATGAGACCACCCTTGACAACTTCGATGACAGTACCGGTAACGACGCCGTCGGCTTCCTTGACTTCTTCGATCTTTGCCCAAGCGCGCTCGTACTGTGCACGCTTCTTGGAAAGAATTAAACGACCCTCTTTGTCTTCCTTCTGGATGACGAGGGCTTCGATCTTGTCACCAACTTCGACGACATCATCAGGATCGACATCGTGCTTGATGGACAGTTCTTTTGAAGGAATAACGCCTTCGGTCTTGTAGCCGATATCGAGCAGGACTTCATCCCGATCGACTTTAACTACGGTGCCTTCGACGATGTCGCCATCGTTAAAGTACTTGATGGTTTCATCAACGGCAGCAATAAGATCTTCCTCGGTACCAATATCGTTAATGGCAACCTCGGTAGTAGTGTTGTTCGTGGTCATAGAGTTGGTGACTCCGAATTTATAATAGTTACTAATATGGACAGTTGGTTCATATATGTGCATGCACATATATGTACCAAGCCCTCAGTTTACGGGGTTTTACCGCGAAACTGCAACAAATAACCGGCGAGTTGCTATGCCATATTCGCCACAGCGTGAAAGGCCATGCCATGAAATACGGACATCATCAGCTTTCCAGCGTAGACAATCCCATAGTTGCTAACGAAAAATGGTGGTCTGACAATGCTACCGATTATCTGGCAGAGCACGGTTCCATCTTAGGCGACGAAGATTTTATTTGGGGACCTGAAGGGCTACGAGAAGCCGACATCGAATTCCTTGGGGATCTGAGCAACCAGCGCGTCCTAGAAATTGGTGCCGGTGCGGCACAATGCTCACGTTACTTAGCTCGCAACGGTATCGACGTCGTCGCAACCGATCTGGCACCAGGAATGCTCGAACATGCCGAAGAACTCAACCACAAGTACAGTGTCGAGTTTCCGATCTTTCAAGCAGATGCCCGCCAACTACCGTTCGACGACGACAGTTTCGACGTCGTCTTCACAAGTTTCGGAGTTTTGCCGTTCGTCCCTGACCTCAACGAAGTACACCAAGAAATATATCGTGTCCTGCGCCCCGGTGGATTGTGGGCATACTCAGCGCTTCATCCAACCAGATGGATGTTCCCTGATGATCCGACAGCTACCGGTCTAACTGCAGTAAACTCCTATTTTGACCGCACTCCTTATATTGAACGCTCGCACACGCGCCTCGAATACGCCGAATTCCATCACACGTTAGCTGACCACATCAACTCATTGATCGAATCCGGATTTACCATAGACGAGCTATTCGAACCACCCTGGCCGGCTGGCCGAACTGTGATCTGGGGTGGGTGGGGCCCAGAGCGCTCCCCCATTATCCCGGGAACGCTGATGGTTCGGGCAGGTAAGCCGCACTCCTAGCGCACTTTAGTGGGCGGCAGCACGCCAATTCCGGCCGATGCCCACGCCTACTGATAACGGAACGGATAGCCCTGGCCACGCACCACCCATCTCCTGACGTACGATATTTTCAACGGTTTCAGCTTCGGTAGCAACGACCTCCAACACAAGTTCGTCGTGCACCTGAAGGAGTATTCGTGATGCCAAACCGGCACGAGATAATTCTGCTTCCACATTGAGCATAGCAATCTTGATAATATCTGCCGCTGAACCCTGGATAGGAGCATTCAACGCCATGCGTTCGGCAGCTTCACGCACCTGGCGGTTAGTAGACGAAAGCTCCGGCAAGTAACGGCGCCGTCCCATAATCGTTTCGGTATAACCATCCTTGCGAGCTTGGGCGACTAATCCATCAAGATATTCCTTGACCCGGCCGAACCGCGAAAAATATCCTTCCATCAGGTTTTGTGCTTCCGGCACTGGAATCTTCAACTGCGCAGATAACCCATAAGCTGATAATCCATACACTAACCCGTATGACATTGCCTTAATCTTTGAACGTTGCGCCGAGGTCACGTCAGTTTCCGCTACCCCATAGACGCGCCCAGCAACATACCGGTGTAGATCAGCACCATGATTGAACGCGTCAATCAGCTCTTGGTCTCCTGAAAGATGAGCCATTAAGCGCATTTCAATCTGCGAATAGTCCGCCGTCATCAAGTAATCGAATCCAGCGCCAGGTACAAACACCTCACGAATACGTTGACCTTCTTCAGTGCGGGCATGAATATTTTGTAAATTCGGATCAGTAGACGACAGTCTGCCAGTAGCTGCTACAGTTTGTTGATATGTCGTGCGAATCCGACGATCTGGTTGGACTGCCCGCTGAAGGCCTTCAACCGACTGACGTAGTTTGATGGAATCTCGATGATCGAGCAACGCCGTCAAAAACTCTTGGCCAGCAATAGCCTGATCATCTTCCCGCAGACTAATCTTGGCCAATAAACCGGCCAATGCATCAGCGTTCGTCGTATATCCTGACTTTGTTTTCTTTGTCTTTGGCAAGTTGAGTTGCTCAAACAACACCGCCTGCAACTGTTTCGGGCTTGATAGGTTTACCGAGTTATCTCCAATAGCATCCCATGCGCGCTCGGCAGCATCATTAACCTTGCCATCAAAATCAGCATGCAACATATCAAGTTGTTCAACATCAACGCCGACTCCCCGCTGTTCCATCCGGGCTAACACTTCTGATACCCGCAGCTCCATTTCAACCAATGTTTCGTTAGCATGATGAAGATGAAGTTCTTTTGTAAAAGCAGCACGCAAATCATGTAAAAGAACTGCCTGCTGACCCAAATTATCATCGATCAGTTCTCCGTCTGCCCCGATGCCTAACGTGTCATCCGCATGGCTAGAGATATCTACCGCAAGATAGCGTTGTACTAAATCAGCAAAGTCGTATGAGCGTTGATCTGGATGCAAAAGGTAAGCATCGATTTCCGTATCTGCGATGATTCCGGAAAGCGCATAACCTTGCCCAGCCCAAGCATGAATCTGAGCCTTCATCCCATGCCCAAACACTGCAATCTCCGGGCTTTCTAAGATCCGGCCCAGCTCATGTGAGTCATCTGCGGAAAGAGTAGCCACATCACCAACAAAGGCATAACCGTCTTCATCACTCAAAGCAAAGCGGCCAACACTGCCCTCACCAGGTTTTCCGCAGCCATCAATCACCAGTGCATACGGCGGTTGGTGTAGATGACAAAAACCGCTTAAATCGTTTGTTCCATTGGTGATGATTATTGCTTCACGAACCGCTGGTTTACTGCGTTCGGCCGGCACGGCGCCATCATCACGAGCAGGTAACTCCTGTAAAACGCGGCTACGCAAAGTAGTGAAATCCAAAGTATCGAAAAGTTGATGAAGCGCGCTACGATCAACCCCCTGTGGTTGTAGCGTTTGGAGATCCGGAACAATGTTGAGATCCCGAACAAGCTGATTGAGCTGCCGATTCAATTTAACCTGATCAGTATGGTCACGTAATGCCTGACCGGCTTTACCCTTAATCTCATCGGCATGATCGAGCAGCTGCGTTAAACTGCCGTACTGTTCCAGCCATTTAGCAGCCGTCTTTGGACCAACTCCGGGCACCCCTGGAAGGTTATCAGCTTTCTCTCCTACCAATGCAGCTAAATCAGAATAGCGTTCAGGCCTTACCCCACTTCGCTCGGCCACTCCATCTGGATCTAACAACAACATTTGTGCGCGTGGCATTGGATAAATAACTGAAGTCTGTTCACTCACCAGTTGGTATGAGTCTTTATCACCAGAAGCAATATAAACCTCCATCCCGGCATCTTCCCCGCGTGCGGACAAAGTAGCCACGATATCGTCTGCTTCATAATCTTCCACAGTGAGCCAGGAAATCCCCATCACATCGAGAACTTCTTGAATCACCCCAATTTGCCCCTTGAATTCTTCAGGTGTTTTGGCACGTCCACCTTTATATTCGCCATATTCCCGAGTTCGGAATGTTCCGCCTGGCAGATCAAAAGCTACAGCAATATGAGTCGGCTGATAATCATGAATAAGCCGTAACAACGTATTAACAAAGCCATGGACGGCATTAGTATATTGACCTTGGGCAGTCCGGAAAGAATCCGCTGGCAGAGCAAAGAAAGAGCGGAAAGCCATCGAATGGCCATCAACAAGGAGCATCGTTTTTTTAGTCACATACTAAGACTACCGGGTTAGTCCCACACTTTCTTCTAACAGGTAGACTTATCTTCATGAGCACATCGATCACTGATATAAACGACGGCGAACTTGCCAGCCGACTTGGCGCGAAAATAGAAGTTGCCAACATGCAACACGTTATTGAGACCATACCGGTTGCGGGTAACACTCAGCCGTTTGGAGTATTGCACGGCGGCGCAAACGCATTTTTGGTTGAGGACGCAGCTTCACGTCTCGCGCAACTTCATGCCCCCGAGGGCAGATTCGCAGTTGGGACAGAGCTAAATATCTCTCAACTTGCGCCAAACACAACTGAATTGGCTAGAGCGCGCGCCACAGTAATTCGGGTATCGCATGGATCATGTGTAGCGTGTGTCGAAATAAGCGACGCCCAAGGCACACTTACTGCAACTGGGCGGATGACGTGTGTGTTTATTCGCCCACCTGGTCAATAACCGCATCAGCAACTTCACGCATAGTGAGCCGACGGTTCATTGATGTCTTTTGAATCCAGCGGAAGGCTTCCGGCTCAGTCAGACCCATCTTGTCTTGCAATAAGCCTTTAGCACGATCGATACGCTTACGTGTTTCAAACTGTTCGGCAAGCGAAGTAACCTCAGCTTCAAGTGAGACAATTTCTTGGTGACGCGAAAGTGCGATCTCTACTGCTGGCAAAAGATCATTGGGGCTAAAAGGCTTAACAAGGAATGCCATAGCACCAGCATCACGGGCCCGATCAACGATTTCTTTTTGCGAAAAAGCAGTGAGCATGACGATGGCACACCGTTGATTAGCGAGAATACGTTCCGCCGCAGAAACACCATCTAGGCCGGGCATCTTGACATCCATCACGATTAAATCCGGCTCATGTTCTGCAGCTAAAGCGATAGCTTCTTCGCCATTAGAGCCCTCGGCAACAACATCGAAACCAGCTTCACGCAATGTCTCAACAATATCGAGACGAATAAGTGTTTCATCTTCAACAACTAATGCCCGCACGTCGCGTGGGTTAGTGCCTTGTTCTAAATTCTCAAACTGAGAATCATCCATCACGTGTTCCACGCCTGCCTCCTTGGCATACATTATTTTCATCGAAGCAATGCGCATGTGCGCACACATATGCGCTTCATTACGCATTAAAAGTGCTCCCGGAGGGACTCGAACCCTCATGCCTTTCGGCGCAGCATTTTGAGTGCTGTGTGTCTGCCAATTCCACCACAGGAGCGATGGACAACCATAATACTACATGAAAAATGGCTGCCCTGCGATCTTACCCGAACAGGTTAAGAATCACAAAAATAGTTTTTGACTATCGGCGAGTCTCACCCATCTTATGGATGCGGATTGTGTTAGTAGAACCGACAACCCCCGGTGGCATACCAGAAACAATAACCACTCGATCACCGTCAATCGCAAGATTCTCACGACGTAAAACATCATCAACTTGATCAACCATCTCATCAGTAGATGAAACGGCAGACAATGTAAGTGTCTCTAGACCCCACGATAAAGCGAGTTGCCGACGAACTTGTTCGTTGTCGGTAAAGACCACCAGCGGAATACGGCCACGCAAGCGTGACATACGCCGAGCAGTTTGCCCAGATGAAGTAAACACCGCAATGAACTTGACCCCAATCGCTTCGCCAATATCCATCGCAGATTTAGTAATAACGCCATTACGGGTTCGGTGAAGATTGCCGATCCGTGGAATAGACTCAATACCGTGTTCCTCAGTGTATTCAATAATAGAAGCCATCGTTTGAACACACATGATGGGATATTTACCAACAGATGTCTCACCGGAGAGCATAACAGCATCAGCACCATCCAAAATGGCGTTCGCACAATCAGACGTTTCAGCGCGTGTTGGGGTTGGTGCAGAAATCATTGATTCAAGCACCTGAGTTGCAACAATGACTGGCTTAGCATTACGTCGAGCAATCGAAATTGCCCGCTTTTGGACAATCGGCACCTGCTGCAATGGAAGTTCTACACCTAAATCGCCACGAGCAACCATCAAACCATCAAAAGCACGAACAATATCTTCAAGTACACTAACAGCTTGTGGTTTTTCGATCTTCGCAATAACTGGAATACGCCGACCTACTCGATCCATGACTTCGTGGACATCTTTAATATCATTTGGTGAACGTACAAAGGACAGGGCAATAAGATCAGCACCATATCCTAGGCCCCACTCAAGATCTTCCTTATCTTTTTCTGACAAGGCTGGAACAGAAACAGCTACTCCAGGAAGGTTAACACCTTTATTGTTCGATACAGTTCCGCCAACAAGGACTTGGGTACGTACGTCATTACCCTCAACAGAGAGCACTCTGACTTGCACCTTTCCATCGTCGATCAGAATCAAATCACCTTCGGAACAATCGCCAGGCAATCCTTTGAAAGTAGTCGAAACGCGTTCTTTATCGCCTTCAATATCATCCGTTGTAATCGTGAAAATATCTCCAGCCTCTAGCAAGACTGGACCGTTAGCGAAACGACCAAGACGGATTTTAGGCCCTTGCAAGTCAACTAAAACTGCAACCGGCTTACGTAATTCTTCGGAGGCTTCACGCACCCAATCAATACGCTCCTCATGCTCGGCATGTGAACCATGAGAAGCATTGATACGGGCAACATTCATGCCTGCTTTGACAAGTTCAAGAATCCGGTCCTTAGAATTAACCGCCGGACCAAGCGTACATACAATTTTGGCTTTGCGCATACTCTTATCCTACCCGATTATCTGTTCTTCTTCCGTGCCTTGGCGATTCTCGCGATAAATATCGGCAATTTCCGGTTTAGCCTTCAGCTTTTTACTCAAAATAATTAAAGCAACAATCCCGCCAAGGCAGACAATAATAGAGGTCCATACGTTCAAGCGCAGGCCAAAAAGTATTGTTGCATCATCAATTCGCAAGGCTTCAATCCACACTCGACCCATCGTATAAACCACAACGTATAGCGCCAGCAGTTGCCCACCACGCAAATTAAAACGCCGTTCCGCCCACAGCAATACACCGAAGCCGGCAAGGCACCATAACAATTCGTACAAGAACGTTGGATGGAACGTTGTACCAGGAGCAAAACCTGCCGGCATGTGTGCTGCATCTATTTCTAAAGCCCACGGAAGATCGGTCGGCCGGCCAAAAAGTTCTTGATTGAAATAATTCCCCAATCGACCAATCGCTTGAGCCAAGATAACACCCGGAATAAAAGCATCTGCAAAAGCCCCAAAACGCAGATTTCTACGCCGTAAAATATACCAGGCAGCAAAAGATCCACACAGCACTGCTCCCCAAATACCTAAGCCACCTTCCCAAATACGGAAAATCTTCGTCCAATCCCCATTCGGCCCAAAATATGCCGCTGGTGAGGTGACAACATGATAAATTCGGGCGCCAATAATACCGGCAAAAACAATCCATATAGCAATATCTTCAGTAACGTCGCCCGGCCCTCCTTTACGGCGGTAGCGTTTATCTCCCAGATACCAAGCGATAAAAATCCCAGCCAAAATAAATAAGGCGTACGCACGGATCGGAATGGGGCCAAGCATCCACACCGATTGTGGTGGGGAAGGAATTGAAGTGAGCACGTAGTTCTCCTTTAGCACTCAAAGTATCAACGCGATACTTAATCTTTTCGGAAGTTCTTAAACGGAAGTTGTTTTAGCAACCGGCTTTTTATCTGCTAGCGCCAAGATGTCGATGACGATAACTACGTCACCATCGCCTTGAGCTTGCGCCGATGGTACCGTCACTGCAACTCGAGATCCTACCCGTTGATCAACTAGCCCAGCACGCAAGCCAGGAAATACATCGTCAAGAGCAATATATGCAGGTGGGTTGCCATTAGTGAAAGTATTTTCAATTTCTGTACCATCCGTGGCCGCAAGAACATAATTGGCATATACGATGTCCTCGTCTGTTACTTGCGCCCCCTTACCAACAAAAATCGGCGTAACACTGACGTTTTCCATCGGATCGTTCACTGCGCCAATGACCGGCACGTCCTCGTCAGTATTCGATACTTGCGGCATCGGAGTCTCCGGTGAAGGAGAGTCCGCGGATGGCTGCAGGCGGGTAGGCAAAATATCAACAATTGTAATGGCTATGCGATCCTCGTTAGGTTGGACTACCGCAAGACGGGAACCCTCTTTTTTCCCGATGACCACGTCAGCAAGCTTTCCCACAGATTTTGCGGTAGCAACACCACTAACTATTGTTGGCAAATCGGCAACCTGAGACCATTCATCACCATTAGCAGTGAATTTTGTTGCTCGCATAAGTACTTGTTGATTAGCTTCGATGAGCCGGCCTTCACCGATCAGAAGTTCGTCGATTTGTCGGCTATCATCTGCTGGAAAACCCGTCGTCGTCACTGTTACTGCAGCGCCAAAGTTACCCTCAACATGCATATTAAAAGCAGGCGTTTGCCTCGTCATCTGAAAAACAAAGGT
The DNA here is from genome assembly GCF_012563545.1 of Arcanobacterium buesumense. Taxonomy (NCBI): domain Bacteria; kingdom Bacillati; phylum Actinomycetota; class Actinomycetes; order Actinomycetales; family Actinomycetaceae; genus Arcanobacterium; species Arcanobacterium buesumense. The sequence continues at coordinate 963,885 of NZ_CP050804.1, forward strand.
TGAGATACTAACTCCACCAAGGAACGCCACTAGGGCTAGAACTGTTGCCAACATCCTATTCATTGATTCTCCATCGTCTCAATCAAGGCATCGACTGCCGCATCTGTTGTTACGAACGGGTCATTGAGTGTAACACTTGTCCCCTGTCCGCCACTAAATAGACGCACCCGGCTCCAATCCACACTGTAATCTCGGTGGTGTTGTTGCGCAGCAACAATAAATTTAGCACGCACTCGAGCACGTGACGTTTGGGGCGCAGAAAATCTGGCGACGGAAAGGTCGTGGGTCGAGACTTTTCGAGCAATGATTCCGTACTTTTCTAATTGCGGACGCAAACCAGCACTCGAGATATCGTGCCAGGCAAGCTCAAGTCTGGCAATCCGATCATCATTTAACGCTACTGAATGGCGACGACGATACCGAGTTATGAGTTCATATTTAGCAATCCACTCGATTTCGGTATGGACACTTGAAAAGTCACCCGAGGCAAATGCTTCTAAAGCACGTTTCCATAAATCAAAAACATATTGCATATTCGAATCAATACTAGGAAGCCACCCAGCACGCTGGTAATAACTCATGACAGATTCAAAAATTGCTTCTTGAATATCTATTGCGCGTATCGTAGTGCCATTGTCGCGCATCAAAAGTGTTGTCCCAGACAGATCCTGAGTAACTTGTCGAATAGCCTGCATAGGCTCTGCTAACGCTAATGCGGGTAACCGACCGCCATCTTCGAGAACGTTGAGTATCGCATGCGTCATTCCGATTTTCAACATTGTCGTTGTATCGACCATGTTGGAATCACCAACGATCACATGCATTCGCCGAAAACGTTCAGAATCAGCATGTGGCTCATCGCGGGTATTGATCATTGGCCGGGTGCGAGTTGAGGACGTTGAAATAGCACCATGCATATGTCTCGCACGTTGTGAGATCTCATAACGTACTGTTCCCGGTTCACGATAAACGCACCCAGCTCCAACCAGCAGTTGCCGAGTCACAAAGAATGGGATGAGATCTTGGAGACGATCGAGAAAGTCACGACGACGGCGCACCAAATAGTTTTCGTGACAGCCATAGGAATGCGCGGCCGTATCAACATTGTTCTTGAAAATATGAACATGGTAGCCAAGAGCACGCTCAGCATAATCTGCACGATCAGCTAAGATCTCATCTCCCACACGGTCTTGCGCTAGAAGCTCATCGATTTGAGTGCACTCGGCTGTCGCGTATTCGGGATGATCACCTACATCAAGATACAATCTGCCACCATTAGGCAAAAAGACTGATGTAGTACCGGTCTTTTCTTGCATATCAGCAAAAATATGAGCTGCGATGTCTGCTGGGTCTACCTTGACATAGGCTCCAGTATGGTCCGAGCATGCCAATCCGTACTCAGTTTCCAAACCAAAAATTCGCCGTTTCACTGACCGCCCTTTTGCACGAAACCTTGAACAAATGATGAGGCATTAGTTTCTAAAATCGTATCAATATCGTCTAGAAGATCATCAACATCGAACGGAGTTGACCGCTCAGTTGTTATTATCTCGTCATCTGTTTCGGTGTGAATAACAGGCTTGAAAAATTCTTGTTCGCTCATCTTATTCCTCAATTCTTACGAGCCAAAGGTGGCAATTGTTGTCTCTGGGGTCTGTGGCATATCAAAAAAGTCTCCCATGTCTGAACGCTGCGGCGTATAGGGATCCATAAAAGACAAGCGTTGGTGACCGGTGTCCGTTTCGAAACAAGCTCCGCCCCACCCAATTGACGCTATGTGATGATCAAATTGGCGTACAAGTTCCCCGCGAAAAAATGCGCGGGTATCAAAAGGCGCATGCTGTGCCGCCCAAGTAACTTGACTTGGGGTAACTAGTCGGGAAACGTGCCCTGCCTGATCAAGTTTGGCAACGATTGAGTTACTGGGACGTAAATCGTGCCATTGCAAATCAAATGCGCGCAACTTGTCGGCATCCCAGCCTAAACCAGCACGGGTACGCATACCTTCAAGCATCCGATATTTTGCTATCCATTCAACTTTTGTTGCAGCCGCAAAAATATCTGTTTTAAACGTATCTAATATTTCTTGCCAAAGTTTCATAAAATCCCATGTTGCCTGGTCAGTTATCCCATAACGCTCTAACGTGGCACGGACTGCGTCAAGATATATTTCCTGAATATTACAGGCAGTTCGCGTTGTTCCATCATGCATATCAACTGCACGCGTCAGGGTGGGATCATGGGATATTTCCCAAGAGGCTGCAACTGGTTCAAATAAAACTAACGATTCCAATTCCAATGGTATCGAGTCTTGTTCGAGCATCCACAGTATGAGGTTCGTCGTTCCAATTTTGAGTAAAATTGAGTAATCAAATTGGTTGGCGTCTCCCCCGATCACATGGAGCCGACGGTATTGTGCGCTATCGGCATGGGGTTCATCGCGAGTATTGATAATTGGACGATTGAAAGTCGTTTCTAAGCCGACGACGTTTTCAACGTAGTCAGCACGTTGCGATATTTGGAAACCAGTTCCTTGAGACGTTTGCCCTAAACCGACACGCCCTGAACCACATAGGATCGGACGGGAAACAAAAAATGGTGTCAGGTAGCGGATAATATCGTTAAAAGGAACATTACGGCGTACAAGGTAGTTTTCGTGACTGCCATAAGCTGCCCCTTTGCCATCTACATTATTTTTATAGATGACGACGTCGTGTCCTTGCTCATGCAAGATTGCCATCGTTTCTTGCGCTATTTTTTCCCCGGCACGGTCCCAGATAACCGCATCGAGTGGGTTTGTAACTTCTGGCGTTGAATATTCTGGATGCGCATGATCTACGTACCAACGCCCACCATTAATCAACGCCGCATTCGTGATTTTTGTGTCCCTAGCCATTTGTCTCATAGACGGAACAGGATTATTTGTAAGTTGATCGTGGTGGGCATAGCTTGGTCCAATCCTAAAGCCACGCGCATCGTTCAGCGGATCTTCGGTATGAAAATCCCATGCAGCTACCGGCTGTTGGCTATACCGCGCATAGGCATCAACAATTGTAGCGCTCAGATCACAATAATCTTGGGAAAAGCTCTGAGCAGTAGTAATACCAAACTCAGTTTCTAACCCAACAATCCTTTGAATAGTCAATGTCTTCTCTTTACTTACTATGGTCAGCTCGCCGTATCGCAACAACGTCGTAACGCCCGTGGACACGCGCCCATTCCTGCGGATTTTCCACCTGTGCTAAGGCGTCATTTTCCATCATGTCAGCTCGTAGAGCAGCGCGTAAATGCGCCATTCGTATGCCTTTTTCCCCAGTTGCTAATAAATCTTTAATAGCGTATCTCTTAGCGCGTTCAACAATTCCAGCTAGCATCGCACCAGAGACAAGATGGCGAGCATACAATGTTTCTATTCGCCCATCACGATAGATAATATCAAGATACGCGTTTTGCGCGCTGTCTTGCCATAAGTTATCCACAGTTTTAATAACCATTGATTCAATAGCAGCTTCGGCACTGCCATGGGCTTGGATTTCTGTTTCATGAATCGGCACGCTAGGCACCAAATATTTACGTAATATATCGATAGCGCCATCATAATCAGGGCGGGCAATATGGATTTTAACGTCTAGCCGACCTGGCCGGAGTATTGCCGGATCAATCATGTCTTCTCGGTTGGAAGCTCCAATGACGATAACATTATCTAGCTTCTCTACGCCATCTATTTCCGCAAGTAACTGGGGAACAATGGTCGTTTCGACGTCGGAGGATACCCCCGATCCGCGCGTTCGGAACAAAGCTTCCATTTCGTCAAAGAAAATGACGACGGGGATACCCTCAGTAGCTTTGGCGCGAGCCCGCTCAAAAATTTCTCGTATCTGCCGCTCGGTTTGGCCTACATATTTATCGAGTAGCTGTGGACCTTTGATATTAAGGAAATACGCACTTTGCTCGCCAAACATCTGTGATAAAGAGGTAGCTACTGCCTTGGCAATAAGTGTTTTTCCAACCCCTGGAGGCCCATAGAGCAAAACACCTTTAGGTGGTTTCAAGCCATGATCTCGGTACAGGTCCGGATGGCGGAATGGTAATTCGATAGCATCGCGAAGCTCTTCAATTTGTGGCGCCAAACCACCAATATCTTCATAGGAGACATCTGGAGATTCTTCAAGTAAGAGATGAGTGACGTCAGGACGTTCAATCTGTTCACTAGCAAAGCCCGTGACGAAATCAGCTAGCACTAGATCTCCGACACGAAGGTTTTTGTCTTTAAGACGGCCAGCAAGACGTATGATCCGGTTCTCTCCACCTGGAGCACTAACCAAAATTCGATCTTTTCCGATGAAACTATCAACGGCAACTGTCTGCCCGGTTTGCGCATATGACCCGGCACCAATGACGACGTGTTGCTCATTGAGTAAGACTTCTTGACCTGGCTCTATACTATTAAAGGAAACCCATGCTGCAGCATGAACATCAATGTGTTTCCCGGATAAAATAACGCGGGCCGTATGCTGGGTTGGATGCGCATGAACAAAAGTCGCAATGCTTACTGGCGGCTTGGATAATGATTCAATGTGAGTACTGAGCTCTTTAATTCGATCGCGTGCAGTATTTAATGCTTTACTTAGTTCTCGATTTTGCTGAGCGAGTGCCCTCAGATCAGGTTCTTGTATTGTCATGAATATCTTCTAGTCATCCGCAGGTTCGATAAGCGCCGGGTGGCGTTTAACTTTTTTCGCTTGTGCTCGGGCTTGGGATTCAGCTTCTAGTTTGGCTTTCATCGCTGCGCTATGATCGCCAACTTCAGAAGTACCAGATAATTCAATATCAGTGCGATGAGCTATATCACGTCGCACTTTGCGTAGCTTTTTCGCTGACATTGTCCGTTCTTTAAGATCCTCACTTTCCCACGCTAGTGGCTGAGAATGAGCGGCTGGAGCTGGACGTTTCGTAGGAACGAGAGGCATTGACCCACGTCCTATTCTTCGGGCGACGACGAGGAATCCAGTATGCGCGACCATACGATGATCTGGACGAACAGATAGGCCATCAAGATGCCATGTGCGCACCATTGTTTCCGAGGATTCCGGTTCGGTAAAGCACGATGATGTGCGCAGATCCTCAACGAATCGAGACATCTGGGTAGTTGTAGCTACATATCCGATAATAACACCGCCGGATCGCAAAGCGTGTGCCGCAGAAGAGATATTCTCCCATGGCGCAAGCATGTCGAGTACGACAGTATCGATACTGCCTTCATCCATATCCCAAAGAACATCGTCAAGATCTCCTAAAACGACATCCCATGGTGGTAGTTGCGGACCAAACCAAGATTCCACATTAGCTTGCGCAATTTCAGCAAACTCGGCACGCCGTTCAACAGATGTCAGGTGCCCGTCCATGCCAACCGCAGACAGCAAGGAAAGAGCCAATGCGCCTGACCCAAGACCAGCTTCGACGACTTTTGCGCCAGGAAAAATATCTGCTTGTTGAATGATTTGCCCGGCGTCTTTAGGATAAACAACTGTTGCTCCACGTGGCATGGATAGCACATAGTCATTTACAAGTGGTCGTAGCGCAAGAAGACGATGCCCGGAGTCCATATCCAAAACGGTACCTTCTTCTTTACCTATTAATTCACTATGGCGAAAACTTCCGCGCTGAGATTGAAAATATCCATCTTTCGTCAGCATAACGGTGTATTTACGGTTTTTTGTATCTGTGAGCTGTACACGTTCGCCAGCACGAAATGGACCACGACGGCGCTCAGCGCCTACAGGATGAGGATAGTTATTCACCACTCCATCTTATGTGAGGATAAAAATTTCTGACAGAACCAAAAATGTGGGATACGTTGGTCTTCAAGCATCCAGGCATTACTTCGACGATGTCGGAGCTACAGGGTAAAGTGAAGAATATGTCATCACAACATGCTGCTATTTCGCCGTCTCGGGCATCAGATTTTCGCACCTGCCCGCTAAAATTTCGGTTCCGCGTTATCGATAAGTTGCCCGAACCACCTTCACGCGAAGCACTACGTGGCACAATTGTGCATGCTGTCTTGGAACATTTATATGACAAACCAGCTCAGGAACGCCAAGAATTAGCCGCGCAGGAGGCGTTAATTCCCACATGGGAAAATCATCTAGAGCACTCACCCCAATCTGCGGAGTTATTCGAAGATGACAACCAGCTCACGCAATGGCTTGAATCTGCCCGGCCACTTATTTCGTCCTATTTCACACTGGAAAATCCACAATACTTACAGCCAGCAGGGCGCGAACTGTTTGTTAATGCTACCTTGCCGTCCGGGTTAGCAATCCGTGGGATTATTGACCGCTTAGATAAAGCACCTAATGGAGCACTACGCATCGTAGATTATAAAACTGGCAAGTCGCCAGCTCCACGATTCCAAGATGGCGCAATTTTCCAGATGCGTTTTTATGCAACAGCGCTTTTTTATGACCACGGAACGCTACCCTTACGCACCCAGTTGCTTTATCTGAAAGATCGTCGCATTCTTACTTACGATCCGGTTGAATCCGATATTATGACGACGACGAACGAGCTAAACCGTCTCTGGTCAGCAATCCGCGGCCGAATCGATGATGGCCATTTCGAAGCGAAAAAGGGACCGCTGTGTAACTGGTGTCATTTCGTATCGCTGTGCCCAGCTTTTGGAAATACCGCCCCGCCTATTGATGAGGCTGGAGTAGCTCAGTTACTTACTGCCGAGCGGACAGAAGCTCTTCAAGCCGAGCAACAGAAAGATCAGATAGCGAATCAACAATAACAAGCCCCGGCAAAGATGGAATCGGTACTTGAAAAGGAATAGCTACTGTTAAAGCTCCAGAGGCGTGTGCTGAGCGAACGCCCGGATCAGAGTCTTCAAAAGCAACACAATCACGAATATTTACGCCAAGTTTTTCGGCAGCTAGTTGATATGGCAAGGGATCTGGTTTTCCTCGTCCAACAGGTAATTCATCCCCAGTCACAGCTACGCCTAATGCTCCTTTAGGAGCAGCGTCGAGAGTCAACTGGGCAAAGTCGCTATATGACGAGGTGACCAAAGCTGTTGGAATGCCGCGAGCAACACATTCTTCAACAAGTTCGCGTGCTCCCGGACGCCATGGCATGCCCTTAGTCTTAGCTTGGTGAACTACTTCGGCAACCAAAATTGGTGCTAATTCTTCAGGTGTCAGCGGTAACTCTAAACGCTCAACAATAAGCCGGCAGGAATCTTCAATAGCACGCCCAATAAGATCATTTTGATCTCCGTCATTCCATGGTTTACCATACCGGGCAAATACCGCCTTTTCTGCCTCGAACCACAAGATTTCCGAATCAGTGAGTGTCCCGTCCATATCGAATAGTGCGGCAGCAATTCCCATGAATTTCCCCTTAATACACGTGAAGCAATCCAACTGATAGCAACGCCACCACACTACCAGCTAAGATCAAACGATAAATGACGAACGGCATGTATGACGTCGTTTCCACTAAACGTAAAAACCACACAATGACGGCGTAGCCAACAACAAACGCCACTACGGTAGCAATAAATAACGGTAATGCGCCAATATCAGGGCCGGTTCCGTCGTCGGAAAACAACCGGTAAAATCCAGAGCCAAGAACCGCCGGTATTGCTAGCAGAAAGGATACTCGAGCCGCCGCGCTACGTGTGTATCCCAAAAGTAAACCAATAGTGATCGTTCCGCCCGACCGGGAAACTCCCGGAATAAGTGCCATTGATTGGGCAAAACCAAGCACTACCCCGTCGCGGATCGTCATCTTTTCAAGAGTCAGACGCCGGGAAGAAATACGGTCAGCAATGCCGAGGAAGATAGCAAAAATCGCCAACATGCCAGCAGTGATAAACATGTTGCGGAACACCGAATCGATCGCATCTTCTAAAAGCAATCCTAAGATTACGATTGGCAAGGTGCCAAATATGACAATCCAGCCTAGGCGTACATCCGGATCGGCTTGCGGAACTTGGTTCTTCCACGGACCAAACGGTAATGCACGGAACCACGCTTTAATAATCCGCACGATATCTTGCCAGAAATAAATAACAACTGCCGCTTCAGTGCCAATTTGTGTCACTGCAGTAAAAGTCACCCCAGGATCGCCCAAGCCAGGAAACAAATCCCCCACGATCCGCAAATGCGCTGAAGAAGAAATTGGCAAGAACTCAGTCAATCCCTGCACGATGCCTAAAATAATTGCTTCAAAAATACCCACCCCTTAAGATTACCGCTCACCGCCAAAGTCTATTAGGCTGACACATGTGAAGAAGAACAAGGTTGGAATATCTGGATTGTCAGTCGGCCATATTGGCTTAGGAACACTCACGTGGGGACGCGATACTGAATTCGAGGATGCTACCCGCATGGTACAAGCACTACTTGACGCCGGCGGGAACCTTATTGACGTCTCCCCACTTTATGGTGAAGGTTTGGCAGTTGGCGTACTTGGACAAATTTTAACTAACGGTATCAACCGCGACGATCTCGTTATTTCCGTCCATCTTGGGTTGAGTATCAACAATGGTCGCGTCATCCACGACTCATCTCGCGGTGGACTAGTACGCGCAATTGACGACGTCCTTCGTCAACTAGGAATTGACCATGTAGATATTGTTCAGTTAGCAGCACCGGCTCCGGATATTCCATTCCGCGAAGTGATTGATACATTAGCTGCGCTTATCCAGAGTGGAAAGGCCCGCTATCTCGGTTTAGCTAATCATCCAGCATGGCAAATTTCGCGAGTTAGCCAATACTTAATTGATCTTCATCTGCCAGAATTAACTGCTATTAACACTGACTATTCTCTCCTACAACGCGGGATCGAAGATGACGTCACCGCTACCGCCAAAGCCTTCGGTTTAGGCATCATTGCCCAGTCACCATTAGCTGGCGGGGTACTTACCGGAAAATATCGCCGTACAATCCCAGCAAGTTCGCGTGCCGCAACTGATCATTTATCTCCAACAGTTGATCGATATCTCGATGCCGATTCACGCCGGCTCGTAGAAGCTGTTGTCAAAGCCGCAGATGGGTTAGGCAGAACGCCTACAGACGTCTCTCTTGCATGGTTGCTCGACCAAAATCATGTTGCGGCAGCCCTATCTGGAGCACGCACAGCAGCTCAATTCGATCAACTGCTTGCCTTAGATTTATCTCCGCTCCCCTCGCAAGTTGCCGAAGTCCTCAGTGAAGTCACTGCTTAACCAAGAACGTCGCAAAATAAGAAGTTGAGGGAGAATATTTCTCCCTCAACTTCTCATTTCTCAATCTATGACGAACAATATCTAGAAATCCTCATCGGTTTCGTAGTCATCGTCGTCATCATCAAAATCATCGTCAAGATCATCGTATTCGTCGTCATCATCGTCAACGAAATCATCATCGTCAACGAAATCATCATCATCCAAGGAATCATCGTCTTCAAAGTCATCGAACGTATCGAATGGCGCCTCAATACCATAATGTGTAAACAACGCATCATCATACACAATATAAGCGTCAGCTAATCTATCAGCACAGCGCAAAAGCTCGGGCGCTTCAGCATCTCGATAAGTAACAGCAGCGGAATGAAACTCGTCAAGAGCTAACCGCAATTTTTCGAACGCAACATGTGGATCACTAGCCATGTCTTAAGCCTATCTCGCTTCTGGAAAATAACAAACCTCACCGCGAAAAATACGCGGACTGATCGAGCACATTATGATAAACATCGGCAGGTAGGCGATGCCCCAACCAAATTTCTTCCGCCAATAGCGCTTGAGCGATCAGCATACTAACCCCATCAAAAACACGCGCACCCGCCTTTTGTGCGGCACGCAGTAATAATGTTTGACGCGGTGTATAAACTGCATCCATCACCACATGACGTGCCCGGATCCATCCTACAGGAAAGGGCGTCTGATCTCTCAAACTCGGGGCCATCCCAACCGGCGTACAATTTAGCACGATATCTGCATCAGATATCGTCTCCTTAGCTACTCGCTCATCATCTAGACCTACAACATCAATAACAGCACTAGCCAAGGGCGAATTATCTTGAGTGATCCGGTGTTTCAATTCATATGCCCGGGTCAAACCTGATCCGCTGCGATTAAGCAATGATATTGCTCGAGCTCCAGTGCATGCCGCGGCCAGACAAACCGCCGCGCCAGCGCCACCAGATCCAATCACCGCAATTTTCGCATCAGAAATATCAATGCCGTTCGTTGTTAACGGATAGAGCATGCCTGGCCCATCGGTTGTATCACCCACCATTCGGCCATCCTTGAACATGATGGTATTAACGGACTGGGCTAATTGTGCCGAAGGGGTAATCTCATCAAGATATTCCATAACTGCCCGTTTATAGGGCATTGTCACGTTAACCCCAGTATAACCAGCATCTTTAATGGCATGTAATTTTAATTCTAGATTCTTATATTCGACGTCGAACAGGTCATAACGAACATCAATGCCTAGCTGGCTTAAAGATGCGGAATGAATAGCAGGCGATAGCGAATGCCCAGTTGGATAACCAATTAGTCCGAGCCGGATAGTGCTCATTATAGATCTCCTCAACTTAGCAAGGCCAGTACACGCCATCCATATCTGAATATCAGAACGACAATAATACACGCCTATAAGAAAAGTCCCATCTGACGAATCACATGGGACTTTTACCTGTGCGCGGAGGGGGACTTGAACCCCCACCCACTATACGTGGACTAGCACCTCAAGCTAGCGCGTCTGCCTATTCCGCCACCCGCGCAGGTGGTTGGCGATGTTTCTTTGAAAACATCACTCCAAGCAACGGATTAAAATTTATCACCCCTTCCCCAGTGACGCCAAATTAATACCTCATTTTTAGATGTGATCTGAGATACGTTTATTATTTTGCCTCATCAGAGCAAAATCCTCTCGCTAAAGATAGGCTTGAGGTATGAGTACACAGCATGAACTTCCAGATTCAAACCGGCCCGAAGATCTTGTACGCCAGTTCCATGAAACATATAACCTTCCCATCGTAAATGATGCGCCGAACGCTAACCGGGAACGTATCCATATGCGGCTAGCACTTATTGCTGAAGAATTTAGCGAATTAGTTGGCGCAGTCTATGGCGCCCAATCCCGATCAATGATCGAAGATGCATGGCAATCTGCACAGAAGGCTGATGACGGGAATCGTGACACCATTGAAGTAGCTGATGCTCTTGGTGATTTAATTTATGTCATTTATGGTATGGCGCTTGAGCTTGGTATCCCACTCAGTAAAGTTCTTGCCGAAATTCAAGCTTCAAACTTATCTAAATTGGGCGCAGACGGTAAACCAATCTACCGTGCTGATGGCAAAGTTTTAAAAGGCCCTGGCTATTTTCCGCCAAATATAGCCCACGCTTTAGGTTTTGAGAATAACGCAGAGGGCTAACACATAGCATGCGGAGGAAGAGACAATAAACTTTGTCTCCTCTTCATTTTCCTGTCATGCTAAGGTTTTTGTCAGCTCACTCGCTATCCTCGCGCATGACAGGCTGAGACATTCTATCGATAGTTGTGACATTCATCCGCATTCCGTGAATAAACACCATCAAACCTGACATAGTAAGAAAAGTAGCCCCTAAAACGACCATTCCTTGCCCAAGGCCAAATTGCGCACCCAAAGCATAGGCATCTTGGATATGCGGATCATTAAAGTAAACCAAAGTAAAAACGATGTCATATGAGCCGGATGCTAAAAGTAACGTCATCGCAGCTGCTAATTTCTTCCGATCTTCCCACCATGAAGAGGTTAGAATAGCAGCAATAATTGAAATGATTCCTCCCATACCTAACACCACACCCATTGTTTTAGTCGCGATAAGTGGTGAGGAAAGATAGGAACCAGAAATATCTTCCCCGGCTAATGTCACTATGCTTTCCGGGGAAACAGTAACAAATCCGGGAATCAAGATTCCCAAAACTGTTACTAATCCGCCAAGTGCTCCAACGATAGCAGCAAGCCGAATCAAAAATGGCGGAACAGCTACTTTACTCGGGTGCGAGACTCGCGGTATATTCAAGCTCATTGCTCATCCTCTTGATCAGTAATTATTTCTGCATCTTCGATATCGTCTTCAAGTGTGGCTTGCACAATTTTAGCTGCGAGCTCGTCAACATGGCGATCAATGTTTTTGCGGGTTTTCTTTTTTTCAACGCGATCAAGATGACCTAGAACAGGTAAGGCTTTCGCAATATTTTCTAACTCGTCACGCCATTGTGCAGCTTGCTGGGCAGTATGTGCATTATTTGCGCTCGCGTACAAGTAAGCGGCTTGCTCACGCAAAACCTTCACCCGCTCAGATAAGTGATTTACTGCTCTTCCATTACTGGAAGCTAAGGTGCCTAAACGTTGTTTAAGCGTCGTAAAATACTCGGGATTTTCCTTAATTAACTGGCGGATCTGTGGCGCATACGTCGTCACAACCTTCACTATCGTTGGCCCGGCAAAAGCGGCGATGCGTATAAGATTTTTCAGTTTTCCCATGAATCTACCTTTCCTGAACATCTGCTATCTTATCCTGCCTGGCCTACCTTTTACTCTTCGTTCCAGCAGTCTTTTAAAAATTAGCGGAAATCTCGTGAATTGCTATGAATTATTACTTCAAGCATCTCAACACCATCAGCAATAAAATTAACCGCTCCATCACATCGTTCTACTATTCCACGAATAATAAGAGCATTATTTTTCAGCTCTCTTTTATATCTTTCCCATAAGCCATAAGAACACACAATATTCATCATTCCAGTTTCGTCTTCAAGAGAAATAAACATTATGCCATGTGCCGTTCTGGGACGTTGACGATGAGTGACATAACCGGCGATACGCAGCCGGTTTCCTAACGTTTTTTCACTAGCCTGCTTAATAGTTAACACTCCATCACGTTCTAAAATTTTTCGATGGAATTCCATGGGATGTTGAAAAGGCGTTGTGTTCGTAAAGTAAAAATCTGCCCTATGTTTCTCTTCAGATTTCATTTCGGGAAGAGCGCCACTCTCAACACCAAATGCTGTTCCAGGGATGGTGGGCTGGAAGTAATCACTTATACGATACCCAGTAAAAGCTACACTCTGCGCTGCCCATATACCTTCACGTCGCGAAACTCCGAGGCTATCAAGTGTTCCTGCCCCAGCTAAGTATCGAATATGCCGATCTGATAATTCTGCCCGATAAGCTAAATCTGATACCGATGTAAAATTATGAGTCTTACGTGCTTGAATAATACGATCAGCTGCTTTCCCTAAACCGCTAATATCTGACAGCCCTAATCGAATACCTAAATGTGGATGCTTATCCACGTGAGCCATTCTCTCTAAGTCTCCTTGCGCTTGGTGGGCAGAAAATTCTTGAACACTTGCAGATAAATCAGACCAACATACATCAATTGGCAAGATGTTAATACCATGTAAGCGGGCATCAGCCAGTAGCGATTGCGGAGAATAAAAACCTAACGGCTGCGAAGCCAAAAGAGCGGCATAAAAATGCTCTGGATAATGCACTTTAAGCCAAGCACTTGCGTAAACTAACTACGCAAACGAAAACGCATGTGATTCTGGAAAACCAAAATCAGCAAAGGCATCGAGTTTATGAAATATTTCTTCAGCCGTTGAGTACTCTATTCCACGTGCACTCATACCCTCGATTAATTCATCACGCAACTGAGCTACCCTCTCATGGCTACGTTTCGCACTCATCGCTTTCCGAAGCCGATCAGCTTGTGCCGGACTAAAGCCTGCCGTATCGATTGCAATTCGCATTAATTGTTCTTGAAAAAGCGGAATTCCTAAAGTTTTTCTAATGCAGGTTTAAGCAACGGATGAGCATACGTAACTTTTTCATGTCCTCGTCGTCGTGAAATATATGGATGAACACTATCTCCTTGGATCGGTCCTGGACGAACCAGAGCAACTTCAATAACAATGTCATAAAAGGACCGTGGCCGTAAGCGTGGCAATGTAGCCATCTGTGCCCGCGACTCCACTTGAAAAACTCCAACTGTATCGGCTGCACACAATAGGTCATATACTCGTGAATCTTCCTGATCATTATTGTGCAAACCCACAGGTTTCCCATCGAAACCCAGTACGCCAGAACGTTGAATCTGTGTAAATGCTATCCGTAATGCACTCAGCATCCCTAAGCCCAATAAATCGAATTTAACAAGCCCCGCTTCAGCACAGTCTTCTTTATCCCACTGCAATACTGTTCTGCCGGGTTTTGTTGCCCACTGAACAGTGGCATACCTCTATTACTGGGCGATCACAAAGCACCATTCCACCTGAATGAATTTCCACATGGCGTGGCAAATCTTGCATTTGTTGAGCAATCTCAACTACTTTTTGTGGTACACCGTCAAGCAACTCTGTACTGGGGCGCCCAACAGTCCAGCTATCTATCTGTGCATGATCGTAGCCCAACGCTCGGGCACAATCACGTATTGCTGATTTTGGACGATAAGTAATCACATTAGCCACTTGAGCTGCATGATTCGTCCATAGCGTTGGTAAATATGCTGGATAACGCGTTCACGTTCCCGCGCCTCAATATCAAGATCAATATCAGGTGGCTCTACTCGATCCGGAGAAAGGAAACGCTCAAACAACATTTTATGTCGAACTGCATCAACGGCTGTTATCCCTAACGCAAAGCACACCGCAGAATTTGCTGCAGAGCCTCTTCCCTGACACCAAATCTGTTCTTTCCGACAAAAAGAAACTATTTCTTCAACTATTAAAAAATAGCCAGAAAAACCTAGCTCTTCAATCACTCCCAGTTCATGGTCAAGAACCTTCCATGCGTCCGGTGCCTGTGTTCTATCGCCATAACGGCTATACGCACCGCGCTCTACTAAATGCGAAAGCCACGAATGCTCATCGTGTGGAGCTGGAACAGGAAAAACTGGAAGGTTGGGCTTGAGGAGCGAAAAATCAATCGCATATCTCTGGCCTAGCTCCTCTCGCGTAGTCCGCTGCTTGCGGATAGTCTCGCTGTATTTCTGACATTTGTTGGCGAGATCGTAACATACGAGCAGACACGTCCATTTTAGGTCTTATCTGCTCTAGATTTTTCCGGTAACGCGTTGCAGCGAGAACGTCTCCTAGAGGTTTTTGACCCCAATAGGCCTATGGACATCCCCAGTTGCCACACATGCTACACCGGCTTCCTCTGCAATGCCGCTGTAGCAGTAATCGCCGCTCGCGATCATACGGATCTCCATAGGCCACTAGCTCCATCGCTATATTATCTTTGCCAAAAAGATCGATTAGCCCCTGCAATTCTCGGCGGGCGCTTTCTACTGCCCACACCCCAGATTTTTGTTCAAGTACCCGGTAGACATGACTATGACGTGCGCCAGTAAAAATATGCCATAAATTCTTACTCCGCTCTGCCAGTGTAGCAATATCATAGGTAGCCGAACTTTTCTCAGATGATGCGAGAAAAGCTTCACCGATGCAACGAGAAAGAGTCTGATAGCCCGCGACAGATTTTGATAATACGACCATGTGAGGGCCGTGTTTCGCCAAGCGTAATTCAGAACCAATCACCGTCGGCATGCAATATTTTCGAGCGGCTTGAGCAAAACGTACAACCCCCGGAAAACCATCATAATCTGTAATAGCCAGTGCTGATAACTCTAATTCTGTAGCACGTTTTACTAATTCATCCGGTTCAGATGTTCCGGTGAGAAAAGAATAAGCTGAATGTAGATGCAATTCTGCGTAATGGCTCATTGATATATTCCCTCAATCCACCATTGCTCCTGCTCGCGAAAGATAAGAAAAGCGCTACGTGCACTAACACATTGCAACCAAGCACGGTGATAATTTTTTTCTGAAGTCCACCATCCCTCAGTCTGTATCCACGGACCTGAAATCTTTATTATTCGATGTTCTTCATCGTGGTATCGCACAATAACGGAATCTATTTTTTCGCAGTGCTCCTGGCAAAAAAGAACACCATCACTGGTAACTAAGCATTCGTGTCCATAAGCATCTTTAGGCTGAATTTTTTCTGGTTTTTCTAGCATTATCGTAGGCCACGGGTGCGGCAATTGACTTTCCCATTTTTCCGGTGCGGATTCTTTCACATCCGCACCCCACTGGACATATTTATAGGTGTCTCGTGGATAACGGCCGCCATAGTAGACACCTTGTTTAACCGATGTTTGCCCTAATAAACTTCGTACTCGTTCCACTGCTCGCTGAACATCGCGATAATATGTGTCATCTCCTCCCCAGAGGAAATCCTGTACAGTGCCGAAAGGATAGAGATCGTAAGCGCCTAAGGCCAGTTCGACTATCCCAACATCGAAGGTCTCATGATCTTGTGTATTCACAGCTTGTTCTCGCAACCAGGCAGACAGTTGCCAACGAATACGTTGCGAAATACTTTTGGCATCCATTTCACGCATCTGCCACGTACGATATCTACGCTCTGCCGTATTCAACTTAATAAATATTCGTAATTCCCGTGCAAGAGCATGCCGACGGTTTAACTGATCTACAAGCTCATAGGACAAAGATTGTACTAAGAAAGCAATCTGATCTGAATGCGTCACCGGTTCGTCATAAACACGTTCGACAACTATGCTTTCGATTCCTTGATAAGGTTGTGGAAAAGGGTCAGCTCCTTCTATAAGCTCAAAAACTTCCTGTGCTGTTTTTCCGAAACGAGTAAGAAAAGCTCGCCTATCTACCTGACGAACATCAGAAATCCGTTTCAACCCCAAAGTTCAGCTATAGCAGTAAACTCATGAAGCCTTTGATATTTTTCGCTCGGAAAATATGAGCATAAAAGACTCCTGATCGATAAATCATCTAAAATTTCAGCAGTGCTTTCTGCATAGAAGTCTCGATAAGCTGCCTGCACAGCAGCAAAAACTCCAGGAGCACAACCAATATGCGCTTCTAACCCTAGATTAAATGCTAAATCTCCGATAAGAAGTTCAGCGAGCTGATTGATAGTATGCGTACGCGGCACAATGAAAACAGCTAATCCTGGCTCAAGCACGGCACAGTGTAAAACGTGAGAAGAAATAATTTCCATCACATCGTTGAATTTTTGCCCGTTTAATGCACTGGCTTCCGGTGTAACACCGAGCCCTGTTTTATGCAAAGATATCCTTTCCACATTTTCAGGAAAAGCAAGCAGTGACCAGTCTGGAATCCAGACGACTCCATACATTTAGGCGCAACTCCATCCACTACCAGTTAGCTTAATATTCGTGCTTCCCTGCCATGAAGATATTTTGTATTCAAGATGAGAAATAGGGCCAATTTCCGCAATATAGCGATGTTTGCGTAGTAGTGTACCGGACACATAAGTTATTTGGCTATGTATCTGATGAACGCTTCCCGCCCAGTTTCCCAAGCTTAAAAATAAACCTGATCGAGTGCGCACTTTTCGTGTCAAAATCCGTTGCTGGCTATACGGAACTAGGTTTGAAGGAGCAATAACAACATCGAATCCCTCAACCAACGCTGATAATACTTGCGCTGGAAAATGTGAGACATGCGGAACTAGTGCGCACTTCTCTAATGAAATTCCGCTAAGTATCGCAAGATCGCAACTCCATGTTGGCATCCCAAGACAAGCTATCCAAGCCCCTTGCTGAGCCGCTATCCCAGCTAAAAATGCGCATAAACTCAGTGAACCTGAAACCTCAACAACACTTCCACGGCTGATACCTTGCGGAAAAACAGCAGCTAAATAAGACGGGACTGCATAAGCATTATGCAAGCCATCATCACTGCGCACACTCCGAATGCCCAGATTTTGCTCTGTTTCTTCTAGTACACGTCGCGCTACTGCAAGCCGACTATCCACCACTCACCCTCACTCGAACATCTGTTCGATATCTTATATCGGGGCTCCCACGTAAAACTAGTTACGTTTTTACGCTAATCTTAAAAGGTGTTAAATTTCGTATTTCATGAACCTAAAATCCCGGGCAACACCGGCAACGCAATCCGCTTAGCAGCATGCACCGGAGCTCGCCTACACCTGATTGAACCGCTGGCATTTAATTTCGACGACGCACATCTACGTCGTGCAGGCCTGGACTATCACGACCTTGCTGACGTCGTCATCCACTCTAATTGGGAAGCAGCTAAAGCCTACTTCGGTGACACACATCGTGTTTTTGCTTTCACCTCCCACACAGAAAACAGCTATGCCGATGAACGCTATTGTGATGAAGATATTTTCCTCTTCGGAACCGAGCCTACTGGTTTGCCTGACGATGTCCTCAACGATCCGTACATCACTAAGCACGTGCGCATCCCTATGCTCCCGGGACGCCGATCGCTAAATTTAGCAAATTCGGCTTCAATTGCCGTCTACGAAGCCTGGCGTCAGCTCGGCTTTCCGGCCGCCGCAGATATTTCCTAACTACTGCCAACGCCGTGCTGGGTATACCCCGCAGACTTTTGCCGGGTATACCTCAATCCTTAAAGTATGGCTGAATACTCATATGCAGAACGTGTTTTAGGAAATGTATTAGGCAAAACTCTAGCTCGCCGTCGTCGTGAACTAGGGAAAACTCAAGAACAAGTTGCCTACGAAGCGCAGATAAATCGGGAGCATTACCAACAAATGGAATATGGGCGCTCAGATCGGAAACGAAACTCACCGCTCAACCCGCGGCTTAGTACACTCATTAAGCTCTCGATCGTCCTCGATATTCCAATAGAAGTGCTACTACGCGATGCTCTGGCCGCATATCATTATGTGCGCGGACAAGAAAACCAGTTTTAGCGCACTCGTAGCTCCCATGCCGCAACTGCACCAGCGGCTGCAACATTAAGCGAATCGACATTGCCGGTCATCGGAATAATCACCGCATGGTCGGCATGTGAAATTGTCGCTTGGCTCAAGCCATCACCTTCAGTACCTAGAATCAGGGCCACTTTAGAATCTGATGCTTGGACTTCTGGAAGACGCGCGAATTCATCTAGTGTCATCGCATCTTTCCGTAAGGCCAGAGAAGCCGTTATCCAACCGTAGTCCTTTAGCACTTGCATTGAACTCGGCCAGTGCGTTATTCGGGTCCACGGGACTTGAAAAACTGTTCCCATTGACACTCGAACGGCACGTCGATACAACGGATCAGAGGCCGAATCGGTCAGTAAAACGGCATCAAAACCAAGTGCCGCCATGGAGCGGAAAACAGCACCTACATTGGTATGATTGACCAGGTTTTCCAGAACAACAATACGTCGAGCTGTAGAATTATCACCAATAAGCTCCTCAAGCGAGGGTAATGCTGGCCGATTCATGGCAGCTAAGGCACCTCGATGCACATGAAAGCCGGTGAGTTTTTCAATAAGCTCTTCACTAGCTACATAGACTGGCACGTCTGCCCCGTCGCGAGCACCAGTAGCTTGAGCGATAATTGGCTCTAAGGGAGAAAGCCACCGATGAGACATAATAAACGATCGAGGGGTATGCCCAGCAGCTACTGCTCGCCCAATAACTTTATCGCCTTCGGCCATATAAAGTCCGCGTTCGGCTTCCAAACTTTTCCGCAATGCAACATCAGTCAACGACGTGTAGTCAACTAATCGTGGATCGTCTAAAGTTTCTAGCTCAATTATCACGTCTCTTAGTGTACAAGACTCCCGCTTACTGTTTTACCTAGCAAGCGGGAGTCTTAGCGTGAGATATCAGAAACTATCAGGACTGCTGACCAGATTCTTCAGCAACTTCGATAGCCCGGTTAGCTTCTCCCTTGGCATCTGCAAGAGCTTCATCAGTGCTTTGCAAATTCGTCTGGGCGAGTGAAGTGGCAAACTCATTATCATCGAGTCCGCTAAAATCCACTTCCACATCTTCTTCCGATGTCTTGCCTGTAAAACCAGCAGTAACAGCATTGAGAGCAGCAGTTAGTTCAGTTGGAACAATCCAAAGCTTCGACGACGAAGATTCAGCAATTTGCGGCAACATCTTCAAATATTCGTAGGACAATAGTTTAGGATCAGCATTGCCCCGGTGGATAGCATCAAAAACCTGCAAAATAGCCCGAGACTCGCCTTGGGCTTGCAGGATAGCAGCTTGAGCTTGTCCTTCAGCACGCAAAATTTGCGACTGTTTTTCACCTTCAGCAGTTAAAATAGCGGACTGTTTAATGCCTTCCGCGGTTAGAATCGCAGCGCGACGATCACGTTCCGCTTTCATCTGCTGTTCCATTGCTGACTGAACAGTAGCGGGTGGATCAATAGCTTTTAGTTCCACCCGGGAAACACGAATTCCCCATCGGCCGGTTGCTTCATCTAGCACACCACGTAACTGACCGTTTATTTGATCTCGTCCTGTTAGCGCTTGCTCCATATCCATGGAACCAATAATGTTACGCAAGGTAGTTACCGCCAACTGCTCAATTGCTGCCATCGGATTAGCAATTTCGTATGTGGCAGCTTCTGGTTGAGTGACTTGATAATAGATAACGGTGTCAATATTTACCACGATATTATCGGAAGTAATCACCGGCTGCGGTGGGAAAGGAACAACTTGCTCACGCATATCGATTCGCTGACGCACCGAGTCAATAAAAGGAACAAGGAAGTGTAGCCCCGGTTTCAACGTCTTATGATATTTACCAAGCCGTTCAACAATAACCGTAAATCCTTGATGCACCTGCAAAACTGCACGCCAAATAGCAACTACAATCAGTAACGCTAAAATAGATAGTACAACGAGTAAAATAATGGATCCGATATCAGACTCATTCCCCATTATGCACACCTTTCTTTTCTTTTATTGTGCGCGAACAACAACGACTTGGGCACCTTCAACTGCAGTGACAACAACTTTTTCTTCAGCTGCAATGGGCGATTCTACGGTCTTCGCGCTCCAAATATCTCCACCAATTTTTGCTTGACCAGAATTTTCATCAATTCGCATCAAGGCGATTCCTTCTTGACCTGCTAGGGCATACACATTCGATTCGCCTTTTGATGAATTGTTGATATGCTGACGCGCCCAGGGGCGCACCAAAAACAAAAGTAGCGACGAAACGATTGCGAAAGTAACAACTTGCACAACAAGATTTCCGCCGATTGCTGACACTCCACCCGCAGCAAGTGCACCGCCCGCAACCATAGTGAACGTAAAGTCAACAGTAAGCAATTCTAAAATCAGCAAAACAGCAGAAATTATTGCCCAAATTCCCCACGCCATTGTGCCCTCCTTAGGACGATATACGTCATGAATTATATCATTTTAACTGCGGAAAATACGACATTAGCGACGTGCGCTGGCGAAATATCGCCCATCGTCATGACGTAAACGTGTTTCAACTCCAAACACTTCAGTTAGATTTGATTCAGTAAGAACATCAGCAATTTTTCCAGCAGTGTAAATTCCACCATTTTTCATCAATAAAGCGTGAGTGAATCCAAGCGGAATTTCTTCAACATGATGCGTTACTAAAATCATCACTGGCGAGTAGGGCGCTAACGCAAATTCTTCAAGCGTTTCCATCACATGCTCCCGGCCACCAAAATCAAGCCCTGCAGCCGGCTCATCAAATACAAGGATTTCTGGATCACTCATTAATGCCCTAGCAATACCAATACGTTTACGCTCACCTGAAGAAACCGTAGCGAACGATCTGTCGGCCAAATGCGCCACACCAAGTGTTGTAAGTAGCCCAAGAGCACGTTGTGTATCTTCCTCGTCGTACTCTTCAGTCCATGAGGAATGGCGTCCATACGCAGCAGTTCGTACAACATCAAGGACGCGTTCACGCCCAGAAATTTTAGCGTCAACCGCGGCAGAAGAAACACCAACTAACGCACGTATATCGTTGAGATCTGCACTACTCGTCACTTCGCCGATCAAAGACACTTCACCTTGCGACGGGAGCATACGCCCCGAAGCAACCGCAATCAACGTCGTTTTTCCCGCCCCATTAGGACCAAGAACAACCCAGCGTTCGCCTTCGTTTACCTGCCAAGACACATTATCTAAAATGCGATTGCCCTGCCGCTGTACGCTTACATTAGTTACGTTAAGAACTTCACTCATGCCTTAACCTTACTGCATACTCCTCACCGAGATTAACTCTACTGAGCTAAAATGTGACAATAGAAATCCATTGTTTTCAGCGCAATTTTCTCCCACGAGAACATTTCTTCAACCCGGCGCCGCCCTGCAAGACCCATCTGGGCTGCGCGTTGTGGATCAGAAACCATCTCAGCCAACGCAAAACCCAAGTCGCGCTCAAACGTTTGCGGATCAACAGGCGTACCCGTACCATCATCGAGCTGCTCGATAGGAACAAGCGTTCCGGTTACGCCATCGTCAATACAGTCCGGGATTCCACCAGTGTTTGTACCAACAACTGGAAGTCCCATCGCCATAGCTTCAAGATTGACGATACCCAACGGCTCATAGATGGACGGAGTAACGAATGTCGTTGAGCATGTTAAAAGTTGCTGGATCTTCTCTCTTGATAAATGCTCATCAATCCATACAACACCCGTGCGCTTTTCCTGCAATTGACGAACTAGTTCTTGCGTCTCTGCCAATATTTCGGGCGTGTCTGGAGCTCCAGCGCAAAGAATAACTTGTACATCAGAGGGCACATAGGCCAAGGCGCGCAATAATCCAGGCACACCCTTTTGCCGAGTAATTCGTCCAACAAAAGCAATAGTTGGCTTATCTGGATCTAAGCCGTAACTACGCACATGCTCACGCGCGGACGCAATTCCTTCTTCCGTTTTTGGAGCTTGCCAAGCATCTAGGTCAATTCCATTATGTATAACGTGAACCTTTTGTGGATCCAGATCAGGATAGCAACGGATAATATCGTCACGCATCCCATAAGAAACTGCAACGATGCCGTCAGCAGCTTCATATGCGGTTTTTTCAGCCCACGATGAAAGATTGTAACCGCCACCAAGTTGTTCGCGTTTCCACGGGCGCAAAGGCTCAAGCGAATGCGCAGAAATGACATGAGGGACCTCATGTAGCAAGGCGGCCCAATGACCGGCCATATTTGCATACCAGGTGTGCGAATGAACAATATCTGTCCCACCAACATTATTGGCAATCGCTAAATCAACACCGAAGGTACGCAAGGCACTATTTGCGTCCGATAAATCAGGTAAATAATCGTATCCAGTTACGTCGATCCCCCCTTCGCTAGTGGACTGGCGCGGGCCATCAAAGGCATGCACGTGAACCTGTGCGTGTGCAGCTAAAACTTTAGACAGTTCAGCAACATGGACTCCTGCCCCACCGTAGATATATGGTGGGTATTCACGGGTTAGCAGATCGACGCGCATAGCACTCCCTTTCGCTCCAAAAACTTTTCACTTAACCTTATCCTGAAAACAGATAAAGTGAAGACATATTTTTATCCGATCTTGGTAAAACTTTGCAGGATTATGGAAACTTTTTGCAGGTTTTGCTAATTGTTCCGAAAATCCTATAAATACACCCCGGAGGTCAAAACTCTTAGCTAAAGTTGAATACATGTATGGAGCAAAAAGATCAAAAGCCCGCGTTCTTGCAATAGTTCTGGCCGGAGGCGAAGGAAAACGCCTGATGCCGCTAACACAAGATCGTGCAAAGCCAGCAGTCCCATTCGGTGGTATTTATCGTCTTATCGATTTTTCCCTCTCGAATCTTGTTAATTCTGGTTACTTGAAAGTCGTGGTACTTACTCAGTACAAATCACACTCTCTTGACCGCCACATTTCCCAAACATGGCGAATGTCTACTTTGTTAGACAATTACATTGCCCCTGTTCCAGCGCAGCAACGTGTGGGTAAGAGTTGGTTTTCTGGATCTGCTGACGCAGTCTTCCAGTCACTTAATATTCTTGATGACGAACGCCCAGATTATGTTGTTATTACCGGGGCAGATAACATCTATCGGATGGACTTCTCTCAGATGGTCGATCAGCATATTGAATCAGGTCGCGGCCTGACAATTGCTGGTTTGCGCCAACCGATCGAATTGTCCTCATCTTTTGGCGTGATTGACACTGATCCGCAAGATTCAACAAAAGTTCGCCAGTTCTTAGAAAAGCCGGAACATGTTGACGGATTACCGGATTCACCGCAAGAATTCCTCGCATCCATGGGTAATTACGTATTCAGCGCCGATGCACTTGTGCATGCGCTCCACGCCGATGCTGATAACGAAAACTCTAAGCATGACATGGGTGGGGATATCGTCCCCATGTTCGTCGCCAAGGGCGATTGTGGCGTTTACGATTTCACCTTCAACGATATTCCTGGTTCCACTGATCGAGATCGTAACTATTGGCGCGACGTCGGCACCATCGATATGTTCCATGAAGCCAATCAAGACCTTATCGCGATTAATCCTATTTTTAACTTATATAATACGGACTGGCCGCTGTACACCGGATATACCGGCCTACCACCAGCAAAATTCGTCTACGGCCACCACGAGCGCCTCGGACATGCACTAGATTCTATTATTTCTCCCGGAGTCATTATCTCGGGCGGTGAAGTAATCGCTTCAGTGCTCTCGCCACACGTGCGCGTTAATTCATGGTCATCAGTACGCAACTCTGTCCTTTTTGACGGTGTCAATGTAGGCCGTAATGCTACTGTTGTTAATGCGATCGTCGATAAATACGTACGTATTGACGAAGGTGCCCAAATCGGTATTGATCACGAACACGATCAAGCTCGCGGATGTTGGATTTCCGAAGGCGGTATCGTCGTCGTCCCGAAGGGCGTCCATATAACCCGCGGATAGCAAACTTCAAGGACCGTGGCGGTAGTTTCACATCTCATATGTGGAACCACCGCCACTTCCTTTCACCTGACGTGCAACTACGGAAGAATACGTTGCCACATTCCAGCAATGTCCTCATCAATTTTGTGCCACTGACCAGAAAACGTCATAGCACCAGCGCACGCAGGAGAAAATCCACGCATAAGTGAGCGTACGGTCTCGTCGCTTGGCTCGCCTAGATAGCTAACAAGGCCGCTAACCGAGGGTTCATGACCGATCACTAATACAGTCGATCTCTGATCATGTGTGCTGTATAAAGCATCAAGTATGTCTTGATAATAGCCCTCATAAAAGCTATCTCGATAATCTACTTCCGACACCGCAAGTCCCCCAGATTTCAGCCCTTCAAGAGTTTGACGTGTACGCACCGCACCCGAAACATAGGCTAAATCAGCACAAGCAATTAGCTGTGACAACTGGCTGCCCATCGATAACGCTTGCTGGCGGCCGTAGTCAGTTAGCTCGCGCAATCGATCGCTT
Source organism: Arcanobacterium buesumense (assembly GCF_012563545.1). Classification (NCBI taxonomy): domain Bacteria; kingdom Bacillati; phylum Actinomycetota; class Actinomycetes; order Actinomycetales; family Actinomycetaceae; genus Arcanobacterium; species Arcanobacterium buesumense. Next base: position 989,187 of record NZ_CP050804.1, read on the forward strand.
CGTCCATAACCGGCTTGAGCATGGCGCATAATAATAAGTGTCTTCTTCATGCCAGCGTAATCAATTCTAAATAGTCATCGGACCACAAGTCTTCATCACCATCAGGTAACAACAACACTCGCTCTGGATCGAGCGCTTCAACCGCACCTTCGTCGTGAGTAACCAGAATAACTGCCCCCTCATACTGGCGTAACGCGCGTAAAATTTCTTCCCTCGAAGCCGGATCTAAATTATTCGTTGGCTCATCTAGTAACAGCACATTCGCTGCCGAGACAACTAGCATCGCTAATGCTAAACGAGTTTTTTCGCCACCAGACAAAACTGCAGCCGATTTATCTGCGTCTTCACCGGAAAAAAGGAACGATCCTAGGACTGATCGGACGCCAGTGTCATCAAGCTCCGGAGCAACATAACGCAAATTCTCAACAACCGTCTTTTGCGGGTCAATAGTTTCATGTTCCTGGGCATAATAGCCAAGCTTCAATCCATGCCCGGCAATAACTTCACCCGTATCTGGTTGTTCCACACCCGCAAGAATCCGTAACAGTGTTGTTTTTCCGGCACCGTTATAGCCCAAAACGACAACGCGTGATCCGCGGTCGATAGCTAAATCTAGACCCGCAAAAATTTCTAAGGAACCATACGACTTGGTCAGCCCGCGCCCCGTCAATGGCGTTTTTCCAGACGGCGCTGGATCAGGGAAACGCAGGTGGGCAACTTTATCGGCGGCCCGCTCTTCTTCTACCTCACTCATGAGTTTTTCAGCACGTTTGAGCATATTTTGTGCAGCAACTGCCTTGGTAGCTTTTGCGCGCATCTTATTAGCTTGAGCAGTAAGCGTAGCGGCTTTCTTTTCTGCATTTGCACGTTCTCGACGGCGGCGTGCCTCATCCTGTTCTCGCTGTTTGAGATAGGCATCCCACCCCATTGAATAAATATCGATAACTGAACGATTAGCGTCTAAATACCAAATCTGATTGACTGTTTCACGCAAGAGTTCAACCGAGTGCGAAATGACAACAAAACCACCCAAATAATTTTTCAACCAATCTCTGAGCCACAGTATTGAATCGTGATCCAAGTGGTTTGTTGGTTCGTCCAATAGGAGAGTTTCCGCGTCAGAAAATAACACACGCGCAAGTTCAACACGACGACGTTGTCCACCCGATAATGTCTGAAGCTCCTGATCTAGAACACGCTCTGGCAAACCTAACGAAGCAGCTATTTGAGCTGCCTCCGCTTTCGCAGCATAGCCACCTGCGGCGGTGAACTGCATATCTAGGCGCACATATTTTTCCATAGCTTTTTGCTGACGCGCCCCAGTTAAGGTTGCCATATCGTGTTCCGCGCGCTGTATCGAATGCAACGTTTGCTCAATACCACGAACCGATAGAATCCGGTCACGAGCAATTTCGGTTGGATCGCCCACCCGTGGATCTTGTGCAAGGTAACCAATTGAACCTTTGCGCGAAATTATTCCGCTATGTTCAACAACTTCAGAGGTAGTACCTTGACCAGCTAGCAGTCTTAAAAGCGTTGTTTTACCTGCACCATTCCGCCCAACAAGACCAACTGCACAGCCTTTATTAACATGTAAAGTCGCCTGTGAGATAAGAGAACGAGTGCCTATATTCATGGAAAGATCTTGCGTATGAATCACACGTATAGCTTACCTGCCGTACTATGTGCTCCTACATCTCATGATGGTGTAGCTGGACACACACCTAAATGTAACGGGTGAAAAGCCTAGACTTTTCACCCGTTACACCGCCTTTATCAGACATTAAAACCTAATGCGCGAAGCTGATCTCGGCCATCTTCGGTAATACGGTCTGGACCCCACGGCGGTAACCATACCCAGTTAATACGAAAATCATTCACTAAATTAGACACCGCCATAGCAGCCTGCTCTTCGATAACGTCGGTTAACGGACAGGCAGCAGATGTCAGCGTCATATCGGCAACGGCCGAATCGCCGTCGATCGTCAGGCCATAAAGCAACCCTAAATCAACGATATTAATACCCAATTCCGGGTCAATGACATCGCGAAGAGCCTCTTCAAGCTCCGCAACGGTGACGGACGAATCAGTCATATGTGTCTTCTCCTTATATGCAAAGCTAGTTGAGTCTAGAGTTGCGTCTACTGATGTTTAATAGTCTGTGCTTGGTCTGTTGCATCACGAAGCGCCATCCATCCAAGTAATGCGCATTTGATCCGCATTGGGAATTTAGAAACCCCTTGGAATGCAGATGCATCATCAAGAAGATCGGCAAGATCGTCATCGATATCTGCACCACGGTTATCCATCATATGCCGAAATGCTTCGTATAGTTCTTCAACTTCAGCTAAGCTTTTACCTTCAACAAGATCGTGCATAATTGATAATGATGCCTGCGAAATTGAACAACCTTCGCCTTCCCAAGCTGCCTTTTCTAACCGTTTCCCATCTTGAGATAGCATCACCCGCATTGTAGCTTGGTCACCACACGTAGTATTGACCTGGAATGATTCCCCGTCAGCATCAACGAGCTGTCCTTCTCCATGACGCTCTTTAGCAGCATCTAGGATGATTTGCTGATACATCTGGTCAAGATCGTTCATATTTATCCTTCCACCCCGAAATATGACCGCACACGAGCAAGTTGATCGAGGAAAATATCAACATCATGTACGGTATTATACGGTCCAAATGAGATCCGAGAGGAAGCAAAAACACCGAAGTGTTGATGGATAGGCTGCGCACAATGGTGCCCAACCCTAATAGCAACTCCTTGAGCATCAAGAAGCTGGCCAACATCGTGTGGATGAACACCATCAACAGCGAACGCAATAACGCCTACTCGGCGACCAGACGTACGCGGCCCAAGAATACGAATGCCTGAAATATCTTGCATCGCAGTCAATGCGTAGTCAGTAAGCAGACGCTCATGTTTAACAACGTTTTCCATTCCCAGTTGTTGCAGATAATTGACTCCCGCAGCAAGACCAACAATTTGAGTCACTGGTTGAGTTCCTGCTTCAAAACGTGCTGGCGGTGGAGCAAAGGAAGTCTGTTCCATTGTCACAACCTCAACCATCGAGCCACCAGTCAAAAAAGGCGGCATGATTGACCCCAGATCACGTCTTATATACAACGCTCCGATACCTGTTGGTCCAAGCATCTTATGCCCCGAGAAGGCGGCAAAGTCTACATCTAAGGCATGAAAATCAACCGGAAGATGTGGCACAGATTGACACGCATCGAGCACCACATATGCTCCGTGTTGCCGAGCTTTCGGAATAATAACATCTAGTGGCGAAATAGCACCGGTGACATTAGATACATGCGTCACGCCAACAATACGCGTACGTGTATCAATTACGTTGATAGTTTCGATATCAATCTGGCCTTCTTCATCTAGATCCAGCCAGCGTAATTCAACACCAATTCTGCGTGCTAATTCTTGCCAAGGAACAAGATTTGCATGATGTTCTGCACGTGTAACAACAATATTATCGCCTGGGTATAAAACCAGTGGTGTATCTTTACCTGTTATACGCCAGTCCAAGGTTGCATTCAAAAACGTGTAAGCAATAGCATTGAGGGCTTCTGTTGAATTCTTTGTCCAAGAGATCTCATCTGGAAAAGCGCCCACAAATGCGGCAACGGCTGTACGCGCGTCTTCCACAACCACAGTTGATTCACCTGCCAAAACATGTGAACCGCGGTTAACCGCACCATTATGCATGCGGTCATGATCGGCCATAGCTTCAATAACAGATGTTGGTCGTTGCGATGTTGCGGCAGAATCAAGATACACAAGCTCTACCCCACCATGAATTTTACGGTTCAAAATGGGGAAATCTTCCCGAGGGGCAAGCGCGGTGTTCACAAATTAACCTTCGTATTTCTCGTAACCGTTAGTTTCCAGAATGTCTGCAAGCTCTGGACCGGCAGATTCCGCTACTCGTCCATCAACGAAAACATGAACAAAATCAGGCTTAATATACTTCAAAATGCGAGTGTAATGAGTGATGAGTAGAACGCCGTTATGCGTTATTTCATGGACACGGTTCACGCCCTCCGAAACGAGGCGAAGTGCGTCCACGTCGAGACCTGAATCGGTTTCATCAAGTACGGCAAACTTCGGTTTAAGCATCTCCAACTGAAGAATTTCTATCCGCTTTTTCTCGCCTCCGGAGAATCCTACGTTGACATCACGCGAGGAAAAATCCTCATCGATCTTCAGATCCTTCATTGCTTGTTTCATGGTTTTCACCCATTCGCGAAGTTTTGGCGCTTCGCCGTCCACAGCAGTTTTAGCTGACCGCAAAAAATTAGTTACTGTCACGCCGTTAACTTCAACTGGATATTGCATAGCTAAGAAAACTCCGGCACGAGCACGCTCATCTGCAGTCATCTCTGTAATATCTTGACCATCGAGCAAAATTTCACCCTCAGTAATCTCATACTTTGGATGCCCGACAATAGCATATGACAGTGTAGATTTTCCAGATCCGTTTGGCCCCATGATGGCATGAATTTCACCGGAGTTAATTGTCAGATTAACTCCACGCAAAATCTGTTTTGGTCCTTCAGCAGTTTCTACGGAAACATGCAAATTTTTAATTTCGAGGGTAGACACGTATTTTCTCTTCTCTTAAACGTATAACTTTATGAATTAACAGTGATATAGACGTTCTCGCCGTCTACTCGTACTGGATAGATTGTCACGGGCTGGGAAGCTGGCAGAGTCATAACTTCACCAGTTGCTAGATCAAATGCAGCACCATGCTGGGAACATTCAATCGACTCATCTTCAACCCAACCGTCAGATAGTTTCACTCTGCCATGAGTGCACTGATTATGAACAGCGAACCAGTTCCCCTGTTGCGAATGAATAACAGCCACTGGCAGTGGTGTTGAATTCTCGGTGATAACCTCGAATCCTTGGACAGTTCCAGGTGCAACATCTGCGATAGTACATACCCTATGCTCGGGCATTCAACGTACCTCCCATAGTCAGGTCGAGTTCTTCTTCGATAGCTGCCATCAGCTTATTTTCTACCGTTTCAACCCCGATTTGATGAATAAGTTCGGCAAAGAAGCCACGAACGACGAGCCGGCGTGCTTCATCTTGTGGAATACCGCGTGACATCAGATAGAACAACTGCTCGTCATCGAACCGGCCGGTTGCTGAGGCATGTCCAGCTCCGTCAATCTCGCCAGTCTCTATCTCAAGATTAGGAACAGAATCCGCGCGGGCACCTTCAGTTAAGACTAAATTCCGGTTTAGTTCGTAGGTGTTGGTCCCTTCTGCTTGTGCTCGAATAAGAACATCACCAACCCATACCGCATGTGCATCTTGGCCTTGCAAAGCACCTTTATACGTTACATTCGACGTAGCTTTTGGAACACTATGGTCAATCAAAAGCCGGTTTTCGATATGCTGGCCAGCATCAACAAAATATGCACCCAGCATATTAACATCTGCGCCAGGGGCCGTATATTCTACCGAGGACGTGATTCGAATAAGGCTACCACTGAGTGAAACAACTATATGTTTCAACGTTGCATCTTTACCAAGTTTGATTCGATGAGAGGATGTGTGAACAGCCCTTTCATCCCACTCTTGCACACTCACTAATGTCATATGAGCGCCCTCGCCCACAACAATTTCGACTGCCTCGTTAACTTGGCCTTGTCCATAGTGAGTGAGAACAACAGTGGATTCAGAATGAGCTTCGGCTTCGCAGTAAATGTGAAGCGGTGAAACCTGTGACGAACCAGTTGCCACTATTTCAACGATAACCTCGTTTTCAAGTTGCGTATCAGCCGGAATGGTAAGAGCATGTGCGCGCTTAAAAGCATTCCATTCGATCACGGAGACTCGATCTTCGGGAGGAAATACTTGTCCGAGCCGCGAATCTTCTCGAGGTACTATTTCATAGCGAGCATCACCAGATACCCTCACCTCAGGTTCTTGTCCGTTAGCTCCGTCAAAGAAACCTTCCAGACGTTCAAGTGGTGTAAAACGCCAGTCTTCTTCTCTCCCAGTAGGGATTGGGAACGTGTCAGTGGTAAAAGACAGGGCACGATCTGCGCGGGAATTCATAACAGGTGCCATCAGCCAACGGATCCTTCCATTTGAAGCTCAATGAGCCGGTTAAGTTCAAGAGCGTATTCCATCGGTAGCTCACGCGCAATAGGTTCAACGAATCCGCGCACAATCATAGCCATCGCTTCTGTTTCTTCAATCCCACGTGACATCAGGTAGAAGAGTTGGTCCTCCGAAACTTTCGATACGGTCGCTTCGTGTCCCATTTCGACGTCGTCAACTCGAACATCAACGTAAGGGTATGTATCAGAACGCGAAATTGAATCAACTAACAAGGCATCACATAATACGTTCGATTTTGAATGTTTTGCTTCAGGATCAATTTGCACTAATCCACGATATGCTGACCGACCGCCACCGCGGGCAACTGACTTTGAGACAATTGAAGACGACGTATTAGGCGCCATGTGAACCATCTTTGAACCAGTATCTTGGTATTGTCCTTCACCGGCAAAGGCAATGGACAAAGTTTCGCCACGTGCGTGTTCCCCCATAAGATACACTGCTGGATATTTCATCGTCACTTTAGAACCGATGTTTCCATCAATCCATTCCATCGTGCCTCCGGCTTCAACCATGGCGCGTTTCGTGACGAGGTTATAGACGTTATTAGACCAATTTTGAATCGTTGTATATCGAACTCGAGCATTTTTCTTTACGAAAATTTCGACGACGGCCGAATGCAACGAATCGCTCTTATAAATCGGCGCAGTACAGCCTTCAACGTAATGAATATATGAACCTTCATCAGCAATAATTAGCGTTCGTTCAAACTGTCCCATATTCTCGGTGTTAATACGGAAGTATGCTTGCAACGGAATTTCAACATGAACGCCTTTGGGCACGTAAATAAAGGAACCACCAGACCATACTGCCGAGTTTAAGGAAGCAAACTTATTGTCACCAAGCGGGATTGCTGTTCCAAAATACTCTTGGAAGATCTCTGGGTGTTCGCGAAGTCCAGAGTCCGTATCAAGGAAAATAACCCCTTGTTCTTCTAGATCTTCACGAATTTTGTGATAGACGACTTCGGATTCATATTGCGCAGCTACTCCAGCAACAAGACGTGCCTTTTCTGCTTCAGGAATACCAAGACGATCGTAGGTATTCTTTATTTCTTCAGGCAAATCTTCCCACGAATTAGCCTGCCCTTCAGTTGACTTCACATAATATTTAATCGAATCGAAGTCGATATCGGCCAAATCCGCACCCCATGTGGGCATAGGGCGCTTCTGGAACAACGTCAAAGCCTTTAGACGCTTTTTCAGCATCCAATCCGGCTCTCCTTTGCGCTCGGAAATATCGCGAACGACGCTCTCATCGAGACCTCGTTTTGCGGTAGCACCAGCATTGTCAGTATCTCGCCAACCATACTGGTATTTACCACCGATCGCTTCAATAGTTTCTTCTTGGGACAACTGTCGAGTTGAACCCGTCCCGGTTTGGGTCATTTATTTCCTTCCCGATCGCCAAGTGTGTCTGGCGTTGTGCTTTGCGAATCAGCACGATTACGCAAGTTTTGCGGAATTCCTAAAAGAATATTAGTGGTACACACGTGACCACCATTTGCCAATGTTGATAAGCGCTGAATCGGCACTCCTAAGAGTCGCGCGAATGCTTCAGTTTCAGCCTCACACATTTCTGGAAAGTCTTTAGCCACTTCCTGAATAGGACAGTGACCTTGACATAACTGAATAGCTAATGCATGCGGTCCACCCCGGCGAAGAGTAGCGACAAAGCCATCTTTCGAAAGAGCTTCTGCAAGGGTCGCTGTCTTTTCTGCCGTCGACTTCCCAGAATTTTCCAGAATCGACTGGTATCGAGTTTCCAGCTTTTGAGTTCGTGCCCGCACGAACTCTTCAACGCCTTCATCCCCAAGCTCTGAACGCAAAAATGCTAATGCTTGGTTTGCAAGATCTGCATAACCTTGTCCTAGAAGTTCTTGTCCAGCAGCTGTTGCAACATAACGACGCGAAGGCCGACCTCGCCGTGGTGGTCCTTGATTAGTGCCTTCGTAAGCGCCAATTAAATCATCATCAACGAGCGAAGAGATGTGCCGGCGAACAGCCGCCGGAGTTAATACGAGAATTTTTGCTAGCTCGCCAGCAGTGATAGGACCTCGTTCAACGATTAGCCGCAAGATCTGTTCCCGGGTTCCAACATCTACCATATTCGCCATGTCCACCTCCTGAAACCTATCGCATCCTTTACACAACATCTTTGTTGCAATATTCAACTTTTGCAAGTCGACCCGACAAATTTTCGCCACACTCGAACAACTAAGTGTCACAAAAAAGAATGTGTTAACTCTATGCCCGGAATACGAGTTTCTCACATGCTGCTAATATTCCAACAACAAGTGCTGGGCTGGTTAAGTCACCGCGGAAAATAGCATCACGTATTTCGGTTATGTCAATCCAGTGAACAGAAATTTCCCGCTCTTCGTCTTCCCTTTCAAAATCAATCTTTTCAAGCTGGAAAACATCACGAGCAAGAAAAATAGTGACCATTTCATCGCTCACGCCTGCCGATGCATGGAAACGCGCCAATTGTTCCCACTGACGAGCACCATAGCCAGCTTCTTCAGCGAGTTCTCGCGCTGCAGTATTTACTAAAGCCTCGCCAGGAACATCACATAGACCAGCAGGAATTTCCCACATTAACTGCCGCGGTGCGTGCCGATATTGATGAATTAACAACACTTGCCAAGAATCTTCTGAAGGACGCAGAGCGATAATGCCCACCGCGTCATCATGAATCATATATTGACGCTTTGCCACATCGCCAGATTGAAACCTAATACAGTCATTGTAAATATCAAAAATCGGACCGGAAAATTCCTTTTTTCGTGAAAGAAGATCGACGTGGTCGGCCACAGTCATATCCTTTAACGGTATTTCTCCAGCTACAGTGAGATATTTTTTCACGACAACACTTTCTTTTTAATATCTTTCCCTAAAAGAGCCAAGACCGGCCCGAGAACGATCACTGCGCCAACACAAGCAGCAATAAAAGCACCACCGATACCGTTACCACATGTCTTTTGGACAGCCGGGACAACAAACCAGGCCACCGTACCCGCCACTCCAACAACACCTAGAGCAAGTGTCAGTGATCTCCTATCACCAAGAACACGCCTAGCGCCACTCGCTCGTCGTAACGCAACAACAATAGCAACTACTCCAGTAGTCATTCCCATTGACAGCGCAATACCCACCCATAAAAGTGTCATTTCACGTCCATGAATACCTATAGCATAGCCGGCTAATAAAAAGAGAACCACTGTGAACCATGCAATGGAATTACTGAGAACAACAAGCTGAGGTCTGCCAAGAGCATAAAGCACCCGAGCACCGTGATACAAAATCGAAAAACCAATGGCCCCCAAAGCCATAGATTGTAAAGCAATATCCAAACCAATTATTGGATTACCCAATTCGACTACCGTTTTAGCTGGAACAGATAACGTAGCTATAAGAACTGCCGCAACTGTTCCCATAACAAAAACGAGATAGGTTGACCGACAAACAAGATTTTGTACTTTTTGAGTATCACCAAGTTCACAGGCCTCTGAAATACGCGGAAAAACTGCGGTAGCAATAGGGACAGCCAATACCGCATAAGGAACCATAAAAATCGCATAGGCATAGTTAAAAGCCGCAAAAGTTCCCGCATCAGAAAGCGCATTAGTTGAATACATAACACATATGAGTGCAAATTGCTGAGCAAATAAGGCCGCTAACCCGGCTCCACCTAACCGAACAGTCTCACGTCCCAAACCAGGCCTAAAACGCCACGTTAGTCGAATATTGACGAGTTTGATGACTGCCGGAAGTTGCACAAGAGAAAAAATCACGACGCCCGCCGTCGTCCCCCATCCGAGCAAAGCTACAGCACCAGACGTAACCTCAACTGGTGCGATGTTAGGACCAACAGCTAAGGCATACCAAACAAAAACACCAATAACGATAATTGACGATAACAATGGAGCTAACGCAGGCAAAACAAAAAGCTTGTGAGCTTGAAGAACACCTGAAAAAACTACAGACAAACCATAAAGCGGTATCTGCAAAGCAAACATCCGCAATAGGCTCGTCCCCAAAGCAATCTGAGCTTCTGGCGCATCTCCGACAAGAAAACCGATAATCGGTTGAGCACAAACAATAACAAGGAAGGCGAGCGGAATAGACACTGTTAAAATCCATGTTATAAGTGCAGAAACTGTTTGAGATTCCTCGGTTTGTAGCTTACGGGCAATGAACCGAGAAACAATAGGGATAACAGCACCGGCCAATGCACCACCAGCAGCTACCTCAAAGAGCACATTTGGAACTGTATTAGCAGTATCGTATGTCCCAGCCACAGCGCCGTCAGACATAGCCCACGATTGAGCAAGTTTCCGTACAAGCCCCATAAATCGCGAACACAAGGTAAGTAACGCGATGATCCCCGCAGCACCTACGACTGACGATGCTTTTTTCATACCCAGACCTTAAGAGCGACCAAGCTGATCAAGGAAATGAAGTACCGAGTTATTATCGATCACATGTGAAAACGATACTTTCTCAGATATCCCAGTTAAGCCAATAATGCCAGCCAGTGCCAGACAACGTCCGTAGATCGGCATAGCGCGCGCAAACATCACTCCTAGTTGCCCACCAAGTGCATTTGCTCCTAAGTCACCAAGCATCGTTTCACCACGTAAATCTGCCGGTAAAGATGCAAGTGAACTGCCGACAACAGATGCTGGCACAACGTGCGATGACTTGGCGATAGTGCCAGATAAACCAGCACTGACAAGAGCAACTTTCAAAGCTCGCCCCGGACGTAGATCAAGAAGATTAACTAAATTAGCAGTTCCGGCGATAAGTGCGGCATCAACGCTCGTAGAAAAAAGATCACGCAAAGAACGCGGGTAATTAAGTACCACACTCGCAAGAGTTGCACCAGAGCCGATAATGACAATCTTCGCCACTCCCGACGTTATCTTTCCGGACTTTAATGCCCCAAGATGACCGTGAAATCCTTTGCCTTGTGCCTTGAACCGCGATTCAAGGTGATCATCAATGTACCCAGCACCCGCGCCGGTGCCAACGGCAATCAAACTCGCTGAACGTAAACGTCTGTCAGGTATCGCAAAAGTTCCGGCAAGTATCCCTAGTGCCACTTGAGCGCCACCAGTTAGTGATACAGCTTTGCTGTTAAAAGACGTTCGCTGCCAGTTGGGTAATGACACTCTCTTAGCAGCCTCTCCCACCCCACGAGCGAGTGTAGCGGAAGCTAAACAAGCTAAAAGGGAACGCTTCATGAAGCAGGCTTGCTTTCTGCACTAACAGCATCTTGGGAAGAATCTGCTGGTGCGCTCTGCGCGGGGAGAACCGACTCTACGCGTTGCGAAAGCGCCGCTTTCGCACCTTCATTGAACCCCAGATGAACAAGCGAATCATTAAGTTCTGAAGCAACAGCCATAACGACGTTAACACTGCCGATGCTCAAAGAGTCAGACAGATTATCAACAGTAGAAGCCGTGTTTGCATCACGCACAACTCGAGCAACATCAGCTGGCGAATCTGCGGCACCGGCAACAACCGTCGGGATAGCTTCACTAAACCAGGCAGCAAGCTCAGCATATGTTTGAGCATCGTAAGTGGCTTGTGCCTGCACTTCAGAATTCTCCAAGGAACGCTTATCAATCGTTTCCTGATCGGTATTTGGTGCGATAAAGACAACCGCTTGTGCAGCGGCTTCACTTGATGCTGCAATCGTCATCATTGGATGGTCTGAACCTGTGAAAATATCACGCAATGTAGCATTTTGCCCATATGTTTCACCATTCACAGCTAATTGACGAAGCGCATCAGCCATCAGAGTATTCGGATCAGCGCTGGCATCTGCACTATCAATGTAAGTTGCCAGTTGCGAGGCAAAAGTCGTGCGATATGCTGTTTGATCAGCTGCTGTCCACACACCGTTTAACGTTATTTGCATATTGATTGAAGCACCTGCATCAGCCAACCGCTGAGTAACCGCGCTTATTTCTTCGGTCGTCACCCCTGGTAGCGCGATAATTGCAACTGACCTATCAGCTAACGTATCGGTAACTAACGACGGAGCAAGATCCTCCCACGCATTTTCATACTGAGCAATCGTGCTCTTAAAACCGTTCGATTCTTCTTTAAGCTTCTCATTCGATTCGGACAAGGCCTGGACTTGCGAATTCAAGACATTGCCAATGGAATTTTGTAACGGGCCAGCACCCAAAATAATACCTACCGCAAGAGCAATAAAAACTGCACCGAGCGAGACGAGGTGATAACGAAAGTCAACCATGATTCCACCTAAAAAAGACTCTTAAACCAAAATACTGCATCAGAGAACCAGACTTTGAACAAACCAAAGAGGATTTGCCCAGCGTCCGTTACCGCTAATGAAGCACCAATAACAAGTAAACCAGTAATCAGCAAAAATGCGACCTGCCAGTTAGAAATACGCGAACGGTACAGCTGGCTAACGCCTTTTGCATCGATAAGTTTCGAACCAACCTGAAGCCGCGTAAGAAATGTTGATGCCATCCCTCGTCGTCCTTTATCGAGATATTCTATCAACGTCGAGTGTGTGCCAAGCGCGACAATCAAATTCGCCCCTTTAGCATCAGCTAAAAGCATCGCAATATCTTCAGAGGTTCCAGTTGCCGGGAATATAATGTGTTCGATACCAAGATCTTCAACGCGCTTACGGCCAGGAGCACGTCCATCACGATAAGCATGAACAACAACTTCAGCTCCTGACTTTAATGCTTCATCAGAAACTGAATCCATATCGCCCACGATCATATCAGGCTTATAACCAGCTTCGATGAGAGCATCCGCGCCACCGTCAACGCCTACAAGCACCGGCCGATACTCACGAATATACGTCCGTAAGGCAACGAGATCTTCCTTATACCGATATCCACGAACAACAATAAGTGCATGGCGTCCGGCAAAAGACGTATGAACCTCAGGCATCCCAATTCCATCGAGGATGAGATCCTGTTCGCGTTCAACATACTCCATCGTATTTGTTGCAAAAGCTTTAAGCTGGGTAGACATACCAGCACGTGCAGCTTCCCGCGCATCCTGGATCGTTTGTGCGGTTTGAACCCGCCCTTCAGCAATAACCTCGCCGTTTAGTGTCACGACCCCATCAGCGTCAACTTTGACAATTGCTCCTTCGCGAATGTCCATGACTGCAGATCCAAGGTCATCAATAAGCGGAATACCTGCTTCATTGAGAATAATAGGCCCCAAGTTTGGATATCGTCCAGACGTCGATTTCGCCGCGTTGAGCACCACAATAGGTTTACACTCAACAAGAGCCTCAGCTGATACACGATCTAGATCTTCATGATCGATGATCGCAATATCACCGGGTGTTAGACGTTTTGTTAAATTCTTCGTCCGCGAATCGACCTTAACAGACCCCTCATAATTTCCAAGGGTAGCCGTCACCGCATTCTTACGCCGTTTGAATAACATACGTTTATCATGACATATGAACGGAGCGAAGTAACTCAGCGGCGTGGGCGAGTGCCGCTTCTGATTCTTCGTGTCCCGATAGCATCCGAGCCAGTTCACCAGTACGTTGAGCCTGATCTAAAACACTGACATCTGTGATTCCACCTGACTGAGATGAGCTCTTTTGAACCGTGATATGCCGGGTGGCGTAAGCAGCTACTTGAGCCAAATGAGTCACCGCAATAACTTGACATTTACGCCCTAATATTGCCAGCCGCTCACCTATAGAAAGTGCCGTCTTTCCGCCAATTCCTGCGTCAACTTCGTCGAAAATAAAAGTGTGTCCACGAACTGCAATATCCTGTGCCAAAACGACTTCAAGCGCCAGCATCACACGTGACATTTCACCACCCGATGCAGTTTGCCCAAGAGGGAAAAGAGGACTTCCCCGATGCGGTGCAAGCTGGAACTCAACTTGGTCCATGCCGTGCATTCCTGGCTCTTTGGCTAACGTCACCGACACTGAAAATGTGGCATCTTTCATGGCGAGTTTTGCTAGCTCTACACTGACTTGCTTACCTAATTTTTGCCCATACTTTACTCGAAGCCGGTGTAATTGTTCACCATACGATGTAAGCCGCTCATATTCCTGTTCAACCGCTAAAGTAATATCTTCTAAAACCTGCTGTGGGTTAGCGATTTCCGCTAGCCGCTCATCAGCATGAGCTCGTCGGTCAATAATCTCAGCTAACCCCATACCAAGATCTTGTTGTAATGTTTTTAATTGTGCACGGCGCTCGTGAATCGCATTCAACTTCTCTGGATCAGCATCGAGAAGAGAAAGCCGTCTTCCTAATTCATTTGAAATATCTGATGCACGAGAATTCAATTCACGTAATGTGACAACCATATCAGCAATTTCGGGATCACTATTTGCAATTTTTTCCAGATAGTTAACCGCCTGATCAAGTTGGTAGAGTGCGCCGTTGTCTTCCGAATCTAACGCATTTACACTTTCGGTCATGGCGTGGCGAACATCTTCAATATTTTCCAGCAATATTGCTTGTGCTTTTAACTCATCTTCTTCACCAACACGTGGTTGAATAGCATCAACACGCGTGATCAGTGCTTCTAATGCGAGACGTTCGGTGCCGGCCTGCGCTACTTGCGAACGGAAATCTTCACGTTCAGCGAGCAAAGCCTGATACTTATCCCAACTATTTCGATATTGCCCAATAGCTTCAGCAATATCGTTTCCACCAAATTCGTCTAATGCATCTCGTTGTGCTTTAGGCGCTTTTAGCCGAAGCTGATCGGTTTGACCATGCACAGTTACCAGATGCTCACTCAATTCTTTCAGAACAGCAAGTGGCACAGGATGTCCACCAACGTAGGCTTTTGTCCGCCCTGAAGCGGGCAAATGACGACTGATATAAATAATAGCTTGATCGCCGTCAAAGTCGACATTTCCGCCGGCATTTTGCACGATATTTACAGCTGGCGACGAACCGTCAACAACAAATGTCCCATCAACAACGGCTGCTTGTGCCCCAACCCGCACTTTTGCGGAGTCGATTTTATTTCCCATTAACATCATCAACGAAGTCAATGCCATAGTTTTTCCGGCGCCGGTTTCCCCTGTCAGCGCATTGAGTCCCGGACCGAAATGAACGTGCGCCTGCTCAATAACACCTAAATCTTTAATTTGTAGTTCTTCAATCATTCAGCGTCTCCATTACTCCGCCATCCTTTGGTTGGAAGGTTAAATTTACGAACAAGACGCCCGGTAAACGGCATCGCATTCAAGCGGGCCAACTGGACTCTGTGATTATCTCTGGTAACAGTAACCCGAGTTTGTGCCGGCGCAGGAAATAGCCGTCGTCCATCACACCACACATGCGCGTTTTCGCTATTAATATCAACCGCGACATGCGAATCTGGGCTCACAACGAGCGGACGAGCAAATAACGCATGGGCTGCAACCGGTGTCACAACCAGTGCATCAACATCTGGCCATACTACTGGACCGCCAGCAGAAAACGAATACGCCGTAGAACCAGTGGGGGTAGAAACAAGAACAGTATCGCAACTAAAAGAAGACAACGGAACGCCGTCGATTGAAATATCTGCTTCCACCATTCGGGACATGGGGTCTTTTTCAATAGATACTTCATTTAATGCCCAACTACAGGTGGTACTACCATGGGGCATTTCAATGCTTACCTGCACTGCCATACGTGTATCTACAGTCCACTCCCCGTGCTGAATAGCAGATATAACATGCGTCATGGACTCTGGATCTGCTTCCGCAAGAAAACCCATATGCCCGTAATTGATCCCTAGAATTGGAATGTTGCTACCGTATGTAAGCTCAGCAGCGCGCAAAATAGTACCGTCGCCACCTATGACCAAGACGATTTCAATATCGCCAACTTCGTGCAATTCAGGTCGCTTCCCACAGGTATCATCATAACTATGAGGCACCGGATCAAGCCATGATACGTCAATGCCAGATGCTGTTAAAGCTTGGGCAATATGCCTCGCTGAGGCGATCACATCAGGATTTCTATTATGCGATAGTAAGCCAACTTTTCGTGTCATCGCCCCTCCTCGTCCTTCATCTAGTTGTATCTTTTAGTAACAATATTATGTTACTTCGCTGTCATTCCAGCAGGTCCGCATGCCACTGCATTTCGTACAGCATGTTCTAACTCGATACCCAAAGCATCGTCATGCCCTGCTTTCATATGGATAAAATATTCGACGTTTCCAGCAGGACCTGGTAGAGGGGATGGTGCGATTGCTTGGATTCCTAGACCTAGTTGACGGGCCGATTGCGCAACTGTCATTACTGTTTCAACATGATGTTCAGGGTTTCGTACTACCCCACCAGCACCTAACCGCTCTTTACCAATTTCAAATTGTGGTTTGACCATAAGTAAAAAATCTGCCGTCTTTGATGCACAAGAAACAAGCGCAGGCAAGACAAGAGTCAGGGAAATAAAGGACAGATCACCGACGACGAGGTCAGGTGCTGGAGCGACAACGTCGGGTCGAAGTGTACGTACGTTGGTCCGTTCATGAACTTCGACCCTAGGATCCTCGCGCAGTCGCCACGCCAGTTGTCCATATCCAACATCTACGGCTACAACACTTGCTGCCCCACGACGCAACAAAACATCTGTGAATCCACCAGTTGACGCACCGGCATCTAGTGCCCGCACACCAGCAATACCTGGTTGATGTTCACCTAAATATTCAAGAGCTCCAAGGAGCTTATATGCACCTCGAGAGGCGTAATCGTCTCGATCCTCGGTATTAACAAGAAGCGCCTGTGCTGGGTTCATTTGGCGTGAAGGTTTAGTGACAACATTTTTGTCAAGAAAAACCCGCCCGGCATGTATTAATTCTCCAGCCTCATTACGGGAACGCGCCAAACCTCGTCGCACCAACTCTGCATCGACTCGAATTAACTTTGCCATGACGGAATATCCTTTATAGTTGAGCACGACCAAGCATTATGGTCAGTTCTTGATGAACTTTTTCTAAATCAGCAATTTGTTCCGAGCGTGACTTGTGCTCAAGATCGTCCAGCACCTGATCCGGATTAATTGCAATACGGGGCTTAGGTGCTGGACGATGAGTAGCTGAAGTATCAGAATTTGTCATGATGTGGTCACTGATTTAACGCCATACCGGTTCATAATCAGGAAGCCATGACATATCATGGCCAGCATCAACTTTCTGCCAAACGGCATGAACCAGTGCTTGATATTCACGTAATTGTAATCGCGGCCTTTCCTGATCGATACGTTCACCATTGAGGAAAATGCGACGATCATCAATCTGAACATGAGCGTCCCCCACGCGAACACCATTATTGTCGCCTTGTGGCTCATAATAAGGGCCGGTTAAATCTCGCAAGTCGAAAATTGGATAGGTTGGTCGTTCATCAGCACTAGCCAACATCACGTCACGCATCCGTGCAACCCCGGTTAGTACATGTGCCGAGTCATAACCGGCACGATTAGCCCCCAAAATGTCGGTGTTAAGGCGATCTCCAACTGCAAGTGGATACTTTCCCCCAGATTTTTCAAGTGCCAAACGGTACATTGTTGGCTCTGGTTTTCCAGATGACGGAGGCACTACCCCTGTTGCGTGAGAAATGGCGGCTACTAACGATCCATTGCCAAGGTACTCGCCACGCTCGCGTGGCAATGTAGCATCAATATTTGTTGCTACATACACTGCACCGGCCTTGATAGCCAATGCAGCTTCAGATAGATCAAGCCATGTTGCTTCAGGGTTAAGTCCATGCAAAACCGCATCAGGATTATCGTCGGCGGATGCCACTATAGTAAATCCACCTTCGCGTAACGCTTCAATAACACCTTCCGCGCCAAGAGGAAGAACTTTAGCACCAGCTGGAACAAGCGTAGCTAATAGCATGACGCCAGTTATTGCGCTAGTGACGACGTCACCAGGCGCGGTGGGTATACCAAGAGCAGAGAGCTGATCAGCGGTCTGGTCAGGTACGCGTGCAGAATTGTTAGTCATATATATGACCTGCACTCCGGCATCTTTAACGGCCTGATATCCTTCAACGGCTCCAAGCGCTACGCTTGCTCCGCGGTAGGCTACCCCATCTAGATCAGATAAAATCACATCATAACTATCAAGAATGTGATTCTTACTCATTTGATTCCTCATCATCAAATAACTCATCAAATGCCTCAGCAAATTCTTCATCAACATCGTCATCCACGTGATCTTCATCAGTCTCGTCAATGTCAACGTCGTCGTCGAGTTCTTCTAATTCTTCTAACTCATCGTCAAATTCTTCAGCATCGTCAAAATCATCGTCTTGAAACTCTTCGCCAAACTCTTCAGGATCGAGATCTTCAACATCGGCAAAATCATCATGTTCGTCGATATTATGCTCTTCACTTTGGGGATCCTCTTCAGGCATATCATCAAGTATGTCGTCGAGGTCTACCATCATCGAGAAATCTTGATCTCCGTCAAACACACTCTGCCACTGTGCACGGAGTTCTTGCGCCTCATCATTATGTCCTAATTCTTCCAACCGGTCAGCCTTAGTCAACTGCACACGAGCAGCCAGCTGTGGTTCAAGGTTTTCTACGAGTACTTTTTCTAATACCGCTAAGCCGCCTTCTGCATCGCCAACTTCAGAACGTGCACCAGAAATAACAATGACGAGTTCAATTTTCGCTTCCGCATCAAGCCGTGCCAACGGGATACCTTCAATAAAACGTAGTGCTTTTTCTGGGCGTCCTAGACCACGCTCTGAGTCAGCTTCAATAGGAATATGCGAATAGTCATCGCTCATTCTGCGGTAAGTACGCAATTCTCGCAATGCTTCGGCATACCGTTCGGTAATGTACGCAGTCAACCCAAGCGCTTCACGAACTACGTCAACACGGGCTGCACGTTGATACGCTGCATGAGCGTGCTGGTAAGCGACTTCTGGATCGATATCCATCATTTCCCCAGCGTAGGCAAGATGGCGGGCCACACGCTCACCATTTTCCTTATTTAAGCTGAGCAGGCGACGTCGAACATCTTCATCAAGTGATTGAGGTGTGATCGAATCTGG
This sequence comes from Arcanobacterium buesumense, assembly GCF_012563545.1. Taxonomy (NCBI): domain Bacteria; kingdom Bacillati; phylum Actinomycetota; class Actinomycetes; order Actinomycetales; family Actinomycetaceae; genus Arcanobacterium; species Arcanobacterium buesumense. The sequence continues at coordinate 1,008,400 of NZ_CP050804.1, forward strand.
GATTTCATCATATAGATCACGGGAGTCGTTATAGTTAAACTGCCGTTCTTCATTCCAAGAACCATCATGATTAGATGAACGGCGATCGTCACGGCGGTCGTCACGACGATTATCCCGCCGGTCATTATCCCACTTACGAGGACCACGCTCATCACGGCGATCATTATCCCAACGACGAGGACCACGCTCATCACGGCGGTCATCACGACGATTATCCCGCCGGTCATTATCCCAACGACGAGGACCACGCTCATCACGGCGATCATTATCCCAACGACGAGGACCACGCTCATCACGGCGGTCATCACGACGATTATCCCGCCGGTCATTATCCCAACGACGAGGACCACGCTCATCACGGCGATCATTATCCCAACGACGAGGACCACGATCGTCACGGCGGTCATCACGACGATTATCCCGCCGGTCATTATCCCAACGACGAGGACCACGCTCATCACGGCGGTCATCACGACGATTATCCCGCCGGTCATTATCCCAACGACGAGGACCACGCTCATCACGGCGGTCATCACGACGATTATCCCGCCGGTCATTATCCCAACGACGAGGACCACGAGAGGAAGCAGATTGCCACCCCGAGGAACCACCATCACGGCGGGATTGATTTTCACTATTACTACGATAATCTGACATATATTCCTCGGGTTAAATTATAAAAACATTCTATGCGCGATATGCACATTGCTAAATCTATTTTACACAAGCGTGCCACGGGTGTAGCTACTTCTTACAGTTATCAAAGGTGATATTGGGCAATATTTATGCATATTTGCTACTCAAATGAGTCTGAAAAAGCCGAATACACCAAACACCAAACCCTCAGTGGGTTACAAACTGTATGTCGGATCGCTTGTGGGTATAGGTGTGGGGAGGGTGTTGACTTATCGTCAACACCCTCCCCTTATATCACGTTAAGTGACGGCGGTGTCCTACTCTCCCACACCCCCTCGAGTGCAGTACCATCGGCGTTGGTAGGCTTAGCTTCCGGGTTCGGAATGGTAACCGGGCGTTTCCCTACCACTATGACCACCGTCAAAATGGTTGACATAACACACACGCACTACAACGTGTGGGAGTCAAGAATCGTATAGTAGACGCGAGCAGCATTACCATCAACATGTTCCATAATAAAACACTGACGATAAGGAAACTTTTTGTAAATGGTTGGCCATTAGTACCAGTCAGCTCCACACCTTACGATGCTTCCACGCCTGGCCTATCAACCCCATGGTCTATAGGGGGCCTACAAAACAATAATGTTTATGGAAACCTCATCTCAAAGCAGGCTTCCCGCTTAGATGCTTTCAGCGGTTATCCTTCCCGAACGTAGCCAACCAGCCATGCACCTGGCGGTACAACTGGCACACCAGAGGTTCGTCCGTCCCGGTCCTCTCGTACTAGGGACAGCCCTTTTCAAGTTTCCTACGCGCGCAGCGGATAGGGACCGAACTGTCTCACGACGTTCTGAACCCAGCTCGCGTGCCGCTTTAATGGGCGAACAGCCCAACCCTTGGGACCTACTCCAGCCCCAGGATGCGACGAGCCGACATCGAGGTGCCAAACCATGCCGTCGATATGAACTCTTGGGCAGGATCAGCCTGTTATCCCCGGGGTACCTTTTATCCGTTGAGCGACGGCGCTTCCACAAGCCACCGCCGGATCACTAGTTCCTACTTTCGTACCTGCTCGACCTGTCGGTCTCACAGTCAAGCTCCCTTGTACACTTACACTCAACACCTGATTGCCAACCAGGCTGAGGGAACCTTTGAGCGCCTCCGTTACCATTTAGGAGGCAACCGCCCCAGTTAAACTACCCACCAGGCACTGTCCCTGAACCAGATCATGGTCCAAGGTTAGACATCCAGCACGACCAGAGTGGTATTTCAACAATGACTCCACAACCACTGGCGTGGCCGCTTCAAAGTCTCCCACCTATCCTACACAAGCCGTACCGAACACCAATACCAAGCTATAGTAAAGGTCCCGGGGTCTTTCCGTCCTGCTGCGCGTAACGAGCATCTTTACTCGTAATGCAATTTCACCGAGTTCGCGGTTGAGACAGTGGAGAAGTCGTTACGCCATTCGTGCAGGTCGGAACTTACCCGACAAGGAATTTCGCTACCTTAGGATGGTTATAGTTACCACCGCCGTTTACTGGGGCTTAAATTCACAGCTTCAAACACAAAAGTATTTTAACCGTTCCTCTTAACCTTCCAGCACCGGGCAGGCGTCAGTCCGTATACATCCACTTACGTGTTCGCACGGACCTGTGTTTTTGATAAACAGTCGCTTCTCCCTGGTTTCTGCGGCCCTTCCCCCTAGCCTGTTAAAAGGCTTCAAGGTCCGGGCCCCCCTTCTTCCGAAGTTACGGGGGCATTTTGCCGAGTTCCTTAACCACGATTCACTCGCTCGCCTTAGTATTCTCTACTCAACTACCTGTGTCGGTTTAGGGTACGGGCGGCTAAGACCTAACGTCGAGGCTTTTCTCGACAGCACAGGATCACTCTACTTCCCCACAAAAAATGGGTCATCATCCAGCCTCACCTACACGCTTCCCGGATTTACCTAGGAAACAGGCTGCGCTGTTAAACGTGGCAAGCCATTAGCCACGCGAAGCTACCACTCTGCGTCACCCCTGTTAACACGCTTGCCTACTACGCGATCAGTTCCCACGCTCACCACAACCCCAACCCGAAGGAAGGAACCATAGCTCGGATGGTTAGTATCCCACGATTCAACACGGACGGTCTTTCGCCGGTACCAGAATATCAACTGGTTGCCCATCGACTACGCCTGTCGGCCTCGCCTTAGGACCCGACTAACCCAGGGCGGACGAACCTGGCCCTGGAACCCTTAGTTATTCGGCGGACGGGATTCTCACCCGTCATTCGCTACTCATGCCTGCATTCTCACTCGTACGAAATCCACAACCAGTCACCTGTGCTGCTTCACCTCACGCACGACGCTCCCCTACCCAACAAAACAAAAAAAATTTCATTGCCGCGGTTTCGGCGGTGTACTTAAGCCCCGCTACATTGTCGGCGCAGAATCACTTGACCAGTGAGCTATTACGCACTCTTTCAAGGGTGGCTGCTTCTAAGCCAACCTCCTGGTTGTCACAGCAACTCCACATCCTTTCCCACTTAGCACACGCTTAGGGGCCTTAACCGGCGGTCTGGGCTGTTTCCCTCTCGACTACGAAGCTTATCCCCCGCAGTCTCACTGCCGTGCTCTAACTTACCGGCATTCGGAGTTTGGCTGACGTCAGTACCCCGATAAGGGCCATCGGCCATCCAGTCGCTCTACCTCCGATAAGAAACACACGACGCTGCACCTAAATGCATTTCGGGGAGAACCAGCTATCACGGAGTTTGATTGGCCTTTCACCCCTACCCACAGGTCATCCCCTCCATTTTCAACTGAAGTGGGTTCGGTCCTCCACACGCTCTTACACGTGCTTCAACCTGCCCATGGGTAGATCACCCCGCTTCGGGTCTAGAACATGCAACTAAAAACCGCTTTTTAAAACTCGCTTTCGCTACGGCTCCCCCACACGGGTTAACCTCGCTACATGCCACTAACTCGCAGGCTCATTCTTCAAAAGGCACGCCATCACCCCTACCAAGGAGGCTCTGACGGATTGTAAGCGTCCGGTTTCAGGTACTATTTCACTCCCCTCCCGGGGTACTTTTCACCATTCCCTCACGGTACTACTACACTATCGGTCACACGGAGTATTTAGGCTTACACAGTGGTCTGTGCAGATTCACACGGGATTTCACGGGCCCCGTGCTACTCGGGCACCACATAAGGCAGGCTAACACATTACAACTACCGGACTCTCACCGTCTACGGTCCAGCTTCCCAACTGATTCGTCTACACGCTAGCATTTATCACTACCCGACCCCACATCGGCAAGGTCAAACATGGCCCCACAACACCACACACGCAACACCCGATGGCTATCACACGCGCATGGTTTAGCCTCATCCGCTTTCGCTCGCCACTACTCACAGAATATCTTTTCCTGCGGGTACTAAGATGTTTCACTTCCCCGCGTTACCCCCAAACACCCTATACATTCAGATGCTGGTAACCAGAAACAACTCTGGCCAGGTTCCCCCATTCGGACACCCCCGGATCACAGCTCGTTTGCCAACTCCCCGAGGCTTATCGCAGGCTACAACGTCCTTCATCGGCTCCGTATGCCAAGGCATCCACCGAACGCTCTTGAACACTTACAAAAAACCAAAGATGCTCGCGTCCACTATACAATTCTCAACCACCACACCAACACCACAAACAACCAACAACCACACAGGCCATCAATCATCCACAGGCAGCACGGAGTATTACCCCACACCCCAACAGCATGCCAACTTCCCACAACAAAAAAATTTTCCACTAAAAACCACCAAACCAACACCAACAAAGGCATCAGCACACCCACAATCAAACAAATAAAACCAGGTGTAAGGCAGCTCCTTAGAAAGGAGGTGATCCAGCCGCACCTTCCGGTACGGCTACCTTGTTACGACTTCGTCCCAATCGCCAATCCCACCTTCGACCGCTCCCCCCAAAAGGTTAGGCCACGGGCTTCGGGTGTTACCAACTTTCGTGACGTGACGGGCGGTGTGTACAAGGCCCGGGAACGTATTCACCGCAGCGTTGCTGATCTGCGATTACTAGCGACTCCGACTTCATGGGGTCGAGTTGCAGACCCCAATCCGAACTGAGACTGGCTTTAAGGGATTCGCTCACCCTCACAGGCTCGCAACCCTCTGTACCAGCCATTGTAGCATGCGTGAAGCCCAAGACATAAGGGGCATGATGATTTGACGTCATCCCCACCTTCCTCCGAGTTAACCCCGGCAGTCTCTCGTGAGTCCCCACCATAACGTGCTGGCAACACAAGACAAGGGTTGCGCTCGTTGCGGGACTTAACCCAACATCTCACGACACGAGCTGACGACAACCATGCACCACCTGTACACCACCCCGAAGGCCACACTATCTCTAGCATGTCGCAGTGTATGTCAAGCCTTGGTAAGGTTCTTCGCGTTGCATCGAATTAATCCGCATGCTCCGCCGCTTGTGCGGGCCCCCGTCAATTCCTTTGAGTTTTAGCCTTGCGGCCGTACTCCCCAGGCGGGGCACTTAATGCGTTAGCTACGGTACAGAACCCATGGAAATAGGCCCCACACCTAGTGCCCAACGTTTACGGCATGGACTACCAGGGTATCTAATCCTGTTCGCTCCCCATGCTTTCGCTCCTCAGCGTCAGTAACGGCCCAGTAACCTGCCTTCGCCATCGGTGTTCCTCCTGATATCTGCGCATTCCACCGCTACACCAGGAATTCCAATTACCCCTACCGCACTCTAGTCTGCCCGTACCCACTGCAGCCCCGGAGTTAAGCCCCGGTCTTTCACAGCAGACGCGACAAACCGCCTACGAGCTCTTTACGCCCAATAATTCCGGACAACGCTCGCGCCCTACGTATTACCGCGGCTGCTGGCACGTAGTTAGCCGGCGCTTATTCAACACCTACCCTCAACTTACGCCTTGTTCAGTGTTAAAAGGAGTTTACAACCCGAAAGCCTTCATCCCCCACGCGGCGTCGCTGCATCAGACTTGCGTCCATTGTGCAATATTCCCCACTGCTGCCTCCCGTAGGAGTCTGGGCCGTATCTCAGTCCCAATGTGGCCGGTCACCCTCTCAGGCCGGCTACCCGTCGACGCCTTGGTAGGCCATCACCCCACCAACAAGCTGATAGGCCGTGAGCCCATCCCCCACCAGAAACCCTTTCCAACCCCCACCATGCGGCAGAAGCAGAATATCCAGTATTAGACCCCGTTTCCAAGGCTTATCCCGAAGAAGGGGGCAGGTTACTCACGTATTACTCACCCGTTCGCCACTAATCCACCCCAGCAAGCTAGGGCTTCATCGTTCGACTTGCATGTGTTAAGCACGCCGCCAGCGTTCGTCCTGAGCCAGGATCAAACTCTCCAAACAAAAACCAAACACCCAACAAAAAGGCATCCAATCAATACACGTTCGAAAAGCCCAAAAACAGACTCAACAAAACAGACAAACCAAAACTAGCTCATCCAAAATAAAAAAGAAAACAAACCACACCAGCCACCAAAAAAGCAACCAGCACAATCCGCTTCCCAAACAAAAAATCATTGTAAAAAGCTGACACACTATTGAGATATCAAACAACACACCCACACCCAACAACCACCCAACAACAAAGCCAGGCAACCATCAAGAAGGCTATCCACACCAGTCTAACACACAACCACAACCAAGCAAAAACACCCAGTCACAACCACGCACCAAACCAGCGCCACCACCAAAGAACACAACCGCGCTCCCGGCGACAGATAAAAACTTTACGCACCCCCACCCCAACCGTCAAACCAAAACAACGTAACACCCATCACAGACTTGTTACGCTTACTCACTTATAGTTCTACACTGCTACTACAACGAATTTGACTCACATTGATTTTCATTCAGCTCCTGGTATCGTCTTTGATTCGCAAGGCGGTTTATACACCGCAACTAACTACTCAATTTCGGTTAGGATTTTATTGGCATATGCTGTTTTATAGAAGGGAACTGCCATGAATAGTGGACGCATGGAGGCCTTTAGCGACGGCGTTCTCGCCATCGTCATAACAATTATGGTTCTTAAATTGGCGTTGCCCAACGACGTTGACTGGCCAGATATTTATAAACTTGGCCCTACAATGATGGCATACGTATTGAGCTACATATATGTTGGCATCTATTGGGCCAACCACCATCACTTGATCGGAGTCACTAAAACCATCTCTGGCACCACATTATGGAAAAATCTACACTGGCTTTTTTGGATAACTTTGGTACCGGCGGTTACTGAATGGGTAGGTACGCATCCATTTTCCCCAATTCCAACATTATTTTACGGTTTCGTTCTTCTGATGTGCTCAATTACTTACCATTTTCTACAACGTGATATTGTGACACATTTGAGCCATGACTACTCTGAATTTTCCGGATTAAATCGTGATTTGAAGGGAAAAATATCGATTATTGCCTATCTTATTGCGGTTCCCGGATCACTCTTTTTACCGCTTGTTTCATACCTTATTTATGCTGCTATTGCGCTTACTTGGTTCATCCCTGACACTCGCTTAGAGCAACTTTTTGGCGAGGAGTAAAGACATCTTCAAGGCCTTCTTATTTTACTTCTAGATATATTACTAACGTGCAGGTCGAGAATTAACTGGCCTGCACGTTAGTAATATATCTTTCGTTATTTTCTCGTTTTTATTGACCTATTATTCGTGACGACGACGCTCAAAAAGAGCATTTTCATCTTTTTTAATGATCAAGAAAATAATGATGATCAATGCTGCGAAAATGAGGAATACGACGAATGTTACATTCCATCTGGAGTGCCCTAAGTTTTTAGGGCACTCCACGACTAACGATAACGAGCCCAATAGTGCCGAATAGTGTTTCACGACGGGGAACCAGCCTGCAGTCGTCGTTCCTGCCGTTGAATATGGCCACCAAAAAATCCCTAAACTAATGGGAAGTATGAGGAAAAAATGACAACTGCCCACTTATACCGAATAACCAGCCACGCAACAAACGCCAGTACCGCAACCGTAGCGATCAGAGCGATATAGTCATACCACTCACCCACTTCGAAGAAAAACAAAGTGGGATAATCTGGCGGAGTTATATATGGGAAATCAAACATGAAGATACACCTTTACTACGTTTATTGTTGTTTACCCCAGCCAGACAAATATGTCTTTTCGTTCTTTTGTCGAATCTGCTCGTCCCAAGAAAACTCAGGCTCTTGCCAATCGACATAATAATCCTCATCTATACGCCCATCCCAAGGCGTTCCTGGACCAACGGGGGGCCAGTTTGGATTATCTGTTACCGGCTCACGCATCTCCGCAACTGCTGGATTACGACGTCCAAAACGCATCCACTGCGTCTCCGTCTCTTCAAAAAGCTCTGTACCATCCCAACGCCCTGCTGGAGTATCTGAGTTAAAGAACCGGCCACCAAGCAAACCACGCATTATTCGTCCGCTTAGCTGCGGCTTCTTCCGGAACTCAGCAACGCGCTTAAGATAAGCGTTTTGCATATTAGTCATGCATCCCCCAACAAGTTCGATATTAAGCCAGTTAATGACTTTGTTCAGCAAGGTATCGTCTTCATAACCAATACGCCAATGATTAATCAATCGGCACCGCTCCCCTTTAAGCGGAATAAGATAGAAACACCAAGCTGCCGCGAAATGTTTCATCCCTGGGAAACGAAACGCATAAGATCCAGGTGCTGCCGGTGGCATCTTGGTGTCAGTCCAAGAAACGAGATACTTACCAGGTACGATATCAGTCCATTCCATAGTCATTCCGTGATAATCAAAAGCGGCGACATCTCCGGGATCAATAGCATCTGGTGTTTGGAATTCTTCCTGGATCTCATAAGAATTAAAGAAGGGCAAGCGAGCAAAAGTTCGTTCTAGAAATTCCGACGAAAACGATCCGGTGCGATTACAACCAAGTTGCTTTAAATAGCGATAGACCGCATAAGCCGGTGCATCGATATCAATCGCGTACGTTGAGGAATAGCCGTTATCATAATTTGCATCAATCAAATCATCTGCCGGATATCTAAAAGCCTGTTCTTCTAAAGTAGCTTTCCCATGAAGTTGACTATATGCATATAAAAAGCTGAATGTACCCGCACCTACTAAGCCACTTAAGCTAAAAAGTTTTTACCGCGACTGTTCTTTCTAGATGTCTTTCCCATTGCATACACCTTTACCAGTTCTTAACACCACGTCGTTGTGGAATATTAATAGCCTAACGGTCCTACATCACTTTGTTTAAGACTTTTTCCTACAAATGATCAAATTTGAGGATTACCTTTGGATTAATAGAAATTCACTATTAGGAGAATGCTCAATATTATTACCATGACTGGTTGGGCAAAAATTACGGTATCAACCCGCAAAGATCAAAAAGTCAAAGGCCTAATATGGGCAGACATGATCTGGCCATGGGTTATTGCCTACGATTTGTGGAATCACGCATTTTTATATAACGCACTAGCCGATTACACCTGGTATTGCACATTCGCTCTCCTATTGGCAGCAACGATACCTACATTTTTCTGGGCAAAAGGTCAATGGCTATGGTTCCGGTGTTACACACTAATGTTCTGGATCGCGATGAATAACGTTATCCCTGAATTACTGATTTCTCCCGGACAAAACAACTTTGCAACAATGAATCCAACCGCAAATATAATCTGCGCAATGGCCGCTTTAATAGCTAATGTAGCACTGTTCATCTACTGCGCCTACGTTGTTGTTGTCAAGCATCGTCAACCGTACACCACCGGACTCTTCCAAGACTTTAAGGCCTACCGAACAATAGTTAAAGAACATTGTAGCGAGGAAGAAAAATACTGGATGTGCGATTTAATCAAAGAAACGCCGGCGGAACTCGGCTTCGATCCTGAACTTAAAAAGCCACCCGTCCACGGCGGCTTTGTCACTCACTTCCCATGGTGGGGAAAGCAGGATAAGCGATATCCAAAGCTCAGAACACCAGTTAGCTCCGATCCTTATCTTGTGGCGAAGGGCGTTCAAGGCGATCCACAATGGGAGGTAACAGAATAAAGCCTGTTTAGTTACTGTGGGGGTACGTCTAGTATGAACGCACCCCCACAGTAGGTTAATAATTAAAACCGCGACACTATCCTACTCGAATAGCAGCCATATTTTTACGGCCCTTGCGAACTAAGATCAATTCGCCAGCCAAAATATCTTCCGCATTCAAAACGCGCTCTTCGTCATCGACCTTCACGTTATTAATCGAAACTCCTCCTGCGGCAATAGTCCGCCGGGCCGCTCCACGCCCCTTCTCAAAGCCAAGGTCGACTAAAACATCTTGCAAACTTGTTCCAAGTGATGCGTTCACCAACGGTAACTCAGCAACCGCATCACGCAGTGTCTCGCCATCAACGTCCACCGGATCCTTCTTGCCAAAGAGCACTGCAGATGCATCCTTAACCCGCGCAGTAGCTTGCGCCCCATGAACCCACGTCGTCACTTCATCTGCTAAAACACGCTGCGCTTCACGAGCATAAGCACGCTCCGCAAGCTCAACCTCAAGCTCCTCAATACGTTCTTTTGATAAAAAGGTGAAAACCTTAAGCATGCGAATAACGTCAGCATCCGCAGTATTTAGCCAGAACTGATAGAACTTGTAAGGGCTAAGCATCTGCGGATTCAGCCACACCGCGCCCCCTTCAGTCTTACCAAACTTCGTACCATCAGACTTTGTAATCAACTGATTCGTAAGTACGTGAACGCTGGCGCCCTCAACTTTGCGGACTAGGTCCATACCACCAACGATATTTCCCCACTGGTCATTTCCGCCTAACTCCAACGTACAGTTGTAGCGGCGATATAACTCTAGATAATCATTGGCTTGCAGAATCTGATAAGAAAACTCAGTAAACGAAATACCTTCATCAGACTGTAACCGACGTGCCACAATATCTTTTGAAAGCATTGTCCCCATTCGGAAATGCTTCCCAAGATCGCGCAAGAAGTCAATCGCACTTAATTCTTTAGTCCAGTCAAGATTATTGACCGTAATTGCCGCATTCGGCCCCTCAAAATCAAGCAACGACTCAAGCTGAGATCGTAATGCCTGCGTCCATTCTGCGACAGTTTCTCGCGTGTTAAGCGACCTTTCACCTTTTGGCCGCGGATCGCCAATAAGCCCTGTTGCTCCGCCCACTAAAACGATTGGACGATGACCTGCCATTTGCAAATGGCGCATCATTTTCACTGCCACTAAATGACCATGATGCAATGAAGCGGCAGTTGGATCAAAGCCACAATAGAAAGAAATCGAGCCCTCGTTCAGAGCCTTACGCAACTCGTTAATATCTGAGTGCTGAGCAATAAGACCCCGCCATTGTAATTCTTCGAGGATGTCCGTCACGGGATTTCCTTTCATATTTGGTTCTGAATTGACACTACTACTTTGTTATTGTGCCCTACTCTTCCTCGACACTCCAACTTTGTAACGTCTTTAGTGGCCAACCAAATGTGCAACCAGTCCCACTGCAATATATGCAAACCTTTTCTATTTGATACCGCGTAAAATGACTTTGATAGGTTCGCTAAAAGAATGAGAAATAACGATACTATGGTCAAACAAGCTGTCGTCATGGCGCTAGCCTTTATGGGACTAATTATCGGTGCCGGTTTTGCATCTGGCCAAGAGCTTTTACAATATTTTATCGCTTTTGGCAGACCAGGCATTTGGGGTGCTCTTGTTGCCGCATTTTTATTTGCACTCTCGGGTTATATCGTGATGCAGCTAGGCTCATATTTTCACGCAAAAGAACATTCTGCAGTATTCAACGAAGTTTCCCACCCAATCGTCTCCCGAGTTTTAGATGTTTTTACCGTCCTAACACTTTTTACGATGGGCTTCGTAATGATTGCTGGCGCGGGCGCAAATTTCCACCAACAATATGGATTACCCACATGGGTTGGCTCCTTAGCGATGGTGGGTTTAGTGATTGCGGCCGGTTTTCTTAACGTTGATAAAGTTACCACTGTTATCGGATTAATTACTCCATTTATTTTAGTATTTATTGTTATGGCATCAGTGCATGCTTTTACTCATGCCAGTTTATCTATTAATGCTCTTGAACCAGTAGCGACTACCTTGCGGCCGGCAATTCCTTCACTAACTATATCGACAATTAATTACGTTACGATGTCCATGGCCTTAGCGATATCGATGGCTCTTGTTATGGGTGGCAATATCATTAATACAAAAATCGCTGGGTACGGAGGCTTACTTGGTGGCGGAGTATTTGGCATTATTTTAATGTTGTCTGTTCTAGCAATCTTTGCACAAATTGATAAAGTTAAAGACGCCCCGATGCCGATGCTAGAACTCGTTAACCACATTCATCCGGTGGCAGGAACAGCTATGGCAGTCATTATTTATGGAATGATCTTTAATACCGCTATCGGCCTTTATTATTCTCTTGCAAAACGCGTCACAGCATCCAATCCGCAATATTTCATTCCGGCTATCTCTATCCTTTCTTTCATCGGTTTTGGACTATCTTTCTTCGGCTTTCAAACCCTAGTAGGCACCCTTTACCCGATTGTGGGATACGTCGGAATTATTATGATGGGTATTCTTGGCTACGCTTGGATAACACGCCGCAAAGCGATCCGGCATGAACTTAAATTACGTGCGCGTATTCGGCGTTTACTGCGTGTGAAGTGGGATGCATCGCGAGCCTTTACACGTCGTCACGAAAATGCCCTAGTTGCTGCCTTGGATGAATCAAATATCGATTCTGTCGAACAACATCGAGAAGTTTCAGCAGAAGTAGTATCTGAAATTGAAGACGACGACGCTGCCGACGTCGAACCAACTTGGGAAATGATTTCACAAAAATGGGATGAAGAAGTAATCGACGACTCCCCGCTTATCGATATCACATCAGATGTTGATCAGACTGAAGCCCGAGTACGAGCACTAGAAGCAGAACAAGAAAAATCTGAAAATCTCAACGATCACGCAGATTAAAGGCCAATCAAGAGGTTTGAGTGTAACTCCCAAATCCTTGCGCACGCACATGATCGATAAACGCATCCTTCACATCCGTGCTACGCAGTTTACGCATAATTTGTTCGGTGAACGTGTCAACTCGTCGATTCATGTCACGCGAATCGTAATAGGTAGCCATCTGTTGATCGTACTCAGATAAGGCCAAGGTCCATGATTCAGGCTCCCAATACCTATCGTCCATAACCCGTAAATGAGTTGGAATGCGTGGTTTCAACTGGGGCTGCTGTGCAGGATATCCGCATATCATCCCCAAAGCCGGGAAGGTGTACTGCGGAAGTTTCAAAAGTTGGATAAGCCGTGGAATATCATTGAGGATAGATCCCAATAATGTCACGCCTAGCCCCATAGATTCAGCAGCAACAGTCATATTTTGAATCATCAACACCGCATCGGTAAAACCCTCACGAAAAGCATCCATAGATGTCGCTGGAGTTGGATCCCCGCCTAATTCCTCCAAAACACGCACACTGCGCCGAGTATCCACCACGCCGACAAACAATTCCGGTGCTCGTGCAATATAAGGTTGTCCGCCAATATTAGCTAACTGCTCACGAAGATCAGAGCGACGTACCCTAATCACAGCTGCATGCTGAAATCCACGAGATGTTGAGGTGTGCATAGCAACATCGAATAATGTTTTAAGAACGTCGTCGTCAATCGATCGAGAAGAAAACTCCCGAATAGAACGATGCTGTAGAAGTGTCAAAATTGTTGGATTCATGAGTCATTTTCTCCTACTCCAGAATGCGCTAGAGACAATAGCTCAGTTTTGAGAAGGACAGCCCTGCGGACGGATGAGGCAATAATTAAAACAGTATCATCACCAGCAATGCATCCCAAGACTCCGTCGATAACTGCTCTGTCTAAGGAAGAAGCAAGGAGTTGTGCCGCTCCGGGTGGAGTACGCAAAACAACCTGATTTTCCGCTTGCTGAGCACTAACAAGCAACTCACGCGCCCATCGTTTCAGCTGTGCACGTACCCCATTATCAGACTCAGCCAGATCATTTACTGCCGGGATACGATAAACCCGCTGACCAGTTGAATTATGCTCTTTAAAGGCGCGTAATTCTTCTAAATCACGCGAAAGGGTAGCCTGCGTTACAACAATTCCCTGATTCTTAAGAATTTTCTGCAATTCATTCTGAGACGAAATCGCGGAGTTTTCAACAACGGCAACAATCATCGCTTGGCGCGCCGCACGCGTCGTTGGAATCGAACCTTTCATGATGTCTCCTTGAGCTGAGCCATCGTTTCAACAAAAGGTCGCAACTCTTCGCGCGTAATGATAAGTGGCGGTAATAATCTGATTTTTTCCCCACTAGTAGTTGATACTAAAAATCCTCGCTCACGTAATAATCGTTCATATAACCCAGCATCTGGCACCGTCACAGCCAGCATCAGCCCTTCCCCTTGCACATCGTATCCTTGCTCGATGAGCTGAGATTTTAACCATGCACCAGTAAGACGCACGTGCGGAAGTAAAGGCTCAACTAAGTTTAATACGCTAAACCCGGCAGCTGTCGCCAGTGGATTTCCACCGGTTGACGAGGATTCAAGACCTCGTTGAATGAGACGTCCTGCAGTTTGAAAACCAATAGTAACACCAATGGGCACGCCCCCTCCGAGACCACGTGCAACAGTAATCACATCGGCAATCACCCGCGGAGTATGCGCAAACCATCTGCCGGTGCGCCCCACGCCGGACAATGACTCATCGACGATGAGCAACGCGCCATAACGGTCACACAAATCGCGTACTCGAGAAAGTTCATCGTCACTCAGGCGTTCAATCGACCGGCCATGGTGTACATCAATAACACATGCAGCAACATCGTCAGAAAAAGAATGTTCCAGATCAACAGCATCTTCTGCTACATAGACGCCACTAAGTAAAGGCTCAAAAGGCGCTCGGTAAGCTGAATCGGCTAGCGAAAGCGCGCCCATGGTACGGCCATGATACGACCTATTAAGGGTAAGAATACGACCGCCAGGCTTATGTAATCGTGCTAGTTTTAGTGCTGATTCCATTGCTTCCGAACCAGAATTGGAAAAGAAGACACGCGCCGTCGATCCTAAATATCCTTCGTCAGAAAGGCATTGTTGCAGTCGTTCGGCTAACGCGACTTGTGGTTCAGTTGCGTAATTATTAGAAACATGCAAGATTTTACGTGCTTGATTTGCCAGCGCTGCCCGGAGATCAGGATGGTTATGCCCTAACGACGTCACCCCACCACCAGAATCAAGATCGAGATATTCGCGGCCATCTATATCCCACACTTTAGCGCCTTCACCGCGTGTGAGAACAAGTGGTGGCAACCCGTAAGCTGCCATCATGCTTTGATCGTAACGCGGTATAAGTCCAGACATAGTCCACCTTGCTTAAATATTCTGTCCCGTATAATTATACGATTCATTGCATGAGCGAACTAGAAAAAATCATGTGATACGCGTAATCTCACTAATTCTCCCAGGGAGTAAGCCGTAACTTCCGCTCTTCTACTCCCACGCCCTGCTCTGAACGACGAATAAGTTCCTCGACAGTGTCCGTACCGGCACGAACCTGGGTACCCGCTATACCGTCAAGAGTACCATCAGCAATTGCAGCAATGATCTCAGCAACTTCTTGGGGATCATTCCACTGTGTACGTTCTTGATGCATTAACCGATTAGCAGTCATATCTGTTTGGACGACGCCAGGAGCAACAGAAAACACCCGCAAACCGTGCTCTGCCCCAGCTTCATGCAATGAACCGGCGAAACGTAGAAGCGCTGTTTTAGAGACATAATAGGATGAGGCTAAAGCCGTATCTTTAACTGCCGCGCCAGACGATAAATCAATAATCCGCCCACCACCACGAGCAAGCATACTCGGCACCAATGCATGCGCCAGCAAATAAGGTGCCCGAAGATTAATTTCCTGAGTAAGCCACCAATCATGCGGATCAGTTTCCCAAGGTAAGGCTTCTTCAGCCATAATACCGGCATTATTAATCAATAGATCTACTGGATATTCACTAATTTTGTGACATAAATGCGTTATTTCTTGAACTTGCGCAAGATCAACACCAAATGTTAAGACCGTGGCACCACGTGCATTACATGCCTTTGCAGTATCATACAAAGCTTCTTGCGTACGTGCTAATAAAAGCATAGTCCGCCCAGGACGAGCCAAGTTACGCGCGATATGCGCTCCTATACCACGAGAAGCACCGGTTAATAATACTGTTGTTGAAGCATCCATAAAATTATTCTAGCGTGTGAAGAAAGACAAGAGCTTTCCCCACACGCTAGAACATAGCCATGCATCTTTATAGATGCATGCGCGTCAAAAGGCTATCCGCGTAACTGAGCACCGAATTTTTTACCAGTTCGTTTGATGATACGCTTTCGCACTGATGCAGCTTCTTCAGCAGTCAATGTATGATCTGTTCCGCGCAACCGCAAAGCAAAAGCCAAGGACTTCTTTCTATTTGGAATTTGATCGCCTGTATAGACGTCAAATAGCCGAACTTCTTCAAGAAGCGCTCCAGCTGCATCTATAATTGCTTCTTTGACTTCGCCGGCCGGCAAGTCTTCGTCAACCACCAAAGCGATATCCTCTTTGGCTGCCGGGAAAGAACTGACCGGAAGGATATTTCTTGGCTGATCCGCAACTGTCTTCAGTAATATGTCGATATCTACTTCGAAGGCAATAGAACGCGCCGGCAAATCAAATGCTTTACACACCTTAGGTGCTAATTCTCCAGCAAAACCAATAACTATACCGTTCACACTCGCTTGCGCTCCACGGCCTGGATGGAGCGGTGGTCGATCGATATTAGCAAAGGTCACTTCTGCGCCCAATGTTTCAACAATAACCATTACAGCATTAAGGGCATCCCGCCAATCCCATTCCACCGCGGAAAAACCAGATGTGGCCTGAGCAGCAATCGGAGTTGCCACTCCACCAATATGGTGGGGCTGAGCGGGCATCGCCTGTGCCAATGCAGCTAGTTGCACATCAGTAGGGCGTTGTCCTGGATGCGGAGTTTCAGCTGGTACTAATCCATGTGGACGCGTTACTATCGACGACTCAAAAATCGCAACAGCCGGATTCGATCGGGCAACATTCATCTTGGCAGTTTCCAATAACGAATCAAGAACCGATGTCCGCATATAAGGCGATTCTTCTTGCAAAGGATTGGCCAAAACAATTGCTTCACGGCGTTGGTCCAGCTTTGGAATCAGTTGCTTATCAAAAGTAGACTCAGAAACGAAAGGATAAGACAATACTTGCATCCATCCTTGCTCTGCTAATGCCCGAACAATATCTCGTTGCTGGCGCTGTTGACGTGTTAAACCAGCTCCACCGGCAGGGGTGGGCAACACAGAAGCAATCTCACCATATCCAACAAGACGAGCAATTTCCTCGACAAAATGAGCTGACCCAACAAGATCAGGGCGCCACGGGGCAGGAGTAACGCTGAGTACTTCTCCCTTATCTTGCACAGTACAGCCAATATCTTGCAGAATACGGATAACCTCAGCGCGCGGCAGTTCTAAACCGGTAAGACGCTGGACTTCGGACACCGCAAAATCAATAGGTTCAATCTCTGGAACCGTATTGAGATCGAAACTATCCTCATCAATCGTACCGCCACCGAAATCAACGAGAATTTCAGCAACCATTTGCGCTGCTAATGGAGCGAT
This sequence comes from Arcanobacterium buesumense, assembly GCF_012563545.1. Classification (NCBI taxonomy): domain Bacteria; kingdom Bacillati; phylum Actinomycetota; class Actinomycetes; order Actinomycetales; family Actinomycetaceae; genus Arcanobacterium; species Arcanobacterium buesumense. Next base: position 1,025,813 of record NZ_CP050804.1, read on the forward strand.
AGTCGGATCGACGCCGCGCTCGAAACGCTTCGAAGCTTCTGAGGGCAAACGGTGACGACGAGCCATACGAGCAATTGAAACTGGATCAAAGTGGGCAGCCTCAATCAAAATATCAGTTGTTTCGGGACCAATTTCAGTTTCACTACCGCCCATAACTCCAGCTAACCCCACTGGACGTGCGCCCACTGCCCCGTGAGAATCAGCAATGATCAAATCCTCGTCATGTAACGAACGAACAACACCGTCAAGAGTGGTCAGCTTTTCACCTGTATGTGCTCGACGAACAACGAGAGGTTCAACCACTTTTGCTAAATCATAAGCATGCAGTGGTTGGCCAAGATCGAGCATCACATAATTTGTAGCGTCAACACTTAATGAAATCGGGCGCATACCTGCGGCAGTTAGCCGGTCTTGCATCCACTTGGGCGACTGAGCATTGGGATCTACGCCACGTACAATTCGGGTAACAAAACGGTCAGCACCCGGTTTTCCATGGATCGGATTCTCGTCAGCGACTCGAACTTCAAATCCCTTATTATTCGCCGGTAGAAATTCAGAATTGAAATTTTCCAAGAGTCCGGGGTCAGTAAATTTAGCACCGGTTGAATGAGAGTATTCCCGCGCAACTCCACGCATCGAAAAACAATAGCCACGATCTGGCGTAACGTTGATCTCTAAGGTCTCTGTAGCAAGACCTAGATACGCAAGGACGTCCTCCCCAACACCAGGTAGTCCGATTTTTTCAGCTTCGTCGTCGTCATGTGCTAAAACGATTATCCCGTCATGGTCTTCACCTAAACCAAGCTCACGAGCCGAACATATCATACCGTCAGAAATATGCCCATAGGTTTTGCGTGCCGCAATAGCAAAATTACCTGGCAACACAGCGCCCGGAAGTGAAACGACGACGTAATCACCTTCAACAAAATTATGCGCGCCACAAATAATTCCACGTGAAGGAAAATCAACAGGCTCTTTTCCTTCACCTGGTGCATCATTATGTGCCCCCACATCAACACGGCAGTAGTTGATAAGTTTGCCATTTTTCTGTGGCTCTTTAACTAACGTTAAAACTTTTCCCACAACAATAGGACCAGATACATCCGGTTGATGTATCTCTTCTTCTTCAAGGCCAACTTTAACAAGATCAGCAGCAAGTTGTGCCGCAGTTAGATCTTCCGGAATCTCAACATGGCTCGCAAGCCAGTCAATAGGAATTAGTGGCATTAGTTTCCCCTTCCAGTTGTACCGAATTGCTGAGAAAAGCGAATATCGCCTTCAACCATATCGCGCATATCAGCAATAGCATTGCGAAGCATAAGCGTTCTTTCTATCCCCATTCCGAATGCGAAGCCAGTGTACTGATCAGGATCAATTCCCGCATTACGTAACACTTCTGGATTAACCATGCCGCAACCGCCCCATTCTATCCAGCCAGCTCCGCCTTTCTTTTGCGGGAACCACAAATCCATCTCTGCTGACGGTTCGGTAAATGGAAAATATGATGGACGTAAACGAGTACGTGCCTCAGGGCCGAAAAGTTTACGCGCGAAATGATCCAACGTGCCTTTGAGATGCTCCATTGTTAGCCCCTTATCCACAGCAAGACCCTCTATCTGGTGGAAAACCGGTGTGTGTGTAGCATCTAACGCGTCTGTGCGGAACACCTTTCCTGGACAAACAATGTAAAGTGGCACTCCCCGTTCAAGCATTGCGTGAGATTGAACTGGAGAGGTATGTGTGCGTAGCACTAGACCAGGTTGTGCACTAATTTCATCACTATCAAGCTGAGCTGTCCCATAAATGTAAAATGTGTCTTGCATCTGACGAGCCGGATGGTCAGGGCCAAAATTCAATGCATCAAAATTGAACCATTCATGTTCAAGTTCTGGCCCTTCGACGATCTGCCATCCCATTCCTACAAAGAGATCAGAAATATCTTCCATTAATGCTGGCAAAGGATGACGTGCGCCTCGTGGCGAACGACGAATCGGGACGGTCACATCCACTTTCTCTTCCGCTAACATTCGTTCTTCAGCAGCTGCCTCCACCCGAGCAGTAGCAAGTGCAAGTGCTTGCTGAATTTCTTTACGTGCAGCACCCATAAGTTTTCCGGCTATCGGGCGTTCACTTTTATCGAGTGTTTTAATCTGCATGTTAGCCAACGTAATTGGAGCGTTGTCTCCGTTGTGGGCAAGGCGAGCTTCTTTCAATTCATCGAGAGAATCTGCATGCGAGAATGCTTCTTTCGCAGCTTGTATCGCTGCGGCAATCCCTGCTTCATCCAGCGGACTCAGGGGTTCCATAATGGCCTTTCATTCTAAATAAGGTAACATTACCCATTGTAGAGCGTCTTTCCGACAACTTCTTGTGCCACGATACATATAATTCGTCACGCTCTACTGGGAGCTGATATCAAATCCATTATTTTTGGCTAAAGACAGCCTAAAAAATACCCTGTGGGGCAAGTATTAAGTACAAAATATTTGAGGTTTCCCCCAGCTGTGCATAAAATGTTTAATTAAAAAGATGAACGGGAAGTTTCCCAAGGTGCAATAGGATTTTCGATTCTTTGACATTTTTGCAAAATGAACTGAAAACGACGGAGAACGAAAACAGCACACTGTGAGCGATTCATCGAATTGTGACCATACTTGGGGTTTGGAAGTTAATCTTCGGTAGCACAGCAAAAGCTAACTTTCACAGTATCTAAAGTTTTCTTCCTATTTTTGTTCTTTGGGACTCAGATCTATTCTTCACCTAACATCCACAACTGCACTCGAGATTGGCTCAAGGGCCTGGCCCCGAAGCGATATCGGAACCAGACCCTTGTAGTCTCACGAGCCGGATTTAATTTGAACCGCCCACTAAATGAGGAACAATTCAAACCTTTATAGCCACCTGCAACATCTATTAAACGCTGGATGGCTTATGAAAATTAATCCATCAACCCAGCTTGCCTAAGAATAGCAGCGATTCCTTCTTCTTCTGCTGGCGTTAGCTTTGAAACAGGCTCAGGCATCTGATTTGACTCAAAAATACCCAAAGCCTTTAGAGCGGTCTTGAAAGCTCCCACGCCTGCTCCGAATCCAGTCGTCGTCGTCGGAACCATCACGATGCGCATCAGGTCAGACAATCTGTCTTGTTCTTTACGTACTGTCTCCCAGTCGCCCGCCATATAAGCGTTCCACTGACGTACATAGCCAGCAGGATCGACATTGGCCAAGCCAGGAACAGACCCGTCAGCGCCACCCAGATATGCACCATCAACAACAACCTCATGCCCTGTCAGCAATGAAAGCGGATGACCAGCACGTTCGTTGTCTTGAAGTAGGAAACGGAATGATACGTCATCGCCGGATGAGTCTTTAACTCCAGCAAGCACTCCGTCTTCACCAAGTTTCATCAGTAACGCCGGTGGAAGTTTCACGTGTACGCACACCGGAATATCATAGGCAAATAAAGGCAACTCAGTAGCTGCATGAATCTGCCGGAAGTGCCGTTCGATCTGTGGCAATCCACCTAGTGCATAAAACGGCGCAGTGGAAACAATCCCGTCTACTCCGATCGCTTCAGCTTGTTTAACGTGTTCAATAACTCGGTCTGTTTGAGTATCAATCACACCAGCTAAAATGGGGACTCGTCCAGCTACAACTTCTTTTGTAGCACGAAGAATTTCCTCACGACGCGCTGGAGTTACGAACGCACCCTCGCCGGATGATCCCAGTGCGAAAACACCATGAACACCGGCTTGAATCATACGATCGAGGCCACGCTGATAAGACTCCGCATCAAAAGTCCCATCTTCATGTTCTGCAACTACAACTGGTGGAATTACTCCACGAAATTCTGTCATCATCTTTCCTTAAAGAGTTGGGTGCAACAAGGATGGCGCTGCGCCCAAAAGTTTCCGAGTATATGGGTCCTTAGGATCTGCTAGCAGTTCATCGGCAGGTCCTTCTTCAACAACAAGACCTTTATTCATCACTGCAATTCGATCCGAAACATAACGCACGGTTTGAATATCATGAGAAATAAAAACCATGGCTAGGTTGAGCTCTTTTTTCAAATCCGTGAGCAGATTGAGAATCTGTGCACGCACTGACACGTCAAGAGCTGAAGTGGGTTCATCTGCAATAATTGCGCTTGGTTCCAAGGCTAACGCACGTGCAATTGCCACACGCTGACGCTGTCCACCAGAAAGCTGACCAGGTAAAGCATCAAGTGCTGATGCAGGTAGGCCCACCATGGAGATAAGGTCACTCACCCGCTTTTCACGTTCTGCCTCAGTACCGATCTTGTGTACTCGCATTGGATCAGCAAGCTGATCATGGATGACCATACGAGGATTCAAGGCAGTTGCCGGATCTTGGAAAACCACCGAGACTACACGACCGATACGACGACGAGCATCCGCGGTACGTTTGGTAACCTCTTCACCGTTAAAGAAGACCTGACCTTCAGTTGCAGCTTGCAGACCACACATCACGTTTGCGGTTGTGGACTTTCCACAGCCTGACTCGCCTACAATACCGAGCGTCTTACCGGGCATAACTTTCATGTTCACGCCACGCACAGCTTGGATCTTGTTAGGCTTGAAAAGTGAACCAGTTCGAGTTGAGAACGTTACTTTGACATCTTTAAGCTCAATAATAGGAGTTTCGTGAGAAGTCACAGCTGTTCACCTACTTTCGATGTAGCATTAGTTTCTTCGGGACGCGGCGGCAAAGCTGCGTAATAGTGGCGTGGTCCAACTTCCGTGAGAACCGGACGAATATCCAATCCATAATCTGGATGTGAAGAACGCGGAGCAAAACGATCGCCAATTGGGAAATCTTGTGGCGACGGTACTGTACCAGGTACCTGGTGCAGTCGACCTGAACCAGATTCAATTGAAAGCACCGCACCTAGCAGACCACGGGTGTATTCGTGTGTCGGGTTGAGCAACAGTTCTGACGTTGGTGCCTGTTCAATAACCTGACCTGCGTACATGACTGTAATAGAGTGCGCCACCTCAGCAACCAGGGCCAAATCGTGTGAAACGAAGATCATTGCAAAGCCAAGCTTTTCACGAAGCTCATTTAGCAAAGCAATAACTTGTTTTTGAACGGTAACGTCAAGAGCCGTTGTAGGCTCATCAGCAATCACGAGCTTAGGATCACGGGTCAGTGCCATAGCGATCAAAACTCGCTGACGTTGACCGCCAGACAACTCGTGTGGGTAAGATTCCAAAGTTCGCTTTGGATCAAGCCCAACAAGCTCAAGAAGCTCTTCAGCAGTACGAGTACCACCACGTGATGTTAACTGTTTCATCTGGGACTTGATCAACATAGCTGGATTGAGTGAGCTCAATGCATCTTGGTAGATCATTGCCATTTCATGGCCGAGTAATGCTTGACGTTCCTTTGCTTCCATTTCAAGGAGATTCTTGCCCTTGTATAGGAGTTCGCCGGAAAGCTGAGCACGTGGATCGATCAGCCCCATAATCGAGAGTGCGGTAATGGACTTACCACATCCAGATTCACCGACAAGTCCCATCGTCTCACCTGGAGAGACTGTGAAAGAGACGTTATCGACGACGTTGACATCTCCGTGGCGTGGGAATTTAATAGAGAAATTCTTTACCTCTAGTAACGGCGTGATACTAGGATCGGAGATAAAGCGGTCATCACGTTTTTCTTCGACCGCACGCAGCGCATCAATTCGAGCTTGCAAAGACTCTGCCTGTTCGGCATAAGCCAACCGTGGGTCAAGAAGAAGCTTATCTGCTTCACGCTTAGAAGAAGCGTCAACTTGAGCCACCGATACACCTTTAGGAGCAGCAACCATTGCGTCGGTGATGCCTTCAGACAAAATATTTAAGCACAAGACGGTAATCATGATCAGAACACCTGGGAAGAAGGCGGTCCACCACTTGCCGAGCATAACAGAAATATTTGCGGATGCGTCGGAGAGAACATTACCCCAGGTAGGAACCATAGCTGATTGCAAACCGGAGCCAATGAATGTTAATGACGCTTCAAGGATGATAGCGTCAGCAACCAAAACGGTGGCGAAGACGAGTACCGGAGCTGCGGTATTACGCATAACGTGCTTGATCAGAATCCATGGTGCACGTGCACCCGAGACTATCACAGCTCGAACGTAGTCTTCACCATATGCACTCATAACATTTGCACGGACAATGCGTGCTAACTGTGGGGTGTAGACGAATGCGATTGAACAGATAATAACAAGGAGAATACCTGCAAGATTATCTGAGCTAAAACGAGCCGAGAAGACAAGAACTGTCACAGCGGCCATTGCAATTCCTGGAACAGCCATAATGATGTCCAAGATACGCATAATAACTTCGGAAATTGACTTGCGGACAACTGCAGCGATCGAACCGATAATTGCACCGAAGAACAATGCGATGGCAGTCGAGCTTAGTCCGATAATTAACGAGTATCGGCCACCGTATAGGAGTCGGCTGAGGATGTCACGACCAACGTGGTCAGTGCCAAACAGGTGAGCGCTACTTGGTTCTGCCCATTTTTCAAAAATAGCTTCCGGCGAATACGGTGCGATAAACGGTGCCAGAATCGAGATGACAGCGATAAGCGCAAGCACACACATAGCAATTCGCGAACCGAGGTTCATATTACGAATACGTGAGAAGCGAACTCCTGGTTGCGTAACTTTAGTAAGTTTTTCTTTCTTTCCCATGATCACACCGACCTAATACGTGGGTTAATCAGCAAGTAAAGCATATCCACGATGATATTGACAATGATGAATGCGATAGCAACAACGAGTGCACCACCTTGTACCAGGTTGACCCAGTTGTTCTGAATACCCTTAATAAGGACTTGTCCCATACCGTTGATAGCAAAAATAATTTCGATAACAACGGCGCCACCCATCAAGTAGCCAACACGTAGACCAAGGACAGTTACTGGTGTGATGAGCGCGTTACGCAAGACGTTGCGGCCAATGACCACAGACTTTGGAATACCAGCGCCAAGAGCTGTTCGAACATAGTCTCGATCGAGTTCTTCAACCATAGATGTTCTCACAACACGAGTCATCTGGCCGATGACAGGGATTGCCAATGCTACTGCTGGTAAGAGCATGCGTAGGAACCAACCGCTAAAGTCATCAAACATTCCGGGAAGAGCGCCCGAAACAGGAAGCTTTCCGATAAATGCTAAAACAAGGAGCACAGCGAGCCAGAAGGACGGTGTGCCGATACAAATAACTGAAAGGACACGAATAACTTGATCTGGCCAACGATCGCGATAGATAGCTGCGAGAACGCCCAAAGGGAAAGAAAATAGCACAGCCAAAATGAGACCGAAGAACGTTAACTGTAGTGTGACAGGCAACGCTTGACCTATGAGAGAAGAAACAGTATTCGATACGCCTACTCCGTAGATGCCAAGATCTCCTTGGACGAGATTAACGATGTATACGCCTAACCGCACTAGCAGTGGTTCATTCAAACCTTGCTGTTCACGGAAGGCTTCGAGTTCAGTGGGAGTAGCGTTTTCGCCAAGCGTACTGTACGCCGGGTCAATTGGCGAAAGCGCCATGATGAGGAAGACAAGGACGGTCACGCCTAGCACCATTACTGGTAACGCAATCAGACGACGCCCGATGAGTCTAAGTAGATTATTCATTCGATCTATTCCTTATGACTGCTATTTAATTAAGAGGGGGCGGATGCGGGTGTACGCATCCGCCCCCTCAAAGAAATAACTCAGCTGTCTGACTTATTTGTGTGTTGCACCGAGCAGGTACAGACCAGTTGTTGCGATGGAGTCAACACCATCGAAGTTTGCTGGGTTATATGCGGTGATCATAGAACGGTGGAACAATGGGAAGATCGGAGCCTTCTCCGCTACGATATCCTGGATCTCGCCCCACTTGGCCTTTGCCTCTGCACCATCGAGTGAGTCAGCTTCTGCCATCAGAGCTTGGATCTTATCGTAGGTTTCCTTATCAGAGTTAGCGAAGTTAGAACGCTTGTGCATCCATGCGTTATCGCCGTACCACCAGGAGAAGAAGATGGCCGGATCGTTACCGAAGACCGATGGATCACCAGGAGCTAGGATAACGTCATAGGTTGGGTTCTCAACATCAGCATTATCTGCGTATAGTGCTGCTGATGCCTTCGATTCGATATTTACCGTGATACCGAGCTTCTCAAGGTCTTCCTTGATTTGCGGAGCAAGGTTAGCAACCCATGGGTGATCAGTAGTCAATAAGGTGATATTAAGATCTGAAACTCCTGCGGAAGCAAGTAGCTCCTTTGCCTTGTCAACAGAGTAGCTCATATCTGTTGCTGGCTTCTTGTATGAAGGATTTACTTCAGGCAAGAAAGATGTAGCTGGGATAGCCTTGCCATCAACTGAGGAATCAATCAAACGCTGAATATCAATCGCTTGGTGGAAGGCCCGGCGAACTTCAGGCTTATCGAATGGAGCCTTAGTGGTATTGAACATCAGGAATGGGTTGTTGTACCCCTCTACTTCCTTAACTTCCCAACCAGCACCCTTCAACTCGTCAATGGTTGCTGCTGGAACAGCTTCCATAACATCGATGGTTCCACCTAGAGCAGCAGCCAAACGCTGGCTGTCATCCTTTTGTGGGTTCCATACGATCTTCTCGAGCTTTGCTGGGCTCTTACCGTTATAGTGCTCGTTGACCACGGCGGTGATTGGGTTGCCTTCCTTAGGCGCAGACTCAAACTTGTACGGACCAGAACCAATTGGCATGGTCTTCAAATCATCGTCACTCATACCTGCAGGAACAACCTTGACGAGTGCGAGGCGTTCCTTGAGCTTAGCAAATGGGTAGTTAAGCTCAATTGTGATTGTGGAATCATCTTTAGCAGTCACACTCTTGATGGCGCTAAAGAAAGGAGTGTAAAGGCCACCTTCGTTAGAGTTACGCTCGTATGAAGCTACCACATCCTGGGCGGTGAGATCATTGCCGTCAGAGAACTTTGCACCTTCGCGAAGTTTAACTTCATAGGTGAGTTCACCAACTTCTTTCGGATCTCCGTCAGCTAGTGCTGCGTGAGTGGAGTAATCAGCCATGTTGAAGTCATAAAGACCTTCGAGAATGTGCCAGTTAACACCGTTTGCAAGTGCAGAACCAGCATGGACTGGACTCCAGTTAGTGGTTTCGTAGGCAACACCTGCGTTAAGAACGCCCGATGGTCCCGTTGATTCTGTGCCGTTATCAGCATTCGGTGCATCGGTGTTTCCACCACAGGCACTGAGCGCCAATGTTGTCGCAGCAAGTGCTGCTACAATACGCGTCTTCTTGACAGACATATATTTTCCTCTCCATTGAGCATACGATTGACCTTCTACAGTTAGCTCGTATGTTGTCCGACAAATTTATCGTAAGTCTTAAAAGTTTGCCATGCAAGAACAGAGCACATCTTTCAAATAACGATTCGATAACGTTTTGGCTTTATTAGGTTATGTTGTCGGAATTAGTCATACCTAACCCTTACCGCCATTACTTTATCATTAATGTGACCTAGAACAAACTTCGCTTCCCTGCGCGTTTTGATATTAGGAAATAGTCCTATTGTGCGCATGAGCCGAGGCGTAAAGACAAAGCGAAGTCGCTACTGCCGCATTCAAGGACTCTGACTTGCCCCACATTGGAATACGCACGATACCATCGGCCCACGACAGTTCCTCTTGTGAAAAGCCATGAGCTTCATTACCGACTAACCAAAGTGTGGGACGTCGTAAATCTACCTCCGCCAATGCTTCTCCCAAAAGCGTTGCACGTAATGCTTTGTCAGAAAGCTGACCAAGATCATGGGTACCCCCACCATCAGCAGCTAAAATCTGGAAACCAGCACGCTGCACACGCTCAACAACGCTAGCTACATCTTCATCTTCAATAATGGGTATGTGAAAATACGAACCAGCAGAAGACCTGATGACTTTAGGATTTGTCGCATCGACAGAGCCTCGCCCAAGAATGACTGCATCAGCACCAGCCGCATCAGCCGAACGAATAATCGTGCCAAGATTACCTGGATCAACACTGCGAATGGCGCAAACAAGCAACTTTCCACGTTCAACAACACTGTCAAAGCGCTCTTCGTCAGGAACAGATATTACTGCGAAAATACCTTGAGCATTTGGCGCAATACGATTACTTAACTCATCAGGGAGAATGTGAGTATAGGGATCTAAATCTAATAAAAGTCTATCAATATCGCCATGCCGCTCAATAGCGTGTTGCGTGATATAAACATCTCGAATTGCACTCGGAAGATAAACAAGTGCCTCGCGGACGCTCTGTGGCCCTTCAACAATTGCCTGGGCATAATTCAAACGAGTTTTACTGCGATACAGTCCCGCTACCTTTTTCAGTTGTCCGGTATACGTTTCCATCGGGGTTCGAGGCATGAGATCTCCTTGACAGAAAAAATTACTGCGCTCTTACTCTACTAAAAGAGTAAGAGCGCAGTATATAAATAAGCGTGATATCTATCAGGCTAATGGAGCATTCACATCGGCTGGAAGGGCCTTGCGAGCAACTTCAACTACACCTGCGAAAGCAGCAGGATCATTCACAGCCATTTCGGCAAGCATGCGACGATCGAGTTCGATGCCAGCAAGTTTGAGACCCTGCATGAAACGATTGTAGGTCATACCGTTTGCACGAGCGCCTGCGTTAATACGGGCGATCCACAACTTACGGAACTCATTCTTACGGACCTTACGATCACGGTAGTTGTACACGAATGAGTGAGTGACCTGCTCCTTGGCCTTGCGGTACAAGCGGGAACGCTGACCACGGTAGCCGGACGCCCGCTCAAGGACTGTGCGACGCTTCTTCTTAGAATTTACGGCGTTCTTTACGCGTGCCATTATATATATCTCCTTTAGTGCGAGCTAGCTCAGATGCCGAGCAATGACTTGACCTGCTTGACGTCTGCTCGAGCCACTGGCTGATCCGAGGATAGACGGCGGGTACGGCGGGACGACTTGTGCTCAAGAAGGTGGCGCTTGCCAGCCTGCTCGCGCATCAGCTTGCCAGATCCCGTCTTGCGGAAACGCTTTTTTGCACCGGAGTGCGTCTTCATTTTAGGCATTATATTTTCCCTCAATGCTGCAAAATGCAGCGTTCTGTTCTGGCTTCTTGTTAAACAAGAAGCGGTTCGTGTCAGCTTATCTACGGTAAGCTATTCAGTCCTCGACTGATTGCTCTGCTTTAGAAGCGACTCGCTCTGCATTCTTCTGAGCGCGACGGGCTTCTTCCGCGCGGCGGTTTTCTCGTTCAGCTTCGCGACGACGACGCTGATCAGATTTAGCTTCGGACTTACGGCGAGTTGGTGCTAGCACCATCACCATGGAGCGACCATCAACACGTGGCGCCGACTCAACTGCAGCATCTTCTGCGGTATCCGCAGCCAAACGCTCCATGAGCTTCATACCTACTTCTGGACGCGATTGCTCACGCCCCCGGAAGCGCAACTGAATCTTGACTTTATCTCCGCCATTAAGGAATTTGATAATTCGCTTTAGCTTAGTTTCATAATCATGCTGATCGATCTTCAGACCGAGACGCATTTCTTTTAGTTGCGTATTGGCTTGATTGCGACGCGACTCGCGTGCCTTCTGCGCGGCCTCATACTTGAACTTGCCATAATCCATAAGCTTGGCTACAGGCGGGTTCGCGTTTGCTGCCACTTCAACAAGATCGAGGTTCGCTTCCTGAGCGAGTCGCAGTGCATCCTCTACACGTACTACGCCGACCTGCTCTCCGGCTGGGCCCACTAGACGCACTTCGGCGACATTGATTCGATCGTTGATTCTTGGCTCGTTGATAATTGCTCCTCTTAACTTACTTCGACGTGCGACGCGCACGGAGTCCAGAGGGCATACGGTACTATGCCGTATTCTCGTAACCCGGCCCCTGTGGGACCCAGGTGGGATTTTCTCCGCTTGCGTTCCGGCTTTTGCCGGTCGGTCATTGATTAACTCTACCAGCTTGGAGCAGTTATTCCTAAAATATGAAAGAATTCTACCCTCTTTTACGTGGTGAGCTTGCCCACGTTCATTTCTAAGCGGGGTCTGATTTCTACTAAATCAAGGCGCGCACTCACATATGGATTACTTTCAAGCTCCCTGCCAATACGCGTCGCTATGCGCTTTGCATCATCAATGGTCGCGCCCTGGGCAAAGACTATATCGATCGCAGATACGCCTCGTTGAGTAGGACCGATATCAATGCGTCGTACTAGCTCCGCATTTTCTTCAGCCAAAAAAGCAAGACGTTCTTTAATCTGCCCGTCACCCCACGGCGGTAGCCAAGAACCACCGGTTGCCAGTGCAATAACGGCTGTGCGCCCAAGCCACATTTCGTGCTCGCTACCAGGATCAAGCACGATCAATCCATTGTGTTGCTTCAAACATCCCACAGCAACAGAATCTATACTCACCGGCACCGGACGCGCTTTATTATTCCAGGCATTTAGCGCTTCGATTCCAGAGAAAACAACTACCGCCGAATGATTCGCAGACAATTGCTCAGTGAGTAATTGTCCACCAGCTTCCAGCAGATGTGTTGATTGTGGGGCGTGCTCCTTGACCCGCCCATCGGCATCTAGCCCAGGATGCTCATGTGGCAATACCGGCAGGATCACCCGATGCAAGGCAACTACGATCCCTTCCGCCCGCTTCGCAATTGGCAATCCAAAAGCACTTGCTAATTCGCTAGGAACCGATCCGTCGTCGTCCGGAAAAGGACGTGGCTTTAAGAGTGCGTCAAAATCAGGCATCGTCCTTATCCTCATCCGCAGCCTGCTCACCCAGAATCTGGGCAACCTCTTCTACCGATAACTCTGCCACAACACCCGGCAACGTAGCCGGATCAGTTTGGCCAAGCATTAACAACTCAATAACCGGATCAATAACGTTTAACAACAACCCTGCAGGAATATCTTCGTCACGTTGCCCGTCAATAAAACGCACTGCGGAAACAAGTCCCGACGTTCCTTCTTCAGCCCCAATATCGTCTCCTAACTGAGCTGTCAATAAAACGACGCCGTAAGGAGACAAGCGAGAGAGCATAGCCGCCACTAGTTCTGGCTGATCAGAAATATCTGCATTATCGCTATCTTCAACAAAAGAAATATCCTCACTCGCAACCTTATCCACAGTTCCCAAAAGCTCAGAAATATCCCAATCATCAAAAGACTTCACCGGGATATCATGCATTACTACAACCCCAGAATCAGTTGGCAACGTCATTGCCGAAATAGATCGCAACGTCAAGATAGCAGCTACTACTTGCGGATCTTGAAAAGTAGTGAGGATTAAATAACGGTGTGCAGAATTCACAAACGTTTCGCTTTCCAATGAGAGTTTTCTTTCGATATCAGTCTACGGCCCACACGCTCACGAAACAAAAGCTTAGGACTACCATCCCAAGGACTGCCTAACCTTGCTATCCCAACGAAAATTTCTCACCTAAGCTGTTGACATAGGAAATTAGCGACGGAGGAAGCAGAAAATGACTCTTACGTTTGATCATGAATCTTGCACATGTGATATCAAGATGAGTGCCCCAGAGAACTTCAATTTCTCTGCTGCGACCGAAGAAGAATCCACAGTCCTTGGCTCACGCCTTAATTGGTTGCGAGCAGGAGTACTAGGAGCCAATGACGGTATTGTCTCCACTGCCGGCATCGTTATGGGCGTTTCCGGCGCAGCAGTAGACAATCATGCTCTCTTTGCCGCAGGCATAGCTGGTATGGTTGCTGGCGCACTATCAATGGCAGCAGGAGAATACGTCTCCGTTTCCACTCAGCGGGATACTGAAGAAGCAGCTGTCGCTAAGCAACAGCAATTTTTCACCTCAAATCCATATGCGGCGCAACGCCGCTTAGCAAGTCTCATTGCGGGACGAGGAATCTCAAAGCCACTCGCATGGAAAATGTCTGAAGAACTGACCAAAAAAGATCCAGTTCACGCACTCACACAATACGAATACGGTATCGATGCAGATGAACTAACTAATCCGTGGCATGCAGCATGGGCATCTATGATCGCTTTTGTTCTTGGCGCCCTTATCCCTTTCGTTGCCATGATCTTCTCCCCCGCAACATGGGCCATTCCGCTAACAGTACTGTCAGTAAGCATAGCTCTTGCGGCAACTGGTGCCGTGTCGGCCTGGCTCGGAAGCGCCCCAATCTGGCCTGCCACTATCCGTAATATCGTTTGGGGAAACTTGGCGATGTGGGGAACCTACGCTATTGGATTCCTCGTCGCTAGTATCTAAAGTTCAAATACTTTCATGGCATGTGGTCCGCTCTCCTATCAAGAGCGGACCACATGCCATAAATAACTAAGCTCAAATAAACTCTTAAACCTAACAATCAGTTTGAAAGTACCTGGTCAACTGCCCCACCAAAGCGCCGTTGGCGCTTCGCATATTCAGCTACACATCGCCACAATGTTGTCCGTTCAAACTCCGGCCACTGTTCATTCACAAACATCATTTCGGCATACGAAGCTTGCCATAACATAAAGTTCGAGGTACGTTGTTCTCCCCCCGAACGAATAAATAAATCCACATCTGGAAGCGCCGGCTGATAAAGCGCCTGCGCAATCGTATCCTCAGTAATTTTTCGCGGATTTAACTCCCCAGCTGAAACACGCTCTGCAATAGCCTCTACCGCATCAGCAATTTCGGCACGCCCGCCATAGTTACAGCAAAAATTAAGCGTCAATGTGGAATTATAACGAGTTAAACGTTGAGCTTGTTGCAACTCCCGGATAACCGAACTCCACAACCGAGGCTGGCGACCTGACCATAAAATTTTCACGCCCCAATCATCAAGCTCATAGCGACGCCGATGGATAACGTCTCGAGAATAATTCATTAAAAAGGCAATTTCCGCCGGAGACCGTTTCCAGTTTTCAGTCGAAAAAGCATAAACGGAAACAACCTCAATACCAATTTCTATTGCTCCTGCTAGCACGTCCATTAACGCTACTTCGCCAGCCTTATGCCCCTCAGTACGCGGCAACTGCCGTTCATTAGCCCATCGCCCATTGCCATCCATCACGATTGCCACATGACGCGGAACCGCCTCACGAGGTAGGAGTGGAGGGCGACTCGCTCCAGGCGGAGGTGCAATTGGCTCATGCTTAATAGGATTGATTCGTTCCATAGCTCCCTAGTTTACGGCAAGATGACGTAATGATTTCATCTGTTTTTCTAAATGCCATTGTGCATAAGCTCCGATAATTGCTCCGGCAGATCTGCGGGTGGCTGGTTGTGAAATATCAGCCACTGCCCAGTCGCCTCGCAGCAGCGCATAAAGCAACTGCCATGTTTCCACAGATGGTGTGGCAGAACCTACCGGACGGCAATCATCACATACTGCGCCGCCAGCAGCAATATTGAGTGCGCTATGTGGCCCTCCAACACCACACGTAGCGCATTCGGCTACCGAAAAACCCCAACCAGCCACCATCATCGAACGCAATATAAAAGAATAGACAACAAGTTCTGGTGGATGCTGACGGCTAGCAACCGCATGAAGTGCTCCGTGTAAAAGAGTAAAAAGATTGGCATCTGCAACGTCATCATCATTAATAACATCTGCAAGTTCTACTAGCGTACTAGCTGCCGTATATGCTTCGTAATCACGCCCAATTGTTCGGCCGTACTGGGCAAGAGTATCAACTTGAGAAATCGTATCAAGCGTTTTGCCACGATATATTTGGACGTCAATATGCGAAAAGGGCTCAACTCGAGCGCCAAAACGTGAACCAGTTTTACGCACACCTTTGGCTACAGCCCGAACTTTGCCATGATGACGCGAAAGCATAGTGATAATTCGATCTGCTTCCCCGATATCATGGGTGCGCAAAACAATTGCGTCATCACGATACGTCTTCACAAAATATCAGAATCCTAAACGTCCCAATGCTTTGGGATCACGCTGCCAATCTTTCGCCACTTTAACGTGCAAATCGAGATAGATTCGCCGCCCAAGTAAACGTTCAATATTTGCTCGTGCTTCCTGGCCAACGGTACGTAAACGCTGTCCACCACGGCCGATAATTATTCCTTTTTGCGACGGACGCTCGACGAAGATATGCGCATGAACGTCCAAAAGCGGAGGTTTTTTCGCACCTGGTTTCGCTTCGCGCTCTATCATTTCTTCAACGACGACGGCGATTGAATGCGGTAATTCTTCGCGTACATCTGCCAACGCTGCTTCCCGAATGAATTCAGCAATCATCGCCTCGTCAGATTCATCTGTGACAGCATCTTGTGGATATAAGGGAGCCGACATCGGCATATGAGATAGCAGCACATCGCTAAGAAGATCAACTTGTTCGCCAGCCACTGCGCTCACGGGAATAATTTCAACGAACTCGTGTAACTGACTGATATCGATCAGCTTATTGGCTAAGTCTTCGCGAGAAATTTTATCAATCTTGGTTACAACAGCAAAAATAGGGAGCTTAGCTTTAGTTAATTCACGTAGCAAATACCTATCTCCGGGACCGATTTTTTCATCGGCAGGAAAACACATCAATGCTGCGTCTACACCATCTAGAGAGTCTCGAACCAAATCATTAAGCCGTTCACCTAATAAGGTACGAGGCCGGTGCAGGCCTGGTGTATCAACTAGAATAAGCTGTCCGTGTGGGCGTTGGACAATGCCACGTACTACCCGGCGAGTTGTTTCCGGCTGATTGGCTGTAATAACGATTTTCGTGCCCACCAACGCATTTGTTAACGTTGATTTACCAGCATTAGGACGGCCAACAATGGAAATGAATCCGGCTCGATAGTCTTCTGGCCAGTCATGTATCATCGCTTCATTCATTTGTCGTGTCCTGTTCTTTTAGTTCTTGATAGGCAACTATCGTCTGTAATCGTTTGCGTCGGCCTTCAAATCTTTCTGCGGTCATGACAATTCCATAAGCTTGTGCTTGTGAACCAACAATAGGGATACGTCCTAACGCTTTAGTCAACAGACCACCCGCGGTTTCTACGTCGTCGTCATCAATCCGAATACCGAATAATTCACCAAGTTCATCTGCAGGTAACCGGGCCGGAACTCGGTAAGTTCCGGCATCAATCTGTTCAACTTCTGGTTCTGCTTTGTCATGCTCGTCGACCATATCGCCAACAATTTCTTCCAAAATATCTTCGATAGTGACAAGCCCAGCAATCCCGCCATACTCATCAACAGCTAACGCCATATGCTTAGCATCTTGACGCATTTCGCGGAACAAATCATCTGCCTTTTTTGTTTCTGGAACAAAAACAGGTTCACGCATAATACCGCTGACCCGAAGTTCTTCGTCACTAGCGCGACGATGAAATTTACGAACAACGTCTTTCAAATATAAAATACCAACAACGTCGTCATTGGATTCGGCAATGACAGGAACACGCGAGTATCCAGAACGATTAAATAACGAAATTGCTTTATTTAACGGTTCTAACGATCCGATGGTGATCATATCAGGACGCGGAACCATCACTTCGCGAACCAATGTTTCTGATAATTCAAAAACCGATCGGACAATTTTTCGCTCCTCGGCTTCTAACGCCTCTGATTCGGAAACACGCTCGACCATATAGGTACGCTGATCATCCTCGATATCTTGAGCGTCTTCCTCTGATTCTCGCCGGGAAACAAAAACTGTACCGATTTTGGTCAGCCACCAAAGTGGCCGTCCACCAAAGCGAATCATGCGGACAGGATATTTAAAACCTAATGCAGGTGGGATGATCGCGTTCGTTAATCCTAACGTCAGCATCATCGCGAGTATCACGCCCACCAAGATAAACACCACGTTATCGACGACGAGACTAACTAGCATCATCAACGTAGCACCCAACAACACCAAAATACCTGAACGTACAGCAGTAACCACAGTAATCGCCGCCAAGCGATGTGTCAGAATTGCAGACACAAACGGACCCGATTGTCCTTCTTGCTCCGCTTCAGCGACCTGAGCATAAGTAATTCGAGAAAGCGCCGAGAGCATCAAGCCACCACCGGCAGCTAGGAGTGCGCATGTGACGACGATACTAATCAATAACGGAAGCGGCACACTTGATAAACTAGTCACTCACATCACTCAACCGTCGGGGCAATATCGTCAATAGTAGCATTCGGATTTTCCGGATCACGTGGACGCCGGGCTAAGAAAGTAAGCAATAGACGACGCTGCAAATCAAACATTTCTTTCTTTTCTTCAGGATCAGCGTGATCATAGCCAAGCAAATGCAAAATGCCGTGAGTAGCAAGAAGAAGAATTTCCTCCATCGTATTATGTCCGGTAGCTAACGCTTGACGGGCCGCAACCTGTGGGCAAATTGCAATATCGCCGAGCATGCCTGGCCGGGGCTCCTCGCCTAATGGAGTAGGGCGAAGCTCATCCATTGGAAAGGACATCACATCGGTTGGCCCAGGCAAATCCATCCACTGCACATGCAACGCAGCCATGGCTTCTTCATCGAGCAAAACAACGGATAAATCCGCTTGCGGGTGAACACGCAGATCGTCAAGCACCCACGTTGCCAGCTCTGAAATTTCTTCAAGATTCGGTGCCGGGTCAAAACCAGATTCGTCATTAACTTCAATCACGTATGTCCTCCCCTGCGTATCGTGCGTATGCATCAATAATATCGGCAACGAGCCGGTGACGAACAACATCACCAGCATTCAGCTCAATAAATTTGATATGGTCCACATCGCGTAAAATATGGCGGATCAGCCCCAACCCTGATTTTGCGTTACGCGGTAAATCTACCTGCGTTAAATCACCAGTAACAACAATTTTCGAATTAAATCCCATCCGAGTTAAAAACATTTTCATCTGCTCTGGCGTAGTATTTTGTGCCTCGTCAAGAATTACAAAAGCATCATTCAGTGTGCGCCCCCGCATATAGGCCAGCGGTGCAACCTCAATTGTGCCAGCAGCTAAAAGTTTCGGAATAGCTTCCGGATCAATCATGTCATAAAGCGCATCGTAGAGCGGACGCATGTACGGATCAATCTTATCGTTTAACGACCCTGGCAAATATCCCAGTGATTCACCAGCTTCCACAACCGGACGGGTCATAATGATGCGTTTAACTTCATTCTTTTGTAGCGCGACTACGGCCTTGGCCATCGCCAAATAAGTTTTACCTGTGCCGGCCGGACCGATACCAAAAACGATCGTGTTTTCATCAATCGCATCAACATATTCTTTTTGCCCAAGCGTTTTGGGGCGAATAGTTTTGCCACGGCTGGTCAGAATATCTGTGGATAGGACATCAATAGGCCGATTCAAGCCATCGGTCATAATTTTCAACGCCCGCTCAACAGCTTCAGTTGTCAAATGTTGCCCCGTAGCCGCAACCGAAATGAGTTCACTGATTAAATTCCGCGCAATATCCACAGCGTTTCGCGGACCAGTAATCCGAATCTCTTGTCCACGCACATGTAATTGAGCCGGTGCTAACCCACGTTCAAGTACTCGCAGCACTTGATCGCCGTGCCCGAGAACATTAATCATCGCAACCCGTTGAGGAACAGTTACAGTATCAGAAGTAGTCATCATATCCATTCTACGCGCTTGCTCGAATAACGGCGATCGCCCATGGCCCGGCAGTGGCCGAGCGTAAAACGTGTTCTCCTAAGAGGACCACGTGGGCGCCAGCTTGTTGAAAAGTGTCAAGCTCGGCATCTGTGATTCCACCTTCTGGACCAACAATAAGCATCATGTTTGACGATGTCCCAGTAAATATTAGAGGTAACGGCACTGTGGCAGATTCATGACAAACATACACCGCCGTTCCGTCCTCAACTTCAGCACGAATTCGTTGAGCTAGATCAGCAGATTGATAAACACGTTCAACTGTTGGTATCCACGATCGCCGGGACTGTTTAGCTGCCGCATGCGCCGTCGCTTCCCAGCGAGCCCGCCCCTTAGTAGCTTTATCATGCTGATTCCACGAGACGATACTGCGCTGAGCCTGCCACGGAATGACCGCATCTACCCCGTACTCCGTTGCTGTTTCCACCGCTTGCTCATCGCGCCCGCCTTTGGCTAACGCCTGAACCAACGTGATATGTGGAGTGTGCGCAGGATCGACGACAAATGCATCTATCCGTCCGCCAAGCTCATTTTTCGAAACCTTAGTCACCGTCATCGTGGCACGTCCGCCACGGCCGTTAACCACGTCGATCTGCTCACCAACTTGAGTTCGACGCACGGTTACTGCGTGCCGAGCCTCTGCCCCAGTTAACTCAAAATATGCACCAACCGAAAGAGTAGGCATATCCGAATCAACATATACCGGTAACATCATGAGGATCGACCTGTGAACTTATCGCGCAGTTTCGAAAAAACTGAGGTGCCTGCAGTAACTGGCTTAGAAAAACGCTCTTCACCACGCAAGGTGGCAAGCTGTTCTAGTAAAGCGCGTTGTTCATCGTCGAGATGAGTAGGAGTCTTAACCGACATTTTCAACTTCAAATCTCCACGGGTTCCGCGATTTAACCGCCCGACGCCTAAGCCATTCAGGGTAATAACATCCCCTGCTTGCATTCCCGGATCAATCTTAATCGTATGTGGACCATCAAACGTTTCAACATCAAACGTCGTCCCGAGCGCAGCTGACGTCATCGGAACGTCAATCTCGCCAATCAAATCGTCGCCCTCTCGTGCGAAGCGTGCATCATCTGCAATATCGACTTCTAAGAAAAGGTCACCGGCAGGACCACCGGCAACACCAGCGTCCCCCCAACCTTGCATCCGAATACGCATGCCATTGTCCACACCTGCTGGAATATTGACTGTCACTGATCGAGTTGAACGCACTCGGCCTTCTCCAGCGCACTCCGGACACGGATGAGTGATAACCGTGCCATAGCCTTGGCATTGAGGGCACGCGACAACAGACACCATCTGCCCGAGGATAGATTGTGTCATCCGTTGCACTGAACCACTGCCATGGCACTGGGAACACGTCTCAGGTTCGCTACCAGGCGCACTCATATGACCATGACAAGTCGAACATTGGACAAGAGCATCAATATTAATTTTCTTTTCTACGCCAAACACAACTTCTTCTAAGGTTAAGCGCAACCCAACAAGCGAATCTCCACCACGCCGCATTCGAGATGCCGGCCCACGTTCACCAGCTCCGCCGCCAAAGAAGGTATTGAAAATATCTCCGAAACCGCCGTCGAAACCGAATCCGTTGCCGCCAAAACCGCCACCGGCAAAGCCAGCGCCACCGTTACGAACTGCGTCGGCACCACCGAGGTCATACATCTGACGCTTTTCTTTATTCGATAACACATCGTAAGCTTCCGAAACTTCTTTAAATTTTTCCGCACCTTCTGGCCCGGCGACGTCGGGATGGAGCTTACGTGCCAATTTGCGATAAGCCTTTTTGATTTCCTCTGTACTGGCGTTTCGGTCTACACCCAGGATGTGATAATAATCAGCCACGTGTTCCTTCTTTATTCATTAGACAATAACAATATATTTTATCGAGATTCATATGTTCCGCTCAGGATAGCGGAAAGATAGGTTGCCACCGCATGGACCCCTGACATGGTGTGATGGTAGTCCATTCGAGTTGGTCCGATAATTCCCAACCGAGCAACTGAAGATTGATTAGTTCCTGAATAGGATGTGGACACAACCGAGGCATGATCGAGGTCAACTTCGGTATTCTCTCGGCCAATCTGTACCGCAAGACCTTCTTCCATATGAGTAAGCATACGCATTAACACAACTTGTTCTTCTAAAACGTCGAGCATATCAGAAATTGTGCCGTTAAAATCAGCGTTGTACTGTGTCAGATTCTTACGCCCAGCAACAACCACATGCTCTTCGGAATCAGCGGAAAGCGTATGAGTAATTGCTGAACCTATTGTTTCGGCTAAGGACAAAAGTTTATCTGGAACGTCAGCGTAAACGTTCGTTAAAGCCTCGTCCACGTCAGCGAGTTGTTTACCAGCACACTGGGTGTTGATAATCATACTAATATTAGCGATAGCCTCCTGGTCCACCGGATGTTGCAAAACCAAAGTACGTTCTTCTACTCGTCCTTCATCCGTAATAATAACGAGCAACACATGAAATTGCCCTAGCTTCACTAATTCAATATGGCGCAAAACGGTACGCCGTAAGGATGGGTACTGGATAACCGCAACCTGTCCGGTTATTTTCGCTAGTACTCGTGTGGCCCGTGCAAGTATCTCATCTAAATCTTGGGTTGACGACAAAACCTTTTCGATTGCTCGACGTTCGGCAACAGATAGCGGTTTCAGTTCGTGAATAGAATCGACAAATTCCCGGTAACCAGCATCAGTAGGCACTCGACCAGCCGAGGTATGTGGTTGGACGATTAAGCCTGCTTCTTCTAGGTGTGACATATCGTGACGAATCGTCGCCGGTGAAACTCCGAGGTTATGACGCTCAACAATACCTTTAGACCCTACCGGTTCCCGAGTAGCAACGTAGTCACGCACGATTGCATCAAGGACGATTTTTCGCCGTTCATGAGTCATTCGTTTTCCTCGCTTTCCGTTGCATAAAACACTATTTTGCACTCAACTATTCCGAGTGCTAATTCTACGTGGCTTGAAGCGCACTTTCACTGCAATAGGCGTGGCGGGTCGCCGATTTCACTACCGGCGATTTAATCTACTTCCATGAATTTCGATCGTTATGGTTCTGATGTACTAGCTTCAGGTATGCATCGGCGCAAAGCTGCCCGGCCTCTTCCAGTGGAAGTTGGCATGGTTTTAGAAGATATGACTACCGGATACGTGGGCGAGGTTGTCCGCGTCGGTAAGGTCACTGGCCAATGGCAGATGGAACTAGAAGATCGCCGAGGACATCGTCGATCCTTTGAGCTAGGTAAAGGCTTTTGGTACGAAGGTGTCGCAGTTGACTTGAAACCTCCGGTTGCAAAACTCGTTGCGGGGCGCGAGGACGATGTACGCACAGTTGCCGGAAAAACTCTCACGGCATCAGGCTCTTTGCATGTTGCTCATAAGGCACGCGTTGCCCGTCCATCCCGTATCTGGGTTGAAGGCAAGCATGACGCAGAATTAGTGGCGAAAATCTGGGGTGAAGACTTAGCCTACGAAGGCATTATGATCGAAGAACTGTTTGGCGCCGATCATTTACTTGAGGTACTCGACGTATTTAACCCATCTGACACAGTTCGCGCGGGCGTCCTGCTAGATCACCTAGTTCCAGGATCTAAAGAATCGCGAATTGCCCAAGCAGCGATGCTCAAGCCCGGCGTATTGGTTTTAGGCCATCCGTATGTTGATGTGTGGCAAGCGGTCAAACCACACACGGTTGGCATTAAGGCGTGGCCGGTAGTTCCACGCGAAGAAGATATTAAAAAGGGGACGCTGGCAAGGCTAGGCTGGGCGCACGAAACATCGGAAGATATCGGCCTAGGATGGAAACGAATTCTAGATTCAGTGCGCACTTACACCGATCTCGAACCGGCACTTCTCGGGAGAATGGAAGAACTCATCGATTTTGTGAGCGCCGGGCAATAGGTTGATGCAAAAAATCTCGCCCTGCGGTCCAGCGTTGCATATATAGTACTGCTGTGCTGTACGGCGAGATTTTGTGCACGAAAGTCTACTGCCACACTTCGCGCGGTAACGTCCGGGCTACTGACTCTAAGGTTGCCACGTATGTGTTAAGACGCTCAACAATATCTGCTTGGCCGTGTTGAGTTGGGAACATAGCCACCAGATGCTCGCCGTTAAAATAGATACTATCAAGAGATTCCCATTCACTAATGGCGCTACGAATCTCCTTCGTCAAATAATCTGGAGCTCTCCCAATAGCAGTTTGTACCTCGAAACTTTCATTCCACCGTTCAATGAGTGCTTCTGCCAACTCAGCAGTTGCCCCATCTGAACGTTGAGCTAACTCTAAGGACACATACAAGCGGTCGCCCTCTGACGATTGCACTGTTACTGCTTTCCAGGCGTCACAGCTAATACCTTGGACCCCAACTTCACCAGCATCGACTGGCCACATCTCCCCTGGTGTATCTGATCCGAGCAAGAATGACGTCACCTCGTCAACTTGGGGGCGAACTTTCCAGCCATGTTTCTTCATTGTCGCGGTTACCTTAGCTTCGTCATCCCATGCGCCTTGGTGCTGAGAACCGAAAATAGCGTAAACAATACCGCCTACAATAACGACAAAAAAGAGAATAGTGATTCCTGGCATCACATATGAACCCATAACAACAACTTTCCGTTAATGCTT
Organism: Arcanobacterium buesumense; assembly: GCF_012563545.1. NCBI lineage: Bacteria > Bacillati > Actinomycetota > Actinomycetes > Actinomycetales > Actinomycetaceae > Arcanobacterium > Arcanobacterium buesumense. The sequence goes on from NZ_CP050804.1 coordinate 1,050,127, forward strand.
TAAAACATTCCGTTTCATTCACAATAACGCATAAATTTTCTATTCCCAATATCTACAGCTGTGAATGAACACGTCGGGTAACAATTGACACAAACAGGACGGACCTGGTGATAACAGAAGTTGTTACCAGGTCCGTCCTGTGTTCTCATACGTTCTACTCGTTAGCTGTCTAGGCACTCAGCTTTGCTTCTTATGAGTGCGGATCAGCAATACTCCGAGTCCAAGCAGTGATGAAGCCACCATGACCAGCCACAAAGCCTGGACACCAGTACGCGAGAGTTCCTCAGCTTGTTGCCCCATCATCTGATCCTTAACTACAGGATCTGACGGTGTAGGTTGCTCAGGATCCGGGTTAGGTTCAGGATCTGGACCAGGCTGCGGCGCAGGATCCGGCTGAGGTTCAGGATCCGGCTGAGGTTCAGGATCCGGGTTAGGCTCTGGATCCGGGCCAGGCTGAGGTTCAGGATCCACTGGTTTCCCCACAACATGGTAAACGCGTTCACCCGTCGCACTATTACCAGCTGTATCAAAAACTGTGTAAGTGACAATAAACTGACCTGGGCTATCTGTTGAGGCTCCGGCCTGGAGTTGCGTTGAAATTTGCAGATCAACATCAACGTTATCGGTTGCCGTAACGCCTTGCAGCATCTGTTCCGCGGAAGGTAAAGCGTCACCTACAGTCAACGTCATCTCTGCTGGCTCAATGGTGAGAACTGGTGATTCCGTATCTTCCGGGGATTGATCGATGATCGTGTAGGTACGAATCACCGGTAGCGATTCATTTCCAGCTTGATCATGGACCGTGTATGTCACTTTATATTTGGCTGGCGTTTCCGTAGATATCGCGTCAACCAGTGTAACGACGTCGTTATCAATCTTTTCCACCTTCGTCATGATAACGCTTGGGTCAAGAACGCCATCAACGTCGTCGCTGGCAGAAACCCCGTCCAAAAGTGACGGAACATCCGCACCAACATTCAAAGTCACATCAGTTGGGTCAACACTCACTACAGGCAGAACAGTATCTTCAATTTCTTCTTGTTTATCAATCAAAACTGCAACTGTCCGAGCCGGAATCGAAATCTTGCCTTCGTCCTTGTTCCACATCGTCTGTTTAACAACCTCATCGACTCCGTTAGTTTGGATGTCAGATAGCTGATAGTCCAAACCTTTCAATTCGGCAATTGACTTTTCCTTCGTCTGCGGTGTGGCGTTGAAAACCACAAGGACGTCAGAAACTGCCGGATCAATATCCCCGTTGAAGGCCTTATTTGCCAGCCCCATTGTTTGCAAGAAGTGGCGCATCACCGGCATTCCGATAGATGTTTGTGCCGGCAACGGATCACTAATGCGCATCATAATCATGCCCGGGTCAGCCAAAGATCCGGCATCAGGGAATGTCACGCGTTCCTTAATTAGATCCGCTGATCCCAACGTAAACAATGGCGATGAGGAACGTAGCTTCAGCAGTTCTTGCGCTTGTGCACTCGCCGATTGCATCGCTTCTGGGGTAGGTTTCAATGACGAATCTCGTAACAGTGGCGCCATATTGTTCCACTGCGCTTTATTGTCGCGTTCTGGTGGCAATCCGATACCAAAGTTGTTGGTTTGCAAACTCCAATCAATCTGGTTGAAGTAATCACCAGAATTATAGGAATTACGATCCAACGACTTCGAGCGCAAAATATCTGTCCCGCCGTGCCAGAACATTGGCGACTGGCCCAAGGTAACTGTAGCTAGAGACAGCGTATTCATGCGTACTCGATCTGGCATCGAGGTATCTTGTGGAAGACCAAAGACGTTCACGTCATATAAGGTCTCATTGTCGTGCGCATCAACATAGTTCACTGACTCGTATGGCTGCGAGGCAAAACCTGCCGGCTGGCCGCCGTATTCAATATGATCGCCACGCGTCCACTTTCCATCAGAGGTGTAGAACTCGTAGTCGCGCAGGTTACCTGCCAAGCCGAGTCGAATCAGATCAGTCTTCTGCTTGAGTGTGTCATGGGCAGAATTGTCATTGACATTATGCGAATTTGGTGCAGTTGCAAGCCCGTTACCAAAGCCCTGCTCAAACTTGTTATCACCATGGCCGTGGACACCGTCACGCAAACGATCGTTAAACGAACCGATTCCGGTACCATCAAGGTTTCCTTGGCGGGCCTGGGTGAAGCGAGTATCATTGGCAACCGAACCAAAGTTCCAGCCCTCGCCGTATAGGTACATCTTCTTGCCGTCGATGCCGTCCTTTTCAACAGTGAGTTCGTCCAAAGCGCTACGCACTTTTTCCATCGTGTCACGTGAGTGGAAGCCCATCAGGTCGAAGCGGAAACCATCAACCTTGTAGAGTTTCGCCCAGGAAACAATCGAATCAATCATGTGGTCTTCAGCCATCTTGTGTTCGGTTGCAACCTCAGAACAACACGGTGTGGCAAGTGTCTTGCCTTTCATGTCCAGGCGATAGTAGTAGCCAGGCACGATTCGATCAAATGTCGACTTTTCGTATTGCGCTGAGGAATACGTGTGGTTATAGACCTGATCGAGAATAACTTGGTAGCCTGCCTTGTGTAGTCCGGCTACCATTTGCCGGTACTCCATTGTGCGCTTACCACCGTATTGATTCTCCGCTGTCGCATAAGATCCTTCTGGTGCTGCGTAATGATACGGATCATAGCCCCAATTAAAACCATCATTTTCCGCTACAGCCATCACAGCTTCTTGCTGTTGTTGAGAGCCCGGTTCAGCTTGCGGAACCTGAGGATATTGTTGATCTTCCCGACGCTCAGGAACAGAGCCGATGTCATTAGTTGGCAGTAGATGAATCGTGTTCATCCCGGCATCAGCTAGCTCTTTCAAATGCTTCATACCAGCAGAGTTTTCTTCACCGAAAGCAGCATAGGTGCCACGCTTGGATTCAGGAACCGTTTGATCAGCGACCGAGAAATCCCGGACATGAAGTTCATAAATTGCGTGCTTTGCAAAGTTATCGAGCTCCGGTGCCGTGCCTGGCCAGCCTTCGGGTGCAAATTCCTTGTCCGTTAAATCAACAATCACCGAGTGAGTAGAATCAGTGGCCAGAGCTACCGAGTTTGGATCAGTAACGATGTTGTGTTGTATCGTTTCTGCCTTGTCAGCTTGGTCTTGTTGGCTCATCACCGTAGCGATTTCCGGAACATAGACTTCGACGTCGTATCGGTAAGGTCGATTCTTCCATTCAGCCTGACCAGTAATCGTCCAGGAACCGTCGTCTTGGCGCTTCATTTGATGTTCGACGAAGGTGCTTCCAACAACTCCATCGTCACCTGGCTCGTCAAAGAGTTGAAGGGTGACAGATTTCGCGGTTGGCGCCCACAATGACAACGTAGGTTGATCGCCGTCGAAAGACACTCCTTGACCGCGCTGGGCAGCTTCATCAGCGTATAGCGAGTCCAAGACGCGTGGTATTTGCACGCCTCCTGCATAAAGCGGAATACCGCGCGGATTGGTATAAACTACCAGCAACTGTCCGGTAAGTACCTGCTCAATATCTGCAATAGATGTAGCTGGATGCAAGGCCGTATAGTCACGCAACTGCGGATCGTTCTTCTTCAACTGAGCAGATAGCCCCCGCGGATCTTTGATCAGTTCAACATGACCATCGGCGCCTTGGATACCGTTCTCTGTTGTTATTCCACCGGTAGCAGACCAGTAAAGTTGCCAGGTGCCGTCGTCACCTAAAGTTGTGGGCCACGCGAAAGTATCGCGGTCCAACCAGTGCGTTTGGTACTCAATATACTTCGTAGGATCAACAGAGGTAATCGTTAGCGTGCCCTTATGCGTATCCAACGTAAAACGCGTCATCTTGTTTTCTTGAGCAGTGAAGCTACAGTTGCCACCTTGGCATCCAATCTCGCCATTGCCCCACATAAAGTTCTTCGCGGCCTTAACCTCATGGTTACCTGTCGGAATGTCAAGGGTCTCGAAAATGAAGATGCCGTCATTATCAGGATCGGCCATCAGTGTTGCAGTACAGGCTGGATCCCAATTTCCGCCTTCTACTCCGCCAGTACAGCCTAAGGATTTGTTAAACGTGCCCGGCAGTGTCCAACTGTCTCGTTGAGCAGTGTTATAGAACTCGTGGGTATCTGGGTTGTAGAAGAACGTCACCTTTTGAGCAGAGCCAAGACTATAATGAGAGTCTTGTCCGCCTTCTGCTGACGAAACACCGCGTACACCGCCCTTTTCTCCATACGATTCGTCCCATTTACCATTTAACGAGACTTTATAGTCATATTCACCCGCAGGTAAATTGTATGATGCCGTGTACCAGCCTGATACTGGGTCAAGCTTGAGTTCGGCTTGTGGGCAGTCCTGCTTCCAGATACCAGAACAACCCATTGCGACATTGTGAGTTCCTGGGATAAAGACCCGGTTAGCAAGCGGGTTGTCTTCTACTGCCCCGATCTCGCTCTGATCTAAATTAACAGAAGCATACGAACTAGTAGCTACTTTTTGTCCAGTCGCATCAACACTCACCGCGCGATATTCGACGAGGGTACCTGGCTTGATACCATCAACATCATGGAAGACACGTGGTTTATCACTCGTTGCGACTCCCAAATTATGCCATTGGTCTTCACCAATCACACGCCATGCGAAAGAAGTTTCCGTCCAGCGGTGAGCAGCCACATTTGCTTTAACTTCAGCTAGTGCAGATGTCACTGTTGGCTGTCCATCCAGTGCGCGAGGTTTTGCCTGCACTGATTGCAGTTTTTCTGGTGTCAGAGTCATATTTGAATTATCGGCACCATCGATTGTGGTATTGGCACGATAAACAACTGCGCCAAAGGCGGGAACCGTGATCTCAACTTTATCGGAAGAATCCACCGGGGTTTGCGTCCCATAAAGAGCTTCGTAGTGAGCGTTGCTAGTCAGTGTTGGGAAAGAAGCCGTCTTGTTTTCGTTGGTGTTATTTACCGCAACTATATGCTCAATTTTCTCGGTGCGATCTACCCGAGCAAATGCATATATGCCCGGACCTTGATCTGCGTACAGCTCCACTTGCGCACCACCATTTAATGCAGGATAGTCTCTGCGAAGCTTGGCAACATTTTTGATTTTTGTGTACACCGGAGCTGATTGATTATAGTGATCGCCCTGCCCTAGCATTGTTCCATCAACAAGTTGTTGATTCTGGTAGTCCGCCACTTTCGTAGCAAATAACGATTGACGGGCATCTTTATCTGCTCCACTGCCGACAAAACCTTGCTCGTCTCCGTAGTACACAACAGGTTGTCCGCGAGTAAGGAACATAAGCTCATGTCCAAGAATTTCGCGCTGTAGAACATTATCTTTTCCTTGGAGTAGGAAACCAATACGTCCCATATCGTGATTACCAAGGAAGGTTGGCATATCTCCAGCCGCCGAATGAGGTGTGGTGTAGAGATCGTCAGCCGCATATATTCCACTTAACCTTTGTGCGCTTCCGCCTTTGAGGTAGTCTAATGCCGAATTTTGCCATCCAAAGTCAAGGGTGGCATCCATATCGGTATTACGTGCGTAAGGCGCTAAGTCTTGCGCGTCAAAGTTATAGACTTCGCCGAACATGAAGAATTTCTCGTTCGTAGCATTGTCTTTAATGTTCTTCGTCCATTGCTTCCAGAATGGGAAATTGACGTGCTTAGCCGTATCAATACGGAATCCATCAACACCAAAGTTAGCCCACGTCGTATATATGTCAGTCATCGCGGAGACAACTTTGGGATTTTCAGTCATGAGGTCATCGAGCGTGTAGAAGTCTCCAAAAGTGAAGTCTTCTCCACCACTTTCCCATGTCCCGTTTCCACGATTATGGTACAGCGTCACATCACTAAGTTCGTCTGGAACGATATTTCCTACTCGTTTAGGGATGTAAGGGAAGGAAGTACGTGAATCTAACTGCGGGAAAGTTGATTTTCCGGCATGTTCAGTAATATCGAAAACATTTCCTTGAGCATCTTTATATGGGAATTGCGCGATGGACTTGTATGGAACATTTCCATTGTTTTCAAATCCCTCGAATTGGACCAAATCAGCGGTATGGTTGACGATAATGTCGAAATACACCTTGATGTCACGGGCATGCGCTTCATCAATAAGCGCTTTGAGTTCATCATTTGTGCCAAGGTGAGGATCAATTTGGGTGAAGTCCGTAATCCAGTAGCCGTGGTATCCAGCGCTCGCATCATTGCCGGTTCCTTGTACAGGCTGGTTCTTGAACGACGGCGTTAGCCATATAGCGCTCATTCTCAAGTTTTGAATGTAATCGAGTTTTGCACGTAACCCTGCAATGTCACCGCCGTGGTAGAAGGCCTTATCGGTTGGGTCGAAACCGGATTGCATTCGGTCATCACCCAAGCCGGCCTTGTCGTTTTCGATATTTCCGTTATAAAAGCGATCAGTAAGCACGAAATAGAAGTTTTCGCCTGTTCCGTTACGAACAGGCGTTTGAATCAACGCATCGTCGGCAGATGAGTAGGGTTTTTCTGGGCGATCTAGTTTCAACCCAACGTGCCCGGTGCGGGTATCGAGCTGAAAAGTGACGTCGGTATCTGCTTCAACAGTGATAGCCATATTGCCGTCCACATTGGAATACCAGTTTTCATCGGCTTTGATTTTGTATTCCCATGATCCTGCGGGGACAGTGAGCGCCTTCTGATATACCTCTGGTTGTTCGACGCTGTTTTCCATCTCAGTATCGGTACACTCTTTTGCCCAATTAGCACAGTGTGTGTTTTGAGATAAAAAATCCCCGGTGACAATAACTGATACCGGAGCAGCATACGCAGGTATCGCAACTAGTGTTGCGCAGAAGAGAACAGCCGTTGATATAACAGCTACGATCGACTTCGGTATCCTCAGCCTTGTTTGCTTCATTGAAAACTCCTTGTAACCGCAGGCGCGTTATCCTGCAGTCTATCCGTCCAGCCGAAGTAATCTGCATTGATTACTCGCGCTGATGTTGAATCTAATCCTACGTAAAAAAATTGATTATGCAAAGGCTTTCTGCAAATTTCAGTACATGTCTTGGCGCTTATACCGGATAACTTTCGCAATCTTGCCATAAGCGCTATATAAACACAGATCCATTGATACAATTTTGTGGATTGATTTTCTTTCTCGGAATCAAAAAATTCTCTCTATCGACTACTTAACTCAAGGAGCTCACGAGTTCATGGAGCAAAAGATTCACCCCTTACGCGACGCTATTCATAGTAGCTAGTGGGCTACGCGCGATGCGTTTCGAGTTTTCCCTGCCCTGACAGCTGGCGCATGGTTGCCATGCTTAGTCATGATGGCCATTCCGTCACTGCAGGTATGGTCAGTTCGTTGGGTCGGTGGGCAACTTGCTCTTGATAGCCACCGCTCCCGGCTGTTTATTTGTTTTGTTATTGCAGCCTCCGCTACCCTTCTTGGGTTGGCATCGAGCTTATCGTCAAGCATAAACCGAATCTTACAAATGGATTTGCGTGCGCATTACGGTGCGAAGTTTTCTGCCACGGTAGATCATCTCACCCCAGCACAAACCTTAGACAATTCATTTATGAGTAAGGTCCGTGCTACCCGCGAAGCAATCCCATTCAATGTGGCCTGGCAGGCCACGTCAACAATCACTGTTGTTAGTTCGATTATTGCCATGATGCTTCTTGGCGCATCGCTATGGTCTATAAATCCCTGGGCGGCAATTCTTATTATTGCTGCTTTGCTACCAGACCTGTTGCTTTACTCCAAGTTAGCTCACGTGGAAAACGATGTTTGGCAAGAAGCTGGCCCGGTCACTCGCCGCATTGATTACCTTGAACAGCTCCAAGATTTCACACCGTCGTCCACGGAGATGGCGGCAAACCCGGGATCCTTCGGTATTCCAACGGAACTCAACCACCAGCATAGTCGGTATGCGAATTTATGGAACCGGGTGCCGCAGGCATCAATACAGCTAACTATTGCGGCGAATATAGTGGTGTTTGTGCTGATGTTTGGCGCACTTTATATTGTTCTGCAGTCTGATTCGACGGTGAACGACGTCGTTGCAGCAATGCTCGGAATGCTCTCTGGACTATCGGTAACTCGCAATGTTGGTTCGGCTTTTGGTGAACTGATGGCATCTGTTCCATTGATAAAGGCATACAGCTTTGCAGGACATTAACTTAAGCATTGAGCCGGGCAGTGTGGTGGCATTCCTTGGTGAAAACGGTTGCGGAAAAACGACCTTGGTAAAGTTGCTTGCCGGATTGCTCGAACCAGATACCGGCACCGTTACCGTGCATGGCCCACATGCGCAATCGAGTGCAACCTCTGACCGGCAAGCCTCCACCTCGATGGTTTTCCAAGATTTCACCAAACTGGAATTAACTGTGCGGGATTTTGTTGATCCGGCAGGCAAGGAAAGCGATGACGCCATCCAAGACGCGTTAACACGTGCCCGTGCCTGGGATTTTATTCAGCAATTGCCAGATGGAATCAACGCACAATTAGGACCGCAATGGGATGGAAGTGGACTTTCTGGCGGGCAATGGCAACGCCTTGCCTTAGCGCGGACTTTTCTATCGGGCGCACCGATATGGATTCTCGATGAACCAACGGCTACTGTCGATGTCCAAGCAGAGGCTGCGATCTATGAAGACGTGCTACACCAACGCCCTGCAGGCACCACAGTCATCATCATTACCCACCGCCCACAAACACTGACCGATGTGGATGCAATAATCTATCTAGAAAACGGGCATATCATCAACACCGTTTCATAATCCTCAATAGCTACCCGTGCATACAGTTTGCATTTTTACACCAATAACATGTCTTTTACAACGAACCTAGCTGAATACGCAAACTCTATGCACATATACCCGCGCGTTATAACGCGCGGGTATATGTTTCTGGTGCCAGCTAGTATAGCTGGCACCAGAAATGCATCGTTTGCGGAATTAGTTATGTGCTCTCCGGCGTAGCAAGACTAGACCGCTCAACACCATTGCAGATGCGATAAGCACCAGAAGGCCAGATGCGATTCCAGTCATAGCAAGATTGTTTCCAACAACTTTCGGATTTTCTGGAGTTTGTTCGGAAACTGTAGTGTTAGTGTCACTTTGCCCTGAAGAATCAGAACCATTTGGCGTTTGATCTGTTCCTACACCGCCATTATCTGACTGAGCGTGATCGTCATCCACACCATCATTATCCGGCTGAGCGTGATCGTCATTCGTGGAATCATTGGTACTATCACTCACCGAATCATCAGCATCATTATTCTCAGAATCATCGCTGTTACCTGACGTGGTAGTGTCGTCAGAATCTGCATCCTGATCACCACTGGATTTTGCACCTTTAACCACAGCACAGATTCCGTTAGTACCATCCTCGGCCGGCAGATTGCCAGTAGTTAAGAACGTAATCATAATGTCCGTGGCACACTGATACCGGTCAAATGATGCATGCCCAGAAGCGGCCACTTTTACGAGGTCGCCACCAATCCTTTCCTGCACATCGATCGCATTTTGAATAGGAGTAGCTGGATCTTGAACATTCGCAACGATTAAGGAAGCCGGGTGTTCTGGCAAGCTATCGTCAACTTTTAGTTGTCCCTCAAATGGCCACCGATCACATGTACCAAGGCTTGCGAAATTGCGGTAGGGCTCTCCAGGATCAACAAACGGGGCTGCATCGTAATACCAATTTTCTACTTTAGTTGCGTTTTCAAGGCTGGCACCTTTCGGATTTGCCATATCTGCACAGTTAATTGCATTGAATGCAGAACGCGCATAGGTACTTTCTCCACTATAATTTGAATAAAATCCGATGATACTTCCAGCCAATGAGAAATCTGTGGCAGCTTCATCTGGATGATCTAGAACTTGTTCAGCCAAGGATGTAAGGAACGAGTTGAGATGCTTCCAATTCGGCTTCCCTGCATAAAGCATTCCGCGCACAGAAGTTTTGAGAGTAAAGAAACTATACCCAGTATCTTGTCTCATTCCCTCGTATTTGATTGGCTTTGTAAGTAGTGGCCGAATAAGGTTTTGCATTTGCTTGGTGTACACCGAAATCTCTGGAGAATCATCAGCTAAATCCCCTTCATTCGGCTGCAATTCTGGACGCGCTAACGCGCACTCTTCGCCGTACTCCGTGTGGCACCACTGCGCGAACTCCTCAAAAGAACTCTGGAAACCTGCTCCCTGTTCAAGATAATGGGCATTTTGGTCACGCAACTGTTGCTCGCTTAGTGCAGAAGTTTTCTCAGCTTCAGTTGGAGCTTTACCCTTATGCGGATCCAAAACAGCATCATAAACAAAACGGCCAACATTTTGCGGGAATGTCTGAGCGTAAATATAGCCAAGTTTCGTTCCATAAGAAACGCCCATATAGTTCAGTTTTTCATCGCCTACCACGCTACGTAGAATATCCATATCACGTGCCGCAGCCTCAGTTGTCATATTCCGTAAAAAGTTGGCGCGAGCGACTTTATCTAGTCCCAAGTATTTTCCAGAATACTCAAAACATGAGTTCACATATTTTTGCCCATACAGACTGTCTTTTTCGTTTTCTATTGCGGCATCTTCACTATAGACACGGTAATCAAACACATTCTTTTGGCTAGTTGAGCATTGTGCGAAAGGTAGCGTTCCTAAAGTGCCCATTTGATGCCCTGCAACACCGCGCTGATCAATGGCCACTAAATCGTAATTTTCATTGAGCTTATGATAGGTTTCAGAAAAAATATTATCTATCATCAGGTAGTTAGTCGTCGAGTGACCTGGACCGCCATAATTGAAAACTATTGAACCTTGCGAGTTGCCGGAACGAGCACTAGCTCGATAATACCCAAGAGCCATATCGCCATTTTCCGGGTGTTGATAGTCAATCGGAACAATTAACCAACCACACTGATGACCTTCGTCTAGAGCTTCAACTGCTGGAGTAACACATTCCGTAGAAATAATTTTTTGCTCATAATATTTTTCTAGTCCCGAAGGTACTAATCCAGTAGCCTGACCACCAGCTTGAGGCGATTTGACCCGAAACGTACCATCTGCAGATTGCTCGAGCGCCGTGGCGTCTTTAACAAGAGTTCCACCAGCATAAACATTCTCCGAAAAATCTGACAGCGAGTACTCATCTGGTTCAGCACTCACAACAACTGCCGGTTCATCACCAGAAGTTTCTCCCGCAGTAGCGAATGCGAATACTGGGCTAAACAATGACAAACTAGCAAGCATGCCAATAGCTGAAAGGAAACGCTTATGGCGCATAAAAACTCCTACTATTTCTTGACTCAATTACACCAATTGTGTCAGACTTCTTTCACTAAATCTTAAAAATGATGATTTGTGACATAAACTACTCACGTGATGTGCTTACCACAACGCGCGAATAACGGTATCCGCCAGTAACCGCCCGCGTAGCGTCAATACAATCCGACCAGATAACGCAGCAGCCGGATCAACAAGCTCATCAGCAATAAGCCCGGCAATCACACGTGGTTGCGTACCGTCTGGAATAGCGATTCCTTCAGCCAGCCGTACGCCCAGCATAATCGCTTCTTCACGCTGTTCAGTATCCGTTAGATGCTCTACGTCGGCGATCGGCAAGTTTCCTGCCAGAAGATGTTGCGCATAGGCACCCGGATGTTTGACATTCCAGAACCTCGTGCCGTTGATGTGGCTATGTGCTCCTGGCCCGTATCCCCACCAATTGGTATTGCGCCAATAGGCCATATTATGCCGGGAATGTTTACCCGGCTTCGCCCAATTCGATACCTCATACCAGGAATAGCCAGCCCCTGTCAGCATAGCCTCAGCTATTTCATATTTAGCAGCTTGCTCGTCTGGATCAGTATCTGGTAACTCACCCCGCCGTACCTGCCGGCCCATCGCGGTACCTGGTTCAATCGTCAGTCCGTAGGCTGAAATATGCCCAGGCTCTAGTGCAATCGCGGCATCAAGGGATCGTTGCCAATCAGCCAACGACTCCCCTGGCGCGCCATAAATCAAGTCCACCGAATACTCTAAGCCAACCTCGCGCGCCCACTGTGCCACTTTGGTTACTTGTCCCGGGCTGTGCTGTCGCTCTAGCGTGGCCAGCACATGCGGAACAGCGCTTTGCATACCGAACGATACCCGATTAAAGCCACCATCTTTTAAGATTTGTAGGGCCTGACGGTCAACCGTTTCCGGATTTGCTTCGGTTGTTATTTCAGCGTCATCGACGACGCCGAACTGCTCACGCAACCTGTCGAGCACTGCAACGAGTTGGCTCGCGTTAAGCATGGTGGGTGTGCCACCGCCGAAGAAAACCGATGTCAGGCCTGCTCCGTTTTCATGCTCAGTCAGGTATCGCGCAGAGATCTCAATTTCACGCATAAGCGATTCGTGGTAGTCCCCTACGGACGCTCCGCTACCAAAATCAGTATTGGTGTAGGTATTGAAATCGCAGTACCCGCAACGCACCCGGCAAAACGGGATATGCACGTATGCCCCGAAACCATCGCTCACATCAGAATCAGGGAGCGACAGTTCGTGGGCTGGTTTAGGTGATACCTCTATCACGGCAATGTTATAGTCTGTGCTTCCGACGACGGCGTAGCACACACGTCATGAATCGTCCGGCCGGCATCAATTCCGCGCTGTTCAAAGCGTGTCATGATTCGTCCGTCCCAGCGCGGTGCGAACCCGCCAACGAAATCGCCGTCATCGTGTGGATCAGGATTCGCCCCCGGATGCATATTCGTCATCCACTGGCTACGCTCAATGACGTCACGCATCTGCCAGGCATAGTTATCCCAGTCTGTTGCCATCCGCCACACACCATCAGGTGCTAACACGCCAGCGACGGTACGAGTAAACGTGTCATTAACAATCCGGCGCTTGTGGTGACGAGCTTTGCGCCACGGGTCAGGGAAAAATGTCCATACTTCGCGAGCTCGCGGATTCGGCTGGGCCACATCGGTACGGAAAATAATCGGCAGTGCCTGCGCAGCATCTACTTCCATAATTCGTACATTCTCTACGCCTTCACGCACAGCGGCATTCACGCAACGTGCCACCCCAGGTGCCCAAGCTTCCAACGCCAGAAAATTCCAGTCTGGGTGAGCTTGCGCCTGCGAGATCAACTGTTCACCTGAACCCGGGCCAATCTCCACCACAATTGGTGCTACTCGCCCAAAAGCTGCAGCCAGATCGATAAAAGCGTCGTCGGCAATCGTCGTCTGCGCCTCACCGGCCGGATAGTCAATCACATAATGCGGACCGTGTTCGGCCATGACTTTCTCAAACTTATCCCCCAACCGCGATCCACGCCGGGTAAAGGAAATGATCCGGCCGTAATTCTTGTTACGTTCGATAGGCTCGTTCGTCGTCACTTCTTCTTTGCCTCCGGCATATCTGATGCCAACGCCGCTACAAAGGCTTCTTGTGGCACGTCAACTCGACCAATCGACTTCATCCGCTTCTTACCGGCCTTCTGCTTCTCAAGCAACTTACGCTTACGAGTAACGTCACCGCCATAGCACTTAGCTAACATATCCTTGCGCAACGCCTTAATCGTCTCGCGGGCAATAACACGCGTGCCGATCGCCGCCTGCACCGGAATTTCAAACTGCTGGCGTGGAATAAGAGCCTTGAGTTTCGCGGTCATCTCAACACCGTAATGGTAGGCAGCGTCGCGGTGCACAATAGCGGAAAATGCGTCCACTGTCTCACCGTTAAGCAGGATATTGACCTTAACCAAATCAGCAGTCTGCTCGCCTTCTTCTTTGTAATCAAGCGAAGCATAACCCTTGGTGCGCGACTTGAGCTGATCAAAAAAGTCAGTCACAATCTCAGCTAACGGCAACTTGTAGTGTAACTCGACGCGGTCTTCGGACAGATAATCCATCCCGCCCATAATTCCACGGCGTTGCTGACACAATTCCATAACCGAACCAACATAGTCCTTCGGCGTCAAAATCGTAGCTTCTACCAACGGCTCATAGATCGCCTTAATCTTGCCGTCAGGGAACTCCGATGGGTTTGCCACCACATGCTCTTCACCCGCATCAGTCACGACACGATAAATAACCGACGGAGCAGTGGCAATCAAATCCAAATCAAACTCGCGTTCCAAACGCTCGCGAATAATCTCCAAATGCAACAAACCAAGGAAGCCACAACGGAAACCAAAACCGAGCGCCACCGAATTTTCCGGCTCATACGTTAACGCAGCATCGTTCAACTTCAGCTTTTCCAGCGCATCACGCAATGCCGGATAATCCGAACCATCAATCGGATAAATACCCGAGAACACCATCGGTTTCGGATCACGGTATCCGGCCAAAGCCTCGTTAGCTGGCTTACGAAGATCAGTAACCGTATCACCCACACGCGACTGACGGACATCCTTTACGCCGGTGATCAAATACCCGACTTCTCCTACGCTTAGCCCTTTTGCAGGTTTAGGCTCTGGTGAGATAACACCAATTTCCAAAAGTTCGTGGGCCGTGTTCGTAGCCATCATCGTTACCCGTTGACGGGGCGACAGAGTACCATCGACCACACGAACATAAGTCACCACGCCACGATAGGAATCATAAACTGAATCAAAAATCATGGCTCGCGTAGGTGCATCCACAGTGCCCACCGGCGCGGGAACTTCGGCAACAATGCGGTCTAACAACTCATCGACGCCCTGGCCAGTTTTACCTGAGACGCGAATGACGCTATCGGGATCAACACCTAACAAAGATCCAATCTCTGCGGCATATTTTTCCGGGTTTGCAGCCGGCAAATCGATCTTATTCAACACTGGAATAATAACGAGATCATTTTCCATCGCCATATAAAGATTAGCGAGAGTTTGTGCTTCGATACCTTGGGCCGCATCCACCAGCAAAATTGCTCCCTCACAGGCGGCTAACGAGCGGGAAACCTCATAAGAAAAATCGACGTGCCCGGGAGTGTCAATCATATTCAATGCGTAAGCTTGCGAATCGACGCTCCATGGCATGCGTACCGCTTGCGATTTGATGGTAATCCCGCGTTCGCGTTCAATATCCATCCGATCCAAATATTGTGCACGCATATCGCGCTCAGCAACCACCCCAGTTAATTGCAGCATGCGATCGGCCAAGGTTGACTTACCATGATCGATATGTGCGATGATGCAAAAGTTTCGGATCCGCGAAGGATCAGTGGCGGCAGGCTCGATCATCTTGACCTCAGTGGCAGTCGATACAGGCACGTGTTCTCCTTTTCCTATAGTCGATTTAACAATACCAGCGTTGCACATATGTATGCGCTTAGTGGCACACTTAGGTTATGAGTATCACCGCTGGTTCGCTAAATTATCTACTTCCGATCATTGAACGCGTCATCCGATTTCCCGGAAAGCTTCTGGTCATCGTCGCTGGTTCAATCACCACTCTTTCACTTATTGCCGGGTGGTTTGCTGGGCGTGAATCAAATACATTTCTGGCCTGGTGGCCATTTATGGTGTCAGTACTTTTTGCCTGCGCAGTGGGCGTTTTCGCGGTTTTGCGGTTTCGGTTGGCTCGTGCCGTTGATTCAGTTATCGATACGTTTACACAAACCACGGCGGGTGCGACAGAAGTATCTATTATTAATCCCGACGGTTCACCTGTTGACTCAACTCCATATTCTTTCGACGACGAAATAATACGTATCGAGGCACAACAACGCTTAATGTCTGCGCAAGCCGAGGCTGCGCATAAACGAAAGGTCATGTTTCCACGCATCGAAGCAGCTCAACGTGCTGCGATCGCAAGTGCTGGTGGTATTGAGAATGCACCATATTTACGCGATGACCTGCGTATTACATTGCTCAGCGCGTTAGCTTCTTTTGCAGCAATCCCAGTTTGCTTTTTTACTTTTGTTGTGGGGTTGATTATTTCACTATAGAAAATAGTTATCAGAAACTAAGCGCAAAAGTATCAACAATGTCGTTCAACATGGCACAATCTTGACTATGACACTTCCAGATAAACTCCTTGGCCGCGATGAACACGTTATTCGGCATATGCACGAACACCCTAAAACCTTGTTTTGGAATGGGTGCGGTTCTATTTTAATTCTTATCGTTATGGCGTTGATGATCGGTTATATGCCAGACTTCCTTGCCCCGTGGGGAACGTGGGTCGTTCTAGCCGTTGCGCTGGTGGCACTTGTAGTGGTGGGAATCCTGCCTTGGCTACGATGGTTCACCGCGACATATACGATTACGAACCGGAGAATTATTACTCGTTCCGGTATCTTTACTAAGAGTGGTCACGATATTCCGTTATCCCGTATTTCCAATGTGAATTACGAACATGACATCATCGATCGTTTCGTTGGTTCTGGCACACTCATTTTTGAGACTTCTGCGAGCGAACCGTTGGTATTGAAAGATGTTCCGCGCGCTGAAGACGTTCATGTTGAATTAACAGAATTATTATTTGCCGACAACGCCGAAGCTCACGCCGACACCGAGTAATGAATATTTGGAACCGTCTGACCCATACCGTCGTCGATATTGGTAAACAAACACTGACCTCGGCGTTTAAGTCATCGTCGTCGACGACGAAAAAACGTCAGCCTCGTCGTGTTCAACCTCGACAGCAAACGTTGCCTGGTCCCAATCAGCCAGCTTGCGAATATAATCTTCGCCAGCTTGGTTTACCGGAATTTAGTTATCGTCCGGTGCGCGACGCTACCCCAGATCCTGGTGAAGTGGTATGGACATGGGTGCCATACGAAGAAAATGACGGCCGTGGTAAAGATCGTCCAGTTCTTGTTGTGGCTATGTATGGACCTGACCATGTCGTTTTTGCGCAAACAACATCGCAAGACCATGATCACGACGCCCAAGATGAGGCTCGTTGGGGCCGATATTGGATGGATATTGGTTCGGGAAATTGGGATGCTCAGCATCGGCCATCAGAAGTCCGGCTCAACAGGTTAATGATCACTCATATCAATCAGATTCGTCGTACTGGTGGACAACTTGATCAGGCGATCTTTGCACGCGTCATCGCTGCGATAAAACATTACCTGCGCTAATGCGTGACGGGTTACACGCCAATATGTTCGTTAAAGTTGACCTGAACTGATATGCTTACGCATGGACTTTACTTACCTGGTCGGGTAATGAGTCCGGCCTTGATTCATAACCACGGGTGTCCCCACGCCTTACAGTCCGGATCAGGCAATCCCTCACCGACCGTATTCCTTTCGTGTATGCCAACCAGCATCCACGAGAAATGAAAGAGATTCACGTGGCAAATATTAAGTCCCAAAAGAAGCGCATCAAGACCAACGAGAAGCGTCGTGTCCGTAACCAGGCGTACAAGTCCGAGCTTAAGACGCTCGTTCGTAAGACCCGCGAAGCCATCGCCTCCGGCGATGCCGAAGCTGCAGCTAGCGCTCTCCAAGTCACCAGCCGCAAGCTGGATAAGGCCGTTTCTAAGGGTGTTATCCACAAGAACCAAGCTGCTAACCGTAAGTCGAAGCTCGCTGTTCAGCTAGCTAAGCTCGGTAAGTAAGCTTCTTCGCGTAACTTTTACGCAAGGAAATAGTGTGGGCTGGAAGTTCGTCTTCCAGCCCACACTATTTATGCACATGTGGCAGATCTGCTATAAGGCGGCAATGATGTCGTTGACCGTTGATTTAGCATCTCCGAGGAGCATATCAGTGTTGTCGTTGAAGAATAGTGGATTTTGTACGCCGGCATAGCCAGCATTGCCCATCGATCGTTTGAAAACAATCACCCGTTTAGCTTCCCAAACTTTGACTACTGGCATTCCAGCAATCGGTGAACCTGGCTCCTGGGCGGCTGGGTTGACCGTATCGTTAGCGCCGATAACTAAAACAACATCGACATCAGCGAAGTCATCGTTGATTTCGTCCATTTCGAGGACAATATCGTATGGTACTTTTGCTTCTGCCAATAAGACGTTCATGTGCCCCGGCAATCGACCGGCAACTGGATGGATAGCAAACTTGACGTCTACCCCCATAGCCCGTAGTTTTCCGGTCAGTTCAGCAACCGGATATTGGGCTTGGGCAACAGCCATACCATACCCTGGAGTAATAACAACCTTCTTCGCAGACGTCAGCAAAGAAGCTACTTCAGTAGCGCCAATCTCTGTATGCACTCCATAATCTTTAGCTTCTTCCCCACCCTGAGTTGGGGAACCAAAACCACCTAAGATAACCGAAATAAAAGATCGGTTCATTGCTTGGCACATAATATATGACAAATATGCACCTGAAGAACCGACTAATGCACCCGTGATAATGAGCAGATCGTTATTGAGAGTAAAACCGGCCATCGCTGCTGCCCAACCAGAGTATGAATTGAGCATTGAGACGACCACTGGCATATCGCCGCCACCGATCGCGGCAACGAGATGGAAACCAAGGGCGAGCGATACTAGCGTCAAAATGATGAGTGCACTGAAACCAGAGCCGAAAGTTGATGCGGAAACGAGCCATACAATGAATAAAAATGACACTACCAAGCCAGCAAGGTTTATCCAGTTTCGCCCCGGCAAGGTCAACGGTGCACCACTAATTTTCCCCGCAAGTTTCAGGTAAGCAACAACAGATCCGGTTAATGTCACAGCTCCGATGAATACTGCCAGACCTACTTCTCCTAGATGGAATCCGGAGCCCATTGACCCACTCGGATGGAGAATAAAGGAATTAAAACCAACAAAAACAGCAGCTAGTCCGACGAATGAGTGCAACAAGGCAATCAGTTCTGGCATGCCAGTCATCTCAACTTTTCGGGCTTTATAGATGCCGATAGTGCCACCGATAATCATGGCCACAATAGTTAACACGATGGTCGAAACGAGGTTTGCTTGCACACTAGCAAAAGCGACAATAACCGTGGCAACAAGTGCGATAGCCATACCAATCATTCCGCGCTGATTTCCGCGTTGGGCACTTACTTGGCGTGATAACCCAGCCAATGCCAAAATAAACAGCAATGCGGCAACAATATATGCCAATGACTGCACTTGGTTTGTCCATGAGGAAGCTATATTAGGCATAATCTCGACTAATATGCCGTTGAGCGAATATGTCTTCATCTGTTAGCTCCTTGTAAACATTTTGAGCATGCGGTCTGTGACCATGAAACCGCCGAATATATTAATCGATGCCACAACAACCGCAAGGAATGCCAAAATCTGAACGACGATGTGTTCATCTGCTATTTGCGTCAACGCACCCACAACGATAATTCCGGAAATAGCATTCGTTACTGACATGAGCGGAGTGTGTAACGAGTGAGTTACCGAAGTAATAACGTAAAAACCCACAACACATGCAAGTGCGAAAACCATGAAATGACTCGTCATCCCCGGCGGAGCAACATAGATTAATGCTCCGAATATGACGGCTGCCAGTCCTAGCCACAAATATTTGGTCAGCTTGGCAGGGGCAACTTCCGGTGTTGCTTGGTTGGGCTGTGCGGGTGGCGCCGGAGTGCTCGGCGCAGCTGACACCTTAACTGGCGGTGGCGGGAACATAATTTTCCCATCGAACGTCACCGTCATTTGCCGCACGATGACATCGTTGAAATCGAGGTGGAGTTGTCCATCTTTTTCGGGAGTGGTCAGACCAAAGAAGTTCACAATATTTTGCCCAAAAAGCTGCGAAGCCTGAGCCGGAAGGCGGCCAGCATAATCTGTATAGCCAATGATTGTTACTCCGTTATCAGTAGTAATCACTTGCCCAGGAACAGTTAGCTCACAATTACCTCCGTTAACTGCCGCTAAATCAACAATAACCGAACCAGGTTTCATACCAGCAACAGCCTGTGCGTCAATAAGTGTTGGTGCTTTTCGCCCAGGGATATTAGCCGTCGTAATGACAATATCCGAAAGGCTCGCTTGCTGAGTGTAAAGATCATGAGCAATGCGTGCCTGCTCTACATTCATTTCTTTTGCGTAACCATCGCTAGATTCTTGTGCCGGGGCTGGGATCGATACAAACGTTGCTCCCATGGATTCAATCTGTTCAGCTACCTCAGCACGAACATCTGTTGCGTTGACGATGGCACCAAGCGAATTAGCCGTGCCAATAGCTGCTAAACCAGCAACTCCTGCCCCAATAACGTACACCGTTGCCGGAGCCACTTTTCCGGCAGCTGTAACTTGTCCGTGGAAGAGTCTGCCAAAATGCGAAGCGGCTTCAATAACAGCCCGATAGCCAGCGAGGTTAGCCATCGAAGACAGCACATCCATTGATTGTGCACGTGAAATACGTGGAACCATATCCATTGCAAGACCAGTAATATTTCGCACTGCTAAATCGTCTAGCGTTTGTGGATGAGTTCCGGGAGCCATCCGAGTAATGAGAGTGGCTCCTTTTTCCATCATGTCTAAATAAGCTTGCGGCGGAGTGTCAAGCGTGAGCACGATATCTGCGGTCCAAGCTTGCTCCGCTGTAACGATTGTGGCACCAGCTTCTTGATACTGAGAATCTGGGTAGTTAGCCCGTTCTCCTGCGCCATTTTCAATAACGACGTCGTATCCGAGCTTCACCAATTTCGCCGTAGTATCCGGCGTTGTGGCCACCAATGCCTGATCCACATGCGGTTCTCTAGGTACTCCTATTCGCACCTTGTCTCCTTTCACCATGCCTTACTGGCATCGACGTTCACACTCTATCGTATTCGTCACTACTTACCCGCGTATTTTTCGAGCTCGCCCAACTTCTAAGATACCGCGTTCTAAGG
This sequence comes from Arcanobacterium buesumense, assembly GCF_012563545.1. Taxonomy (NCBI): domain Bacteria; kingdom Bacillati; phylum Actinomycetota; class Actinomycetes; order Actinomycetales; family Actinomycetaceae; genus Arcanobacterium; species Arcanobacterium buesumense. The sequence continues at coordinate 1,070,860 of NZ_CP050804.1, forward strand.
CATATCCCGGATCGCGCGATCCGCCTTTAACATCAGTATCGGCTTGTGCTACTGCGGATATCGCCATAGCTATTCCTTGGGCTGACCAGCCACGCAAATCTCGTTTAGCTCGATCTGCCATCCATGGCACAAGCGAGATCTGAACGTCAATAGTGCCAGAGCGCTGGCCCAATACCTGTGCCATTGCCCGAAGTTTTGCTGCTATAGCACCCAAAATTGCGGTTGGAGTTGCCCCGGTGGCCAGTGCGTGCCGAGCCAATTTAACAGCTTGGCCGACATTTCCCACGATAAGCGCATCAGCTACATTAAATCCTTTTGCCTCAATACGTCCTGAAAAATAAGTATGGACATTTTCTTCAGTAATCACACCGTCAACGTCGGCAAGTAATTGTTGTACGCTAGCAAGCAACTCACGGACATCAGATCCAACCGCTTCAATAAGCGCGCCAATTGCTTCAGGCGTCATTTTCCGCCCGGCAGCGCGAATATCAGCCATCACTGCTTGAGTTTTTTCCCGCTGATTTTTAACTGCTGGAATTTTCGTCGTCGGTATCTTAGCTTTGGCGAGCTCAGTGAGTATTTTCTTTCCCCGAACTCCACCATTGTGTTGCAATACCAAAACGACGTCATTTTCTGGCTGTTTTAAGTAGGCCAAAAGATCTTCTTGAAAAGAAGTATTGAGATTCTCTAACTGCGTGACGATAAGCATTCGCCGCTCACCAAACAACGATGGTGAAGCAAGTGCACTGAGATGGCCACTAGGGTACGTTTGCGCATCAATAAGAGAAATATCGGTATGCGGATCAAGCGCTCGGGCTTGCGTTTTAAGGAGTGCTATAGCGCGTTCTGCATAAACAGGTTCGCCAGATTGAATGAGCACGATAGGTGCGATCGTAATCTTATCCCAGGTCATTTCTTTAGTATCTCATGTTTAGTTCGTGCTGTTCTTCTTTGTGGAATTTATGTGCCACTACCACAAGTATAAAAAGACAGAGCATGTTTACCAAAGCTCCCACTAGTGGCGGGTATGGGCTAGTAGGTAAACACTCCACAACAATCTCAATCCACCAAGTACATAGTCCAGCGCATGCTAACAATGCGGTGCCTACACATGGTATCAGCGCAGCGGCAGCTCCTCCCGCAAGGCCAAGAATAGTTAACGGAGTAACTACTGGGGCAATAAGCGCATTTGCCACGACGGACCACAGGGAAACGCTATCTTGGATAGTGGCAATAAGCGGAGCAGTCGCTATCCCAGCGACCATTGGAATAGCTAATGCTTGGCTAAGAAATGATGGCAATATTGTTGACATCCAATAGGCAGTGTAATTACCAGCCAAAACAATCGCTGCAACTGCCACAACTGATAATTGAAATCCCAATGTCGTCACTAAAAGGGGGTCTGTTAGCGAAGCATAAATGACGCTTAAGGCTAAAAGTGGCATAGCGCTAGAAACATATTTACGACCTAATCCAACACACAGTAACACTCCCATTATCATTGCTCTACTTACTGATGGTTCTGGTCCAACTACTGTCGTTAGCAGATATATACTCATCAATGATCCACATCCTGTGAGCAATGCTCGTTTGCGGCCAAAGCATATAACTACTAAGCCAATTATTATCGAGACATGTGCTCCTGATACTGCAGTCAGATGAGATAAACCTAAAAACCGCATCTGTTCTTTCATAGCCCGTGGCACAGTTGAGTCATCACCTACTGCTATACCCGGGATTAACGCATCGTGCTGATTGCGTGTGGAAGCAGAATAAGACAGTAACGCATGATGGATTTTATTAACGTACCTGTACCATCCGGATGATCGTCTTAACACCCTGATATTGTTGGCTGTTAATGTGGCATGACTATAACTGGAAAACTCGTTCGTATCGAGATAACCGTCTAGCGCAACAGAATCAAAACGGCTCAGTGGCGTGTTCCCCGGTACGTGGCGCACTTTTATCCACGATTCCACTTCCTGAGCATTACCGGCAATATCCACTACTAATGTACGAAGTAAGAATTCATAATTGCCATGACGGCTTACCGGATAGGATGCAATTGTGCCGATTACTTTTACGGGTAATCGTTGAGCTATAACTTCAGAAAAGAACCGACTGGTACCCATATATGTCTGCGTTATAGTTGTCAGTGAAGCACAGAGTGTACACAATGCAATAACTGCATACGTGGCAGCAAACTTCCCGCCACGAAGCCGAGCAATAAGTGAGCAGGCAAGCATCACACATGCACTTATACAACTAGCTTTCAGCCAATTCGCACCGCCAACAACAACAAGCCACGTAGCTATGGCAGGGAGAACCAACCGGCAATCATGGCCCATCGTCTTCATCCAACACGCAGATGCTCACGTAGTCTGTCTAAGCTTTTTGGTCCAATGCCTGGTACATCTGTGAGCTGGTCAATCTGAGTGAATTTCCCATGACTTTCTCGCCACCGGATAATGGCTTGTGCTGTTGCTGGTCCAATACCAGGAACAGCTTCTAGTGCGTTTGCATCAGCGCTATTTACATCAACGCCACGAGTTTGTTCTGCAGATACGTGCGATGACGTATCAACACCAGCATCGTTATACCCCAGCACATGGATATGTTCACCATCAGTGACTGTAGCAGCTAAGTTAATCCGGGCTAAATCAGCTTCTTGAGTTAAACCACCAGCTGCCATAACCACGTCATTGATACGCGATCCTGCATTAACAGTGACAACCCCAGGATTGTGGACTGCACCTGATACGTAGACGACAAGTGAACTTTGGTTTACAGCAGTGTTCTTCTCGCTATCGTTACGGTTTCTTTCTGCCGATGCTCCATCGGCCATGGAATTATTCGGCAATTCAGTGCTCGCTTCAGCATTATTTTGGGGCAAGTGCGAAGATTTTTCTTCTTCACTTTGTGTTCCTCCCGGGCTTGCATGAACCGTTGGTGTACCTTGCCATAGTGATGAAACTATAACAACAACCGTCATAAAAACAACGACAATAGCAATTACCCGAGCAGCATCCGGCGCCCAGGCTATCCGTAATCGGTTTCCGGAAGCCGAAAGTGCCGAAATGTCCTCCCCTGCACCCATTTTTAATGCTGTTGTTGTTAACGCATGTATTCGTGAACTATTAGTAGACCTCAATGCTTCTTGGTTATCGGGTTGATGATCGATATAACCGATTTTAGTTCTCGGACTACGACGTAAACTATTGCTATGACGACCATGCCGTCGTCGTGGTGGTGGAACGCTCATATCAGTGAGTATGCCTGATTAACGTAAGATCGGATGCTGCCGAAGAAAACCTGTGGACAATTAAAAAGTAACCATTTTTGTGGACAACTCTTGTGCCACAGTTATCTGTCGCAACCCTCGTCTACAATAGCTAGTATGACCACTGAAGCAGAAATCGCCAGACTCAAAGCACAGGCTCTCGCCGCCCAAGCCGAAGCTGCAGCCGCCCGCGCAGCCGCAGCCCAAGCCCAATTGGAAGCTGCCCAAGCCGAATTAGAAGCTACTCAGACTCCATTAGCCGACGAACAAACACCTAGCAATAACGCAACATTTAGCGAATATGCTAACCACGTCGCCCGCGAGTACACATTTTCTGGTACGTCTTTTACCCTTGGCACCTATCTTGAAGATGGCCATCCACTATCAGATATCCGTATTTCATTGCCCATCGGCATGCTCAACCGTCACGGACTTGTTGCCGGAGCAACTGGGACCGGCAAAACTCGCACCTTGCAATATCTTGCCGAAGGTTTATCGACCGCTGGAGTCCCCGTCTTTGTCACTGATATTAAAGGTGATCTTACCGGTCTGCTAGAACCTGGAACGCCGTCGGAAAAACTACGTCAACGCGTCCAATCCCAAGGCCAAGAATGGACACCAAATAGTTTCCCCACTGAGCTATACACTTTAGGAGGAGTCGGAGAAGGCATCCCTATTCGCACAACTATTTCTGATTTCGGTCCACTCCTTCTCGCAAAAATTTTAGGTCTCAATGACACTCAGGAATCTGCCCTCTCACTCATTTTTCATTGGGCTGATACCGAACGCTTAGCACTAATAGATCTCAGCGACTTGCGCGCAGTAGTTACCTATCTAACTTCCCCAGAAGGAAAAGATGAACTAACTGCCATTGGCGGAATTGCCAGTGCCACCGCGGGTGTTATTTTACGTAAAGTCTCTGAGTTACAAGCTCAAGGTGCAGAAGATTTCTTTGGCGAACCCGCTTTCGATGTCACTGATTTTATTCGGCATGCTCACGACGGACGCGGGATCATATCTGCTCTTGAACTTCCTGATGTACAATCACGTCCCGCCTTATTTTCTACATTTATCATGTGGCTTTTGGCTGAGCTTTTCCAGACTTTGCCAGAACAAGGTGATTCCGACACTCCCAAACTTGTCTTTTTCTTCGACGAAGCACACCTTCTTTTCGATGGCGCTTCAACTGAGTTTGTCAACCAGGTGATCCGCACTGTTCGGCTTATCCGTTCCAAGGGAGTTGGTATCTTTTTCGTGACACAAACACCAAAAGATCTTCCTGCCGATGTTCTGGGACAGCTCGGGGCAAAAATCCAACACGCGCTACGTGCACATACGCCAAAAGACATCAAAGCATTGCGGGATACCGTGAAAACATTCCCTATCTCGCCACTAGAACTAGAAGACATTTTACCTAATCTTGGAACAGGCGAAGCGCTTGTTACCATACTTGATGATAAAGGTCGCCCCTCACCCGTAGTTCCCACTCGTATCTGGGCTCCGGCGGCCGTCATGGGCGTTGCATCGTCTCAGTCGATTTCTGCTGCTATCGCAGAATCTACAGTGCGAGAAAAGTACGCACATCGAGTAGACCCAGAATCCGCCTACGAACTGCTCCAAGGACGGATTAATGCCCAGCAAGAGGCAAAGTTGCTAGCCCAAGCTCAGGAAGAAGCCCGAAAGGAAAACGACCGCTTAGCCCGAGAATTAGAAAAACAGATTGCAGCAGAAGAACGTGCAGCTCAACGAGAGTATGCTCGACGGTTGAAACAAGCAGAAAAAGAAGCGGAACGGCAAGCAAAACGCCGCGAGTCAATCGTCGACTCCATGGTGAAATCTGCTGGGCGTACACTAGCAAGAGAAATAACTCGTGGACTATTTGGCACACGGCGCCGATGACGCGGGCATAGATGTATCTCTCCCAACATGCTGGTAGGGCCGGTGGTTGATAACCACCGGCCCTACCACATTCACCACTGCTACTTGCGATACGTCAAAGTAACAGTGAGCGTGCGCGCAGTTCCTGGGGCAAGCACGATCGAACCAGCTGCGTCCGGACGATTAAAAGCATCAGCAACATGCGATAGTGGCTCAACTGCCACAGATCCGCGAACATTCCGCAGAGCTCCATCCGCGGTATAAATGTGGACCAGTGGTGCTTCGGCTGGTTCCTGTACGATATCAATTTCAGAATTGGTCGATGGATCACGAAGAACAGTCGTCACGACGCCGTTATCATCTGGAATTAGACCACGGAACGAGGTATCGAGGGCTGTGCTACCCAAGAAATCTAGCTGGAAAGGCGCTTTAATGCCAGCATAAGCAGCTTCGCCTGGCCGAGGCACGAGATGGGAATCAAAAACAATACGCGTGCGAGCTGGGATGGTCAGAGACATATTTGATGCCCGCGAACCCGGGAATCGCAGGTATGGATGCCACCCAATAGCGAACGGAATGCCATGCAGATAATCGTGGGTGGCAACAAACGAGACAGTTAAATGCTCTTCGCCATTAGCCCCGGTGTCCAACGAAAAGGTGACAGAAAGTTCGAAAGACCAGGGATATCCGGGAGAACCAGGAAAAGTATGAGTCAACGTCAAAGCGTCCTCAGTGTTCGTTGCAGTGAAGTCAGCTTGACCGACAAGACCGTGCGCCGCACCAGCGGGTAGCTCATTGACTTCGTATGTTTCTCCGTCGAAAACATACGAAGATCCAGTTAGCCGGCCTGGCCATGGTGCCATAACTTTAGACCGTGCATCGCGACCATCATCAAACTCTGCCCGCGACTCATAGCCGTCAATAACATTGAAATCTGGCCGTGGTTCCCACGAAATCAACGTCGCGCCACGCTCAACAATAAGTGCACTCGCACCACTAGCGGAGGTAAGTCGCCACGCAGATAACCCATCAAATTCAGTTGCTTCGATTGTCGTACCAGCCATTGACATCACAGCTTCTCACTTTCACTCGTTTTGCTTCAGTGTACATATGTAGCCTAGGTTTTCGTAATAGCTTACTCTTTTTTAGCCCGCAAGCGAAAGCCCACACCTATATTGCCACTAACTTGCGAAAACCTTCGATAATATCGGCCTTTTTAAACGCATCTCGACAGATATGCGTATGCGGCCAGGATAAGATGATCCTGACCGCATACATCATCACGGAACTACATTAACAAGGTTTGGTGCTCGCACAATAACTTTACGTGGCTCACCATCGAGATACTGCGATACCTTTTCCGAAGCCAACGCTAATGCTTGTAGGTCATCATCGGAGATATCGGCCGGAACTTCTAACCGATCACGAACTTTACCCATCACCTGGACAACACACGTCACCGTATCGTCAACTAACAAAGATTCATCAGTGACTTCAGGGAATGGCTCATACGCCAATGACGTGTCATGTCCTAACCGCTTCCATAGCTCCTCAGCAATATGCGGAGCAATAGGGGCAGTGAGTAGCACGAGAGTCTCGGCGACTTCCCGAGTAACAGGTTTTCCAGTGACATGATTATTTAGCACAATAATGCGGGCAATGGCAGTATTGATACGCATTGCCTCGAATTCTTCACGTACGTCGTGAATAGTGCGTGCCATAACCTTAGCGGTTTCCAGATCAGTTTCTTGATCAACAATAACCAGCTCACCGGTTTGCTCGTCGACGATGTTTCGCCACAACCGTTGCAAGAAACGCTGAGCGCCAACAACAGCGCGGGTTTCCCAAGGACGGTCAGCATCGAGTGGTCCCATCGACATTTCATAAACGCGGAAGGTGTCAGCACCATATTGTTCTGCCATATCGTCTGGAGTGACAATATTCTTCAGCGACTTACCCATCTTTCCGTATTCACGATTAACTGGCTGTCCATTCCATTCGAAGGACACTTCTCCCGAGCCGTCACTAGCCGCTACCTCAGTGACTTCATCGGCTGGCACATATTGGCCACGTGAATCGGTATAAGCATACGCCTGAACGTACCCTTGATTAAATAGCTTATGGAATGGCTCACTAGAGCTTAAGTATCCTAGATCGAAAAGAACCTTGTGCCAGAAACGGGCATAGAGCAAATGCAAAACTGCATGTTCCACACCACCAATGTAAAGATCCGTACCGCCAGCAGGTTTACGTTCTTTCGGTCCCATCCAGTACTCTTCATTTTCCGGAGCGATAAACTGTTGAGTATTTAACGGATCAATATAGCGCAATTCGTACCAGCATGAGCCGGCCCAATTTGGCATAGTATTTGTTTCGCGGGTGTATTTTTTCAGGCCATCGCCTAAATCGAGTTCAACATTCACCCAGTCAGTTAACCGGCCTAATGGCGGTTCTGGTTCAGAATCTGCATCTTCTGGATCAAATGATCGAGGTGAGTAATCTGGAGTATCTGGTAATTCTACCGGGAGCATTGAATCGGGAAGAGAATGAGCTACCCCATCTTCGTCATACACAATCGGGAACGGTTCACCCCAGTAACGCTGCCGAGAAAATAACCAGTCACGCAATCGGTAAGTGATGGCGGAGGCACCTACACCTTTTTCTTCCAACCACTGGGTAATCTTAGCTTTACCAGCTTCTTTATCTAGGCCGTTTAGCGATATCTCATCGTTTTCAGAATTGATAATCGCACCATCGCCAGTCCAAGCTGACTGCCCATCAAAATCTTCTGGAGTTTCGATGGTCGGAATAACTGGAACGTTGTATGCCTTGGCGAAATCGAAATCACGTTGGTCCCCAGAGGGCACTGCCATAATGGCTCCCGTACCATAGCCCATCATCACATAATCAGCAGTGAAGACTGGAACCTGAGCCCCATTAACTGGATTCGTTGCAAAGATACCCGTAAATACGCCAGTCTTCGTCTTATCGACGTCGGCACGTTCTTTATCTGATTTACGTGAAGCTGCGCGTTGATAGTCCTTGACCGCCGAAGCTGGATCTTGTGCTCCCCCGGTCCACTCCGCTCGCGTATTAGCTGGCCACTGTGCCGGAATTGCAGGCCCTGCCAGCATAGGGTGCTCTGGCGAAACAACCATAAAGGTTGCTCCGAAAAGCGTATCTGGACGGGTAGTAAACACTGTGAGCTTGTGGTCCTTATCAGCACCATGGGCCGTAAAGTCAACATGAGCACCATGCGATTTACCGATCCAATTTCGTTGCATAGAGCGTACTTTTTCCGGCCAGTCAACTTTATCTAAATCTGCCGCAAGGCGATCAGAATAAGCGGTAATACGCATCATCCATTGGCGTAGATTCCGCTTGAAAACAGGGAAATTACCCCGTTCTGAGCGTCCTTCCGCAGTCACTTCTTCATTTGCCAACACAGTGCCGAGACCCGGCGCCCAGTTCACGGGAGCGTAATCGATATATGCTAATCGACGGCTATCAATGGCACTCTGACGCTGTTGGACAGTCATATCCGCCCATGCAACGCCGGATGGAGTAGGGATTGAACCGTCCTCATATCCAGCTATAAGTTCACTAATCGGCCGCGCACGACCTACCGTTCCTGGCTCACGGCCAGGAGCCTGCTCATCATACCAAGCATTGAAAATCTGGGAGAATATCCATTGCGTCCACCCCACAAACACGGTGTCAGTTGTCGCGATTGAACGACGCTTTTCGTGCGACATCCCCAATCGGCGTAGCTGAGAGCGCATGTTGTCAATGTTTTGCTCTGTGGTAATTCGTGGATGCTGGCCTGTTTGCACTGCAAATTGTTCGGCTGGCAAACCAAAAGCATCAAAGCCCATCGTGTACAAGACATTCTTTCCTTGCATACGATGATAGCGGGCTAAACAATCGGTTGCGATAAACCCTAATGGGTGGCCAACATGCAAACCTTTTCCAGATGGATACGGGAACATGTCAAGGAGGAAATAGGTATCATCAGCTAGCTTTCCCTCACCCGCGAGTTCGCCTACGGGATTTGGTGCATTGAATGTTTCTTCGCTTTCCCACCGGTCTTGCCAAGACGCTTCGATCTTATTGGCAAGTTCGGCAGTATAGCGATATGGGAAGCTACCTGTTGCCGACATGATTCTCCTTATTATTGTTTCAAAATCATTAATATCCATGGTATCGCAGGCAACCGACATTCTTTGCCTAACGCACGTGTGATCCATCAAACGTCTAAACGCGCTAGACTGGATCTATGAGTAGTATATTTACAAAAATTATCGCCGGCGAATATCCCGGAAAATTTGTTTGGGCAGATGACGACGTCGTCGTTATGGCAACGATTGAACCGGTACGTCCCGGTCACGTGATGGTTATTCCTCGCGCTGAAGTCGCAAAATTTAGCGACGTCGAACCACGCGTTTTTGCTCATGCTATGAACGTGGCACAAATTATTGCCCGCGCTCAAGAAAAAGCCTTCGACGTCGAACGCGCAGTAGTAACGATTCTAGGTTTTGAAGTGCCACATACCCATGTTCACGTCATTCCTGCGGAATCTGAGCAAGCCGCCGATCTCCATAATGCCAATCCAGCCCCCGCGGCAGACATTACTCAAGCTATGATGACGCTTCGTAGTGCTCTTGTAGAACTCGGCTATGGCGAATACGTTCCAGAATATATGGACGCGCTATAATTTTCGTTTTACGCGAAGAAAAGCGGTAGCTGATCCCAGAAAACAACAACGACTAAGACAATAATTAGTCCATATCCAAAGCCGACGCCGATCCATCGATTGCGCACATATGCGCGACCGGCGTCGGCAAACTTTTGTCCAAAGTGACCGGCCTGTGCGCTACGTGCGGTGACGTGAACGAAAAGCATGATTGTTACCAGCCACGTCACAAAGCAGTATGGACACAATGATCCCTCAACAACGAAACTTTGGTACATAAACCACACAACCCACACCATGCCGGCAAGCAGACCGCCACATAGCGCTTGCCATAACCACCGCGCAAACTGGGCACGGGAAACCAAAGCTAAGCCGAGAGCTGTAATACCGGCAAAGAATGCTAAGCCGTAGACCGAATTAGATACCCCAAAAAATACTTCATTTTGCCAAGTTCCAACCCATTTACCGCATCCCACTAGCGGGTTAATATCGCAAGGTAAAACGCTGTCGGGATGGGTTAGTTTTTGCTTTTCCGCAACAAGAAGCGAAATTGCCGCCCATATCCCAATTGCACCACAGATCGTCATCAACCAAGCAAAGCCAGATTCGGCTCCCCCAGCAATTTGGTGTGCAGTCGGACGAGATTCATATTTGGCAATCCGAGCATCAATCTCAGTTTCGCTTAGTTCTGACAACGTCTTCTTAGCCATTGTTTGTTCCTTGCTCATCAACATACCTCATAACAAATCTAGCAGTATCTTCCCACCCATGAACCTGATGAGCAGCTATTCCTAGTTTCAACACCGGATAGTCATTTCCGCCCTCATCTAACCGATCCCCGATAAAAAGCATATCGGCAACGGCAATTCCAGTTTGTTGTGCAAGCTGAGAAATACCATAGGCTTTGTCAACACCTGCGCGAGTAATATCAACCGATGTTGAACCGCCAGAACGCACTTCCAAATCCGGCAAGTCTTGAGCGACTGCTTGCCGGAGAGCTTCTTTTTTAGTTCGGTTCGGATCCCACGCCTTTTTGGCTTCTACTGGCGCTTGTTGTCCCAGTGCGGAAAATGTAATTTGTGAACCGCGATCTTCAAGAATTGGTCCCCACGTCTGCGCTTCCCATAGTCCTAGTTGTTTCGCTCGTTTTTCTAAGGAGGCTAAGGCTGCTTGGCGTTCGTGCTCAGACAGGTCCTGAGCATATATTGTCCACCATTGGCCATCAATATACCTCAGATACCGCGTTCCGCAGGTGGGCATAAGATGCAATTTTTCCAGCTGATGTTCATCTGCTCCTAGGTTATCTAACAACTGGGTAGAAAACTGAGCAAACTGCCCTCCGGAAATGACGCATACCTCGGTGATGTCAAGGAGTCGACGTAGCGCATGAGCCATCGGTTGCGGTAAAGGAGACTTAGACGGAGCTAACGTATCGTCTAAATCGAAGGCGATTAACTTGTAGTGTGTCATAGTTCTCCATGGTTGTTTTATTTTGATCATTCAGCTCGAATACCACCAACTAATTGGTAAGCTAGAGACATTCTACGCATGTAAGGAGCGTTTTATGCAGGCAAGTTCGAATGACCATACCTCTGTCCACCGAGTTCCACAGCCGTTGGTCACTGCGGCCGCGTGGTCATGGCGATTAATCGTCGTAGCTATTGTCTTAGCCACAGCAGGTTGGCTCAGTTTACATTTTTATACCATTATCATTTCTACGATGGTGACGCTCCTACTGGCAGTCATCTTAGAGCCTTTTGCCAGCGGATTAATGAAACGTCTGAAGTTTCCTGCTGGATTAGCAGCAACGGCGACGCTTCTGCTCTTGATTTCTTTTATTGGCCTTCTTATTTGGGGCTCAAGCGTTGGCATCATTTCCGGTTTCTCCGAAGTTTCTGACCAAATATACGCCGGTATGAATACAATCATCGACGAGGTAACCCGGCGTTTTCCAGACATTGGGAACCAAGTTAACGAAGCTTGGAACTCCTTACAACACACACTAACGAATAATTCAGGGCATATTCTTGGCGGTGTGGTAGCAGTTGGCTCAACTGTCACTTCAGCACTAACTGGTTTTATTTTGGTGATTTTCACTCTTTTCTTCTTCCTCAAAGATGGCCGCCGGCTGTGGCGCTGGTGTGTTCGACTTTTACCGTTGCACTATCAAAACTCTGCAAATGAAGCCGGTATCCGAGCTTGGGTCATGATTGGTAACTACACACGCACGCAAGCAATAGTGGCTTTTGTTGACGCTGTTGGTATCGCAGTCATTGCTATATTCCTCAAGACCCCATTAGGCCTCGCTTTCCCCATCGGAGTTATCGTCTTTTTAGCGGCTTTTATCCCTGTTGTTGGTGCTTTCCTTTCCGGTTTCGTTGCAGTCATCATTGTTTTAGTCAACACTCAATCATTCTTTATGGCTGGCATGATGGTGGTCGGAATTGTAGTTGTCCAACAAATTGAAGGAAATCTACTTCAGCCAATTTTGCAAGGAAATGCGCTAAACATTCATCCGCTCACTATTGTTCTTATTGTTGCTGGCGGTTCTTCAGTTGCCGGTATCGTAGGCGCACTATTCAGTGTCCCAATAGTTGCCGCGATCAACGTTATTGTTCTATATCTACGCGGTCACGATCTTTACCCATACTTGGCTACGATGGAAGACCGCCCTGGTGGACCACCACGCGACTTTTTAGAATTACGTACGCAGTACTGGCAAGCATTCGATGAGAATATTGCCCAATCTCAATCGCCACAAGAACGACGAGCATACAAGCGCGCTCAACTCACTCGAAAGTTGAATAACATCGTCGGCAGATCGACAAAGGGATAACTTTCCTCCACGCTTGTCATAGATAAGTGTGAGAGTATGGAAATATAGCGAGCATTTAGCTCACCCTATTAGAAAGTAGAAAGGGATAATCTCCATGGCAACTCCACATATTAATGCCGAACTAGGTGATTTCGCACCGGCAGTTTTAATGCCAGGCGATCCAAAACGCGCAGCTCGCATGACTGAACTCTTGATGCCAGATGCCCGACTGGTATCTGATGTGCGCGGAATCCTCGGCTTCACTGGCGAAGTTAATGGAAAACCACTATCAATTATGGCATCAGGTATGGGACAGCCTTCGCTTTCCATTTACGTTAATGAGCTCTTCATGCACTATGACGTGAAACGAATAATTCGTGTAGGAACCGCTGGAGGGCTGTCACCAAAGGTCAAAGTTGGTGATGTTATTATCGCCAATGGCGCACACTATGAAGGTGTCATGAATACCTATCTCACCCCTAACACACATTTTTCCGCAGTTGCTTCCTATGAGCTTGTTCGCGCAGCGGCGGATGCCGCTGGTGAGGATGACACCGTTGTTGTAGGCCCAATTGTTTCACGTGACCGTTTCTATGGTGTTGATCCGGCAGATAATGATGCTCTTGCTCGGGTTGGTTGCCTTGGTGCTGAAATGGAAGCCGGTGCACTATATGGCTTAGCAGCTCAATATGACCGCCAGGCACTTGCAGTCTTGACCGTTTCAGACCACATCACCGTTCCAGGCCAAGATATGACTGCTGAAGAACGGGAAAATAAGTTCCAAAAGGCACTTGAACTAGCAGTTGCTGCTGCTCATTGCTAATCTTCACTATCTTATAGCTTATGTTGTGCCTTCGGCAGTTCTTGCCGAAGGCACAACGCTTTCCTGGCTAGAATCAGATTTTTCGCAATAAGATACCGCCAATGGAAAGACTTCCACCACTTGATGCGTATCCCTGCGAAATGTAGGTAGGACAGTTATCTGGCTATTCTCAACATATTGTTCTCTCATATTTCCATCTTTGCACCTGGTTCCGACATACTTTGATGTCGGCTATCCCTTTCTGCCGAACTGCCAGTCAGACCTCTAATCGCACATCTGTGAAGAGTATGATGTCCATCATTTGGGATAGTTTGCTTTTAATCAGCTAACATGGAACGGTAGAATTATTCATCATGAGCAGCTGAGAGACTCGGCTCACGGAAGCTGCAGCAACCCACAACCATGGTGGGTGCTACTGCCGAGAACGATGGAGGAATGCATGATCGAGCTGAAAAATGTTTCAAAGATATATCCCCGCAAGGGTAGTCCAGCTGTTCACGCACTTAAAAATTTATCGCTCACTATCGCAGATAACACGATTCACGGTATCGTAGGAGAATCTGGAGCCGGAAAATCCACGTTAATTCGTTGCCTAACCGCATTAGAACAACCGACATCTGGGTCTATTCTAGTTGACGGTCAAGACCTTACACAGCTCAACTCCCGTCAGCTACGTGTTGCCCGCCGTCATATTGGCATGGTCTTTCAAGGAGCGAACCTTTTCGAAGCTCGTACAACATATGAAAATATTGCCTATCCCCTACGGATAGCAAAAACTCCTGAAAAAGAAATCGATGCACGCGTAACACAGCTACTTCGTTTAGTTGGCTTACACGACCGCGCAACATCATATCCAGCACAACTTTCAGGTGGCCAACGCCAACGAGTAGGCATTGCCCGCGCCTTAGCCGATAAACCAAGTGTGTTGCTCGCAGATGAGCCAACATCAGCGTTAGACGCTGAAACAACTGACTCAATCCTCAACTTACTAAAAAGCGTGCGCGACCAAACTGGAGTCACCGTCGTCGTCATTACCCATGAAATGTCTGTTGTACGAAAGATCTGCGATTCTGTTACGCTACTTGACGCTGGTGGTATCCAAGAAACTGGCCGGATCGATGATATTTTACAAGATCCCACCTCGGAATTAGCTAAAAAACTCATTCCGCTACCCGAACTTGACCGCGAAATCCGTGAGCTTAACGACGTTATTGACCTTTACTTCACCTCCGAACCTGGAAAACCTACCGGTTCACTTGTGTTGAGCCAAGTCGCCGAACTAGGAGCCGATATAGCTGCCGGTACATTCGAATCAGTTGGCGATGTTCAAGTAGGTCGGTTAGCTTTAACTGTCCCAGTGGGACACGGAGAATTTTTCGCAACAAAATTTGACAAAACAACCATTTTTGCACAGGTGCGTGAAGCATGATTAGCATAGCTCCAGAAGTATCTACCCTCGCCGCCATTGCGTCACGGCGCGACGAAGGAACCTGGTTTAATCGCCCAGTAATCCAAGATCAACTTCTTGGTGCAATTATGGAAACCATTTACATGGTTGGGCTAGGAACACTTATCACTGTAATTATTGGTCTACCATTGGGCGTTATTCTTGCCGAAACACGTAAAGAAGGGCTTATCCCCCACCGGATATTCCATAAGACACTCGGGGCAATAGTCAATATAGGCCGCGCAATACCCTTTATTATATTGGCCGTTATTGTACTCTATGCAATTCGCCTTATTAATATTCCTGGACTATCCACAGTTGGTTGGCCGGCATTTACCATCGCCCTCATTGTCTCTGCCGTACCTTATTTTGCGCGCCTCGTAGAATCAAACGTACTGGCAGTATCACACGGCAAAGTTGAAGCAGCACAAATGGCTGGCGCATCCTCGCTAGCAATTATGACAGGTGTCCTCATTCGTGAAGCTTTGCCGGCAATTATCCAATCAATCACGATCTTAACAATTACTGTTATCGGTTATTCCGCAATGTCGTCAATGGTGGGTGGCGGCGGGCTAGGCGCCCTAGCTATCAATCATGGATATACTCGGCATAACTTTGATGTCGTAATTATTAGCGTGATCGTTATTCTTATCATGGTGCAAATCGTTCAGTGGATTGGCGATATGTTGAGCCGGCTGGTTGATCACCGCTAAGGCACAACCAGCCGGGATGCTCCACGCCTTAGCATCCTTCAACGCATAATGCCGTTATCGCTAGAATTCTTCTAATTGATAGCGAATATATGCCCCTGACACAAACGATAAACATCCTGATATAAAGAGGAAAAATGAAATTCCAAAAATTTGCTACCCTTGCTTTCGCCAGCACCCTAGCTCTAACTTCTTGCTCCACGTCGCCACAAAACAATGCAGATTCTGCGAACGACGACGGGGTTGTCACCTTAACAGTTGGCGCCTCGCCTGTCCCCCATGCCGATATCCTCAATTTTATTAACGACAATCTTGCGGAAGATGCTGGTATTAAGCTTGAGATCAAGGAATATACCGATTACATCCAACCCAATGTTGCTCTGGATCAAAATGAACTTGATGTCAACTTCTTTCAACACCTTCCATATTTCGACACTGAAGTAGCGGAAAAAGGATACGAATTCGAACATGGAACTGGTATTCAAATTGAGCCATATGCAGTGTTTTCTCAGAAGATTGACGAGATTAAAGAACTAACTGATCAGGCAACTATTTTAGTTAATAATGATCCGTCTAACCAGGCTCGTGCACTGAAACTCTTAGAAAAACTTGGGCTTTTTACCTTGGCTGATAAGGAAAACCCAACGATTCACGATCTGGCTACTAATCCCCATAACTATAAAGTTATTGAGGCTGATCCAACAATCATTCCAGTACAACTACCAGATGTGGATATTGCTGTGATTAATGGAAATTTTGCACTCGATCATGGACTAAATCCAGCACAAGATGCCATTGCCATCGAATCTGGTGAAAATAATCCTTATGCCAATATTTTGGCATGGAAAAAGGATTCTCCCAAAGCTTCGGCAATCGCAAAATTAGAAAAGCTCATACATGATCCACAAGTTGCCGACTTTATTCGCCAGTCTTACCCGAATGGGGAAATCATCCCGGCATTCTAGCATGTAGCTCTCTCATCTAGAGTTTTACTGCTAGGCGAAGAGATACAACACGTTGTCTTCTCAACCGGTAAACGTTCTTTATAGGTCGTAAGGGGGCTGATGCGTACGCATCAGCCCCCTTACAGTTACCTCTTAAATGATTCCCTCATGTTAAATGATTCCCTCAAGAATCTTTGTATGGTCACCAAAACGATGGTTCGTCGCGGCAATCGCTTGTTCTCGGAAGAATGGTCGAAGATCAACTCGGCCGTTTCCAGTAACCGGATCACTATAAATCGCAACATCTACCGAACCGTCAACAGCTTTAGCTACATCGGAAGATTGAGAACCAATGTAACGGATTCGGGCAGGATACGCTGGCGCTTGTGTAAGACGTTCAAGCCATGCATCGTGGGACTCAACCGTTACCTCTATTCCCTGCCGATCCAGCAATACTGCAAACGATCCAGGCAACTCTCCGGCAATTGACAAGCTCACCGGAGCACCCGCAACTGATGCGCCAACAATCATCGCCACCGCCAAATCCCAGCTTTGACGATCTTCGAGTCGGACGTGAACGGATGCCGGACGATAGCGCAAAATATTCTTCTCTACCTCTAGCCGAGAGGCATCTTCGGCACGTAAGTAATGAGTGTCAAGCGCATTGTTAATGCTTCGAAGCGCGTGTCTAAAGGAATACTGATCTTGCGGTTCAATGGAGCGATACAGGTTATCGAGTTGTACCAACAGCTCATGCGTTAAGGACGCCAATTCGGCAGATTCCTCAACCTTCGCCGCTGGTTTAACCTGAACAAGGCCTAATAAGTGATTTGGCCCGCCTGCTTTCGACCCGGTTCCCACGTTAGAGCGCTTCCATCCGCCAAATGGTTGCCGGCGTACAATCGCGCCCGTAATCCCGCGATTAATATAGGCGTTTCCGACATGGACATGATCTAGCCAATGCGCAATTTCGGCACTATCGAGAGTGTGGATACCACCAGTTAGTCCATAGTCAACCGCATTTTGAATATCAATAGCCTCATCAAGATCGTTGGCATACATAATGCCAAGAACAGGACCGAAGTATTCTGTCATATGGAATTCTGATCCTCGCTTAACACCAACACGAATTCCTGGGCTCCATAGCCGGCCACTATCATCTAGCCGGCGAGGAGTGAGAATCCAGCGTTCACCAGGTCCAAGTTGCGTCAAGCCACGTTCTAGCTTCCCAGCTACCGGTTCAATAACCGGCCCCATTTCCGCATCAGGTACGTGTGGGTAAGCTACATGAAGGGAACGTGCAGCATCCACGATTTGATTAAGGAGACGTTTGGATTCAGCCATAGTGTCAACTAAAATCACCAGTGAACATGCCGAACACTTTTGGCCAGCATGACCAAATGCCGATGTGACGATGTCTTTAGCAGCAAGGTCAATATCTGCCTGGGGAGTGACGATAATAGCGTTCTTTCCAGATGTTTCCGCGAAGAGCCGTAAATCCGGACGCCATGATCGGAATAGTTGTGCTGTTTCGGCAGAACCTGTAAAGACTACCTGATCGCTGTGAACAACTAGGGCTTGGCCAGCATCTGGTAAGTCCTGCGGGGCAATATCAACTAGTTGCAACACATCTCGCGGTACACCAGCATCCCATAATGCTTGCGCAACTAGAGCACCTGTTCGGCGGGCTTGTTCAGCAGGTTTAAATACGACTGCCGAACCAGTTGCCAACGGCGCCACAACAGAGCCTGTTGGAATTGCGATAGGAAAATTCCACGGTGGTATCGCAGCGCTCACCTGCGCCGGAATAATCTCCACACCGTCAAATGTGTAGAGTTCTTCAGCTAAATCTGCGTAGTATTGGCAAAAATCGATTGCCTCCGAAACTTCGATATCCCCTTCGCTAAGGATTTTTCCACATTCAGCGGCTGCAACAGTTATCAGCTCAGCCCGGCGTTCTCCAAGAATTTTCGCTGCATTGCGTAAAATATCTGCACGTTCGGATGCCGGACGCTGTGCCCATTCTTCAGCATGCCCGCGAGCCCTATCAATACATGTTTTAATCTCAGCGGAACTATGAACGCGGGCTCTGTCTGCTAAATCAGTTCCTAAAGAAGTATGAGGAATCTCAGCAAATATACGATCTGCCCAAGCTATATTTGCTGGTAACGAGGGGTCAGAGTCCGCACTATTAGCGAATGATGACATGATAGGGACATCATCTTTTTCACGGTCCTGTTTACGGTTTCGCCCATAACGTAGTTCTGGAATATCAGCGGGATCAACGTGTGAGAAAGCTGCACAAAGCGTTTCATATTCTTCAGAAAATGCTCCTAAAAGAGCAGCGATATATCGGTCACGTTCACGATTGAAAACACTTTCGTCATGCGGAAATTGGAAGACGTTGGACATGAAGTTCTCTGATCCAGATGATTCTTCAAGGCGACGTACAAGATAGGAAATAGCAACATCAAATTCAGCTGGATCTACAACTGGAACATAATACAAGATATGCCCAACATCTTCTCGTACCGCTTCGGCTTGGTTTGTTGCCATACCTTTGAGCATTTCAACTTCGTATCCTGAGGTAATATCGCGTTTTTTAATCAGTGACAATGCAAACCCCAGCGAGAACATGTTATGACCGGCAATGCCGAGTTTGACATGAGCTAAATGCTCCGGACGTAGCGCATATTCAAGCATCCGCAGATAATTAGCATCCGAAGCTGCTTTAGAAGGTTGGGTGGTAAGATCCCAGCCATGCATGATGGCATCAACGCGTTCCATTGGTAGGTTGGCACCTTTGACGAGGCGAACCTTAATGGGGGCCCCGCCGTTGCTAACTCGTTTGCTTGCCCATTTTTGCAAATCAACCATCGCTGGTAACGCATCTGGCAAATAAGCTTGTAGAACGATTCCGGCCTCTAGATCGTGAAACTCAGATCTGTTGAGCAAGCTCTTAAAAACATCAATCGTCAAATGTAGATCATGGTATTCTTCCATATCCAAGTTAACGAATTTATGCAGACGATGAGCCTTTTGATATAACGGGTAAAGTTCTTCAACAGCATGTTCGACTGCGTTGTGATATCCCCACGGGTTATGTACACCAAGAACTGCAGAAACTTTGATTGACACGTAATCGACATAGTCGTGGTCGAGTAAGTCCATGACCGCATTGAGACGGCGAGCAGCTTCTTTCTTACCTAAAACTGCTTCACCAAGGAGATTTAAGTTTAACCGAGATCCATCTTTTCGCATCTCTTTGATAGCTGGACCGAGTTTTTTCGGATTTATATCAAGGACGAGGTCACCAACGAGTGCTCGAAAGACACGGAACGCAGATCCGACGACGACGTGGGGTGCAAATGTTGCAAGTTTGCCACCAGCGTTTGCCGGCAACGCAAGGTATGGCGGAAGGAAATCAATTTTTTGATCAGACAGTTTTGCCAAATTGCGGGCCGCTACACGTTTGTCTTCTGGTCGAATAACTTTATCAACAAAATCAATTGTGAAGTCTAAACCTCCAGGGGAGGCTAAGACATCCGCTAAGAGCTTACCGGCACGGTCTGTAGGAAGCTGAGCTGCTCGATCAGCCCAGATTCGCGCTTGGCTAATCGCCTCATTCGCAACATCGGAAAGACTAATATCGCCTTTAATATCAGGTTTCATTTTCACTGTCGTCCTTTCACAGTTGTACCAGGAGCCCAGCACTCGTGATATGTCAAATCATACATTCATTATTATCTCTACGCTGAGAAATCTTACGTTTTTCTTACATTAAACAGACTCAGTAATGTACTGTTGACAGGGACAACAATTTTGGGACGTGAACTATGACTGATAAAACCTATCAGACCATTGCAATGGTCATTTATCTTCTTGCCATGATTGGCATCGGCTTATGGGCTTATCGAAAGAATGATTCGGTTGATGACTATATCCTCGGCGGTCGCCAACTACATCCTGCCGTTGCCGCCCTTTCAGCTGGCGCATCAGATATGTCTGGCTGGTTACTCATGGGCCTTCCAGGGGCCTTATACGCTCATGGCCTTATCGAATCCTGGATTGCTATAGGTTTAACGGCTGGTGCATGGCTGAATTGGAAATTTGTTGCCCCGCGGCTACGCTCCTATACTGAAGTTTCCCATAATTCGATCACTGTCCCTTCATTCTTAGATTCACGACTCCGCGACTCTTCCCATGCACTACGTATCGTCTCGGGTGTAGTTATTCTCTTTTTCTTCACCTTTTACGTATCATCCGGTCTCGTAGCTGGAGGGATATTCTTTGAAGCAGCTTTTGGCACCTCATACCTCACTGGGATGTTACTTATCGCCGTTGTAACAATCCTCTACACCTTATTAGGTGGATTTCTTGCCGTATCGTGGACCGACCTCGTTCAGGGCATCATGATGCTTCTTGCCTTAGTTTTTGTTCCGATTGTTGGTCTAGTTACGGTAGGTGGTCCATCTGCCGCAATATCTTCGGCACAAAATATTAATCCCAACTTACATTCGTTCGTGGGTGGCGATACGCTAAGTTTGGCTGGAATTATTGGTATTTTCTCCGCATTGGCATGGGGGCTAGGATATTTCGGACAACCACATATTATCGTGCGGTTCATGGCCTTACGCCAACCATCAGAAGCAAAACCTGCACGACGAATTGGTATTGGCTGGATGGTTATTTCCATTCTTGGCGCTATGGGAACTGCTCTAGTAGGAATTGCTTGGGCTGACCAATCTGGAGCCGGGCTACTCGATAACCCAGAACAAGTATTCATCTATATGGGCCAAATTCTTTTCCACCCATTTATTGCCGGGTTTATGCTCGCAGCTATTCTCGCTGCCATTATGTCGACAATATCTTCTCAACTATTAGTTTCTTCTTCTGCATTAGTTGAAGACATATACGCTGTATTCTTGAGTAAAAATGTATCGAAAAGAAGTGGTGTCATGCTCTCACGCGGAGCGGTCATCGTTATTTCTATGATTGCTGCTCTTTTAGCGGTGTCACCATCAGATACTATTTTACAACTCGTTGCTTTTGCTTGGGCTGGATTCGGAGGCGCCTTTGGCCCAATTATTTTGCTATCGCTATTCTGGCGTAAGCTCACCACTCAAGGAGCTTTAGTTGGTATGGTTACCGGTGCGCTTACCGTCGTCATATGGTCCAACCTTTCAGGTGGAATATTCGATCTCTATGAAATTGTCCCCGGTTTTATAGCTAACGTGACTATCGCCGTCGTCGCCTCTCTTTTAACATATCGTCCCAATTCAATTATCACAGCAGAATTTGACGCTGCCCTCATGCTAGTACGCAACTGGGAAGACCGCGATCGCGCAATCGATAAAGTACGTGAGGTCCATTCTAAAGATCATTACACAGCGCGTTCTACCCGCGAACAGTAACACGCTTTACACGATATTTCTGGCCACTACCTGACAGACAAGCGTCAGTGCAGTGGCCAGATCTGCTATCGACAGATCGGCTTGAGAAAACTGCAAGCCCTCACCCATATCGGAATCAGTTTCAGCACCTACCCGCGCTACCCCGCTATCTCGAACGGCCGGCACGTGAATAAATCCTGCCGGGCCACTAAACGTGCGTAACAAGCTTCGAAAAACTGCGTTACACACGTAAGCACCCGCATCAACAGATTCCGATGCGCTAATCCCGTTCACATTCAACTCAGCAATAATTTCTTGACAGGGCAAGCGCGATTGAAGGACTGCGGCTACTTCATCTAAATTCTCCTGGCATGCTTGATAGCCGTCATTATCCGGGATACGCGCATGAGCAACGTTACGGGCAAAGAGCTCTACGGATATATCATGCCGCTTGCCAGCTTCACCCACCGCAATGACTGCATCTGGTTTTAGTTCAGCTATCGTGTGCGCAAGAATACGTGGCCCACGCTCGAAAGATACGGGGAGGATACGAGTAAAAACCTCAACATCAATATCATCAACTTCAATATGAGGCGCAAGCTGCTCAACAGCTTGTTCACTAGCATTGAGATTATCTCGCCCAAACGGTTCAAAACCCGTCACTAAAATCCTCATACTACGTTTTCTCCTCCTATACGCTACCAGTACCACCACAGGAAGTAGTATGCCCTTTATTGAGCATAGCAAAGGGTAGAAGACCCGATTGGTCTTCCACCCTTTGCTATTTCGTTGCTAGATGAGTATCACACAGCTCGACGGTTAAGAACCATTCCGCTAGTAATAAGTCCGCCGGCAAGTAATGCGAGCAATGCTGCATACGTACCAGTAGTAGCTAACGATCCTGATAATTGCGAGCTACCAACAATTTGCGGATCTGTTGGAGCGCGAAGTCCGAAGACATCTCCACTGCCAACACCTGGCTTTTTACCAGGATTGTCCGGTGACGTGTTACTCTCTCCAGGCTGCTGAGAATCATCTGGAGTTTGCGTACTAGCATCAGTATGGACAGTGACGTTAACCGTGATTAACTTATGACTTTCCATTCCATTGGGCTGAACCGCTCGTAACATAACCGTGTTCTTTCCGGAAACCAGAATTGTTGACGGATCAAGGACTAAATACGCCTCTCCACGGCCACTGCCATCACCTGCAAAATCGGCCGAACCGTCATCATCGATTGAGTACTTCGGGAAGATAAGGCTACCGGCTTGGGCAAGATCACTCATCTGTTCCTTCGTCATCGTTACATCAATAACATCTGGTCCACTGATCTGTGGAAGACGGTCAACAGCAAAGGCTACTGTTCGCATCGTCATATTTCCAGCAAGGTCATCAGCTTGCATAGCGAGCGTGTAGATTCCTGCTCCTAGTTTCTGAGTATCGACTGGGATCATGAGCTCATCCGTAACTACAGTAGCTTCGCTACCGGTAACAAATGTTTCATTTTCCACAGTTGGTTTGTGTTCTTCTGCCTGACCTTCTGGCTCTCCAGCTTTATTATTAGCTTTATTCACAGGTGCAGCAGAGAGTTTACCGATACCAGACTTTTCTAGCTCTTGAGCAGATTCTTCCTGAATATCACGGACATCGATCATGAGCTCTTCGAGCTTACGTTCGGTAACGTCGATTTCTGAATACTTGGTTTCGTCAAGGACTTGTTGTCCAAGAGAATCAGTTAATGTCACCTTGAAACTGCGAAGGTTTGCATCTTTTGCGGCAGCTACGACCGGTGAATCATCAGTTAGGAGCATATCTTCTTCAAGATTCTTATCCATGTAAGAAGCACCAACTGTTGGCTTGTCCTTATCAACAACAACCGGGAAAATACCTAAGACCTGATTACCGAAACGATCAACAACAGTCAACAAAATGTTATCGCCGTCGTCAACCTTAATCGGATAGGTAAATTCACGCTCATTAGACTGTGGGCCATGCCCGGAGTTGTTTTCCCGCTCTTCGACTGTGTCCTTATTAATCTGGAACTTGTAGCCCCAGCCGTCATCCGAAACCTTACCGGTGAAAACAATGTCGTTGCTACTGGTAAATATCGAACCACCCACGGTCAGTGGTTGGTCGATATGGATTTCTGGAACGTTGACGTCAATTAAGAGCTTGAACGTTTGAGCCTGAACCCGTACCGGCTCATTCCCATTTTCATCTGGAACATACAATTCCAACCGGAAGTCATTTTGACCAGTAGTTGCTGGAACATCAAGGGTGTACATACCAGTTGTTTCATCAATCTTGGCTACAAGTGGAGTTGGCTCAATAACCTTGCCATCGCCAGCTTCTCCAGTTGGAACAAGCTGGAATTTAGCAACGGTATCTGGATCGAGCATTCCACGCATGGTAAATACCTTCGTCTCCCGATTGTAATCTGTGGTATCCGTAGGTACGGCACATACTGCAATCTCTGGACTGCACTGTGCGTTATCAATGGTTGGTAGTTCAGCTTCCAGTGGGTAATCATCACCTGGCAATGGTGGCGGCGGAGGTGGCAGAATTGGTCCACCTGGAAGTGGCGGTGCTGGTGGCACAACCACATCCGCTCCACGCCCAGCGATAGGCACTACCGTGATCACGCGCTGCGCCCCATCAGAAGCAATTACTGTGACAGTTTCTGTCTCATCTCCTACCTCTACCTGTAGGGTAAAGCGACCATCACGATCGATTGTTGCCGCTTCATCATAAGCACTTACACTTAGCTGAGCGTCTTTGTTAGTGTCGGTAATCGTTCCAGTTATTGTCACCATGTTGTCAGCAACCGGTGCTGGGGTATCGATAGTCACAGTCGGCTTTTCGTCGTCGTAGAACGGAGTGAGCTCAACGGTGCTAACGACATCGCCACGTGCATTGTAAGCAACAACTTCGATCTCATTTTGTCCTGGTTCGATCGGAACTTGAGTAAAGAAGTAACGATCGGCGAGATCTGCTTCTCCCCCATTGACAGTAACCCGCTCAACTTCTTCGGCAGTATAGCCTTCGATATTAAGCTTTGCACCTTCAGGATCTCCCTGCGTGGTGAAGTATGGCTTAATTGGACCAACAGGACCATTTTGCATGTCTTGAGCAAACGTTACGCTTAACTTGCGTGCTGGATCAAGAATGTGGGAATCGATAGCGATATTAGAAGCCATATCGCCTGCGCTAACAATAATGTGTGTTGTTCCAGGCTTCACCTTGACACGGAATTCAGAATCCGAGTTATTGACACGTTCAGCGACAAGATTTGTCTCTTGATCCGTATCAACTAATGGCTTAGTCTGAATACCTGAACCACTATCGTTCACTGTAAAGTAGGCGTAACCATTGGCTTCGTCATAGTCACCGAAGGTTATAGTTGGAACCGATGTATCAATACCAAATGGCATCTCGGTTACTTGCCAATCGTAATCATCTGACACTCGTGTTTTGACGCGGAAAATATATCTACCATCAGGCACATTCTGGTAATCAACATTTTTCGGATCATAGATCTTACCGTCAAACCCAAACTCGGATGAATCTTGAACGATCGTGTCATTCGACATCGTCGGTTCCATTGCCGTCTTCAAGGTGTAACGACGTAAATCTTGTTGCTTACCCGTTGTTTGATGGAACGTGCCATCCTCAGATTCTACTTCGTAAACGACATCTGAGGCGTTTCGCCGAACCAAGAGCTGAGGGAAGATAACATCGTGCATGTGATCCCCATTAGGTGACATCCATAGAGTCAGATCCCGATCATCGCCGGGCTCTTTAGCTATATCATTGAGCAAACCAATGGGAACAGTTATATCCTCACGAAGAGTTGCTAATCCAGTCGTTGCCGTCAACGAAACAGGATCGCCCCAAGTCTGCCCCGGTTCCGCAATAATCTTTTCAGCATTCCAATCGCCAACAAAACCTAGGTAAGGTATGGCAATATCTGGTACGTCTTCACCATTCAGGCGTGCCCAACCTTCGATGAAGTGCGCCGCACCCACTCGCGGATTCAACGTGAATGATACTTCGCGGTCTTGACCAGCTGGAACTGTTATTGTTTCTACTGATGCGGACAGCGTTTCATCGGAAACGACGGTAGTCGTATTTTGTCCAAGGCCCTTGTGCTCATTAACAACTTGTTGGGCTGGAACAGTGTAGGTTGCCTCGGTAGTACCGTAATTATGCAAAGTAACAGTAAACGTCTTTGGTGCGTTTACTTCGCGTAAGGAAACGTATGGTAAGCCATCTACTGTTGCGATAACTGGAGTATCGGCAGCATGATCGATACGGGCAAGTCCGGCACCCACTTGACGAGGTGCATAAGGCACGCCGTCTTCATTTGTTGGAATTTGTGCCGTGTTCATTAACGCTGCCCGAATACGATCAGTTCGTTCCGGTCCGGTCAACTCTGGGAATTCTTTACTGTAGTGCTGCCACATGAGTGCCGATAATCCGGATACGTTTGGCGCCGCCATTGACGTACCTGAATCAGATGCGTATCGGTTATTGTTCAGCGTCGAGTAGACTTCGCCACCGATGCCTGAAATATGGGGTGCAAAGTCGAGAGTTGGGGTTGGGCCCCAGGAGCTGAACGAAGAAGGACGCAAGGCCTTCTTACCAGCGAAGTCGGCTAGCTTGCGGTTTTGCGTGAACGTGACGTAGACATCGCCCTTGGCACTTTCTTCAGCTAATTTAGCTCCCACGGAGTGGTATGTAGACGCTGAGAATTCGGTGTATTCTTCGACGCCTCCCATACCAATAAATTCCTCACCGCGGCGCGCATCGTTGTAGACAACAACGCCTTTCGCATCAGCGGCAAAAGCACGTTCGAACATATCCGAGAAACGCTCTTTACCTCGCTGGATAAGCGCGTAGTTACCGGCTAACGCAGCATTTTTCTCGGGGGTAAAATCTGTCACTTGTCCGTAGCCAAGATCAACGATTTTGTGCGGCTGCCCATCAGCTTTTCCAGTCGCAGCCTTATGCGGAAGAGCTTGTTCTTCGCCGTTATCTCCAATCCGCCAAGTAGCTACTGGAACAACCTGGACTTGATTATCGATTGACGCAACAGCAAAAGCTCCGGTATCTGCGGCTGGAGATCCAAGCGTCCCATCATCGAGTTGGGTTAAGGTACTATCGAGTTCGCCTGTTAAGGAGAAGTTCATTCCCTCATTTCCGGCAGCGACGACGACGAGCACACCAGCTTCTCGCGCTTTCGCGATGGCACGGAAAACACCATCAGATTCATTGCGGTTACCGTTTGCCGAGCCAAGGGACATATTAATAATGTCGGCCTTAAGTTTAACCGAAGTTTCAATGGCAGCGATAATATCGGAATCATTGGCACGTGCATCTGGATCATTGGAGAAGACCTTCATAGCCAGTAGCTGGGCTTGCGGAGCTACTCCATCAAAACCATTATTAGCAACCACATCTGGCTTATCGATGCCTTCTCGGGCTGAGCCATGAGCGGCAACAATGCCGGACACATGTTGTCCGTGTTCAGTTTTGTTCTGGTCAACAATTTCGTAGTTATCATCAGCGAAATTGTAGCCAGCTGGAACCTTACACGTGAAAAGTGAACCGTGCGAAGTGTCTGGCTTTAGTTTAGCCGCGGCACATTCTTCTGCAGTTAATTGAAGATCTTGATGCGAGGGGTCAATACCGGAATCGATAATCGATACCACAACGCCGCGACCGTCTAAACCGTGGCGTTCGTAGGCTAGCGGTACACCTTCCATTTTCCGCGCATTATGTTCAAGTTTTTCGAACGTACGTTCCAGCTTTACTGAAGATACTTCAGGTTCTTGGCGTAACGCAGGGATCTTATTTGCTGGCATCGTAGCCGCAAAACCGTTAACAAGGAATCCCAGCTGTCGGCCAGCTTCTAGGCCATACTTTTTTGCCCAGTTGTCAATCAGGGCTGTTTGTTCGCCTTTATTTGCTGTTTCACTTGGTTCGGAAAATACGGTTGGTTGATTCTTGAGCATAACAAGCACGCGAACGCGTTGCGACGATTGCGAGCCGTGCTCTTTGAGCAGCCGATCCATATCTGCAAGTGAAATATCACCTGAATGCCTGGCATCAGATGCAGGAAGCGCAACTGCCAGTGGTGCGAACGCCAAACTTGCGGCGAGGACCGAGGCAAATGCTGCAGATTTTAAAAATCTTCCCATTTTTTCTCCTTAGATATTTAATATCATCTTAAGTAATACACTATTTCTTTAATTTTTGTTGACCTTTTTCACGATTTGAGCAGAGTGTTTCCTATCTCTCATCTGGGCTTATAGTTATTGACCACATTCTCAAATCATTTATTCACTCTCTTGGCACCACTTCCCTAATCTTGGTTGCCTGCTGATAAACTAAATCGTGTTATATTTCAGCGCATTGACGAGTGCAGGTGGTTAATATCTATCCTTCATCGCGTGTTTTTAAGTTAGGGGCATGGCTGTGCGCAATCAGCGGAGTCATGTACGCATCGTTTTTGCTAGAAATATTTTTCAATTTCCCACTCGACCCACAAATGAGCTATTTATCTGAGTATTTTTCACTCGACAGCCCCTACCGCCTTGTTTTTGCTACATCAGACTTATTGGCCGCTACGTTGTCCCTTGCTGGCCTCATTTGCTTATCAGATTTTTACCGCTCGTGGTCACGGTTACAACAGTTAATCGCCCTATTTTTTGTCATTTTTTCTATTGCTACCGTTTTTGACGTTACTTTTCCTTTGCGCTGTGCTGAGTCCTTAGACTTTTGTGAAAAAACTGGTTTAACGGCACATCTTATTGCCTCCGCGGTCGTTAGCGGAAGTTTAACTGTCATTGCGCTCAGTACGCTGGCACTCATTTATGTTGGCCATATTACTGAGCGATATCGTATTTTCCTGAGCGTTATCGTTATTTGTTACGTTGTATTAACCGCAATTATTGCTGTCATTGATTTTACTGCTTACCCAGTCGGTTACTTACAGCGCGGCCAAGTCTTTTTTTCCTGTTTACTTTTAGCTAGTGCCGGATTGGTGTTAACTCCCTATGCAAATTCTGATACCCGGATTAGCTCTCGCTCCTGAGTTATATTACTCAAGTTATCCGCAAGCACATCTGGTTGATCCTTGGGTAACCTCCTGGACGAATGCTACTGACTATTTTCCAGTGAGCGACGACGAACCATGCACACTGATCGGTCACTCTCTTGGTGGTCTTGTAGCTCTTGAATGGGCGTTACTTCACCCTCATCGGGTAGCAAAGCTTATTTTACTCGATCCTACTTTTCCGGAACTTAAATCGACACATATCCGACTATCTAACTCTGTAGCTACGTCAATTGCTCCGCTACTGGCACCCCTTGTACTACTTGGTCTTGGTCCACTTCTTCATAGATCCCTGATTCACTCCCGCTATCAGCATCCTGATCATCTTCAGTTCTTGTGCCAGGAGTGGGTATCATCGTCGATCATTCAATCCCGCATTGCGATGCTCTTACGCAAAAAACGCCTCGCTGATCACATTAGTGTTGATTTGCTCATTGGTGCCGGACACGCAAATGAACGTAGTTTCTTGGCTGAACAACAATCGTTAGCGAAAATACTTAATGTTCGTCCGGTCTGGCTCTGGGGTCAAGGCCACCTCTTCCCTATCACCAGACCGGATCTCGTCAAACCTTTTATTTCTCCGGCTTAACAAACGGAAAAGCTAACACGTCACGAATACTCGTTCCGGTTAAGAACATCACCATACGGTCCATTCCGATTCCTAGTCCGCCAGTTGGTGGCATACCAAATTCAAGTGCGGTTAAGAATGGTTCGTCAACTTCCATTGCTTCCGGATCCCCACCAGCAGCAAGTAGTGATTGTTCAGTGAACCGCCCCCGCTGTTCGAGAGGATGGGAAAGCTCAGTATAAGCAGTACCCAATTCCATTCCTAAACCAACTAAATCCCAGCGTTGAGCAATATGCGGATTATCTGGGTCTGCCATAGTCAACGGGGATGTCTCAACGGGAAAACCAGTATAAAAAGTTGGGAAAACTGTGTCTGCTTCGATGAGTTCATCATAAAGCTCTGTCACGAGTTGTCCCACTGTTTCGGCTTCCACATGATAGATATCCAAAAGATCTGCATAGTCGCCAATATCAGAGCCAGGAACAATGGTTCGCCCAACAGCTTGAGAAACAGCGTCAAAAACAGAAATCACTGGCCACGGTTTACTTAAATCGATAATAGTTCCGTCACTGGCACGGATTTCCGGTTTGCCATAAATAGCACGAGCAGCACCCCGAAAGAGCTCTTCGGTTAGTTCTCGCATTGTATCCCAATCACCATAAGCTTCATAAGCTTCAAGGGACGTAAATTCCGGGTTATGCGTGGCGTCTACACCTTCGTTGCGGAAATTTCTACCGATTTCAAAAACTTTAGGCATCCCTGCTACCACTAGGCGCTTAAGGTACAATTCTGGGGCAATACGCAATGTCAAATCTTGATCGTAGGCTCGGATATGGGTATGGAATGGCCGCGCATTGGCGCCTCCATGAATGGTTTGCAGAATCGGTGTTTCTGCTTCCAAGTATCCACGAGAATAAAGAGATTGACGCACATACGCAACAACTTTGGATCGGGCTTGGAATAGTTCATAGGATCGTGGATTAAGCGCATAATCAATGTGACGATATTTCGCACGTAAATACGGGTTAATTGATGCTTGTTTTGGCATTGGTACTAAGGATTTCGCTGCCATCATCCACGATTGGCCTATAAGCGAAGGAGTTCCATTACGCGAAGTGCCTAACACGCCAGTCACCGATACTAGATCCCCTCGGTTGATATAACGCCGGAACTCTTTCCAGCTCACTCCGGCGTGCCGCTCAAAAATGATTTGGATATGCGAATGTTCTTCGACTAAATCAGCAAAGACCACGCCACCAAAATCGCGAAGGAAATGGACACGTCCAGTGAGCGAAACTACTTCATTAGCAGGCACAATACCGGAATTGATGTCTCGGATGGCGTGTGTGCGAGGAACATGTACTGGATAACCAATCCCACCATGAGCTTCAAACTCAGCAAGTTTACGACGGCGAACCTGTCGTTGTTCTGGAAGCCGTGGTTCTGGAGCTGGGCGATGTAGCAGTGACTTTTCTAAACTGATAATTTCATCCGGCTCTCCCACCGGTGGAAAATATCGGTTAAAGGATGGCAAAAAACCTTCCGCACTCGCGTAAGCTAACAAAGTACGTGCGGTGAAAAACGCATTATCAATACACAAGTATCGAGTTTGCCAGCGTGGCCGATATTTTACGTTAGAGCGATACAGTGAGTAAATTTGCCACCACCGCGATGTAAACATTAAGAATCGCATAGCAAAACGCTGCCATGGAGTAGCTCCAACTTTGGCACCGCGCTCAATAGTTTCACGCATCACCACAAAATTCAATGAAATCTGCTCAATACCAAGATTAGAAGCTTCTTGGGTTAAAGAAGCTACCATAAATTCTGTCACGCCTGAAACCGCCTCAGTGGAACGACGCATCACGTCAAGTGACAGCCCGTGCAATCCCCAAGGTACAAAGGTTAATAAACCTACTGGCCTGCCATCACAGTCATGTGCACTGACAATAACGTTACGCCAATCTCGTATATCACCAACCCGCTCGGAAGCCATCGTGAAACCACGTTCATCGCCTACCCGCCATCGATCTGCCAAAATGGCAAGTTCAGTTAATTCATCTTGCGGAATCGATGATTGTCGCCGGACTTTTACGGTATAACCAGCCCGCCGTGGCGCACTTAAGGCTCGGCGAACGTCTGGCAAGTCTTTGAGGTGAAAATCAGCAACATCAATAATTGTTTCATCTCCAAGTGGAAAGGCATTAAGGCTTGCTGCCCGATATGCCCGTGCGCCTGCCTCAGAAACAGATACTGCTGCAACAACCCACGAATTTTTCCGGGCATGTTCACGCCACGCTTTAATCGCCGCATTCCATGAACCTGGCTCTCCAATAGGATCTCCGGCAGCTAAGCACACGCCATTGACAACGCGATAGGTCACCGCAGCACGCTGATCAGGTGAAACAACAACTTTTCGATCGTAGCGGGTAGCAAAATATCCCAGTGAATCATCTGAGGGCGGATCTAACAAAAGGCGGCGTATCGTTAAATGTTCCGCGGCGCTAACCGAAGGGACTTTTGCAGATTTAAGCAACACTATTAAAGCAAGAAACAAGCCACTTGCAGAGATGATACCAGTAACAATTCGGATCACCGGCGGGATGCGATAATGCGCTATTTCAGTAGGATCATTAGGAGAAATACCCAATGCAGTATTGATAGCTGTTAAGACTGGATTTGCCGGTATATCAACATGCGCATACATGTACATAATCCAAACAACAAGTGACGACAAAGCAAGGCCAGTTACCAAGATCGTTAGGGCTACTCCCCACCGGCCACGTACTCTCATCGGAAACTCGTGTAGTGATACCACACCCAAACAGACATAAATGACCGCAAACAATAAATTGCTAGCGAGACGAATTACCGCTACCGTCGATAAAAGCCCTAATTCATCGGGATGAAATACTATTTCTTGGAAACCACTGATGATATTAGGAACTTGCACAGCAACAAGATAAAAAACTAATGCAGCACGTTGCCCGCGCAGCATACCCGACGTCAAAATGACCATCAAAAGCGTCATAAATAATGTCGGGTATCCTGGCAATGCAACAAAAGACAAAGCGTAATCAACAAACCTCACAAATCCTGGCACAAGATAGCGCAAGACGAGCCCGGCAACCAGCCATAGCGCAGAGATCTGCGTAGTAATCAGAATAAGTGAAGATCGAGGAAAACGATGAGTCTTAGCCATGCCTACGATTTTAGTCCACAACCATGGCGGAAACTATCACGAGAGCACTGCTGCATAATCACAATAAGCGCATAATGCTGGTTGTCCATAAAAACGCGGTACCAATCCCCGCTCCACATGAACTACACATCGTTTATTAGCACAGTGTAATTTCTCGTCTGGATGCGAATCTAGTATTTCGCGCCGGCATTGGGCATCCGGGTTCTTTTCCGCGTCAGATAAAAGATAATCGATCAACGCCATCCGCATTATTTTTCCGTTGTACGTTTGTTCAAAGTACCGTGCCCGTGGATCGGAATCGACGTCGATTGAGATTTCTCCCACGCGAGGCAACGGATGCATCACAATACTGCTTGGCGGCGCGTATGCCATCATCTGTGCGTCCAACTCATACGATGATTTAAGCCGCTCATAGTCAGCCGCATGCTCAAAACGTTCTTGTTGGATACGCGTCATATAAATAACATCCGCATCTGCCAATGCCTGTGGCAAGGAACTCGTCTCAATAACTTCTACTCTTCCAGCACGTAGTTGCGTGACAAAATCCGCCGGGAGACGAAGCTCTGGAGGGCTGACCATCGTAAACGTATTACCCGGATAACGCATCAACGCATGCAGGAGCGAGTGAACAGTTCGTCCATAAAGCAAATCTCCCACTGCAACAATATTCAATCCGCCAAGCCGGCCAAATGCGCGATCGATTGTCAGCATATCTGCCAGCGTCTGAGTGGGGTGGAAATGTCCACCATCGCCGGCGTTAATAACTGGCACACGCGCAGCTTGGGCAGCAACTAAGGCGGCTCCATCGTTCGGATAACGAACAGCTACGATATCTGCATAATTAGAAACAACAGCAAGAGTATCGGCAATCGTCTCGCCTTTAGCAACTGATGAATCGCGGGCTGAAGGCATAGATAGTATATTGCCACCTAAACGATACATAGCGGCTTCAAAACTGAGCCGGGTACGCGTAGAAGGCTCGTAAAAAAGCGTTGCGAGGATCTTGCCACCAGCAGCTTGCCGGTAATGATGCGGCTGACTGATAATATCGTGAGCGGTTTTCAGTAAGGTGTTTACTTCTGCTGTACTAACATCGTTAATATCAATAATGCTTCGCATATATCATGCTCCTACTTTTTGCCATGAATCGTTACGGGGATTATCACGGAAAGCACGCAACCGTGGAAGGTCAGTAGCCGTAATTCGTCCAGTTTTCTGAGCTAATTCGATAGCATCATCAAAAGTTGTCAAGGTAGTTAGCTTTACGTCTGCGGTGCGCAACGTTTGGGCTGCGGCACGCATTCCATAACTAAATATTGCGACGACGCCGAGAACATCTGC
This sequence comes from Arcanobacterium buesumense, assembly GCF_012563545.1. Taxonomy (NCBI): domain Bacteria; kingdom Bacillati; phylum Actinomycetota; class Actinomycetes; order Actinomycetales; family Actinomycetaceae; genus Arcanobacterium; species Arcanobacterium buesumense. Next base: position 1,105,071 of record NZ_CP050804.1, read on the forward strand.
CCCGGCTTCACGTAATGCTTGAACAGTCTCGATTACCGAACCGCCGGTAGATATAAGATCTTCGACGACGACGACACGCGCACCTGGCTCTAATCGTCCCTCGATTCGATTCGTACGTCCATGATCTTTAGCTGATGAACGTACATACCCCATCGGAATTCCAAGACGATCGGCCGCGAGCGCCGCGTGTGCAATACCAGCAGTAGCTGTGCCCATCAAAACCTCGACGTCTGGGAATGTTTGCCGGATTCGCTGTGCAATCGCATCTTCGACAATGTTTCGTTGTTCTGGAGCGGTCAAGATTAATCGATTATCGGTATAGATAGGGCTTTTAATTCCAGATGCCCACGTGAAGGGATTGTCTGGGCGTAGGAAAACTGCTTGAATATCGAGCAGTGCCTTGGCAACAGTTTGTGCAGTATTCATCGGGTAAACTCCTTAACGCAACGGGTATAGGCAGCTACTGGATCGGTAGCTTGGGTTATGGGCCGGCCAACAACAATCATGTCTGATCCGAGTTCGTAGGCTCGTTGTGGGGTGGTGATTCGGCGCTGGTCATCAGCCGCACTATCTGTGAACCGGATACCTGGTGTGACCGTAAGGAAGGACTTCCCCAGTTCTTCGTGCACTGATTGGGCTTCTAGTGGGGAACAAACTACGCCATCTAAACCACACTGGTGTGCGTTTGCTGCGTATGAGGCAACAACTTTTGGCATAGATTGTGGGATAAGAAGTTCTTCTTCCAACATCTCTTGGCTGGTTGACGTCAGCTGTGTGACGCCAATGAGTAATGGACGAGTGCCATCTGCTCGGGTTAATCCTTCGACAGCAGCTTTCATCATATTGCTACCGCCAGCACAATGGAGATTGGTCATATCGACGTCCAGCTCGGATAGTACGCGCATTGTTTTGCCGACGGTTTGTGGGATGTCGTGGAGTTTAAGATCAAGGAAAATTTTATGTCCACGATTTTTCACGGCTTGAACAATCTCTGGTCCTCCCGCATAAAACATTTCCATGCCTATTTTGACGAATGGCTTATCATTTTCAAAGAGGTCTAAAAATGTTGTGAGTGTGTGTGGCGAATCGAAGTCACAGGCAACGATCACTTCTCGGGCCATGTTATGAGTCCTTTCGATGTTGGCTAAGTGAGGCGAGTGTTTTGATCCCGTACCGATCCATTTCGGCTGGTAATTGCTCGATTATTTCCAGGCAAGCATAGGGATTGACAAGGTTGGCAGTGCCAACTTGGACGGCAGTGGCTCCGGCATACATCATTTCAATAACATCGCGAGCGCTGCTGATCCCACCGATACCGATCACCGGAATATCGACGGCGTGGGTCACGTCCCACACCATTCTTATTGCCATGGGAAAGACACCCGGACCAGATACCCCACCGGTTCGGTTGGCAAGAATGGGCTTCCCGTTGTGTAAGTTAAGACGCATTCCGACGAAGGTATTAATTAAGCTCAGCGCGTCCGCACCAGATTCTTGGCAGGCTTGAGCGATATCCGTAACAATTGCACTATTGGGAGATAACTTCATAATGATAGGTTTTGTTGTTACCTCTTTGATAGCCTGGCAAACTTGGGCAGCGGATTTGGGTGAGTCAGCGAATGTCTTACCGTCATCATGAACATTGGGGCAAGAAATATTGACTTCTAACCATCCCACGTTCTCTTGGGCATCCATTGCACTGGCTACCTGAACGTATTCGCTCAGTGAAAACCCCGCAATATTTGCCATCACTGGCTTATGGAAGTAGGAGCGCATCTGTGGAATCTCATGGGAAATCACCGCTTCTACCCCCGGATTTGCTAAGCCGATAGCGTTGAGCATTCCTCCAGGTGCATCTGCAACACGCGGTTGGGCATTTCCAGAACGCGGTTGCGCCGTCGTCCCTTTAAATGAGAACGTACCTAGCTGGTTAATATCCCATAAACGGGCGAATTCAGCACCAAATCCGAACGTTCCCGATGCTCCAATAATGGGGTTGTCCAGGTCAATTCCACACAGATTGACTGCGAGTCGATTCGTCATTGTTGTGCCTCCCCGTCGAAAATCACCTCAGTGCTATCAAAAACTGGACCTTCAACACATACTCGTTCCAGTCCACGAACGGTTTGTACGGTACAGCCTAGGCATGCACCAAATCCGCAACCCATATGCGCTTCCAGACTTACCTGGACTCGTCCGGTGGATCGCGCAACCACTGCGCGCAACATCCCTTGCGGTCCACATGCCAAGACGTGTGGCGCCTGATGAGGCAAGGCATCAGTAACAAAGCCTTTTGCGCCATATGATCCTTCCTCGGTAGCAACTGTTACTTCGCACCCTAGTTCACGAAAATCGTCTTCGGCGTACACGTCCTGCGCAGTGCGAAACCCCAAGAAAACGCGGGGTTGGTATCCGCGTGAAAGCGCATATTTGGCAGCGAAGTAGAGCGGCGGAATACCCGAGCCGCCGCCAACAAGGAGTGGGGTTGGCCCGGCTGCCTCAACGTCAAAACCGTGTCCGAGTGGTCCAAGAAGGTCAATCAGTGTTCCCGGTGTGACAAGAGCAAGAGCCTGGGTACCGGCCCCGACCTGGGCAACTATCACTGTTACGGTAGCACTCGCGTCGTCGTGATACGTAATATCGGCTATGGCTAACGGCCGTCGCAAGAAGAATCCGGGAATTGTTATGTTCACGAATTGTCCCGGATAGGCAGGTCCAAACGTCTCGCACCTGATCCGCAACCGATAAATTGTTTCGGTTAAGGGAACAATGTCTTCGACGCGTGCTTGAACTTTGATATTCGTCATCAATCAGGCTCCTTGGCGGCGTGGAGCATCGATAGTAGAAACGTTCAAAGTTATTTCTTCAAGCACATCGAGCAACACATTGACCGTATCAAGAGACGTCAATAAGGTAACCGAAAACTCCGAAGCCTTAGCGCGAATCTGTGCGCCGTCAGACTTCTGGGATGATTCTTCAACACCTTGTGTATTAATGATGTATGACAAGTGTTGCGCTTCGATAGCATCGATAATCTCGGTAGAGCCTTCGGAAATTTTACTCATAGCGCGAGTACGAATACCGTGTTCTTTTAAGTATCGTGCAGTTCCTGCGGTTGCTGCGATATTGAAGCCGAGATCATAGAATCTGCGGATAAGACCAAGCGCCCGTTCCTTATCTTTATCGTCGATGGTCGCCAGCACCGTTCCATAGTTGAGAAGGTTCATTCCAGCAGCTTGGAGAGCCTTATACAGGGCACGGTTGAGATCGTCGTCGTACCCGATTGCTTCACCAGTCGATTTCATTTCCGGCGAAAGGTAAGCATCCAAGCCTTTGATCTTGTTGAAGGAAAAGACTGGAGCTTTGACAAAGAATCGATCGCGTTCTTCCGGATAGAGGTCGAAGATTCCTTGTTCTTTAAGTGACTCGCCCATAATCGCTCGAGTAGCGATAGCTGGCAGTGCAAACCCGGTGACTTTCGATAGGAAAGGCACTGTTCGTGAGGATCTCGGATTGACTTCAATAATATAAACTTTTTCGTCTTCATCCACGATGAACTGGACATTGAACAATCCGCTAATTCCGATCGCCAACCCCAGCGCCTTCGTGTACTTCAATATTTGTCCTTTAACCTTCCCGGAGACTGAGAATGTTGGATATACCGAGATAGAATCACCGGAATGGACGCCAGTGTGCTCAACTAACTCCATAATTCCGGCAACGAACACATCACGCCCATCACAGATTGCGTCAACTTCAAGCTCTTTTCCAGAAATATATTTATCGACGAGCACCAGACGATCGACGTCGATATTCAATCCTTGTGATAAGTAGTGGCGCAATTGTTGATCTGAACCAACTATCCGCATAGCCCGCCCGCCAAGAACGAAGGATGGACGTACCAGAACTGGATAACCAACGTTGTGGGCAACCGCAAGACCGTCGTCAACATTAGTCACAGCCTTACCCGGAGCTTGCGGAATATTGAGTTCGGAAAGCAACCGTTCAAACTCATCACGATCTTCTGCCCTATTAATCGCTGCCAAAGAAGTGCCCAGTAGCTGAACGCCACGGTCTGCCAGCGGTCCGGCAAGATTAATTGCTGTTTGCCCACCAAGGGAGGTAATGACACCAAGGGGTTGTTCAAACTCGACAATGTTCATCACGTCTTCTGGCGTCAGTGGTTCAAAGTACAGCTTATCTGCCGTGGTATAGTCCGTAGATACGGTTTCGGGATTGTCATTGATGATGATTGCTTCATATCCGGCTTCCCGAATCGTCTTAATCGCATGTACCGATGAGTAGTCAAATTCCACTCCTTGACCAATACGGATTGGTCCTGCACCAAGGACGATAACCTTTTTACGGTCAGTCAGTTTCGATTCGTTGTAACCAGAATATGATGAGTAGAAGTATGGAACATACGCACCAGATTTAAGCGTGTCAACCATGCGGAAAGCTGGGACAATTCCAGCGGCATGCCGGCGTGAGCTAACGTCTTGCTCGGTGGCATCCCATAGCCGGGCAATCACGGTGTCCGCAAATCCCATCTTTTTCGCCTCGCGTAAAACTTCGTCATCGAACATGCGCTCTCGCAACCTGTTTTCCATTGCAACAATCGAGGCGAATGATTCAAGGAATAATGGTGTGACTCGGGTGACGCGATGGAGTTCAGTAATGTCGGCACCGCGGCGCAGTAGTTCGACGATGGCAAATATCGTATCGGAGCGGAACTGTGTCACGTAGTCCCACAATTCCTCGTCGGTCATCTGCGCAAACGACGGCATAAAGAAATGGTCGACGCCGATTTCCAAGGATCGCACTGACTTGAGTAAACATTCTTCAAGGATCGAACCTATTCCCATAACCTCGCCAGTAGCTTTCATTTGCGTGCCTAGAAGGTTTGGCGCGTCAGTAAACTTGTCGAATGGAAAACGCGGGAATTTTGCAACCAGATAATCGAGGACCGGATCTTTGCTCGCCATTGTTCCGGCAACCGGAATCTCATCTAAGGTCAAACCAAGCGCGACTTTTGCAGTAACTCGCGCGATGGGATATCCAGAAGCTTTAGATGCTAACGCAGACGATCGTGATACTCGTGGATTGACTTCGATGAGGAAGTATTGACTCGACGTCGGATTAACTGCAAATTGGACGTTGCAGCCACCTTCTATTTTCAGCGCACGAATAAGTTTGAATGCGGATTCTTTGAGCATCGTAAGATCGTGGTCATTTAAGGACAACGCTGGGGCAACGACGACGGAATCCCCAGTATGCACGCCCACCGGATCAATATTTTCCATTGAACAAATACATATTGTGTTGTCTGCGCTGTCACGCATCACTTCAAATTCGATTTCTTTATAGCCAAGAATCGACTTTTCAATCAGAACCTGGCGAACTGGCGAGAGTTGCAAGGCGTTAGACATCATGTCGATTAACTCGGCGTCATTGTGGGCGAAACCGCCACCGGTTCCACCAAGGGTAAATGCCGGACGTAGGACTACTGGATAACCAATACGCTGGGCAGCTGCCTGGGCCTCTTCAACTGAGTAAGCTATTTCTGAGGCAATAACAGGCTCACCGATAGATTCACATAGCTCCTTGAACAGTTCGCGGTCTTCCGCACGTTCAATTGACTCAGAGGGAGTTCCTAAGAGTTGAACTCCACATTCAGCTAAAATGCCTTTCTTTTCTAGCTGCATCGCAAGGTTTAAGCCTGTTTGGCCGCCAATACCCGGGACAATAGCATCTGGACGTTCTTTACGAATAATTTTAGCGACGTATTCGAGTGTCAACGGTTCCATGTAAACCCGATCGGCTATTTCCGAATCAGTCATAATCGTTGCCGGGTTCGAATTAACGAGGATGACACGGTAGCCTTCTTCTTTCAAAGCCAAGCAGGCTTGAGTACCAGCGTAATCAAATTCGGCTGCTTGCCCAATGACAATTGGACCGGATCCGATAATAAGTACAGTCTTTATTGATTTGTTTTTTGGCATTATTGTTCTCCGTTATCGCCGTCGTTAATCTGTTGTTTTATCGTTGTGGTGCGGTATAGACAATCGTGTTGTCATAAATTGTTGCCAGGCAGCGCCCGGAAATCTCCCACCCGTCAAAAGGCGTAGCTCGTCCTAACGAAAGGAATTCTTGTGGATCAATACGGTATGTATCATTCATGTCCCAGATGGTGAAGTCAGTCGAGCGTGGAGTAATCTTAAAGCGGTTTCGGCCAGCTGTTGTAAAAAGCTCAACAGCCCGTTCTAATGAAACCTGTCCCGTTTTGACAAAATAGGTATAAAAAAGCGGGAATGATATCTCAATCCCGACGACCCCAAAAGCTGAATGAGCTAATCCTTGGCTTTTTTCTTTCGCAGAGTGCGGGGCATGATCGGTAGCAATCATGTCTATCGTTCCATCGAGCAACGCATCGATCAGGGCAGCTCGATCCGTTGGCTGACGCAACGGTGGGTTCATCTTAAACCGACCATCGTCGATAAGCATTGATTCGTCTGCTAGCAGATAATGCATAGCAGTCTCACAGGTAACGTTGAGTCCTTCTGCCTTAGCTTGACGAATTAAATCCGCTGATTCGCCACACGAGATATGACAAACATGGTAAGCCGGAAGAACCCCTTCTTCTTTCAGTTCCCGAAGCATTTGAATATCTCGTGCTATTTGCATATATTCAGCGGTTTTTGGAATACCGATGAGGTTGTGTTCTGCTGCGTATGGACCATCATTAATGCACGAGTTTGGTGGACGAAGATCGCCGTCTTCGGCATGGACAGCAACGATGCTGTCAGTTTTCGCCAGAAGTCGGAGTGCCTCTTTCATAAGGTCTGGGTTATCGACGCCGTGACCATCGTCAGAAAAACCGATAACGTGCGAAGCTAAGTTTTCAATATCCGCTAATTGGGTTCCGGCTTCACCTTTTGTCACCGATGCATAGGGAATAGTTTCGATGAGTGCATCTTTGTTAATAAGCTCTTGTTCAAGAGTTAACGTGGCAATACTATCCGGTACCGGATCGAGGTTTGGCATCGCTCCGACTGTAGTAAATCCGCCACGTGCCGAGGCTAAGGTTCCCGTAGCGATTGTTTCTTTGTAGCTTTGACCTGGTTCGCGCAAGTGCACATGAACATCGCAAAATCCCGGGAATACCACGATATTATGCGAAATTTTTCCAGCTTGTTGCGCTTGGCGCAAGTCACCAACAAGCTCAAGTAACTCGGAATTGTTGGAAAACTGAGCATACTGCTCAACTTCGGAGAGTGTCTTAACAGCGTCTACCATATTGATGCCTTTCACCGGTTCAATGGGTAATAAAAAAGCCTTGGTTAAAAAACCAAGGCTTCAATAGCAATGAAAAACGAATAACGGGAACAAAGATTCCCGGTTTCCACGAAGATGTTGGAATCCACGAAGAGTCAAACAACCACCACAATGAGTGCCGTGGGCAGATGCCAACTTTCATCAGGCCTCCTTCCTCTCCAGTAGGAATTCATATTGAGCTGAAGTAACTGTAGCAAGTCAATACCTTTTCAGCAAAACTCATTTCCACACTGTGGCAGGTAATACACCACATTCTGAGACAGCATAAAATAACGATGTGCCCGGCACACATGTACCGGGCACATCCTCTAGCTGAGATGGCTTAGAAGCTTTGCATAATAAGCACATTCAAAATTACCGAAATGATTATCGCAGCAGTTGTGAGACTGGCGTAAGGAAGTACCGGTGATTTAGCCATCCGACCTTCGCGGTTGATACCAACATAAACCAATAGCTCACCAACGATACTAGCAATGACGATAACGACGCCAATAACTAGACTCATGAATGCTGTAAAAGCAGAAGACGGTAAGAGAACTAGAATGAGCACCAATGGAAGAAGCATAAGCACTGGAATACAAGCAACAGCATATAGCGTTAGCGCACGCATAAACTGGACTGTTATACCACGTATTTTCAATGTCAGCATAATGGCAAGAGCACGCATTAAGATCGCCAATACGCTCGTTACTATGAACAAAATCAAAGCATAGAACCACTGACCAAAATTAAGCGAAAAGTAGCTGTAGTGATCGGCCCACATACCCATCATTGTGCCGTAATAATCGCCCTCAGCAAGCGGGCCAAAATGAGACCGGGCCAATGCCGTAGCACCTAAAATAGCAACAGTAAGAATATAAATACCGAATGTCACTAGTGCAAAAAGGCGTTGCTGGAAAATGACTGAGAATAGGTCGCTAGTACGGCCATGCCAAATATGCCCAAGGGCCTTCGGAATATCTTTTAGAGCAAGAACGACTGGACTTGGCTGAGCTACCTGTGGAGCATATCCTTGCGGATATCCCTGTGGGGGAACATAACCAGACTGTGGAACACCTAGCTGACCCGCATTTGGCTGCGGCGGAACAAAACCTTGCGGCGGAGCAACAGGCTCTTGTGGTTCTTGCGGAGTTACTGGTTGGTCCGGTTCAATCGGATTCATATTTTCATTGTTTTCTGACATAGGAATTCTTTCTCTGTCCTTAAAAGTAAAGTGAACACCAAATCACTATACCGACATTTGTTATCTAATACGTGGTTTCATCTTAGCTATTGGTATTTAACGGGTAGTAAACTCGAACCCCAGCTACGAGTATCAATAAGACGACAATCGTCATAGCCAGACCGGCAATGCCTGAGCCAGTGATAGCTAACATCACATAACCGCTAAACGCAGCGAAGGCACCGAGCAACGCATAGGGGAGCTGAGTAGTGACGTGAACAATATGATTACATCCCGCTCCAGTAGAGGACAAAATCGTTGTATCTGAAATTGGTGAACAATGATCACCCCATACAGCTCCGGCAAGCACAGCACCAAAAGCAGCCAAGAGGACCTCAGAACCACCGGGAACCGAACTTAAGACGTCCCCCGCAATCGGTAGCAAAATACCAAAAGATCCCCACGATGTACCTGTGGAGAAAGCCATTGCACCGGCAACAATAAACATAATAGGGACAAGCCAGAATGCAGGTAGCTGGGCGGCGACGACGAGCGAGCCGAGGTACTGCCCTGTTCCTAGTTCAGAGATCAATCCCCCAAGGACCCATGCACACAGCAAAATTTCGATTGCTGGCAACATGGATTTTGCTCCCTCTGCTACTCCGTGGCCGAATGTACGCGCAGTGAAATCTTCGGAACTGCGCGTGTAGCGAACATAGTAATAAATTGCCGCCGCAAGGCCACTTAGGCCACCGATATTGAGGGAAAGTGCTACGTCAGTATTGGCTAAAATATCGAGCACTGACCACGAACCAGCAGCTTGTTGCCCGGTATAGGCAATCCCGCCTAGGACTCCGACAACGAGGAAGACGAATGGGACGATGAGCGATCGGCGTGCACCCGGTTCGAATTTTGGCAAGTTATCTGATAACTGTCCAGGAACTGAAATATCTGGATCATAGACCTGTCCAGTTGTTCGCGCCCGGCGTTCTTCGGTACGCATGGCACCGAGATTAAGATCAAGGCTTACGGTAAACCATAAGAGAATGATAGCCGCAATGGCATAATAGTTAAGCCCAGCAGATCGGATAAATGCGCCAGCATCTGAAACATCTACTCCGGCAGCAGCCACGATTGGTGCCATGATGCCAATGATTGATGCACCCCAGGAAGAAAATGGAGCAAGTACCGCAACTGGTGCAGATGATGAGTCGATTAAATAAGCAAGTTTTGCCCGTGAAATTCGGTGCTGATCAGTTACCGGCCGAGCAACTTGGCCTACCGCTAGAGCATTGAAGTAGTCGTCAACGAAAATTGCGGTTCCTAAACCAGCTGCCAGAGTTTGAGCACCTCGCCCATTACGAATCCGAGATGCCGTCCATGCCGAAAATGCCGACGTTCCACCTGCCATCAACACAAGCGAGGTAATAACGCCCAGTACAAGCAAAAACATCAAAATTAAAACATAGTATGAGTTGACACTTGCATTCTCAACATCCCAAAACAGCCCAGAAAAATAGGTCCATATTAGACGCAATGCGCCCGTTGGAGAGCCATCAGCCGCAAAAAAGGCAGCGGTGAGAATACCAGCAAGTAAGGAGACGATAACCTTCTTCGTCCAAATCACCAATACAATCGCAACAATCGGCGGAACTAAGGTCAGAAATGGATATACCTCAATCATGGACGTCTCCTTTCGTAGTCGAGAATAAATTAGTACTAAAGTCTGATTAGACCACAGTTTACGATCGCAAGGTTAATAATATGCTTGGCGTTTCATTAAATGAGACACTTTAAATTGAGACGAGTTATCGATAGGTGTATTGTGTGACCGGTATAGTCTTTAAGGAGGATTTTATGAAGAAGGGCATTCACCCTGATTACCACCCAGTAGTTTTCCGCGATCGTTCTGCTAACTACACTTTCCTTACGCGGTCCACACTGACGTCGGAAAATACAATTGAATGGGAAGACGGAAACACTTATCCCGTGATCGATATTGAAGTATCAAGCGCTTCGCACCCGTTCTACACCGGGCAACGTCGCATTCTTGACACCGCCGGTCAAGTTGAGAAGTTCAACCGCCGTTACGGCCGGAAGTAATTTTTCACTTTTCATGTGGCGTGTTGGCATTGAGCCAATGCGCCACATTTTTTATCACCTCAGCCACCTGTGGAAGCATCCTTCCATACTGCATAAATTCATGCTGGACCCCAGGAATTTCGTTGTATACCACGTTGCCGGAAACCCCCTGTATCTTGGTAGCTAGTGCTCGTGAATCGTCCCGAAGCGGATCGATTTGTGCGCTCAGGAGATAAACGGCTGGATAACGCTGAGCATCTACATTCAGCATGTCAAGAACTCTTCTATCGCCCCCAGCAGGGATGATTGCTTTCTCATAACTAGCTAAGTCTGCACGGGTCATTCCCGCCACATGTGAATATTGTCGTAAAGACGGTGAATCCACTAACCCATAGCCACCATAAAAGAACCCTAATCCGGCTATTTGAGACGCACTCGCCAAGTTTGGCTGGAGATTATCGACGGCGAAATCACCGCTAAGTGCATGAAATGTTTGCACCATTAACGTCGCCCCACAACTATCTCCCATGAGAAAAATATGCGACACACGTGAGGCGAGATAGCTAATGACATCGGCAACTTCACAAACTTGCGTGGGATATTTAGATTCTGGAGCTAAAGAGTAATTCACTGAAAATACTGGGCAACAGCATTCACTACTCAAGGTACGCAAGAGCCGATCATGACTTTGGCTGTGGCCAACAATCCATCCACCTCCATGAGCATAAACAATCGCATGTGTAGAAGAATAGTGAGATCCATACAGACTCACATCTACATTATTTGGGCCAATCTTTATAGAAGACCGTGAGACTTGTGGACCGCCGTCGTTCCACCACACCCGTTTTTGCAGGTAGCCATCGCGTATTTGTGCAAGCGTGTTTTTAGGTAACGCAAGGTTCTCACGTATGTCAGCTTTACGACGCTGAACCTTCTTCATTGCCTCATGCATGCTAACTATTATCGTTGCGAAATTCGATTCAGCGCAATCGAGCACACTAAGCCAATAACTAAAAATACTCCACACGATGCCATAGCTATTGTCTGGCCAGCGGTGTATCCATCATGGAGCACTGCAAGGAGGTGCGGATTTCCGTCAGCTAATCCAGTCATCGCTCCGCCCACCGATGATGAAGTTACCTCGGAGAACTTAACCGCGAGATCATATGGCAGTCCAGCATCAACAAGTCTCCTAGGCATGTCATTATTAATGGCAAGGGCTAACGAAGATCCCGCTAAAGCAACACCGGTTGCCGAACCAACTTGCCGGAAGGTGGATTGGATCGCCGATCCCATTCCGGAAATTTTTACCGGAACGTGTGCTAAAACGACGGATGTGAGTTGAGCAGATGCCAAGCCCATTCCACAGCCATACATTGCAAGCAAAATTACCAGCATCCACATATGTATCGCCGGATCAAGTACCACAACAACGCCAATAATCCCCAAAACTTCAAGAGCCAATCCAACAATCACGGTTCTTTCTGGACCGATCCGTTGTGAAATAAAACGAGCAAGACCCCCGGAAATAATTCCACCACCGGCGAGTGCAGCGAGCACCCATCCGGTTTCCATTGTTGATAGCCCACGGACGTTTACTAAGAAAAGTGGTAAGCCAAACAACACTCCGAATTCGCCAGCAGCTACCGCCACGGCAGTAACATTCCCTAATGTAAATGAGGGAATAGTAAATAGCCGCGGATCGACGAGGACATTTTGGAAGTTGCGCGCTTTATACAATTCGCGCGCAACGAAAATGACTAGAAGCAGTATGCCGAAGATAAGAACGACAGTAGAAATTGATATCGGCGGGTTGAAGTTCCAGTTTCCCAGTGAAAGTCCTTGTTTTGAGGCCCACCAACCGTATGTTGTTCCCTCGATAAGGCCGAAAATAATCGCTGCGAATGAGACTGCAGACATGATTGTTGAAAGCAACGGCAAAGGTTGTCCAGACACCTTATCTGAATGCGGCAATATACGTAATGCAATTGGAATTGCGCATAAAACAAGAGGAACATTGACTAAAATACCCATGGCCAAGAAAACTCAGAGGTAATCCAGCCACCAACAAGAGGACCGAGAGCAGCCATTGTTGCCATGGCTGCTCCTCAAATACCAAAAGCAGCTGCTCTGCTATTATTGCGGAATGTTTCATTGATGATAGATAAGGTTGCTGGTAAAATGAACGCACCTCCGAGACCTTGGAGAGCACGCGCGATAAGTAGTAGCGCAGCTCCCGTAGCAAACGACGCAATCGCAGAAGCTAAACCGAAAATTGCTAGGCCGGAGATGAACATACGTCGATGACTGTAACGGTCCCCGAGCACACCTGATGGGAGTAAAAGCGCAGCAAAAACAACTGTATATAGAGAAGAAACCCACTGTGCCTGTGTCAGGGATAATCCTAAATCCACAATAATAACTGGTAGCGAGACAGCAACAATAGTACCGTCTAAAACGATAAGCGAGACGCCAAAATAAGAATCGCGAGGATGAGTTTATGTGTCTTATTCACGTTGCTAGTTCTCTTTCAAAGGCCTAAATTATTTGTTGCTAAAAGCTCATACGAGTGAGCCACCGTAGCCCGTGCAGCTTCGTGCGGATTCCTCTTATGGTTTTCCCGCACCGCTACTAATGTCAGCCGAAGTATTTGGTCTCCGATGCCAGTAAGTAATTCCACGGCGATCGGATCATCTTGGTTGAGACGTTTTTGTAAATTCACACGCAAAGCATTGTTATGCGCTTCATAAGCAGATCTATGTGGGATGTCTGCCGGTGCAGATGAAGAATGAACTAATCGGGTAAGGATCCATTCGGAGCGTGCTACTAGGATAAGATCATCACACTCATCGATTGTCTTTTCTATCGCATTGGCGATTGCCCGCCAGGCATCAATACCCAGTGGTTCGTTAAGAAGATGTGCAATATACCGCGAGCGATAGACGAATAGCGGTTCCAGCAACACCGTAATTTTGGTGGGAAAATGATTGAAGAATGTGCGCCGTGATATCCCAGCTTCTTGCGCAATATCATCAATAGAGACCGAGTCAATAGAATTAGCCTGAGTAACTAAAGTAATAGCAGAGCGAACGATATTGTCTGTAGTTTCTTGGCGTTTTGTTTCACGTCGGGTACATTCACACATAGTTGCACTAGAGTGCAAAATTAACTGAACACTTTTCCAAAAGATGTCCCTAACAAAACACCGCAGACGCTCAAGACACACGTAACAACAACGTATGCGAAGGCATATCCCGCTCTCTTATCAAGCAGTAACCGACCGGTTTCCACACTCGCGGTACTAAAAGTTGTAAATCCACCACAAAATCCAGTGCCAAGAACGGCAGATATTAGCACATCGCCATCAACAGAAATGATAGCCCCAAGAAAAATCGCACCAAAAACGTTAATAACTGCAGTTGACCACGATCCTTTGAATCCCAATCGCTTCAGCCAAGTATCAACCCAGTAACGCGCAACTGCGCCCATTCCACCAGCAATAGCAATGAGAGCTATCATATGCTCTTCTCCCGATTCCCCAACCATAAACCACATAGCGCCGCACACGCACCAAGGATCAACTGGCTACCAGCAAAGATAATCCCCGCTATCGAACCGATTTCACTCATCTGAACAACGTCTACCGCAAACGTCGAATACGTCGTAAACCCGCCTAACAGTCCGGTACCAAAAAGCAACCGCCCCTCCGTCGTCGTTAGCCACGAACAGGTGTAACTCTCGCTGTAACCGTATAAGCAACCCAGCAAAAAACTACCAAGAACGTTAATCAGGTAAACAGCCCACGGCCCTGACACCGGAAACACCTGGATAAGAGACCATCGCAGGCTAACCCCAGCCACACCACCGAAGAAAACCAGCATAGTGTTACGAGCAGCGGTCATTCTTTTACTCCAGGAACTAATCGAGCAAGCGTCACCGAACCAGGAATATTCTTAATATCCACGCTCTCACTTTCGTAAATAAGCCCATCTATGTTCCACAGTAAAGGCTCACCATCGATACGCTCAACATGAAGATCAACAATCGTATCCGTATGTGCAACCGGACTTGCGGTGTGTGACCCATCTCGATATTTAGTTAACAGGCGACCGATACCAAGCAACGATAGGCTATCTGAATATAAGAAATCAGCATGCGAATCGTCCAAAAGCGCACCCGGCAGCGGCTGATAACCACCCCCATACATGCGCCCATTGCCCACCACAAAAACAGTACAAGCTTGTTCGATTTGGTGATACTCGCCGGCAGTGTCATGATACGAAAACGCTAATGGTACTGACTTTTCGTGCCACAACGTGCGTGCTACCCCCAGCCCATAGGCGGCACTGCCTAAAGCCCGAAAACGCCGTTGCACCCGCATGGCTGCGCGAAGAACCTCAGTATCGTATCCGAGCGAAAATACGTTCGCGCAATAAAAATCATTGACACGCAATACATCAATCGGGGAAAACTCCACATTCTTCGTCGCTGAAATAAGAGTCAACGCATCACGATATCCAACGTCTTGGGCATATAAACTGCGTGCGAAATCGTTACCAGTTCCCATCGGAATCACGCCAAATGCGCAATCTTTCCCAGCTAGCGCCTGAACCACTTCATTCACAGATCCATCGCCGCCAGCCACATAGCACACCCCTTGGTTTCCCCAAAAACTATTCCATTCAGCAGCCAATTTCTGGACATGATCTGGTCCACGGGTCAACGAAATTGTTACTCTGCCAGCTTGACTTCGGCTCCCACCCAGTTCGCTATGCGTTGCGTGCGGATAGCAGGCGCGAATTTCTTGCGCCAAAGCATGCGCATTCCCCTTTCCAGCTCCCCTACTGAGAATAAAACGGATGTAGGGACGTTGACTGGCATTCTCGGTTGGAAGTAATGAAAAAGGTGACTGATCCATAATGTTGAGTTTATTGCTACCGGCATACAGTTGCCAGTCTTACCTGCGGGCACATCTATACCCGCTAGCATCTCGGTCTGAACGTTGCCTGTGTGGTGGATGTTTGTCTGTTTCATGCCGGCAACCATCTGCTCATATAGACCACAGATTTAACGAATGTGCTCATCGCCTAACTTGCCCGATAATACGAGCCTGTTCGATAGAGTTGTTGTAACTCGTCTATCAGAAGGGAAGAACATCGTGAAACTATCATCACCACTAACAGGTCTAGCTACTCGGGGTAATAATCCATGGGTGAGAAGATCGCAAACCACAACCCGCATTACTCTTGGCACATTTATGTCCTTAGCTGGGATCTCTCATATGACCTTTGCTCGAGAAGAATTTCAGGCACAAGTACCGTCTTGGTTCCCTATCGACGACGATCTCGTCGTCCTGGGCTCTGGCGTAGCAGAAATCGGACTCGGGTTATCTTTACTTCTTCTCCCCAAGCATCGACGAGCTACCGGAATAGCGTTAGCCATATTTTATGCCGCAATTTTCCCTGGGAATATAGGCCAGTATGTTGAAGGTATCGACGCATTCGGGCTAGATACTGACGGCAAACGTTTAGCACGGTTATTCTTCCAGCCAGCATTGATTGGTTTGGCATTGTGGGGTGGCGGAATTTTGCCTGCAAAAAAGAAATAACATGCGAACGGCTATATAGCAGATACGTGGCATTGTGTTAGCCTAGTTGAGGTGCATGGATCACTCCAGCCTTTGTTTTTCTACACCTAAAATTTTATAAAGCTAACGCACAGGATTATTACGATCATGGCTAGACCTAAAACGAAAACTGAATTGTTAAATGCAGCTGAGACACAGTATGAGAGACTAAACAGACTCATCGACAACATGGGCTCCGATAAACAGCACGAGACCTTTGATCCTAGCCTTACCCGAATGAGTAAAGAAGCTCATTGGACACGTGACAAAAATTTACGCGACATACTAGCCCACTTGTATGAATGGCAACAAATGTTACTTTCTTTCGTTGATAACAACAGTCAGGGCCATGCTCAACCGTTTCTTCCTGCTACGCATACTTGGAGAACTACGCCAGCGCTCAACCAACAAATCTGGGCTAAATATCAAAACATTTCCCTTGAGGACATCCGCAAGGACTTGGCTGCTAGTCACTGTGCAGTAGTGGATCTCATCAACAGCTTCACTGACGAAGAACTGTTCACGAAGATGTATTTCCCATGGACAGGCACAACCTCCCTCGGATCTTACTGCGTTTCATCCACTTCGAGCCACTACGAATGGGCAATCAAAAAATTGCGTGTCTACAACGTCCCAACAACACTAGATAACCCACAGAATCGCTAGGTTATACACTAGGTTGCTGAGTAAAAATTTCTGGTTGCTTGACAGTAAAATCGTATGGCTGTTCTAGTGGACATAGCATCTATAGATCACTAGAAAAGTGAACTATCAGTGAGTCTTAATCATATCTTCGCAACACGCTTAAAAACTGCCCGGACAAAGAAAAATATTACTCAAAACAGCTTGCTGATTTACTGGGAGTATCACGACAAGCAGTGTCGAAATGGGAAAATGGTAATGGATACCCCGAGGTAGAGAAACTGGTGTTGCTCGCTTGCGAACTCTCGGTTCAGGGAAAATTCAGTATGCCCTTTTAGGTGTTACCCAAAAAGTTTTCTAGCAATGAAAAGAAGAAATCATTGGTTATTAAAAGGACTATTTGAGAATCCACAAATCATCGAGGACTCTGACCAGCGAAAAACTCGACGTTGATGTTTCCCACTGTGAGTATTGCCAGCTGAATGAATTTTCAGGATATCCACGGTGCACGACCAGATTTAAGATCTTCATATCACCTTCTTGTTAATTGAGTTTTTCAGTCTTTTTTGAGATAATAGGACTAGTTCTAGGCATACGTAGCAGTCGTATTTTGCACAGTTTCCATATTATTTTTACGTCACTTCGTAGCGCCTTAAAGTCCCCGTGTCAGAAACTGAAAAGGTCGTGATCTTTCGTTGCATTTGTCTACCGTTATTCGGCATTTACATTCTTTATTACCGACGAAAGATGACTATCTCCACACGAATATCAAACACGATATTATCGCTGGAATAACAGTTGGCATTGTTGCACTCCCCCTCGCCTTAGCTTTCGGAGTTTCCTCTGGAGTAGGAGCAGCCGCCGGACTCATCACCGCAATCGTTGCTGGGCTCATTGCCGCTATCTTCGGTGGATCACATGTTCAAGTTTCTGGACCAACCGGCGCAATGGTTGTCATTTTGGCTCCGATTGTTGCTGAACATGGTGCCAATTCCATCATGCTTCTTTCCCTCATGGCTGGCGGCATAGTTTTAGCTCTGGGCCTGTTAGGGCTCGGCCGTGCTATTTCACTTATTCCATGGTCAGTGGTCGAAGGTTTCACTTTAGGTATCGCTACGCTCATCGCCTTACAACAAGTACCTCTGGCGATGGGCACAAAAATTCCAGCTGGCGTTAAATCACTTCGCGGTGCTTTTCTCGCCGTCGTTGACGCCGACTGGACGGTATCGTTGTTTACCCTCGGAATTGTTGGGATAACGATGCTTATCATTATTGGTTCTTCGCGGATATCTTCGACGTTCCCGGCCTCTTTGGCAGCAGTCATCGTTGTCTCCGTCATTGTTTATATTGGCCAACTCAACGTCCCAACGATCGGCACCCTACCAGATTCACTACCTGCGCCAAGACTTCCAGTGATTCGTTTGGATCTACTAATAGAGCTTGCACCAGCCGCGTGTGCAGTTGCCCTCTTGGCTGCAATTGAATCATTACTTTCGGCACGTGTGGCTGCTGGAATGCCAGGTCAAGGTTCTTATGCTCCTGATCGAGAGTTGGTGGGCCAAGGATTGGCTTCTATCGGATCTGGAATGTTTGGGGGTATGCCAGCAACCGGAGCTATTGCACGTACTGCTGTCAACGTGAAATCTGGAGCAACCAGCCGGTTATCTGCAATTATCCATTCAATTCTGCTGACTGGAATCGTTTACTTTGCAGCTGGTTTAGTCAGCCATATTCCATTATCCGCGTTAGCAGGAGTCTTGTTTGTTACTGCAGTACGCATGGTATCTTTTACAACGATTCGCCAAGTTACTGGCTCAACTCGTGGAGATCGGCTGGTTTTCTGGGCAACGGCATTCGTCACTATACTTTTCGATCTCGTTGCGGCTATCGCCTTCGGCGTCGTTATCGCTATTCTGTGGGCGATGTACCAGCTATCGCGGTTATCGGGCGTTGTTCAATTGACGTTACCGGGTGAGAAAATGAAGAACGACGAACGAATCGTCTATTTCCGTCTTGATGGTTCGATGTTCTTTGGCGTTGCAGAGCGCATTGTCACTGAACTTTCTAAGGTTCCCCACTCTGTTGAAGTAGTTATTTTATCTATGTCTCACGTTGGCATTTTAGATGCTTCTGGAGCTAAGCACCTCACCGAAGTTCTAATCGAACTGAACGAACGCGGTATCACAACAATGATCAAGGGCTTACGCCCTGAGCACGTACGGGCAGCCCAAAATGTGGGTGTGCTTGCTTCACTTACGTCTCCAGGGTATTTATTTGACTCGATCGACGACGCGACAAACGCTGCACGCGAGCTTATCGCACAACATGCTGCTCAGGAAACAGGGCAATAAAGTGTGGCAAAGCCCCATTAATACGTTGATCCCGCAGAAAATATCTACTAACACTGATTGCTATATTGAAAGCATGCTGCTAACTTTCTCTTTCTCTTAAACGGCTCCTCCCTGTCATCAAGCTCAGCAAGCTGTGCAAGACCTCGCAAGTTTCCGTATTCTGTCGCTCATGTCTCATAACTCACGCAACATCTCTATCCAGCACATTACTGCGAGAAATAGCTAGTTTCTGAGGCTTTCAAGCAATCTGCCTCACAGTTCACGGGCGGAACATCTTCATCAGCAGGTGTATCCTAAACATGATCAACCCCGTCTTTTAGCAGCACCGGAAAGCCTACCTGACAGTATGAAGTCCTTTATGAAAATCCTGGGTTCCCATCGTTCAACGCTAGCTATCATTGCGGCTGTCATCGGCGCCGTCGTCGGTTTAGCCTCGGTAGTCTTTCATTACTGTATTGAGGGCTGGACCTATCTGATGACCGGCTACTCTGACTATTCCGCACACCCGGGCGCGAGCCACGGCTTTTTAGGGTGGGGCACATGGTTTGTTATCCTCACCCCAGCCATCTCTGGTTTTTTGTATGGCCCGATGATCACCAAGTGGGCACCGTCTGCTCGTGGGCATGGTATTCCCGAAGTCATGTTGGCAGTCAAACGCAAGGGCGGAAAAATTCCCGGCGCGGTCGCAGTTGTTAAAATTATTGCGTCAGCTTTGACTTTAGGCGGTGGTGGCTCGGTTGGCCGTGAAGGCCCCATCGTTCAAGTCGGAGCGGCCCTAGGTTCATCGATCGCAAATAAGTTACACCTGACCACCCGACAGGTCGTCCTTTTCGTCGGCTGCGGATCGGCTGCTGGTATCGCTGCTACCTTCAACGCTCCCCTAGCTGGCGCAGTGTTCGCACTAGAACTCATTTTGATTAACTTCACTGCCGAGACATTCGGCATGTGCGTGATCGCAGCTGTTGCGTCCTCGCTCGTTGGGCACGCCTTTTTAGAAGACGTCCCCGTCGTAGCAATTCCCTATGTGTTGCGCGTCGGCAATAGCATTGACTTCGTCTTGATTATTCTAGTTGGATTCATCGCAGCCCTGGCCGGGCTCGGATTTTCAAAGATTCTCTATGCAGTAGAAGATTTAATCGACGCCATCTACCACCTACCAGAGTGGGCTCGCCCAGGTATCGGCGGTATCGCAATCGGCATCATGCTCTTTTTCTTGCCGGAAATGTATGGCTCAGGATATCCGATTCAGCTCGATGCGCTCGAAGGTAAATACGCGATCGGATTCTTGCTACTTTTAGCCCTCATGCGCGCAATTTTCACCGCAACAACCATCGGCATTGGTGGTTCTGGCGGCGTCTTCGCCCCCACCCTTTTCATCGGTGCGATGGTCGGTTCTGCTTTCGGACAAGCAATCGCGCCACTGACCAGCACATCACCATCGGTTTTCGGTGTCATCGGAATGGGAGCGGCATTTGCTGGCGCTGCCCGTGCCCCCATGACTGGCGTTCTCATCATTATCGAAATGACCGGCCAGTATTCGTTGATCATGCCGATGATGCTAGCTGTGGTGGTTGCTACCGCCACCAGCCGGTTCTTAACACGTAAGACGATTTACACAACCAAACTTATTCGGCGCGGCGACATTCTCGACGATCCGGTTGACCACACATTGGTTGGGCGCGTTCCAGCCGCAAAGCTCATGACGCCGGTACCTGCTACGGTCACTACTTCTGCAACGATTCGCGAAGCAAACCACGTCTTAGTCCGCACACGAGGAACACGAATACCAGTTACTGACGACGACGGAAAATACGCCGGTTGTTTCACCGCGTTGATCTGGGCACACGTATCGACCGAGGGAATCTCGCCAGATACGCCGCTGTCCGCCATCGATCTAGACCATACCCATATCACGCCTGAGATGCTCCCAACCCAGGTCCTTTCGTCACTGATCGACAACAACGCCTCGGCCGTCGTCGTCGTCAACGACGATGAAACAATCGCAGGCTGGGTAACCCAACGCGACCTAGTACGCCTGATCCATAAGCAACAGCGTGCTGCGCTGTCTGCTATCGAAAACGAATCATCGTTCGGATCCCGTTGGTTGATGAAGCATCCTGACGGATTACGCCCACGTCGGATTCAGCGCACCCGCCGCCAGGACCGGAAGGAAAACTGATTCAGGCAGGCTGATGGTTAATCAACGTACGCACGTACTCAGTTGCTCCATGGTTAGCGACTCGTTGCGGAGTGTCGTACTGTTCGATGGCACCGTCTTTCAATACCAACACCTTCGAGCCCAGCTTGAGTGCTTCTGACGTATCGTGGGTGACGAATAAGCAGGTCAGTCCTTCACGTTGAACAATGTCCATAATCTCGTCTTGCAGTGCTCTGCGGGTGATCTCGTCGACTGCTCCGAACGGCTCGTCCATCAGCAAAAGCTCCGGACGTCCCGCAATTGATCGAGCAATCCCGACTCGCTGGGCTTGGCCACCAGAGAGCTGGTCAGGCATCCGCTCCAATAACTCTGAATCAAGACCGGCAATCTTCATGGCACGCTCGATATCAGCTTTGATTTCTTCTTTTGACGCGCCAGAAATCTTTGGAACATATCCAATATTTTGCGCAACATTCAGGTGCGGGAAAAGTATCGAACCTTGGACTGCGTATCCGATCTGCCGACGCAATTTAACTAGTTCAGCAGTAGCTGGAGCCGGAGTTGCAACCTTGGTGCCAGCCACCATGATAGTGCCGCTATCAGGGGTGACGAGTACATTAATCATTTTCAAAAGCGTAGATTTGCCACTGCCCGATTCGCCTAGAATCGTTAAGAACTCCCCTCTCTTCACAGTGAGAGAAAGCGATTCGATAATAGTTTTATCGCCGTATGATTTTTTCACATCGTCGAAGCTAATAATGATTTCGTTGCCTTCTTTGGATGGCTGCGCTGTCATTTTGTAGCCCCTTTCGTCTGCTCTAACTGGGCAAGGAATTCGGCAGCCACTTCCGCAGGAGTGGCCCCATCGTTCTCAACCTGTGAGTTCATTGAAATCATGGTTTCTTCATCGATCGTCCCATCGAGGCTCTCGAGAATCTCACGCAGTTGCGGATACTGACGTAAAATCTCACTGCGTACGACGTTCATGCAGTCATAGGCTGGGTAATATCCAAGGTTGTCACGCAACACGGTGAGACCAGAACCAGCCAATTGACCGTCAGTGGTGAAGATTGGCATCGCCTGAATCTGCCGACTGTGAATAGCTTCGTATTTCAAACCAACATCGATATCTTTCGTGTTACCGAATTTGATTCGGTATGCCGAGGTCAGGCCCTTGTATCCATCAAGCCGCTCGAAGAAATCAGGTTCCGCCCCGAACACTAACTGGTCTGCGATCGGAGTAAGATCAGCAATAGTTTTCAGATTGTACTGCTTGGCAAGTTCATCGGGAACAGCAATGCCATAAGTATTTTGGAACCCATATGAAGTGATCCACTCCATGTCATAATCGCTTTGGTACTGCTGGTTTAGCTTCGGGAAATCAGTTTGCGCATAGTTGCTATCGTTCTTTAGCACTGCAGCCCATCCTGTTCCGGTGTATTCGGGGTAGATATCGAAATCTCCCTTTTCCATTCCCGGTTGAATATTGGATGTTCCGCCACCAACACCATGGGTGACTTGCACCTTCAGGTCAGTCTCAGCCTCGATTTTTTGTTTCAGAATCTCACCCATAATGTATTGTTCAGTCATAGGTTTAGTAGCAATATGAACGGTAGCCCCACTTGCTTGGAAAGCTACTACCATGAGCGGTACGAGGAGAGCAGCTACGAACGTGGTACCAAGGGCTCCGATAGCAAAGCGGTTCCGCTTGGCACCAGGGGCGAGAAGTTTCGCAAACGCGCCAATCAAAGCGTCTGAGGCGAGCGCTAAGATAGCGATGAGTAAACTGCCCGCCACCGTCATCGCCGTATTATTGAGGGTAATTCCGCGGTAGATCGCAACACCGAGACCACCAGCACCAACAAATGAGGCGATACCCGCGAGCGCGATAGTCATAACAACCATATTCCGCAATCCTGAAACGATCACCGGCAGAGCTAACGGCATCTTTATTTTCCATAGCAACTGCCGGGGAGTCGACCCCATTCCGCGGGCGGCTTCGACAAGCAATGGATCTACGTTCGTTAGACCGGTATAGGTTGCGCGAACCATTGGAAGTAGACCGTAAATAGTCAGTGCAATAATGGCGGTGGTATTACCAATTCCAGACAGTGGGATAAGGAAGCCGAGCATAGAAATTGACGGAATGGTGTAAACGAAATTCGCTGTACCCATCACTATTCCGCTGGCTTGTTTACGCTCTGCTGCACTAATACCGAGGCTAATTCCGATGAAGCATGCCATCACGATAGCGATGGAGCAAATCAGCAGGTGCTGGAGAAATAGCTCGAAGAAGAAGGCTTGCCTAGTCCATAACAGTTGGAGAATTTCACCCACGACGCTGACCGCACTTTCAAAGATTATTCAAATTTCATCTATATACAGCCTAGTACATCATCAAATAAAAAACCTCTGCCCCACGAAATCGCAACGGGTAGAACTCTATTTATTCGATAGCTCGGAATGCCGATTGGTAGTTTAGTGGCCGGTGGCGAATGCGTCTCGATGGACGTGTTTTCGGTTTGTTTACCAGCAATAAAGGGTTTTTCGCCAAGCGGGTTTAACACATAATTGCTAGGGATACTGCGATTCTCATCTCACCCCACCTTACTAGTATATATTTACACTAATTGCAAATAACTGCTACTATAAAAACAGAACATCTTGTCATAGGCGAGGGTGACTATGCTACGAATAGGGGTAATTATGAGCAATACTGATGTACTTTTCGAGCATCAAAGGAAGTGGGCGGATGAATACCGCCGAGCCTTGGCCGACCATAACGTTAGCCCCGATACAGCACAAGCAGAGGCAGATCGCCAGCTAGAATTGCTCCAACAATTGAATCTTGATCCGCTGAATTCTGATGACTGGATAGCTATCGACGAAGCAGTGTCCCAGTACCTTGCCAAACACCCCTTCCAGAAAGCTCTCCAAACACAAGAAGTGACCGTGTGGAATACCCTGAGCTATGTTGGTACCCTGATCACAGGATTCTCGGTATGGATTCCAATTTCCGAGTGGATACAAGGTGACTTCAGCTGGCAGATCAGTCTCTCAGCGAACACACTAATATTTCTCACTTACGTCTCGCTGATAGCAGCAACTTTCGTCGTGTTCCGGATAACCTATTATCGCCATGGTCTTCTTCGGTCCTTACTAGCCGCTACCCCAGTGCTTGCTTTGGTAGTCCTTGTCTTATTCCTCCCACTCCATATATGGGACAAACAGACACTGGATAGTTCATATGGAACGATGCCCACCCTGCTAGCAACGGCACTGGGCGTCACACTCGGCATTGCCGTCAACGTCTTGAGTAAAAAGCACGATGCTCGGCGGGCACATAAACGCGCGCTCAGAATGTGGGAACTTCACCAAGGCGATCACACTAACGAACTGAACTGCATCTGGTTGAGCGAACTCGAAGGGATACTGCGCACGAGCTATCAATATAATTCAGCACTTATCAACTCCACGTTACCAGAACTGGGATACCATCTTTCCGCAAAAAGCACATCCTCAGAACCAGTCTTGGCCGAGGAAGAATTCGGGGCCGCACGCCAGTTTGCCTACCAGCTAGCATCCAATAATCACCGTGCTGTTATCCATGCAAAACGCAATGAGATGCTAGGACAACTCGTGTTCCTTGCACTTTCTCTCCTAGCCCTATTTAGCTGGGCAATGGCGAAGATAAGCGGTGAAAATTCTGCTACCCTCTGGCTTATTCTACTGTTTGGGATTGGTGGCACCGTACTGTCTTCCATATCCGCCATATCGTGTTGGCATGATTGGCGAGCCGCACGCACCCAACGGAGATTATCATGACTCAGTTCGACGATTTCCAACGCGGCCTACTACCAATGCTTTTACTAGCTGAACTACATCGCGAACCCGGACACGGGTACAGTCTATCGTTACGCTTAGCGAAACGCGGATTCGACCGCGTCAAAGGCGCCCACCTCTACCCTGTCTTAGCTCGGCTAGAATCCGACGGATACTGTACACCTGTCTGGACAGAAGGTGACGGCGGACCTGGACGTAAGGTCTACCATCTCACTACATCTGGTGAAGAACGATTAGCAGAACTTCGTCACTCATGGAAGCTTCTCGTTCCGTTGACCAACAAGTTAATCGCTGGCTGAGCTAACGAAGCGGGTTGTCCAGGTGCTAGGAAGTCCCCACACAGTGGGTAAGCTGCGATGTAGCGGTTGTGAGTCTTCTAGCACATATGTCAGTAACGTCAGTTGATCACAGGGTCATGGGCCGTTACCTCCTGAAATTTCTAGGCAGGCGGGTTTTAAACAGACGCCCTGTCCATCCCCTCACGAACCTGTATCAGTCTACTGGTCGCGATTAACGAACACTAAAGACACGAGCGCCGGAATAACAGTCAGGGACAAAACAACAAGATACGTTGTGACATAACCGTCTACGATCCGTAGACCCGCAAGCAGAGCAGACATAGCTAATAACCCAGCCGATGTTAACGTTACCGAGTTACCAAGCGAGTACGTGCCAAGAATAGCCCCGACGCCCACGAGAGAAAGCAGTACGCAACGTTGGTTTATCTGGAAGCCGCAAATAAATAACACCATTGAGGAATGACAATATGGCAGGCACAAACATGGCATATGCTCCACCAAGAATCCCCACCAAACCACCTGAAATCGATGGTCCACCAATTGCGGCAACTCCCTCTATCATCTCGACTCGAGAGTTAAACTTCAGCATTGACTCGCGTCCCAAAACCTGAGGAACATAACCCGCACTTGCAACAGAGCCTAATTCACTTACCGCACCACGAATGACACCTAGTAGCACTATAATCGCAAGATTCACAACACCGCCCAATAGCAGCCATCCCAGCGCTGTCAAACACCCACCTTCAACGAGATAGCCTGCAAAAACAACTTTCCTGCGAGGTAACCGATCAGCGATCGCCGCCAACGGTAAAGTGAGAAATAACTGCGTCGTTAAAGTAGCAGTAGCAAGAATTGATGCCAATACGATCGAACCAGTAGCGTAAAGAAAAGCTAACGGAAGCGCGAGCTGGGCAATAGCATCGCCGATCAAATTCATAAGCATCGTCGTCTATAACTTACGATAAAGCACGTTCTCCGGATTCAACATTCTTTAACCTCAAAGGCATCATTAAAGTAGCTGGACGCAAGCAAACGACGCGGAACCAAAATTTTCCACGAAAAATATCTTTTAAGACAACTTTAAAAACTGAGAATATCTTCAAATCCTAGACGGTAGAATGTATCTATAACCATACTTTTAGCGGCTAGCGTTTGTTTGGATTAAGAACTTCCCTGATTTCAGTTTTCACTGTCTCTAGCCTATCAACTAGAACTACCAGCACAGCGGCCTCAAACAAACAAAACCTTTTATCAAAAGTTGAGTATAAATGGTTCTCTATACGCAACTTTTGATACAAAACTGTCGGTGGGTGCAAATTCTCAACAGTTGGGTGCAAATTTCGTTTCGTGAGGACGTGTTAATTTCCCACGAATTAAAAACAATATGCGAAGATGAAATAGTTTAATGCCTATCTCATCAAGGATGATGTCATGCTTAATGTCAACAGTACCCAACGTAGTGTACTCGAGTGGCTTAATACTGACCAAAGCACGAACCCGCTGTCGTCCGAATGGAAAACTACGTAACACCCGACACTCAACCCCAAAACCGCCAACAAACACTCACACCAGCGACATTCGCGAGGCATTTGACCACAAAATGTAAAAAACTCGTGATACACCCATACTCCACTATCCGACACAAGCGAAATCGAAACATGCGAAGTATCCTCCTAGAGTCACTGAACAAGCCCCTTGGACGCTATGCACAAAGCGAATAAGTCTAACCCGGTAGGGAATCTTGTTCAGCTCTGCCTACCCCATGCCAGAAGTCCACTTTTCCACTATTAGCCTGTCGCAAGTAGCTCACTAAACCCAGCCAGTTCAGTGAATCGAATTGCATGAATTTCACTCAGGCCACGGAAGCTGTGGGTGTTTCACAACGTAGTGGCAAAGTTTGGCGCAACGGCAAGAATCGTTCAACGGGCGGTAACGAAGCCGCAAGTGTGGACTGGTACTGTTTCCATATGGACAAGCCGAATCCTATGAGCAGTCGCTACCTTTCCCAAGATGAACGCATCATTATCGCTGACATGCTCAAACACAATGTGAGCATTCGGGAGATATCGCAACGCCTGGGTGGTGCTCCTTTTCGTATTAGCCGTGAAGTTCGAGCAAATACTCATCCTGATAACGGAAGCATAGGAACCTTAAAGAGCTCACCAAATCTCACATCAGCGTTTGAAACGACCAAAGACACCGAAAATTCTTGCCAACCCCGTGATGTTTGCGTTAGTTGAGAAGTATCTAAAGATGCATTGGAGTCCAGCTCAGATAAGTGGCAGACTGAAAAAGATATATCCCCATGATGAGTCGATGCACGTATGCAGCGAAACTATATATCAAGCTATCTATGTTCATGCCCGCGGTAGCCTACAACTCAATGTTGAGCAACTACTACGATCTGGCAGAGCAAAACGCCGACCACGTCATCTGACCATGCAAAGAAAACCATGCTTGGGTGATCCGTTGGTGATGATCGCCCACCGACCTGAAGAGATCGCTACACGTGCGGTCCTTGGCCATTGGGAAGGTGACTTGATCACCGGGGCTAGGAACAAGAGCGCTATCGGCACGCTCGTTGAACGCACTACACGTTTTACAATCTTGCTCCACTTACCCGGCCATCATGATGCAGGTAGTGTGCAAGAAGCAATAGTGAAGAAAATGAGCACACTTCCCAAGCTTTTACCGAACTCCTTAACCTGAAATCAAGGCTCACAAATGGCTCTACACGCGTAAATTTCAACCACGCTAAACATGGATGTATATTTTTGCGATCCGCATTCACCCTGGCAACGCGGAACAAACGAAAACACAAACGGGTTCCTCCGGCAATACTTCCCAAAAGGAACCGATCTAAACCAATACTCTAAAAACCTATCTCGACGCAATCGCCGAAGAACTCAGGCGACCCTCCCCGCAAAACACTAGACTGGCACAAGCCAACCAAACGAATAATCGAACCAATCAACAACAACTGTTACAACCACACCTAGAATCCACCACCCTGACATTATTGATACGCTGCGTATGGTTACAGCGCCAACGATTGCACGCGATCGATTTGTTGTCCTTGCCAACGTTCCAAGATCACTCGTCGAGGGACTTGAAGAAGAACATTTGTCATCGCGAATGTCCGACGCCGTACATTGCCAGAATCTGAACAAGATAATTGCGATCATTATAGAACTACTCGTTGACCCCTTTTGATTAGGTTGAGACTAAGACACCCCAACGCCCAAGCAGATCGAGCTTACGGCAGTGGTCGTGGGAGAGCGCAGTGCAGAGCTGTCACTGACCCCATTATTCGAAATGCACAAGAAGAAGGACAAATGGCTGCTATGCGGGAATGGCTAACTAAACGCTGATACACAGAAAGACACTCCGCTAACAACCTCGCTTTAGAGGATCTTCCAGTGGGCACTTTCTCTGCATAGCACAATGCACCTGTCTGGAAGGAAACTGGGGAAGTCTTCAATATGCCAATTAATCTTGTGGTTCAGCTACGCATACAAAGAACATCGGGTTTCTCAGTCCCTATCGGAGCTAAGAGTGCTAGAGACTTTACTAATCCAAATAAGAGACTCAGGGAGGAAGCTACGAAGGTACACCAACTGAAGTACACCTGCGGCGAAGAACTTGATCTTTTGCTACATGGATTACTCAATGGGTAAAATTAGACCAAACTTCAACCTTCATACTTTGAACTAAATCTTATCACTTAGAACGCTCACCGTCTCAAAATGAAACGCTATGAATCATCGAGATTGGAACCATATCGCTCGGCGAATGCTGAGATTGTATCAGTAGGAGAAATTAAACGATCCCTAAACGGGTAATTGAGAGGTATCGTTTTACAAACCAATGCTCGCAAACCTGGTTGCAGTCCCCAGGTCAGCGCATCACAAATATTTTCTTCCGTGGCTGTCATCACATAATCGAAACCAGAGGCTTCAAGTATTTCAGGAATACCTTTTGTCCCAGAAAACGCTGAAGGTTGTCCCCCGGTTGTACGATACCCTCCATTGTCTAAAATAATACATAGCATATTTCGCGGAGAAATGGTTGCTACTGTCGCAGCTGCACCGAGATTCATAAGTAATCCCCCATCACCTTCGACTGCTATAATCTTAGAATTTGATTTGAGGGCTAAGCCGAGCCCAACCGGCAACACCATGCCCATGGAACCATATAGCGGCAGTACCGTACCAGGGTGAAAAATATCGGTTGCGAGAAATGCAGTCGGTCCTAGATGGCATACAATCTGTAGAGATGGGCAGAAGGTATTTAACTTAGTGAACAAGTAACATACGTCGAGTGCTTTACGATCCATTATTATCTCTCCATTATTATCTCTCGATTAGAACAACAGTTGCCCTTAGCCCGAAGCGCGAAGATAATGGAACTGAAGATATGTCACATAAGACATTAAGTGCTTCACTAGATGAGACACTTACAATTTTACAGCCCATAGTTTCAAGAGTTGACTTCACTGCGCGACCTGCGGGAATTTGTGTTGGGTTATATTCGTCTTGTCCTCCACGCAAAGCTACCGCAATTGTAAGAGGAATACCATAAGCTATAACAAGAGAACCTAATGTGTTCAAAGACGACATTAAACCAGATGATTGCATCATTACCAGAGGTCGATACCCCGCTATATACAATCCGGCACCAACGGCGATGGATTCCTCTTCGCGAGAACAAAATAATACATTCTCGAGATTAACTAAACTAACAATGTCATTAAATTCAGAGCATGGAACCAAAGGGAAGTAATCGTAACAACTACTCAGCATAGTGTGGGGCGATGGGATTGAAATAAACATGCAGTTCATCTCCTGTATCCGGCCGGAGCCTCGATAAAAAACGACATACTGGTAAACAGTATTACTACTACACTCAACAAGCAAAGCGATAGATTCAGGCTGAAGTACGACAGCAAAAAACCTGTGGATAAGTTCGCGACACCACTACCAACATCGAATGATGCGCCAATGGCGGCATTCATCTCTGTTTGCCGAATTTCTAAATAATATGCACCAATAAGCATGAAGGAGGTAATAAACATTATCGTCATACCAGAACCCAGAATCACTGAGCCAATCACCACGAAAAAAAGATTCCCTCCCAAAGTGATAACTATTACTCCGATTGCAACAGCTAATGATGCCATTCGATACTGGGCCTGCGTGCTGATTGATTCGGCGTTGACTTTTCCAAAAAGTAAACCTACGAAAAATCCTGAAAAACTAATTATTGAAAGAAATACACCAGCCATTGACTGCTCACTAAGAATTGTTTCAGACCACTTTGTTAGTAGAATACTTAACGCACCCATTGCAGAGCCAAGGCCAAGCATTGGGCCAAGAATTCCCCAGGTAATACGATTGAAGTAAATAGATCGAACATCATGCATCTGATACTCATGACCCTCAGATTTACCAACGCTTAATGGGTGCGATATAAGATTATGAGTAGATGTATAGTTCCTTCCAGCTAGCGTTATTATTGCTGTCGTTCCTATGAATCCACAGAAGAGGCCAACAGGGATAGCCCAAAATGCTCCTACAGTAGACCAAAAAAAGGTAGTGATCAAAGGCGTAATAGCGAATACTAGTTCCTCGGAGACAGAATCAAGGGTATGAAGTGCGCGATTATGTGAGTCGGTAAGAGCAAGACGAGTCCATAATGTTCGCACCAGAGCAGGAGTCGGTGGGGCTATCAATGTGCCCATTAATAAAAATACTACAGCAACGTAAAATGGCTTATCGATGAAACTAAGAAATGCTCCAAACCCCACACAGAGGCAATATCCTACAGACATAGGAATAATCGTTCGCAGTGGCGTAAAGCGCATGACTACTCTACCTTTGTATGGTGCCGTAAGGGTACCAGCCGCCATTAGTAACGCAGATGCAATCCCTGCAAACATATACTCGTGTTTACTACTATACATTGCGATCAACCCGAATGGGACTAAGCCTGCTGCTAAACGACTAATATTTATAGCTAGAAGCAGCGGCCCTGCTTCACGATCAAAAATAATATCCTTGTAATTCATACCGTTACATCACTTCTCAGGGAGATCTGTCCAAAGTTGTAGAGTCCGTGCAACTTCATGTTCGACAAAGTCGGCGTCAATTGTCTCATCTATTTCAAGGTTCTCGATCTCAACGGTGCCGTTCGAAACTCTTGCGGCGACTCTTCCAATAATGTTTTCATTGTTCAGAAGCGGCATAGCAAAGTAGCCAAATTCGCGCTTATTCGCGGGCTTGTAAATTTCGAGTCGATAGTCTTTTCCGAAAAGCGCTAGCTGACGTGGACGATGCCAAATTAACGAATCAAATGGCGAGAGAACCGAAATATGCAGACTTGACCAATCCAATTCATCAACTTTGTCAAGCAACTGTTCATCGATCAACCAGGTGTCTCTGAGTCCCTCAACATTCACCGGAATAAATCTGCTTTCGTGACAATATTCAGCGATCTGTGAGGCTTTCGGGAATCGAAAGTAATCATAAACATCCTTAAGCCTCGCAACCCCAAGTGCACCTAAAGCAAGATCTACCGATTTTTGCAGGCTCTCATCAACACTTAACTTCTCCTCAGTAGGCATATTAGCTTGTTCCGGGGTGCTGTATATCCTTTGCCAGCGTTCATCTCTGCTAACCACAGCCAATTCGCCAAAGCTCAACAACCATTCACACGCGACTTTCACCTCACTACTGCGATTCCAGCCGTTGCCACGAGTTTTACCAAGCATTCCATGTGTAGCCGGCCCATCGATCGAAATCCGCTTCAAAACATCAGCTGCAACTTTCGGGTTATATGGAACACCACTGAGACCATTTTTGCGGATACGATCACGGCGCCAGTGAAAAATCGGCCATAGAGATTGCGGAAGAAGCGAATGTGCATGGCCCCAATTTTCGAACAATCCGGCCGCTGAAGTGTAAAGACTATCTACTTCAGATTTATCGACCCCACGGGAAAGAAGCACAATTTCTTGCGAACGACGCACTGCCTGAATTGAATCTATTTGTACGCAACCCAGTCGCTGTATCACCGATTCCAATGAATTAAGCGACCCTAGCTGAGCCGGGGCTAACCCTTGCGCAAGGACAGCTACCTTTCGCGCAGTCCGCAGATCGATATTCTCCACACGCTTGACTTTTCCACTCTCGATCATAGTGACATGCACTCACGACTTATAGGAATCAGCCGTGCAATCTCGTCTCCCCTTCGAATCTCAACTCTACATTTTGGCGCGATTGCGATACTTATGCCTTTCGACTCAATTCGCTTGAGCGTAGCCGGTGACAACAATCCTACCTCTACTCCCAGATCTGGCAACAGAGGCGAAGGAATAACGAGCAACCCTATCTCATCCCATCCTTCAACAGTCCACCCTTGTCTCCATTCAAGAGTGCCGAGACCATTGGGGAGGAACATTGATTGCGGACCTGCATCAGTTTCAAACTCATATGAATTCAGCCATGAAGTCGGATCAAGAGCTATTGTTGCGTCTCCACGAGTCCAAATCTGTCTCTTGCCAACAGCACGCGCAGAGCGTTCAACATTTTTCCTCCAGCAACCTCAATTTGTTCCAGAGGCGACAAAATCACATCAATTGCGGAATAAATCCGCCACCCAAGAGTCGCTCCTTGAACCCATGGAGGACAGAATTCAGGTTGCCTTTCAGCTCGTAAGTGCTTAAAGTTTTGACGCATAGTGTCTCTGCGTACACGTGCAGATTCTAAATCGATCACGTGTTTCTTTGGGGCTATAGCCCACTGATACATCTCTCTGAATATCATTATATATTCATTTCAGCTCACTCAGCTCACTGTGAAGTTCGCTGAAAACCTAAATAATTAAAATGACCGATAGCGTAGCTGCTTATCGAGATTTTTCCTTGCGATCATTGCTGATGCAGGATCAAATAGCGAGACACTACATGGTCCGAAACCTGATTTGACCGTAGCTGTCTCTATTGCTGAATCTTTGTCAGAGAGCGCGTCAGAGTCCGCCTTGATTATAGTAACTCCATGCGACCCCCAGTCCGGCATATCATATCGAGCTGTTGTCGATCGTGAAAATGCTGCGATATAAATCGCCCCGTTATCCGGATCGGTAACGATTCCTCGAGGAGCTGGTCCAGCATCTAGGTAACGAGTCACTTCAAACGTATCTAAATCAATGACAGCAGCTGAGTTGTCACGCTCCAAGGTAGCAACAGCATACTTATTGTCATTTGAGAATGTAATTGCCCTAATTCCACTTGCCCGAACAGGAATGTGTCCGCAGACTGTATCCGCTTCCAGATCAATTACTGGAATGCTCCTAACCGAATTACATGCAACCAGAGCAATCTTACGAGATTCGTCAATATTGAGGCTGTATGGGAATGTTTCTGGCGCTAACTTGATCGTTGAAACAAGAGCAACACCATTAACATCGCCGTCGTCGAGGCTACTAATATCAAACTTTGCGATACTTCCTTCTCCCCAAAGTGATACATATGCAAAGTTATTTACAACTGCCATATGACGAGGATCACGCCCGATTGGTAGCTGTCGAACTTCTTCGCCTATGTTCAGATCCACGATTGAAAGGCTATCGGAACCTGAGTTTGACACGAGAAGATACTTTTCGTTGCCAACGATAAAAAGACCTCGCGGACCATTTCCTACCTTAATTTTACGTACTTCTTTATGTGCTAGACCATCAATCTCAGACACCGTGTTTGCACTTGTGTTCGAAACAAAACCTCTGCCGTCGGACGTGAATCGGACGCTACCTCTCGGCGCATTCCCGACCCTGATGGTGGCAATCTTACGCACAGTTCCGTTCATATCTTCAAAGACAGATAAGGTTCCAGAGTCTGTGTCAGTGGAGTAAATTTCGGTCATTTTCTTTTTCTTTGCGAGTTCTAAATTCGGTAGGACAAACGCTACCACATGTCGGGCTCCAAAGTACTTCACTACACGATGCAGGACTACACATGGTTTGATCCCCAGGCCCGGTTGGTGCAAATGTTGCGCTCGGGGCGCGGAATGGGCCGCGATGCGTTGGTGATTATTAACGGCCAGGCGCAGGCTCAGCAGATCACGCTTCCATGGGGACGCGGTACTGATTTTGAGTTGATATGGCCAGCCAATGGGAACGCCCGCTCGACCACACTGAGCATATTGCACCCGGCGGGCATCTCACCCTTGCTCCGTTCTCAGTTGCAGGACTGCTAGACGGAAGTCTTGAGAGCTAAACCAGGCATCCGCTGCTTGATATGTTGTGCAGATACCGAAAATCGCGCACAAGATCTCGTCGGGCGGGATAGCAATGCGCTATAGGCTACTGCTGTGCCGAATCCCGAGATTTTGTGTGCCAAACTAGCGGAGTCCAGCTTGGAGCAAGCGGCTAACGCCTAATTGCTCACTAGCACGTCTTGACGACTACGTTTAGCGAAAATATAGATACCCATAATGAGGAGTACATACTAAGTGCCAAGCAACCCATACTTTTTAGCGGTTGCCATTTTTTAGCGGATATCGTTATCTCGGATCAAGAACGCCCCGTATCTCAGTTTTCACGGCTTACCAGCCATTAACTACACCGACTAATGCCATACCGCAGGAAAAGAAAACCCTTTGAAAGGCACGTATTTCCATAGAAAACACGCCCCCAAGGGGTTAATCCCTGGCCCAAATTTTTGTATCAAAATGAGCGTCTTAATGGTTGACTACGGAAAATTAGAAGAACCAAAAACATTTATAGATATGGTTGGTAGTTAAACAGATGGTTCCATTGTTCTAGCCTTTAGATGCGATTACATATTGTTCTTGGGCTTTATTAAACACAACGTGGATACTGCCGTGTTCGTCGACTACTGCATGGTTGACGAGTAGGTTCCATGCGTCGTCGGAGTATTCTAGGGGTGATTGGGAGGCGAAGTAGTCATGGACTGCTCTGGCTTGTGCTAGACGGCTTTGCCGGTGAGCGATTTCGTCGATTACGTTCGTATATTTCGTGATAGCTTTCTCGCGCCTGCGTTCTAGTGTGGCGTATTGAGTATCGTAGTTATCTGCGTCCATCATGTTGGTAGCTGCAGTGTTCAGTAGTTGGTTGATAAGGATTGTTACTTCATCAATTTCGCATGCAAGTTGATCGCGTTGATACTCAAGCTGGTTCGTGTTTAACACAGTCGATTGGAGAATGTTCAAGACGTAATCAGTTCCGTCGTGGTGTGTGACGCGTTCTTTTAGTGCGTATGTGAAGGCCTGCCGTATTTGTTCGTCAGTAACATGTGGTGTGCTACAGCGAGTGTGCTTGCCTTCGTATTTGTTGTTGCAACGCCAAATGAAGCGTTCATATTTTGTCCCAGAGTGCCACTTTTTCCGTCCAAAGCTTCCCTGACATTGTCCGCATCGGATTTTGGAAGAGAATACGTGGTGCGGGTTTGAATACGCGATGGAGCGTTGTGTGAATTGGGTTTGAACGCGGTCCCAAACATCTGGATCGATGATTGGTGGGTGATGTCCTGTTACATAGTATTGGGTGACTTCTCCTTCGTTTTTCTTCACCGTCTTTGAAAGAAAGTCAAGGGTAATTGTTTTTTGGAGCAAGGCATCGCCTTTATATTTTTCATTGCGTAAGATGGAGCGAACGGTTGATGCGCACCAGCGAGTTTTCCCTCGTGGTGTGGGCATCCCAAGGCGTGTGAGGCTAGTGGCAATTGCCGAGGGAGTCTTCCCTGAAAGAAATTCTGCGTATATGCGGCGCACTGTTATTGCTTGGTCTTCATCGATCTGTATGTTTCCATCTTGACCTTTGGTATATCCCAGAAGCGAACTGTATGGGATCATGGCCTTTCCTTGAGCGAAACGTTTGCGGTGCCCCCACGTAACATTTTCGGAAATCGAGCGGGATTCTTCTTGGGCAAGGCTAGACATGATGGTGATGAGGAGCTCGCCTTTGGAGTCGAAAGTGTAGATGTTTTCTTTCTCAAAGTAGACCTCTACCCCAGCTTCTTTGAGTTGGCGTACAGTCGTTAATGAATCGACAGTATTGCGTGCGTGCTCATCATGCTGATTGGTGAATTGAGAATTAGTTGTTGAGATACCTCGGCATGATGTTTGTTCAACTGGTCGGACTTCACACTCACAAGTACACGGCAACCACAACGATCATTTTCACATTTACCATTTACATACTTCCGTTACAGAATTCGCCTGCGATTTTATTCTGAGCCGGACCCCTTGCCTCGTCGAGTCGGGGACGCTTACACTAGTTGAAGGATGAACAATAGAAATAATGCACCACGGAACTGCAGGCTGAATAATCTCCTCCCCAATCTCAAAAACGAAGGGTGGGGATTCATCCAGCATAATCACGGTCACAGTACATGCGAAGTACACACCAGGTATGGCGACCGGAAGTCAGGACCGAACCCGTATCTGAATGACCCACTAGCTAACACACACTACGTGGTCGGGCCCAGTTCTACCCAATTGAGATATGGGATCCGTTTTCAACACCACTTTTTCACGGACTTTCAACGCCTTACGACTTTAGTGATAGTCGAGGGCGTGCAGTGCTATACCGACCAACAGAAGGGCGCCCGTTTTCCTTGTACGAAAGTCGCTCCCGTGGGCTTCCCGGATGGCACCTACCATCGCGGACATCTCCTGGCATCCGAATTTGGTGCAGGTATGGAAGCGATCAACCTTATCACTATGCCAGCTGCTGTTAATCAGTATTTGAAGCCTCAAACAGCTCGAGGGAAAGGGTTCGGCTACATCGCTGAGCTGGCAGAACGGTATATGGACGATGACAGCTTCTTGAAGGGCACGTTGACACAGTCGGGAGAGATTGCGCTCCCAAACTATCGAAAATTTGAGATAAAGATAAAAGAGCTCGTTGAACAAGGAAACAAATCTGGAATCACCGTATCGCTGCGCATAGAGCTCACGACGATAACGAATGTAACTGACATAATTTTTCCCACGATTTACTTTGGCTCCTCGCCAATCTTAAGGTTCAAAATCGACAACCACGAGCCAGGTCTTGATTAGTAATATCCTCGTACCGGGCCGAGCACCAAAACCCTGTTGCAATAAAGAACTTTGCTAACCAGACACAATACAATTGACCTCCAACTGCCTTAGAAAGCTCCGGCTCCTTAAGCCTCCAGATTCACTGAACAGGAAGTTCGGAAAGCGATGTAGAAGCCACGGTCCGGTTCGCCATAGGTCTCATCAGTTGAGCATGGACTACCTAGAGTAGCTTGGTTCGAGCAACAAACAAAGGTTGTCAAATTTGAGGGTGGCTCACGCTCAAACAGAAGATGTAGTGGGATTTCTTGCACCGATGCACGGCAACCGCCTTCTGAACGGCCCTCGCTCAACGAATGGGCAACGCCGTAGACGGTACGAACAGTGTATCGATGTCTGACGTAGCGTCTAGCGAAGGCTAACATCCTCGGAACTTCCATCGGCGAAGGAAAACTGGTGGAATAAGAAAACGGGGAACGGCCAGGCAAGCACGCAACCTGCCATCAGCTCTATCTGGTTTACCTTAATAAAAGCTTGAGTGAAGCATCTTTGATTCCAAGCCTGTACCTTAGAAGGGCAAAGACCTATCATTTCAACAGCGCAACTGAGCAAGCGATAACAATGTAGCCATAAAATAATTGAATTGCTATCCCTCACAGGCCGGCGCTCACATGATACTTGCAGATAGCCAAGCCTAACCACTGGAAAATGTAAGCAAGCAGTGTTGAGAAATGACGACTCCGCAAACTCGATGCTAACTAGAGCCGATACAATTCATTGTCCAAGATAGAGCGAAACGATCGCTATGCCCGAGAACCTTTCAAGGCTAACCCGCATATACTATTCGACGCTTACCTTATACGTTTTGACGCATGCTCCTACTATTTGACGCATGCTCTCGCTTCCGGCTCAAGAACTCCCCTGATATCATTTTTCACAGCCCGCTCAACCATCATCTACACCTACCCACCACCGTACCCACAGACAAACAAAACCCCTCGAATCCCGCGAATTACTAGGTAAAACGCGGAACCCAAGGGGTTCTGTCCGTACTCAATTCCATGTATCAAAAGTTGAGTACTAATGGTGGAGCATAGGGGATTCGAACCCCTGACCTTTTCATTGCGAACGAAACGCGCTACCAACTGCGCCAATGCCCCGTGCATTCATATATTAGCAGGAACATCATACCAATATCGAATTGCTGTCTGCCATCTCACTAGTCACTACCAACTTGTGGAGAATCACAGGCCTTGTGGAGAACTAATACTATTGTGGATAAGAAAAATCAGCTATCGGCAACTGTGCGATCATGGAAATATGAAACGCCAAAGCCTCGATAAACTCCTCTATGTCCTATCCGCGGTCCTATGCGCTTGGCTTGTGCTACCTGGCTTAGGACCAGACATTATGGATTTAGAACAGCGCTTCGGCTGGAAGGTCGGCCCGGATAATTGGCGCGGCCCGCTTTCTACTCCACCATCGTACACAATACTAGATCCCGAAAAACAGCAACTTCTCTCCACGGTTGTTATCCGCAATGAGCATACTTCCCCGCCCCCATACCATCGGAGCGAATTTGGCCACCCTTGGGCAGATGTCGATCATAACGGTTGCGATACCCGAAATGACATTCTAGCCCGAGACACCACAGATACAATTTTCAAACCAGGCACCCGCAACTGCGTCGTCGTCGAAGGAAAACTATCTGAACCCTATACCGGACAAACAATGAATTTTATCCGAGGGAAAGAAACGTCAGCACTCATCCAAATAGACCATGTCGTAGCTCTTGGTGACGCCTGGCGGTCCGGTGCATGGGCGTGGAGTGCGCAAAAACGCGAACAATTTGCTAACGATCCGCAGAATCTACTGGCGGTAGACGGGCAACAAAACCAGGATAAAGGTTCGGCAAACGCAGCACATTGGTTACCTCCCAATGAAGCCTTCCAGTGTGCCTACGTCACGCGTCAACTGTATGTCAAGGCGCAGTGGCAGCTATCCATGACCCCCGCAGAGCGTTCCACTATCGAGCGTATCCTTAGCTATTGCCCGCCAGGGGCGGACGAGGATGCCCTACTACACCCAAAACGGATTGCTTATTCCACACAGCACAGCAGCAAACACCCGCGCGCACTATAAACCAAAGTGTTTTGAGCTCCTAGAACACCCTGAAATAAGCTACTACTTGCCAACATAGGTGATACTCAGGAAATAGAAAACCCCTTGACAGCCTTGTATCTCTAAGAAATACAACCGTAAGGGGTCAAATTATTTATCCAAAACTTTGTATCAAAAGTTGAGTACAAATGGTGGAGCATAGGGGATTCGAACCCCTGACCTCTTCCATGCCATGGAAGCGCGCTACCAACTGCGCCAATGCCCCGAAGACGTCATTAATATTACCTACCTAGGCACCTAATATCCAAATCCTTACAGCCAATTTTACGTGAAACAGCTCACCGCCAGATGAAATCCTGCGTATCACCATGGGCAGCCCACCGATTCCACGACTTTATACGCCACGACGGCACAGCACCAGGACGTGGAATAATCTCCGCCCAATGGCAGTTATCTGGACCTTGAAGCATATTCCACTGAGATGGATTCTGCCCCATTAGCACCATCACACCATTAACAATTGCCGAACCATGACTGACAAACAGCAGCGTTTGATCGTGAGAGTCTTCGGCCACGCTTGCCGCGTATTCACGAATTGCTTGTGCGACAAGCTCACCATTATCTTCGCGAGTTTGAACGTCAGCTACCCCAGGTTCTTCACCAGCCCGCCAGCGTTTCCAGGCTTGTGGATAAGCTTCCTTAATCTCAGCGGAGGTAAGTCCTTCCCATTGACCATATCCACGTTCCCGTAACCGCGAATCAACTTCAACGCTAATACCGATTGTGTGGCCTACCGTCCGCGCAGTATCAAAAGCTCGTTGCAGATCAGAAGAAATAATTCGAGTAATCCCAGCAAGAGCAAGCTCCCCGGCAACAGTTTGCGCTTGCTGACGGCCAATATCATTCAGGGGCGTATTTTGCGTTCCTTGGATACGCGCTTGTGAGTTGTTCTCAGTTTGCCCATGGCGAAGCAAAATAATCCGTTTTAGCGGCATATCAAACAACTTTCATGCAAGATCAGCCGACGTGGCTGCATCATGCCCAGTAGCATTTTCGATACCACTAGAAAAATAAGCTGCCAGCGTTGACTCTTGGGCAACCTCAGAAGGCTTGATGTCTTCCGGTAGCTCAATCATTGGACAATCTGCCCATAGCTTCTCTAGAGCATAATATTCGCGATCTTCGTCTTGTTGGACATGAACCATCACGATGCCAAAATCTAGGAGAACCCAGTGCGCTTCGCCTTCCATGCCCTCTCGGCGCTGACGCTTGCATCCGGCCTTATGCATAGCCTCTTCTACCGAGTCCACGATAGCGCGCACTTGACGCTCAGTAGATCCTGAGACGACCAGGAATGTGTCGGTAAGCGCAAGCCGCTCGGCGACGTCGATGGCCGTAATAGACGTTGCTTTAACGTCTGCCGCTGCCCGGGCAGCAATAATTGTTAAATCGATAGCTTCTTGTGTTGCGCTCACGAATATCCTTTGTAGTGATAGTTAATATATTTGAATTTATAGCAGTAGCTCTTGTGAAACAACAGTTGTTGATTCTGTTGTTCCGCTCGCATTGAAGAAGAACTTGTTAATACCAAGACCAACCAAGACTCCAACGAGGATAGCAATGAGAATAAGCAGAATGTAATTAAGAATTGTTCTGCGTGGGTTGAGATTATCGTCTTCGTCGTCTTCATAGTACGACATATCATCTTCGGAAGCCGTTTGGCTTTCGACGGCGGAGATATCTTCGTCCTGTGGAGTTAAAGTATCCGGAGCAACAAGTTGCCCGAGTTCTTCGGCTTCCAAATCAGAGCCTTCTGGCATCACCGAAGTTCGTGACACATCCCCAGTATTTTCTTGCTTAGGCTCTTCCAGCGATTGACGGCGAGTCATCGACAGGAGCCGTTCACGCATCGCCACTGGCGATTCGTCATCTTCGTCTTCGTCGTTTTCGTCGCCTTCATCTTCGCCGTCACTGTCTACCGACGCAGACTCAGCTACGTCACTTTTTTCGTGTGACGAGGAATCTTGTGTGGCTTCTTCGTGAGACTCTTCGCTATGCGCATCGTCTTCTTCGCTCAGTTGAGAGCCTGGAGAATCTGGCTCCTGTTCACTATCTTGCTCAACAGCTTCATTAGGAACGGGATTTTCCCCAGTGGCAGCCTCGGGATTATCTTCAGCAACATCTAGGGCTGGCTCTAGCGCATTTTCTTCTTCAAACCGTTCAAAAACCGATAAACGTTCCGGCTGAGAAGATTTTTGTGATTGCACCACTCCCTCATCTTCAGCTACCGGTTCTGTGACGGCTGGAATCATTCCGGTTTCCGCTTTGCGTGCCTCACGTAACTCTTTACGAGAAGGACGACGAAGACGCAGCTCTGTTGTCTCGCTAATATCAACCCCATCTGCGGGACGGACACTAAGTTTGCCTTGCTCCCTCAGTTGCCGGCGACTCATACGTGGAGCGTCACTCATGCTTCTCCTCTCCTTCCACACAGTTGCGTTGTGCCCCTGCCTCATCAGCGTAATCGCCCACGATGGATGCCAGGGCGGTTGTCTGAGCTTCTTCTGGTCTATATAAATGATACTTGGAGATGTACTGAACTACGCCATCGGGAACCAAATACCATACCGGAATCCCGGATTTTACGCGTTCTCGTACGCCAGTAGAAGAAATTGCCATTGTCGGAATCTCAATAAGCGAAACACCATCTTCCGGCAAACCAGCCAAATCTAACCGGTGGCCAGGGCGGCTAACGCCAACAAAATGCGCCAGTGTCCACAGTTCATCGGAATTTTTCCACTGTAAAATTTGTGGAAGAACATCTGCTCCAGTAATAAAAAAGAGCTCGTCGTCGGGATAAAGACGACGAATATCACGAAGAGTATCAACAGTATATGTTTTTCCACCGCGATCTATATCTACCCGAGATACGGAAAATCGTGGATTGGACGCAGTAGCAATAACCGTCATTAAATAACGGTGATCTCCTAGAGAAATAGGTCTACCGGTTTTGAATGGGTTATCTCCAGCAGGCACAAAAACGACTTCGTCTAGCTTAAAAACATGCTGAACCTCTGAAGCTGCAACCAAATGGCCGTGATGGATAGGATCGAATGTTCCACCCATAATTCCAATGCGGCGCCGGGTACCCGACTTGTGTGCCGCCGTATGTGTTACAGCAACACTTTGCTTTTCACTCATACCAATATTTTACCTGAGATTATGCCACAAGAGCCTGTTTGGCCATTAACCCCATCACTATCGGCGCATATTCCTCATACGATTGCCGGGGAAAATAGCCTACGTGGGAATAACTTTACACACTATGCGTTAATGTTAAAGTCAAGACACAAATGTTCGACAAACATAGAGAAAGGCCCCTGATGGCTACTGTTGAAATTACTGCCGATAACTTTAAAGATCATGTTAATTCTGGAATTACTGTCCTAGATTTCTGGGCGGAATGGTGCGGTCCATGCCGG
The DNA here is from genome assembly GCF_012563545.1 of Arcanobacterium buesumense. NCBI lineage: Bacteria > Bacillati > Actinomycetota > Actinomycetes > Actinomycetales > Actinomycetaceae > Arcanobacterium > Arcanobacterium buesumense. The sequence continues at coordinate 1,148,228 of NZ_CP050804.1, forward strand.
ATGTTCAGCCCGACCTTTGAAGCTGTTTCGGAACAAAACCCAGAGGTGACTTTCGGTAAGATTAATACGGAAGAGCAGACTGAATTAGCTCAAGCTTTCCAGGTGATGTCCATTCCAACCGTTATGGTATTCCGCGATGGCATTCGGCTATATGAAGGCGCTGGCGCATTGGCCCGTGATCAACTCCAGGCACTCGTGAAGAAGGCTCAGGAGCTTGATATGGACGAGGTTCGTGCACAAATTGCCCAAGCCGGTGAGCAAGCATAAAGCTTTAAGCAACAATCGTTTATGTAGTGGTGGGCTGAAAGGTATTCTTTCAGCCCACCACTACATTTGCATGTACTTAAACCAACGATTGTTGTTTAACCTCAACACCTGCCCTACCACTAAGCAGTGGTAAAACACCACGGACAAGTGAGGCTAAATCAATAGGCAATGATGCTGGATGGATAACAACGCCATCGGCAGCACCTAACCCAACCCACCGCTCAATAGTATCGGCTACATCGTAGACTGTGCCATATACCGTCGGAATACCGGAAAATAGTTCACAACCAGTTATTTCTGATACTAAGATCGCCCGTTCATGAGCAGCACTTGACGTAGCCGAAATAACCACTCCTAAATCAACGACGACGGGCAAATCACGTTCCGCATCGCGCGCCAAGGCCCGAAGTCCATATCTAATCCCCCGAGCGGTATGTGGATCGGCAACCTGGAGACGGACCATATTTGCATATTGAGCCACAATCTCCATCATTTCAGCCGAAGGCGATGCAGAGGCAAGATTGACCACCAGGCCTACCCCAGCTTCACATATCGCTTCAAAAGCGGCAACCGTATTTACTAGATCAACGTTTTGATCGATTCTTATCGCCAGCGAAGCCCAGCCGGAACCCTCTACGCATACCGCGTCTAAGGCTTGAGCTACGATTTTCGGCTCCGGCAAAACCTCCATCACAACTCCACTGCCATCGATGGTGCGCATTTGCGCACCGACGTTTATTGCGTCAAGAACTGCTTGCGGACGGCTGGCATCCGCGCAAAATTCCGCCGATAAGGCTACAAAGTCTAAACCACCACTAGCAGCAGCTCGAGTTGCAGCCATCATTTTCCCATGCTGAAACGGTTCCGGTTGGCTAATACACGAAGACACATAGTTTTGCACGCCAAGCATTGACAGATCAATTCCTAGCCATGCCGACGTCGTATGCTCGCCATAAACACGCTCGGTTCGCTCGTGAGGCGTGTACGTTAATGCTTTGCGGCTTACGTTCAAATCAATCGTCATGGCATGTCCTAGTATTTAGGTAGCAATACGTATATTCCTACACTGGTATCTCACAGCTAAAAGAAAAGATTTTGTTAAGCTGTTGTTTAGGAATTTACCCTGCCCTTACCCTCTAAGCAACACACGAGCTAGTTTTTCTATTAAAATAGCCAAAACTATCTTCAGATTTTGGTAAGTAACGCCTGATAGGACACCAATAAGGCAGAAGCTAAAGGCTCTGCCGTGAAATGACACACAGCAGAGCCTTGGCTACGTCAAAAACCTTTACTCAGTAGGAAGTTCCTCATCAGGATCAGTCCAGATTCCGGCTTGGCGCTCCGTCCACAGCTCTTGACGAGCCGCTTCTTTAGCATCCATCATCTCATAGTACTGACTCTTGCGTTCTCTACGCGTCGGACGAATATTCTCATCCAATCGGATATCAGTACCACGAGGGCTCAACAGCTCTGCACCGGTAGCCATCGTCGGCTCCCAATCAAAAATCATGCCATCTTCAACAGAACCAATGACCACCATATCCCCAGCTCGAGCACCAATTTTCATCAATTCTTTTTCGATACCCAAGTTATTTAGCCGATCAGCAAGGTAGCCGACGGCTTCGTCGTTTGAAAAATCAGTTTGTCGAACCCATCGTTCCGGTTTTGTTCCCCGCACCTGATAGAAGGCTTTCTCATCCTGTTGCCGTGGCGTGATAGTAAAGGAGGAATCATTCTTCTTATCCAATGGACGAATGACTGGACGAACTTCATCGTCAACCACTTCTTGGGCACGCAGGTGTTCAACGATAGTACCCAAAGCATAGCCTAGTTCTCGCAATCCCACCCGGGACACTGCAGAAACAGCAAAAACAGCCAAGCCGCGATTCTTCAACTCATCATGAACAAAATCGGCAAGCTCCTGAGCGTCTGGAACGTCTATTTTATTGAGCACAACAATACGCGGCCGCTCCATTAACGGCACACGCCCTTCGATCGGCGGAATATGAGCAGCATACGCGGCCAATTCCGCCTCAATAACTTCTAGATCAGAAATCGGATCACGCCCTGGTTCGAGGGTTGCACAATCAAGGACATGTACAATCGCAGCACACCGTTCAATATGGCGTAAAAACTCATGACCGAGGCCTTTACCCTCTGACGCACCGGGAATAAGTCCAGGAACATCTGCCATAGTAAAACGCATATCGCCCGCTTCAACCACACCAAGGTTGGGAACCAAGGTGGTAAAGGGATAATCAGCAATCTTCGGACGTGCAGCAGACATCGCGGCAATCAACGACGATTTACCAGCGGATGGAAATCCGACCAGAGCAACGTCTGCAACAGACTTCAATTCTAAGACGACGTCAAGCGCTTCACCTTCTTCGCCTAACAGTGCAAAACCAGGAGCCTTACGTTTAGGCGAGGCAAGAGCAGCATTACCTAGCCCGCCTTGACCGCCTTCGGCAATAATGACTTCTATCCCAGCTCCAGTCAGATCAGCTAAGATATTTCCGTCCATATCCTTCACCACTGTTCCATTGGGAACTGAAACGATAAGATCTTCACCGCGTTTGCCGTGACGTAAATCGCCAGCACCTGGTTTGCCGTTAGTTGCTTTCAAATGAGGCGAATGATGAAGGGAAAGCAGGGTTGTCTCTTGGGGATCAACTCGGAAAATAATGTCACCACCGTGACCGCCATTAGCGCCGTCTGGGCCACCAAGTGGCTTAAATTTTTCCCGACGCACCGACGCCGCACCATTGCCTCCTTTGCCAGCCTCCAAATGGAGAACGACTCGATCAATAAAGCTTGCCATGGGGTGTCCTTACATAAAAATGAAATATAATGCACGAGAGGGCGGAGAGCTAATGCCCTCCACCCTCTCGAGTATGTCGTTTAAGATTCGTGCAACTCAGGCCTGAGCCGCGACGATGTTCACAACCTTGCGATCGCGGCGAGTACCAAACTCAACGTGACCGGTCTCAAGTGCAAACAGCGTGTCATCCTTACCGCGGCCAACGTTGGCACCCGGGTGGAAGTGAGTGCCGCGCTGACGCACGAGGATCTCGCCTGCGTTAACAAACTCGCCACCGAAACGCTTCACGCCGAGGCGCTTTGCGTTAGAGTCGCGACCGTTGCTAGTAGAGCTAGCGCCCTTCTTATGTGCCATGTCTAGACCTTCTTCTTTTTAACAGCTCGTTGGACGGTAAGTTAAGCGATCACTTAATAGCGGTGATCTTAACACGGGTAAGCTTTTGGCGGTGACCTTGGCGCTTACGGTATCCAGTCTTATTCTTGTACTTGATGATTGAGATCTTTGGTCCCTTTTCATCGCGAACAATTTCGGCGCTGACCTTGGCCTTGATGCCATCCGCTGCTGAGGTGATCTTATCACCGTCGACGAGCATGATCGGCTCGAGCTCGACCTTGTCGCCAGCTTCGCCTGCAATCTTGTCCACAACGACGACGGAACCGACAGACACCTTTTCCTGGCGGCCGCCTACCTTGACAATCGCGTAAACCACGTTCTGCTCATCTCTGTCGAAACTGATGCATCCGGGATCGGATGCCCTGAAAATTATTTAGCGCAATAAAGTGCGCCAGCAATTAACGATACTGAAACACTGGCTCAGACACAAGTTCATAACTAGCGATTCAGACCACAATTACAGATTTTGGCTAACTATTTCTTCACTTTCTTCACTGGGAACGTCATAAGTGCTGATGACGCACGCGTAGTGGGTGTAATAGTGCCTGAAGAAGTTACTCGTTTCTTTGCTTTTTTCACCGGTTCTTCGGACGTTTGTTGCGAAGAACCAGCCACTGTTTGGGAATCTGCGGACGTAGATTCGGAAACTACCGGATTGGACTGAGTAGATTTCTTCCGTCCGCGCCCATGATAAGTTTCTTTATCTGCACCGCGGCTAGCTGACACCTTTTTTGCCCGACCACGCTTAGGTCGTTCAGTTGTCTCTGGCGATTGACTTCCGGCACTCAGCTCAGACTCTTCCTCACCATCGTCATGTTTCGTTGTAGCAGCAGCTGCAATGGTTGCTAATGCGGCCTTAACTTCTTCATGCTTTGGATCTGGCTCATTGTTGTGAGCCTTTGCTTCCTTCTTCGATTCTTTCTTAGATACCCGCTGGGTTAACTGTGTTTCTTCGTTTTTCTCAACCGGATGGTCGTGGCTAATGTATCCACGCCCCTCACAGCACTCACAAGTAGTAGAGAATGCCTCAACGAGACCTTGTCCCACTCTCTTACGAGTCATTTGCACTAGGCCAAGTGAGGTCACCTCTGCCACCTGGTGACGAGTGCGATCTCGGCCAAGACACTCAATTAACCGGCGTAGCACAAGATCACGATTAGCTTCGAGGACCATGTCGATAAAATCGACGACGATAATCCCGCCAATATCACGCAACCGCAACTGCCGAACGATCTCCTCAGCCGCTTCAAGATTATTACGCGTCACCGTCTCTTCAAGAGAACCGCCAGTACCAGTAAATTTTCCGGTATTTACGTCAATAACCGTCATAGCTTCAGTTCGGTCAATGACTAGTGATCCACCCGAAGGTAAGAATACTTTCCGATCAAAAGCTTTTTGTAGCTGCTCATCGACCCGATGCTCTTGGAAAATATCTTTATCCGATTCCCATTTTTCTAGACGATCCACGAGTTCTGGCGAAAGCTCTTGAACATAATGCGAGATAGTCTTCCATGCATTTTCGCCCGAAATACGCAAGGTCCGGAAATCTTCATTGAAGATATCACGTACAACCCGCACCGCGAGCTCCGGCTCACCCTTCAGTAATGAAGGTGCATTCTTCGACGCCTTAGATTTCGCTTCAATATCGGTCCACGACTTCATCAGCCGTTCGACATCTTGCTTGAGCTGATCCTCACTAGCACCTTCCGCAGCTGTACGGACAATAACACCATGCTCACCGGGAATAATCTCTTTGAGAATCTTCTTTAGCCGCAAGCGTTCAGGTTCTGGTAACTTGCGTGAAATACCGGTCATTACTCCACCAGGGACTAAAACAAGATGGCGGCCAGCTAGGGTGATTTGCGCTGTCAACCGAGCACCTTTATGTCCGATAGGATCTTTAGTAACCTGCACCAAAACCGGATCGCCAGATTTTAACGCTTGTTCAATTTTGCGCGGTTTACCTTCTAGTCCTGAGGCATCCCAATTGACTTCACCAGCGTAAAGCACCGCATTGCGGCCCTTTCCAATATCTACGAACGCTGCTTCCATCGATGGTAGAACATTTTGAACTCGTCCCAAATAGACGTTTCCCACCATCGAAGATTGAGTATGACGTGCTACATAGTGCTCAACGAGAACGCCATCTTCAATAACAGCAATCTGGTTCAGACCGTCACGTTCCCGGATGAGCATGTCACGATTAACCGATTCGCGACGTGCTAAATACTCTGATTCCGTAATAGTTTGACGACGACGACCTACTTCACGCCCTTCCTTACGGCGCTGGCGTTTAGCTTCGAGACGAGTTGATCCTTTCGGGGCAGTAACCTCATCCGAGACCGCTTCAGTAGCTCGCCGACGACGGCGACGACGAACCGCTGGCTCTTCAGCTTCAACAGCCTCGTCGTTATCACTATTTTCCGATACAACCGCTTTGACTTTTTTCGTTTTCCGCGCTGATTCGTTTTCGGTTTTAGCTATCTGAGCATCGTTTTGAGAGCTATCCTTCGACGTCTCAAGAGTTTCATCTACGTCAGCGTTGCGCCGGCCACCCCGAGTGCCACGCCGACGTTTCCGCGCTGACTCTGGATGCGTATCGCTATCACTAGCTACTTCTTCTGCAACGTTTTCCAATTCATGCGCATCTTCTTCAATAACGGCTTCTTTGCGTTGCCGGCGAGCACGAACTGCACGAGCCACATCAGGTTCCTGAAACAATAGTGATGTTATCGGCGGAGCAACGACAACTTCTGGAACTGGTGTAGGTTCTTCAGCCCCACCAGCCGAGAAAATAATCGACGTCGGATCGGCAACCTTCGCCGAATTCTTCCGTGGCTTTACAGGCAACTCAGCAAGTGACTGAGCAACTGATTCGGCAATATCTTTTTTTGCATGCGCTTTTTTATCTGACGTTTTGCGCGTTCTACTACGTGTTGCCTTTTTACCCTCAGGTACGACAACATCCATGGCTTCATCGGCCATCGGATACCCCCTATAACCACGTACGTGCATCTCGTGCGTGGCGCATAATAATCACAGCCTCAACTGTGGAAAGTCTCTAATATTAAGCTGTCCCGGCAGCAACGCTCATGCGGCGCACTTGAACAACGTCGGCTATTAGATGCTCAATAACCTAGTGTCAGTCTACACGCTTCATGCACTCAACACACATTCCCCTACTATGAAGTAAGCACCAAAGCACATCTGTTCCCACCATCACACAGCCATTAAACCCACATAAAATGTGACATGGGACAAAGTTCCTAAAATTGCTCACGCGACTTTCCCGAATTAACTGGCATCCGAGAGTAAAATACGTCATGATTACATTATGGATTCAATGTGTCCCTAACACCTGAGCTCGTAACAACGACGCTCGAGTGGTAGCCATATTGGAACGGGCTAAAAGGCCCATCCGACTCAGTAACTCTATTCATCAGGTCGCACGGAAGGTGAAAAAGGTGGATGTCCTCGACCTTGCGCGGTGGCAGTTCGGCATTACAACGGTGTATCATTTCATATTGGTACCGTTGACGATCGGCCTATCCCCACTCGTCGCATATTTACAAACAAAATGGCTTCGGTCCGGAGACACAAAGTGGCTCAAGCTGTCCGAATTCTTCGGAAAAATACTTCTCATTAACTTCGCACTCGGTATCGCGACAGGTATCGTTCAGGAATTCCAATTTGGTATGACCTGGTCTGAATACTCACGTTATGTTGGTGATATTTTCGGTGCTCCACTCGCATTCGAAGCGCTCCTCGCGTTCTTCTTAGAATCTGTATTCCTCGGAGTATGGATCTTTGGTCGCGGACGCATCTCACCAAAGGCACACACCGTGGCTATTTGGCTTGTGGCACTAGGTACCAATATCTCAGCTTTGTTTATTTTGGCTGCAAATTCCTTCATGCAAAACCCAGTCGGAGCTATCGCTAACCCAGAAACTGGTCGCGCTGAACTCGACGGTATCGGAGGCTTCCTCGAAGTCGTCTTCTCCACTACTACCCTTTACGCTTTTGCACACACAATTTCCGCTTCTTTAATGGTTGCTGGAACACTCATCGCTGGCGTATCGATCTGGTGGATGGTTCGTAGCGTAAAGAATAACAACGAAGCTGAAGCCATTGAATTATGGAAACCAGCAGCTCGTTTTGGCCTGAAGGTTCTCGCAGTTGCGGGCGTTCTCGCCCTCGTCACTGGACACTTCATGGGGCAACACATCTACAAGGTTCAGCCAACAAAGATGATTGCCGCAATGGGAATTACCCATACTGAAGAAAACGCGCCACTAGCATTGATGATGACCGGTACTGAGCTCACACCAGAAAACATCATCTCTTTGCCAATCCCCGGCCTAGAATCCTTCATGGTGACCGACCACTTCTCTGGACCTAACTCCGAAGTTACTGGAGCGACCGAAATCCAAGAGAAGTTCACGAACATGTTTGGTGATGAATTCGGTGCAGACGTGAACTATCTGCCCAACCCATTTATCGCCTTCTACTCTTTCCGCATCATGATGGCTCTTGGCTTTGCCTCAATTGCTTTATCCTTCGTTGGTTTGTGGCTATTGCGCAAGGACAATCTGATCCGTTCTGGCGGAATTTCCAAGCTCTACCTGTGGACTATTACTTTCCCATACCTTGCCTCCATCTTCGGATGGATCTTGACTGAAATGGGTCGTCAGCCATGGGTTGTTTACCCGAACATGGAAGTCGCCGATAGCATGGCACCTTCTGAGATGATTAAGCAACTTACCGACTTCGGCGTTTCTCAAAACGTAGTTCCGGTTGAGGTCTTCATCTCCCTAGTCATCTTCACCCTACTCTATGCGGCACTCGGCGTCGTTTGGTACGTCTTGATCAAGCGCTACGTGAAAGAAGGCATTAACACTGCCAAGAACGTTGCATTGCAGTTTGACCATACCAATCCAGATGCCAAGCTAAGCTTTGGATACTGAGGAAAGGACACCTAACAATGGATCTCTCATTCCTACAAATTCTGTGGTTCGTCCTCATCATTGTGCTGTGGATTGGCTACGTTACCCTTGAAGGTTTCGGTTTCGGAACCGGCATGCTCCTACATATCCTGCCACGCAACGAAAAAGAACGTCGCCTTCAACTTAATACTATCGGCCCACACTGGGATGGTAATGAAGTCTTCCTTCTCACCGCTGGTGGCGCAACTTTCGCCGCCTTCCCTGAGTGGTACGCAACCATGTTTTCCGGCATGTACATTGCTCTCGTTCTCGTGCTAGTTTTGCTCATTTTGCGAATCTCTGCGATAGAATGGCGCGGCAAGATTAACTCCGACGCCTGGCGTAATGCATGGGATTACATTCACTTTGGTTCCGCTTGGCTCGTCGCCCTCGTATGGGGTGTCGCATTTGGCAACCTCGTTCAAGGCATGGCAATCCAGGTTGGCACTTATGGTGCAGCTGGCGATCCATCCACCTTCGTACCGGCTGATCCAACACAGGTTGATGCCGCTCTCGGTCAAGGCGCACAGCATTTCTTGACCGGCGGATTCTTCTCTCTGTTTACACCATTCACTATTGTCGCCGGCCTCGTTGTTGTTTCCCTGTTCCTAACTCATGGCGCGCTCTGGCTCGCTTTGAAGACAACAGGTGACTTCTCTGAGCGGGCGAAAGCACTTGCTAAGAAGACCTCACTAGTTTCAACAGGACTAACTGCACTATGGGCTCTGTGGGCGCTCTTTGCCTACTCCACAACCTGGTTCGCTGTTATTCCACTTGCGCTAGCTGCCGTTGGTCTACTTGTCTCAACATTCTTTACCCTACAAGGTAAGGAAAAGGCTGGATTCTTCGCTCATATGGCTGGTGTTGCATTTGCTGTTGTCTTCATATTTACAACAACAGTTCCATTTGCGCTCAAGTCCTATATCAACGACGCTTACGGCCTAACATTAGTCCAAGCATCAGCAACAACAGCAACGCACACCGTTATGACGATCGCAGCTGTGATCTTCGTTCCGATCGTTGCCGGATACACCATCTGGTCCTACCTATCGTTCTCTCGTCGCCTCGGCGTTGAGTCGCTGTCAGAAGAACCAGCTGGCTTACATCCAACCAAAATTCGTGAATTCGAAAATGCGTAAGCTGATCTAAGCATCATAAAAGGTTGGGGTTGTCTACAGGCAACCCCAACCTTTTATTTCGCCATATTGATAACTGCGATATAACCTGGAAGCGCCACCCCGAACATCGCCATATATCCAACAATAGCTACCCAATGGTGAGGGAAAATAAATAACATAACCACCGGGGCCCATGTGACAACGAGTAATATAAACGTCACCAGTACATGCTGAACTGCAACTCTCAAGGCTTGGCTAATACTGACAACTAAACTGTCACTGGTACAGCCTAAATCACTCACGTTGGCATACATCCACGTCGTGATAATACTTATGATAAGTACCCCGCCAACCATTCCACTTTTCATAATAAGCATGATGAGGGCATAATTCTGGCTATCTGGCAATGCCTCAAAATGGTTCAAAAGGCCCACTCTGCCATACAACCAACAAATACTGTGGCAACAATGAGCCCCCACGTCGTAGTTGTATCCCACCGCGTCCAAAATCGCTTGAAAAACTCCGAATAACTTGAGTATCCCGATCGTTTTTGATGTCTGCTAATCCCTGATAGCCGGCTCGTAATGACAAACCTATAGTGACTAAAGGTATCGACGCTAGTATCATCAAAAAATTCAGCAAAACAGGATTTACTGCCGAGTCAAGCACTCGATACATGCCAGATTCTGGATTCACTCGTATCCCCCGTACTAAAGTGGCGCTGAGTATATACTACCCAGCGCCACTCAAAACTATGTGAAAACTTAGCCTTTAACTGCTCCCGCTGACACACCTTCAATGATATATTTCTGCGCGAAAACATAGAAAAGGACAATTGGAACAATAGCTAAAACAAGCATAGCCATCAACGCACCCATGTCACGGTTGCCATTCGAGCCCACAAGGAACTGAACCACAATCGGGATTGTACGATACTCACTTGACGGCCCCAACACCAACGATGGCAATAAGAAGTCATTCCAGACCCACATCGCATTCAAAATAGCTACCGTAATCGACGTCGGCTTCAGCATAGGTAACACCACTTTGAAATACACTAGGAGCGGACTACATCCGTCAATCGCCACTGCTTCTTCTATTTCAACTGGAATCGCTTTGATGAAGCCAACGAACATAAAAACGCTCAAACCCGCACCAAAGCCAAGATACAAGACCACCATGCCAGCAGGATTTGCCAACGAAAGAGAATCAGCAATTTTGACAGTCGGAAACATGACCATCTGGAAAGGTATCACCATAGAGAAAACAAAAACAAAGTACAAAAGAGTTGTCCACCATGCTTTTACTCGCACTATGTAATAAGCCGTCATCGAAGAAAAGAAAACTATCACAACCACAGAAGTAATCGTTATAACAAATGACCACAAAATCGCTGAAGTGGTACCAGATAGCACCAACCCCGTCACATAGTTACTAAGACCAACCAAGTCATCACCTACCGGGATTGAGAAAGGATCACCAGATATCGCAAACTTTGCTTTGAATGAATTGACAACGATAAAGAATAATGGCCCGAGGAAAACCACTGTTAAAAAACTAGAAGGAGATATACCAACAACTTCCCCACTGATAAGCTTTTCATGCTTCAACCTCCCGCTTACGCGTCGCATTTAGCTGAGCCATTGCCAAGACAACAACAACGACAACAAAAATCACTGCCTTAGCCTGAGCCACACCCTCTTCACCAACTCGATAGAACATCGAATTGACAATACTTAGCGCCACCATTTCTGTTTGGCTTTGCGGGGCTCCCGCAGTTAACGCCAAATTTTGGTCATACATTTTAAACGTATTTGCCAATGTAAGGAACAGACAGATCGTTATCGCTGGCATAACCATCGGGATGGTGACATGCCGCAAAGTCTTCCATCGTCCCGCCCCATCAAGCTCGGCTGATTCGATTAACTCACGGGGAACATTTTGCAAGCCAGCAATGTAAATAATCATCATGTATCCAACAAGCTGCCAATTCAAGAGAATAATGATACCCCAATAACCGTACGTCCAATCCGAAACGATCGTAGTTCCTTATTTAGCCAAAATAGAGTTGATGAGAACCTGCCAAGTGTAACCTAGAACAATTCCACCAATCAGATTGGGCATGAAAAAACAGTACGGAAAAAATTTGTTCCCCTTAACTTACGAGTAAGCAACCAAGCAATCCAAAAAGCAAAAACATTAACCGTAACGATTGCTACTGCAGATACCAAAATAGTAAAGACAAAAGCTTATACGAAACCACTGCGTTCATCGAAAACATCAACATAGTTCTGGACACCAACAAATTCCCAATCTGTCAGCGTCGTAAAGTCAGTAAATGATAACCCAAGACCTAAAATGAACGGAATAAAAAAGCTATCGCAAAAGCGATGAGCGTAGGAAGAACAAAAATTGGAAAATATTTTTTGAGTGACCTCATCATACCCTCGTTTCCCGTGGGAGGAGCACTATGCTCCTCCCACGAGTTCATGGCTTAACGGAAAATATTACTTTTTCTCAGCTTTCCATCCCGTTGTAAAGGTAGAAACGACGTCATCCCTTGTCAGGTTTCCGGTAGCATACTGGGCTAATGCCTGGCCGAAATCATCCTTAAACTTCTGTGATGGATACGTAGTAAATACCCAAGGAACTACCGAAAGATCCTCATTGGTCATGTAGGAAGCAATCTGCTTAGCAAGCGGATCGTTTGGTACTTCATTTTCTGCAAATGATGTAAATGGTGCGTTAAACCCTAAATCTTCAACGGCAAACTTCTTGCCTGTTTCAGAGGTCAACAACCAGTTCACAAAATCAATCGTTGCTTTTTGATCAGCCTCAGACGCCTTAGCTTTAATAGCCATAAATGCTTCAGTACCTACCGCAAGACCCTGCTTTTCTTCACCATCATGACCAGTGTAGATAGGCAAGAACTTAATTTTATCTTCCTTGACAGTATTACCAGCAGCATCCTTGATCTGGCTCCATGCCCAGTTTCCGTTCTGAACCATAGCAGCCTTACCCTCGGCAAACTCTGCCATCGAATCAGTCACTGTCTTCGTCGGCGTTAGTTCCTTATTTACCGTTGAATTCTCAAGGTAAAGATCAAAAATATTCTTAAATTCCTTGTTAAAAGTGAACTTTGTAGCCTCAGTATCAGTGATGTTCTCTTGCTGATACTCGTAGTACATTGGAATATTTGACAAGTGTGTCTGCCAACGCCAATCTTCCCCCCTGAGCAAGTGACGTAGCGGCAAAAACTCCTTCAATTCCCAATTCACTTCGACGAGCTTGCATATCCTCTACGACAGCTTTCAATGTCGCAAAATTCTTGATCTCGTCCATATTCATGGCCTTAGCTCCGCTCAAGGCAAAATACTTGTCCAAGATCTCTTGGTTATAAATAATCCCATAGCCCTAAATAGCCAACGGAACACCATACACCTTGCCGTCTTCACCGCGAAGAGCTAAATTTTCATCTTTCAACGACTGTGCAAAAGGCGTATCAGATAAATCTGCCGTGTACTTCTGCCATGTCTTAAGGCCGACTGGACCATTGACCTGGAAAAGCGTTGGCGCATCAGATTTAGTGATTTCTGTTTTCAGTGTCTGTTCGTATCCACCAGAAGCGGATGTAGCAACTTTAACCTTCACGCCAGTTTCTTTTTCATACTCCTGCGCGATCTTCTGATATGTTTGCTCAGCCTCCGGCTTCCAATTTAAGAAATAAACAGATCCCGGTGCATCTGCGTCTTTACTATCAGACGAACAACTTGCTAATCCAGTCAACATCAATCCACCAATAGCAAGAGATGCCCATAGCTTTTTTGCCTGCGTAAAAATTCTCCTCTTGGTCAAACCTAATTTCATTGTTATGACCCATTCCACACTACGCGATTTATCCAAGCTAAACATGTCCACAACAGAATCTAATGGGCTCTCCACGCTAAACTAGGACTATAGACCAATCCATTCGTACGGTTAGGACACTGTGAAACCATTCGATCCACGCCTTATGCATTATGCACAGGCAACTCGTCGATACCTTGCTTTGCTCGTCGGAATAGGCATTGTGATGACCCTCCTAATAGGCGTTCAAACCTATCTGATCGCCGCCATTATCGCGCCCATTTTTTATCACCAAAGTAGCCTCGGCCAAGCTATACCTGCTCTTATACTTTTAGGTGCAGTCTTTTTAGGCCGTATCACACTGACCTACCTGCAAGGCGCCATCGGACACCGTTCCGCAGTTCGCGTCATCAGCCAATTACGGTCACGAGTTTTACAGCACGCTGGTGATCTCGGTGAACGCTGGTTAGCGCGAGGTAACACCAACGAAGTTGTGACGTTAACTACGCGTGGTTTAGATGACTTAGAAGATTACTTTGTCCATTTTTTGCCCGAACTATTTCTCACTGCTACCGCTACACCTCTTCTCCTTGCCGTTGTCACCTATATGGATTTCTTAAGCGGAGTCATGATCGTCTTATGCTTACCACTGATCCCGCTCTTCATGATCCTCATCGGCAAAATGACGCAATCTTATTCAGCTAAACGCCTCCAAACTATGCAACAACTAGGAAGCCAACTCCTAGACTTATTAGGCGGGCTTGCAACTCTCAAAGGCGTTGGTCGAGAAACCGGCCCAGCCCAGCGGGTGGACGAGCTCGGTCTATCTTTCGCCCGCCGAACAATGAACACCCTCTACGTTGCTTTCCTATCCGGAGCAGCCTTGGAATTCATCACCACGCTCACTACTGCACTTGTTGCTGTATCTATCGGCTTACGAATGGTCAACGGCGATGTTTTACTGTTTGAAGGGCTCGTCGTCATCATGCTTACCCCTGAGGTACTGAGACCATTACGCGAAGTTGGCACCCAATTCCACGCTTCAGCCAACGGAGTTGCTGCCGCCGAACGCGCATTCAAAATCTTACAAACCCAGCCATATCATCATTCAGGCAACAAACCAGTGCCAGATATGAGCAAAACACCTATTCATCTCAGTGAAGTTTCAGTTTTGGCTCCCGGAAGGGCAACCATTGCACCATCGTCATTAACCGCCACAATTAATCCTGGACAAGTAACCGTCATCCGTGGCGCCTCCGGATCTGGAAAATCTACCACCGTTAACGTATTGCTAGGATTATTAGCACCATCTGCCGGAAAAGTGCTTATCGGAGATGAAGATTTAGCACAACTTGATCAGCAACAATGGTGGGAAAACATCACTTGGGTGCCCCAACGTCCAGTTCTCGTTCCCGGAACAATCGCTGAGAATCTCGGTGCTGATCCAGCTACTGAAGCCGTCATTCGCGCAACTCATATCACCGGATTTGACGACGTACTAGCTACGCTTCCCCATGGCTGGCACACTCGTATCGGTCAAGGCGGGACTGGCCTATCAGTAGGACAACGCCAACGGCTAGCACTGACAAAAGCGTTGATTTCAGCTAACCCTATTGTCATTCTTGACGAGCCTTCAGCTCACCTCGATGCAATTTCTGAAGAACACGTCTTAGCCGCAATCAATGAATTATGCGCCAGTGGACACACGGTCATCGTTATCGCTCATCGCACCGCTATGGCTGATCTCGCTGACAATCTGATCGACGTCGTTTCCCGCACGCGACTTACCCGGGAGGTATTGTGACCCATCCATTTCCCCACGACGAACGAGTCGCACTTAGCCGTTGCTTAAAAATTCTCGACGTCGATAAAAAACGTTTCACATGGTCCGTGCTAGCTGGCTCTGGTGCCCTCGGCTCAACCGTCGGCTTAGGTGCCACCGCAGCATGGATGATCGCCCGCGCCGCCCAACTTCCTCCCGTACTCGATTTAAGCGTAGCCTCGGTCGGTGTCCGTGCTTTCGGCGTGGGCAAAGCAATCTTCCGATATCTCGAACGTATCGCCTCCCATTGGGTCGCGTTACACGGTATGGCTAAACTACGCTCCCACATCTACCGGCAACTAGCTAACTCCTCAACAGACGTCGTAACATCACTCAAACGTGGCGATCTCTTGACCCGTACTAACGCAGATGTCGACGAAGTAGGACTCGTCGTCGTCCAATCACTTCTCCCCATGTTTGTGGCCGGAATTATTACCCTACTAACCCTCGGAATTCTTGGTTTCCTCTCCCCTCTCATTGCCATCATCGTAGCTATTGCCCTATTTTTTAGTGGGTTTGTCGGACCACTATGCGCCATGATGGGTGCAAAAATGGCTGAAGAAGCCAATATTGCTACTCGTGCTCAACTCAATGAGCAAGCCTTATACCTCCTTGAGCATGCTTCCGAATTACGCGTATCTGGCAAACTGACAACCGCACAAGCTCGGCAACAGAGCATCGAGGAAAAAATGTGGAAAAATCGTGATCATGCCGCACGGTACACAGCCTTGGCCTCCGCGATAGATATCTTTGCCCTCGGCTTTGCCGTCATCGGCGCACTTATTATTGGCTCATGGCAGGTTGGTCTTGGCACATTAAGCGAAGTAAATCTTGTCGTTTGCGTGCTTACCCCATTATCAGCTTTCGAAGCCACATCACGTATGCCCCGCGCTTTTATCCAACTAACGCGATCGGGGGCCGCCGCACAACGGATCATGGCTATCATTGATCAAGCCGCCATGTCCCCGGCATCTGAGGCCACCCCACAGATCACCCCCGGTTGCGCACTCCAGGCCACTAACGTCGTAGCCGGATGGCCAGGCGGGCCTGATGTGACTACCCCTATTTCGTTGCAGATACAACCCGGGCGAACCCTAGCAATCGTCGGACCGTCAGGCATCGGAAAATCCACATTGCTCGCCACACTAGCCGGTTTAATTCCACCGCACGCCGGTGAGGTAACAATCGATTCTCAACCAGTGTCTACCATTGCCCGCAGTGCGCTAACTGAACATATCAGTTTCACGGCAGAAGACGCCCATATTTTTGACACCACGATTCTTGAAAATCTGCGAGTTGCTCGTCCCGATGTCTCTGCGCAAGAAGCGCGTGATTTACTCAATCGGATCGGCTTAGGTTCCTGGTTAAATCAGCTACCCCACGGAGTGGATACCGAATTAGGTACGGACGCCACAACTGTTTCTGGCGGTGAACGACGCCGTCTGCTGGTAGCACGTGCTCTTGCTACTCCAGCAACTATTTTACTTCTCGACGAACCAGGTGAACATCTCGATCCGCATACCGCAGATCTTCTGATTCGCGATATCCTCAACGTCGATCACAACCGAGCCGTCGTCCTTGTCACCCACCGGCTCACCCCACTCGATGCGGCAGACCACGTTATCATCCTAGATGATAACGGCAGCGGACAAGCCACTATTATTGATCAAGGAACCCACACCGAACTCAGTAAACGTAACTCCCAATATGCTTGGTCGTTACGCCAAGAAGGATAATCTCATGGATTCTAATCGACTCACTGCCGTTGTCTCACACGCTTTACAACTCACTGGTCAACTTGAACGCGAGGCAGCCTATCAACACTTCGTCGATTCCGCCCGCCAGCTCACTGGTGCCCACTATGCTGCACTCGCAGTTTTAGACTCCCACGGGGAGACAATGCAATTCATCCAATCTGGAATGGAACCAGAAGATGCCCGAAAGGTCGGCCGTCCCCCACGCGGTCATGGAGTTTTCGCAGATACTCCATTGAAGGGATGGTTGATCGTTAACGATCTCGATACTTATCCCCATCGTTACGGTTACCCGGCCGGACACCCCGTAATGAAAAACTATCTAGCTGTTGCCGTCTCAATTAAAGAACAAGTTTGGGGCCGGCTCTACCTTACAGATAAACCAGGCGGTTTTACTGACGACGACGGCGCTCAAATGGAGATCCTGGCACAAGCAGCAGCGATCGCAGCCCAAAATTCTCAAATGTTTGTGCGTTCACAAAACCGTGCTCGTTGGCTAACCGCCTCACAAAACATTGTTTCTTCCTTGCTCGAAGGCTCAGGCGAAGACGAAGCCTTGCAAGTTATCGTCCATGAAATGCGTATCGCTGCTCAAGCTGATGCCGCCATCATGGTGTTACCGTCCATTCAAGACACCTGGGTGTCAGAAATTGTTGATGGTGAAGGCGCCGAACAACTCCTCGGTATCGCATTCCCGGAAGCCGGACGAGCCATGACTGTTGTTCATGAACAAGCAGGTTTAGTTGTTGATTCAATGCAACGGCTTCGCACAGTTCGTATCGAGCAACTACGCCAATGGGGACCCGCCTTGTATGCGCCACTAGCATCTAAATCTGCTGGTACCGGCGTAATTTTGCTTTTACGTGATGTTGGTGGTGTTGAGTTTAACCTTCATGATTTGGCGATGGCAGAAAATGCTGCCAAACAGGCTGCGATTGCGCTAGAGCTAGCCGAGGCACGGCTCAATGAGGAACTAGCTTCCGAACTCGATGAGCGTTCTCGTATCGGACGTGACCTCCACGATCTTGCTATCCAACAGCTTTTTGCATCTGGTATGCATATTACCGCTGTCAAAGAAGACCTAATCGCAAAAGGATACGCAAAAGAAGTTAGTGCAGCTTTAGATCAAGCAATATCTTCTATTGACGAATCCGTCCGCCAAATCCGTGTTATTGTCCAGTCACTGCGTGATGACTCTGCCTCAATTGCGCTTGTTGAACGACTCCAGCAAGAAACAAAAGTGGCACTGCAAACATTAGATTTCGCACCGTCATTAATCATCAGTTGGAATGGGTCAGTGACAACCAATGACAATACTTTTGCGCTCATTGACGACGCAGTAGGTGCAGATATTGCAGACGACGTCGTTGCCGTTGTCCGCGAAGGCTTATCGAATGCCGCCCGACATGCTCATGCGTCCTCTGTTGCGGTGAAACTATCTGTTAACCCTACGCACGTCAAAATTGACGTGATCGACGATGGACGCGGAATAACACAATCATTGGGACGGCGCTCTGGGTTATCGAATCTCGCTGCTCGCGCCCGGCGCCATCACGGAACATTCACGATTTCAAACCGGGAACAAACCCGTGGAACACGTGTTACTTGGGAAGCGCCCCTGACATAGTATTCGTGTGTGACTAGCATTGGACTAGTCACACACGAATATAAGTATTTATTTAGTTAGCGGCGTTACGCCATCCAGCTGCCCGCTGGCCAGCTACCCACGCAGCTACTTGCGTGCGCCGTTGCATGCCCATCTTCGACAATAACGACGTGATATGATTCTTCACGGTTTTTTCGGCAACGCCGAGTTTTTCGCCAATTTCACGATTAGAAAGACCGTCACCAATAAGCTGGAGGACTTTGCGTTCCGATGGAGTCAAATCTGCCGTCGGATCGTCGTGATCAGCGCGCCGGCGCGTGACAGTACGTTCGTCAAGAAGTACACGACCATCAGCAACTGCTCGGATCACATCAGTGATTTCAGCTCCTCGAACAGATTTGAGTAAGTAAGCTTTTGCGCCAGCATCAAGGGCTTCAGCTAGTGCGTCGTCGTCATCAAACGAAGTCAAAACAATACATTTGACTTGCGGTACTCGTTCGTGGAGTTCACGAATAATATCAATGCCGGTACCATCTGGAAGACGCAAATCGACGAGGGCGACCTGCGGAATCATCAGTTCCGCGCGACGAATTGCTTCGGCGACTGAACCAGCTTCCGCAATAACCTGCAACCCGTTGGCGCGATCGACTACTTCGGCAATACCTCGACGAACCACTTCGTGATCGTCGATTATCATGACACTTATAGGGGTAATTTCTTCACTCACAGTATGTAGTTTACCTCGAACGGCGTTGACATGTCGGGCATAAATGTGACGACCTATTCATAAAGGTTATCCGCTCAATTGCGGTCCCACAGCGATCACATGGAAAACCTGCCTTACCATACACGTGTAAGGCCCGTTCAAAGTAGCCTGCCTGGCCATCAACATTGACATACAGCGAGTCAAATGAGGTTCCACCGGCTGCCAAAGCACGCTCCATGACATCTTGTGCTGCCATATAAACATCCACAATAGCTGTCACGGTCATGGCAGTTGTTATTTTGCGCGGATGCACGCGGGCCTGCCATAATGCTTCATCGGCATAAATATTGCCAATACCCGACGCAATATCTTGGTTCAATAAGGCGCGTTTTATTTCTGTTCGCTTCTTTTTCACCAAGCGCGCTACCTTATGAATATCGCATAGTGGATCGAGAAGATCACGGCCAATGTGCGCAACCCGTTGTGGTATTAACGCAAGATCACTGCCATAACCACCAGGTCCGTCGTCAAGTGTAGGTACCAAAATATCTGGCTGTAAATGGCCAAAAGTTCGCTGATCAACAAAATCTAGGCTCGTTCCATCAGTAAAATGGAACCGGGCACGCGCATGAGGAGAGATGTACTGTTAATACGGAACTGTCCGGACATGCCAAGATGTGCAACGATGGCGCTATCTTCAGTGACCATCCACATATACTTACCGCGTCGAACTACCGCGTTAATCGTGTGGCCTATTATTGGTTGCACGCCAGTAGGCGACATACGTACAACGCGGGGATGGAAAACGTCCACATCGGCAATGGTTTTATCAATAACATACGGGATAAGACCATGACGTATAGTTTCGACTTCGGGAAGCTCAGGCATTGTTCTGCGAATATGGAGTATTAGTTAAAAGACGATGATATCCGTCTTCACAGGCAGCAAGCTTTGCTGCCTTGCGCGATGTTGCTTCTCCTCTGCCCCATTCGGTGGCACCGATAAAAGCGCAGGCCGTATAAACTTTTGCATGATCTGGGCCTTCTGCGTGAAGCTGATAAGAGATATCCCCTTTAATGCCAAGCTCTCGGGCTTTTTCTTCTAAAGCAGTACGCCAATCGAGAGCTGGTCCCATACGAGTGGCTTCGATAATTTTCTCTTTCAGATGCCGGCGCACAGTATCAATAACAACAGCTAATCCACCTGCCTCATAGGTGGCAGCGATTAATGCTTCAACCGTATCGGAAAGGATTGAATCTTTATCACGCCCTCCAGAGCGCTCTTCGCCTTTTCCTAGTCGAATGTAGTCTCCTAGTTCAAGGCCACGAGCGATATCCGCCAGCGCACGTTCTGAGACTGCTGCTGATTTAATCTTCGACAATTCTCCATCTGACTTATCTGGGTAGTCATGAAAAATCTGTTCCGCAACAACAGCGCCCAAAATTGAATCGCCTAAAAATTCTAGGCGTTCATTATGTTTACTATCGTGCTCATAAGCCCATGAACGATGGGTCAACGCTAAGGTGAGCAAGTCACTTGGAATATCTACACCCCAACGAGCCAGTAGTTGGCTGCGATCATGCTTGTGCATTAGTTTTCCCTCATCTGTTCCGCGAGCGCATCTAGCGCAGAAAAAGCGGGGTTGAGAAATTCGTAACGGTGGCCCGCAGGTAAATCTTTCCACGGTTGGCCGCACTCTGGGCATAGGCCCTGGCAGTCCGGAGAGCACAACGGAGTGAACGGAAGTGCTAAGACAATGGCATCTCGTATCAACAGCTCAAGATCGATGTGCATATCTTCGATAACTGGCATGTCTTCTACTTCGTCATCGCCTTCGCTGATAAGCGCTTGGCGTCGCTCTGGCCAAAAAACAAGCTCTGCGATCGGCTCATTCATGGGTTTCGTAATATCGATAGCACATCGAGAACATTGGCCAAGGGCTTGGGTAACAATTTGTCCTTGCACAAAAATGCCTTCGGAAACTGATTGCAGAGATATCTGCAGATCAAGGTTTGCGCCAGCAGGCACACCAATAAGGCCAACGCCACATTCTTCGGGTGCTGGAACGGTCAGGTCCAGATGTGTGGTGGTTCCTGAAACAACATCGGATACCGACACAACGTAATCAGACCGCAAATCCATAGCGCCTTCTTTCTCTGGTTTTCGCACGTATTTTACTGTTCTTGAACACGACGCTGAGCAAGAACTCCTTGTCCAGCGGCAATTTGGTTTTGTAGATGCGCAAGCTGATTAGCTAACTCAGAAAGAGTTTGGTCAGAATAATCATTCGCGCCTTGGATAAGCTGTGACGCCTTTTGATGCGCTTCGTCAACAATGCGTGTGGCTTGTGACTTTGCCGCAACTGTAATCTGATCCTGTGCAACAAGACGCGAAGCTTGTTCGCGCGCTTCGGCAACAATCGATTCGGCTTCTTCACGGGCATGACGCAACACAATATCGGCGTCTTCCCGAGCTTGATCAGAAACGCGACCAGCTTGCGACAGAACCGAATCGGCCTGCTTGATCTGATCAGGCACAATGTCGCGGGCAGTATCGAGCAAATCGATAACTTCGGAACGATTAATCAGAACCGAAGCAGACAACGGCATATTTTTTGCGTTGACAACGATATCGTACAGCTCATCTAAAATTTCGAGTAAGGACTCTCCCTGATCACTCATGCTTTCACCTTTTCTTTTAATGCCTGGGCAACATTGGGCGGCACCAAATCTTCATATGGTCCACCATAGTGTGCTAATTCTTTCACGAATGAGGACGCAATATGTGCAAGACTCGGCTCACCCATAACAAAAACCGTCTCAACACCTGATAAATGTCGATTGAGTAACGACATTGGCAGTTCTGAATCATAGTCCGCAGATCCACGAACTCCTTTGACGATCGCATTCGCGTGGATCTGCTGCGCAAAATCTGCAACAAGTCCATCAACGAGTGCAACACGAACATGCGGAATATGCGCAACTGCTTCGCGCGCCAACGCAACACGTTCATCGTCGCTAAATAAATACTTTTTAGCTGAGTTACGGGCAACAACAACCACCACTTCGTCAAACATCCGGTGGGCTCGTTCAATAATATCAACATGCCCATAGGTGATGGGGTCAAATGATCCGGGACAAATTGCACAACTCATAAGGTCACTCTACGTCCTGTTGTGTCATTTGTGCTGTCCACACCCGGGTATCACCCCAGGTTCGTTCGCGCTCAGCGTGTAACTGCGCCGGCCACACTGGTGACGAATTACGTTTTGCTCGTTCAACGACGACGAGACCATCGGATTTCAAATGCCTGGGCAAGTGCTCAAGAATGGCAGTCAATTGGTCATCTGGGAAGTCATAAGGCGGATCTAAAAAAATAACATCGAATGGACCGTCACTACCCGGCTGGCTCACATAGCTCAAAACATGCGATTTAATAGCACGCAATGGCAACGTCATCTCCCTCGCGTTCTGGTTCATCACACGCACAGCTTCTTCTGCAGAATCTACCCCAATAGCACGGTGCGCTCCACGTGAAAGCGCTTCTAAACCTAGCGCACCGGAACCGGCAAAAAGATCAAGGAACTCTCCATCTTGCACAAACCCGCGATGATCAAGGTGAGAAAACACTGCCTCTCGCACCAACGACGACGTAGGGCGCGTGCCGCTCTTAGGCACCCGCACGTTTCGCCCGCCGGCGCTACCAGCCACAATTCTACTCACAGTGTTCTCCTTCTTAACTCTTTTCCAGATACTCCCGGTTACGGGCATTAATATCTGAAATTGCCACAGCTAACGCACGATGCGAAACCAAAGACGGATCTTCGTCAATAATCTCACGGGCTGCGTGACGAGCCTGTTCAATAATTAGTTTATCCTTAACCACCGACACAAAACGAAGCGAACTTCGCATCCCCGATTGGCGCGCCCCCAACACATCACCAACAGAACGCAATACGACATCAGCTTCAGCAAGTTCAAATCCATCCGTCGTCGAAGCAAAGGCTTCAACCCGCGATGCGGCAAGAGAGCCGTCCGCAGCACCAGTAACTGCCAAACACAATCCGGGTTTATCACCACGCCCTACCCGGCCTCTGAGCTGATGAAGCTGAGATAGACCAAAACGATCGGCATCCATAATAATCATTAGCGTCGCATCGGCAACATCAACGCCAACTTCGATAACAGTTGTCGAAACCAGCAATTGAATTCGTCCCGCAATAAAGTCATCCATAGCAGCTGTTTTCTCTGTTGGCGTCAGCTGACCATGTAACACACCGATGTTGACTTCACGTAGCGTAGGCAAAGCCCGAAGCCGTGCACTCAAAGTTTCAACATCAGACATCGGTGGCCGTTCCATCATGTCGAGCTGTTGATCAACAAGGTCAGAGTCTTCTTCTGATTCGCTCGGTGAAATACGCGGACAAACCACGAAAACTCGGCCGCCTGTCGCGACTTCTTCACCAGCGCGTTGCCACACGCGTGCCATCCAGCGGTCGTTATACGCCGGAACAACATTAGTAGTAACCGCATTGCGTTCCCGATTGGCTAACACCATGACGTCAAGGTCACCAAAAACCGTCATCGCGATAGTTCGCGGAATAGGTGTGGCAGTCATGACCAGCAGGTGTGCCCCACGCGCTAATCTATCGCGCTGATCTACCCCAAAACGATGCTGCTCATCAACAACTACTAAACCACGGCGGGGTATTTGCACGCTCTCACTTAGTAATGCATGCGTCCCTACAATCACTCCGGGCTGACCAGAAGCTAATCGAGCAAGAGTCCGACGTCGTTGCGCACTGCTTAACGATCCAGTCAAAATATCTACAGCAATAGCATTATCTGTAGCTCCTAATTGGCCCGCAGTGCCTAGGTCTCCCAGCATGGACGTGATCGTGTCCCAATGTTGCTGAGCCAGCACCTCCGTAGGCGCAATCAGCACTGCCTGATAGCCCGCGTCAACTACCTGAAGCATCGCTCGCAACGCCACAATTGTTTTCCCAGAACCAACATCGCCCTGAAGAAGCCTGCGCATCGGGAGTGCAGATCCCAACGCTTGGCTGATTTCATGACCAACATCAACCTGTGAATTAGTAAGCGAAAACGGGAGCCGAGTATCGAACGCAGCTGCCACGCCGTCGTCACGCCATACGCATACTGGAGCAGATGTCTTGCCAACTTCTGTAGCGTGCTGAGCTAAAGCTGCTTGCAAAACGAAGGCTTCTTCATGAGCTAATCGTTGCCGCGCTAACTGCCATTCAGTAACCGTATTTGGCTGATGAATATCCATTAATGCCTGATACCGAGAAGGTAAGTTATATCGTTGCCGATAATTATCGGGAAGCGGATCTGGAATATCTGCTGGAGTTAACGTCGCCATAACCGTTTCAACGGCTCGCTGGATGTGCCACGATGGCACTTTCGCTACCGAATGATAAACCGGTATCGGCCGAGCAAGCTGGGCCGGATCGAGCGCATCGGCATCATCCAAAACCTCATACTCTGGATGAGCAAGTTGCAACCGGCCACGGTAGGAGGAGATAGTTCCAGAAAAAGTGGCCATCGCCCCTACCGCGAGCTGCGATTCGTGAAAAGCTAGTGGACGCTGATGTTTGGCGAAAAAGGTCAAATCCAGATCGTGCTCACCATCAGAAATAGTGACATTCAAAATGAAACCACGGCGATTATTCATCGGGCGCATATTAGTAGCCATTACTCGAGCAACGACTGTCACCGATCCCCCTTCAGAAACTGCTTCAATGGGCAATAACTCACCACGTTTAGCGAGTCGGAAAGGGATATGGTTGAGAAGATCTTCGACTGTTTCCAGCCCTAACTTTGCTAACGCATGAGCGCTACGCTTACCGACAAGACGATCAAGGGGCCGCGATAATGCTGTCCAGGTATCGGACGCGAGGGCACCTAAAGGTTTATCTGCCTCAGGCGATTGCGAAAGAAAAGCCATCAACGCCATCCTCGATCTGTCAACGTACACTTATGGAGAAAATACTAGTAGACTTACTTAAGAAAGCGTATCTGCATCCACTTTCCTTCACTGTCAGAGCAATAAGCGTGGCGAACAGCACGCTCTACATGCCCGTTACAGCTTGGATAACAGCAGGATAATTCGATACACTTTTGAAGTTGCCA
Organism: Arcanobacterium buesumense; assembly: GCF_012563545.1. Classification (NCBI taxonomy): domain Bacteria; kingdom Bacillati; phylum Actinomycetota; class Actinomycetes; order Actinomycetales; family Actinomycetaceae; genus Arcanobacterium; species Arcanobacterium buesumense. The sequence continues at coordinate 1,173,695 of NZ_CP050804.1, forward strand.
ATTTTGGTAGAGGCGCGAAAGCGTCTATTCGTTTTAATGAAGGAGAGAACCGTGGCGTCTGTATGTGAAGTCTGCGGCAAGGGCCCGAGCTTCGGTAAGAGTGTCTCGCACTCCCACGTGCGTACTTCCCGCCGTTGGAACCCGAACATTCAGCGTGTTCGTGCTCTCGTTAAGGGTACCCCGAAGCGTCTGAACGTGTGCACCTCGTGCCTGAAGGCCGGCAAGGTCACTCGTAACGTGTGATCGAACCAAGCTTAAATATCCCTCGATTCATCGAGGGATATTTTTATATTATAAACCACATATCGTCAAGGACAACGGCCATTAAACTATGCAGACCGGAAATGGTCCCAACCGATCTGATCAGGATCAAGCGGAAGCTGGTCAAGCGTAACTCGGCCATACTCATCAGGTCCCATAACCTGCCCAATAACACTAAAGCCATCCGGAATAACGGTGGCTGAGTCAATAGTAGCAACAAAGCCATGATCTTCTCCTCCGGCCAACGCCCACAAGCGTCGGTCAGTCCCCAGGCGTCCGGCCGCCCGTCCTAGTCGTCCAAGAAGCTTATTAAGCTGTGCACCATCAAGATTGATCCAAACCCGACTAGACTGTGCCACTCGTCCGATGTCTTTTACTAGTCCATCTGAAACATCTATCCCAGCGCATAGGGTGTGAGCATTAACCGCTGCCATCACTGCCCCGATCGGCGGCTTCGGCCGTAAAAAATCATCGATTAAGGATGCCAAATACTCATCTGAGTCTGTGCGCGTGTACCCGTGTTTGAGTAACTCATATCCAGCTGCAGCATGGCCAAGATTCCCAGTAAAGATAACTTTCTGACCAGGTAACGCATTATCCCTGCGCAGTGGCTTGCGTCCTTGGAGATCACCAATAACGGTGACTCCGATAGTTATCTCCGACGCCGAAACAAGGTCACCACCGTCAACACCTACTTCCCAAGGCTGGCAGGCTTGAGCAAAACCACGAGCGAGGTCTTCGACCCAGGTCACCTCAGTAGTAGGTGGTAGCCCGAGCCCAACAACAAGTGATACTGGCGTGGCTCCCATTGCAAGAGCATCGGCGATATTTTGTTGCGCCGCCCGATAACCTACATCAAATCCGGTGGACCAATCACACCGAAAATGTCTATTTTCTACGAGCATATCGGTGGAGACAGTTGTATCCCCGCCGATATGCAACACCGCAGAATCATCACCGTTGCCTACTACAACGCAAGTAGCCTGCGGCAATAGCGGAACGAACCGAGCAAGCAGTTCTTTTTCGTTGAGATCTTTAACGAGCACGCTTGCCTTAACGAAGCCCTGTTGGGCGTTCCAATGCTAAACCAATCAATTCATCAAGCAACTGAGAATATGGGAGCCCAGTGTGCTCCCATAGAACTGGATACATTGAGAACGGTGTGAAACCTGGAATCGTGTTGATTTCGATGACGTAGGTTTTACCTTCAGGCGTCAAGAAGAAATCGACGCGAGACATTCCTTCGCAACCAAATGCATCGAAAGTTTTAACCGCCTGATCGCGGATTTTATCTGAAATCTCTGGCGGGACTTGGGCCGGGATAGATAGTCTCAAATTGGCTGTCTCCAAGTATTTATGCTCAAAGTCGTAGAAGCCATCGTCAGGAAGGTCTACAAGGACTTCACCAACAACGGAAGCGCGCGGGGTCGAATCATTACGTCCGCCTAGGACGGCACATTCGATCTCACGTCCGTCAACGCCCTGCTCAATCAGTACCTTAGGATCATGTATTTGAGCCTGCGCCACAGCTTCCGAGACATCCTCAAGCGTGCTAACACGCGTAATACCGAGCGAAGATCCAGCTCGTGCAGGCTTGACATAGACCGGGAACTGTAATTGAGCAACCTTGGCAAGAACTGCCTCACGCTCATCGCGCCACTGACGAGCTGTGGCAACAACGTAAGGTGCTACCGGCAGTCCGGCCGCCTCCAAGACTACCTTCATGTAGTGCTTGTCCATTCCGGCTGCAGATGCGAACACGCCACATCCAACATATGGAATACCAGCTAGTTCAAGGAGCCCCTGAATTGTTCCGTCTTCTCCAAAGGGCCCGTGCAGTAGCGGAAAGACAACATCCACGTTGCCGAGAAGTTCGAGGTTGCTGGCGTGTTCACGATTATAGGCAACTAGCGATTGTTTCCCGTCTCCGGCAGGAATCGTGACAGCTTCTGGAGCTTTCTCAACTTCAAGAAGGCCCGCATCAAGCGTCAGCTTCGATGGATCAGTTGCCCCTGGAACCCACGTACCATCGCGGGTAATAGCTATCGGTACAACCTCATAACGTTCCGGATCTAAGGCTCGCATGACAGCGCCTGCAGTAGCAATAGAAATGGAATGCTCACCTGATGCGCCACCATAGATAATTGCGACGCGGATCTTTGAATTCGACATGAGAATAATGTTACCTCAGGGCTTTGCTCAGATAGGAGTTGTTGTCAGCGTGCCGTTATTTTTCTCCACCTACGCCGACGACGATTTTTCCGTGCCTGGCGCAAGGCCCGATTAAGTTCATAGTCATCGTTCATTGGGTCACCATCAAGCCGGCAATCCCAGCGTCGTTCGCGTTGCTGTACTGTGAAATCTAACGGGTTTGCTTGGCGCAATGGCACCAGCATGTGCTCCAAATGATCAATTATTTTTCCAGTAACTGCCGTAAGTTCAGCGTAATCGGGATCCTCGCTGACCGATAGGTTTAGTGCGGGACCAAAAACGACGTGGGTACGCGTATGCCGTCCCATATGTTTCCAATCGATGGCATAATTCCACGGGTTCAATAGGCGTTCATTTCCCCAATGCGCACAAGGAATAATTGGAACGTCTGGATGCGTTGCCATTAACCTCGCAAGTCCCGTTTTTCCGCGCATTGGCCACAGCTGCGGATCGTGAGTGAGACCGCCTTCTGGAAAGAGCAGAACGATTCCACCGGCGTCGAGAATATCGCGGATTCCATCAAGCGAATCTTTAGCAGCAGAAGTTCCTCGTGTCACCTTAATTGCGTTGACTCCGCGAAGTATGAAAGCCACTCCAGGAACTGCGAAAAAATCTGATCCAGCAACGAAATGCGGTGCTCTACCTGATTTAATGATTGCTTCACCGAGAATAAGCGAGTCTGCATGGACTGTATGATTTGCAATCACTATCGCGGGACCATCGTGCGGAATATGGTGCAGTCCAGTGATCGTCAGATTCTGCACGACGTTATTTAACTTGATGATGATAGGAGCGATAAAGCGCAAGAACGGTTGTGCTTCGGGAACTTTCACGGTGGTTTTGCCTATATGCTTTACGAAACTCGTTCAACGTTTGCGTGCAGAGTACGCAACTTGGTCATGAAGTGTTCGTAGCCTCGATTAATTAGGTCAATCCCTTGAACGTGCGAGGTTCCTTCAGCCGCTAAAGCTGCAATAAGATGGGAGAACCCACCGCGCAAATCAGGAACGGTAATGTCCGCAGCAGTCAACGGAGTTGGTCCCATGATCACAGCGGAGTGATAATAATTTTCAGTACCGAACCGGCACTGTTTTCCGCCCAGACACTCTCGATAAACTTGGATATGAGCACCCATCTTGTTTAGTGCTTTCACAAAGCCGAATCGATTTTCGTACACTGTTTCGTGAACGATCGAGACTCCGTTAGCTTGTGTAAGAGCGACGACGAGAGGCTGTTGCCAGTCAGTCATAAAACCTGGGTGGACATCTGTTTCAATAGGAATCGAGTTCAGTTCCCCGCCAGGGTGCCAAAAACGAATGCCCTCATCAGTCACGTCAAATTGTCCTCCAACTTTACGGTATACGTTGAGGAAGCTCATCATCGGTTCTTGTTGCGCCCCGTTAATCATGATATCCCCGCCGGTAGCTAGCGCAGCACAGGCCCAAGATCCCGCTTCGATTCGATCTGCGATTGCAAAATGGTTGTATCCGTGGAGCTGGCGTACTCCTTCAACAACGATCGTACGATCGGTAGATACTGTGATGAGCGCACCCATCTTTTGCAATACGGAAATCAAGTCCATGATTTCTGGTTCTACGGCAGCACCACGCAACTCGGTGATTCCTTCGGCTCGCACGGCCGCTAACAACGTTTGTTCAGTAGCTCCGACTGACGGATACGGCAATGTCACTTTGCGGGCTTTAAGTCCACGAGGAGCTGTTAAGTGGAGACCAAACTCCTGTTCGTCACGAATTGCACCGAAGTCTTCTAATACTTGTAGGTGAAAATCAACTGGTCGGTCTCCAATATGACAGCCGCCGAGGTCTGGAATGAATGCTTCACCAAGTGAATGTAATAACGGTCCACAGAAAAGAATGGGGATGCGCGATGAGCCAGCTAGAAGGTCCATCTGCGCCGGGTCATCTGGCAAGTGGATCTTGCCCGGAGTAATGGTGACTATCCCAGCGTCTTGATCGTAATCAACATCGGCACCGTGTAACCGAAGAAGATCAGAAACAACATCAACGTCACGGATCAATGGAACGTTGCGCAGAACAGATGTCTCTTCAGTAAGTAGAGCCGCCACCATTGCTTTGGAGACAAAGTTTTTTGCTCCGCGTACTGCAATAGTACCGTGAAGTGGCTGTCCACCAGTGACTTTCAAAACGCCTGACATGTGTTCTCTTCTCCGGACGTGTTGTACGAGTTCGGTAATGTGGAGTGAAGTCTATTCATTGTTCTGTCCAATCCACGAAACAAGAATACCCCGAATTGTCATTCTATTCGACTAGGCATACGACGCACCGCATAAGATGTCTTTCTTCGTAGACCAAGAACCCCAAACGGGTTGCGTCTCACAATATGGAATGGCAAGATGGGCTTATGGACAATTCCCAAGGTAGCGGGGTCGGAGTACTCGACAAAGCCGCATTAGTTCTTCAAGCGCTCGAGCAAGGCCCACTAACACTAGCACAACTTGTCTCAGCTACACATTTAGCGCGCCCTACTGCGCACCGGCTGGCAGTCGCTCTCGAATTTCATCGTCTCGCAAGTCGAGATACTCAGGGTCGGTTTATTTTAGGACCGCGACTAGCTGAATTGTCCTCGCGCGCTGGCGACGATCGCCTGTTAACTGCCGCGAATCCGATATTAATTGCCTTACGCGACCACACTGGCGAATCAGCTCAACTCTATCGCCGACAAGGTGATCAAAACGTGTGCGTTGCTTCAGCAGAACGTACTACTGGCCTTCGTGATTCCATTCCAGTAGGTTCAGCATTCTCTATGCAAGCAGGATCTGTTGCACAAGTCCTTCTAGCCTGGGACGAGCCGGACCGGTTACACCGTGGACTATACGGTGCACAATTCACCGCTACCGTGTTATCAGCTGTCCGACGTCGTGGCTGGGCCCAATCGTTGGGCGAACATGAACCCGGCGTCGCCTCAATTTCGGCTCCAGTGCGAGGTGCCAATGGACAAGTTATCGCTGCAATTTCTATTTCTGGACCAGTCGAACGAATGGGGCGCCAGCCGGGACGCCACTATGCAGCCGCCGTCGTCGCTGCCGCTAATCGACTAACCGACCTTATCAAGCGCTCTGAACCAACAACCTAGGGCGATACGATGCGCAAAACACTTCTTGTTACCAACGATTTCCCACCACGAGCTGGTGGTATTCAAACGTTCCTTGAAGGTTTCGTCTCGCAACTTGACCCGACTCAACTCGTGGTTTACGCCTCCACTCCGCCAACAGGGATGCAGTCCGCGCTGGACTACGACGAGCAACAACCGTACACAGTCGTGCGCTATCCTGGGACGACTATGCTTCCTTCGCCGGACGTTAGCCGTACCATGACTAGTCTTATCCACCAGCAGGACGTTAAAAATGTTTGGTTTGGCGCAGCCGCTCCGCTCGGATTGCTTGCTAATACAGCACATGCAGCTGGAGCTGATAAGGTTATTGCCACTACCCATGGGCATGAGATCGGCTGGTCTATGCTTCCGGGCTCTCGTCAAATGCTTCGGAAAGTTTTTACAGATGCCGACGTCGTCACCTACCTGACTAATGCAACGCTACACCGGCTAGCTCCATTCATCGGGGACACCGATATTATGCAACTTCATGGGGCTATCGATCCGGAGATGTTTGCCTTTGACCGGCAAGCCCGGGCAGATTTGCGACGCCGCTATGGAATCGGTCAGCACGCCCCCGTCGTCGTATGTATTTCTCGACTCGTGCCACGAAAAGGACAAGACATTCTCATAAAAGGATGGCATCAGGTGACAAGCCGATTCCCGGGAACAAAGCTTGTGATCGTCGGTAAAGGACCTTACGAGAAAAAGTTACGGCAACTTGCCAGCCAATCGCCTGCACAAACTGACATCGTTTTCACTGGTGAAGTACCATACGCAGAACTTTCTGCTCATTATTCACTGGGAGATATTTTTGCCATGCCATGCCGTACCCGCGGCGGCGGCTTAGATATCGAAGGACTCGGGATCGTCTATCTCGAAGCATATGCTGCTGGGCTACCGGTAGTTGCCGGAGATTCCGGCGGCGCGCCCGAGGCAGTAATAGATAAAGAGACCGGCCTGGTAGTCAACGGTAATTCTGTCAATGCAGTTGTTTCGGCTGTTAGCTATTTCCTTGAGAACCCCGACGAAGCGCGCCGGATGGGTGATGCGGGTAGAGACTGGGTCGATCACAAGTGGCGGTGGAGCGACGTTGCGAAGCCACTGATTAGTCTGCTCAGCTAAAGACCGTGGTTTACCGGTACGCGAAAGAGAACGCATTCTTTAACGCAAGCACGGTAAACTACAACTATGACAGAAAACCCATTACTCGAAAAATCATTATTACCATATCAATTGCCACGCTGGGCTGATATTAAGCCGGAGCACATCATGCCCGCCGTCGAACAGGTTATGGCACGCCAACGTGCGGCGTGGGAAAAGATCGCTACCGATCCAAACCCGCCAACGGTCGAAAACACGGTTGAAGCCATCGAGCATGCAGGCGAAGAATTTGATCGTGTTTTGTCCATCGCCTTTACCTTATTCTCTTCGCTGGGAACGGACGAACTCAACGATATTGAGGCACAGATCGGTCCAAAGCTTTCCGAACATGAGAACGCTTATTCACTGGATAAGCGGATTTATCAGCGTATTCAAGCGCTTGATATATCCGATGCTGATGCCGAAACCCAATATTGGGTTGAAAAAGAGTTGAAGGCTTTCCGTTCGGGTGGAATCGAACTTTCCGACGACGACGCCGACCGGTTGCGCGCTATTGATGCGGAGCTTTCTGGGCTACAGATCGAATATGTCAAGCGTGCTACACGCGCGATGTCTGACGCGGCTTATATAACAGATGATCCGGATCAATTAGCTGGGCTAGATGACGATAAGTTAGCTGGCTTGCGCACTGACGATGGCTCTTATCGTATTGAGCTAGCGAATTTTTCAAATCAGCCGATTCAAACTGAGATACGTGTTCCCCAGACTCGTCGCGATATCCTCGCCGCGTCGCTGACCCGCGGTTTCGGAGAGCATGCAGAATCGGATACTCGTGAGCTCGTGTTAAAGATTGCCAAACTTCGCGCAGAACGGGCTGCTTTGCTTGGCTACGAAAGCCATGCCCAGGTTGTTGCAGCGCGCGAAATGGCTGGAGATTCAGATGCGGTTCTCAACCTGTTAACATCCGTTGCACATAAGGCTGTCGCAGCGGTTGACCGTGACTACGAAAACTTGGTTGAGTTGGCTGAAAAAGATCCAGATGCTGATGGCATTGAAGCCGGTGACTGGACTTTCTACGAGGAGCAGTTACGCGCGCAGCAAGGCGTTGAGGAAGCCAAAATTATGCCGTATCTTGAGCTAACGAATGTGGTTGAAAACGGCATATTCTTCGCCGCAAACCGACTCTACAGTATCTCATTTGAGCCTCGGCCAGACCTTGCTGGTTACGTTCCGTCAATGAAAACTTGGGAAGTAAAAGATGAGGACGGCACCACACTTGGTCTTTTCCAAGCGGACTTTTTCCGTCGCCCTGGCAAAAAGGGCGGCGCATGGATGCATTCGGTGATTACCGGATGCGAGATTGATGGGACCAAACCCGTCATTCTCAACAACTGCAATTTCCCAGAACCTGCCGACGGCGAGTTATGTTTATTAACCTGGGACAACGTTGAAACTGTTTTCCACGAATTTGGCCACGCTCTTCATGGATTACTCACGCAGACCCGGTATCGGTCCTCAGCAGGGACGAATGTGCCGCGCGATTTTGTTGAGTTCCCTTCGCAATTGAACGAAATGTGGGCTTACCACCCAGAGGTCTTGGCTAACTATGCACGCCATCATAAGACTGGTGAAATCATGCCGTCCGAACTCGTGGAGGCCTTGTCCGCTTCCAAGACGTTTGGTCAAGCTTTTGCAACTACTGAGTTCACAAAGGCGGCACTGGTGGATCAGGCTTGGCATTTACTCGGTGTTGATGAGATTCCAAGTGATGTGGCAGCGTTTGAAGAATCCGCGTTAGAAAAGTTTGGCGTTTCTTGTCCGTTAGTTCCTCCGCGGTATCGGTCAACCTATTTCACACATACCTTTGGTGGTGGATATGATGCCGGCTATTACTCGTATATGTGGGCCGAGGTTTTAGTTGCAGATATCGAGCAATGGTTCCGGGAAAAGACCAATGGCGGCTTCACTCGTGAAGCTGGGATGGAGTTACGTGAAAAACTCTTATCGCGTGGTTCTTCTCGTCCGCCTATGGAGTCCTTTAAGGACATCCGTGGACGTGAGCCGCGTCCGGAAGCTCTCCTGGAACGGCGTGGCTTAGCTGAGTAAACATCATGAGGGCTCCGGCAGAAAATCTGCCGGAGCCCTCATTTAATTTCAATTAATGCCTACCACGGACGGTCTGCATTAGTTGCCATGTGATGAGTAGCAGAGTGCTTATCTACCCAGTTCTTGATGGAGTTAAAGGCGTTAATGGTATTCGGGTGACGATAGAAGTACGTTGCCTTGAAGCCGAATATCATACCATCTACGTGAGCCTTACCCAGAAGAGCATCAACGTTCCAGTCTTGTCCAGTAGCAATTGTCCAACCAAATGTCTTACCTAGTGCGCCACGAGCGCGGGCTTCGCTTGATTTCCGAAGCTGATCACATGTTGTATTGGCGTAAGATTCGCACGTGCCAAATCCTTGGTTGATATTGTAGTATCCGTAATCCGCAATCTTTTGCTTAGTAAGGATCTTGTCTCCGGCTTTGGAGAAGTCACTCAGAACGTTGTCCGTTGGACCGGACAACGCAACAGCTTCACTATCGTGCAAGTCGTTGATGATTGTGTTCCAGCCTACACCGCCTACAGTCTTGTAGAATCCATAAAGAGCGCGCACACCCGCAGGTTCAAGGTACTTCCGCGACAAGTCCCGTAATGCGGTAATTGAGCAGACGCTACTTTGATTTGGACAATGATCTGGATTCTTGATATCGAACCAGACGAATGAAATATTCGCACCTTCTTTGCGCTTATCAGCGATGTGCTTCAAAATAGTTTCTGCACGGTCACCGGCACTTGTTGGTAGCCCGTCATGATCGGCCCACCAGCCTCGCCGCCACGCGGTGAAATCGATTTCCATAGCGTTGGCTCCAACAGCAATTGCATCATCTACACTTTGCGTAGTTAAAACTCGATGTGCAATAGCGTAAATAGCTCGACTATTAGCCGGAGGTGTATCTTGCGCGTTAGTTGCTGCAGTCGCACTACTTGCTGGTAGAGCAACGCTGAGAAGAAGAACTAAGAATGCAATAATTGTCTTTTTCATTGCTCTATCTTTCCTACTTAGAGATACACGAAAGCGCAGGTCTCAAGTGCATCTATATACTTATGTATTTTTGGGCGAATCACTAATTCTTCGATCCCCCTCAGAATCTATGACTCGTGCCATGACTTAATAATGACCCTAAAACATTGACAGCACAAGCCAAAGTGTCAACATAAATAAAGTTGAAAATATTCGGCATCCTTTAAGGTTTGACAGCTAATATAGTCCTTTAGATGCTATTATTCGTACATATCAACTTAATCGTATCATAGATCATTAAACGAACACTGAATATCGGACAAGTTTCATATAACAACGTGCAGTTGACAAAGTTAACGCACCGGCGCACACGGAATCGTTGCAAAAACGGCTCTTCGGATTTTGGTGGGGTTAGGGGAAGATTGTGTTGAGGAGTCGCTAGTTGGGTTTGCCTGCGTAGAGGAGGCATCTGGTGTGGTAGTTGGTGAAGTTGGTAAATCCGTAGCCGATTCTTTTGATGCGTTTGATGAGGTTGTTCATGGCTTCGGTGATCGAGTTCGATAGGCGGGCGTGGTGGTAGGCCAGGATCTGGTTATACCAGTTTTTGAGTGTTCGGCTAAGTTGTTGGATTTCTTGGGGCATGAAGTCTTGGCTAGTGTGGTTGATGAGTTCATCAAGCACGGTTTGAGTGGTGGTGATGTCGGGTGTAGAAATTTCGTAGGCGTGTCTTTGACACAGTAAGCGATAACGACTTCACCATAGAGGTCTCCTAGGCGTAAAAGTGATTCGATCCGATGTTTTGTTTTATCGGTGAGTTTTTCTTGTCCGTAGACAAGTTGGCGTCTTATACGGTAAAGCGGGTCGGTTTTTCGTCCGCGGTGTCCAAGTGTTTGTTGTTGAACACGCCGGCGTACACGATCAAGGGCTCGGTTAGCTAATGTGATGACCTGGAAGTGGTCAGCAACTTGGGTAGCGTGTGGTGTGATCACGTTGAAAACAGCCCGGTAGGTCGGGCTCATATCGAGTGTGGCATAGCTGATTTTTTGTTTCCAATAGGTAGGGAAGCGGTGAAGGAAACGGGCAACCTCAACATAGCTACGGCTTGGAATAATATCAATGGTCTGGTGGTTGGCTACATCGCATAGCGTGGTCACATATTGGGTAGGGCGTTTGTTCAGACGAACGAAACTTGTCTCGTCAAGACCCAATCGCACTAGTTTGAGATAAACGTTTACGATCAGCATCAAGTAAGGCCTGCCCGTAGATAGTCACGGAGTGGTTAATCGTGTGCCAATCACAGCCCAGCTCGCCAGCGACTTCACTTATTGTTCGTCCCATTCCTACTTGCCTGGTCGCCCATTTAGCTGCCCTGGTCGTTAACCGACAATGTCTACTAGCAATGCGTTTGTCCTGGCTAGTCCATGAACCCATAGCACAATCATTGCTAGGACAATACCAGCGGTGTTTACGACAGATCAGACTCATGGGACGTCCATAAACGGGCAGATCGATATAAGGAACTCGTGGCCTATCCTTGACTCGTGCCCGTACCTTGCATCGAAAACATAGCACGGTATCAAGATCTTGCTCGATCTCGATTGATTGGTGTGGTCCGTGACGATGATAAGCCACAGGCACAACATCTTTTAAAATCAGCAAACGAGCCACGATTACGTTAGGATCAGAACTGGTGAAGATAGTTTCAGGTTTTTTGCTCACGCTCTAAGCATGAACTATCTTCACCACTTTCACATCCTCACACCCCGCCAAAATCCGAAGAGCCAGTTAGTCACGGCTACAAAGGTTGCCTAACTAAGGGCGTTTCAAACTTTCAGATCACATCTGCGGCGCTGGCGGATTCTGCTGATTTTGCTGTGCGAGATTTTGTGCGTTTTGGTTAGCCATCATCTGCTGTTGTAATGTCAGTTGAGCAAGCATTGCTTGCTGAGCGCGCATGTCCTGAGCTTGATCATGACGCACCTGAGCTTGATCCGCAAATACTCGGTTTTGAAGCTCTGTGGCAAACTTTTTGAGTTTCGCTTGATCGACAAACGAAACAGCAATTTCAACTTTTCCGCCTGCAGGATTTTGAACTTGGAGTACTGCAGGGAAGCAGGTAAGAAGCAACGCTGCCCCGAATAACATCAGTAGCGCACCAAAAGCTGGTGCCGATAGACTAGCAAGTCCAATGATAAAAGCTAATCCCCCTGCGAATGCGCGACCGATATATAGCTTTTGTGAAGTATTTACTGCAGCGATATTAGCAATTGGCATAATAGATTGATCCCCACCAAGCGGGATAAGACCCAAGATCGCATTGGGAGCCTTATAAACGAAACGTGTGGTCGAACACATTAGTTGAGTCGGCATATAGGGAGTGAAGAGGGAAGTCAAAAACTTATCTCCATATACAGCTTGTTCTCCAGGAGCCAATTGAAAATCAGTCGCATTTTGAATATTTCCCGACATATTATCCACCCTTCTAAGTATGATACTCTGCATTCCAAGATGAGAGTAGCACCCCCCCCGCGAGTCAAGTGAAAACTGGCTCTTCGGATTTTGGCGGGGTGTGAGGATGTGAAAGTGGTGAAGATAGTTCATGCTTAGAGCGTGAGCAAAAAACCTGAAACTATCTTCACCAGTTCTGATCCTAACGTAATCGTGGCTCGTTTGCTGATTTTAAAAGATGTTGTGCCTGTGGCTTATCATCGTCACGGACCACACCAATCAATCGAGATCGAGCAAGATCTTGATACCGTGCTATGTTTTCGATGCAAGGTACGGGCACGAGTCAAGGATAGGCCACGAGTTCCTTATATCGATCTGCCCGTTTATGGACGTCCCATGAGTCTGATCTGTCGTAAACACCGCTGGTATTGTCCTAGCAATGATTGTGCTATGGGTTCATGGACTAGCCAGGACAAACGCATTGCTAGTAGACATTGTCGGTTAACGACCAGGGCAGCTAAATGGGCGACCAGGCAAGTAGGAATGGGACGAACAATAAGTGAAGTCGCTGGCGAGCTGGGCTGTGATTGGCACACGATTAACCACTCCGTGACTATCTACGGGCAGGCCTTACTTGATGCTGATCGTAAACGTTTATCTCAAACTAGTGCGATTGGGTCTTGACGAGACAAGTTTCGTTCGTCTGAACAAACGCCCTACCCAATATGTGACCACGCTATGCGATGTAGCCAACCACCAGACCATTGATATTATTCCAAGCCGTAGCTATGTTGAGGTTGCCCGTTTCCTTCACCGCTTCCCTACCTATTGGAAACAAAAAATCAGCTATGCCACACTCGATATGAGCCCGACCTACCGGGCTGTTTTCAACGTGATCACACCACACGCTACCCAAGTTGCTGACCACTTCCAGGTCATCACATTAGCTAACCGAGCCCTTGATCGTGTACGCCGGCGTGTTCAACAACAAACACTTGGACACCGCGGACGAAAAACCGACCCGCTTTACCGTATAAGACGCCAACTTGTCTACGGACAAGAAAAACTCACCGATAAAACAAAACATCGGATCGAATCACTTTTACGCCTAGGAGACCTCTATGGTGAAGTCGTTATCGCTTACTGTGTCAAAGACACGCCTACGAAATTTCTACACCCGACATCACCACCACTCAAACCGTGCTTGATGAACTCATCAACCACACTAGCCAAGACTTCATGCCCCAAGAAATCCAACAACTTAGCCGAACACTCAAAAACTGGTATAACCAGATCCTGGCCTACCACCACGCCCGCCTATCGAACTCGATCACCGAAGCCATGAACAACCTCATCAAACGCATCAAAAGAATCGGCTACGGATTTACCAACTTCACCAACTACCACACCAGATGCCTCCTCTACGCAGGCAAACCGGCTCTTCGTGTTTTAGCGGGGTGTGGAGATGCAGAAGTGGTGAAGGTAGTTCATGCTTAGAGTGTGAATCAAAAACTTGAACGTACCTTCACCGCTTATGATCCTACCGTAATTCTTGCTCGGCTTGTGAGTTTGAAAGATATTCGCGTCTTGGCGTATCACCGTCATGGCTCTCAACAGGAAATCGAAATTGAACAAGTCCTTAAGAGACCAACATGCCCACGTTGTGAAAGTCTTGCACGCGTTAAAGAAAGGCCAAGAGTGCGGTATATAGATTTACCTGTCTATGGTCGGTCTATGAGCTTGTTATGGCGTAAGCACCGCTTGTATTGTCCAAACGTTGCATGTGATGTTGGTTCATGGACAAGTCAAGATAAACGTATTGCTGCTCAACGTTGCCAGATGACTACCAGGGCAAGTAAATGGGCGACCCGGCAAGTAGGCGTGGGACGAACAATTAGCGAAGTCGCAGCTGAACTTGGTTGTTCTTGGCACACAGTCAATGATGCAGTAACTATGTATGGTCAAGTGTTACTACAAGCAGACCGTAAGCGTTTAAACAAGACTCACGCAATCGGGCTTGATGAAACAAGTTTCGTTCGCATACAAGGACACCGCACAAGTTATGTCACTACGGTATGTGACGTCGAGCATCATCAAATCATTGATATTATCCCAAGCTGTAACTACATAGACGTAGCCCGCTATTTAAAAGACCAGCCCAACGCTTGGAAAGCACGAATCCGTTATGCCACTTTAGACATGAGCCCAACATACCGTGCTGTGTATAACGTGGTATTACCTCAGGCAACTCAAATAGCTGATCATTTCCATGTGATTACGTTAGCCAATCGTGTGTTAGATACTGTACGTAGACGCGTACAAAATCAGACCTTGGGACACCGTGGGCATAAAAAAGATCCTTTATACAAGATTCGGCGTTTACTGACATATGGTAGTGAAAAACTACTGCCAGCAATGGTCCAGCGTCTAGAAAGCATGCTTGTGTTAGGAGATCCTCACGCTGAAGTAGCGATTGCGTATCGGATAAAAGAACGCTTACGAGAGTTTTATCAGCAAACAGATCTTGGTGTTGCGACCACCATGCTTGCAGAATTGATACAAACATGCCTGGATGTGGCTATGCCCCCAGAAATTCAGCAGCTAGGACGCACGCTACAACGATGGCAGCTTCAAATCTTGGCGTATCATCAAACGCATCTTTCTAATTCCATCACCGAGGCGTTAAACAATCTCATCAAACGTATTAAACGTATCGGATTTGGGTTCACGAATTTCAACAACTATCGCATTCGTGCATTACTGTATGCCGGTAAACCTAACTGGAGACTGCTGCATAATATCTTCGTGTAACCTGTTTACCAGTGAGAAGATCACAAGGCATTTTCTATCATCGAGTGTTCCTCGCACTAACAACAACGGGTTAACAAAGACAATGTATGTTGCTTACTTTTGTATAGTTATTCCGGGCCACTAAAAATCTCATCACCGCCACATTAACGGCAACGAAAACACAGCTACTAACTTTAAAATCACTACACCAGCACTTGATACTAGGCCTGTAAACCCACCGAGTAACAACGTTTCACCCCGCTAAAACGCGAAGAACCGGCAAACCCAACTAGCGACTCCTCAACACAATCTTCCCCTAACCCCACCAAAATCCGAAGAGCCTGAAAACTTCTTTTTGGCGCAAAATCTCAGGATTCGGTACGTTATTACCCTACTTACGCAAAAAGTCCGAGCAAATATTGCTCGGACTTATCCGTACCCCGTACCGGATTTGAACCGGTGTTACCGCCGTGAGAGGGCGACGTCCTAGGCCGCTAGACGAACGGGGCCTACCTGATGTTTCCATCAAACGCTACTAACCCACAGCACCACTGACAAATATCAGTTGTACGTAAGTTATGGTACCCCGTACCGGATTTGAACCGGTGTTACCGCCGTGAGAGGGCGACGTCCTAGGCCGCTAGACGAACGGGGCAAGGACACATCAATAAATTGATGTTTCGCTGGGGTACCAGGACTCGAACCTAGACTAAATGAACCAGAATCACTCGTGCTGCCAATTACACCATACCCCAAAGTTTGGCGTGCGACTTTTCGGTCTGCAACGAATATTTAGTTTACGCACCGATACAAAGATACGCAAATTACCGGCTCGTGAGCGTTATCACGCTCACGCCGTCAAGAAATACCAAACAAGCCAGAGAGAAACGAACAATCGTCCCTCTCTGGCTTGTTTTTACATAAATAAAAGCAGCGACTCAGTTAAACGTGGCGCGGAACCGGCGCAGACGCTTCAATGTCTCTTCCTTGCCCATTAAAACGATCGAATCAACAACCGGCAAGGAGACATTCGTTCCCGTCATAGCAACAAACAATGGAGCGAATGCGAAGCGCGGCTTGATTTCCATACCAGCCACGATCTTCTCATCCACCGCTGCCTTAACACCTTCAACAGTAAATTCTGCATCGCTCAACTCAGCAAATGCAGCGATAGCCGCATCCAACACTTCAGGAGCCGAGTCACGCAACTTCCCTACTGCCTTTTCGTTATATTCCAGCTCATCAGCAGAACGGAACAAGAAGCCCATCAACGCAGCTGCTTCACCGAGAAGCTGGATACGCGTCTGAACAAGCGGCGCTGCCCCATCGAGCAAACGCTGGGTTTCAGCGTCGGCATCCTCAAACTTATCAACAGCCAACACGCCAGCTGAATGCAGGTAAGGAACCAACCGGTTACGCAAATCAGCTGGGTCAAGGCGACGAATGTGCTCAGCATTAATCGCCACACACTTCTTATCATCAAAACGTGCCGGATTCGGATTAACGTCCTCAATATCGAAGGCCGCAACAAGCTCATCTTTAGTGAACAAGTCATTATCTGGCGCAATCGACCAACCCAACAGGCCTAGATAGTTCAACAAACCTTCCGGAATCATGCCGCGCTCACGATGAAGCAAAAGATTCGACTCAGGGTCACGCTTCGACAGCTTCTTATTACCCTCACCCATCACATAAGGCAAATGGCCAAAGTGCGGGGTGTACTTCGCAATACCTAGTTCAACAAGAGCACGGTAGAGAATAATCTGACGCGGAGTTGACGATAACAAATCCTCGCCACGCAGCACGTGGGTAATCTCCATGAGTGCATCGTCAACCGGGTTCGTCAACGTGTACAACGGCTGGCCGTTTCCACGCATAATCACATAATCTGGCACCGAACCAGACTTGAAGGTAATCTCACCGCGCACCAAATCGGTAAACGTGATGTCTTCATCAGGCATACGCATACGCAATACCGGCTGACGGCCCTCGGCACGGTAAGCAGCCTTCTGTTCTTCAGTCAAATCACGATCGAAGCCATCGTAGCCAAGCTTAGGATCTTCTCCCTTAGCCTTGTGCCGCGCTTCAACTTCTTCCGGCGTGGAAAATGACTCGTAGGCGTAGCCAGCTTCGAGAAGCTTCTTGGCCACATCTGCGTAAATATCCATGCGCTGGGATTGACGATACGGCTCATGCGGGCCACCAACTTCAATTCCTTCATCCCAGTCAAGGCCAAGCCAGTTCAGGGAATCAAGAATCTGTTGGTAGGACTCTTCGGAGTCACGTGCCGCATCAGTATCTTCGATACGGAAAACGAATGTACCACCAACATGGCGCGCATAGGCCCAGTTAAATAGGCAAGTACGCACCATTCCAACGTGTGGGGTGCCGGTGGGTGAAGGACAAAAACGTACGCGGATCTTATCCGCTGGAATTGAAGTAGTCATGATAAGTAAAGTTTACCGCCGTTTCGCGTTAGTCTGCCACAACCGGGTTGCGTAGTGTGCCAATGCCCTCAACATATGCTTCAACTTCAGCTCCCGGCCCACCCGGAATTCCAGGGGCTACCGCACCGGTAAGGATGATGTCCCCCGGTAGCAATGTGAAGCAAGATGAGACGTAAGAGACGATTTGAGGAATCGTGTAGGCCATTGCCGACGTCGAACCGTCCTGAACAACTTCGCCGTTGATCGTCAGGCGAATAGTTAAATCAGAGGTGTCAAGATCGGTAACAATCACCGGGCCAATCGGGCAGGACGTATCGAAACCTTTCGCGCGCGCCCATTGTGGGTCGGTTTTTGCGGTAGAAACATCGGTCACATCATTAGCGACGGTGTATCCGAAAATAACATCGGCAACGCGTTCTTCCGGAACATCCTTACACAGGCGGGAAATAATAATCGCTAGCTCGGCTTCGTGGTGGAGGTCAGTGGCGAAACTTGGCTCAGCGATCGGAACATTCGGACCAACGACGGCTGTGTTGGGCTTGAGGAACGTCACCGGAGCTTTCGTTATATCTGGTTCTGGTTGTCCTTCTTGATGGTAGGTTCCACCTAAGCCAACGACCTTTGAGCGTGGAATAATCGGCGAGACGAGATTGGCCTCATCTGCGGCAACGATTTCTCCAGTTGGTTCGATTCCTGAGTACATGGGATCGCCAGCGATCACATGGTAGTTTCCGGTTTCTTCATCGACGACGGCGAAGCGTGGTCCTTGTGACATTGATAAACGTGCAATTTTCATATCTTAAGACTATGCCAAAATAGTCTTATGTATGTTCTTTCTCCAGAAATTTGGTGGCCGCGTGCCCGGGTTCACTTTGCTCAGGCCTCTCGACGCTCACGTGGGCGGGTTGAACGCCGCCAACGCGGAGAGAAAAATGCTCTAGAAGATTTCTTGTGGGAGTATTATCCGATGCGTCCGGGACGGTTGGCAGTCTGGCATCCTGGTTTTGCCGACGACGGCGAACCATACGCTTTACTCAAACCACCAGTTTCGCCGGGAAGCGCAGAGCCAAAACCGTGGAATCCGACTAGCGCCAGTCTTGAGGACCCGTTGGCCTGGTGGCGTCACCACGCATCCCTGCCTTGGCACGACGTGCGACAAACCGACGACGGTGAGATCGTCGTCGTCAACAACGAATTCCTCGACCACCGTGCCCACGGAATCAAACATCTGACCCAACTCCACGAAATCCTTCTCACCCGCGAAGCAACTTTCGGATGCCTGGGCTGGCATGAATGGGCAATGGTGTATCGGGCTGACGAGACCCGACATGCTCTCCCCTTGCGACTCGGCGCAGAAGAGACCAACCGACTCGTCGAACAAGCCCACATTCGCTGTACCCATTTCGACGCGTTCCAATTCTTCATGCCTGATGCTGTTGCACTGAACAGGGTTCAGCCTACGTACGAAACCGTGTTCGAGAACGAACAGCCCGGATGCATCCACGTCTCGATGGATATTTTGCGTGCATGTATCCAGCTCGGACCGATTATTCCCGGCGAACTGTTAATCTCTGCTTTTGACCTGGCAATGCGCGCTCGCACCATCGACATGGCAGCCTCACCGTATGACTGCTCCTCGCTCGGGCTCGATCCAATCCGCATCGAAACTGCTGCCGGCAAAGCCGAATACATCGAGCGTCAGCGCGATTTAACCATTGCCGCACGTCCATTGCGCCAACAACTGCTTGGCATTCTTCGGCCACTCGGCGATAAAATCGAACTATCTCGTCTCTAGCCACTAACCTCTAGCCGCTAACCTCTAGCCGCTAACCTCGAACAAAGGATGAATCATGATTGTCGCTTTTTCAGTTTCTCCAGAAGGAACCGGACGCGCAGACGGCTCAGTACACGACGCAGTTGCCGCCGCCGTTAAGATTGTCCGCGAGTCCGGCCTCCCCAACCACACCTCCAGTATGTTCACTGAAATCGAAGGCGAATGGGACGACGTATTCGACGTCGTCAAACGGGCAACCCAAGCAGTAGAACCGTTCGGGTCACGCATCTCTCTCGTTATCAAAGCCGATATCCGCCCCGGTTACACTGGTGAAATGACTGGAAAAATCCAGCGACTCGAGAAAGCTATTGACGAGCTATAACACGCGTCATTGATTAACTGCTCGGACGATTTCTATCGCGCCGGTTCCAGCTTTCCCTTCAATGCGTACCTTGTGGACATCTCCACTAGGAGCTTCAGTTTGCGCAAGTTCACTCGTAACTTTCCCTAATCCGGATTTGAGATCTAGATAGGTAGCAGTGCCTTGGGCAATGCCAGCACGGATACTTCCGACACCTGTTTTCATTGTTACCTTTTGTGCTGTCTGAGCACCAACAATTGTTGCTACGACGATGTCACCTGCGCCCGACTTTAAGGAAGATTCACCTGCTGTTGTGAGCCGTTCGATGTCGATCGAACCCGCTCCGTTCTTCACTTCTGAACCGTCTAGCTGACCAATCTTGATGGTTCCGGCGCCGGACTTAATAGAAGAATCTGTAACCTTTTCGGCGAAGATATCGCCGGCGCCAACCTTGATTTTCAGACGTGAAGCGGGAACTGCCAAGGAGACAGATCCGGCACTACAGGTAATTTCTCCGCCGGTGATCTCACTTGGGAGCGTGAGGATGATTGGTTCATCATGATGTCCAATAAAGTTTGGCTGCAACCCTCCAGAATGACGGGCTGGTTTTGGCTCATCAATTCGCACGGTAGAACCGACAATATCTAGATAAACATGAGGTGCATCGGCGGGCAGCTCAATGCGTGGTTCGGTAAGCGATTGATTTAGTCGAATGTCGATATCAAAGCTACGTAGCGAAATAAATGTTTGCATGAGGCTCTCCTTCAATGCGATATTTTCTTATGGTTGACATGTCTACAGCGATGTAGACACGCGATTACATCGACCAGCCGGTTATCCGACGTGACATATTGGTACTTACATGACGCCGCGCGAGTTTTTCACGGGTAGCCGCAACTATCCAGGAATTCATTGATAACGCCGAATCGGAAATCTCTGCGGTGATGGCATCTCGAGTAGTTTCTGGGATACGTAATGTGATTCGCACAAGATTTTCGTCATTATCTGGTAGAGCTACTGGTTCTTCGAAGGCTAGCTCGAGCCCATCTGAAGCTGTTTTCACATACAGCCCATGCGCTATCCCCGCATCCTGTAGCTCTTCAATGAGATTAAGTAGAATTTGAGATTGCATCTGTTTAACAGCTGGACGTAATGCACGAACCAACGCAGGTACTGCCTCCTGGATTTCCGGTGAAGCCAATGCGGTAGCTGCTTGGAGTTCATGCGCTAAATACTCGTAGCTCGTATCTGGGAAAGAAATTGTTCGGGTGAGTGACTTGTTTCGTTGCATAGTGTCATTATGACACCATAAATGACACTATGCAAGCACTATTGCACAACCGGCCGACAACATAGAAAAGATCCCACATCGTCATGATGTGGGATCTTTTCTGTGCGCGAGGAGGGACTTGAACCCTTCAAAACGAGAAAGAATATCTATTGCTTTTCCACTGTTTTTCGTTGATATACCAATAAATACTCAAGATGCACCCCGATCTTCAAGCCTGTGTTAAAACTGGTTAAAATCGGCGTGTCCTGTGTACCGGTACACAAAAAAAAGAGTACCAGAAATTGTGTACCGGAGGGAAAGGTATAAGGAAAACCTACCGTAAAAATTAGTTCGACTAATTTTCATTTTCGGCTTGCGTCTGCATTTCAAATGCGATAGACTTTAGTTACAAGCCAAGGAGAGGCAAAGCCCCCGTAGGAAAGGAAAACAAAATGGCAGGCTACAACGGATATTCAAAGTCAAACAACGCAATCGCCGCTGAAGAAGCGGGACTAGTCACCCTATCGAAAATCACGAAGACTTGGCTCACTGAAAACGGTATCGAAGAATCGGTGAAGTTCGTTAAGTACCTTATCAAGCTAGGTATCATCGTTGCAGACGAATGGCACCACACCTCAAAATTCTACAATCAAACAAACTACTACAGCGCCGAAACAATCCGTGAGGAACTCGAACTCCGTAAGGAGCACAAGGGGAAAACTGGAATCAGTTTCTACGAAGCCTTACAACAGGGGTACACAGAAAATTTAACCGATCTTTTCGATATTATCGCAATCTTCAACGGGACAAACTAACAAGGAGCGCAGATGGATCACAAAACAGCCCACACGCTCATTAGTATTATGGGCATCGAATATGCGGATATAGCCGCAGAGCTTGGCAAGGGGGTTCGTACGGTCGCGGGCTGGATGCGAGGCGAAAACGAAACGCTACCGTTTTATTTTGAAGAATGGCTCAACGCCCGCTGGGATGAGTTCCGCGCCGAGATAAAGAATTTCATTCTCGATGCCGCGGCGTACGATACGGTGGTAATCGGCAGGAGCGCGCCGGATGATGTGCCAGATGGTGAGTTCCAGGCGATGCGTCGAGCGCAGATAATTGCGTGTGAAACTGTTGATAAATCTTGGGTTGATGGAAAGTAGGAGTTATGACTGGTGCGAAAATGCGTTTGGTGCGAATGGCTCTCGGATATTCGATGGCTGAATTTATTTCTGAGATGCAGGCGGCGTGGCCGAAGGCGGATCGTGAAGCGGTTCAACGGTGGGAGCGCGGTATCTGGGAAATCCCGGACGTTGTCGCCGAGCATGTCGAGGGGCTTTGGACGCGGATGATGTTTAAAATCGACGCTGCACTCAATGAGCTGGACGATTTAGCCGAGGAAAGTATCGAGCCGGATGCGGTTGATTTGACGATTTTTGCCACGCCGCAGTCTTTGGAGAAGGCTCATCCTGGCATGGGATGGAATCAGCATACTGCGCAGGTTGGTTTGATGGCTGTTGCTTTGGAGTCGTCTGGGTATGAGGTGCGTGTGTCTTACGCGCCTATCGAGAAGTGATACGTATCACATGGATGTGATTGATGTTCAGCTTGCGTCCGCATTCTGAATGCAGTACACTATAAGTGTAAGGCAAAGAGAGGCAAAGCCTCCAAAACAAAAGGAGCCAAAATGCGATACGCAACCGAAGCACAAATCAAATACATCGAATCACTCGCAGCCCGCACCGGATACGCAACAATGCGCAAACTCGCCTATGACGCACACATCCTCATCGACGACATCGAAGACCTCACCACCCGTGAAGCCTCAACCGTCATTGATCTACTCAAAGACGAAATCGCGGACTCAACCGTCGAAGCCTCAACAAACGACGAATACTCCTACAGCGAAGCACAGTTCGAAGCAATGTTCGACTGCCTCGACTGCTAAAAACAAAAATAAGCCCCGTCCCCTCCACGCTGGAGAATACGGGGCTTATTTTTAATGGAGTTCATCGTTCAAAGCGTCAAAGCGTGCAGTCACACGCTCGATAGATTCACGATTCCGGCCCGCTGAACGCTCAACATTCGTGATCCGCTCAGCGTGATTGGAAAGATCCCTGCGGACTTCCCCTACTTGGTGGCTCACAGACTTCACAACGTCGTTTGTGTGGTTTTGTGTGAGCTGGAATTGCTTCATCATGCCGTCGTGTTCGCTGAGCTTTAATTCGATGCGGTCAGCAACATCACGTAAAGACGAGCCGTGATTGTTTTTCAGTTCTTTCGTCTGCTCTTGCATTTCTGCGAGCTTACGCGACGTTTTCCGGCTTTCCCTCATGTTTTTGTAGTTAGACCAGGCACTCGCGCCGATGAATCCTAGAATGGCGAGGAATTGGCCGAGGCCTAAGAGCATTGGATGATTCGCGGCGAGTTCATTCATTGCCACCGCCTTCGCGCATCGCATGCTTACCAGACTTTGAACCCTTATCGGTAGCCATCGGATCAGCAATTGACGTTAACACCGAGAGCAAGGTGGCTGTGGCGGCGACGCCGAGCGTCGCGCCCCAGTTGATTTCCCAGAGCACCGAGCCGGTGGTGATCATTGCGATCATGGTCTGAGCGGCAGTCTTGATGGCACGCTCAAACGCGCCAGCAACCCAAGTCTTGTTGTAGGTCTTCATCTTTCACTCCTTAGATAGTTCCGTTTTGGTTGAGGCGGCGTTGCATAGCGGCGACCGTGTTTGATGGCCCACCGAGGTAGCCGTCCGGTTGATAGCCGTAGCGTGCTTCCAGCGTGTTCACATCGTTTCGCCCGAAGAATCCATCCGGTGTAGTGCCGATGTGTGCTTGGAACTTCGAGATGAGTTGTGAGCCTTCCGCGTCGTCGCCACGCCATTCCCAGCCGGAAGTGCAGGCGGCCAAGAACGCTTGGTTCGGCGCGTACTGTGAGGAAACGACACCGTCGACTGGCGTGCCGAAGTAGCGTTGGAGATCACGTGTGGTGTTTTCACCCCACCAGCCATCGGGAATGGTCTGGTAGCCGGTAGAACGGGCTTCAGCAACCGCCGCGCCACCGTAGTATGGGCGGGTCACGGCGATAACTGATTCCCAGCCGCGTGCACGCCGATACACGCCACCACCGTTAGACTGTGAACCGCGCGAACCCGCAGAAGTATTACCCTCAATGGTTTGGAGCCATGAGCCGCGATTGACTTCAACGAAACCAACGTGATCGGCCACGCCGTCGCCGTCCCAATCAAAAAAGACCACGTCGCCGGGCTGTGCTGAACGTACTGGGACTGACCTGCCCGCGTGTATCGCGTTATTAATACCGTACGGGCAATAAGCGAAGTCACCGCCGGGATACTCCACGCCAGCCGCACGTAAAACCCACGTCACAAACATGGCACAGTACGGAACGCCGCTGGCGCCGAATGCTGCTCCATGTCGTGTAGCGTAATCACGGCCGTATTTTGTACCGGTGGCCGGGTCATTCCAGCGTGAATAACCCAGCTCAGCAGATGCGATGCGTAGTGTGTTAGTTGGCGTTGTCATAAGTGATCTCCTCGATTTCTGCTACGTCGTCTGGCGTGTTATCGCCGGTGTTGTTTTCGTGGACTAGGCGTGGCTCTGTGAGCGCACGGATTTCTTCTGTATTCATTTATTCCTCCTTGAAAATTGGGTATAAAAAAGCCCACACCATGTGTGGTGAGGGAAGTGAAGATGGGTATAAAAACCCCCACCATGCGTGGTGGGGGTGTTGTGTTACTTGTATCCGATAATTTTCGTTCCAGTTGCCACTTTCTGCCCAAGCTTACGATCCAGTGTTAACTTAATCGAGTTCCAGTCACCAGGCTCAGCAGTACAGTTGTATTCCTGACTATAAATTTTTATAGAAGTGACTTCGAGCCATAAAGGACGCTCGCCTATTTTCAAGAAATTAACGTAAATTACCGTCGCGCTATCCCAATATGTGCCATCGGCAGAGCCTTCAACGTGTACGGTTTTGCCAAAAATCAGTTTGCTACCGAAATAAGCTTTCGTTATTTCACGGCTACCAAAAAACGCTTTCCTTAACTCCATAAGCTCACTTCTCAATCAGATAAAGCGTCGAAGCATCTTTGTAATACACGCTTTCGTATTGTGATTGTGTGCCGATCCAGATTTTCACCGGCGAACTGCTCCGCTGATTGACGATATTTTCGCCCGGCTTACCAGTGGGGCCAGGCTTGCCTGGTTCACCAGCAGGACCAGCAGGGCCAGGGGCTCCTTGAAGTCCTTGCGGGCCAGCTGGTCCGCGCTCGCCCCGTACACCTTGCGGGCCAGGCTCTCCACGCTCACCTTTCAGTGAAGCTCGCTGTTCCGGTGACAATTCCTCGAAAGTCATCGTCCCGTCTCTACCAGCAGGACCCTGAGGACCGCGCAAATGCCCAGACTGCTTGCCAGCCACCGTGAGCACGTCGTCGTCCCATGAGACTGATTCCGCAATAGTTTCGACCTTGCGTACGTTCGCTTCGACAGCCGATGCAGACTTTTGAGCTTGCGATGCAGACTGTTGCGCTTGCTGTGCAGAATCAGCAGACGCTTCTTTCGACGCTGACGCGCTAGAAGACGCATCCTCAGCCTTAACAACGTGCCCCGCCAGTTTCGCCAACTCGGACTCGCCAAGATCAGACACAGCTTGCTTAGCTTTAGCCACGGCTGGTGCTACCGCGCCAGTCACCTGCTCAACACCAGCCTGTGTTGCCTGCTGAATCTTCACATGCTCGGCTTTGACTGCTTGTAAACTCTCGTCAACCTTTGCAGTGGATGCGCGCACTTGAGACTCAAGGCTACCGATCTGCGCCATCAACTCAGTAGCGCGCGCCAAAGCAGTTTTCACGCCCGTAACCGTCTCAGTCTCGACAACCTTGACAACACCGGACTGCCGGTCAATCGGCACAACGGAGGCTAAATCAACGGTTTGTCCTTTCGGCACGCTGATAGTGAATGGAATCCAGCCTGGATAATTCACAGTCACCGTATACCCCCAACCGGCGGGCTCGATACCATCACCGACAGTGGCAAGAATCGTCAGGCTCCGATCATCATCATGACCGAGTAGATAGCCTTCACTATCGACAGCCACCTCAAAAGGTACAGGGATATACACCTTTCCTCCCGCACGCACCATCGACACGGTAGGCTCAAATCGGATACGTAAATCCGTGACCGTGTACGTGTCTGGTGTTGCGCCAGAATCTTCCGCATCCGGATGCGCATACACAATCCTGCCAGTCACCGTGCCGTAAGGCACATCAGCGATTTCGGTTTTAGAAGGCGGTTTCAACTCGATTTGCTTCATCTACCCACACCGCCTTATTTGTGTGCGAGCTCGTACAAGTCAGGAGTCAAGTCCGGTGTTTTATCACGAGTCGAGTAGTGAGCTGCAACCACTCGGTAA